>CABHOY010000047.1 GCA_902168105.1 uncultured Flavihumibacter sp.
TATACAAATTCTCCTTTGTTCACCGTAATGTTCACGTCAGCAAGGATCAGGGAAGTCCCCTGGTAGATATTCACATTGGATAATTGTATAATCGGTTGTTCTGTCATTTCTGCCGTATGGGTTTAGTCATAACAAAAATAGCTATTTATCCGGCAGAACCATCCGCCTGCATAGAATGTAGTCCAAATTTCTTTAGAATGGGGCCAACCCCGCCTTAAGATATGGTTGAAACCACATACATCTCTATATCTAAAAGGGCTTTAGGCCGTATCTACGCCGTATTTTCTATATCGAACGATATGGAATATACGGCGTAGATACGGCCTAAAGAGCCTATACGTTAAAGGATTATGCCTGGATCAACCAGCCCTGAAGCGTTTCAGCCACCTGTCGATAGCTTATTTTCCAGGTCAGGTCCAACAATGCGTGGTGTATAAAGCGTATTGCATATGGGCATCAACAAAACACAATTGTTTGTAGCCCGGGGTTTCAACCCCCGGGTCGATATCACACAGGATTAATACGAGAGGCCAGGCAGAGGCAAAGCAGAGAAGACGCAGAGAAGAAGCAGAGAAGAAGCGTCGAACAACTAATATGATTATAACTAAATAAATAGTTTGAAAACTAAATTATTAGTTTTAACTTAGATTCAGGTACTTAAAGCCCACGATATGACAACAGTAAAAACATTGACTAAAGCGGAAGAACAGGTCATGCAGGCCTTATGGAAAACAGGGCCGGCATTCGTCAAAGACCTGATAGACCTTATGCCCGAACCCAAACCGCACTATAACACCGTATCCACGCTCATAAAGATCCTGCAGGATAAAGGTTTCGTGGATTACAAGGCTTATGGCAAATCCTACCAATACTTTGCCCTCATTAGCAAAGACGAATACAGCCGGAATACCATGCAACATTTTGTAAAAGGCTACTTCTCCGGCTCCTTCAAAGACATGGTATCCTTCTTCGTACAAGAAAAAGAGATCAGTGTCAATGAATTAGAACAATTACTGGAACAAATTAAGGACGCTAAAAAAGAACAACCATGATTGCGCTGACCGTTTACCTCGTTAAAATGCTGATCTGTGCCGGCATCCTGTATGCTTATTATGCACTGGCTTTGAAAAACAATCCTTTTCACCGGTGGAACAGAGGGTACATCCTATTGGCTACTGTAGCATCCATCCTGCTGCCATTGCTGCAATTGTCATTTATCAACGCACCAGCGCCGGCTTACACGGCCCCCCTGGTAACTGTCGTTGCGTATATGACAGACCCTGTACAACAGGCCGGAGGCTTTGGTCCTACTTCTAATATCATAACTGGCATATATGGTCTCATCACATTGTTAATGATCCTGAATATGATCCGCAACTGGTTCCTGATCAAACGCCTGGCAAAACAGGGCGACAGGATGCCTTTTGACAGCTACCAACTGATCAGGCATCCTCAGGTTAAATCCACCTTCTCCTTTTTCGACAATATTTTCTGGGGAGAAGAACTGACGCCAGATAGCGAAGAAGGCAGGCAAGTGCTTAAACACGAACTGGAACACATAAAAGGCCGCCACACAGCAGATAAATTATTCCTGCAACTGGCCTGTGCCATCTTCTGGTTCAATCCGTTCTTTTATCTCTTTAAACGTGAGCTGGCAATGGTGCATGAATTCCTGGCGGATAAAGCTGCTGCCGACGAAAACGCTCCCGACGACTATGCAAGGACATTATTACAAATGACCCTGCAAACTAAACGTCTGCTGTTAACCAACACCTTCGCCCAGGCGCCGGTAAAACGCCGCATCCTGATGTTGTTCACCCATAATACTAATCACACGTTTATAAAGAAGAGCATAATATTCCCCGTTTTTGTACTCATGGCCCTCGTTATTGGCTGTCAACAGGACCTGGATATGAAAATGCCTGATACAGCTAAGACCATACTGGCTAGTCCGTTCCAGTCGCAGGTTAATGCTAATGATAAAGTCTTCACTTTTGTAACCGATCCTCCTGAATTTAACGGCGGACAAGCTGCACTTGCCAAATTCCTGTCAAGCAGTATCCGCTATCCGAAAGCCGCCTATAAAAAAGGCACTACAGGCACTGTATTCGTACAATTTGTAGTAAAGGCCGACGGTAGTATTGCTGATACTAAAACGGTTGGTAAAGTGATCGGAGATGGTCTTGAAGAAGAATCCATCCGTGTGGTAGAAGCTATGCCTAAATGGACGCCTGGCAAACAGGATGGTAAATTTGTGAGTGTAGCGTTCAATCTCCCGATCCGCTACGAACTGCAATAATCTTCCATTCTCACAACTAAGAAACAAAAAAGGCTGTCGCTTTATATAAGCTGACAGCCTTTTTTTATTTGTCTTTCCGGTAAACCGGATGATCATCAATTGTAAACAAACTCACCCTGCGCACTACGCACAGTAACCTGCTTCGCAGCAGCCGGTTCTACCCTGCCCACGATCTGTGCATCAATATTGAAGCTCTTGCTGATCTTAATAATATCCGCAGCAATTTCTTCCGGCACATACAGCTCCATACGATGCCCCATATTGAATACCTGGTACATCTCCTTCCAACCCGTGCCTGATTGCTCCTGGATCAGCTGGAACAATGGCGGAACAGGGAACAGGTTATCCTTGATGACATGCAGGTTATCTATGAAGTGCAGTACTTTCGTCTGCGCACCGCCACTACAATGTACCAGTCCGTGTATACGGGAACGGTAGCCCTCCAGTATCTGTTTGATAACCGGAGCGTAAGTACGGGTAGGTGATAACACCAGTCTGCCAGCATCTACAGGGCCAAAACCAGGTATATCGATCTTATCTGTCAATGCTTTCTTTCCGCTGAAGATCAGATCATAAGGAATACCCGGATCATAACTCTCAGGATACTTTTCCGCCACCTGTTTATTAAATACATCATGACGTGCAGAGGTCAGTCCGTTACTGCCCATGCCACCGTTATAGAATTTCTCGTAAGATGCCTGTCCGTAAGACGCCAGCCCTACGATCACATCTCCGGCCTGTATAGTATGATTGGAAATAACTTCAGCTCTTTTCATACGGCAGGTAACAGTGGAATCCACTATGATGGTCCGCACCAGGTCACCCACGTCCGCAGTTTCACCACCTGTAGAGTAAATACTGATACCATAACTGCGCAGCTCTTCCAGGATCTCTTCCGTACCATTGATGATAGCAGCGATCACCTCACCCGGGATAAGCTGTTTATTACGGCCGATGGTGGATGACAACAGGATATTTTCGGTAGCTCCTACACATAACAGATCATCAATATTCATGATGATAGCATCCTGCGCAATGCCTCTCCATACGTCCAGGTTACCCGTTTCCCTCCAGTAAGTATATGCCAGCGATGATTTGGTACCAGCACCGTCGGCATGCATAATATTGCAATAATCCTCCTGTCCGCCGAGAATATCGGGCACTATTTTACAGAAAGCTTTTGGAAACAGGCCTTTGTCAATATGCTTTATAGCATTGTGCACATCCTCTTTTCCGGCTGAAACGCCGCGCTGCGCGTAGATATTCTGATCCACCAGGTAATTTTATAAATGAACAATCTGCTGCAAAAGTAACTGATTAGACACTTATCTGATATCTAAATGTTGTAATTTGCATGGGATTTTGATCGTTTACAGGCAATTTATGCGGATACACAGGGACCTCACCCACTTGCCAGCTTTGAGGCGGGCTGTAATTACAATTGGTACTTTTGACGGCGTTCACAGCGGTCACCGTCATATTATAGAACAGTTGCAGGAAACTGCTGCTGCCTGTGACGGAGAAACTGTGATCATCACCTTTGACCCGCATCCACGGGAAGTGTTGCAACCTGGTGGTCCACCAGTGATGCTACTCACCACCCTGGATGAGAAGATCGAACTGCTGGCCCGCCACGGTATCGACCACGTCGTCATCGTTCCATTCACCAAAGAATTTTCTGAGCTTTCCGCCAGGGCTTACCTGGAGGAATTCCTTATAGAGAAGTTCAATCCGCATACCATCATCATCGGCTATGACCATCGTTTTGGCCATAATCGTGAAGGCGGACTGGAACTATTGGAAGCAGAACAGAACAGGTATGGTTTCCAGCTGGTGGAGATCCCACAGCAGGTGGTCCATGACCTGGCCGTTAGCTCTACCAAGATCCGGAAAAGCCTGCAGGACGGGAACATACAGCTGGCCAATGAATTGCTCGGCTATCCCTATTTCCTGGAAGGTAAAGTGGTGCATGGCGATAAAATGGGCCGGCAGCTGGGCTACCCCACTGCTAATATCGAATTACCTGATCATCGTAAACTGATCCCTGCCCAGGGCATCTATGCTATAAAAGTTCATCTTGAAAAACAGTCCTCACCACTGAACGGTGTAATGAGCATAGGCACCCGGCCAACCTTTAACGGTGTTGACCTTCGCCTCGAAGCGCATATATTCGATTTCAGCCAGGAAATTTATGACAAGTCACTGAGGGTGGAAATGATCAGTTACATCAGGGCTAACCTTAAATTTGACAATATACAGGACCTGATCGTCCAGATGGATAAAGATAGCCTTGCCGCGAAAAGCGTACTGGCATCCTGATCACAAAGACAGCGGTTGGAGCAACCGCCGTTTTATCAGTACATCAACTTGTAAACCAATTCTTTCATCAGCTCACCATCTTCCACGCCGCTATCATTGATACCAATGCTGCGCAAGTTATAGGCATGCAAAAGTAAAATGGCCTTTTCCGTGCCTTCCAGGCCATATTGGCGCGCTGCGTTGACATAGTCCTTAACAAAGAAAGGATGTACGCCTATAGCGGCTGCAATCTCCTTTTCTCCACCTTTTATACCGAACACCATGCTCATTTTGCTGAAGAAATTATATAGGGCCGGCAGCACCATCTGGATAGGCCCGGCTTTAGGATTAGCAGCAAAATAATGGATGATGCGCATCACCTTGGTGATATCTTTCTGACCCAGGGCATTCTGCAGTTCAAATACATTGTATTCCTTGCTGATCCCTACATATTTCTCAATATCATTCTCATCTATCTTTTTATCAGGCGGCAGGTTCACCAGCAGCTTATCTATTTCATTGGCCATCCTGGAAAGATCATTACCGATATGATCTACAAGCAGGATGCCCGCCTTTTGTGAAATGGCCCTTCCCAGGCTGCTCACATAGGCTTCCACCCAGGCTGGCAACTGGTTATCGTACATTTTCTTGGTACTCAGCAACACGCCTTTCTCCTTGATCAGTTTCGCCAGTTTACTGCGCCCGTCGATCTTACCCTGCTTATGAGCCACTACGAAAATGGTGGAAGGAAGCGGATTATCAATATAAGTTTCCAGCTTCAGGATATCTTTCATGGATTGCGCCTCTTTCAACACAACGACCTGTCTTTCGGCAAACATAGGATAACGGCGGCAGGCATTAGTAACCGTACTCCAATCCGTGTCCTTGCCATAGAGGATGGTCAGGTTAAACCCTTTTTCCGACTCCTCCAGCAGATGATCTTCCGCAAACTTGCTGACCTGGTCGATGAAAAAATCTTCCTCCCCTTCCAGCCAGTACAATGGCTTGAACTTCTTTTGCTTCCAGTCTTTTATAATATCCTGATATTCCATGCTTTATTATTTTGAATACACCACGTCTTCCGTTTCCAGTAAAGGGACGCCTTTAAAACGCATTAGTAACTGCCCCACAGCTACAACATCTTTCTGGCAATAGTTAGCGATCCTTTCAAGATCTTTGTCCTGCCAGTAAACCTTTCCCACCATACTGCCGTCAATATCGTCTTTCGGGGTCGGAATGCCCATAACAGCCGTCATCAGTTTCAGCGAAGTATAATTCTTAAAGTCTCCGAACCGCCATAACTGCATGGTATCCAACATCGGCAACTCCCAGGGTTTGAACCCATGGATCTGCAAAGGCAGGGGCAAAGATAGCTGATGAATAACAGAACGCCTGCAAATAAAAGGGATATCAAATTCTTTGATGTTATGCCCGGCAAACTGAAAACGGGGGAATTTTATATGAAATTTATTTACCAATTCTAAAAAACTCGTTAATACAACTTTTTCATCGTCATTATAAAATGATTTTATACGTAGTTGATAACGACCGCCTTCTACGTGAAAGAACCCTACTGAAATACAGATAATTTTGCCGAATTCGGCATAGATCCCGGCCCTGTCGGCATATGCTTCTGTAGGGTTCCCTGTTTCTGGCAAAGTTTTTGCAATTTTGTCCAGCCAGAGCGATTGCATATTATCAGGTAAAAAATCAAACGCCGCTACTGCGGGAGTTGTTTCGATGTCAAGTAGCAATAACTGGTCTAAAGATATATTCGGTAACACTATTTTCTACGGTTTATATTTTTTTATAATAAAGTGCTTTTAACAATTACATTTGCATAAGGAGTTTTAACCATATAACAATTAACTATAAAACACAAAAACGACTATGACTGAGAACACTTTTAACACGCCTGCGGCAGGATCCCCTGGACCTGAAAAGCCTAGAAGCCGTAATGGTCTGATATATGGTATATTGATTGCAGCATTGGCCGGTACATGGATATACATGTTGTATGACAAAAATAAAACTACCGATCAAATTGCTCAACAGGCTACCCAAATTGATTCCATCTCTACTTCAAGAGACGCTTTACAGCAGGAATACAATGCCGCAAATGCTCGTCTGGACGACCTGATCTCCCAGAACAGCCGCATGGATAGCCTTGTAAAAACAAAAGATAAGGAAATTGCGGATATGAAAGCGAGGATCCAAGGTATCCTCTCTAACAAAAACGCTACTCAGAAAGAACTGGCTGAAGCCCGTCGTCTGATAGAAACAATGAAAGGTAACATTGAAGGCTATACAGCTACTATAGAACGTCTGGAAGGTGAAAAGATCGTACTGACTGGCGAACGTGATAATGCCCGTAAAGAAAGAGATGTAGTATCTGGTCAAAGAGATAGCCTGAACAAACAGGTGAACCTGGGCTCCGTATTACACGCTTCCAACATCCACCTGCTGCCTATCAACGTGAAAAAGAACGGTAAGGAAGTAGAAACTACCAAGGCTAAACGCGCTGACATGATGCGTGTAAGCTTCGACCTGGATGAAAACAGGATCGCTCCTACCGGTGATAAAGAACTGTACGTTTCTATTACTTCTCCTGACGGTTCTCCGCTGGCAGTTGAAGCACTGGGTTCCGGCAGATTTACCCTGGAAGATGGTACTGAAAAATTATATACTGCTAAGAAAACTGTAAACTACGCTACCGGCCAGAAACAAACCGTAAGCATGGACTGGAAACAGAATTCAGATTTTAAACCAGGCGACTACGCTGTTGAGATCTACCATGATGGTTACAAGATCGGCGCAGGTAAAGTAACGCTGAAAAAAGGCGGACTGTTCTAATAGTCTTTCCAGATCATAAAAAAAATCCCGGATGTCCATCGCGTTTGCGAGTAAGACATCCGGGATTTTTTTATGTACACAGATCTGCATTCTTAAGCAAACGCGACCATAAACAGCACTCCTTACATTTTGTTAACAATTAGTTATTGACGGTTTGTCATATATAAAATTATAATTAATTAGTGTTTATTTGTATTCAAGTATCATGTGAAAACCGGGGATTACATCAGCTCTGTATTATGTTACCCCCCTTTGTTAAGAAACTCTAGATAGCTAAGTTGTTAAATCAGGTATATATGGTGGAACCCGCTAAACAGGTGTATGTTGTTGACGACGATGAAATATTCCATTTCATCCTGAAAAAGATGTTGGAACAACAGGGAGAAAAACTGGAAGTGACCTCATTCCTTTGTGCTGAAGATGCGCTGGAAGAGCTATCGCATCCCAAGGGGCATCCCCTGCCATCACTGATCATCCTGGATATGAATATGCAACGCATGAACGGCTGGGATTTTATCGAGGCTTATCGCGACATTAAATGCACGTTAGCCCAGCAGATACCGATTATCATGTGCTCATCTTCTATCGATATGCGTGATATACAGAAAGTGAAACGTACCCCCGAACTGAAGGCCTATATTACCAAACCGCTGGATTCTGAGAAAATGCAGCAGATCAAGGACTACCTCTAAAAAAATCAGGAATCAGGATTTAAGACATGATCTTAATCCCAATTCCTAATCTATAAACATATGGCTCCTGAAAGAGCCGGCTGACTTATTAAGAAATCGCCACCTTTTCTCCGTACATCTCTTCTCTCAGCGCTTTTACCCTATCATCTGCCAGATACTCGTCAAAAGTGGTCAACCTGTCGATAATACCTCTTGGTGTTATTTCAATGATACGGTTCGCTACTGACTGCATAAAGGCATGGTCATGCGTTGTAAACAGCACGATACCCTTAAAGTTGATCATACTTTCGTTGAAAGACTGGATAGACTCCAGGTCCAGGTGGTTCGTAGGCTCGTCGAGTACTACTACGTTAGGGTCCTGCAGCATCATGCGGCTGGTCATACAACGTACTTTCTCCCCTCCGCTCAATACACTGGTCTTCTTCATGATCTCATCACCACTGAACAGCATTTTACCCAGGAAGCCACGCAGGAACGGCTCATCCACATCAGTTACATGTGGTGGCACATACTGGCGCAACCAGTCCATCAGGTTCAGGGTCGGGTCTGTAAAGAACTGGGCGTTATCATTCGGCAGGTAAGCGGACGTTACTGTCGTTCCCCACTCGAATTTACCACCGTCAGCACTCTGCTCGCCATTGATGATCTCAAAGAAAGTGGTCAGCGCCAGGTGCTCCTTCGCGAGGAAAGCGATCCTGTCGCCCTTATTTACAGTGAAACTTACATTTTTGAACAGGACATTACCTTCGATGGATTTCTCCAGTTTTTCCACGTTCAGGATCTGGTTACCTACCTCACGCTGCTGCTTGAAGATAATACCAGGATATTTACGGTTGGAAGGCTGGATATCTTCGATAACCAGTTTTTCCAGGGCCTTTTTACGGGAAGTAGCTTGTTTACTCTTGGAAGCGTTGGCACTGAAACGGGCAATGAAGTCCATCAGGTCCTTACGTTTATCTTCCATTTTCTTGTTCTTATCCGCTATCTGACGGGCCATCAACTGGGATGACTCGTACCAGAAGCTATAGTTACCGGAGAAGATCTGGATCTTAGCACGGTCAACGTCTGCTACATGCGTACAAACGGCATCCAGGAAGTGACGGTCGTGGGATACTACGATCACAATGTTCTCATAATCAGCCAGGAAGTTTTCCAACCAACCGATCGTTTCCACGTCCAGGTGGTTCGTAGGCTCATCCAGCAGCAGGATATCAGGGTTACCGAACAGGGCCTGCGCCAGGAGCACACGCACTTTCAGGTTACCACTCAGGTCCTTCATCTGCTGAGAGTGTAGTTCTTCCTTCACACCCAGGTCGCCCAGCAATACACCGGCGTCACTTTCTGCGGTATAACCGCCCATTTCTCCATATTCAGCCTCCAGTTCACCTGCGCGCATACCATCTTCCTCTGTGAAATCAGCTTTGGCATAGATCATATCTCTCTCATGCGCTATTTCCCACAGCTTTTTATTTCCCATCAGTACGGTATTCAGAACAGTTACTTCGTCAAATTCAAAGTGGTTCTGCTTCAGAACACTCATACGTTCTCCGGGCGTGATTTCGACAGTACCCTTGGTAGCGTCGATCTCACCTGATAATATTTTAAGAAAAGTGGATTTACCGGCACCATTGGCGCCTATTACGCCATAACAGTTACCTTTGGTGAAATTGAGGTTAACTTCATCAAACAACACCCTTTTTCCAAAAGAAAGCGATACGTTTTTAACACTGATCATGCTGGCTAAAGAAATTTAAGGCGCAAAGTTACTAAATGTTCCTGGTTTTATAGTTTGTGGTTTATTGTTTGTAATTAAACATCAAATGGACGTTTATACTCAACAGGTCGATAAAGAGCTCAGAACATGGCAAAAAGCCATGCAACGGGGCATTAGCATACCAGGCAAACTGACCCGGGGGCTCCAGCGGAAGATCAATAAGGTCATCCCTGAAAAGGTACATGCTGCACTGACCGCCGCCGTTAAACAAACGACCCGGGCCGTAGTTTCCGGCGCCGGATTTACCAGTCCCCCTCCCCTCTTCGAGGAGGACCTGGCTATCAGGGAGGCAAAAGTCAGGGACCGGATCAACTTTTACAAGACCACCGCCGCCACCGAAGGCGCCCTGACCGGTGCAGGCGGCATCCTGCTCGGATTGGCCGATTTCCCTCTTTTTCTGAGTATTAAAATGAAAATGTTATTTGACATTGCCGCCCTTTACGGCCGTAATGTGGATGACTATAAGGAACGGCTCTTCATTCTCCATATTTTCTTTATTACTTTCTCAACACAGGACTTCCGGAATAAACTCTATCCCATCATCGCCGACTGGGACAACTATAGCCGTGAACTGCCTGAAGATATCAATACCTTCGACTGGCGTAATTTCCAGCAGCAGTACCGCGACTACCTCGACCTGGCCAAACTACTACAGCTTATGCCGGTAATAGGGGCCGCCGTAGGCGCCTATGTCAATCACCGCCTTACTGACAAACTCGGCCAGAGCGCCATGAATGCATACAGACTACGGATATTGAAACAGTAATGGCCGTCGTTGCTTATCTTTATGCCCCTATCAATGAACTATATACGAACCGGACGAACTTTTTAATTAACCAAACTGCTTTCAATATGACCAGGTACGACGAGATATTTGAGAACAACAGGCAATGGATGGCATCTAAAACTGCCGCCGACAAGCAATTTTTCGAAAAGCTGGCCGAAGAACAGAACCCTGATTATCTCTACATTGGCTGTAGCGACAGCCGTGTGCCGACCAATGAGATCATGGGACTTGATGCCGGGGATGTATTCGTTCACCGTAATATCGCTAACCTGGTGAATAACGTGGACCTGAACGTCATGTCCGTTATTAACTATGCCGTGCGGCATCTGGGTGTTAAACACATTATCGTTTGCGGGCATTATAACTGCGGTGGCGTTAAAGCCGCTATGCAGCCTTCCGACCTCGGTCTGCTCAATCCATGGTTAAGGAATATACGTGACGTATATCGCCTGCACCGCCAGGAACTGGATGCGATCGAAGATGATCATGCACGTTATAACCGCCTTGTGGAACTCAACGTGCAGGAACAGTGTGTGAATGTCATCAAAACCGCTGCCGTACAACAGGCCTATGTTCAGAATGGCTATCCTACCGTACATGGCTGGGTCTATGACCTCTATACAGGCAAGCTCATAGATCTGAAGATCGATTTTGAAGGCATCCTTCATAATATCCAGGAAATTTATGACCTGACCGGTAAGGGTCTGATGAAAAAACAGGATGACAAATGACGGGACCTATCGGTGTTTTTGATTCCGGCTACGGCGGGTTGACTGTATTAAAAGAGATCATCACCACGCTGCCGCAATATGACTATATCTATCTTGGTGACAATGCCCGGGCGCCTTATGGCAACCGTGGCTTCGACACCATTCATACTTACACGCTCCAATGTGTGCAGCACCTCTTTGATATGGGCTGCCCGTTAGTAGTGCTGGCCTGTAATACTGCCTCCGCCCGTGCGCTCCGCACTATTCAGCAAAAAGACCTGCCCCGTATTGCTCCTGACCGCCGGGTGCTTGGTGTGATCCGTCCTACTACAGAAATGGTGGGTACGCTTACGCAAACAGGCGAAGTAGGTATTCTTGCTACTAAGGGCACTGTCGCTTCCGAGTCTTATCCGATAGAGATCAATAAATTCTTCCCACATGTCAAAGTCCATCAGCTGGCTTGCCCAATGTGGGTACCTATCGTTGAAAACGGTGAAGCAGATAGTGAGGGCGCCGACTACTTCGTTAAAAAATATCTCCATCAGATCCTGACTGATGCACCTGATATTGACACCCTGGTATTGGCTTGCACGCACTACCCTATTCTTATGAAGAAGATCCGGCAGTTCCTTCCGGGCGGGATCACCTTGTTATCCCAGGGTAAGATCGTTGCACATAGCCTGAAGGATTATCTGTTCCGTCATCCTGAAATGGAGGTTCGTCTCAGTAAGAATGGCGGGCGGAAATATTTTACTACAGATGATCCTGTGATCTTTGAAAAGCAAACAGAGATCTTTCTAGGGGAGACGGTGAAAACTGAGTTTATCAATCCGTAAATAATAAGATATTTAGACAACTTCCCGGATAAAAAACAAAAAGCCCATAGATCTTTGATCTATGGGCTTTAAAATATCTATACATTACTACTTCCCTTCCAATCCAAGCAGGAATGCATACTGCAATGCAATATCCTCCAGTATCTTGAAACGGCCGGAAGCACCACCATGCCCGGCTTCCATATTGGTATGCAGCAGCAGCATATTGTTATCTGTTTTCAATTCTCGTAACCTGGCAACCCACTTGGCAGGCTCCCAATATTGAACCTGTGAGTCATGCAGGCCTGTTGTTACAAGCATGTTCGGATATGCTTTGGCTGTTACATTGTCGTAAGGAGAATAAGCCTTTATATAATCATAGTACTCTTTCTTCTTCGGATTGCCCCATTCATCAAACTCACCGGTAGTTAAAGGAATACTTTCATCCAGCATGGTAGTCACAACGTCCACGAAAGGTACAGCAGCAATAACGCCGTTCCAGAGCCCCGGACGCATATTTACAACTGCTCCCATCAGCAACCCACCGGCACTGCCGCCCATTGCGTAAAGATGTGTACTATCAGTGTAATGCTGTTTTACGAGATAGTCGGCACAATCGATAAAGTCTGTGAAAGTGTTCATCTTCTTAAACAGCTTACCATCTTCATACCACTGACGGCCCATTTCCTCACCACCCCTGATGTGCGCGATAGCATAGGCAAAACCTCTGTCGAGTAAACTCAGGCGGTTACTGCTGAAAGAAGGTTCGATACTGTGACCGTAAGAACCATAACCATAAAGTAATAACGGTCCCTTACCATTTTTCTCGAATCCTTTTTTGTATACGATAGATACCGGTACTTTCACACTATCCCTGGCAGTGATATACACCCGCTCAGTAACGTAGTTCTTCGGATCATACCCTCCAAGAACTTCCTGGCGTTTACGCAGTTCGTTCTTTTTGGTATCCATGTCGTAGTCGTAGGTAGATACCGGCGTCGTCATAGAGGTATATGAGTAACGCAGTGTCTTCGTATCAAACTCCGGGTTAACGGAGATTGAGGCTAGGTAGGCAGGTTCTTCAAATTTCAGGTAATGATCTTCTTTAGTGCGTGCGTTCATAACACGCAGCTGTGTAAGACCATTTTTACGTTCGCTGAGCACCATATGATCGCGGAACAATTCTATTCCCTGTAACAGTACATCTGCACGATGAGGAACAACCTCTTTCCAGTTATCGCGTGCGGTTTTATTCAGGGGGCATTCCATGAGCCGGAAGTTCACAGCATCCCAGTTAGTAACGACGTAGAATTTGTCATCCTGATGATCTATATCATAAAGATGGTCGCGCTTACGCGGTTCAAAGATCTGGAACGCACCATCAGGTTTGGCAGCGTCGAGTATACGGTATTCGGACGATACTGTGCTCTGACTTTGGATCATGATGTACTTACCCGATTTGGAACGGGCTACGTCAATGGAAAAGGTTTCATCCTTTTCATTGAAAACTTCCTTATCTGTACGTACGTCTGTACCAGTTACATGTCGCAGGATACGCTCCTCTCTTAAAGTAACCGGGTTCTTTGCAGTATAGAAGAAAGTTTTATTATCGCTGGCCCAGGCGGCACTGGCAGAAGTATTGGGAATGGCATCCGGTAATACTTCTCCTGTCTGCAGGTTCTTGATATGAATAGTATATTGACGACGGCTTACGGTGTCAATTCCATAAGCCAGCCATTGTGCATCCGGACTTACCGACATACCACCAACCTGGTAGTAGTCATGTCCGGCGGCCAGGACGTTCACATCAAGGAGTATCTCTTCAGTGCCTTCCAGACTGCCTTTCTTGCGGCAATATACCGGGTATTCTTTGCCCTCCGTGAAGCGGGTATAATAGTAGTAGCCATTCTTCAGATAAGGAACACTGGCATCCGTTTCCATGATCCGGCCCCTCATCTCTTCATACAGCTTCTTCCGCATACCGGCGGCAGGTTCCATCATCGTATCCAGGTATTCGTTCTCTGCTTTGAGATAGGCAATTACCTTAGGATCGTTCCGGTCGTTCATCCAGTAGTATTTGTCGATCCTGGTATCACCATGTATGGTCATTGCTGTATCTATCTGCTCCGCTACCGGCGGCTTAACTGTTTTGACTTCTGCTGACATACTTTTCTTATTTTCCTTACAGGCAAACAGGCCCATGCCTGACAACATTATGGTAAATGCAGCGGCTTTCCTCATAGGTGACAAATTGAGGCTACGAATGTAATACTTATCCAGTTACACAATCTTCATTTTTTGGGCGTCCCAGTGGATCACTTTTTTGTTGAAGTAGCTCTCATTGGTAACCAATGCAGGACCCGCAGCACGGAGTCCGAAGGAAGCGTCTTCCACGACAGGTTTACCTGTGCGCACAGCCTCAAAAAAGTTGATGAAATGGTCTACACGTGAGTCATATCCTTTGGGAGCGGCGTATACGCTCTCTGACCGCTGCGCCGGTTTGCGCGTATCTTCCGGATATTTCGCATTGTACTGCCGTACATATGCTTCCTGGGTAGCCTTTGGAAAGGTGTTATAGGTATCCCAGCCACCATATCCGGGTGCGGAGGAGAGTTTATGCTTCTTTATCTTGAAATCGTCCCATCCAAGTTCCAGTACGCCTTCTGTGCCGATAAAACGGGTGAATTCCCCACCTCCGCCGCCATCGGCGAAGTTCACGCGCAAAGTTACCTGGAAGGCGGGATGTGTTTTTGTTTCCGGATAATCGAAGATCGCTACGACAACGTCCGGCACATCACGGCCATCTTTCCATTGTACCAGGTTACCACTGGCGAAAATACGTTCAGGCCCCAGGGAACCGGTGATAAAATGCAGGCCGGAGATAAGGTGTACGAACAGGTCGCCGGGTACGCCGGTGCCATATGCCCGGTAGTTACGCCAGCGGAAGAAACGGGTAGGGTCAAAGGGTACTTTGGAAGTATCCTTAAGGAAGGTATCGAAATCCATGGTAGCGGGAGAAGCATCCGGCGGAATTGAGTACTGCCATGCTCCCAGCGCATCGTGTCGGTCTATACGGGCCTCTACGATGTTCAGCTGACCTATTTCCCCGGCCTCGTAGCGCTTCTTTGCCTCTGCGAGGGCAATACTGCTTACACGCTGGCTACCCACCTGAAAAACGGCCTTTGTGCGCTGCTGAGTGGCAATCACTTTATGTCCCTCCTCTATCTGCTGTACCATCGGCTTTTCACAGTATACGGCCTTGCCTTTCTCCATCGCATCAATGGAAATGGTATCATGCCAGTGGTCGGGAGTGGCAATGATCACCGCGTCGATGTCTTTTCTGTTTAGCAGCTCTCGATAGTCGCGGGTAGTAAAGATGTCTTTACCATACACTTCTTTGACCTTGGTAAGGTGACCATCATACAGGTCGGCAGCGCCCACGAATTCCACACCGGGAACTTTCAGGGCAGCTTCTAAATCGCCGAAGCCCATGATACCCATACCAATACAACCGATACGGATCTTATCGTTGGCAGAAATGCGGGTGTTGGGTTGAAGGATGTGGACATGTTCCTTTCCCATAGCGGCCAATGAACCGGCGCCCAACAGGGCGGCTGTACCTCCCAGATTGCGGAGAAATTTTCTCCTGGAGTTGTCTGTCATAACGTAAAATTTGTGTGCAAAAGGGTTTTAACTCCAAACAATATACAAAAAAAATCCCCCTCGTTTTAGCGAGAGGGAATGTTGATATCGACTAATACAGTTCCGTCAATTACTATTTTTCGTACGTCATACCGGCGCTGATGTATTCGCGGTTCAGACGAGCGATGTTTGTCAGAGAGATCTCTTTCGGACATTCTGCCTCACAGGCGCCGGTGTTGGTACAGCTACCAAAACCTTCCTTGTCCATCTGCGCGATCATATTCAATGCCCTTGACTTCTTTTCAGGCTGACCCTGTGGCAGCAATGCCAGCTGGGATACTTTCGCTGAAACGAAGAGCATAGCGGAAGAATTCTTACAAGCTGCCACGCAAGCGCCGCAACCGATACATGCTGCTGCTGCGAAAGCCGCATCTGCATCATCTTTTGGTATCAGAATGTTGTTGGCATCCTGGGCATTACCTGTATTTACAGACACGTAACCACCAGCTTCGATGATACGGTCAAAAGCGCCTCTGTCAACGGTCAGGTCTTTCACTACAGGGAAAGATCCTGCTCTCCATGGCTCAACAGTCAGGGTATCGCCGTCTTTGAAAGCACGCATGTGCAACTGACAGGTAGTAGTACCCGCCCATGGACCATGCGCACGGCCGTTGATATGCATAGAACACGCACCACAGATACCTTCACGGCAATCATGGTCAAACGCTATCGGCTCTTTACCTTCATTGATCAGACGCTCGTTCAGCACGTCAAACATTTCCAGGAAGGACATTTCAGAAGAAATACCACTTACCGGATAAGTTTCAAATTTTCCCTGGGCGTCTGCGTTTTTCTGCCTCCACACTTTAAGTGTGAGATTCATGTTATAATGTTCCATATCTATTGGACTATTATTGTTGTGAAAATTATTTATAGCTACGCTGAGTTGGTTTACATTCTACAAACTCAAGAGCTTCTTTATGCAACTCGAACTGGCTGTCTCCTTTATATTCCCATGCAGAAACATAGGCGAAGTTTGCGTCATCACGTTGTGCTTCCCCTTCATCTGTCTGTGATTCTTCACGGAAGTGACCTCCACAGGATTCACGACGGTTCAGAGCGTCTACGCACATCAGTTCTCCCAGTTCCAGGAAGTCAGCCACGCGGCCTGCTTTCTCCAGTTCAGGATTGAATTCGTTCGCGTCGCCAGGAATACGTACATCCTTCCAGAATTCTGCACGCAGTGCCTGGATCTCAGTGATCGCTTCTTTCAGTCCCTGCTCATTACGGGCCATACCGCATTTATCCCACATGATCTTACCCAGTTTCTTGTGGAAGTGGTCTACGGATTTTGTACCCTTAATGTTCATCATTTTATCGATGGTAGACTGTACATTCTTTTCTGCCTCAATGAATGCAGGATGATCCAGAGAGAATGCCTTTGTACCAATTTCGCCCGCCAGATAGTTACCCAGGGTGTATGGTATTACGAAATAACCATCAGCCAGCCCCTGCATCAATGCTGACGCACCCAGACGGTTTGCACCGTGATCGGAGAAGTTTGCTTCACCCAGTGCGTACAGACCGGTAACAGTGGTCATCAGTTCATAATCCACCCACAGGCCACCCATTGTGTAGTGTACTGCAGGGTAAATGCGCATAGGCACTTCGTATGGATTTTCACCGGTGATCTTGGCGTACATATCGAAGAGGTTACCGTATTTCTCGGCTACTACTTCTTTACCCAGTTTACGGATCTCGTCAGCAGAAGGATTGGAAAGCTGTCTTTTGCTCGCTTCGATCCTGCCGTAACGGTCCATGTTGAATGCGAAGTCGAGGTATACCGCCTGTTTGGAGCTACCTACACCATAACCGGCGTCACATCTTTCCTTGGCTGCACGGGATGCCACGTCACGTGGTACCAGGTTACCAAAGGCAGGATATCTTCTTTCCAGGTAGTAATCTCTTTCGTCTTCAGGAATATCGGAAGGTTTGCGTGTATCGTTCTGTTTTTTAGGCACCCATATACGACCATCGTTACGGAGGGACTCGGACATCAGCGTCAGCTTTGACTGATGATCTCCGGAAACAGGGATACATGTCGGGTGGATCTGTGTATAACAAGGGTTACCGAAGAAAGCGCCTTTACGGGTTGCTTTCCAGGCTGCCGTTACGTTAGAGCCCATCGCATTGGTGGACAGGTAGAACACGTTACCGTAACCACCACTAGCCAGCAATACTGCATGACCGAAGTGACGTTCCAGTTTACCGGTGATGAGGTCACGGGCGATGATACCACGTGCTTTACCATCTATCACTACGATATCCAGCATTTCGTGACGGTTGTACATAGTCACGTTACCTAATGCTACCTGGCGCTCCAGCGCGGAGTATGCACCTAACAGTAACTGCTGACCGGTCTGACCGGCAGCGTAGAAGGTACGCTGTACCTGTGTACCACCGAATGAACGGTTGCTCAGCAATCCGCCATATTCACGGGCGAAAGGAACACCCTGTGCCACGCACTGGTCAATAATATTGCCGCTTACCTCTGCCAGACGATGCACGTTCGCTTCGCGGGCACGGTAGTCGCCACCTTTTACAGTATCATAAAACAAACGGAACACAGAGTCACCGTCGTTCTGGTAATTCTTTGCAGCGTTGATACCACCCTGTGCAGCAATACTGTGCGCACGGCGTGGGCTATCCTGGAAACAGAAAGCTTTCACCTTATAACCTAACTCACCCAAAGAAGCAGCAGCCGAAGCCCCTGCCAGGCCAGTACCCACGATGATCACTTCCATGTTGCGCTTGTTAGCCGGGTTTACCAGCTTACAATGCCCCTTATAATCTTCCCATTTCTTATCTAATGAACCGGCAGGAATTTTTGAGTTCAGCATATAACCTTACTTTACTAAATTGATTTGAAATATATAAACACGGGAATGATAGCAAAGGCAATAGGAATCAGTATCCCGAACAACCAAACACCTACGAAATTGATAAGGCCATTGTACTTGACGTGGTTCAGGCCGAATGTCTGGAAGGCGCTCTTAAACCCGTGTACCAGGTGAAAAGATAAACCAATCATACCAATCACATACAGGACAACTACCCACAATACCTTGAATGCCTCATACACAGCATAATAAAGGTCTTTGTACTCCTTACCTTCATATGTCACCGGGCGCAGTTCGCCATAGTGCATTACGTACCAGAAGTCTTTCAGGTGAATGAGTATGAAGATCAACAGTATGCTACCCATGATAGCCATCTGACGACTGAACCAGGACGATGTCTGGTTGCCAGGATTGATCGCATACTTTACCGGACGGGCCGCTCTGTTACGGAACGTAAGCTGTAAGGCAATAATAGCGTGGAGAAGAATGATGATCTTCAAACCCCAGGCCAGGAACTGGATGAAGGGGTTGTGGCTCATGAATGCGGCGTAGATGTTAAAAGCTTCGCCCCCATCGTCTTTGAGTAACGTGAGATTACCAGTCAGGTGCACGATAACAAAACTACACAGAAAGAGACCGGTAGCACCCACTAATAATTTTTTACCGATAGAGGTATTAAAGAACTGTGACCACTTCATAAGTTAAATTCTAAGCTTCCTTAAAAGATGATATGATAATATTTCGAATATATCGCGCAAATTTAGCGCAGGAAAAATTAAAACCAAATGATATTTCTCAGTTTTTGGTTTGATAGTGAGGGCCAATACATAGTTTAGCCAACAGCCATCAAGTTCACGGCTGTCAGGCCGGTTACTAACCTGGGGGTTAGTGTACAACCGGCACATAACGTGAATAAACAAAGAATACGGGAGTTTGTTCTCCCCGCCACTACTCCAAACGGCGCATCATGGCGTTGTCAATGAGGGAATAAAGATGTTGTGGTTGGTAAGTGCGCCACTTGTCGATATCCAGGAAATGCACATAGTTGTCCAGACGCGCACGCTCAAATTCCTGTCGTGTCTGTTCAGGCATATTGAGACTTACGATCCATCCGCCTTCGTCACGTATGTCATCCCACCATTCTTCATAGTAACTGTCGTCTGATGAGTGGAAATTCAGCACATTCTCTGTTATCAGGATGAACTTATTGATCTTGCTGGCAATCATGATATCAATGACATCCCGCTTCAATACCATAATGTCATTCTCGATACAATCGTTCCACTCTCCCAGCACTTCTATAATGGCATAGTTAAACTCATAATCGGCAAACAGCACCTTCAGATACAGATTGCGGGACCCAAATTCATCCCACTGAGGGTGTACATAATAATTATATACGGTATTGGTATAAGTAAACTCGCTATACTCCCGTCCGTAAAACGGGGATTGTTCATCATCCTCTGCAGTATATAAATGGCGCCAGTTATAAAAAGGTTCTATATCATGCATATCACACTAACTCTAAATGTTCGTTTCTACAAATTTCGGGGGAAATTTCAGAAAATAGAAACGCTGCATTTCTGGAAAAAGTTGTAACTATACATAGTCCTCAATAGCCTTTCTGACGCTACCGGCTTTCAGTAATAATTCTTTGGCCTTTTCATAATCAGTCAGGGATAATTTCTCCATCAGCATCTTAACGCCTCTGTCCACCAGTTTGTCATTGCTCAACTGCATGTTCACCATTTTATTATCTTCTACCCTGCCCAGCTGGATCATTACAGCTGTAGAGATCATATTCAGCACCAGCTTCTGCGCAGTACCACTTTTCATACGGGTGCTGCCGGTGATGAATTCCGGCCCTACAACGACCTCAATAGGAAAATCTGCTTCTGCCGATAATGGCGCTCCCGGGTTACAACAGATGCTTCCGGTCACAATACCTTCCTTACGGCATTTATTCAGGGCGCCTATTACATAAGGAGTAGTGCCACTCGCTGCGATACCCACTACCACATCTTTTTCGGTAATATTACATTCCTGCAGATCTTTCCATCCTTGCTCCCTGTCATCTTCGGCAAATTCCACCGCTTTACGGATGGCGGCGTCCCCTCCTGCTATCAGTCCTATCACCAAACCATGGGGTACCCCAAAGGTGGGCGGGCATTCTGATGCATCCACAATACCTAAACGTCCGCTGGTACCCGCTCCCAGGTAAAACAGCCTGCCGCCGGCCAGCATTTTATCTGCAATAGCCGTTACCAGTTTCTCTATCTGTGGCAATACTTTGGCGACAGCCTGAGGTACAGTGGTATCTTCCTGATTAATGTTACTGAGGAGCTCCTGCACACTCATTTTCTCCAGGTGACGATAGTGCGACGTCTGCTCTGTTATTCTCTGAAAAGACATTTGTAGTGTATTTGATTATTGATGATACTCCACCAGCCCGTCCATTGGACTGCGCAATATCCGTCCCATCTGCAATTCATACAGTTCACATAACTCTTCCAGGATGTCCCTGAAATGCCAGGCAATGCTCCCGGTAAAGTGCAAAGGGTGTGTCCAGCTTTCGCTGTATTTATAAATATGGTTAAAGAAAAATTCGTTTAAGCCGTCTTCCAAAATGTTTTCTACGATAAAATGTCCCCTGTTCTCGCCCAGGAACTTCGCAAAACCCGCCAGGTAACGGTTAGGCATTGGTCTCCGGTATACATTCTCCAGTATTTCCTCATGATTGGTGTTATACTGTGCGTCAAACCGGCTTCTCAGCTCTTCATCGAAGGTATTATACAGGTAGTATTGCAGCAGCTTTTTGCCCAGAATGGCGCCACTACCCTCATCTCCCAGTACATACCCCAGTCCTGGGTTATTCTTTTTGATGGTTGTTCCGTCAAAAAAGCAGGAATTGGAGCCCGTGCCCAGGATGCTGGCTACTCCCGGCTCTGTTCCGCACAAAGCCCTGGCAGCTCCCATCAGGTCATGGTTCACTTCGAAAGATGCTATCGGCCACACTGCCCGCAAGGCTGTTTCCACAATCTCTCTGCTCTTCCGCTGTAAACAGCCTGTCCCGTAATAATGTATCTCGTCTATCTGTATATCTGGCGGCAGCTGCGGCAAAAGCTCTTTTTCCAGCAGCTCCTGTATCTGTTGTGCATTCAGGAAAAAAGGACTGATCCCGGATGTATGATAACGTGCGGCCTGTCCGGCCCCTAGCAGGCACCATTCAGCCTTGGTTGATCCACAATCTGCAATTAGCTGTACTTTCATGACACATCCGTTGAAGGTTGAGGTTTAATATACTATTTTTGCCACAAGTTAAATAAATAGCGACAAGATACAAGCTACCTTGCAGCTGTTTTCAATACATGATTATGTCGAACAGGAAATTGAATGTTTTTTTACCGCTGTTATTTGCAATAGTGCTTGCTTTGGGAATGTATCTGGGCCACAAAATGCCAGGGGCTAACACAGGAGCGCAAACATTGCTATTCAGCCGGGCGGGACGTGCACCACTGCAGGAAGTTATGGACCTGCTGAAAATAAAATACGTTGATACCTTACAGGTAGCCGATCTGCAACAGGAAGCCATTGAAGGCCTGCTCAGCCATCTGGACCCTCACTCTATCTATATTCCACCTTCCAATCTGCAAACCGTGAATGAAGACCTGGAAGGTCACTTCTCCGGTATTGGCGTGGAATTTAATATCATAGCTGACACCGTAAACATTGTTTCTGTCGTACCAGGAGGCCCTTCAGAAACTGCCGGCGTACAGACCGGCGACAAGATCATCAAAGTGAACGACTCCCTCGTGGCAGGCAATAGTATCTCCGGCGACAAGATCCGGAAATTGCTGCGCGGCCCGAAAGACTCAAAGGTGACCGTCAATATGTTACGCCAGCAGAAACTCATCCCCGTTCAGATCACGCGCGGCGATATTCCCCTTTACAGTATAGACGCCAGTTACATTGCGACACCTGGTGTTGGTTATATTAAGATCAGCAAATTTTCAGGCACCACCTACCAGGAATTTATGGACGCTATGCGTAAACTGAACAAGGCCGGTATGACCAAACTCGTCATCGACCTTCGCCAAAACCCTGGCGGCTACCTGGATGCTGCTACCCGTATCGCCGACGAACTGCTTGACGAAAATAAACTGATCGTATACACTAAAGGGAAAGGCTATCCCCGTTCCGACTACCGCTGTGAAAAGCCTGGTCTGTTCGAGAAAGGCGACTTGGCCATCCTCACCGACGAAGGTTCTGCCAGTGCCAGCGAGATCCTCGCAGGCGCCGTACAGGAATGGGACCGCGGCACTATTATCGGCCGTCGTACCTTCGGAAAAGGCCTTGTGCAGGAACAATTCGATCTCAGCAATGGTGGCGCCCTCCGTCTGACTGTAGCGCGTTATTACCTTAATTCCGGCAGAAGTATTCAAAAATCTTATGCTAATGGCCGCGATGCTTACGACGATGACATCCTGAACCGCTTTAATCATGGCGAATTCGTCAACCGTGACAGCATCCATCCGCTGGATACCGTGCAGTTTAAAACCGCCAGTGGCCGCATCGTATATGGTGGTGGCGGCATCACTCCCGACGTCTTCATTCCGTTCGATACCAGCCGTTTCTCCAATGTGCTGACCAGCATGTATTCCCGAAGTACTTTCAGCAACTTTGCCTACCAGTATTACAATAGCCACAAAGACGAATTCAAACAATATAAAGACGCTACTCAGTTCAGCAACCAGTACCACGTTAGCAATGAGCTTTACAGCGCTTACAAGGTCTTTGCTGCCAAAGACAGCGTTCGTGGAGTGGAATCCATCAATACGCATGATGAGAACGAGATCAGAACACGTCTGAAAGCGTTATTAGCCCGGCAGATCTGGAGTTATGCAGGTTTCTACGAATCGCTGAATAAGGATGATGAGATGATGAGGAAAGCGCTAGAGTTACTGAAGAAGAAATAATCTCTTTCATGTTATAGTTTAAAAGCCATCTGGATCATCCGGATGGCTTTTTGTTTTATCTCGCTTACTATGTTAAGTAGTTTGCTTTGTTTTTATAGCGCACGTTAAGTAGCTCGGGGTTGCTTGGATGGAACGGGTTAAGTAGCTCGGTTTGTTTGTATTGAACGCGTTAAGTAGCTCGGTTTCAGTATGGGATCGCGGTCGGCGCCTCTTTGGTTTGATCGCTATTTAGCTTTTTCAAGCGTAGGGACATTGGATCTTTATTTAGCTGCATCAATCGTATCTCAAAGAGCCGAAGGCCCGCGATTCCCATCTGAAACCGCTGCTACTTATACGCTCCCTATTGGTGCTGTCGTGACGCTTTCAAGGGAAGCTTGGCGCCATGTCTTACACCAGGATCTTTCTTTACTATTGATGATGAATATGCTGATGATCCGTACTCGTGGCCATAATCCTGGCTATTATCCCTACCATGATCGTTATGATGTTTACTATGATGATGACCATGCTAATGACTATTATTTAAACCATTATGGGAATGCACATCAGGTATCTTATTCACATATAGGCAAAAAGATTTGGTAGGTTTAATTTTAATCCTATCTTCGCAGCCTTATTGCGAGGTAGAGCAGAGGTAGCTCGTCGGGCTCATAACCCGAAGGTCAGGGGTTCGAATCCTCTCCTCGCTACACTAGGAAAGGCTTTCAGGCAGATGCTTGAAAGCCTTTTTTGTTTTAATTGTGCCTTATCTTTTTTAATTGCATTTTATCTTTGATGACAAACATTGGCTACTATCCCATCTGAAAGTAATTACATTGACTATAACAAACGCTTTCATCTACATTTGATCAAGACACTGCCATGCACGTTAATTTAGAAGATTACAATCTGCGGTCGAAGATTTTTTCGGGCAATAACCTCATCATCATCTTTCAGAACAAGATTGATATCAATGATCGTCGCGTTTTAGAACTTAACGAAGTAGTGGGCTTTATCGACCACTCTGATAAGGAAGAACTGGCATATCTCCGTATAGTTGATGATGGAAGTTCATATTCCTTCGATCTCTCTCATCGACTAAACAGGGCTGAGATCAATAATTTCCCTGAAGCGCTCATTTCCATTGCAGGCGCAGGTGGACGTTTCTGTTTTAGAGCTTGTGCAAGGAATATTCGCTTTCGGGAATGGACTGAAAATGATGTATGGCTGAAGTAAGCCCGAAGACAGTATACCCACTATTAACTAGTGAACCAATTAACTGATTAACTGATTAACTGATTAACCGATTAACTTACTATTTGATTGGATACATATCTTTCCCTCACTACAATTATCAGCACAACTAAAGATCATCGGCACATATCAGGATGTCCTGTTAATTCGATATTTAAGGGAATTCAGCTTCTAATTGGGAGCCTGGAAGTAGCAGGCGGTTTCAGTGGGCATGGCGGGCCTTCGGCTCTTTGAGATACGATTGATATCGCCAAGTAGATATCCAACAGCCCATACGCTTGAAAAAGCTAAATAGAATTCCAGCCAAAGAGGCGCCGACCATCCAAGCTGAAAACGCAGCTACTTCCAACGAACAAATACGAGGAAAGTGAACGACTGAATGCAATCAGGAGCCCTGGAGTAGCAGCGGTTTCAATGGGCATGGCGGGCCTTTGGCTCTTTGAGATACGATTGATATCGCCAGATAGATATCCAACAGCCCATACGCCTAAAAAAGCTAAATAGAATTCCAGCCAAAGAGGCGCCGACCGCCATCCAAGCTGAAAACGCAGCTACTTCCAATGAACAAATACGAGGAAAGTGAACGACTGAATGCAATCAGGAGCCCGGGGAGTAACAAAAAAGCCTCCGCTGCTAAACAGGAAGGCATAAAAAAACCGCCTCGTTTGCACGAGACGGCCAATAATTCTTACAAAACAGATTAGTGTTTTGCTTCAGCAGCAGGAGCAGCAGCAGTTGTATCAGCTGGAGCAACAGCAGTAGAATCAGCAGTAACAGCAGCAGTATCAACTGGAGCAGCAGCAACTGTATCTACAGTTGGAGCAGTAGCAGTAGAATCTGTAGCTGTAGTAGATGCACCACCGTTACAAGCTACGAAGAACATACCAGCAGCAACTGCGAAGAAGAATAATTTTTTCATGCTTTAGTTTGTTTTTAAAGATGCGCAAAGGTATAGTTATTTTTAATTATAGAACAATATCTATATTAAAATTTTACCTTTATTTCTTCCTGAAGAATAGTTTTAACGGTACTCCCTCGAAATCAAAGTTGCTACGGAGCTGATTTTCAAGGTAATTTTTATACGGTTGCTTCACATCATCCGGCAAGTTACAGAAGAACGCAAATGCCGGCGTAAATGTTGGAAGTTGAGTTACATACTTGATTTTGATAGGAATACCCCTCACTACCGGCGGATGGAAAGACTCTATCGCTTTCAGCATCACCTCATTCAGTTTGGAAGTCTGCACCTTACGCTTACGGTTGTCATAAACACGCAGCGCCTCCTCTATTGCCTTGAAAATACGCTGTTTCTCTGTTACTGAAGTAAAGATCACCGGTACATCAGAGAAGGGCGCCAAACGACTTTTAAGGTCTTTTTCATAATCCCTCGCCGAGTTGGTGCTTTTATCTTCTATCAGGTCCCACTTGTTCACCAGTACCACAAGGCCCTTACCTTTACGGCCGGCCAGGCTGAAAATGCTCAGGTCCTGCGCAGTAACGCCTTTAGCAGCGTCCAGCAGCAACAAACATATATCCGCATCATCCATCGCCTTGATGGCACGGATCACGGAATAGAATTCCAGGTCTTCCTGTACTTTGTTCTTGCGGCGCAAACCAGCAGTATCAATCAGTATGAAGTCCTTCTGGAACATCTTATAATGCGTGTGGATCGTATCGCGGGTAGTACCGGGAATATCAGAAACAATGTTCCTCTCTTCACCGATCAAGGCGTTCAGCAAAGATGATTTACCTACGTTCGGCTGACCAATGATCGCGATCTTTGGCAGCTCTGCCGCTTCCTGGGCAGCTTCGAGGGTCTCATCATCTTCAGGGATCTGCGCTGCTATTTCATCCAGCAATTCACCAGAGCCACTACCACTCATGGACGACATGAAAAATACTCTTTCGAACCCGAGGCCATAGAACTCCGTCGCTTCCAGCTGACGGGTATTATTGTCCACTTTGTTCACTACCAGTATTACCGGTTTGGAAGAACGACGCAGTATATCCGCCATCTCCGAATCCAGATCAGTAATACCTGTAGCCACGTCACACATGAACAACAGGAGGTTAGCCTCCTCCATGGCTATTTTAACCTGTTTGCGTATTTCACGCTCAAAAATATCTTCACTTCTGGATACAAAACCACCGGTATCAATCACGTTGAACGATTTCCCGTTCCAGTCCGCAATACCGTATTGTCTGTCACGCGTAACGCCACTCACGTCATCAACGATGGCCTTACGCTGCTCCAGCAAACGGTTGAACAGGGTAGATTTACCCACATTTGGACGACCGACGATTGCTACTGTAAATCCTGCCATAACTAAATAAAATTAATAACCGTATTCCCTTAAATAAATATCATTGTCCCGCCACTTACCACGCACTTTCACAAACAGTTCAAGGAAAACTTTCGAACCCACAAATTTCTCGATATCCTGGCGGGCCAGCGTACCGATCTTTTTAATGGAAGCGCCTTTATCACCCAGGATGATGGCTTTCTGCGTCTCACGTGTTACAATGATCTCGGCCGAGATCTTGATCAGCGTGTTCTTCTCCTGGTACTGCGTAACAACTACTGCAGTGTGATAAGGGATCTCTTCGTCGAACAGATGGAATATCTTTTCCCGGATGATCTCGGCTACAAAGAAACGTGTAGACTTATCGGTTAACGTATCTTCCGGATAGAAAGGTTCGCTTTCGGGAAGCATTGCTACAACAGTTTGCAGCAATGCAGGAATGCCTTTTCCCTGCATGGCGGAGATCACCACCACCTTTTCCGCTTTACCCCACTCCTCACATTTCTTTACCATTGCCTCCAGCTCTTCTTTCAGCAACAGGTCCGACTTGTTGATCACCAGTATGCTGCGGGCCTTCAGTCTCAACGATCCAAACAGTTCCAGATTCTCATCCAGGTTCTCCTTTGCATCCATGAGTAACATAGCCACATCCGCATCTTCCAAGGCCGACTTAACAGCACCCATCATTTTTTCGTGCAGCCGGTAACGGGGATCGATAATACCAGGGGTATCAGAGAATACGATCTGGTATTCCGGTTTTGTCACGACGCCTGTGATACGATGCCTGGTCGTTTGTACCTTCGGAGATACAATAGCCAGCTTCTCGCCCACCAGCGCGTTCATCAGGGTGCTTTTCCCTGCATTGGCCTTACCGAAGATATTTACAAAACCAGCTTTATGCATGCACAACGAATTTCCTTAACTTCCTGAAATAAAAAAAGCCGAATCACTTCGGCTTCTTTTTGCTTTGATTTTTTGTAGCGAGGAGAGGATTCGAACCCCTGACCTTCGGGTTATGAGCCCGACGAGCTACCTCTGCTCTACCTCGCAATGAGGGTGCAAAGATAGGATTAAAATCATTCCAGCCAAATCTTTTTCTGGTAAAATCTGAAAAAGACCGAAAAAATTTCAGCATTCATTTTTTCAGTTCACCTGAAACGCTTCACAGAAAAGAGTTTCAGGACTTCCATTGTTACGTTCGCCACAACAATAGAAATGTTGCAGCTGACTTTCTAACCTTAAAAAGGAAGGTCATCAGTAACATCTGTTTCAGCTTTTGCAGCCTCTTCTCCATCCATTTCTTTCCTTCCGGCGTCGCGCCGGGTAGAAAGTAACTGCAGAGTGACCACACGCAGCCGGAGTGTGCTTACCTGCTCACCTTGAGCATTCACATACACCTCCGCAGATGGATTGCCATCCACATACACACGTGTGCCCGTGGTAAGATATGGCCCTACCTTTTCATGCTCCCAAAAGGAACAATCCACCCAAATTGTTTTTTCCTGCAATATGCCTTCCCTGTTGGTGTACCGCTCCGTATGCGCTACCCGAAAGCCCAGTACGGTCTTACCATTCACATACCGCTGAACTGCATCATGTCCAAGATGCCCGATTAACTGTAGTCTGATCATTACAGATTCAAATTATTGGTTAACAATAAAAAAAGTTCAGGGAGGATTCAATTTGTGGGGAGATGTATGACAAATGAAAATTATACATTTTCTGTCATTGTGAAAAATATTTTCTCTTTTTAATCGAAGCAGCTATAACTTTGTTCCTGGAAACAGGAGTGCGCACTGGCGCAAATTAGCATTCAAAACTCCCGGTTTCACCTCGGGGTGCCTTACTATCAGGCTGAGATCAGACCCGTTGAACCTGACCAGGTAATGCTGTTTAGGAAAGGTAAGCGAACAATCTCTTCCTTACCCGCATGTTGAAAGAAAGCTACAGATTGTAAGCTATTAAACCGTCATAGTCCATGAGACAATTTTTATTTCTTTTGCTGCTCTGCAGCTTAAGTACTGCGCACGCGCAAACTGTGCTGACAGGTACAGTGACCGACAAGAACAGCGGCAAACCACTGCAGGGTGTTTCCGTAAGCATCCCTTCCGCCAGCAACGGCGTACATACCAATGCAAACGGCCAATACCGTTTCACTGTCCCTTCAAAAGGTCAATACACCTTACAGGCCAGTTATCTCGGATTCAAAACATTTACTGCAAATATCAATGCTGCCGGCAATACCATTCAGACAGACATCTCCCTGGAAGAAACAGGCCTCTTTGTAAAACCTGTCGAGATCACCAGTCTGCGCGCCGGAGAACATTCGCCCTTCACACAGTCTACACTGACTGCTGAAGATATCAAAAAGCAGAACCTCGGACAGGACCTGCCACTCCTGCTCAATCAGCAACCGGGCGTAGTCACTAATTCTGATGCCGGAACAGGGATCGGTTATACAGGCATCCGTGTAAGAGGATCCGATATTACCCGTATCAATGTCACTGCAAATGGTATCCCGATCAATGATGCTGAGTCGCAAGGCACCTTCTTTGTGAACATGCCTGACTTTGCTTCGTCCGTTAGCAGCATCCAGTTGCAACGTGGCGTAGGTACCTCCACCAATGGCGCTGGTGCTTTTGGCGCTTCGCTTAACCTTAGTACCAACGATTTCAGAGACAAAGCTTATGGTGAGATCAGCAATAGCTATGGTTCTTTCAATTCCTGGAAACATACCGTGAAAGCGGGATCCGGTTTGATCAATGATCATTTCACCATCGACGCCAGATTATCCAAGATCTCTTCCGATGGATATATTGACCGTGCTACTTCTGATCTGCGCTCTTTCTATACTTCCGCTGCCTACATTTCAAAGAATACCGCTATCCGCCTCAATGTATTTTCAGGTAAAGAAAAAACTTACCAGGCATGGAACGGCGTACCGTTCGATTCACTGAAAACACACCGTACCTACAACTCTGCTGGACAACGTGCTGACGGTTCCTATTATGATAACGAAACAGATAATTACCAGCAGGACCACTACCAGCTATTTCTGAACCAATCTCTCAGTTCTAAGCTGGATTTCAACGTCGCAGCACACTATACGCATGGCAGAGGTTACTATGAGCAATACAGGGAAGGCGAAGCATTTGCTGACTACGGCCTGCCGGATCCTGTCATCAATGGCGCACCTGTAACAACAACAGACCTGATCCGTCAGCTATGGCTGAAAAACGATTTCTATGGCGGCATCTTTTCTGTGAACTATAAAGGCGATAAACTGAACTGGAGCCTGGGCGGCGGCTGGAACAAGTATGAAGGCGGTCACTTTGGCAAGATCATCTGGGCACAGTATGGTATAGATAAGGATCACCAGTATTACAACAATGACGCTTTCAAACGTGATCTGAACATATACTGGAAAGGCGAATACAAATTGACACATGACCTTCGCCTGTTCGCCGATCTGCAATACCGCACAGTTAAATATAACATCGACGGGTTTGATGATAACCCGCACCTGATACAACATAACGATTACAACTTCTTCAATCCGAAAGCAGGTATATCTTACACGCTGAACGATCGCCAGGAAGTTTATGCATCCTTTGCAATGGGCAATAAAGAACCAAACCGCGACGACTTCGAAGCAGGTGTGAACAACACACCGAAACACGAAACACTGCGTGATGTAGAAGCAGGATATTCCTACCGTACCGGCAATCTTGTATTCCAGGCTACTGCCTACTACATGGACTATAAAAACCAACTGGTACAAACCGGTCAGCTCAACGATGTAGGCGCTTATACCCGTACTAACATTCCAAAGAGTTACCGCGCAGGTTTAGAGCTGCAGGCCAGTACAAGACTGGGACATCTCTTTACCCTGTCGGCCAATGCAGCTATCAGCCGCAACAAAGTGAAAGACTTTAGCAACTTCGTGGATAACTACGATAGCGGCCTGCAGGATACCGTTACTTACAACAACAGCGATATTGCTTTCTCTCCTTCTTTTGTAGGCGGTTATACCCTCACTGCAAAACCTGTCAGGAACATGGAAATAAGCCTGATAGGCAAGTATGTAAGCAGGCAGTACCTCGATAATACCAGCACTAAAGAACGCAGCCTGGACGGTTATTATACAAACGATCTTCGCATCAATTACGTAATACCTCAACCGCTGTTCAAAGAACTCGGTTTACAGTTTATGCTGAACAACATCTGGAACAGGAAATACTCTCCTAACGGATGGACATACGCATTTAAAGAGGAAGGGGTCGAAAAATCAACAAATGGATATTACCCGATGGCTGGTACCAATTTCTTCGCCGGCATCAATATAGCCTTCTAATTTAGCCTTAAAATCGAAAAGGGCTGGCCTCAGGGCCGGCCCTTTTTGTTTCCTCACAGTTCATAACCTCATCTGAAAATGATTTCCATAACATAGTATTATTTTTTACTATATTGCATTGGAAATCACACCTATACCTTCAAGGGGACATTGCATGATACCTTATACCAGATCACATGCGATCACAACTGTTCATGTACCTGACAGCGCGTTTAACATAAATGCCCTGAAGCAGGACTTTTCATTGCAAATCATCTTCAGACGGTACAGGCGCTGTACGTACAATATTCAAACCCATACCGCATAGTAGCACTCTTCAAACACTCACAAATGAAAAAACGACTCGCATTACTCCTGTACACTTTATTTATCGTATTCAATGTCCACGCCCAGTCCAGGGTGTTTAAACAGGTAAGCGGCGGCATTTCCACCTCCCTGCACAGCATTCTGCAGGACGGAAGTCTCGTAGGTTACCTGACATTTACTGAACTGGAAAAAGCCAGCAAAGACTCTTTTAATTACGAGATCGTCATCATGGACGAAAACCTGAACGATATCGGGAAGGTGAAATTCCGTCAGCAGAAACTGAACCTGCGCGATGTAGCATTCGAACAGGATATCCTCTGCCTGGCCTACATTAAAAGTGATGTATTAGGTACGACTCCAAGACATAAGATCTCTTACAAAATAGCAGCAAGAAAAGGTTACGTATCTTTCTTCGCACAGTTCATCAACCTCCAGGGCGAGATCACGAAAACCTTCGAAAAGAAAGCAGACGTCGATATCTATGTGGCACTGAAAGAATATGAAATGGGGATACGTCCGTTTAAACAGGACATCCAGCTGAAAAATATTACCGGCGTGGGTTTTGCTGCCTTCTACGGTGACAAGACTAAAAAACCTTTACTCACTTTTAATGCAGCCGGTGAAAAGATCAGTGAAAGGCAGGTGAAAGAAATTGCAGCCAGTTATTATCTGCATACTGCCGGTGATGATATCTACCTGCTGACCCAAAAAGCAGATATGGATTCCCGCAGCGGTTATACCCTCTACGGATACAGCGGTACAGCTACCTCTCCCACACTGAAACTACAGCTGAAAGATAAAAAACAACGTATGCTGGATATCCTCGGTTTCGGGAACGACCCGGCTACCGGCAAACTATTCATCTCCGGCGTTGTTGGCAAATCCTGGAATAGCAGCGAAAGCGATATATATCGTATCTACAACGGAGAGTTTCAGGGTATTTTCAAAATGGATATAAACGGCGCTCATAAAGAAGATGTGAAAACTGCTTATTCCTGCTGGGCTGACAGCGCCAATAAAGATATCACCGCCAAAGGTTACATCAACAGCGCTCACGGGCATATCGTACCACGCCCTTCTTTCAGGGACTTTGACGGTAACACTTATTTTCTGGGAAGCCGCCTTACTGCAAAGAAAAACAAGGGCGCTATCATCGCCGGTATGATCCTGTTGCCAACGCTGGTCCCCTATTATATCATGCAAGGTTGCGGTGCATTCGGCTCCTATTCTTACGATGATGTGCTGCTGATGCAAATGGATAAAAACGGTAAGATCAGCTACATCGACAGCATCGGTACTGAACAATACAAACAAAAGAATGTAGCACCGACTTTAGATAACTGCAGTTTTTATTCCTTAACCAACCAGGATACCAAAACATCCTTCCTGATTGTGAAAGGCGAAAAAGACATTATTATCTACAATGTCAATGAGAAAAAGATCGTGCGGAAAATAACCAGGAAAAATGATCAGATGAAAACAAACATCTATCCTGCAAAGGATGGCCACATTATTGTTTCCGAGTTTGACGAAAAGGAGAAATCCACCAGGTTATCTATCGAAGCTATTTAGTAAATACGGTATAAAAGAAGAAGCCTGAAAGTATGACACTTTCAGGCTTCTTCTTTTATTAAAGTTGATCTTTTTCTTAACTCAATAGCTTCTCTATCGCTCCTGCTACTTTTCCAAAAGGAAATCCTTTGATCACTTCTTCCATCATCCTGTTCACTTCTTCATTACCCGGATTACCGATACTTCCTTCATGTGTATGCTGCACGGTTTGTTCAGGTGCAAAATTCCCCTTCTCTATATCCAGTCCTACCTGCTTATATGCTTCGCGGAACGGCACTCCTTCCAGTACAAGACGGTTCACCACTTCAACACTGAACAGGTAACGGTATTTCTCATCATCCAGGATGTTTTCTTTGATGCGGATATTCTCCAGCATTAACCCAGCCATCCGTAAGCAATCTTTCAATACGCTAAATGCAGGGAACAGGTTCTCCTTCAACAACTGCAGGTCACGGTGATAACCGCTCGGCAGGTTCGTGATCATCATGGTTATCTCATTCGGCAATGCCTGTATTTTATTACCATGTGAACGGATCAGTTCCCATACATCAGGATTCTTCTTGTGAGGCATAATACTTGAACCGGTTGTCAGTTCATCAGGAAAACTGATAAAGCCAAAGTTCTGGTTCATGAACAGACAGGCATCCATAGACATTTTAGCCAGCGTCGAAGCGATTCCTGCAAGTGCAAATGAAACGATCTTTTCTGTTTTGCCACGGCCCATTTGTGCATATACCACGTTATAGTTCAGGTCGTCAAAACCCAGCAACTGTGTGGTCATTGTACGATTCAACGGGAAAGAAGAACCATATCCGGCGGCAGATCCCAACGGGTTCTTATTTACTACTTTATATGCGCTCTGTAATACTGTGAGATCATCCACCAGGCTCTCTGCATATGCTCCAAACCATAATCCGAAAGAAGATGGCATGGCTATCTGCAAATGCGTATAACCTGGTATCAGGTGGTCTTTGTACTGGATACTTTTCTGTTGCAACAGATCGAACAAGGTTTTCACCTCTCCTACCAGCACTTCCAGTTCATGACGGAGGAACAGCTTCAGGTCCACCAGCACCTGGTCGTTACGGGAACGGCCGCTGTGGATCTTTTTGCCTACTTCACCCAGCCTGCGGGTAAGTAATAATTCCACCTGTGAATGGATATCTTCCACACCATCTTCCAGTGTAAAATTCCCTTCCTGTATTTCTTTGTATATCTGTTTTAATTCCCTTTGCAGGATCGCAAGTTCGGCTGCAGTTAACAAGCCGATGCTTTCCAGCATGGTTGTATGCGCCAGGGAACCCAGCACATCGAATGGCGCCAGGTAAGCATCCATTTCACGATCTTTACCGACTGTAAACCGGTCCACTTCTGCCAGCGCAGCTTTATCCTTTTGCCAGATTTTCATATCTACAAGATTTCTTCCAGTAATTTAATATAACTATCAATACCCTGACGGATCTCATCCAGGTGGATGTATTCATCCGCTGTATGTGACCGGGCAGAATCACCAGGCCCCATCTTGATAGATGTAGCCGGTATCAGCGCCTGGTCCGACGTGGTAGGTGATCCGTAGGTCGTCTTACCATGACGTAATCCTCCCTGCACAAACGGATGCTCTACCGGGATACCCGAAGGACGCATACGCAATGAACGGGGCTTCACTTCACATTTCACGTTCGCACGGATGATCTCCAGCACTTCCTCCAGCGTATACTGCTCCGTTACACGCACATCTACCACAAAGGTACAATCTGCCGGCACCACATTATGCGCTTTATTGGAAGTATTGATCACTGTCACGCTCATCTTAACCGGTCCCAGTGTATCGGATACTTTCGGGAAACGGTAGGTCCTGAACCACTCAATATCAGGCAATGCTTTATACAATGCATTTTCTCCTTCATCGCGCGCTGCGTGCCCTGCTTTGCCAGTCACTGTACAATCCAGTACCATCAGGCCTTTTTCTGCAGTTGCCAGTTGTGTTAAAGTAGGTTCTCCCACTATCGCAAATTCAATAGCAGGCAACTGTGAAAGAATGCTCTCAATACCGTTCACCCCACTGATCTCTTCTTCCGCGGTGGCAGTTAGAATGATGTTATAGGCCATATCGCTGCGTTCATAGAAATGCAGGAATGTAGCGATAAGACTTACCAGGCATCCGCCTGCGTCATTGCTGCCAAGACCGTACAGCTTACCGTCTTCAACATCGGGAGAAAAAGGGTCGCGCGTGTATTGCGGATTGGGTTTTACAGTATCGTGGTGAGAATTAAAAACAATTACCGGCTTGGCAGGATCAAAATGTTTGTTCGTTGCCCATATGTTATTCAGGTGTTGCTGATAAGGGATATTCCGCTCTTTCAGAAAATCAGCGATCAATTGGGCAGTCCCCTGTTCCTCCCTGCTCAGAGAGGGAATGGAGATCAGCCCTTTTAATAATTTTACTGCATCATCATACAGTTGTTGGTTCCACATAGGTTTAGCGTATTAAAGTACCCGCTACTGTATCTGTGGTGTTGCTCTGTACGTCATCAGCATGACCAATCAGTACTTCCGCCACACCACTTTCTATAGCTGCGAAAGCATTTTCCAGTTTAGGCAGTATTCCGTCCGTCAGCACGTTATCAGCCTTTAATTCCTCATAGATCATACGGTCTATCAGGGTAATGACAGAATTTTCATCATCAGGGCTATGCAATACACCCTTCTTCTCGAAGCAATAGATCAGTCTTACTGTATAGAACTTCGATAAAGCTGTCGCCAGCGATGAGGCAATGGTGTCTGCATTTGTATTCAGCATTTGCCCGTGACCATCATGTGTCAGTGGTGCAAATACTGGCGTCAAACCAGCTTCCAGCAGTGCTTTCAGCTGCGTAGCCTGTATATCTTCCGTTGTTATATCTCCTACAAAACCGTAATCGATCTCTTTCACCGGGCGTTTAGCTGCGGGGATGATATTTGCGTCTGCACCGGTCATCCCAATAGCATTACAGCGGTTCGCCTGTAATTTGGCGACCAGCTGTTTATTCACCAATCCACCGTACACCATCGTTACCAGGTCAATGGTCGCTCCATCCGTAATGCGGCGGCCATTGACATACTTTGATTCAATGCCCAGTTTATCTCCAAGGCGGGTGGCAATTTTGCCACCCCCATGGATCAGTATTTTCTTTCCTTTAATAGCTGCAAAATTCCCGAGGAATTCATCCAGCAATGCAGGATTATCGATGACGTTACCGCCGACTTTTATAACAAAGAGATCGATCATACAATTATTATCCTTTTAAGATCTGGCTTAATACCGCCTGCGCCGCCCATACGCGGTTAGCCGCTTCAGGGATCACGATAGACTGAGGTCCGTCCAGCACTTCATCAGCGATCACCACATTCCTTCTTACCGGCAAACAGTGCATCACTTTTGCCTGGTTCGTGCCTTTCAGCTTGTCGTTGGTCACCATCCAGCTGCTATCTGTGCAGGTGATCTTGCCATAATCTTTATAAGACGACCAGTTCTTTACATACACGAAATCCGCACCTTCCAGGGCTTTATCCTGGTTGTATTCTATCTGCGCATCACCAGTGAATTTCGGGTCCAGCTCATATCCTTCCGGATGTGTGATCACGAAATCAGCTTCTCCCCAGGCGTTGATCCACTCTGCAAAAGAGTTGGGAACTGCCTGTGGCAATGGCTTTACATGCGGCGCCCAGGTAAGCACCACTTTCGGTTTGCGTGGCTGCTGCCATTGCTCCTTAATGGTGATAACATCTGTTAAACTCTGCAAAGGGTGCAGGGTCGCGCTTTCCAGGCTCAATACAGGTACGCCTGCGTATTTGATGAACTGGTTGATATATTTTTCTTTATAATCAGACTCTTTGTCTTTCAGTCCCGGAAACGTACGGATAGCCAGTATATCAAAGTACTGTCCCATTACGGCAGCAGCTTCTTTTACGTGCTCTGAAGTATTTCCGTTCATTATAGCGCCATCATTCATTTCCAGCTGCCAGCCTTCCTTATCGATGTTAAATACCACTACTTCCATTCCCAGGTTCTTCGCCGCCACCTGCGTACTTAATCGTGTTCGCAGACTGGGGTTCAGAAATATCATTCCCAGCGTCTTGTTCTGTCCTAATGTCTTGTCTTTGAAAGGCTGTTTTTTGTAGTCCAGTGCGATCTCCACTAAACGCGGGACACTTGGCACATCATCTACGGAAATAAATTGTTTCATTTTAATGTATGGCTCTGTAATGATGATTATTTAGTTTTTCTCTACTTCCTGTTTGAATGCAGACAGGAACTGATCTGCATGTTCCATGGTCAGTGCCAGGGAAGGTAACAGTCTTATTACGTTTGGTTTTGCTTCACCTGTAAAGATCCTGTGCTTGAACAGCAATTCCTTTCTCACATTGGCTAATGAATCAGGCAGTTCTATACCGATCATTAATCCTCTTCCTCTTACTTCTTTTACCTGCGGGAATGCTTTCAACTGCTCGATCAGGTAACCGCCCACTTTTGCAGCGTTAGCGATGAGGTTATCCCTTTCTATAACTTCCAGTACAGCCAGTGCTGCGGCACAAGCCAGGTGATTACCACCAAAGGTGGTTCCCAGCAAACCATAAGAAGCTTTGATATGCGGAGCGATGATAATGCCTCCGATCGGGAAACCGTTACCCATTCCCTTTGCCATCGTGTAGATATCGGCATTCACACCAGCAAAATCGTGAGAATAGAATTTACCGCTTCTGCCATAACCACACTGTACGCTATCTGCAATGAATACGGCATTGTGTGCATCGCAAAGACTTCTGATCTTTTTCAGGAATGACTCACTTGCTACCTGGATACCACCTACTCCCTGAATGCCTTCGATGATAACAGAAGATACTTCATATTGTTTAAAAGCCGCTTCCAGCGCCGCTTCATCCTGCCATGGCAGGAATACAACGTTGTCAGTTTCATTCACCGGAGCCACGATCTTCGGATTGTCGGTAGCCGCTACCGCCAGTGATGTTCTGCCATGGAAAGACTTTCTGAATGCGATCACCTTCTTCTTTCCGTTGTGGAAAGAAGCCAGTTTCAGCGCATTCTCATTGGCTTCTGCACCAGAGTTACAGAGGAACAACTGATAATCTTCCTTACCGGAGATCTTGCCTAATTTCTCTGCCAGCTGCTGCTGCAATGGTATTTTGATAGAGTTGGAATAAAACCCAACTTTCTGTAACTGATCTGTTAAACGTTGTACGTAGTGAGGGTGTGTATGACCGATAGAAATTACAGCATGACCGCCATACAGGTCAAGATATTTATTGCCTTGCTCATCCCATACATTGGAACCCGCAGCTTTCTCTATTGTGATATCATTAATGGGATAGACGTCAAATAATTGCATTATAGCTCAGATTGTTCCCGCTTACACGGAAGATTGTAAAAATTGGCACCAGGTTGGGTATAGTTTAAAATACAATTGACTTCAACCTTAATCCCGCAGTTTCATCCAGTCCGAACATGAGGTTCATATTCTGCACTGCTTGTCCGGATGCACCTTTCAGCAGATTATCCTCTATGGAATGGATCACCAGTTTGTTTCCCACCTTCTCCAGCTGGAGCAGGCATTTGTTGGTGTTCACGATCTGCTTCAGGTCTATCTGTTTATCACTCACATGTGTAAACGGATGTCCTGCGTAATAGGCTTTGTACAGCTGCTGCGCTTCTTCAAGCGACAAATCGCTCTGCAGGTAAGAGGTAACCCAGATACCTCTTGGAAAATCCCCGCGTACCGGCACGAAGTTCACGTCTCCGGTAAAGGACGGCTGCAACAGCTGTAAACTTCGTCGTATTTCTTTTAAATGCTGATGGTTCAGAACTTTATATGTCGAGATGTTATTGGCCCTCCACGTGAAATGGGAAGTGGCCTGTAAACTTTGTCCTGCACCAGTGGATCCTGTGATACCGGTGGTATGTACATCCTGCAGCAAACCGGCTTTAGCCAATGGCAACAATCCTAACTGGATACCCGTTGCAAAACAACCGGGGTTCGCAATATTATTGGCGGTAACGATCTTTTCCCGCTGCATTTCAGGCAGTCCGTACACGAACTCCCTGCCTTTCACTGTCTCTCCCAGTCTGAAGTCCTGACTGAGGTCCACTATTTTTACAGCAGGAGCGATCTCCGTTCCTTCCAGGAATTTCTTTGCTTCTCCATGTCCGAGACACAGGAACAACACATCAATATCGCTGCTTACCTCTCCCGTAAAGGTGAGTTCTGTTTCTCCCAGCAGGTCGGCATGTACTGCGTACAGCGGATTACCGGCGTTACTCCGGCTATTTACATAAGAGATCTCTACGTTGGGATGATTCAATAAAAGACGGATCATTTCGCCGCCGCCATATCCTGCACCACCAATGATCCCTGCCTTTATTTTTTTATCGTTTGCCATTTTTAGTCTGTTTTACGCCTCCGGCTATTTGTCCTTCACACTTTCTGCTATCTGATGCCAGATCATTGTCTGGTTACCGAATATTTTGCTGAAACCTCTTACGTCTTCGCCGCTCCAGCCACTGTTCATTTCACCATATTTACCAAACTTGCTGCTCATCAGGTCATAGTCAGATTTAATACCTGTTACCTGGAAGCGGTAAGGCAGCAGGCTAACATATACTTCACCTGTAACATGTTCCTGACTATGCTGCAGGAAGGCTTCGATGTCGCGCATTACAGGGTCCATTACCTGTCCTTCATGCAACCAGTTGCCGTAGAACTGTGCCAGCTGGTCTTTCCAGCTCAGCTGCCATTTGGTCAACACGTGTTTTTCCAGTGCGTGATGCGCTTTGATAATAATAACAGGCGCTGCGGCTTCAAAACCTACGCGGCCTTTGATACCGATGATGGTATCGCCTACATGGATATCGCGGCCGATAGCAAACGGACCGGCAATAGCCTGCAGGTGCTGAATAGCTTCTGACGGATGACTGAACGTCTTACCGTTCACACCTGTCAGTTCACCCTTCACAAACTGCAGGGATACCTTTTCAGCATCCTTTTTAGTTAACTGAGTAGGCCATGCATCTTCAGGCAGGAACCCGTCTGACGTCAGTGTTTCCTTACCACCTACGGATGTACCCCAGATACCTTTATTGATAGAATAAGCTGCTTTTTCGAAGTTCATCTGCACACCCTTACCTTTCAGGTAAGTAATTTCCTCTTCACGGCTCAGTCGCATATCACGGATCGGAGTAATGATCTCAACACCAGGGATCATGATATGGAAGATCATGTCAAAACGCACCTGGTCGTTACCGGCACCGGTACTACCATGTGCTACTGCATCAGCGCCAAGTTCTTTCACATGTTGTGCGATCACCAACGCCTGTGTAACACGCTCAGCACTTACGCTCAGCGGATAGGTATTGTTCTTCAGCACATTACCGAACACCAGGTACTTGATAGCACTATCATAATATGAACGTACTGCATCTACGGTCTTATGACTCTTTACTCCCAGGCTAAATGCACGCTTCTCAATCTCCTGCAGTTCTTCTGTTGAAAAACCACCGGTATTGACGATTACTGAATGCACTTCATACCCTTTTTCTTCTGTCAGGTATTTTACACAATAGGAAGTATCAAGTCCTCCGCTAAATCCAAGTACTACTTTTTTCATTTATAGATAAGATTGTGCTCCTCCTCCACACTGCCGTATGGGTGATGCGCTATAATAAAAAATGATCTCTCAAAATAAATTGAACAGAAAGAATTTCCGCTTATTGGATGGTGCGCTGCCTCCACTTACATTGTCCTTACCACTCTTCAGCAACACAAATCTTTTAAAGCGCAGCCATCTTTCGAACAGCTTGAAGTTCTCTTTGAACTTTCTGCCTTTTTTCGTCTGTTTCATCTGGCCGTCGATAGCCACCATCACCTGGGGATGAAGTTGTGCATCTGACTCAGCCCTGATGCTTAGGGTTGCGCTTGCTTTCCTTAACTCTTCTCTTTCTGCCTCCTCCTTCGCCTTTTCTACCGGATCGTAGAGCATGGCGGTACATAGACAGTTCTTACGGTTCTTGCTGGTCAGTACGTCAAAGTTCACACAACTGCGACATCCTTTCCAGAACTCGTCGTCGTCGGTTAGCTCAGAATAAGTTACAGGTTCGTAACCCAGTTCCGAGTTGATCTTCATCACCGCAAGCCCTGTAGTCAGACCAAATATTTTAGCGTCAGGATATTTCTGTCTTGAAAGCTCGAACACACGATGTTTGATTGCCTTGGCCACCCCGTGTCCCCTGAAGGCAGGATTCACAATAAGTCCCGAGTTGGCTACAAATTTATCATGGCCCCAGGCTTCTATATAACAAAAACCTACCCATTCGCCTTTATCTGTTACTGCTATAACTGCTTTTCCTTCTTCCATCTTAAGTTGGACATACTCAGGAGAACGTTTGGCAATACCTGTTCCTCGTGCTTTGGCTGAAGATTCCATCTCGTCGGTGATGGTTTTGCCATAATGCTGATCGTCAGTGGTAGCTACCCTGACAATGATATTTGGATTTTCCAATTTTGTCAATTGAAAACGTAATCAATAAATTAATAATCGAGAATCCATTGCTGGATATAAAACACCTTTTTGAATGTGATTAGATTTATCACGGTGTTGCGATAGCGTGCATTATGTAAGCGGACGCTATCAAATACGAGGTCGTCGGGAAAGATATCTAAAGACATTGAACCCAATAGAGTACTCTCCTTCCATCAGAGAAGGATGATATGCAGAAAGGTTATGGGCCGCAAAGTTTTCCAACTTCAGTTCAGCATTAAATTGTTAAAAACTGTCTTTAATAAAATCAAACGCAAAGTTATACTATTATTTTTCTTCGCGGTTAAAAAAATTAAATACGGTACGTTAAATTATCAGATAGGTAATTGCAAATTACGGGCCAACATAGATTTTTAAAAATACATATAACGAAAAACTCCCCGTCTTGCGGACGAGGAGTTACTGAAAATCAATAATTTAACTATTTGGTAATGACGCCCAGCTCTGCCACGCTAGCCCAATGTTCTTTTTCATTGGCAGGTGCAATTGCGACTAATCTGACGAAGCGGCCCTTCACGGATTTACCAAATCTCACCGTTTGTGTCACAGGATTGTTTGCAATATTTGCAAAGTTACCTTGTGCCACAGGCTCACCCCAGGTTTTCCCATCCTCACTCACATAGAAGGCATATGTATAAATAGTACCTGACTTTTCAAGCAGGTGCCTCGGTGTATATGTGAAGCCTTTTAATGTCAGCTCATCTCCCAGGTCCACCTGGATCTCATGTGGGTATTTCGCTGTTTCCGGCTGATAAGGTGAAGCCCAGAAAGATTCCGGATTGCCATCTATCGCCTTTTCAGGATCAGCACCTTTTGTTTGTCCATCGGTGAAGGTCACTTTCCATTTTGCCGGTGCTATATCGTACGCAGCTGTCACCGTTGTGCTGGCTCTTTTTCCTTTTTCGAGGAATGCTTTCGCCTTTACCACACCACCTTCCGGCAGGGAAATAACGCCTGTATATTTAGGAGAGCTGTACACCGGCTCTTTACCATCTAATGTATAATGCAGTTCCGGATCAGGTGAAGAGCAGACAATGCTTACATCTCCCTGTTTATTACGTTTGATAACAGGCACGTCCAGTAATCCCGGTGCTTTATAGAGCTGCACTTCACTGATAACCGGACAAGCCAGCGCATCCTGTATATTGATACGGACCTGTGTGGTGGTCACGTCGGGGAATGACACGATGCGTTTATGACCTATAGTAGTAGCGGTTGCTATTTCCTTAAATGCGCCGTTTTCCAGCACTTCCACTGAGAATGCTTTCACTCGCTGACCAAGTGCAACGTATTCCTGCAGCACCAGCCTGTTGAAAGAAGTTGGCTGCGCGAAGGTCAAAGTAATAGTGCCTTTCAACACATCATCCGGTGTAGCCCAGTAAGTGTCTCCTTTACCATCGGTCAGGTTCGCTACCTTCACTTTGGCGTTGTTCTTACGGGTTTCAGTCGCCGTTACTTTCGCTTTCAGCGCCAGGTTTGTTTTAAAGCTGGCATCGCGGAACTTTTTGAATTCCATCAGGCGGATAGAATCTGCCGAATAGATCAGCCCTCTCCTGTCAACAGGTACATTCAGCAGCATATTACTGTTGCGGCCCACAGAACCATAGTAGATGTCCAGCAGGTGCTGTACGCTCTTTACCTTATCGTTCGTGGAGGCGCTGTAAAACCATCCCGGACGGATAGATACATCACATTCTGCCGGTACCCATTTCTCCCCGTTCATATCTCCTTCGTTCAGTACCGATTGTGCAGGCGCGCCCTTACCGGGCGTGAAGCCTTTTACATTCAGAGTAGCCCAGTTAGTAGTGCCGGCAATACCGTCTTCATTGCCTACCCAGCGGCAACCCGGCCCAACATCGCTGAAAATAACTGCGTTAGGTTGATTCTTATATACAGTGTTATGGAAGAGGTCCCAATCATATACAGGCTTTTTACCATTCGGGCCTTCTCCGTTGGCCCCATCGAACCACTGTTCGAAAACAGGCCCGTAGCTGCTGAGTACTTCGTTCAGCGTATTGGAGAACACCTGGTTATACTCTGGTGTGCCATAAGCAGGATGGTTACGGTCCCAGGGCGACAGGTACACCCCGAACTTCAGGCCATATTCCTTACAGGCGGCAGACAGTTCTTTCAAAACATCCCCTTTCCCGTTCTTCCAGGCGCTTTCCCTTACAGTATGGGTACTGAACTTACTCGGCCAGAGGCAGAAGCCATCATGATGTTTAGCCGTAATAATGATCGCCTTCATTCCTGCTTGTTTAGCGGTACGAGCCCACTGGCGGGCATCCAGCTGGGAAGGGTTGAATACCTTAGGGTCTTCATCGCCATGTCCCCATTCATTGTCAGTAAAAGTGTTAGGCCCCAGGTGGATGAACATATAGTATTCCATGTTCTGCCAGTCTAACTGGGCTTTGGAAGGCAGCGCACCATAAGGCGCGATTTCCTGCGCATGAGCAGTTGCCAGGGTGCTGCAAAGCCCGGCCATCAATAGAAATTTTCTCATTGCCAATGTTTGTCTTTCGTGGAACCGGAATCGCTTCCGGCGCGATCTGTGGTTTTAACGACCTGTGATTTATTTTGATCTGACCTGTCTGGTCATGGTATCCGAAGCTTACATCTAAAAATAATGCTTAATAAAGGGTTTAGTATACAACAGGAGAAAATTGATGCAGGGAAAGCTAAAATAAAGGAGAACCTGCATGCCGGTAAACTATTTTATAAACGGCTATAGCAACTATACCGCATTTTCTATACTTTTAGACATCATCTATATACACCAGCAGTCTTCTTTTAGCAAGAGCTAAAACCAAACAACGCATGAAAAAGCAGCAATTTCACAGGAGAAACTTTCTCAAAACCACTGTGGCCGCAGGTGTAGGATTGACCCTCCTCAATACGCCCGCACGCCTCTTTGGAAACACCCAAAAAGAAAAAGTAAGAGTAGGACTCATTGGAGTAGGCGCCCGCGGACAAGGGCACCTCGAGTTATGCCTTCACCGGGACGATGTAGACGTTACTGCCATTTGTGACCCGGACACCAAATGGGCTATTCCGCAGTCGCGCGAGCTGATCACCAAAGCTTATGGCGGAAAAAAGAAAGTGGCTGAATACAGCAACGGTCCGGAAGACTTCTACAACATGCTGAAACGCGATGACATCGATGCCGTGATCATTGCCACACCCTGGGAATGGCATTCCATCCAGGCCATTGCTGCCATGAAAGCAGGTAAAACTCCTGCCGTAGAAGTATGCGGCGCCTCCGATGTACAGGAATGCTGGAACCTGGTCAATGCCAGCGAAGATACCGGCATCCCGCTGTTCGGGATGGAAAACGTATGCTACCGCCGGGATGTTATGGCAGTGCTGAACATGGTGAGACAAGGCCTTTTCGGCGAACTGACACATCTCCAGGGCGGCTATCAGCACGACCTCCGCAAGGTAAAGTTCAACAACGGTAAACAACTGTATGGCGGTGGTGTTGAGTTCGGAGAAAACGCTATGTCGGAAGCTAAATGGCGCACCAATCACAGCGTACACCGTAATGGTGATCTATATCCTACACATGGTCTCGGCCCGGTCGCCAATATGATCAACATCAACCGCGGTAACCGCCTGTTGTCCCTCACTTCCGTAGCCACCAAATCAAGAGGGTTACACAAATATATTGTGGACAATGGTGGTGAGAACCATCCGAATGCCAAAGTGGAATTTAAACTGGGCGATATCGTCACAACACTGATCCGTACCAACAATGGTGAAACGATCATGTTGTCGCACGATACCAACTCTCCCCGCCCTTACTCGCTTAACTTCCGTGTACAAGGCACCAACGGCCTGTGGATGGATGACTTGGACTCCATTTATGTTGAAGGTAAAAGCCCTTACGATGAGTGGGAAAAAGCAGGCTCAGAAAAGGACCCGGGAAGCTATATGGCCAGGTACGATCACCCCTTATGGAAACGGTATACCAGCAGTGCCGCCGGCGCCGGCCACGGGGGTATGGACTGGTATGTGATCAATTCCTTTATAGAAAGTGTAAAACGGGGCGCTCCTTACGCCCTCGACGTATATGATCTGGCTACATGGTATGCTATTACGCCTTTGAGCGAGCAATCGGTAGCGGAAGGTGGAAATGTGCAGTACATCCCTGACTTTACCCGCGGACGATGGATGAACAGGAAACCGATCTTCGCACTGGACGACCAGTATTAACAGATTTTCTATCAAACGTTCTAAACATAAAGGGGCTGTCCGCTTAAGATGGACAGCCCCTTTTACTATATTTCTTCCTGTTACAGGAGGATATCTTATGCTTTTTTCAATCCCACCTTATGACCTGTGAATCCATAATAAAGGATATACAGATAACAGGGGATAAACACAATATACGCTGTATGACGGTTCATGCTTTCAGCAAGTCCACCGTATACCAGCGGAATGATAGCCCCTCCTGCGATAGCCATTACCATCAGCGCTGCTCCCAGTTTCGTGAATTTACCGAGTTTATTCATCGCCAGCGGCCAGATGCCAGGCCACATTAAGGCATGAGAAAAGCTAAGCGCGATCATGAACCCGATAGACACAACACCTGTGGTCATCAATACGCCGATAGAAAAAAGCAGTCCCAGAACAGCACTACCGATCAAACCGTTTTTCTGCGACAGGTATTTCGGAACGGCAACAACTCCGAGGAGATAGCCTACTGAGAGACAGATCAGGCTATAGATACCAAAGTTGCCAGCTACATTCTTTTCGAAGCCATAATATTCACCATATAACGTCAAAGAGTCAATGGCAAGTACTTCTACACCTACGTACATGAATATGCATAACACACCCAGCATCAGATGAGGGATCTGGAATATGGAGGTTTTTCCGGAGGTCTCTTCTGCTGTAGTACTATCTTCTTCTTCAGGATTGATTTCAGGCAATGCGGCTTTAGTGATACCAAATACGAGCACTATCAGCACAACTGTAATGACGATATAAGGACCTACCACACGCTCTGCCAGTAACTGTAACTGTGCTTCTTTTTCGGCTCCCGTGAGTTGGCTGATTTTCTCTGAAAGTTGCTCGGTATCACTAAATAACAGCACTTTCAATACGAAGATGCCTATCATGCCAGCCACCTTATTGCATATGCCCATGATGCTTATACGACGGGCTGCACTTTCAATTGGTCCCAGTATGGTCACATAAGGGTTGGAAGCCGCCTGCAATAAGGTCAGTCCGGCGCCCTGGCCAAACAATCCTACAAGGAATAAAGGAAAGGAACGTGCATAGGCGGCAGGAATAAAGAGCGCAGATCCTATGGCGATAATAAGGAGTCCGAGGGACATCCCTTTAGTGAATCCAATCTTCTTCAGGATCATAGAAGACGGGATTGCCATTACCATGTAGGAGATGTAAAAGGCGAAGGTCACGAAATAAGCTTCAAAGTCTGATAGTTCACAAGCTTGCTTCAGGAACGGGATCAACACGCTGTTGAGCCATGTAACGAAGCCAAACAGGAAGAAAAGGGTACCTATTATACCCATTGCTTTGCCATACTGATTATTACTTTGTGGCATAGAGACAGGCCCTTTAGGGGACGACACGGTATTACCCATACTGCTGCTTTAATAATTTTAAGAGATTTTGATTGATCTTTGCGAACTTAGCCAACAATTTCTGCATTTCATAGTTATTTCCCACCAAATGCGCTTTTCTGCTAGATATAAGTTAATTTCCCATTCTAAATAGTTCAAAAAGTACGCTTTTTTAATCTCAATCAGGAATTTTTATCAGTCACTATTTAAAATAAATAGAAATTTTACAACATATTAGCTAAAACGTTTTTGCTTCAGGAAAATAGGCATATTTATTTTGAAAATTTAGGAATTCTCGAAAAATAATTTATACATTTATCGCGCAAAAATTACAGTAATTTAACACGTTTATGGCTCAACAAACAAAGCAAAGTACACATCCATCTTTCTTTGTACTGATACTTGTATTTTTTTTCTGGGGATTTGTTGCTGCTTCAAACAGCATCTTTATTCCCTTCTGTAAGGCCCACTTTCATTTGGGACAGCTGGAATCACAATTGATCGATTTCTCGTTCTACGGCGCTTACTTTATCGGCTCGTTACTGCTGTATCTCTTCTCAGCACTACGGGGCGTAGATATCTTAAACAAGATCGGCTACCAGAAAGGAATTATTTATGGGCTTCTTATTTCCGTAGTAGGTGCGATAGCGTTGATCGCTGCAGTGAACATTGGCAACAATATGGAAAATACGACCTATGCCTTTTATCTTATTCTCGGTGCGTTCTTCATTGTAGCGCTCGGGTTTTCTTTACAGCAAACTGCTGCCAATCCGTTCGCCATCCTATTAGGCGATCCGGCTAAAGGAACTCACCGTCTGAACCTCGCTGGTGGTATCAACTCCTTCGGTACCACTATCGGTCCTTTGGTTGTGAGCATCCTGCTTTTTGGTTCTGCCAAAGAGGCTTCTGCTTCTGCTGATACAGACATCAGCAAGATCAATACGCTCTATATATTGCTGATCGTATTGTTCCTCGTTGCAGCCGTGATCTTCTGGTTCTCCAAAATGCCAAAAGAAACTTCCGACGAACCATTTGAACAATCAGCAAGAGCAAGTCGTTCATTAAGCGGTATCACTGCTATGTTCATACTGATCATGGTAGGTATTATACTGAATGCTGTTAAAACCTCAGTGGGTTTCTCCGCAACTGCTGAAGTAGGACTGCCTTTCTTCATTGTAGGTATCGTTGGTATCCTCGGTATCCTGTTCAATGCAAGGATGTCTGCTCAGAAAGACGGCAGCGGCTGGGGTGCTATGAAATACCCCCAGTTGATCCTCGGTATGATCGCCATCTTCGTGTATGTTGGTGTGGAAGTGACCATCGCCAGCAACATGGGCGCCCTGCTGAAACACCCTGGCTTCTTCACTGCTGAAGGCCTGGCTGAATCACAGATCGACCCTTATGTATCCCTGTTCTGGGGTAGTATGATGGTGGGTCGCTGGACTGGCGCTATTACTGTATTCAATCTTTCTGCAGGCGCCCGTAAGGTGCTTTCCGTGATCGTTCCGTTCATTGCCTATGGCGTAGTGCTTGGCGCTAACCATCTGAAAGGTACAGACGTCAGCGTATTATATCCTTATGCTTTCGTACTGGTTATACAGATCATCGGTTTCTTCGCCGGACAGGAAAAACCAGCTAAAACACTGATGATATTCGCACTGCTGGGTATCCTCGCTATGATCATCGGTTTGTGCACCACCGGTTCAGTCGCCATCTTCGCTTTCATCAGCGGTGGTCTGTTCTGCTCCGTAATGTGGTCCTGTATCTTCGCCCTGTCTATTGCAGGTTTAGGTAAATACACCAGTCAGGGATCTTCTTTCCTGATCCTGATGATCCTGGGCGGATCGCTGATCCCTCCTGTACAGGGTGGTCTGGCTGATATCCCTTCCATAGGTATTCATTATTCTTACATCATACCGGTGATATGCTTCGCATACCTGGCTTTCTTTGCATTCAGAGTTAAAAACATATTAAAATCACAGGGAATAGATTATGAGTCAGCAATTAGCGGTGGGCATTGATATTGGCGGAACCAATACAAAGTTTGGCATAGTAGATCGCAGAGGTAATATTCTGTGTGATGGCCGTATGCTTACAAATCAACACGAAGACGTTCACGGCTTCCTGGATGAGTTGCATGGGCACCTCTCCGTACTGATAGCACAGGTAGGTGGTATCGATAACATCAGAGGTATTGGTGTAGGTGCACCAAACGGTAACTTTTATACAGGAAACATTGAGTATGCTCCTAACCTTCGCTGGAAAGGCGTCATTCCTTTAGCAAAATTGCTAGGTGAGAAGTTCGGCGTACCGGCTATCCTCACTAACGATGCGAATGCAGCGGCACTGGGTGAATTCCAGTATGGCGCAGCAAGAAGCATGAGAGACTTTATCGTTATTACCCTGGGTACAGGCGTAGGTAGCGGCATCGTCGCCAACGGTCAGCTGATATATGGTCATGACGGCTTTGCCGGTGAACTTGGCCACTGTATCGTATTACCAGGCGGTAGATACCATCCTGGTACCGGTGCTCACGGTTCCCTGGAAGCATATGCTTCCGCTACCGGTGTAACCAACACGGCGCTGGAATTCCTGGCTAACCGTCCGGATACCAAAAGCACCCTGCGCGATCATACCAAAGAAGAGATCAATTCCAAAGTGATATATGAAGCAGCTATGAAGGGCGACCCACTAGCTGTGGAAGTGTACGAATTCACCGGTAAGATACTGGGTGAAGCGCTGGCTAACTTCGTAATGTTCTCCAGTCCGGAAGCGATCATCCTGTTCGGTGGTCTTACAAAAGCAGGCGACATGATCATGAAACCTGTACGTGAGCATATGGAGAAAAACCTGCTGCCTATCTTCCAGAATAAGGTGAAGCTGGTATTCTCCGAGCTGAAAGAAAGTGATGCGGCCATATTAGGCGCAAGCGCACTGGCTTGGGAAATGAAAGATTAAACTTTCGGCCGGTTTTCCGGTATCATAAATAAAGCATTATGCAAGATCGCAGACATTTTCTGAAAGCAGCGGCACTAAGTGCCGCTGCTTTATCTTTAGATGGCATTACATCTAAACCGGCACACGCAGCGCCTTTAGTAACAGCACCAAAGGCTAAACCTGTTGTAATATCTACCTGGGACTTTGGCCGAGCTGCCAACGAAGCAGCCTGGGAAGTATTAAAAAAAGGCGGCCGCGCACTGGATGCCGTAGAAGCCGGCGTTAAAGTACCGGAGGCCGACCCTAACAACCATACCGTAGGATACAGCGGAAATCCCGACCGTGACGGCCGTGTAACCCTGGACGCCTGTATTATGGATGAACTGGGCAATTGTGGCTCCGTTGCTGCTCTGGAGCACATTATTCACGCTATTTCTGTAGCACGTGCCGTGATGGAGAAAACGCCGCACGTTATGCTCGTAGGTGATGGCGCTTTGCAGTTCGCTTTAGCCAATGGTTTTAAGAAAGAGAACCTGCTTACACCGGAATCAGAAAAGGCATGGCGCGAATGGCTGAAAAAGTCCGAATACAAGCCTATCATGAACATAGAGAACACTTCCTATGGTCCGGAGAAGGAATCGGCTTTTAACCCCCTTAAACTGCCAGGAAACGTGTATAACCATGATACCATCGGTATGATCGCTATGGATGCCAACGGCAACCTGTCCGGCGCCTGCACTACAAGCGGCATGGCTTATAAACTGCACGGCCGCGTAGGCGACTCCCCTATCATCGGCGCCGGCCTGTATGTGGACAATGAAATAGGCGCTGCCACTTCCACAGGCGTAGGTGAAGAGGTGATCCGCGTTGTTGGTAGCTTCCTCGTGGTAGAACTGATGCGTCAGGGCTATTCCCCTGAAGCCGCCTGCAAAGAAGCGGTAACACGTATCGTTAAGAAGAATAAAGAAAGGGCTAAAGGCCTGCAGGTAGGTTTCCTCGCCATCAATAAAAAAGGTGAGCATGGCGCTTACTGCTTACAGAAAGGATTCAATTATGCAGTGTTGTCCGAAAAGGAAAATAACGTTCTGATAGACGGTAAACACTATTTCTAATAAAGAATGGATAAGAAAATTACGCTTGAAATTTGTGCCGCATCGGTAGCTTCCTGCATTGCTGCAGAAGAAGGAGGAGCACAGCGAATAGAATTATGCGATAACCTGCTGGAAGGCGGTACCACCCCCAGCTATGCCACCATTGCCGTGGCACGTGAGAAAGTAAAGATAGACCTCTACCCTATCATCCGCCCCCGTGGTGGTGATTTCCTGTATGACGATCTTGAATTTACCCTCATGCAGAAAGACATCAAACTGTGCAAGTCACTGGGATGTAATGGCGTGGTGATCGGGCTGTTAACGGCAGATGGCAAAGTAGACATACCCCGTACAACGGCGCTGGTGAAACTGGCGTGGCCAATGGGCGTTACCTTCCACCGTGCGTTCGACATGACCGAAGATCCCCTGCAGGCACTGGAAGATGTGATTGCAACCGGCTGCGAACGCATCCTGACTTCCGGCCAGCGGAATACCGCAACTGAAGGTATCCCTCTGCTGAAAACATTAGTGGAAAAAGCAGAAGGACGTATTGCCGTTATGGTTGGTTCCGGTGTACGCGCACACAATATTGCCGAACTGGTAAAAGAGACCGGCGCTGTCGAGTTTCACACTACAGCCAAAGCTTATGAAGAAAGCGGTATGCAGTACCGTAACCCGAATGTAAGTATGGGCGGTATTCCCGGCGTTCCTGAATATGGTATTTCCAAAACACAGGTAACTGAGGTAAAGAAGATCATCGCACAGGCACAGGAGGCTGCAGGCAATTAGATCTGCAACAACTTAATAATACAGCAAAAAGGGCGTCCGCTTATGCGAACGCCCTTTTGTTTTTATCGGTTCAGATTTGCTGTTCATTCATCAGATCGGGTTCTGCTCAACGGCTTTATTAGCATTGATCTCGTCCTGCGGGAACAGGAACTCCCAACGGATGTCGTCCACAGGTACTTCCATCACGTTGGCTGTCAGTGCAGGCGTATGATTAGCCCCTGTCCTGTTAAGCGCCAGATGCATACGTTTCAGGTCATAAAAACGAAAGCCTTCTCCCCACAGTTCCACACGACGCTGAGTAAGGATCTCCTGCAGCAATGCATCGCCGGTAGCTGTACTTTTTGTGTACTGCGGGTCACGGTTCACAGCCAGTTCATATAACACATCCGCAGCAGCAGCATCCTGGTTCAGACGTGCTTTTGCTTCAGCTTCTATCAGGTACATTTCTGCTGCACGCATCAAAGGAACGTCGCCAATACTCGCTGCCGTCGCCACCATGAATTTCTTGCTGATGTATGGATATTTCACACCTCCCGGAGGTACCGGAACATCTTCACCGTCAGAACTCCATACCTGTCTGCGAACGTCTGTGTTTGTAATTTTGGCATACAATGCAGAATTGATCGCTTTAGGATTGGTCCTGATATTGGAAGAGTTGTAATTGGACGACATGAAAGCAAAGAATGAATAAAAATAAGTGGTCTGCTCAGAGATCTGATGACTGCCCCACATCCATTCTTTATTACTGAAATCATTGAAGCCTGTCTTGTAATCAGCGTTGCTCATTAACTCTACTCCCGCCCTTGCTTCTTCTGCATACTTCGCAGCGTCGGCCCAGTTCTGCATAGTTAATGCTATACGTGCTTTAAGTCCTTTTGCTACGTTGATACTGATATGCGATTTAGGTTTACCAGTGAATCCCTCCAGGTTTACAATAGCATCGTCTATGTCTTTTACTATTTGTGTATATACTTCGGCCACTGTAGATCTTGGCAATCCTTCCGTAGTACTGGTCAGTACCAAAGGCACGCCGTCCTGTGAGTTGTTAGTCGTTGCATCATAACGTATGGCATACATCTGCACCAGGTTCCAATAGGCCCATGCGCGGTAAGCCTGCGCCTGCCCCTTTATCACTTTTCTATCACCGTCATCACCCGTTGCTTTGTCGATATTATCAATGATCATATTCGCATTTGCGATGATCTTGTAGTAAAACAAATAAGTGAATTTCAGAAATGTGGCTGATGCATTACGATGTGTTAACCACTGGTACTGGGAGTTGAACCAGCCATTACCAGCCGCAGTCATTACCAGGTCGTCTCCCAGCATATCATTGTTGATCATGATACTTCCCTGACCACCCTGGTCCTGGGAATCGTACTGAATATATAATGAACGATGAATACCGTTGATGGCAGACCATGCATTATCTACTGTCGTAAATACTGATTCCGAAGGATAGGCATCAGTCGGATTGGTATCCAAATAATCCTTTTTACAGGAGCTGAAAATTAAAACAGGTATCGCTATGAGTGTATATAATAATTTCTTCGTCATCTTGTTTCCATTTTAGAGTGTAACATTAATACCGAGAGTGATTACGCGGGCCGGCACATATACGTTTGAAGTAACGCCAGTGAAGGACTGTGTTACGTTCATGCCTTTGCGGGCCGTTTTCAGGAACAGGTTTTCGCCACTCGCAAAAATGCTGGCACTGGACAGGTGTAATAAGGAAGTATATGCTTTCGGCAGACTATATCCCAGGCTTACTCGTCTCAGGTTCAGGAAAGACGCGTCAGTCAGCCAGCGGTCAGATGTACCGGCGCCAATGTTGGTAGGATTGCCGAAGTTCATTTTAGGAACATTCGTCACATCTCCAGCCTTCTGCCAACGCTGCAATGCATCTTTATGCAATGCGGTCCCGTACACGCCACCATGCATCAATCCCAGATACGTCTGGTCATATACTTTACCACCTATCTGGTAACTTACCAGGATGGACAACTCAAAATTCTTATAGTTGAATGTATTGGTAATACCGCCATATACGTCAGGTATTGCACTTCCTGAATAATGATAACGGGCATTAGATAACAATGTAGTTACAGTATCACCACCCTTGGTGATGCGGGTAGTATTCGCAGGCGTCGAAGCTGTGTTCTGCGCCCTGTACAAAGGCAAACCATCTGCTTCATCCACTCCCATATATTCTCTCAGCCAGAATTCATACTGTGAGTTGCCTACCATCAGTTTTTTAGTACCATTGATGATCTCCTCTTTAGGTAGTTTGGTCACCTGGTTTTTATATGTCGTGGCATTCAGGTTCACATTCCATTTGAAGTCTTTATTACGCACCACATCAATACCTACCTGGAGCTCGAAGCCTTTATTCCACATAGAGCCTACGTTCGCGTTCTGTTCTTTCAAACCGCTGGATAGTGGCAATGGTACACGGAAAAGCAGATTGTTTGACTGACGGTGGAAGTATTCAATACTACCACTTATGCGTTCATGCAAGAAGCTGAAGTCAACACCGATATCAAAAGTTTTGTTCTGTTCCCACACCAGGTTACTGGTGAGTGAACTCTGTAACATACCGGGTTCGTCAGCATTCGCATATGGCTCGTACAATGCCTGCCATGCATAATAGATGTCAGCGCCATTTGCATCCAGTAATGCGTCGTTACCTACGGAACCGTAAGAAGAACGTACTTTCAGCAGGTCTATCCAACGCACATCTTTCATGAAATTTTCACCGTTGACCTTCCATGCACCTCCTACAGACCAGAAATTACCCCAGCGAAGGTCCCGGGAGAAACGGCTGGTACCGTCACGACGGTAAGAAGCAGATGCAAAATATTTCTCATTGAAGCTATAGTTGGCACGGGAGAAGAACCCTTCCGTATGGTATTTATCAGTACGTGAGCTCAGACTGTTGGTCGTGGTAAAATTACCCAGCTCAGAATTGCCGTTATCGAGGATGATCTGCTGTCTTGAACCGTTGAAATAATTGTACGTCATATCATAGTTCTCGTGACCGCCCAGAACTTCGATATGATGCAAACCAAAGGCGCGATTATAGTTAAGCAGCTGGTTAAATGTAAAGCCTGTCCTTACACGGTTAGTGCGGCTGGCACGTCCTGCCGGAGCGCCATCACCTATGCTGGTGTTATCAAAAGTACCTACCAGATCATTCGTGATATCTGCACTGATGTTAGTCGTGAATTTGAAATCACGCAGGAAAGACACTTCACCGAATGTTCTTGCAGACAACGTATTACGCTTAAAGCTGTTGTCGTTCCGTTCGGTCTCCATGATCACGTGACGGCCTGCATTGGCGCCGGCAGGTCTTGCTGCCTGGCCACCCTGTGAGCCATCGCCGCGATCATAGATCTGGCCGCCATACTGGTCTAATACAAAAGCACCGGTAGTAGCGTCGTGTACGTGAACGGGATAAACAGGACCCATCCCTCTTGTGAAGTTGAAAGGGTTTATATAAGCAGAGCTGTTATCGACGGTATTACCCTGGTTGGATTTCACATAAGAGCCATTCACGTTGATGCCGGTCTTGAACCATTTCAGCGGAGCGGTATTTACGTTCACACGGCCAGTGATCCTTTCAAAGTCAGACTTGATCACAAAACCCTTTTCCTTTACATATCCCAGGGAGATGAAATAATCACTCTTATCCGACCCACCGTTGAAGCTAATGCCATAGTCGCCACGACTACCGGTACGCTGTACGGCTTTTGTCCAGTCCAGGTCATCTGCATACAGTAGTTTTGCATCGGGGTTCATTGTACCATCAGTACGCACAATATCATTGTCTGCAACATTAAAAGGATTATATCCTACGCGGCCCTTCACACCGGCAGTAGCGGTCTGGCTGGCCTGTTCCAACGTGACAGTGGGTGATATTAAACTGTTCCTGTAAGATTCCCACATCATCGGATAATACTCGAAAGCATTTACACGATCGTATTCGGGAATGGCACGGGAAGTAATACCCTGCATAGCTTTGAACTGAATGTGGTGGCCATTGCGTTTACCTTTTTTGGTAGTGAGGATCACTACGCCATTGGCTGCGCGGGCACCGTATAGGGCGGAAGAAGAGGCGTCTTTCAGGACTGACATGCTCTCGATGTCGTCAGTATTGATGCTGGAGATATTACCGGTAAAAGGCACCCCATCCACTACATACAACGGATCGCTGGATGCATTGATGGAACCTACGCCACGGATGCGGATGGCAGGACCATCACCTGGCTGACCGCTGCCGGAGTTTACCTGTATACCGGGAGCGGCGCCTTCCAGTGCATTGAACACATTTGTAACGGGGCGCGTTTGCAGTGCTTTGGCATCTATCTGCGTAAGGGAACCGGTAAACGTTTTACGGTTAGCAGTACCGTAAGCGATCACCACTACTTCGTTCAGCCCTTTGGTATCCACCTGCAATACCACACTAAGCGTTGAACGCCCGTTCACCAAAACTTCCTGGTCAATATGACCGATATAACTGAACACCAATGTAGCCGTAGATGGTGCATCAAGTTCAAATTCGCCTCTGGCATTGGTAACGGTACCTTTATTGGCTTTTGCCACACGTACGCTTACACCTGCAAGTGGAGTGCCGGATGCATCGGTTACACGGCCTTTAATATTGATATCTGCAATCACTTCACTTTTAGGAGCGATGCCTACCAGCTTGTCGGACATTACACGAAAGGTAAGCCCGGTGCTGCTAAGCGCTTTGTCTAATACCTGCTCTACAGTCTTATCTGTTACAGCTACTGTCACCTTTGTATCGGCAGCAATTACGTCATTGCTGTATACAAAACGGTAGTCGCTTTGCTTCTCAATGATCTTAAGCAATTTAGCCAGCTTTACATCTTCCAGGTTAAGGGTAAACCTTTTCTGTGAGTATACACTGGCAGACACCTGCATGCAGGTCACGAGCGTCAGCAAAAAGGCCAGTTTCATCAAGAGGATTGCTTTTAGGAAAGACTTCGGTTTAGGTAAAAGAAACAGATTAAGTCTGGTTTTTTCCATACTTTTAGATTGTTTAAGGTCAATAAAATGCCTGACAGGCCTCATCTCCAATGAAACACCTGTCTACGCTGATCTTGGTTGAGGGGGAATGTTGCCGCATTTCCCCTTAGTTTTTGTTAGTTGTTAAATTTCAAATAGTTCAATAGTTAAAGTTCAATAGTTAACTCCATAAGCTTAATTCAGTATGGGCTGTTTATCTTTTTATGATGATCTTCTTCTTGTCAATGTTGTATCGGAATGGAGATGTAAACCTGAGAGCTTCTAAAGTCTGGTCAACTGTTTCGTTAATAAAAGTCCCTGTAAAACGGTACTCTTCCACCTCTTTATCTTCAAAAGTAATCCGCACGTCATACCATCTTTCCATTTTGAGGGCAATGTCTGCAAAGCGCTCATCATTGAATACAAGACAGTTTTCTTTCCATGCAGTTTCTGCTACCAGGCTGTCATTAGGATTGACGGTTACTTCTTCCAGGCGGTATGGTTCCTTGTCCGGGTTTCCTGTGACAGGTACCGATATCACCTTCGGTTGTTGATGTGTTTCGTTGAATAAAATTATCTTTTGGTTGGGGGATAAAATGACCTTTTCCGGCACTTCCCCTTTTATTGTTACTTCTACTTTTCCTTGTATTAAAGAGGTTTCTACTGTTTTATCATCTTCGTATGCCCTGACGTTAAAAGTCGTCCCTAATACGGTAATGTCCATCTTTCTGGTATGGATAATAAACGGCCGTTGTTCATCTTTATGTACATCAAAAAAAGCCTCTCCTTCCAGTACTACCTGCCTGCTGTCGTCTTTACCGTAATCGTAGGTTAACTTACTGCTTACATTCAGGAAAACAACAGATCCGTCGGGCAATGTAACCATCGTGCGTGATCCGTGACGGGTGGATATTTCACTCACCAGTTCTTTAGCGGTTTGTTTATTCCCTCGCAGGCTCCATAATCCGCCGGTTACGACCACTATCAGCAGCACGGCTGCCATCAGCAACGGAACGCCGTACTTACTCTTCCAGGATCTGTTTTCCGGCATTTCCGGGAATATTACTACCGGTACCTGAAAATCTTCAGGGTACAGTTCCTGCATACGCAGCATATGTTTTTCCAGCGCGTTTTCCGTATCTCCGGTATTGTCAGGTGTACTCAGTTCCAGCTCCTTTATCAGTGATGCCTGATAACTCAGTTGTGCATCCTCCTTCAGTAACATCTCCAGCTCCCTCAGTTCATCTAATGTAGCCTCACCTGATATTTTCCTTCCCAGCAATATCCAGGTTCTGTCTTGACTCATAAACTTTTTTATGGGCTTTACACTTAATAAGACAAAGGATTTAAAAGTATCTACTAAGTCTTTTCAAAAAAAATTAACAAAAAGTAAATACTAACGTTTGGGCAGATATAAACGGAGGGCTTCACTGATCTTTTTGCAGGCGATGGCCATCTGTACGTCAATTGTGTTTACAGATATTTCCAGGATGCTGGCCACTTCCTTGTATTTCAATCCGTCTTCACGAATGAGCTTATAAATGATCTTACAGCGGGGAGGAAGATTATTGACCGCTTCTGCCATTTTACGGGCCATTTCCCCTGATATCATCAGTTGCTCGGGCGTGTTGTCGGCTATGGTCAGATCTACCGATAACGTGTCTATGCTGAAATATTGCAGCTGTTGTTTATTCAGGTAATTAAGTGCTGTGTTGCGGGTAGATACATACAGGTATACTTTGAGGTTACCGACCTGTAAAAGGCGTTCCCTGTTCTTCCAGATATTTACAAATACATCTGAAGCTATTTCCTCGGCCTGTTCTTCGGATCTTATGATGGAGGTTGCAAACTGGCATAGTGGCTTGTAAAAAAGCCGGAACAATTGCCTGTATGCGTTTTCGTCCCCTGTCGCTATCCTTCCGGCGAGCATTTGTATAGTGGCGTGATCTGACTGCACTACGATACGAACTTGGTTGATATTAGGTTTTCAGAAATCTCTCTGCTTACTCTTACATTACTTCTCTGCTGGTGGCAGATAAAGTTAAAATAAAAAATGCTCAATGTTGAACACCTGTTCAATATTAAGCATTTGAAATAAATTGTTCCGGTTTAATTACACCGTTCCCAAACCGGTCACCCAGAGGCTCCAGTCTTTATCAAATTTATACCATTCACCTTTGGGGCCTTCCCATTTCCATTCCGGCACTTCCGCCCATGTGGCTCCTTTATCGGCGCTCCACCATAGTTTACCATCGCCTATCTTAAGCCAGTTGCCTCCTTTATCGGCCCACATGCCGTCTTCCACAGCCATCCATTTTTTTCCATTACCGCTCCACCACACCTTTGCCTCCTTATCTACCTTATACCAGTAATTTTTCCTGTCTTTTACCCCATTCCAGATACCGTCTTTTGCTTTAGACCATTCTTCTGCCACATATTTACAGCATACGGGACCGGGAGACATTGCATTTACTTTTACTTTTACAGCAGGAATGATACAGACGCAGAGCATTAACAAAAACAGCTTTTTCATAACATGAAATTTTTTAGAAATAACTGCCGGTACGTAACAACAGGGCTGCTTGTAGCGCTTCCGGCGGATCGTTTGAGGTTTTTCAGCGGCCATGCCCTTCTGACCGTATAATTATTCGCAGGTTCCGATGTAGATCTCTAGTAATTAACGCGTTTCAGGCACTGATGGTTTTATCTCATTTATGTATAGTATGTTAAGGGTATTTTATACATTTATCGAATTCTTATGATTATTACTTAACAAAGCCCCAAACTTCTATGTGGATAGAGAGATTTTTTTTAATTTTCCGTCTCGTTTTTAAACCGCATCTAATCCAAAACATTAATCATGACGCTTAATCATCAGGAAATTGAACTGATTGACAGTTTCGAACAAATAGCCGTGGATATACATCCTACCGCTAAAGACGGTTCCCGGGCAGTTGCGCAGGAAATAGCAGCACTGATTAAGGAAAGACAGGCAGCTAACAAGCAGGTTGTGCTTGGCCTAGCAACAGGATCAACCCCTAAATACCTTTATGCAGAACTGGTAAGGCTGCACAAAGAAGAGGGGTTGAGCTTTAAAAATGTGATCACATTCAACCTGGATGAGTATTATCCGATTGAAGCTGACGCCCTTCAGAGCTATAACAGGTTCATGAAAGAGCAGCTGTTCAATCACATTGATATTCCTGCAGAGAATTGCCATGTTCCGGACGGCACTTTACCAAAGGAAAAAGTGAAAGAATATGCCGCTGAATATGAGCGCCGCATGGAAGCTGCCGGTGGTATCGATCTTCAGATCCTGGGTATCGGAACAAACGGTCATATCGGTTTCAACGAGCCTGGTTCAACCCTGACCTCTCACACCCGTCTGGTTACGTTAGATAACGCTACCAGGCAGGCTAACGCATTCGAGTTTGCCAATATGAGCCAGGTACCCCGTCTGGCAATCACTATGGGTCTCAGCACTATCTTCAAAGCCAAACGCATTATACTGCTGGCATGGGGTACGCACAAGGCTAAGATCGTGCGCAGGTCTGTAGAAGGACATAGCTCTGATCAGGTACCTGCATCCTTACTGCAACAGCATTCTGACTGTAAATTCGTGATCGATGAGCAGGCAGCTGAAGAGCTGACCCGTTTTAAAGAGCCCTGGCTGACCGGCGACTGTGAATGGACGCCAAAACTTCGCCGTAAAGCGGTAACCAACCTGGCTGTGAAACTGAACAAGCCGATCCTGATGCTGACAGACAGGGACTACAATGAAAACGGTCTGAACGACCTGATCGTTCAGTACGGTTCTGCCTATGAACTGAACATCGAAGAGTTTAACGGCATCCGTGACACCATCACCGGCTGGCCAGGTGGTAAACCAGGCGCACAGCTGCCAAGTCATCCTGAACGTTCCGTACCTCAACATAAACGTGTACTGATCTTCTCCCCTCACCCGGATGACGATATCATCTCCATGGGAGGTACTTTTATCCGTCTGCACGAACAGGGACATGACGTACACGTAGCTTACCAGACTTCCGGCAACATCGCTGTAACAGACGAATTCGTGCTGCGTTTCATCGACTTCGCCGTAGGTTTTGAAGGTATGTTCGACATCGATCGTAGCAAGAGCTCTCAGATCCTGGAAGATGCGAAAGCATTCCTCCGTGTGAAGAAACCAAGCCAGAAAGATACTCCTGAGATCCGCGCTATTAAAGGCCTCATCCGCCGTGGTGAAGCAAAGGCTACCTGCCGTTACGTAGGTATCCCTGAAACCAATATTCACTACCAGAACCTGCCTTTCTATGAAACAGGCCTGATAGAGAAGAAACCAATGAGCGAAGCGGATATCCAGATCACCGTTGACCTGATCCGCGAGTTGAAACCTCAACAGATCTATTGTGCAGGCGACCTGGCCGATCCACATGGTACACACAAGGTATGTCTTGATATCATCTTTGCAGCATTGGAAAGACTGAAACACGAAGACTTCATGAAAGACTGTTGGGTATGGCTGTACAAAGGCGCATGGCAGGAATGGAACGTCCATGAAATTGAAATGGCTGTACCAATGAGCCCTGACCAGGTATTACAGAAACGCCTCGGTATCTTCATCCACCAAAGCCAGAAAGACGTGGTGCCTTTCATGGGTACCGATCTTCGTGAGTTCTGGGAAAGAGCAGAAGACCGTAACGCCAATACCGCTAACCTGTACGATCAGTTAGGTTTGCAGAAATATGCGGCGATGGAAGCTTTTGTGAGATATCATTTCATGTAAGCACAAGCTTTAAATACGTTCAGCCCCCGTTCTCTGTAAGATGAACGGGGGCTTTTTAATTGGCCGTTTTTTTGCTAGTTTTATTGCATGACACTTGCTACAGCCATATCTATCGCCATTGAAGCCCACGCCGGCCAATCAGACAAATACGGAGCCCCTTATCTCAAACACGTGATGCGTGTAATGGAGCTCGGTAAAACCGAAGACGAAAAGATAGTAGGCGTCCTGCATGATGTAGTGGAAGATACCTCCTGGACCTTTGAGCAACTGACAGAAAAAGGTCTGGCGCCCCATCAACTGGAAGCACTACGTTGCGTAACCAAACTTTCTGATGATGAAGACTATGACCATTTCATTGATCGTATCATTCCTAACCGGCTTGCCTGCCTTGTGAAAATCAACGATTTGACTGACAATATGGATATCAGACGTATTCCTGAAATAACAGAAAAGGATATACCGCGTTTAAATAAATACATCAGGGCTTATAATAAAATTGCGGATGTCATTTCGCAATAGTTAAATATTCGCTACATTTAGGAAGTATAAAATTGAGACCAATATCTGTCTGTTCATGTTGAGATCCGTTGCTAAACCTGATCGAGTTTGTAATCTGCCAAGTCGTCCATTTTAAAAACCAAGAAACGTTATGAGCCTGGTTATTACCAGCAAGGCTGCGGCCTATTTAGCTTTACTACGCGCCATTGAGTCCAATCGAACTGAAAATAAGCGTTTGTTCTACGACCCTTATGCTAAACTTTTCTTGCCCCCTTCTTTCAGGCTGGTTGAAAAACTGTCCCGTATCCCATTTATGAACAGGTTCATTAACTGGTTTATTGACAGGAACTGGACAGGAGCCCTTACCTGCTGCGCTGCCAGAACCAGGTTGGTAGACGTCATGACGGTAAACACCGTCCAGGACGAAGGCGTTAACCAGGTAATTGTATTCGGCGCGGGTTATGATTGCAGGGCCTTACGGCTGCAACTGAAGAAACGTGTACAGTTCGTTGAGATAGATCATCCGGACTTCCAGGCGGAAAAGCGGGATACGCTGTCCAAAAATCCCGGCAAGAACGGTATGGAAGCGATGATCAATTATGTGCCGGTAGACCTGCTTACCCAGGACCTGGACCATGTAATACCACAGATCTTTCAGCAGGGCCACTACAAAACCATGTTTATATGGGAAGGCGTGACCAATTGTCTGACCGCTCCCATTGCGCCCAAAGCATTTGAATACTTCAAAACTTTCCAGCCAGGCACTATCATCGTGTTTACCTATGTAGACAAAGAGGTGCTTGAGCACCCGGAGAAATTCACCGGCGCTGCCAGCGTTACAAAGCTTTTACGCCGCAATAACGAGTTCTGGAACTTCGGTATCGACCCGGCCACGATAAAGGAATTTCTGGCCTCCTATAACATGGAACTGATGCATAACCTGGATTGCAACGTATACAGAGAGATGTACTACGGCGAAGCCGCCGCTAACATGAAAGGCTATGAATTCTACCGCGTAGCCATGGCACGGGTCACCGAAGGGTAATTTGCCACTTCTTTCCCTTTAACATTCCCTTACTCAAACCTTACTCAGCTAATACTAAGAGCCTGCAGATTAACTTCTGCAGGCTTTCAATATTAGCGCTCTGTCATACATAACCCATATATAAGCCTTATATCAACCATAGATGTCCCATATATAACCCATACCTTTATAGATATGGGTTATATATGGCTTATATACGGGTTATATATGGGTTATATATGGGTTATCTCTGCTAAAGCGCTATAGTAGCACCTTTGCAAAGACAGTATAAAATACTAGTTGTATACAACACTCACCTTTCACACGTTTTATAGTAACAGAATATATTATATCATGCTTATTCACATTTTTCAGCACGTTCCATTTGAGGGTCCGGGGTGTATCACCGACTGGGCAGATACACATCATCACACGATAGCTTTTACGAAATGGTACGAACATCCGGCAAAACCGGATATGGCGGCAATAGACCTCCTGGTCGTTATGGGAGGCCCCATGAGCGTTCATGATGAAACTGTTCATCCCTGGCTGAAAACGGAGAAAGAATGTATCAGGCAGGCTATTGAGGCGGGTAAGCAGGTATTGGGCATCTGCCTGGGCGCCCAGCTGATAGCTACCTCACTGGGGGCCAATGTATACACCAACACGCAAAAAGAGATAGGTTGGTTCCCTGTTGCTTATTCCACCGCCCTGCTGCCTCCTGCACTGGCAGTTGAACTACCTGAAGCGCAGACGGTTTTTCACTGGCATGGCGATACGTTCGACCTGCCGGCGGGTGCAACCTGTTTTGCATCCACAGCAGTGACCCCTAACCAGGCCTTCCTGATAGGGCACAAGGTTATGGGCCTGCAATACCATTTCGAAGTAACGCCCGACTCGCTCAATGAAATGGTGAAACACGGCATGGACGAACTTGTTCCTGCTGCATATGTACAGGATGCCGATACGATCAGGGGCGAACAACGATACATAGAGGGCAGCAACATCACGATGTACCGCCTGCTTGACTTCCTCACTAGCAATTACGCCTGATCCTTCGTAATTTTAACCATTATGGACACTTACGATATACTCATAGTTGGCGCTGGTCCTATTGGCATTGCATGCGGACTGGCAGCACAAAAGGCAGGATTAAGTTATGTTATTGCGGAAAAAGGATGTCTTACCAATTCCCTCTACAACTATCCACTATACATGACCTTCTTTTCCACGTCGGAGAAGCTGGAAATTGGCGGTATCCCTTTCGTTTCTATCAGTGCCAAGCCTATACGTCCGGAAGCGCTGGAATACTATCGCAGGGTCACCATCTCCAATCACCTGAATGTGCGTTTATTTGAGCCTGTGGAAGGGATTAAACAGGAAGGAGAGATCTATCAGGTCACAACAGATAAAACTACTTATAAAGCCCGGCATATCATCATTGCCACCGGCTTTTATGATATCCCGAACATGCTGCATATACCGGGAGAACATCTGGCTAAAGTAAATCATTACTATAAAGACCCACATTTTTATGCGGCACAAAAAGTAGTAGTGATCGGCGCTAATAATTCTTCTGTAGATGCGGCGCTGGAGACCTATCGCAAAGGTGCGGACGTAACAATGGTGATCAGGGAAGAAGGGATCGGCAAAAGGGTGAAATACTGGGTTAAACCGGATATAGAGAACCGGATAAAGGAAGGCAGCATCAAGGCTTATTTCCATTCCAACGTGAAAGCCATCAGGGAAAATGAAGTAGACATATCAACGCCGGATGGTATGATCACCCTTAAGAATGATTTTGTACTGGCGCTGACAGGTTATCAGCCTAACTTTAATTTCCTGGAGAAAACGGGTATTACGCTTACCCGCGATGCGAAGAAATATCCTGCTTACAATCCCGATACCATGGAGACAAACATGCCAGGCATCTATCTGGCCGGCGTGGTATGCGGAGGGATGGATACGCATGTCTGGTTCATTGAAAACTCCAGGGACCATGCCGATAAGATCATTGCACATATCACAGGTAAGCCCCGTTAGGAGCTTACCTGCGACGCTTTTATATGATGTTCACTTCCCTTTCCAGTTCCACGCCAAACTTTTCCTGCACGCTGTCCAGCACACGCTGTGATAAACGGTAGATCTCATCGCCCGTTGCGTTGCCATAGTTCACCAGCACCAGCGCCTGGCGTTCATGTACACCTGCATCTCCTTCCCTGAAACCTTTCCATCCACACTGCTCTATCATCCAACCCGCTGCCAGCTTATAGTCGCCGTTAGCTACAGGATAGGCTACGATATGAGGAAACGCTTCTTTTAATGCTGCGTGTTTTGCCGCGTCTACCGTAGGGTTTTTAAAAAAGCTACCGGCATTGCCTATTTCTGCTGGATTAGGCAGTTTGGAACTACGGATATTAATAACAGCCTGACTGATGGATCTTATGTTCAGTTCTTTCACGCCCATGTGTTTCAGCTCTTCTTCTATAGCGCCATAGCTGGTATTGAACTTCGGATGTTTTGACAAACGATAGGTCACCGAAATAATAGCAAACTGGCCTTTGTATTTGCGTTTGAAAACACTTTCACGATATCCGAACTGGCAATCTGCACTATTGAAAGTAACGAGTGTATGATCCTGCATGTGATAGGCTTCCAGTTCATGAAAGCAGTCCTTTATTTCCACACCGTACGCGCCGATATTCTGCATTGGGCTGGCGCCAACGTTACCTGGTATCAGCGACAGGTTTTCCAGTCCTGCACGGTCATTTTTGATGCAATCCATGACGAACTGGTGCCAGCTCTCTCCTGCCCCTGCTTTCACATAAATATACTCGTCATCTTCACGTACTACCTCAATGCCTTTTATTTCATTCTTCAGCATAAAACCTTCAAAGAAATTGCTGGCGAAGAGGATGTTACTGCCTCCACCCAATATCAAAGGTGGCAGTTCCGGCAGCGGCGGATGCTCCAGCAGATATTTCAATTCATCTACCGAAGAAAAAGTCGAGAAGAAACGTGCCTGACCGCTAATGCCAAACGTATTATAAGACCGGAGCGAAACATTTTCGGATATGCGCATATGATCGTAAATTTAGTCTAAAGCTGCACAGCAGCATTGTACAACCGACAAATATAATAAAACCATGCCTCAAACTGCTGTTGTAATAGGCGCAACCGGGCTCACAGGTACGACGCTGGTCACCTTGCTGCTGCACGACCCTCAATTCAGTAAGGTCAGGTTATTGTTGCGTAACCCTTCCTTGAAACAGCGACCCGGCCTGGAAATGGTGCTGGTGGATTTTAACGACGAGGAAAGTCTTTCTGATGCACTGCAGGGGGATGTGATCTTTTGCTGTATCGGCACGACCATCCGCCAGGCAGGCTCTAAAGAACGTTTCCGGGAGGTAGATTTTGAAATACCTGTACGCTGTGCCACACTGGCCCGCAGGAATAACATACAGCAATTCCAGCTGATCTCATCCAACGGCGCTGACGCTCATTCCCGCAATTTTTATCTGCGTACAAAAGGAGAAGTGGAGCACGCAGTGGAAAAGCTGGGATTCCCCTCACTGCACATTTTCCGTCCTTCCATATTACTGGGCGTACGTAAGGTATTCAGGTTGAAAGAATGGCTGATAATAGCACTGGCAATGGTGTTCTATTTCCTTTGGCAGGGACGCTGGAGGAAATACCGGCCTGTTAAAGCCGCAAATGTAGCCCGCGCTATGCTCAGCGCATCAAAGAAAGCACCCGACGGCACGCACATTTATGAATATGATGCTATTAAAGAACTGGCATCAAGAGAAAGATGAAGTGTTATATACAATCCACATCCGGCACAATGAAAACCGAACGGAACTGCTTTTCAGCCAGCAGTTTGATAAAGTGCTCCTGTAACAGCCGTTTGGTGCCGGCAATAACTTTTGTATCACGGGGTAACTTGATCAGCATTTCCTGCAGATAGTTGTTACGTACACGTCCTACCAATGGTACGGCAGGTCCTACCAGCCGTGGCCCGATATGCGGCCGTAACCAGTTGCCCAGCACCTGCGCCGCCTGTTCTACCGTTTGTTGATTTTTATGCTTGAGGGTTATTTTCAGCAATCTGTAAAAAGGCGGATATCCAAAACGCTCCCGCTCTACTATTTCTGACGCATACATCGCCTTATAGTCATGCGTTGTAACGTAGTGTAATATAGGATGACGTGTATTGCTGGCCTGTATGACCACTTTACCTTTTCCATGTTTTCTGCCGGCACGGCCACTTACCTGCTCCATTAGCTGGAAAGCCCTTTCATTCACACGGAAGTCGGGGAAGCTCAGTAAACTATCCGCACTTAAAATACCTACCAGGTTTACGTTATCAAAGTCCAGTCCCTTTACCACCATCTGTGTACCCACCAGGATGTCTATATCGCGCTGTTCCAGCATCTGGATCATCTTGTTATGGCTATCCTTATTGCGTACAGCATCCATATCCATACGGGCGATGCGCGCCTTCGGAAATAGTTGCTGCAGATCGTCTTCTATCTTCTCTGTACCAAAGCTTTTAGGAATAAGCGTCTGACTGCCACAGGCGGCGCAGGTTTGCGGATAAGGATAACGGGTACCACAATAATGACAATGCAATTTATCCTGGTTACGGTGATAGGTCAGGGAAACATCACAGTTCTTACAGTTAGGTATCCAGCCACAGGTAGTACACATCAGAAAGGGTGCATATCCGCGCCTGTTCTGAAAAAGGATGACCTGTTTGTGTGCCGCCATGCTGCTATGGATAGCGGCATTCAGTTGTGGCGTGAAGTTCTCCTGCATATTCTTTTCCGCACGTTCCTTCTTTACATCCACAATCTCTATCTCTGGCATTTCCAGTCCGCCGAAACGTTCTGCCAGTTCCACCAGCCCGTATTTGCCCTGTTGTGCATTAAAATAAGACTCCAGGGACGGCGTGGCAGATCCCAGCAATACCTTTGCCCCGAACAGGCCTGCGTAGTAAATAGCGGCATCCCTGGCATGATAGCGCGGAGCGGGGTCCTGTTGTTTATAGGACGTATCATGCTCTTCATCAAGGATGATCATACCGAGGTCACGGAAAGGCAGTAATAAACTGGAACGTGCGCCCAGCAGGATTTGCAGTTCGCCGGTCTTTACCTTGTTCCAGATCTCTACTCTTTCGTTATTACTAAACCGGGAATGATAGATCCCGATCTTCGTACCAAAATGTTTCTGTAAACGGCGGATGATCTGTGCAGTCAGTGCAATTTCCGGCAGGAGATATAATACCTGCTTACCGTTGGCAACATACTCTTCGATCAGTTTTACATACAACTGCGTTTTACCGCTGGAGGTAACGCCATGCAGCAATGTAACGGGTTTTGCGGCAAAGCTGTTACGCACTTCCGCCAGGGCTTTCTCCTGTGCAGGACTAAGTACAAAATCGATCTGCATTTCTGCTTTACCGCTGCCAGGTACACGATCTACCACACGCTGTTCAATCCACACGATGTTCTTTTCCACCAATCCTTTCAGCTGTGCGGCGGTAGCGCCTGATTTCTTCAGCAGTTCACTCTGCAGCACACTGCCCTGTGTTTTTATGAGGTGGAGATAGGCCAGCAAAAGTTCCATCTGCTTCGGCGCCCTGGCCAGTTCATTAAAGAGCGGCGCCAGTAATTCCTCATCTTCATATTGCGCGTGCAGTTGCACGTAGTTCTCCTTCTTCTCTTTATAAACTTCCTTCAACTCCTCATATACGAGCAGTACTTTCTTTTCGATCAGCTTTTTGATAGTAGAATATACGTCTGACTTATCGAGGATGAGCTGTACTTCGTCAATCCTGAGTTCTTTTCGTATATGCAGCGCTTCTGCTACCAGGTATTCATCATCATCCAGGGCAGAGAAATCGTCGCCGTAGGCATCATTGAAAAGCAGTAATGTTTCGCTGGAGAGTTTCAGGTGTGCGGGCAAGGCTGCATTTAATACTTCGCCTTCACTGCACATGTAGTAGGCTGACAACCATTGCCAGAATGACAGCTGTGTAGGATATACGACAGGGTCTTTATCCAGCATATCCAACAAAGGTTTGGTCTTATAGTCGGCCGGCGCCTGCTCATGGATCGCCTTTACAATACCTGCATATTTCTTCTGTTTGCCCAGTTGTACGGCCACACGGCTGCCTACCTTAAGTGATTCCTCCATATGCGGGGGTACCGAGTAAGTGTAATTCTTTGGCAGAGCCAATGGCAGTATGACGTCAGCAAACTTCATTTGTAATTGTTATACACTAGCCTTCAATTCCCGTTCCATAATATCAAAAACCTGCTGTTTCAGCACTGGCAGGTCATCCATTGTCAGGCCTGTGACAGGAACAGGTGGCAGATAAACTACTCTGCAACGGCCGGGATTCAGATTGAACCTTTTCGCATGCAGGCGGTCGCCGTTATCCAGATACAAAACAGGCTGAATGGGTGTTTGTGTTTCAATGGCTATACGGAAAGCGCCATTATGGAATGGCTGCAGTGGTTTTTCTGTTTCGTTGGTAGTGCCTTCAGGAAATATGAGGATAGAGATACCTTCCTTAATGACGGCTATCATTTCGCGCACGCTGCGGGAGCGGGCTTTCGCATCCTTACGGTCTACCAGTACGACAGATTGTTTATAGATAAACCCGAAAAAGGGGATCTTTTTCATTTCGATCTTTCCCAGCGGCCGGAAGGGAAGGCGCATTACCTGCACGGCCAGGGCTGCGTCCAGGTATGAACGATGATTGACAACATACAGATAAGGAGTTTTATCCCTTTTGTCATGTTTGTAAATTCTTTTCACCCTTATACCAACTGCAGGAAACCATGTATGAGACCAGAAACGCAGGAAATAGAAGACAATGTTCCCACCTTTTACTTTACCAAAGAAAGAAGCCACAAAAATGGGCGGAAGGATAAGGAACATGATCACAAGGAATACTATTGCGGCGTATATCATATACACCACATGTAACGGCTTGAGCAATAACTTCATAATAATGCCAGTCTTCTTTTTAGTCGGATGCAAGCCGGAAAATTACTGCTTACAGATGGAAATACCTAATTACAACTGCAAGCCCAGTCCTTGTCCAGGTCAATACATGTTACAACACTTGTTGTGTCTTCACAGGGCGCGAAAACAACACGGAGATGCTGTCCTTCATCGGAATAGCCTTCCAGGGCATAGGTAGGGCAAGGTTCGTCGTGCGGATTAGATTTTTCTGTGTTAACGCTACCATTTTCAAGGATCTCGACCACCTCATCTTCGGTAACGTGCCGGCAGTCCATGCGGCACCTGGCGTGACGGGTATATTTAAGGGGGGCATGCCGGTCAAGTGCAGCCGGATCATTACCAGTGTTAATTTTTTTGTGATTTGTCTTAGTGATGCTGGTGTTACGGGGGGCAGAAACACGCGGATCCCGCTGTGGTCCCTTCCACCATTGCTGTTGCCAGGCCAGCCACAACAATAGTCCTAATAACAACATAGGTACATACTTGCCCTTAGATTTCATGGTTACGCTCTGTTACGAATATTTAGCATTGCTCATGCCGGGCGGCAATCTATACAATTTTGGCAACATAACCAGTATAAAAAAAAGGTGCTACCTTTGCCCTCCTTATGACAACAGGTAAAAAAGTAGCATTTCATACCCTCGGCTGTAAGCTGAATTTTTCAGAAACCTCCTCCCTGAGCAGGCTGCTGGAACAGGATGGATTTGTGAAGACAGATTTTGAGGAGCGGGCCGATGTCTATGTGATCAATACCTGCTCTGTTACAGACAATGCTGATAAGGAATGCCGGCACCTGGTGCGCCGCATCCAACGCAGAGCGCCTGAAAGTATGATCGTGATCACCGGCTGTTACGCACAGTTGAAGCCCAAAGAGATCGCAGACATCGAGGGTGTGGACCTTGTACTGGGCGCTGCGGAGAAGTTCAATATCGTAGACCATCTGAAAACACTCACCAAAGGTGATAGCGCTAAGATCTGCTCCTGCGATATCGAAGACGTCAATACCTTCCATGCCTCCTATTCACTGAACGACCGTACCCGTACCTTCCTGAAGGTGCAGGATGGCTGTGATTATACCTGCTCTTTCTGTACCATTCCTATGGCGCGTGGTAAAAGCCGCAGCGACAGTGTTTCCAGTGTGGTGGCACATGCTCATTCGCTGGCAGCTAGCGGTGTGAAAGAGATCGTGCTGACCGGTATTAACCTGGGCGATTTTGGCAAGGGACTGGAAGGCGGTAAGATAAGGGAAGAGACCTTCTTTGAGCTGATACAGGAACTGGACCAGGTAGAAGGCATCGAGCGTTACCGCATCTCTTCTATAGAACCTAACCTGCTGAGTAATGAGATCATCGAATTTGTAGCGAACAGCAAAAAGTTCATGCCTCATTTCCATATTCCTTTGCAGAGCGGCAGTAATGAGATACTGGGCCTGATGCGCCGCCGTTACCGCCGGGAACTGTATGCTGAGAAAGTAGCCCTGATCAAACAGTTTATGCCACACTGCGCCATCGGCGTGGATGTGATCGTAGGCTTCCCTGCAGAATCTGACGCACACTTCCAGGAAACCTACGACTTCCTGCATTCCCTGGACGTCTCCTACCTGCACGTATTTACTTATTCAGAACGTGCCAATACCGCTGCGCTTGATATTACACCAGTGGTGCCTGTAAACGTACGGAATGAACGTAATAAAATGCTGCGCAACCTGAGCCATAAAAAGCAACAGTATTTCAATGAACAGCACCTCGGGGAAACAAGGAAAGTGCTGTTTGAAAAACATGGCAAGGACGGTATGATGGAAGGGTATACAGACAACTATATTAAGGTGACGACACCGTACCGTCAGGAGTGGACAAATCAGCTGATAGCATGGGAACTGAAATAATGTGCGCTATCCATTCACATCCTTTCAAACACTTTACAGTAAAGGATCTGAAGGCGCGGTAAGTTTAATAGCCACTTACTTTTTTTAAAATTTTCTCGAAAAATTTGGCAGAATAAAAAAAGTTTATACCTTTGCAATCCCATCAGACGAAAGGCCTGACGGTAACGAAGAAAAAAAGAGGGAGTTTAGCTCAGCTGGTTCAGAGCATCTGCCTTACAAGCAGAGGGTCGACGGTTCGAATCCGCCAACTCCCACTCTTTAAAATTTTTACTGTTTTTTTCTTCAAGGGAGTTTAGCTCAGCTGGTTCAGAGCATCTGCCTTACAAGCAGAGGGTCGACGGTTCGAATCCGCCAACTCCCACAAACGAAAGCTTCATCTTTACAGATGAAGCTTTTTTTATGCCCGGAAGAAATGCCAGGCGCACAAAAACACATTATTAAAGAAAAGCCACAAATACAAAATGATCCGTGGCTTATTTGTTCATGATGGCTTGACAGCTATGTTACAGCACCGCAGCAGTAGCATGCGTCTGAATCAGTTCAGCCACATAACCCACACTTGTCTCGATGGCATTATACGTATTTATTTCTTCCGCCAGTTTGGTAACGTTCTCCTGGTAACTGTTATCAGCAAATACCTTGTCAACCGCTTCTTTTACCTGTTCTGACGTTGGTGTATCAGTCGCCAGATTAATACCCAGTTTGAAATGACCAATGCGGGCACATACCTCATTCTTTCCTTCGTGTATACCTGCAGCCACCATCGGCAACTTGTATTTAATGCTTAACAGCGTACCGCCATACCCTCCATTTGTAACATAAACGTTGGCATAAGGCATGATCTCATCAAACGGGATATAATCCTCCACAATGATATTATCGAACGGATATTTAGCCCGTAATGCGGCCGTTTGATTACTGGCTGTTGCAGTCACTACCAGCACGTCAGTACCCTTGAACGCTTCCAGTGTCGGAACGATCAGTTTATTGATATCTTTTTCCACCGTACCCTGTGTCAGCAGCATCACTTTTTTATACTTCTTTAAACGCTCATCATACCAGGGAGTAGCAGCTTGCTTTTTTGACGAATAGGCCATCAGCGCACCTACGTACCGGATATTCCTTCCCAGGTCACTACGTTTATATTCAAACGAAGGCGTTCCGATCTGAAGGTATAATGGCGCTTCCCTTACCAGCAGATCGAATAATACTGAGTTCTTGTGAGGTATGTTATAATTCTTCAGAATAGCATCGAAAGTATCGATCGACTTCTTCAACACGACGTTGATCATCAGCTGCCCTAATTCGGCATATTTGGCTTTTTCCTCTTCATTGGTAGCCGGTGGCAATGCCATACCATAAGGGCCAAGATCGACAGAATTCTCGGCCAGCGGAATGATGCCGATAGATAATACCGGTATCTTCATCAGGTGCTTAACAAACGGGATGCCTGAGAACATAGAATCGGCGATCAGGATATCAAAAGGGAAAGACTGATAAATGCCTTTGATGTCTTCATAATACTCAGGCCCCCTGTTCGCGAAGACTTCCGTAAGATCAAGGTCCAGCCTTACTGCAGGATCTTCGATCGCCAATCTTTCAGGGAACAGGACGTTCAGATTATCCTGGTTCACATCCTTGGCGGTTATAAACGTATAATGATGAATATCCAGTTTCTCAAATTTCTTTGCAAAGAGAGGGGAAGTATACCACCTTACATCGCATCCTGATTCCTGTAAGTGCTTAGCTAATCCGGTCAGCGGATTGATATGCCCGTCGGCAGGTACTGTTGCAAACAGCACCTTTTTACCTTTCAATTGTTCGTTGTGGTTTTTCATTATTTTAAAGTTGTTTAGATGTTGCTGATCTGAGATTGCTCTCATATACCCCACACAGTTATATCTCATGCTGCGTCTGTTTCCTGGGAAAGGGTTACGATGTCAAAGGTAGGTCCGGTATGAAGAAACCGCTATCCCCTAATCCGGTCAAAACGCATCCCCTATTTCAGGTCAGGCATGCCCCATCCTTAATTCCTGTATTCATATCAATATCAGGATCATTGCAAAAAAACAAGCCACAGATACCTAATGATCTATGGCTTATTTATTTCATTTATGGGCCTGCAGCTACCTTACAACGCTGCAATAGCGTGTGTATGAATCAAGACAACCACATCATCCGCACTTGTCTCATTAATGTGAATGGAGTAAGACATAGCAATACCGGGACGCAACAAGGCGTCCTATTCCGGAGAATGGGGCATGCACGGGAGCGCATCCGGTAAACTATTTTTTTCCTTTGAGGATACGTTTTACCGCTTTTCCCAACTTGTTCAGATTAGCCAGCTGTTCCTGGATTGGCGCCAGCGTAAGGTCTTCAGGCTGCACACCTGCTTCGATGTAGTCGATCTCTGTTTGTTCAGGATAGATCAACACAATATTATTCGAAGGGAAATGTCTGCTTAAACGACCCGGCATACCGTCCAGGTAAGGACGATAGGACAATGTGCCTTTACGGGCTGCTACCACCATGACGAGATCATTTTTGGTGATGTCTTTCCCCAGCTGTAACAACTCTTCAATGTTATCGAACTGTTTGAAAGTGATTTCCACGTTCAGTTTAAACTGTTGCAGATAGGCTTCTATAGCGGCCTGCGTCTTGGTATGACAACACAGCAACAGTCTTGCACCGATCTGTTTACTGAGCAGAAAGATCTTTTGTATATAGTGCAGGAACCCCAGTTCATATTCTGCATTCTTAGGCATTACCAGCACCAGTTTGCGGGTGGCGTTCAGTGGATAATGGAAGTCACATACATAGATCGTCTCCCATACACTTTGTAATACGTTATCGAGGGTAGTACCAAAGATGGAGCCGAACAACCTTTCCGTGGTAGTGGTCTTATCTGTCCAGCCCAGCACCACGTCTGTTATCATCAGTTCTTTTGCAGCGCGTGCAATACCATCTGAAACGTTCAGGTCAACGCGGGTAACCGCCTGTACTTTACTTTCTGTCGCCCCGGCATACATAACAGCTGCTTCCATGATCTTGCTGGTGAGCGCAACCTTCTGTTTAGCCTCTTCATCGTCCTGCACAACTGCCAGCGGATAGATAGGCGTACTGGCATCCGGGTCTTTGATCATCAGTGCAAAATCAAGCAAGGACTCCATATGTCCCTGCCGGGAAATAGGCACCAGCAGTCTTTCGGGCATCTCTTCCACTGCAGGTTTCTTATCAGCTTCTATGATGGCCAGTTTACGGCCCGCGCTTTCCGTCACGAAAGAGCTTACCAGACAAGTAACGAGGATCAGTACCACTGTACCGTTCAGCACATTCTCATTAATGATGCCCATGTTGAATCCGATCAATATCACCGCTATCGTAGCAGCAGCATGTGAACCGCTCAAGCCGAATATAACGTTACGTTGTGTAGGTGTATAACCAAATGAGATCTGTGTAAAGAAAGCTGCAAACCACTTACTGACCAATGCCATGCCTGTCAGCACACCTGCTATCATCAGGGCTTCCGGGCCTTTCAGTAAAACACGCAGGTCAACGATCATACCCACGCTGATCAGGAAGAAGGGAATGAACAATGCATTACCGGTGAATTCTATCCTGTTCATGAGCGGTGAAGTATGTGGTATCAGCTGGTTGAGGGCAAGGCCCGCCAGGAACGCACCGATGATGCCTTCCACACCTGCCAGCTCCGCAAGGAAGGCCGCAAGGAATACCAGCGCCAGGACAAATATGAAGTGGGAAGTTTTATCGTCTTTGATCTTTTTAAAGAACCAGCGCCCTATCAGCGGGAATATCCAGAGGATAATAGCGCCGAAGACCACCAATGATACAGACAAGCGCACCCAGAAATGTGTGTTCAGATTGCCTGCTGCCGCACCTGTGATAACGGCCAGGATCACCAACACGGCAGTATCGGTAATAATGGTGCCTCCTACAGCAACAGTGACCGCTTCATTTTTAGTGATGCCCAGGCGGCTGGCCAACGGATATGCGACCAGTGTATGGGTAGCAAACATGCTGGATACCAGCAATGTAGCCATAAAGTTGAAATGCAGCACGTATGTGCAAACGAGATATCCTAAAATGAGCGGAATGAAAAATGTAAATGCTCCAAAAACGAGACTACGGTTCCTGTTCTTCCTGAACTCCGTCATATCCAGTTCCAGACCGGCAAGGAACATGATGTACAGTAAGCCGGCCTTTCCAAAAAGGTCTATGCTCCCTTTCTCGATGATCTTAAACCCATGGTCTCCTATCGCCATCCCTGCCAGTATCAGACCGATGATGCTCGGAATACGGAACTTACGAAGGATGATCGGGGCTAACAGGATAATAAACAATACCAGAGAAAAAATTGGTACCGGATCTTTTAATGGTAAGCTGATGTCCATCAACAATTTACTGCCGTTCAATACATTCATAACCTTACTTCTAGTGATTACAATAATAACAATTATCAGCCAATGCTTACTGATTATGTTAAACACATGATTTCCAAAATCAAGCTACAGCGTTATCCTAAAACTTTCCTATTTAATTTAACGATTATTAGCCGTAGTTTTGTGTAAAGTTTTTAAAGGATTATGAGCCAGCGTAAGCAAACAGGTACGCAGACAAAAGAATGGGAAGACGTATTGGTGGCTGAAGATGAGCAGTTCCCTTTCAGCCTTATCGTCTGGAATGATGAGGTGAATACATTCGACTGGGTAATACAATCCTTAATCGAAGTATGTGATCATACCCAGGAACAGGCTGAACAATGTGCTTTGATCATTCACCACAATGGCAAATATGCCGTAAAGCAGGGCGAATTCTCCCGCCTTCGCCCCATGTGCGAAGCTCTGCTTGACAGAGGCATCAGCGCTACTCTTGAAGAAGCGGTCGAAAGATAATGCCTGTATTTCAACTCTCCAATGATTTGATTTTCCCGCCCGTTGATCTGGCTGAACCGGATGGGCTATTGGCTTATGGCGGAGACCTTTCGTCAGACAGGTTGCTGTTGGCCTATAGCGAAGGCATTTTCCCCTGGTATAACGAACCGCCTATCCTCTGGTGGTGTCCTGACCCAAGATTCGTATTATTTCCCGGTGAGCTGAAAATTTCTGCCAGCATGAAACAGGTGCTGAAGAAAGGCGTGTTCACGTTCACTATCAATAAGGACTTTCCGGGAGTGATCAGAGGTTGCCAACAGTCGCCCCGTCCCGGTCAGGATGGTACCTGGATCACCGGGGAGATTGAAAAAGCCTACATTGCCTTGCATGAAGCCGGTTATGCACTTTCAATTGAGTGCTGGCAGAATGACGAGCTGGTAGGCGGGTTTTATGGTATCCAGATAGGAGATTGCTTCTTTGGTGAGTCCATGTTTGCACGCGTAAGCAATGCTTCCAAAGCTGCCTTTATCACCTTTGTTCAGTACGCAGCTGCTCAGGGCCTTGAAATGATAGACTGCCAGGTATATTCAGAGCATCTGGCTTCTTTGGGAGCGAGAATGATACCCCGTGAAGATTTCCTTGCCATCATCAAAAAGTCACAATAAAAAACTCCGCCCCATTACATGAAGCGGAGTCTGTTCTTATACTAGATCGTACTTACTTTTTCTTAGCATAACTTCCTTCAAAGAAACAACGCACTCCCCTATAGGCGCCACATCCACCAATTTCTCTGATGCTCACCCTGCCTGAAGCAAACTGGAAAGCAATACCACAATCTGTTCCTTTGTCTTTGTATTCACCTTTATTAGCACTTGTAAAATGTCCTGTTCCTGACAGCTCGCCTTTACAACCTGTTTTATCGTTTGAGAAAGTAATGAAAAACAGGAACGACTTCGGATCATCTCCATCACGGATAGATACGATGCTGGTTTCGCCGGAAAGATAATCACCGGACAATTTGTGTTTGCCTGCCAGTGTATCGATCGGATTGAAGATCTGGCCAGCAGCAGCGTCTCCGCTGGAATTGGTCATGATCAGTGTGGTCTTTCCATCTTCACCAACACCATAGAAATCTTCCCTGGTGGCAGTACGCCCCGGACTGAACTCATGTTCGTTAGTTACCTTGATGACCTGACGGGTATCTATCGAGAAATAATGCTGGTCTTTTTTATTCTCCACCTTCGCCACAGCAAGCCGGTTCAGGTAATGGCCTTTTTTATCAAGGAAGCATACATACGCAGTAGTTGTCGCCTTACCTATCGCTTTCACCACAAAATAATTCACGGCAGCACCATCTATAGCGGCCAGTGGATAGAATTTGATCACCGTTCCTTCCGGAAAGTCAGATATACCCAATGTATCGGTCAGGAACTGTTTCATCAATTCCGGAGAAATGGCGGCTGAATCGGATGACTTTTCCACCAGGGTTTCGGGGCTCAGTTTATAAGGCAATTTCGCCTCTGTAAATAAATGACGGAAATCTTCAAACGTGAAGGCACCCTTTCCTGAATTCTTGTTTTTTGATCCGCAACCGGCCAGTAAACCGATAGTCAAAAGTGCTAACACGAGCTTATTCATGCGTATATGCTTGTTTATTATGGCTGAAAAGTTAGAGAAAAAAATGATATGATCAAAATAAGGGTATTGCAGCCCCCCCTGCATTTGTAATTCTCGTACCTTTTATTTAGATTTACCTAAACTTTATTTTAAGGAATTATGAATTTGTCGATTGCTGAGGAGAATTACATCAAATCAATCTATAAACTGGAAGAAGAGGGACAGGATGCGGTTACGACCAACGCGTTAGCCGGCGAACTGGATACCAAGCCCGCGTCTGTTACGGACATGGCAAAAAAATTAAAGGAAAAGAAGCTCATTGCATACGAAAAATACCAGGGTATCAACCTGACACCGGAGGGTAAAAAAGCAGCGCTCTCCATTATCCGCAGGCATCGTCTGTGGGAGTGTTTCCTGGTAGATAAGCTGTCATTCAGTTGGGAAGAGGTACATGAGCTGGCGGAAGAGCTGGAACATGTACGCAGTGAAAAGCTGACCAACCGCCTCAGTGAGTTCCTGGGCAACCCACAGATAGATCCTCATGGAGATCCTATTCCTGACGCCCAGGGTAAATTGGGCAAGCCCCGTGTACAAACGCCATTGCATAAGGCTAAAGCAAAAAGACTGGAAGTGGTGGCCGTTTCAGATAAGTCAACTGCATTACTGGAATTCCTGAATGCCAAAGGCATCCGTTTAGGGACACAACTGGATGTGATAGAACGGTATGAGTTTGATAACTCTATTGAACTGAAAATCCGCAATCAGCCTGCCTTTACCATCAGCGAACAGGTCTCAAAAAATATAATGGTCAAACCGATTTAAAGCAGACTGCAGGTTTATGAATCATCAGCATACTTCGTTAGGCGAAGTTCACCAGAGCGTGGACACTACTATTGCCAGCACCAGCCGCTGGCGCAAGCTTCTGTCCTTCTTTGGCCCTGCCTATCTTGTCAGCGTAGGATATATGGACCCGGGCAACTGGGCTACCGATCTCGCAGGTGGCAGCCAATACGGCTATACCCTGCTGTGGGTGCTTTTAATGAGTAATCTCATGGCCCTGCTGCTGCAATCACTGAGTGCCCGTCTGGGCATTGTAAGAGGACGCGATCTGGCACAGGCCAATCGTGAAACCTATCCTCCCGGCGTTAATTTCATTTTATATATTCTTGCTGAAATAGCCATTGCGGCTACAGACCTTGCAGAGGTGCTGGGTATGGCCATCGGCATACAACTGCTGACAGGCCTCCCGTTGCAATGGGGTGTAAGCATCACCGTGCTTGATACCTTCCTGCTGCTCATATTACAACGTTACGGCATCCGCAAGATGGAAGCCTTTATCATAGCGCTGGTAGCCATTGTAGGTATATCCTTCCTGGCAGAGCTGATGATGGCCAAACCTGTTATGAGCGAGGTTGTAACAGGTTTCGTTCCCAGCATCCCCGACAACGCAGCATTGTATATTGCCATTGGTATTATCGGAGCTACTGTTATGCCGCATAACCTTTACCTGCATTCCGCACTGGTACAAACACGGAAGATACAGCGGGATGAAAAAGGCATCCGGCAGGCGCTGAAGCTTAACTTCATAGACAGCGCTGTTGCGCTGAACCTCGCTTTCTTTGTAAATGCGGCCATCCTGATACTGGCAGCAACAGTATTCTTCAAAACCGGCCGTACAGATATTGCAGAGATCCAGGACGCACATCAGTTGCTGGAGGGCCTGCTGGGCAATAAATGGGCCCCTGCCCTCTTTGCCATAGCGCTGATCGCCGCCGGACAAAGCTCCACCGTTACAGGTACGCTGGCAGGACAGATCGTAATGGAAGGTTACCTCCGGTTACGTATCAATCCCTGGCTCCGTCGCCTGCTTACGCGATTGCTGGCTATTATTCCGGCCCTGTTCGTGATACTCATTGCAGGTCCTGAGAAGGTAGGCGAACTGCTGGTATTCAGCCAGGTACTGCTAAGTTTACAACTGGGCTTTGCTATCATTCCACTTATACATTTCGTGAGTGACAAAAAAAGCATGGGCAGTTATGCAGTGGGTCCGCTGGTAAAAGTTCTTAGCTGGGTTATCACAGCCGTGCTGGTTTATCTTAATACCCGCATGGTATACACTGAGGCTGCAAAATATATCAGCAATAACGGTAACATATGGATCGATATCCTGATCATTGCGGCAGGCGTAGGTTTTATAGCACTTATTGTTGTAACGATTGCCTATCCGCTGATCAGTCGTTATCAGCAGAAAGCATCTTCGCGTATTCATACTACACCTGATTTTTCTCTGGGAGATATTCAGCCACCGGTATATAACCGCATTGCATTGGCGCTTGACTTCAGCAGGGATGACGAAAAGATCATCTCCAATGCATTGGCGCATGGCAATCCTTCAACAGAATACTTACTCATACATGTCGTGGAAAGCGCCTCTGCCAGGTATCTTGGAAGAGAGTCCGACGACTTTGAAACAAGGAAAGACAAGGAGCAAATGGATGCTTATATCAGGCTGCTGCATGGAAAAAATATCAGGGCAAAAGGTATGTTAGGGTACCGGCACCGTGCAGAAGAAATTGTGCGGATCGTGAAAGAAGAGAGGGCTGATTTCCTTGTACTGGGCGGCCATGGACATACCGGTATCAAGGACTGGATATATGGAGAAACGACTAACCAGGTAAGACATAAAGTACGCATACCAGTATTAGTCGTACAATAAAAAAAGAAAGGGAAAGATGACGAGATCTTTCCCTTTTCTTCTGAAAAAAGCAATATATCTTATAATCCCAGCGCTGCTTTCAGCCGTGGATATCCTGTCTTGCTCACCGGCACTTTCGCACCTGTTTTTAAAATGGCCAGGTGGTTTTCCTTCTCATAAGGCTCAATACGTGTTACCTGGTTAATGTTCAGCATATAGGAGCGGTGTACACGCGCAAATTGCTGCGGGTCCAGTGATCTCTCGAAAAACTGCATGGTCTTGTTCTTCAGGAAAGCTCCCTCCGGCGTTATTATTTTCACATAATCATCAGCTGCTTCCAGGTAGTGGATATCCTGTACAGGAATGATCTTGATCTTACCATTGATCTTCACGACTACCCTGTTGCTTTGTATTAGCGATGCAGCCGCCGTTTCGAGTAATGCTGTTGTTTGTTGCAATTCATCTGCTGCATGGCGGTCCAGCCATTTCTGCAAAGCTTTATCAAAGCGTTCTTTTGAAAATGGTTTCAGCAGATAGTCTACTGCATTCACTTCAAAAGCACGGATAGCGTGTTCTTCGAAAGCGGTCGTAAATATGACTGCAGGCAGTTCTTCTACCAGTTCCAGCATTTCGAAGCCATTAATTTTAGGCATCTGCACATCCAGGAAAATAATGTCCGGTTGTTGTTGCTGTATGGCCTTCAATCCTTCAAATCCATCCCCACATTCCTGCATTAGCTGTACCTGCGGAAAGGATTGCAGGTACTCTTTCACTATCTCACGCGCCAAAGGCTCATCATCAATTATTACTGCTTTTATCATATAGCTGTGGCACTTTAATCAGGGTAGTAAAAATATTTCCGTTTGCGTTAGTTTCCAGCAGGTCTTTTCTGCCAAACAACAGATAGAGCCGCCGGTCGATAGATGAGAGCCCAAAACCGGTACCTGCGGATGTTTGCAGTTCAGGATCGAATGGGTTCTGCACCTGTATGAAAAGCATGTCATCTGTTTGCCATGCTGTGATTGATATCGTAATAGATTCTGTTGTATCGTATAATCCGTACTTGATGGCATTTTCCACAACGGGCTGCAGGAGCATCGGCGGGATCTTCAGTCGCGACGTAGCATCATCCGCAGTGATTGCTGTTGCTAACCGGTGACCAAACCTCACTTTTTCAATATCAAGATATAACTGCAGGTACTGTAGTTCTTCCGGTAACAGGATCCATTGCTGATCTTCACGTTTAAGCGTACCCCGCAGGAAGTCGCTTAGCTTCAGCACCATTTCCCTTGCCTGCTGCGGGCGTAATGCGATCAGCGCATTGATAGAGTTCAGGCTGTTGAACAGGAAGTGCGGTTGCAACTGCTGCCTTAACTTATACAGCTCTGCCTCTCTTGCCAGTCGTTCTGTCGCTTCTTTGCGGGACAATTCTTCCCGCTGTTCATCCATATTGTACCACATCACGGTTTTAATACCGAGCGCGGTAATGATCAGCCAACCTATTATAAAACGCACCGGCAAAGCAAAGAATAACCAGTGTTGATAGTAAATTATTGATCCGAAGGTGTGATACAGGATACAGTAACTGAAGGTTATCCAGATGATCGTCAGTACCGTGCAATAAACCAGCAGGAAAAAGTATTTCGCTTTTACGGGCCTGTAGTGCGACATACTGAAACAAACCGCCAGTCCTGTCAGTGCGAGTAACACATTGTGCACCACACTGTCTGTCCATGCTATACTATCGCTTATACTAAACCAGCATATCAGCAGATAAGCCTGTATGATCGTGAACACATACGTTGTGCCTATTAAAGCCCATCTGAAAGATTTATTTGCCAGTAGTGGATTTGCCAAAGGGTACGGAATAAAGATTGAACAATTAAGCGTGAACGTCCAGCAGTTGCGGGCCTTTCAGGTGAGCCGCCTTTACCTGCAACCAGGAAATATAAGCTTTGGCATCTCCTGGTTCTTCTATCCGCGAATAGAGCTCCATACCATCTCCCAGAGAGCTCAGCACGTTCACTTCCGGTACATTAATGAAACGCCATTCTACCAGTTCCTGTCTCTGATTTTTGAAAGCGTATTGTTCCTGTATACCTATCTCACTTGCGCGTTTCCAGGCTTCATCGCGGTTGTTGGCGCTGATCAGTCGTAACTGCTCATCAAACTGTGGGTTATGCTCTCCTTTTCCGGTTATGATCTGGTAAACGATCTTGGCTACAAACCATTGCATAAAATATATAATTAGAGGATGAAATAAAGTTGATCAGACATAGTTTTTGATCTCTACTCCGCCAAAGATGCAGGTGCCTTTGATGACGAAGATCTTGTCGGAATTATTTGCCAGTAGTTCTGTGGGACGTTTGTCTGTAACGCCACCCATGATGGTGTGCATGTCCAGGCGGATATCCCAGTTGGCCGGCACGATCAGTTCAATACCACCGAAGATGCAGGTAACATCAAATTCGACACGGTCCTGGAAGTCGGCCTGTATCAGGTTGAAATCTGCACCCCCGAATATGGCGGTTACTTTTCCACCTTTGAACTGTTTGGATACGACCACCCTGTTCTCGCCGCTGAAGATCACGGAAGAGTCAATATAGTCTTCCACGGAAGTGCCGGGAGGCAATACCCGTCTGTCTTTCATGGTGGACTCCTGTCTTCTGCCGAAGATCAGCGCCAGGCCGACCACGGTAAAGAGCGCAGGCCATATGAACCGCGTAATATCATATGTGAGATCTACATATTCTTTTATCAGGAAAATGGAACCCACAAGTATCATGATCAGACCTCCCCAGTTCTTGAACCCACTGTACACCAGCATCAGGGTACCTATGAAGATGATGAGGGTTTGCCAGGAGAAGATCCACAAAGGCAGATTGAGATCGAGGCTTCTTACGAAGAGAAACACACCGATCAGTAAAAAGATCATCCCTTTATTGAATTTGTGATTTTCCTGATGATTGATCCTTCTTGCCTCTCTTTCAGCTCTCCTTTTGGCCCTTCTATCGTCTTTCGTATAATCTTGGTTATCCATATGATATTTAACATTTATGGTACAAACTTAGTAAGTGCACGTGGTATGGGGAAGCCTATTTAGGCTACAGGTAGCTCAATCCCGGTAAACGGCATGAAAAAGACGGTAAAAATTATTGTTGTAGGATGGCCTGCATTATACCGGCTAATTTACCGGCCCAAACGGCCATTTCCTTACCGGAATAATGTAAACCGTCACTGGCTACCAGGCTGGGATCACTGGCGGCTTTGCGGCTATCGGCAGTAATATCGAGATAGTGTACGCGGAATTTTTTAGCAATGGTCCTGTTGGCAGCATTAAAAGCGTCTATTTCATCCCCGATCTGTTGTCTGTCACGGCCTTCGGCGAAGGGAACTACGCCCCAGTCAGGAATAGACAGTACCACTACCCTGTCGGAGTGACCACCGGCAAACCGGATGGCCTGCGTCAGCAGGCGGGTGAACTCTGTCTTATATTCGGGAATGCTGCGGCCACGGTACTGGTTATTCACACCGATCAGCAGGGTTACAATACTGAATGTGTCGGTAATGGCGGCCTCGTTAACGGCTGTTTCCAGCTCGTCTGTGGTCCAACCTGTTTTAGCGATGATGCGGGGAGCAGCGATGGGAATGCCCTCTGCAGCGAGTAGCCTGGCTGCCTGTACCGGGAAGCGATGTTCTTCCGGTACGCTTTCTCCGATTGTATAGCTGTCTCCCAGCGCCAGATAGGTGAAATGGCCGGTAGTAGTGTCTTGGGATGTATGAATGCCCGGTGTCATAGGGATCTCTTCTTTTTTTGCCGTCAAAAATAAGAAAAAGACCATAGACCATATATAGTAGCCCATAGATGTGTGTTATTCCGTACCTTTGCGCTCGATTATTTATAAATTACGCAAATCGCAAAGAAACTGTTTTATGCCGGCAGAAAAAATATCAATGACCAATGGCCAGTTACAGGTGCCCTATCAACCCATTATTCCTTTCATTGAAGGTGACGGAATAGGACCTGATATCTGGCGGGCCAGTGTGCGTGTATTTGACGCCGCTGTTGAAAAGGCCTATGGTGGACAAAGAAAGATAGAATGGAAAGAGGTGCTGGCTGGTGAGAAAGCCTTTCAGCAAACAGGCGAATGGCTGCCGAAAGCTACACTGGATGCATTCAAGGAGTACCTGGTATCCATCAAAGGGCCGTTATCCACACCGGTAGGTGGCGGTATCCGCTCCCTGAACGTGGCTATGCGCCAGGAACTGGACCTTTATGCTTGTGTACGCCCTGTACGTTGGTTTGATAAAGTACCTTCTCCGGTAAAACATCCTGAAAAGGTAGACATGGTGATCTTCCGTGAAAACACTGAAGACATCTATGCTGGTATAGAATATATGTACGGAACGCCTGAAGCTGAAAAGCTGCTGAACTTCCTGCAGAATGAAATGGGTGTGAAAAAGATCCGTTTCCCTGAAACATCTTCCCTCGGTATTAAACCCGTTTCCAAAGAAGGTACGGAAAGACTGGTACGTGCAGCCCTGAAGTATGCACTGGAACAGAAACTGCCTTCCCTGACACTGGTACACAAGGGTAATATCATGAAGTTCACCGAAGGCGGTTTCAAGAACTGGGGTTATGAACTGGCGGTGCGTGAATATGGTGATCAGGTATATACCTGGGAACAGTGGGAAGCTACCAAAAAAGCCAGCGGTGAAGAAGAGGCTAATAAAGAACTGAACGTAGCTATTGCACATAAAAAACTGATCGTGAAAGACGTTATCGCGGATAACTTCCTACAGCAGATCCTCCTGGCGCCACAGGATTACTCCGTAGTGGCCACCCTGAACCTGAACGGCGACTACATCTCCGATGCACTTGCTGCTGCAGTGGGTGGTATCGGTATCGCTCCGGGCGCTAACATTAACTATCTGACCGGCCATGCTGTGTTCGAAGCTACCCACGGTACTGCACCGCGCTTCGCTGATACAGACACTATGAACCCTAGCTCCGTAATACTCAGTGGTGTAATGATGCTGGAATACATGGGCTGGAAAGAAGCTGCAGATATTATTACAAAGGGCCTCAGTACTGCGATTGCACGTAAACGTGTGACCGTAGACTTCTATAAGCTGATGGACGATGCGACACTGGTTAAGACCAGCGAATTCGCTGACGAAGTGATCAAGCACCTGTAATCCACGGGGTTATAAACGATATATAGTTCCGCTTTTCAAGGCGTTGGTAGACAGTGATAATTCATTTATTTGTAAAAGAATTGTTGCGATACCATCCTGTGAGAAGCGGAACTTGTAAATTATACCCGGTTATCGTATATTTCACGATTATCACATGAACACTCATATCTAATTAAAAATCAAAGTCGAAATGGCAGAAAAAATCAAAGTCGCCAACCCGGTGGTTGAACTGGATGGAGATGAAATGACGCGAATCATCTGGAAATTCATTAAAGATAAACTGATCCTTCCTTACCTGGAGGTTGATATCAAATACTTTGACCTCGGTATGGAACATCGCGATGCTACCAATGATCAGGTGACCATCGATGCTGCTAATGCGATCAGGGAAGTAGGTGTTGGTATCAAATGTGCTACCATCACTCCTGATGAAGAGCGTGTGAAGGAATTTAAGCTGAAACAGATGTGGAAGTCTCCGAATGGTACTATCCGTAACATCCTGGACGGTACTGTATTCCGTGAGCCGATCGTAACCAGCAACGTACCACGCCTGGTGCCTAACTGGACTGCTCCTATCTGTATCGGCCGTCACGCTTTCGGTGACCAGTACCGCGCTACCGACTTCGTAACGAAAGGTAAAGGTAAACTGACCATCAAGTTCGAAGGTGAGAACGGTGAAGTGATCGAACATGAAGTATACAACTTCAAAGGCGATGGCGTTGCACTGGCTATGTACAACACTGACGAATCTATCAAAGGATTTGCACGTGCTTGTTTCAACCAGGCGCTGATCAAAAAATGGCCGCTGTACCTGAGCACCAAGAACACCATCCTGAAAAAATACGATGGTCGTTTCAAAGATATTTTCGAAGAGATCTACCAGAATGAATTCAAAGCTGAATTCCAGAAAAATGGCCTGACCTATGAGCACCGTCTGATCGATGACATGGTTGCCAGCGCACTGAAATGGAATGGTAACTTCGTATGGGCATGTAAGAACTACGACGGTGACGTACAGTCTGATACCGTCGCTCAAGGCTTCGGTTCACTGGGTCTGATGACCTCTACCCTGGTTACTCCGGATGGTACTGTAATGGAAGCAGAAGCTGCACACGGTACTGTAACCCGTCACTATCGTGATCACCAGGCTGGTAAACCAACTTCTACCAACCCGATCGCGTCTATCTTCGCATGGACCCGTGGTCTGGAATTCCGTGGCCGTCTGGACAAGAACCAGCAGCTGATCGATTTCTGTCATGCACTGGAAGCAGTGTGCGTTGAAGTTGTTGAAAGCGGTAAAATGACAAAAGACCTGGCAGTTTGTATCCATGGTAACAAAGTTGAGCATGGAAAGCATTACCTGTACACTGAAGAATTCCTTCAGGAACTGGATAACGCACTGCAGGCTAAACTGAAAAAATAAGCCACGTACGTTATACTGATATAACAACAAGGTCCCTGCAATTGCGGGGACCTTGCTATTTTAGAACGATCCGGTATCTGTTACTTATTCATCCAATTCAGTATCCAGTGTGGATATTCTACGGTCAGCTTACTTACTTCATCAAGCGTCTTCAGTTCCTCTTCCGTAAACTGTACATTCACCGATTGCAGGTTGTCATCAAGCTGGGACATCTTGTTCACCCCTATTATTACACTGGTCACAGCAGGTTGGTGTAACAGCCATGCCAGGGAAAGCTGTGCCACCGTAGCACCTTTGGCAGCAGCCATTGACTCAAGTACATCCAGTATATTAAATGCCCGTTCCTTATCGAACGGGATAAATGAATACTGCTGATACCGGCCCGGATCGGTCGATTCTCCGTTCCTTTTATACTTACCACTTAATACTCCGGCAACCAAAGGGCTCCACACCATCAGTCCAACTTTCTGATCTAACAACGCCGGGATCATTTCACGCTCTAATTCACGGGTCGCAATGGAATAATGCGATTGCATAGAAACATAAGAATGCAGGTTATTCCTTTCTGAACAAGCCAGGGCTTTCATCAGGTGCCAGGCAGTATTGTTGCTTGCCCCGATATAACGCACCTTTCCACTTTTGATCAGATCGTCCATGGCTCTTAAGGTCTCTTCCAATGGCGTAACCGGATCATAGGCGTGTGCCTGATAGAGATCAATATAATCTGTTTTCAGCCGTCTTAAGCTTCCATCTACCTGTTCCATGATGTGTTTACGGGAAAGTCCCTTTTCGTTCACACCAGGGCCCATTGTGCCACATACTTTCGTGGCAATTACCAGGTCATCCCTTTTTAAACCAAGATTCCGGACGGCTTGTCCGGTCAGTTCTTCTGACAAACCCTCAGAGTACATGTTAGCTGTATCAATAAAGTTGATACCTGCATCTACCGAGCGTTTAAATACTTCATCGACTTGCGGCTGGTCAAGCGTACCTGCCATCTGAAAGATCCCCTTACCTCCAAACGTCATAGTGCCGAGGCATAATGCAGACACCGACAATCCTGTGTTTCCTAATACTTTGTACTTCATACGATATGATTCAAATGATCAATGCTGTTTGCAGGTGCAAAGTTATCCTCGTCCGGAACCGGGAAAGAGCCATGATCAAAGAATAAAGTACGAAAATCACATAACGGGAACATCAATATGGGAACCAGGACAAATAGCTCCACCATACGCAGTGTTGCGAACTAGGTGCAGATCGTAGCGATAAGATGCGTGAGTAATGCCCCTATTACTTTCTGAAAGCAAGTGGGGTCACAGCCGTATTCTTCTTAAAAAAATTATTGAAGTGATTGGGATACTCAAAACCCAGACCATAAGCGATATCCGCAATGCTCCAGTCAGTATGTCTTAACAGGGCCTTCGCTTCCTTCAGTAAGCGGTCTGTAATATGTGTACTGGTTGATTTTCCTGTGATCTCTTTGACCGCAAAGTTCAGATGATTTACATGGACGGAAAGAGCTGTGGCATAATCGCCGGCTCTTCTAAGCATTAATGCACGATTAAGAGATTCAATGGGGAACTGACGTTCCAGGAGTTCTATAAACAGGGCGGCGATCCTTTCATTAGCATTTTTGTACCTGGAGGAATTCAGTGCAGGCTGCATTTTGATCGCCTCATGGATAATGAGGTTCAGGTAACTTCTGATCATGTCATATTTGTGGACATAATCAGCATTCATTTCTGCGATCATTTTATCAAACAGGAGACTGAATGTTGCCAGTTGCGCTGCATCCGGAAAGAAGACATTATCCCCTCCTATTCTGAACAGCGGCGATTCCTGCAAACTTTCATTCCTCTCTGTTACCTTAAAGAAAGCTTCTGTGAAAACGGCATAGTATCCGCAACGGTCTTCATCAATTGTTTCGAAAGAGTAAGGCACCAGCGGATTAGAGAAAATGATGGCTGGTCTGTCTTTCCCAATGTGAACTGTTTTATCGGCGAAGTACAGTTTACTTTCGCCAATAATGATCCAGATCTTAAAATAATCACGTCTGTGGTAGGGTAAGGAGAGAGGGACACTATTCACTTCATAATAGGCCACGTTGAAATCAGGCGGTGTATTATTATTGCAAATCGGTATTCCTGCTTTTATCCTTTCTGCTATTGATAGATTCTCAGACATCCCGCAAAGGTACGAAAATCAAATAACCGGCTAAAGGCCCATTATCTTCCGTAATACCTTGTCTTCACCATAAATATCCTCATGGAATAACAGGCGTCCGTCTCTACCCTCCGCAGTATAGTAGCGCAGGTAGATAGGTAGTGAACGCTGAAGATCGATCTGTTTCTTATGGCCATTGGCAAGCCACATGCGTATACTGTCGCGCGGGTGACGCGTGTCATTTTTAGTAAGGTACATAGAGAGGCTGTCCCACTGCTGTACCCGCACACAACCGTGGCTCAGCGCGCGGTAGGCGTTGGAGAAAAGGCCCCGGTTGTTGGTATCATGGAGGTAGACGGCATATTTGTTCATAAAGTTAAACTTCATGATGCCCAGTGAGTTTTCCAGACCGTCCATCTGGCGAAGTACATATGGGAAATAGTTCTTGCTCATGCGGTTCCAGTTCACGCTATCTGGATTAACAGCATTTCCATTCCCGTCTATGATCTCCAGGCTCTTTTTTGCAAGGTAGGCCCTGTCCTTCTTGATCTGGGGCAGCATTTCCTTAATAGTGATGCTGAAAGGCACCCGCCAGTAAGGGTACATGACGAAATTGGTCATACGGGAATTGAGGACGGGCGTACGTGTACGTGGCGCTCCTACTATTACTTTAGAGGTTAGTGCCACCTGGCCGCTATCCCACAGCTCCATCCTGTAACCAGGGATGTTTACCATAATAAAGCGTTCGGGAAGGGTATCGGGCAGTTTACGCCAGCGGTCCATATTCACAGCCACCTGTGCGCTCCAGTCACGGAACGTCTTATTCAGTGTCTGTACTGTTTTCTTACCGGCCTGGCCATCTTCATACATATTGAACTCTTTCTGAAATGCACGAATGCCTCTTTTCAGGATGGAAGTATCAGTAGCATGGCCGCCGGAAGTATCCAGGTGACCGCTCTGTACCAGGCGATTGATCAGCTGCTGCCGGTAGGCTGGCGTATCTGCGTATGAAGCGGGTAATGAGTCCCATTTCATATCACTATATTTTCCTTTAAAATTGATCCAGGCAGTTTTCAGTTGCTGATATCCTCTGTGCTGCGGCTCCTGATCGCGTAAGGTCGCCCCTACTATATGCTGGTGTAAAGCGGCGGTCAGATAATTGGAAAGCAGGGTATCTGAATAAATAGAGTCTTTGCGTAAGGTAATACTATCCTGCGGAGCGACCCCAAAGCGGAGATGAGTGGTCATCTTCATGAAGGCGTCCGTCATCAGGAGGTCAAGTTGAGCCCAGAGTGCGGCATCTTTCTTCGCAGCATCATCTTCTTTGAGGCGCTTCATAGCTGCTGTTAGAGCTACGCTGTGATAGTCAGTCGGACGCAGCCCCGATTCATCTGCATGCGTCACATACAGGAACAGCGAATCAGCCTGTTGATCCAGCACTCCTTCGGTGGACCATACGGGGTTGTTATTATTTTGCTGGTAGAAATAAGTTAGCGCCTCACTGTGTAGTGCCGGCACGCTATCCTCCATGACATCTTCATTGTCCACAATGTATTCAAGTCGTTCTGCTATATTTTCCGGAATCACTTCACTTAACTGGCGCACATCTTTGACTATTTCTTTTTCCCGGAGCACCCGCTTTCTATGGCAGGCAAACAATGAAAACAATGCAATAACAATAGTTAAACTGTCCCTTAGAAACCTATACTTCATTGGTGAAAACAATGGGTTAAAGATAGGTATTTGCTATATACTAATTTTAGAAAATATATTGCTGGCCGTTAGAGAGTGATTGCAACCGGTGGCAGGAAAGATCATTTAGGTTTAATTCTCAACTGAATGTCAACTAAAACAGTACTATACAAGCTTTATACAAGGATCATCTTACGTTCATCTTACGTTCAAAGACGTAAGATGAACGTAAGATGATCCTTGTATAAAGCTTGTATGAGCGTAGTTTAGTACTGAATCAATACAGTTACGAATAATCCTGATATGGTTTGCACCGGAGAAAAAGGCGATCTTATTTCAGGACTAAGACCAAAGGAAATGGAAAAGGGTGTATCTGAACAGATACACCCTCCGGAAGAACAACAATTTACTAATAGATTGGAATAGTTATTTACAACAATTCTTCTTCACGAACAGTGACTGGATAAACCGTAGTACTGTCATCATTGCCTGCTTCATTTTCTTTTTGTTGAAACATTAAAAATATTGTGCTCGAACCGTAATGTAAAGGTATTAAATACATTGCGAGACATGTCACCAAATAATTGTGTACGGTAAGAAAAATCTAACCGGGTAACACTATTAAAGATGAACTGGATAGCCGGGGCGATGTCCATATACTGGCTACGGCCCACTACATCGGTATTTGCCTTGCCCAGGAACTCTACATAAAGGTTCAGATTAGTCTGCTCATAACTGCGGTAACTTCGTGGTAAAAGCAGATAACCGGCAGACAGGCTATAGTTTACTGCATTGGCAGAAAAAGATCCCGGCAGTTTATCCTTTGTGTTGTTCATAAACCTGTTGTACCCTGCTGTCACCGAAAGTGCCAGCTTATGCAGTAACTGGGTAGCTATAATACCACCGGCAACACCGGAGGCGCCACCTTCCAGGTCCAGCTCTTCATTGTTATATGGCTTATGGTCATGTTGGTCCTGTGTAACAGGTGTAAAAGGATTATTTATAATGGATCCCTTCACATAGGCGGCCATACGGAAATGCGAATGCACATCATCCTTAGAAAGGAAACGGTATTTGGCATAAACGCTTCCCCCTTCCGGTTCAATGGACCGCTGCATTTGGTTGGAGGCCAGTCCTACTACATGTACCATCAGCTTTTTAGAGATCCCCCACATTAATTCCGGTTCTATACGCATGCCAGTGGCGCCTTCATGCTCCATTTTAAAAAAACGGCTGGTTACCCGGATACCCAGGGAATTGGCAGGCATATTACTGGCGGGCTCCGTCGCTACAAATAACTCCTGTGCGCGCAGTAATGCGGGCATAAGAAGGACGATAAAGAATAAGGCTCTTTTCATTTAGAAATATTACTGGAGATTGCTCCCGGTGAATCAGATAGTAACGTGATAAATACGTGCCGGAGCAGCTTTCCCTTCTATTTTACAGCAACCCGCCATTGTACCTGTCTGATAGCAAGGCATCGTGGTTTGTGTGCTGAACTTCTTAAACTGTTTGGCGGATACGAAGTCTTTATCTATCACCGTCAGTTGTTGATCGCCTGATAACACCTGTTGTTTAGCATTGACGAAATGGAAAGTAGCACCTGCATATTGAACGTGTGCATCCTTCTCAACTTCCACCTTGTCAAAGGAAGCGGTCAGCACCAGTTTACCTACAGAAAAACCGGCGTCTTCCACTTTGGCTTTGATCTCATCTATGTTTACGTTTGCTCCGGGCTTAAAAGACAGGAGGAACGTAGTGTTGTTCAGGTCTGTATCTATTTTATCGACAAAAGGGAGTGTTTTCAGCGCTTCCAGTGTAGCTCTTGAGCACATGGCGCAGGTTAGGCCGGAGGCCTGTAAGGAAGCTTTTTTGATTTGTGCGGAAGCAGTAAAATGCAGGCCGATGGCCAGGAATATAATGGCAAAGAATGATTTCATGATCTGATAATTTGTACTTGATTATAAACACGTGTATAGGCTACGCTTATCTAGTTAAGCGGCCACTAATATAATAAGTACAATCAGATTAAATAAGTGCAGTATTGTATATACAGCGGAGTACTCTCAAGGTCGGGAGGACCATGATTATTGAACGTATTGAAATGGGTAACTACTATGGCAGGTGCAGGCAGAATGATCACCGGCAGACTAAGCGCCTTAACGCATGGCTGAATGTTCTGCTGCACTTTGGCGACTTCGTGGGAGGATACGTCTACCTTGCAATATTTGTATTCATCTTTACAGCATTTCCCTTTTTTACCGGGTTTGCTGCACATGTTACAAACATCATCTGCCTGAGATTTAAAGGCCACCGATGCCAGCTTACCCATGCAGTAATGCGCACTCACCGTGAACCCACTGGTGAGCGTGATATACAGGAAAGCTAGTAATATGGTTATAAATCTCTTCATGTTGATGGCTGCAAAGATAGGCAATTTACTGCCAGAAATGCTTACATCCCTGTGTTCTCTTCGATTTTATCTGCCAAGCCCAGTAATAATGACATGCTTGCCACTTTAGTAGCTTCGGCCCTGATATGGCCATCCATATCATGTTCAAAGACAACGTCCTGCCCGTTTACTTTGACCAGAAAGCGGGGAGAATGACCGTTCAAAGGTTTCACCATATACCTGTCTTCGTTATAAACTACTGTAAAGGCCCTCATGTTAAAATGCTTTATACAAACATAAACAAACCGCACGCCAGAAGGTTGCAGTCTGACAAGTTCCTACCCGTTATGACAGCAGTAAAACGGTTTACTTAACAAGAATATAATCCTTTGATTTAAAGAAGTTTACGGCAGTAAATAATGTACTTTTTTGCTACTTGTTAACGAATTGTTAGTTAATGAACCACCAGCGGATACCCAGTCTGAACGTGAAGTTATTATATGGGTAAGCTGGTCCGGCGAAGTTATTTGTTGCGAAAAATGTGTTCAGGTTCTCTCCTCTGATAAATGCAGATAAAGACTTGATCCTGAAGTGTACAAATGCTGCCAGATCGGGTGCGTAATACTTTATCCGTTGTGTAGTCTGATACACAAATTGACCAGTTACGGGAGAGTAATCGTCTGCATAATAAGAGGTATTATATTTAGCCTCAATACCCATCATCAGGTTCAGGTTATTAAACAGTTTATTTTCATACGCAAATCTGTGGCGGGTCCAGATGGTCGGCACGTTTATCCTGCCGTCTCCATGCACCTGCTGAAACGCGAAGTCAGCGTACCAGTTATAATGTTTGTACTTAAAATGCTTGCTGAATATGACTTGCAGCAGGTTAAACAGTGCCGGCGCCTGTACGCTGGTATAATAATTTTCGAAGTAAGTATAGTTTTCGATCAGGAAGTAGTTGACTGCCAGATTGTACTTTAACTTTTTATTGTCGGCAGAGAATTGAAGCTGTGTAATGTTCTCTTTTCCAAGTGAATTATTATACCAACTGTCGTAGCTACTGCTGAAATATTTGTAGACATATGACGGCTCACGATTGGTATTACTGAAGAAGAGATGCACATTTCCCAGCGTCTCATTCAGATAACGGCTCAGCATACCTGTTACATTATAATCCCCTGCATTTTGTCCGGCCAGGTAAAGCTCACCTTTGGCGGAAAGGTCCCATTTCTGATTACGGGTCTTATTCCTGTATTCACCATGTACGGCAATGTTGCTGAAGTTTACCGTGGCATCGAGGAATGTGCCCCTGATACTTTCATATCTGGCCCCTGCACTGAGAAAATGCGCCTGGTTCCCACGTACGGGAAACTGTATCAGGGAGATATCATTGGAGATAGTACGCCAGTCGTGCTGCGCTCTGACAGTATCACCGTCAAATCCCCATTTATACCTGTTTGTATAGAAAAGTGTATCTGGCTGTCCGTCAAGATATGAGGCACTGCTGTTATCTACCCTAAAACTATATTGTACACGGAAGACGGGATCAAATTTATAGAAGTCCGTAGTATCGTTTACGTGAATAGTATCGCCTTTACCCCAGTCATACTGTTGCACCAGCAAGATGCCCGACTGTCTGTTCGCTGTTTTAACCGGAATGGACGAACTGAAAAGCCCTGTAGTTGCGGCAGAATAGTTACCCAGGTTCACATCGATGGTCTTACGGTTGCTGTAACGGGGATTGTCCAGCACAGTATCAGCTACGCGAAGGCCGCCATTCTCACCATTGTTAAATTTATTATAAAAGTAACTGAGGTACGCATTGTACCGTTTGTTCTTACTGTTGAAACGACCAGTAATACGGTATACGTCATGGTTGGTAGACTGCGAGCGGAAATAACCGGGAGCGTAGATCTTATTGTATTCAAAACCAAAGTTGAAACGGTCGGTCCGGTTCTGTGTATGCAATACGCCGATCTGCTGTTCCTGCTGACTACCGATCATATATTGCAGTTCCGAATAAGGACGGTTGGTAGTATAGATACGGGCATTCTCATGGGTGAATGCATAGGGGTCAAAAGTATGGAAGCCGGCATCGAAACCCGGTTTCATGAATGGCGTAAACATTATGTTACGTGAAGGCGCGCCATTATTTCCCAGGAAAACGTAGTTAGCCGGAATACGGAGGAATGTACCGTTAAAGTCGGCGATAGAGGAGTCCAGCCTGAAATCGGTCGGTTCCCCTAACCGGCGATAGGTAATGGTGATCGTATCCAGGTCATGCTTGTGGCTACCGGTGTCTCTTTGCGCAGTGGAAGAGCCACCGCCGCCCATATTGCCGAAACGTTGGCCTATCTGTGCCTGCAGTTGCTGCGCACCTACCAGCAAACAACATATTAAAATAAATGACCTCATCCTTTGATATATTTCCTGCTTCGTTCTTCTTTTTGACTTAGATTACTTTGATCAGTTCCCTGAAAATAAGCGTTAATTTCGGTTCAGCCGCATTTGCTGCTTCCAGCACTTCTTCGTGTGTGATCACATTTTCATCTTCACGGATACCAATATCAGTAATAACACTCATTGCGAAAACTTTCAATCCGCTGTGGACCGCCACTATCACTTCCGGCACTGTGCTCATACCTACGGCATCGCCGCCAATGATATGCATGTACATATATTCCGCTCTTGTTTCAAAGGTCGGCCCCTGCACGCCTACATATACCCCTGTATGAACAGGGATGTTGCTGGCCTGTGCAATATCTTTCGCTTTGGCAATCAGTGCTTTTGAATATGGCTCGCTCATATCGGGGAAACGGGGACCCAGGGTGGTGTTATTAGGTCCGCGCAGCGGATGTTCCGGCTGCAGGTTAATATGATCACGGATGATCATCAGGTCGCCCACTTTAAATGCCTTGTTCATGCCACCCGCCGCATTGGAAACCAACAGTGTATGTACGCCAAGCGCCTTCATGACCCTTACCGGGAAGGTAACCTGTTGCATAGACAGGCCTTCATAATAGTGAAATCTCCCTGCCATTGCTATTACCGGACGGCCGTTCATCTTTCCCAGTATCAGACGGCCCTTATGTCCTTCTACAGAAGAGGAAGGAAAATGGGGGATCTGTTCGTAAGGAATTTCCTTGCTGTCAGTGATATCGCCGGCCAGGTTACCTAATCCGCTGCCCAGTATAATACCCACTTCGGGCGTCCCGGACCATGAATTTCTGATATAGTCCGCGGCAGCAGCTATTTGTTGTAAGAGATCACTCATTATATAATGTCTTTAAAACAGGTTGCCGCAAAGTTATTTTTAATTCACAAAACACTACTGTTTTATATTTAAATCATAATGACCTATTTTAGCGCCAAATTTTTATCAGATGAACTTACATGAATACCAGGCTAAAGAACTGTTGAAGAAATATAACGTACCGGTACAGGAAGGGATTCCGGTAGATACCCCTGAAGCGGCGGCAGAAGCTTACAAGCAATTAAAAGTGCAATATGGTAATGAGTTTGCTGTTGTGAAGGCGCAGATCCATGCCGGTGGACGTGGTAAAGGTACCATTCGTGGTAAAGAGCAGAGAGGTGTTGCAGTTGGAAAGAACGCTGAAGATGTAAAAACAATTGCCGGTAACATCCTTGGTGGTGTACTGGTAACTATCCAGACCGGTGAGGCTGGCAAATTAGTTAACAAGGTGCTGGTAGCACAGGATGTGTACTACCCTGGCCCTAACCCCATAAAAGAATTATACCTGTCCATCCTGTTAGATCGTTCTAATGGTCAGAACGTGATCATGTACTCTACAGAGGGTGGTATGGATATCGAAGAAGTAGCGCACAACACTCCTGAGAAGATCTTCAAGGAGCTGGTACAGCCAAACACTACCCTCCAGCCGTTCCAGGCAAGGAAGATAGCGTTCAACTTTGGTCTGAGCGGCGAAGCTTTCAAAAACATGGTGAAATTCGTGACCAACCTGTACAACGCGTACGTAGGTCTGGATGCTGCCATGCTGGAAATCAACCCATTGTTCAAAACCAGCGACGAAAAGATCATTGCCGTTGACTGTAAACTGAACCTGGATGACAATGCGCTGATGCGTCATGCTGATCTGGAAGCACTCCGTGATATTTCTGAAGAAGATCCAACTGAAGTAGAAGCAGGTAAATTCAACCTGAACTACGTAAAACTGGATGGTAACGTAGGTTGTATGGTAAACGGCGCCGGTCTGGCAATGGCTACCATGGATATGATCAAACTGAGCGGCGGTGAGCCTGCTAACTTCCTGGACGTAGGAGGTACTGCAAATGCACAGACCGTAGAAGCTGGTTTCCGCATCATCCTGAAAGATCCTAAGGTTAAAGCGATCCTGATCAACATCTTCGGTGGTATCGTACGTTGCGACCGTGTTGCACAGGGTGTGATCGACGCTTACAAATCTATCGGTAACATCACCGTTCCGATCATTGTACGTCTGCAAGGTACCAACGCTGAAGAAGCAAAGAAACTGATCGAAGAAAGCGGTCTGACCGTACAATCAGCTATCCTGCTCAGCGAAGCTGCTGCACTGGTAAATAAAGCGGTAACCGCTTAATAACTATAAGTAGTGATTGACTAGAAATAGAAAAATGAATCCCTGGACGCTGTCCGGGGATTCGTTTTTTGTTTGTATCCCAACTGTTCTATGCTGTCCAACATATTCCCCTCCCCTGCCACATCTTTCTATCACATTTTTTTAGCATTTAGTCACTTAATAGGTTCGTAACCAGCGAAAAGTCGTACCTTCATTATCCATCCTTACTATTATACCTGCGTCCTGCGGGTGACATTTTATTATATCCATCAAATTGTACAATTACCATGAAGCGCTTCCGCGACTTTTTCCTCTTCTGTTCAGGGGTACATGTGCCTATGCTGACCCGGGCACCATCAGAGACCAACAAATATGGCGGTATTGGTGCTACTATTTTCTTCACCGGTTTACTGGCGGCCTTCTCGGGAGGGTATGCCCTGTGGACGGTATTCAGTTCCCCCTGGGGAGCCATCATCTTCGGGATTGTCTGGGGACTGATGATCTTCAACCTGGACCGGTACATCGTATCGGGCATGAAAAAACGTAAGAATTTCTGGAATGAGTTCGGCATGGCGGTACCGAGGCTGGCATTGGCCGTGCTTATTGCCATTGTCATTTCCAAACCGCTGGAACTGAAAGTGTTCGAGAAGGAGATCAACCAGGAACTGATCGTTATGGAGCAACAGGTGTTCAAAACACAGGAAGACAGGGTAAAAGACCGCTTCCAGCAACGTACTGATGTTCTGAATACGGAGATCTCACAATTGAATGCGGCTATTCAGGTCCAGGCGGCAAAACTTGACACGCTGCAGATCATCGCGCAGCAGGAAGCAGATGGCACAGGTGGTTCGCGCAGGCAAAACCTGGGACCTATTTACAAGGCTAAAAAGGCTGATGCGGATACCGCAGCGGCTATGCTAAAAAGGATCTCGGAACAAAATGGGGCGCTTATCGCGCTAAAAAGACAGGAACTATCGGCTATTGATTCCACCCGGAAGGCGACGGTAGGTGGACTTAACCGGACGAGTATTGACGGACTGGCATCCAGGCTGGATGCACTGGGGCACCTGACAGATCGTAGTGTACCGGTGCGCTGGGCCAACTGGTTCATTATACTGCTGTTTATTACAATAGAAACGGCGCCGGTGTTTGTAAAACTTATCTCTCCCCGCGGACCGTACGACGATCTGCTGGAGGCCCATGAACACGCTTATATCATTTTCCGGAAGGAAACGATAGAAAAGAGGGAAAGAGAATATAATAAGAGGATGATGATAGGTCAACCAGCTGTTAATTCCTGATATCCATACCTTATACCGGACGTATACACGGGACATACACGACGCATAGTTGGACTTGTAACCTGATATTCTACCGGGAAATGTAAAATCTCCGAAGGACTTATAGCTGTGAGACGGAATTCGTTGAACGGCTATAAGTTCTTATGCAGCAACAAGTTCCACTTCGTAAACGGGACTGAACAGATACATCCGCTTAGTTGCTACTTCTTCACATCTGTAACGCTTACGTATACGTTCTCCCCTACGGAAGATCCGCCCGTCTTTTGTTCGGAATAGTTGATTGGGAGATAGCTGTTCCACCAGAAAGTGGTTTTCCTTTTGCAGATCATATCGCTTCAGTACACGCATAAGATCATCGTCAGCACAGGAGCTGGCTGCGGGATTCTGAATACTTTGCCGTAAGGCCGTTTCCACATCATGGGGAAGATATCCTTTGCCAACGAACTGTTTCAGTATGTTGGAAAAATGCTGCTTCCATTCCTTGCCATGCGAGGCTACCTTATTGGCATACTGCATGTAGGTGGTGAGGTGCGATATTTCGTGCAAAAGTGTGATCAGGAAAGCATACTTGTTAAGGTTGCCATTAATGCTGATACGGTGTCCTCCCCTGCTGTCAGGATGCCGGTAGTCCCCCAGTATGCTTTGCCTTTCACGTGTCACTGTTAAGTGCACCTTAAATTCCGTGAGGTAGGCCATTACCTGCTCGAAGGTTCCTTCGGGCAGGTATGCAGCTAATGCATTTAAAGGAGCCTCCTGCTTCACAGATCTTTTAATTTTTCTTTCTGGTAATTTTTTGCAGACTTATGTTCTCACATACCGCATATACGATGTAGAAGAACATCAGTATAAAAATAGTAATTCTGCTGGTATGTGCCCTGTTAGCTACGGCATATATGGTAATGCCGGCCAGGCATAACATCATTCTGCTGATCATGGAGCCATACACCCTTAGCATAAACATGCTGTTGTTTTCGGATTGTACCCCTTTACGGCTCATATTGTAGGTGATGCCGGAGATTGTAGCTAAAGCCAGGTTGCCGAAGAGCAACACATTGTGATGTGCTCCATTGTCCAACAACCAGGCTTTTAATAATAATAACGCGCCATTCAATATTATGAAAAGGCCAATGACTCTAAAGTAGAACCTGTCACTCATTCCTGCTGGTATCTTTGATAATTTGGCGCAAAATTAAGACTAAAGCTAATAAAGACAAAATGATCAGGAAGAAAGGGAATGACCATCCTGTCCGCTGGTCGATTTTGTAACCAGCAAATACCGCTATACCTAATGTGGCCATCATCTGGAATGCCAGCCCGGTGTACTTTAAAAGCAGTTTGTTATCAGGCTTCTTCCGTGGCTTCTTCTGTGACAACGGATCTTCCATTCTTTTCTTTCAGGTTTGCGTTTGCAGCTGCCACCTCTTCAGGTTCCATGTAGCAACGACCATTGAATTTTGCGGTTGGCTCCATTTCGAAATGAGCCGTGTACAGATCTCCTTTTACCAGGGCGTTGCCTTTCAGGAAAAGCAGATCTTCAACTTTGACAATACCAGTTACTTTCCCCAGGATGTCAGCGCTCTGACATACGAGGTCACCGATAATCTCCCCTTCAGGACCTACTACAATTTTAGCTTTTGTTGATACCAGGCCATTCACCTGACCGTCGATGCGAATATCACCTTCGCACACGATATCTCCTTGTATGGAGGTTCCACTGCCAATAATGTTCACGTTAGAAGTAGGCATTACTGATTTGCTTTCGCTTCTGGCATTACGATTGTTGTTGCTAAACATAGGATTCTAGGTTTTTCAGCTTTTTGTATGATGTAAGATAGTATTATTTATTAACATATTATTACATATTGACAATCACTTCCTTTAAGAAGTTATCCACATTACCCCCCCTTAACGGCGCTGCGGCCACTTTGCGTATGTTACCGGCAATATATTTTCAATCTCAATAAATGAGTGCCCCGATCTGATATTAATATGTGCTGTTATCTACTTTAGGGACCTTGATCATGGTAGTATCCAGTTTACTGGAAGAAAAGTCCCCGTTTATTACCTGTTTGATATTGTCCAGGTATTTGTCGCGTGCGTTGATAGCCGATTCCAGGGAATCGGTGCGCATTTTCAGGCGGATGAATTCCCTCCGCTGTTTCAGGTCGCCATATCCGGGGATATAGTACCTCAATGGGGTGAACACTACTGTGGCGACGGTGATCGTCACCAGCAGCACAAATAAAGTGCTCAAAGCAATGTACACGCTCATGCGTGATAATTTGAACGAGGTAACCTCTTCATAGGTATTGTCATTCATAATTACCAGGCGGTACCTGTTCCCTATCCGCCCCACATTTCTGCCTTTTCTATCACGCTTATTAGCCATAGCCGCTATAAAACTTGAATAATTTTTCTGATTATCAACCGGCTAAAGTTAAACATTTATATTATTTCGTATTTAAAAAATTGGGGCGTGCATGTTTTTATTCCGGCGCCCCACCCATCCCCCTCAAAAAAATTATCCTATCTTTAAAAAATAATTTCCTGACATATAAGTTATATAGGTAAGCCTATACACCCTGGCATCCATGAATTATCACAGATCAGTTCGCACATATCTACCATATACCTGTTTAGTAAGTTTGTTTTTGTGCTGTTTGAGTATTAACAGGGTCCACGCCCAGCGAAGGGATACCACGGTTACTAATCAGTCCAAGAATAACAGCAGCAGGATGTCTCAGCGCACCATGCAAAAACCTCTTGTACCAAAAGTAGCGCAACCAAAGGTAGAAGACCGCCGCCCACCATCGGAAATGCTTGCAGAAAAAAGGTGGACCATAAAACGTAAGCTGGTACAGAACATGCTGGCCAGGTATAACTATTTGTACAATGCCAAGAAGAAACTACTCCTCATTACCCACAATGTAAGCCGCCAGGGGCAGGATAATTATAATTATCTGCTTCCCTTCTATCCTTACAGCCTTCAGAACCTTGGCCTCAGCGCCGGGGATCTGGATACCGTTATAGAGAAGGCTTCCATCAACATACAAATTCGCGACCCGCGCAGCAAATGGATTGACGATAGCTACCTTGTAATAGGTCAGGCTTACTTTTATCAGGGTGAATGGGACAAGGCCAGCAGAACCTTCCAGTTCATCAACACCAAATTTGCTCCCAAGAAGAAATCGGATAATAAAGCTATAGTAGGTTCCAGTGCTAACGATCAGATCAGCATTGCCTCCCGCGAGAAACGGAAACCGCCGTTCGGGTACTTCAAACATACCTATGCCCGTAACGACGCCTTCGTATGGCAGGCCAAAACCTTCCTGGAAATGAAGGAGTTCGATCAGGCGCGCTCGCTGATGAACATTGTCGAGCAGGACCCCTACTTTCCCAAAAGGCTGGCAGGCGACCTTGCTGAAGTAAGGGCCTATGCCCTTTATAAACAGGAACGCTTTGCTGAAGTGATCGTTCCCCTCCAGGCAGCTGTTAAAAGCAAGCGTAACCGCGATGAGCGGGCGCGTATGTTCTATATACTGGGACAACTGTATACCAATTACAGTCGCCCGGACTCCGCCGTAATGATGTTCCACAAAGTGATCAAACAAAAGCCTGATCCGATGATGGACTTCCAGGCGCGCATGCAGATCGCTAAACTGGACGCTACCCGGGAAGGCGGCTCCCTAGATGAGAGCCTGGCCCGTCTCAAAAGAATGGCCCGCCGGGAGAAATATATCGAGTTCCGTGATGCCATCTATTATAACATGGCCAACATCGTTTTGCCTAAAGATCCTGATCTGGCCCTGGAATACCTGCGTCAGTCACTCAAGGTAGAAAGCTCCAATACGATGCAGAAAGCCTTGTCTTTCAAAGCGGTAGCCGATATCTATTACGGCCAGCGCCAGTATCGCCTGGCCAGGAACTTCTACGACAGTACAGCTACTGTTATGCCGCCTGAGTTCACAGACTCTGCCATTGTCAACAAACGCAAGCGGGTGTTGAATGATGTAGTTGTCCGTGTAGAGGCTATTCAGAAGGAAGATAGTTTACAACGTATTGCTGCCATGCCTGAATCGGACAGGATGATCTTCCTTGAAAAAATGGCTGCCACCATGCGTAAGGAGGCTGAAGAAAAAGCGAAAAAAGATAAGGAGGCCGCTGAAAATGGAATTGACCAACAGGACATGGCTAATAACAATCCACTTATTAATAATATGAACAACAGCCCTGCTGCTCCTAAAAAGGATGATCAGGGTGATTGGTACTTCTATAACAATGCCAGCAAATCCGCCGGCTTCTCAGAATTTAAAAAGCGCTGGGGTAACAGGCCTTTGGCTGACAACTGGCGTAGAAGCCAGTCAGGAGCTGCCATTGCGAACCAACCTTTACAACAGGAAGATGCAAACGGCAACCCTATTGGTGCTAACGATCCTTCTAAAATCCCGTCAGACAGTGCCACAGCCAAAACACTGGCCGCTGGTTTGCCACTTACACCTGACGATCTCCTGAAATCGAACGTGATCGTAGAAGAAGCGTATTATGACCTGGGTAAACTTTATAATGACCAGCTGGACAATACTGAGCTGGCCATCGAAACATACGATACCCTGCTGAACAGATATCCGCAGCATCCAAACAAAACAGAGGTAGTATATTCCCTGTATATCTGGCATACTAAACTGGGGCATACCGCACTGGCTAACAAATACAAACAAGCGGTGACCCAGTTCGGAGACTCCAAGTTTGCCAGCATCATCAAGTACGGCGCCCTGCAGGATATTAACCAGGAGAAGAAAAAAGAGATCTCGACGGTATATGATTCTGTTTATGTAAACTATAGCAAGGGGAACCTTGAGGGAGCCATGGCGCTTAAAAAATCAGCTGACTCCACTTATGGCCTCAACTTCATGCAGCCCAAATTTGACCTCCTGGAAGCCATGATCATCATGAAGATGGATACGTGCGAGTATGGGCGTCAGGCAGTTGTAAACGTGATCAACAAGTATAAGCAGGACGATGGGGTCCAGGAGAAGGCAAAATCATTGCTGGAAGCACTGGACAACCGGGCGGCACTGGTGGTATATCTCTCCAGGCTGGAAATTGACAAAAGCAGGGATGGCAACAATCCTGTGGATGAAAATATCTCTATCCGCTATCCATGGCAGAACCCCGAACCCAACTTTGGGAAACTGGATTCCGTGAAGATCAAAACAGCTATTGCTGATTCCATCAAACTGGCAGCTAATGCTGCACTGAAAGTAGCACCGCTACCTCCGCCAATAAAGCCTATAACTATCTATAAGCTGAATGCCCAAAATCCTCATTTTGTTGTGCTCTCCTTCCAGCGTGTATCTAAAGCCATCATGGATGAGGCACTGACACAGTTTACCAGGTATAATGCCGAAAAACATAAAGGCGAAGGTATCCAGGTCGCCAATTTTGTGCTCTCTCAACAGGAAGTCATGCTGATCTTCAGGCTTTTCTCAAATGAAGACAAGGCATTGGACTATTTTGACGAGATCAGGATAGATGCGGAAAAGATCATTCCGCGTATCCGTCCGTCGGATTACTCAATGTTTATTATCTCAAGGGATAACTTCATTCAGATGAACAGTACCAAAGACATTGAAGGATACCGGAAATTCTTTAACGACAACTATGTTACACAGTAACTGGCAATAAGATATAAACACATATTAATTCATTAAGGTACATAAGTCAGTCTTTTAACAATATTTGGGGGACATCAACCCGTTTTTTTTAATAGTTTTGCCCGCTATTACGTGCGTAGCGTAATAAGGCCCGTAAATTGCTATAACTGGGGTATAAGCCAATGAGAGCGTTGCTGGCTGCGCAAATCAAATATTTAAAGCAAGTATGAAAAAATCGGTTAAAATATTGTGGATCACAGTGTTATCGATAACTGGAGTATCTCTGTTATTGATCATGCTGGTGAATTTCCGCATTATTGGCAGCATGCCATCTATGGAGACCCTGGAAAACCCGAGGGCAGCCCTTGCATCTGAAGTAATTGCTGAAGATGGTACCATCCTGGGTAAATATTACCAGGTGGACAGGTCAAGCTCTGACTACAACGAAATTTCCAAAAACGTTATTAATGCACTGGTAGCCACTGAGGACGTCCGGTTCTACGAACACTCAGGGATAGATCCTTATGCAACGATTGCTATTCCTTTTTATCTCCTGCAAGGTAAAAAAAGAGGTTCCAGTACTATCACACAACAGCTGGCGCTGAACCTGCAGGCTGATAATACCGGTGCGCAACGTGCTTCCAATATGATAAAAAGGGGCTTTCAGAAAATGCAGGAATGGCTGATCGCGGTAAGACTGGAGCGTAATTTCACCAAACAGGAGATTGTTACTCTTTATCTGAATACAGTACCCTTTGGCGATAACGTATATGGGATTGAAAATGGCGCACGTACCTTCTTCAGTAAAGATGCCGGTCATCTGTCAATTGAGGAAGCAGCTACCCTGATAGCCATGCTGAAAGGTACCAATCTCTATAACCCACGCCGTAATCCAAAGGCAGCGTTGGATCGCCGTAACACGGTGATAGCACTCATGCAGAAGAATGACTTTATTACTGAAGCAGAGGCAAATGCAGCTATGAGCAAACCTATCGTATTGCGCTACAATAAGATAGACCACAATAAGGGCTTAGCTCCTTACTTCAGGGAAGTATTGCGTGACGAGCTGAAAGTATGGTGTAAAGAACATAAAAAAGCTGACGGCTCAGAATATAACCTGTACCGCGACGGCCTGAAAATATATACGACCATCAATCCACGCATGCAGCTGTATGCAGAAGAGGCGGTAGATCGTCACCTGAAAGATCTGCAGAAAGTGTTTTCAGCACAGTCAAATATTAAGTCTGGCAGCGTGTGGAAAAACTGGCAGGCATACGTTGACCGTTATATGAAGGAGTCTGACCGTTACAAGGCAATGAAAGATGAAGAAGCGAGCGACGATCAGATCAAGAAAGCCTTCAATACGCCTGTGAAAATGAAGGTATTTGCCTGGAGAAGCTTTACTGAACCAGAACTGAACGAACTGGATACCATCATGACACCGGTAGATTCTATCAAGTATATGAGAGCTATCTTACAGGCGGGCTTCATGGCGATGGACCCAGAAAGCGGTGAGATCAAAGCCTGGGTAGGTGGTCCGGACTTCCGTTATTTCAAGAACGACCACGTCGCCAAAACCCGCAGGCAGGTAGGTTCTACCTTTAAACCATTCCTGTATTGCTTTGCGATCATGAATGGTATGTCGCCCAATACGATGTTGCCTAACGAACCGGTATCATTCCCTAAATATAACTGGACGTTGAGCCGTAACTCTGAAGGTAGTGTAGGCGGTAGCATCACTATGGCAGGAGCACTTGCTAAATCACTGAACCTGGTGTCGGCCTACCTGATCAAACAGTTAGGACCACAGGCCGTTGCTGATTTTGCGAAAAACAAGATCGGCTTCAATGCTGACATCCCACCGTATCCATCCATTTCACTGGGTACACCGGAAATTTCTTTATATGAAATGCTGCAGGCCTACACGATGTTCCCGGCCCGTGGTATCATTACAAAGCCTATCTACATCACCCGTATAGAAGACAGGAATGGTAACATCCTGCAAACATTTGCACCTGAAAAACGTGAAGTGATCAGTGAGAATGAATCTTTCACGATGGTTAGAATGATGCAGGGCGTAACTGGTCCCGGAGGTACATCAGCACGTCTGCGTTTCCGTTATGGCATCCAAAGTGAAGTAGCAGGTAAAACCGGTACTACCAATGATAACACTGATGGCTGGTTCCTCGGTTTTACACCGCAGCTGCTGGCTGGCGCATGGGTCGGTTGTGAAAACAACTTCCTCCATTTCAGTACTACCACGAACGGTCAGGGTGCTAATACCGGTCTGCCGATCTGGGCTTACTTCTTCCAGAAAGTATATGCTGATAAAACGCTGAAGATCGATGATAAAGCAACCTTCTCTATTCCGTCATCGTTCAAGGCAGACCTTTATAGCGACATTGAAGCAAATCAGCGACCTGACGCAGAAGCTGAAGATCAGGGTAATGGCCGGGCCGATGAATACATGGATGTAAATGAGTACGAGGCGGAAGCCGACAAAGCCGCCAGGGAAAGAGAAAGGGAGAAACAGAAAGAAGCCAATAAGGATAAACCGCTTCCTTCCACCATGCCGAAAGCCGCCTATCCGGCACCACCTGTCAAACCACAGTAAATACGATCCTAAATAAATAGAGAGGCGCCTGGTTTAAAACCGGGCGCCTCTTTTACATTATATCTGTCGTACGTTTATTTCTTTTCTTCTTCTTTCTTCTCCTCTCCTACATAATGCAGCTCTGTGTACTTCATTGCATTAGTGATCAGTTGAATGCCCAGTTTAAGGATAATCGCTTCCTCTTTCGCTTTTAGTTTTTCGATGTCATCTGTTGGCTTGTGATAATCATCATGCGGACCGGTATGCAGGAAGATCACCGGGACCTTACTCATGAAGAAGTTATGGTGATCTGAGGCTCCTTTGCCCGATCCATCTGTAAAATAGTGAATACCCGGTTCCTGTGCATCTTTAAATACGGCAGGCCATTCCTGCGCTGTGGCATAACCACCTATACCGATACCCCGTTCTTCATTATACCTTCCTATCATGTCCATATTCAGCATGAAATGTATATTGGTCAACGGTATAGTGGGATTGGCTGTAAAGTACTTTGATCCCTGCAATCCCATTTCCTCACCTCCGAAGGAGATGAACAGGAAGTTAAACGGTTCTTTCTGTCCATTCTCTGTAAAGTACCTGGCCAGTTCCAGCAATCCGGCTACGCCAGAGGCATTATCGTCAGCCCCATTATGGATCTGTCCAACAGGGTACTTTCCGTCGAATAATGCGGCCGTGCCGAGATGGTCGTAATGCGCACCAATAATGATGGTTTTGGCGGCGCCATTATCCAGGAAGCCGATCACATTCCTGCTTACCAAGTTGTGATGTTCTTTCCGGTCGAAGGTGAAATCCTGGAAGTAACTGCTTCCATTTCCTGGTTCCAGCCCTAATTTCTTAAACTGTTTTGCTACATAATTGCTAGCCTTGATGCTGCCCTTTTCATTGGTGCCACGGCCTTTTAATTTGTTGGAAGCCAGATAGCTTACCGTTTTGTGTATACGGCTGGCGGATGGCTGATAGTCTTGTGCATATGAGGTAGAATAGACAGTTGCGGCTATTCCCAGAAACAATAAGTATTTCATTAGGTCAGATTAAATGCATGAACCCTGAAAATACAGAAGGCTTCCTTTGCGGGAAGCCTTCTGTTAATATTCTATACTAAAAAGATTGGATTCTATTGCTTTTTGCGTTGCTGTTGCATGTCCTGCTGGCGCTTCTGCATATCTTCCAGTTTTTCCTGCCATTTCGATTTGCCAGCTGGTTTCTTCTTGTTCTCCTGGATCTGTGCATGGATCTTATCATGGTTCACGAAGAACTTCTGGATCACCCACTGCAGACCAATACTGATCACGTTGGACAGGAAGTAGTAGAAGGTCAGCGCTGACGCCAGACGGTTGAATATACCCAATAGCATGATCGGGAATACATACGGCATATATTTCATTACCGGATTGCTCTGATCTGCCATACCACGGTTATTGAACGCCAGCATTAAGCTGGTTGCGGTCATTAACAAAGTGAATAAGCTCACGTGGTTACCGTAGAACGGAATAGTGAACGGCAGGTCGAAGATGGAATCGTAAGCGGAAAGGTCTGCCGCCCACAGGAAGCTTTCTTGTCTCAGCTCAATAGAGGATGGGAAGAAGCTATACATCGCTACCAGGATAGGTAGCTGCATTACAGCTGGTAAACAACCACCCAGTGGGTTTACACCGGCACTCTTGAATAACTTCATTTGTTCCATACCGAAAGACTGCTGATCGTCGCCATATTTAGCTTTGAGTGCATCGATCTCTGGCTTCAGTACTTTCATTTTAGCCTGAGATACGTAACTCTGGTAAGTGAAAGGTGCTATCAGCAAGCGGATGAACAATGTGAGCAGGATGATGATGATACCATAGTTACCGATAAATCCGCTCAGGAAGTTGAACACAGGGATGATCACCCATTTGTTCACATATTTAACGAAAGCGAATATACCTGAACCCAGCGGGATGATACTTTCCAGACCGATATCAAAGGATTTCAGGGTCTTATAGTGGTTAGGACCGTAGTAGATCTCGATCGGGAAGCTAAAGTCATGTGCACGACTGTAAGGAATGTCGAGGGTTGCAAATGTTTGTCCTACGATATTACCGCTTTCAGGTACTTTGGTATTGATCTCTGCACCGGCGAAACGAGCGTCGTTCCTGGCGATGAAGGTGGTATTAAAGAACTGCTGTTTCACGCTCAACCATTCCAGCTTCGTATCAAATTTCTGATGGCTGGTACGTTCGAGGGTGAAATAATCATGTTTGCCGTCTGTATCCCGGTAATGTACCTGGTTGTTCAGACGTTCGTTCTGCATATCCTTCTCCTGCTTATCATTCTGGGAATCCCACTGTAAGGTCAGGGTCTTCTGATTGGCAGGTAATATATTTTCCAGGCCGATAGCATGGATGTCAAAATCAACTGCATAACCATCCTGTTTCAGGGTATATACATACTCCAGGTACTGAGCAGGATTGGAAGTGGGCAGGCGGTAGGTGATAGCCTGGCTACCATCTGCCAGCTGTTGTACGGTACCACCGGTAAAGTACAGGTCTGCAGTATTCAGCGAAGTATTATTGGCAGGAACCTGCAGGGAAATACGGTTGAAGGAACTGTTTGCCAGCATCAACGGTTTACCCTGGAAGTCTTTGAATTGTTTCAACTGTACGAGCGAAGGCTGTCCACCGTGGTTAGAGAAAGTGATCTTCAGCACTTTATTCTCCATTACAGCAGTTTGCTGAGTACCACTGGCAGCGCCTGCGAAGGTTCCGTATACACCGGCAAGTTTGGTGGAATCAGGTGTACCTGTGGCGGTGGCATAATTCGCGGTATCAACGGGTTTCGGCTTGTTGATATTAGCGATGGAATCCTGGCGGTCCTTGTCTCTTTTAGCAGCAACCTGCTGTTTCTGGTTAAAGAAAATGTAACCGACAAACAACACTCCCAGTAGTACAAAGCCAATGACTGAGTTTCTGTCCATGAAATTCAATTAAAATTTAGGCAGCAAAGGTAAGTAAAAGCAACAAGCTTTCAGCTGTAATCGACAAAGTTAATACCTCGTCGTTACTACTGAAAGCCTGCGACTTATAAATATTTATTATTGATGTGCAATCTTTTCTTCAGCAACTTTCGCCCTATTGGTCTTGTCCTCCGCGTACTGTTTCGCTGCAGCAATAAAGTGCACGAACAGTGGTGCAGGCGCTTCCACGGTGCTTTTCAGCTCTGGATGGAACTGGCAGCCTACGAAGAAAGGATGATCAGGTAATTCGACCATTTCTACCAGTCCGCTTTCCGGATTACGGCCGGAAGGGATCATACCCGCCCTTTCGAAATCGGCCAGGAACTGGCTATTAAATTCATAACGATGGCGGTGGCGTTCGCTGATCGTAGTGCTACCGTAAATGCCGGCAGCCCTTGAACCTGGCGTTAATTCGCAGGTATAAGCCCCCAGACGCATTGTACCACCCTTCACAGTGATCTTTTTCTGTTCTTCCATCAACCCGATCACCGCATAAGATGTATCAGGGTTCATTTCGGTAGAATGCGCATCTTTCCATCCTATTACGTTACGGGCGTATTCTACAACGCTCATCTGCATACCAAGACAAATACCAAAGAATGGCAGGTTGTTCTCGCGTGCATATTGTATAGCCACGATCTTTCCTTCGATACCACGATGACCGAAACCAGGAGCGACCAGCAGGCCATCCAGGTTACGCAGTTTCTCTGCTACGTTCTCGTTAGTAAGGAATTCAGAATGAATGTTTTGTACAACTACCTTGCATTCGTTCATTGCTCCGGCATGAATAAATGACTCCAGGATCGACTTATAGGCATCCTGCAGTTCCACGTACTTTCCGATCAGACCGATGGTCACTTTAGACTTCGGATATTTCAGTTTGTCCAGGAAGGCGCGCCATTTGGTCATATCAGGCTCTCTTTCAATAGGGATGCCTAATTTTTTCATACAGATCACGTCCAGTTTCTCACGCAGCATTTCCAATGGCACTTCATAGATAGTGCTCATGTCTGTCGCTTCGATCACTGCATCCACAGTCACATTACAGAACAGCGCTATTTTCTTTTTCAGATCATTGTACATCGGCTCTTCCGTACGACATACGATCACGTCAGGATGCACACCGTTCTCACTCATCATTTTCACGGAGTGCTGCGTTGGCTTGGTTTTCAATTCTTTCGCTGCACGCAGGTAAGGGATCAGGGTCAGGTGCACTACCAGGCAATCCTGCTCATCCAGCTCCCATTGTAATTGACGAACTGCCTCTATATAAGGCAGGGACTCGATATCCCCTACAGTACCACCCAGCTCGGTAATAACGATGTCATATTTGCCATCTTTACCCAGCAGCAGGATCCTGCGTTTGATCTCGTCTGTAATATGCGGTACTACCTGTACAGTCTTACCCAGGTACGCGCCTTCACGCTCCTTATTGATAACTGTTTGATAAATACGGCCTGTAGTAACGTTATTCGCCTGGGAGGTAGGCGTGTTCAGGAAACGTTCATAGTGCCCAAGGTCCAGGTCAGTTTCGGCGCCATCTTCAGTTACAAAGCACTCACCGTGTTCGTAAGGGTTTAATGTTCCCGGATCCACATTGATATATGGATCAAATTTCTGAATAGTCACTCTAAAGCCACGAGCCTGCAATAATTTCGCTAGCGAAGCAGCTATAATTCCTTTACCCAACGAGGAAGTAACACCTCCCGTAACGAAGATATATTTTGCCATAAGATCTAAAAATTCTGTAGAATATACTTGACCTAAAGAGAAGCGCCGGACGACTTTTGGTGTAACCAGTCAAGTAAAAATAACTTCCGAAGGTCATGCAAAGTTAAGACAAATTTAAAGTGCTCCAAAAGGGATTTTCACATTCCGTTGTAATTCTACATATAACAGTTTAATAATAAGTCACTTCTATCTAAAATCAACTTTCATAATTTTACAAACCGTGAAATACTTGCACAGCTTTGCATTTCTTATGCCTGTCATGAAACTTCTTCCTAATTTTGCGCCGTAACAAATCAGCATATGACATTAACGCCCAAGCGTGCGCAGGACTCCGTAATCCAAATGACGGAACTGGTTTTGCCCAACGATACCAACACTTTTGGCAACCTTATGGGAGGCCGCCTTATGTACTGGATGGACATAGGCGCAGCCCTGGCCACCATGAAACATTGTAGCGCCCCCGTAGTGACTGCGTCCGTAGATAATATTTCTTTTGAAACGCCCATTAAGCTGGGCAATGTGGTACATATTGAAGCGAAAGTGAGCAGGGCCTTCTCCACTTCAATGGAAGTCCACCTGCGTGTATGGGGAGAAGATCCGGTACAGCAATACCGTTATAAGTCTAATGAGGCTTTTATGACGTTTGTAGCACTTGATCCTAATGGTAAGTCCAGAAAAGTACCTCAGATCATCCCGGATACTGAAGAAGAAAAACAATTATATGAAGGCGCCATGCGCAGACGCCAGTTACGTCTGATACTGAGTGGTAAAATGAAACCTCAGGACGCGGAAGAACTGAGAGCATTGTTCATTTAATAAACTCATCTGCTTCTCCCCGGACAATCCTGTATGTCCGGGGAAGGTTTACCATTTAACTTTCTCCCTCCCACTCCTTATAAAACTTCTCCAGGAAGGTCTCCATAAAGGCGTGTCTTTCCATAGCCATTTGACGGCCTGTTCCTGTATTCATTTTGTCTTTCAGCAATAACAATTTCTCGTAAAAGTGATTGACTGAAGGGGCCGTGCTATTCTTATACTGCTCCTTTGTCATATGCAGGTCGGGTGCAATGCCCGGGTCGTAGATCGCCCTGTTCTTAAATCCTCCGTAGTTAAACGTACGGGCGATCCCGATAGCTCCAAGCGCATCGAGACGGTCGGCATCCTGCACCACCCCGAGTTCAGGCGAATAGAATGCACCTGCATTATGGCCACCCTTAAAAGAAATGTGTATGATTATATTCACCACCTGCAGGATGATCTCTTCTGGCACACCAGCCGATTCAAGATAGGTACGGGCTTTTTGCGGCCCAACATTTTCATCGCCATTATGAAATTTGGAGTCGGCGATGTCATGTAGCAAGGCGCCCAGTTCTACCACCAGCATGTTTACCTGCTCTCCGGCAGCGATCTTCTTAGCCAGCTTCCATACACGATAAATATGCCACCAGTCATGTCCGCCTTCGGCGTTGGCCAGCTCCTTTTTTACAAATAATTCGGTTTGCCCGATCAGTTGTTGTGCATCTGTATTGTATTGGCTCATGGCGCCAAATATATTATTTCTTATGGCAGCCGCAATAGAAGGGGGTACAATAACAGGAAAAACGAAGAAAAGGAGAAACTGATAAGGAGGCTCATAGCATAAACTGGTTTAGAATTATTGTTGTATCCCTCCTTCCTTCTTTCGGTTTCTCCCCCCTGGTTTCCGGCATGCAATGTAGAATGATCAGGGATCTTGCTTCACTAAGATATTCTTCGTTTTTCCTTCTGATTGGTCTTAAAATCCGTTTGATCAATTTTGGTGCATTAGCCATCTTATAAGATTGAAATAGTGGCCGGCAATTAGTTTAAAAACGTCCCCTTAAAAAAGGGGACGACCGCGATGTAAATTCTGGTTGATAAAACTATAAAGATCTTCATGGCTTCTTTTTTAAGGAATACCTTAGCGAGGCCCCTTTTGGGCCTCTGGCATAAGGTATATACTTCAGGGAAGCGGGAATACTTTGATATTCATTGGCGCGGCGTAAGACGGGAAAAATAAAGCCCTTACTGCGAGGTCAAAAAATTTGTTGGCCTTGCTGACCCTAGTATAGAACCCTCCCCCGTCTTTTACCGCTGAATTGTTAATGTTAGAGATAAACCCTTTCAGTATATCAATGTTTTAAGAAGAAGCTATTAACAGGTTATCATATGATAATACTTTCGACTGATTTTAATGTCTTTGAGCTGCTCCTTCTATTTTTGCTCGTTATTTAATAAAGCTATTAGTATATATTAAATATAATAATATTTCAATATCCTCTAACAATTTAGATAAACACGCGCATATATTCATAATTTCATTATAAAAATATGAATCATCATTCGTATTTCACAGAAATATCACCATAAACATAAACATATATTTATTTATAATGTAACTGGAAAGTAGTTACAAGCAGTTGAAAGAGGTTGAAACAGGATTGCTATTTAACTGAAACAAATTGGTGTATTACCACGCAGGCCGGTATCCTTATACCAGCCAACAGACCATTATAAATTCAAGAAAGTAGAGAAATATAGGGTTACGAGGGATCAATCTTTTCGAACCAGGACGTCGGTGATCCTGTTCAATTGCTTTACCTTTTCTGTAAAATCACCTTTCAGCCTGTCTCTTATCACCTGTAGTTTATCCAATACGTCGTTAATAGAGCCAGGGATCACTTCCTGCAAAACTTCTTTCAGTCGTTTAGCGACGGTAGGGGATTTCCCGTTGGTCGATATAGCTATCTTAAGGTGGCCTTTCTGCACTATGGAGCCTAAATAAAAATCACACAGTTCAGGGGTATCAGCTACGTTTATCAGCACCCGGCTGCACTTCGCCTTTTCCCAGATATACATGTTCAGTTCAGGGTCGTTAGTTGCTGCAATGGCAAGATCCTTTCCTAACATATCGCCGCAGGAAAATGGTTTCTGGATCAGCTCCACGTTAGGTGCATGCCTGACAAGTTCTGTCAGCTCCGGTAAAAACCAGGTAGCAACAATAGTAATATTGGCCTGTGGACAATTCTCCAGTAACGCATTTACTTTTTCATGACCAATATTTCCCCCTCCTACAACAAGGACGTGCAGGCGGTTTAACTTGAAAAATACCGGGAAAAGATGATTTTCTTCCATAATGGTGCTATTACTGATCACACATGACAGGTTACGTACTGTCCCGTAACCCATCATGTGTAATATATAAAGTTATACTGCTATTTTCAGCTGCTCTGCTATCTTTTCCTGTACCGCCTGGAAGGCTTCATGAAAACGAACCACCTCTCCTACTACGATAATTGCCGGGTTGCGCAGATTATCACGCAAGGCTATTTCTTTCAGATCGGCTACATTTCCTATGCCTATCTTCTGGTCTGGCAGTGTCCCATTCTGGATAATAGCGGCCGGCACATTGCCTCTGCCCTGTGCTACGTATGCTGCTGCGATCTCCTCCAATTTGCTCATCCCCATGAGCACTACAACTGTAGTATTTGCCTGGACAGCATAAGCCAGGTCACGGGATAAGCTCCCACTCTGTGTGGTACCGGTCAGGACCCAAAATCCTTCACTCACGTTACGCGCGGTAACAGGTATCCTGTTGATACCTGGTACAGAGATAGCACTGGTAATACCTGGCACGACTTCCGTATCAATGTTAAATTGCTGGGCGAAGGCTAGCTCCTCCTGTCCGCGGCCAAATACAAAAGAATCGCCACCTTTTAGGCGTACCACGCTGCCATAAGTCAGCGCGTATTTCACGATCATGCGGTTGATCTCATCCTGCGAGTACACATGCATACCAGCCCGTTTACCAACGAAGCGCTTCAGGCAATTGCAAGACGCATGCTCCAGCAGCTCATTATTGGAAAGTGCGTCGTAAAGGATCACCCTTGCCTGCTGTATGGCCTTCAGGCCTTTTACAGTGATCAGCTCCGGATCTCCGGGTCCTGCGCCTACCAATGTCAATTTCGGATGTATATTTTGCATAGTGTACATTTAATAAGATGTGATAACCGCAAGCGTTTATTGTGCTACAGCTGTTGCTGGCTGTTGTCTGAATGAATGCGCCTGCTGGTAGAAATCAGATGCCTGTTGATAATACTGTTTTGCAAAGCTCTCAGATGGTTCATTCTGATTGATCTGCAGTACCAGTGTTTTGAAGCTGCCTTCCAGCGACCATTTACCGGTTTCAACAAAGTGTTTGTCGAAATCGTTGATGATACCTGTCTGTGTGTTACAGCTTACGCCTTCTCCCAGTAACAGGGCTTTCGCCGTCTGTACGAAAGTGGAGTAAGCGTGATAAATACCGTCAGCATATTGCTTTTCATCCAGTGCTATTTTAGCTGATTGCAGCTTTTCTTCACCTTCAAACAAGAGAGTAGCTACCAGGTCGATCACCACACTGGCGCATTCTCCTACACCGATGGCAGTTGCAAACTTGTCGCCCTGACCCCAGTCCACGAAATCTTCATCAATCAGGGAATTCAAATCTGTCAATGGTTTCAGAAGATCGTAAAAATATCTTTCACCCTGGCGATCGTAGTAGTCATTGAACTTCTCATCTTTCTGGCCATTCGCTTCAAAGTCTTTCAGCAGGGTACGGAGTACATCCGGGCCTCTTTTACTTGGCACCTTGATCACTTTATCGGCAACACGGCCTACGCCGTCTCCAACAATACCTCCACCCAGAAGCACCTGCAATGCCGGTAATACCTTACCACCGCTTTTCAGGGAGCTTCCATGGAAACCAATGGCAGCAATACCATGCTGACCACAGGAGTTCATACAACCGCTTATCTTGATCTTAATGTCTTTGTTATATACGAGATCAGGAAATTCATCCTGGATCACCAGTTCCAATGCGGTAGAAATACCAGTGCTGCTGGATATAGCCAGGTTACAGGTATCAGTACCCGGACAAGCTGTGATATCGGCTATGCTGTCAAAACCCGGTTCAGCAAAACCAGCTGCGTCCAATACGCTGAATACATAAGGCAGATGTGCAGGCAGGATGTACTTCAGCAACAAACCCTGATTGGCAGTAACACGCACGTCATTAGCAATAGCAGGTTTGAGACCTTCTATCAGCTGACGGGATATTACTGAGCTAATGTTTCCCAGAGGAACACGTACGTAAGCAGCATAGTAAGCGGCCTGGCGTTGCTGGAAAACGTTTGTTTGTTTCCATGCCTCATATTTCTTCGGATCTTTAATAGTATATGCAGGCAATACCACGTCGGCAGCCGGCAGTTCAGGGTCTGCCCAGGCATCAGCATCCACATGGAAGGATTTGGACCTGATAGCAGTATATTCTTCCTCTACCAGACGCTGGAATTCTTCAAAACCGATCTTCTGTATGAGGAACTTCATACGTGCCTTATGACGGCTGGCCCTTTCGCCATGACGGTCAAATACACGCAGGATAGCTTCTATATATGGAATGAGCTGGTCTTCTTCCAGGAACTCATAACCTACATGCGCCAGGTAAGGCTGCGCACCCAGGCCACCACCTACCAGTACCTTGAAACCACGTACTTCACGTCCATTTTCAACCCGTACCTTAGGTATTACACCCAGATCGTGCATGAAGGACCAGGCAGTATCTGCAACACTGCTGGAGAAGGACATTTTAAATTTACGGCCCATATCCTGGCAGACAGGGTTACGCAGAAAATACCTGAAGGCAGCATCTGCATAAGGGGTCACATCAAACGGTTCTTCCGGATCAATACCGGCCTTGTCTGAAGCTGTAATGTTACGCACCGTATTACCACATGCCTCACGAATAGTGATATCATCCAAGTCTAACTTGCTCCACAGTTCAGGCGTCTTTTCCAGGCTCACGAAGTGGATCTGAATATCCTGACGGGTGGTCAGGTGCAGATTACCGGTGGAATACTCGTCGGATACGTCTGAAATACGTTTCCATTGTTCCAGCGTCATCTTGCCATAAGGCAGTTTGATACGGATCATCTGTACACCTGCCTGGCGCTGGCCATAAATGCCTCTCGCCAGACGCAGACTACGGAATTTTTCTTCCGGGATCTGTCCTTCGCGGAATAAACGGATTTTCTTCTCCAACTCTATGATATCTCTCTCAACCACAGGATTTTCCAATTCGGTTCTGAAGCTTTGCATAGTCAATATTTTCTTGGTGGTAAATTATCAGATATTAAAACGTTATACTTCCTTATCTTTTATAAAACGCAGAGCCCCCGCGTATTAAATCGGAGGCTCTGTATATCTTGTTTGATACTTGATTGATCAATTCTCCTTATACATCTACGCCTCCTCACCTACCATTGCACAGGAGCAATGGCGCCCATAACACAAAAAAACACTATTCATTCCTATATTTCCCATTAGTTTAGTAGACTAATACAAAGTTAAAAATATAGGGGAGAATTCCAAAAGTAATTTTGGCCCTAAAAACCTGAGGGAACGGCCCTTTGCCAGACCGGCCAGAACCATATATTTCCAAAAAAGTGACGGTATGCATACCTACACTGGAAAGGAGCCCTCCTGGACCCTGCAGATGCCATAACCATTGATTATACTGCATAACTATTATTTATGCGGGACCGGAAGCCTTATCACTTTCTCCCAACTCTGTATTAACTTTGCGTCGCAGAACAAAAGAAAAGTGCATGATAAATACGGTGATTTTTGATATGGACGGGCTATTAATAGACTCCGAGCCACTTTGGGGGAGAGCAATGAGGGAAGTCTTTGCTACAGTAGGAGTAGACCTTACCATGGAACTGGCCAGCCATACTACTGGTCTGCGTACTGCAGAAGTGGTGGACTACTGGCATAATTACTTCAAATGGGAGGGTAAAGACAACACCCAGGTTACCAATGAGATAATAGATACAGTTATTAACAAGATAGTGGCGGAAGGTGAGGCTATGGAGGGATTGGAATATATACTGGACTATTTTACAAAGAAGAATTTCAAAATAGGACTAGCGTCCTCTTCTCCCCTGCGGCTGATAGAATCTGCTGTTGACCATATGGGTATCAGGGACAGGTTCCACGCTATTTCTTCCGCTGAATTTGAGTCACACGGTAAGCCTCATCCGGCTGTATATCTGACTTGTGCTAAACAACTGGGCAGTACACCGCTTGAATGTGTAGCTTTTGAAGATTCAGTAACGGGTATGACAGCTGCCAAAGCTGCCCGTATGAAGACTGTAGTGGTACCTGAGGCGCATAATCGCCAGAATATCCGGTATGCCCTTGCAGACGTGCAGCTTAACTCCCTGTTGGAGTTCAACGACGAAATACTGGCCCGTTTACAGGCGTAAATTTCAGGCTCCTGGAATCCGCCTAGTATTGGACCGGCTATCTGACCTCGAGGTATCATCTACGCTTTATACACGACGCATACAGGACGTATACACGACGCATCCCCGAGACATCTCTACTACGACATTAAATATATAAGAACTAAAAAGAGCAGACGTAAAGTCTGCTCTTTTTAGTTTATGGAGATAACCAGCCTTCATTATTCCGGGCTGGCCCAGGCTGGCAATCCCGTGGAGAGTATAGCATTGGTAAGCTGTAAATGAAGAAGGGTGTCCCGTAACCGGAACACCCTTCATGTATTTCAACAACCTAAAAAAGCTTATTCACCTTTCTTTTCGTCGCCTTCGTCCTTCTTCAGCTTCTCTCTCAGTTCAGCCAGTGCACCCAGGTCGCCAAGTGTAGCTTTTTCTACCTTGCTCTGGATGGTTTTCACAGCCTTACGAGTTTTGTCAGCGTCAGCTCTCTTTTCTTTGGCAACTGCTTCCTTCTCCTCGTTTTTAGCCTGTTCCCACACTCTTGTATGAGATACCAGTATGCGTTTTTCGCTACGATCGAATTCAATGATCATGAATTCTTTCACATCTTCAACGCTGATAGGTTTCTCGTCTTCAGTGCGCAGGTGACGGGCAGGAGAGTAAGCTTCCAGACCATACTGCAGTTGAACTGTAGCACCTTTTTCATCTTTCTTCACTACGGTACCTTCATGAACGGATCCAATCGGGAAGATAGTTTCGAAAGTGTTCCAAGGATCTTCTTCAATCTGTTTGTGGCCCAGGCTCAGTTTACGGTTATCTTTATCGATACCCAGTATTACTACCTCGATTTCGCTACCCACTTTAGTGTACTCACTTGGGTGGTTGAAGCGTTTGATCCAGCTCAGGTCAGAGATGTGGATCATACCACCGATACCAGTTTCCAGCTCAACGAATACGCCATAAGGAGTGATGTTCTTCACGATACCTTTGTGACGGCTCTCCAGAGGGAATTTAGTTTCGATAGTAGCCCAAGGATCTTCTGTCAGTTGCTTGATAGACAGGCTCATCTTACGCTCGTCTTTGCTCAACGTCACTACCACTGCTTCGTATTCTTCGCCTAATTTGAAGAATTCTTTAGCATTGATAGGAGTAGAAGCCCAGGAGATCTCAGATACGTGTACCAGACCTTCTACACCAGGCAGAATTTCCAGGAATGCACCGTAATCTTCGATGTTAACTACCTTACCTTTTACGCGCGCACCTTCAGTGATGTGTGCAGGCAGGGTATCCCATGGGTGAGGAGTAAGTTGTTTGTAACCAAGGCTGATACGTTTTTTCTCGTCGTCGAAGTCCAGTACAACCACATTGATCTTCTGATCCATCTGGAGCACTTCGCTTGGGTGAGAGATACGTCCCCAGCTGATATCTGTGATGTACAGCAGACCATCCAGACCACCCAGGTCGATGAATGCGCCGAAATCTGTGATATTTTTGATAGTACCTTCCAATACCTGGCCTTTTTCCAGTTTGGAGATGATATCCACTCTCTGCTGTTCGATATCGCTTTCGATAAGCGCTTTGTGGGAAACAACTGCGTTCCTGATGGCTTCATTAACTTTAACCACCTTGAATTCCATTGTTTTGCCTACAAACTGGTCGTAGTCTGTAACAGGCTTAACATCGATCTGAGAACCTGGCAGGAATGTTTCCATACCGTAAACGTCCACGATCAAGCCGCCTTTGGTTTTGCTGGTAACAGTACCAGTAACCACTTCGCCGGTTTTGTAAACTTCCACGATTTTTTCCCATGCACGTTGTTGGCGAGCTTGTTTACGGCTCAGGTGCAGGTTACCATCGCGGTCTTCTTTTTCAACAACCAGTACTTCAACTTCATCACCTACTTTCAGTCCCTGCAGATCGCGGAACTCGTTCAGAGAGATCAGACCGTCAGATTTGAAGCCGATGTTGATCACTACGTCCGTTTTGGTCAGACCAACTACGGTACCAGTGAGCAGGCCGTTTTCTTCGATCACTTTAAAAGTGTTGTCGTACGTTTGGTCGTACTTCGCTTTTTCTTCTTTGTTGTAAGAAGAGACATTGCGTTTGTCTACGCTCCAATCGAAATCATCGTGAGCGGTTTCCACAACAGGCGCATTTTTTGTCGCTGTTTCTACCTGAGCTGCTGCTGCTGCAGGTACCTGTTGTTCAGCGTTTTGTTCGTTAGTAATGTTGTTTTCTGCCAAAATTTGGTTCCTCCTTTTGTTAAAAAATTCTCCCGGATTTTAGGCCCGAAAGTTTTAATTGGACGGCAAAGATACTTAATAATCATTAAAAAATAAGCAATTTTCACATGTTTAACAGTCCTGTCCCCTCTCCCCTTCATATCATCCTTCAGCCGCTGTTTGCTCCAAAAAAATGTGCCGCTAAATAGATTTATGATTGCGGATTTTGTACTAATTTTCAAGTATGAACGGGACCTCATTCAGCTCTGATATACGCTACTGGCTTAGACAAGGAAATACAATTAATCATCTTCTTTTCTGGAATGTAATTGTTTTCCTCGTCATGGGAATTGTGTACCTGATTGGAAAAATTGCACCCACTACAGGCTTCCTCTCCAATTTTCTTTTTGATAATCTTTCCCTGCATGCCAATGTGTTTGCTTTCCTGCGAAAGCCATGGGGGTTACTGACGTACATGTTCACACATCTGGAATTTTTACATGTACTCTTCAATATGCTGAACCTCTACTGGTTCGGTAATATATTCAGGTCTTTTCTTGGCAATCAGCGGGTACTTCCCCTTTACCTGGTGGGAGGCATCGCAGGCGGTATAGCATATCTGCTTGTATATAATCTCGCTTTTGGCGGTGTAAATGCCCCGATGATCGGTGCATCTGCTTCTGTAATGGCGCTGCTCATTGCCTGCGCCACCAAATTGCCCAACTATGAGATCGGCCTGCTCTTTATCGGTTCCATCCGCCTGAAATGGCTGGCGCTTATCGTCATTGTGCTTGACCTGATCTCCCTCACCCAGGGAAATGTAGGCGGTATTGTCGCTCACATGGGAGGGGCGCTCACCGGTTTCCTTTACATTAAACTGCTGAACAGCGGCACGGATATCTGTCAGCCACTTATCTGGCTGTTTAACCGCCGTCTGCGCGTAGAGGCGCCCAAACGCTCCTTTAAACCTAAAAAGTCTCCTCTTAAGCTCGTAAAACCCGGTCAGGAAGAGAATAAACAACTCCGCCTGGACCAGCTGCTCGATAAAATAAACGACAATGGCATGGACAGCCTGAGTCCTGAAGAAAAAGCGTGGCTGAAGAAAATGAGCCAGGAATAAACGGCCATGTATACCTGCCATTCAAAATATGTAACTTTGCCGCCAAGATGAAAACATTCAACGTTCCAATTATATATCGCAGTCCGCTGATCACGGCCATCAAAAACCGCCGTAAGCAACAGGACCGCATGAAGAAAGATTTTACACCGACAGTCCTGGATTTTGGTCCTTTGAAGATATTGCTGGCCCGCCACTTCGGTTTTTGCTTCGGAGTGGAAAATGCGATCGAGATCGCATTTAAAACAGTTGAAGAGAATCCTGGTAAAAGGATCTTCCTCCTAAGTGAAATGATCCATAACCCGCATGTGAATAACGACCTGTTGGCGAAAGGCGTGCAGTTCCTCATGGATACTGCCGGCAAACAGCTGGTTCCATGGGAAGAACTGACCCCGGAAGACATTGTGATCATTCCGGCCTTTGGTACCACCCTGGAAATAGAAGCAAAACTGAGCTCCCTGGGCATTGCCCCCCTTCAATATAACACGACCTGCCCTTTTGTGGAAAGAGTATGGAATAAGGCAGAGCAGATCGGACAGCAGTCCTATACCGTGATCGTACATGGTAAACCCGGACATGAAGAAACCCGCGCCACCTTTTCCCATAGCCGCAGTAATACTCCTACCGTAGTGGTAAAGGATATTGAAGAAGCCCGGGTGCTGGCCACCTTTATTACCGGAGAAAGACCGGCTGATGAGTTTTATGCCCTGTTCAAAGGACAATACTCTGAGGGCTTTGATGTAACACAAGACCTCCAGCGTGTTGGCGTTGTGAATCAGACTACCATGCTGGCTACCGAGACCCAGGCTATCGCTGATTATATCAAAAACGTCATCATGGACCGGTATGCACTTAATACTGAGAATACAGGTGAACGTTTTGCTGATACCCGTGATACGCTTTGTTATGCAACCAACGACAATCAAAGCGCCGTAACCGGCCTTTTGCAGGAAGAAGCAGACCTTGCTATTGTAGTAGGCGGTTATAACAGCTCTAATACCTCTCATCTGGTGGAGCTATGCGAGGTAAAACTGCCCACTTACTTTATCTCCTCCGAAGAAAAGCTGATAACATCCAATGAGATCCAGCACTGGGATTTCCATCACAAACAGGAACTACACAGCCTTTCCTTCCTGCCGGCACAGGAATCTGTAACTATCCTGCTAACAAGCGGCGCATCCTGCCCGGATGCACTTGTAGAAGCGGTGATCAGGAAACTACTATCGTTCTACGATCTGGAATATAAGATGGAAGAAGTAGCGGCGACCTTTGCCTGAAACTGAAGTTATTTACGGGAAATATTATAAAAGCAAAAAAGACACCAGTTGGTGTCTTTTTTCTTTGGGGCTAATCAATGCTAGTAATGCAGAGAAAAAAAATTTTATATCGTAATTAGTTTAAACCTGAACCAAAATTAGCTGTTAGCGCATAAGCGTGCAATAGAGACTTATTATCCGGTGGTCTATTTCCTGTAAGTGGCGTAAAACAGATTAAATTTGGTTAGAACTGCATGGCCTTTTTCAGGAAATCGGCTTTCCGCCTGCGGGAAATCTCAACCTGTGTGCCATCGCTCATCAATGCAAATCCACCTTCACCCTGTATGTATGACTGCATCTGCTGCAGGTTGATCAAATGCGAATTATGGACCCGGAAAAAATCAACGTCGGTCAATAACTCCTCAAATTCCTTTAATGGCCTTGATACCATCAGGTTCTTTTTATCTGTGAAAAAAATGCGGGTATAATTCCCTGTAGATTCACAACGAACTATATTCTGTACGGGCATAAATACCAATCCGTTAATGGTGGGCAGCGCTATCTTTTTATGTGTCTGGTGCAGCGTCTTCATATTCTGCAAAAACACTTCTAGTGGCGAAGTAGAGTTCTCAGTTTGTCCGTTGCGCCTGCTGATACATTTTTGCACGGCGTCCTGTAATTCTTTAACACTGAACGGCTTCAACAGGTAGTCCAACGCATTGAACTTAATGGCTTTCAATGCATATTGCTCATAAGCTGTAGTGAATATTACGTCAAAAGTGATCTTATCAAACAGTTTCAGCAATTCAAAACCGTTCTGATGGGGCATTTCAACATCAAGGAAAACTACATCCGGCTGTAGTTCGGTAATCAGGTCTTTTGCTTCCTTGACGCTATTAACTCCTCCCAGTACGGTCACCTCAGGGCATTTCTTCTGAAGCATTGTCTGAAGAGCATCTATACAGTGCTGCTCATCATCAACGATGATTGCTTTAATTTCGCTCATGCTGTCTTTGTAGGTTTTTAAAATATGAATTCTACCGGTAAGATGAGTTTCACCTGTGTACCTATTGCTTTCCCTGCTTCATCTTCCAGGTCAGTTATGTTTACATCCGCTTCCTTGGTATTATTGATCTTCCTGATCAGGTCTATCCGTCCTTCCGTTACTTTCATGCCCATTGAGCGATGGGTCTGTCCCTTTTTCTCCTTTATTTCTACTGCTTTTTTTCGTCCGATGCCGTTATCCGTTACTGTACAGGTCAAGGTTCTCCCTTTCAAAGAAACGGCTATTTCTAATAATCCCTTCCCCGACTTATGTACCAGGCCGTGCCAGATAGCATTTTCTACATATGGTTGAACAATCATCGGAGGGATCATTACTTCTTCCTCGTTAATATCTTCTGCTAAGATGATCTGATAATCAAATACATCATTACAACGCAACTTTTCGAGATCAAGATACAGGCGTAAAGATTCAAGTTCCTTATTCAAAGATATGAAGGTGTACTGCGTATTATCAAGTATCATTCGCATTAGCCGGGAAAATTTGGTCAGATAGTCTGAGGCTTCTTCCTGGTTATTGCTCCAGATGAACCGGTGAATAGAACTTAAAGAATTGAAAATAAAGTGAGGATTCATCTGTGCACGCAACGAACGTAGCTCCAGCTGCAAGGTCTGCTTATTTGTTTCGAGGTTCCTGTGCCGGATGTAAAAGAACCCTCCTATTGCTACCATGAGTACGAACCCGGCCATTGAGAGGATGTATACAACATTACGTTTGGTTCGTAGCTCGCTCATCTGCTTATCATGCTCCAGCAGCTTGATCTGGTTGTCTTTACGGTCCACTTCATAAATAGCTTGTGTTTGCGCCCATGCCAGCGATGACTGTTCCTCCAGCAGACTATCCTTATAAACCAATGATTTGTCCATAGCCTCAAGGGAATGTTTAAAATCCCCCCGGGCTTTATAGTCATCGGCCATAGCCTTATAAGCCTCCATCAACAGGTATTTGAAGCGCCAGATCAGACTGAGCCCGATTGACTCCTGGAAGTATTTATTGGCCTCTTCATGGTTCCCCTGTAAGCTCCATAGTTTACCAATGTTCAGGTAACTCTCTGCCACATGTACTTTGTCATCCACATTACCATTCACTTCCAGCGCTTTATTCAGATACTCATGTGCAAGCGCATAGTCTTTTTTCTCCTTGTAAGCAGACCCGAGGGAGTTATAACAGATAGCCAGCCCAATGCTGTTATTTAATTGCTGGTTCACTGCCAGCGATCTCTTATAATAATCGATAGCGAGGTCGAGTTTTCCCAGGCCCTGGTATCCATAGCCTATGTTACCAAGATTAATGGCCACGCCAAGCTGATTCTTACTTTGTCTTTCTAGTTCCAGGGCCTTTTCGAAGTGATTGATGGCCTCTGCATATTTTTGGGTGGAGAGTTTGATATTACCAATGCTGTTGATGGCAATACAAATATTGCGGATATCATTGATCTTTTCAGCAAGCTGTAAAGCCCTGAAATGATAATCAAATGCTTTTTCCAGCTGATCATCCATTCTACGGTAATCCACGCCTGTATTGTTCAGGGCAATACAGAGCAATAGATCATTTCTGGAATCCTCTGCATATTTGATAGCTTTCTGGTGATAATCGGCCGCGAGAAGGTATTCGGATTTGTTCCTTTTGGAAATCCCTGTTTCATTATACGCATCAAAAAGCCCACGCGTATATTTAATACGCTGAGCAAGGGTTATTGCTTCCTGGAAAAAGAGGTTTTCCATCCCGCGTTTATCAAAGTATCTTCCCAGCACCTTGCCTTTATTTACGAGCCAGTTTACTCTACTGGTATCGCCTGGAAGTTTTCTCGCAGAATCAAGTGTTTTGTATACGAGAACAGAATCCTGTCCAAGTGTATTGTTCCCCTTTACCAACAAAAGCACGAAAAGTAGATAGAAATAGCCTTTAAACATGCATCAGCCGGGTAATACCACAAGTTAATTAAAAAAGCGAAAGGGCGAAAGAATTCGCCCCTTCTTCCTATTAACCGAATACACCTACTGAAAATATGGAACAAGGCAGGCATCCCCGCCCTGCACCACATTAAGTTTAATAAATATCAGCCCACAAAGCCTGGATATATATGTAATTACTAGCTTCGAAACGGTTAATAGCAACAGGTCTTTGGATATAGTTATAAAGGGACCATTGCTGATCTCTCATGACTTCTCTTGACCACGTTGGGAATAATATATTAGCACCCGGAGCACTGTATGAACCGGTCAACACAATACAATAAATTGCAGGAAATTCTAGAGGATGTGGAAAATTACCAATGGGTTTCTCCCTGGATTGCACCAGGAACATAACAAATTTAAAAAGGTTTTCTTAAAACTAAAAATAAATTCAGGAAGATTGCACCAGAACGGCGTCATCCACCCATTGTGTAACCAGTTTCAACTGCTCATCCTGCGTTAACTGACTGTTGTCCAGGATGATAGCATCTTCGGCTTTACGCAAAGGGCTGATCTCACGGTTGGTATCGATATAATCTCTCAGCTCCAAATTTTCTTTGATCTCATGGATGCTGATGTTTTTGTTCTTGGCATAGAGCTCTTTAAACCTGCGTTCTACACGGATAGAAGTATCCGCAGTCATAAAGATCTTCAATTCGGCATGAGGGAATACGGTGGTACCGATATCACGGCCATCCATTACAATCCCTTTTCTGGCGCCCATTTTCTGTTGCTGTGCTACGGCAAATTCACGCACCTCTTTCACGGCAGCCACTTCACTTACCTTTTCAGCTACCAGCATTTCCCGGATCAGGTGTTCCACATTCTCACCGTTCAGCGTTATTTCAGACACCTGGCTCTGCGGATTGAATTCGAACTCCAGATGAATATCACGAAGCGCCGCTTTAACAGCGTCATGATCGGCCCAGTCTATCCGGTTCTGAATGAAGTACAGGGTTATTGCACGATACATTGCTCCACTATCAATATACACATAGTCCAGCTGCGCAGCCAGTTGTCTGGCCAGCGTGCTCTTTCCACATGAAGAGTAACCATCTATCGTGATAATTATTTTTTTCAAAACCCTTTAATTAAATAGCTGTGTTAGGAATAGACGGTGTAAAGTTAAAGGAAAAATGCAAAAATGGAACAGGATACCTGTTACAACCCTGAAATGATCCACCAGTTGGTCCCATCTGACTGAATGGTATATGAAATCCTTGAAGCACTACTCAGGGACTGGTTGTTTGACCCGTCGATCTGGCCACCGTTTGAATTAATTGTAAGCGAACCGTTGACGGATTTTTTTATGACATATATCCGGCCTGGACAATCATCGGCATCAGGCAACGTTACCGTATAATTTCCGGTCCCGTTTTTTACAACAGTATAATCAGTTTCATTTAACGTCGTGTTACCATTAAAAGTACGGATAGGCAAACTGAAGCTGCCATTAGAAGTTAGTGTTGATGCAGGCGTATTTGTCTTAACCCCTAACCGCTTATTCGTATTATCCCAGAAGAAATTAGCGTTGTCCTGTCCCACCTCTGTCGAGGCATCGCTGGTAATGTTACCAAATATGATCGACCCGTTGGTAATGTTTGTATTTCCATTGGTCATAATAGCCTTATACCAACCATTGATGGCGACCGTACCCAGCGGAGCAGTAATACCTGTCCACTCTTTTAAAGCCAGCGTGTTCTTGTCGAAATACAGCTGTGTCGTAAATCCACCGTTATTCCCCTTAAAGGCCATTACACTCCAGGCATGTGCGGTAGTACCTGCCGGCCCATTGGTCACTACATTCGTCACAGGGCTAGCCCATATTTTCATACGGGTAGTAGATCCTGCAACATCCGCAGTACCAGCATCGTTAGTAGCCAGGGTTCCGTATGTGGCGCCACCATCATTATCCGTATTTGATTCCCACGAAGTGCCATTCCATTTCAGTACTTCACCACTTGCAGGTGTTTTTCCTGACACCCTCATACCTACCAGTTTAGCAGCGTTCCAGATAGCAAGGGCGCTATCTGCATACAATATACCACCGGTATTCAGTTTAAGACTATTATCCAGACTTACTTCCTGTGTGCTTCCTGCGCCTGCTGCAAATCTTCCCAGCAGTCTCTGTGTGTTGATGTTCTGCATTTTTGCGAAGGTCACCGCCTGATTACTGATGGTGCTTGCAACAGTACCTGTACCGCTTCCTGTCACGTCTCCTGTTAGTGTAATAGTAGAACTTCCTCCTGTACCCGGAATCAGCCATTTTCCCTGTGAACGTACCGCCATATTGTTATTGATCGGAAGGTAGATCAGCATGCCGTCAGGAGAACTCTTTATTGTCGCCGATGTTGTATCACTGATACGTGGCAGTAACAATCCCTGTGAGCTGCTTTCCAACTCCAGCAATGCAGATTTCTTTATCACACTGGGATTACTTCCCAGCTTCAACTGCTGCGCGTAGGTAGATGTAGTTACAGAAAGCAACAATAGTATTAATAGCTTCTTCATAATTCTGAACGATTTCAAAAATCAAACAGGAAGTACACAGGCAATATTATCTGTGTACATTCCTCAATGTTTCATGCAATATCTTTTTCAAATAGACTAGTCATAGTATCAATGATCTATTACAATCACTTTGCAGACATATGCCTGTTTCTTTGTCTCTTTATGAGTCAATACCAGGAAGTAGGTACCTGTAGGCATGTCCCTGATCTGTACTTCACTCTGACCAATCATTTCCAGCTTGCGGACCTGTTGTCCCCATGTATCAAATACCTGTACGATCAACGGTGTCTTAATACCTCTGACAGTCACTTTAAAGTCTCCATAGTTCGGATTCGGGAATACAGTAGCCTGTATCAGCGGTCCTACTTCTCTAACGTCGGTGTATACATATTTTCCGGTAGCTGATACTGCTTTAATACGGTAATAGCTCCAGCCATCATAGTCATTCGTATCCTGATAATAATAATCAAGCCTTGTAGTGCTATAACCACCAGGCGCCTTTGTGGCCACTGTAGCAATCTTCTTAAATGCAGTTTCGTTATCCAGCATCCGCTCTATTTCAAATACAGCATTGTTGGTTTCACGATTGGTAGTCCATACCAGGTCTACCAATGAATAGCTTACGCGATAAGCATTAAAATGAATGATATCTGCCGGCAGATAGCTATACGACAAAGAGGTGAGCTTCGCATAGTAAATGTTCGTGCCGATACCTGCAGTACCCCGGGAATGCATAGTCGCCTCCTGCTGCATGGGTTGTGTTGTTAAGGTGCCTGGCGCCATTCCATCGTTCACCGCCTTACGCAATTCCCAACCACCATCACTAAAGAAACGGCTGATATAACTGCTTTCGCGATTTACATTATACTCCGGCGCTTCATCAGCATTCATGTGCTGCAATGTTATACTTGTCAGCCCCGTACCACTCCCCTCCTGTCCCAGGTTCCAGGTTTTAAATACCACACTGTCATAAAGTGTTCTTCCTGTAATAGCATTCAGGTATACACTATCAAAAACCCTCGCCTTAAAATCTTCAGGTGAGCCTTCATAACGTACACCGGCAGGTGCATAGTTTGTAGCGCTCGTACCTACAGGAAATACCACCTGTCCGGCATTTCTATCCAGTTTTGCACGATAAAGAAAACCGCCTGCTGTTTCTGTTCCGGTAACAATGAAACGTTGATCACTATACCCTGTAATAGAGCCCGGATTATCAGCCCCAACCATCAGGTTCCATCCATTCAGGAAAACGTGACCGTTGGTTAACTGTAGTGTATTTCTTATATGCAGGTCGTGCAGATCTGCAAGCACAATGCCATTAGGATTGCTGACTTCCAGATTGGGAAAACTGGCGCCAGTTTTTGTAGCTACGTTGTAGCCGCCGGCAATGATCTGCTGGCTGCTATTATTCACAAAACGAAAAGTTCCCCCGGTACCTTTAAGGCCGGAAGGACTTTCATCAGATAATAAAGCTGTATAGCTATTCGTCCACTGCTTACCGAGAAAATAAAGTACGGAGGCAGGGCTGGACCCCAGCATACCATCGTTGGTAACATCTCCGAAAAAGGCGACATTACCAAAGCTCCACACCTTCCCATCAGGAGGGATGTAGGCAGCATTCTGAGCTATAGTGTTTATAGAAAGAACCAGAAAACATAATATGAGTAAACATCTCTTCATGCAGTATTATGTTTTTAGTTTCGTCTCACAATTATACCGGCGTTCACAGCGCTGAATACGTTTTCCTCTTGCATCTTGACAATACAGGTTAACAGATTCAGTAATAGTGTTAATGGTTAACGTATCCGGCATTTTCATAGGTCGTTACAGGTTGTAGGAAAGCTTCAGACAATAAAAAGAATTAGCAGGAGCAGTTAAACACTGCCCCTGCCATATAATTTTCTTTATTTTCTGATAATGTACCAGTTGATACCATCAGTCTGAATAGTAATGAATGTCCAATCGTTGTAGATCATATAGTTTGTACCGCCCTCAATAGTAACAGCAGGAGCATTAGGTTGTATTGTTACAGGATTGTTGATATCACCGGTACCGATCTTCTTGATAGTATAGATACGGCCTGAAATAGCAGCAGAAGGTGCAGGCAGTGTGATGGTCAGTGCACCACCGGTAGCATCCGCCAGTACAGTGTTGTCTGTATCGTTAATGGCATAAGACGCAGTTGTCTTTGTAATTCTCATCTGTACAGAACCATTTACCTGCAGGGTAGAATTGGCCGGTGTAGTAGTACCTACAGCTACACTTGCAGCAAAGCTCTTATTACCTGCGAAGCTCTGGTTACCGGTAGACACCACACCTCGCTGAACAGCAGTGTGTGAAGCGTCAACAGCACTTGCGTTAGGCAGGTTGAAAGAAACATCATTAGCGGTTGCCTGTACGTCGAAGTTAGCACCAATGCTATCGGTCTTGAAAGCTACGTTCACATTGTCTGTAGTACCAGTACCTGCCTGGATAGTACGGATCGCTTTTGCAATTGCATCCAGGTCGAATGGTCTTTTTGTAACAGTACTTCCTTCACGAACCAGTACATCGTAAGATGCAGCGGTAGCGGCATTTGCCACATTGTTCAGTACCAGCGTTCCATTAAGCGTGGTACCATTTGAAACTGCCAGTGTATTTAAAGTAGTCGCACCTGATACGTTCAGATTGTTACCCAGTGTAGCAGCACCGGAAACACCCAGTGTGCTGTTAATTGTGGTTGCACCATTTAAGGTTGTTGTATTCGCTACAGTCAATGTATTGTTCAAAGTAGCAGCACCAGCAACACCTAATGTAGTACCAACATTTACAGCACCGCTAAAGGTCTTGTCGCCACCAAAGGTCTGAGCGCCGGTGGTTACGATACCCGCCTGTGTTGCGCTGGCAGCAGCCAGTTCCAGTTTATAACTTGCAGTAAGTGGATCATAGGTGATACGACCGCCTCTGTTTTCCTGACCTGCAGCAATTGCAGTGATGAAGTCAGCGATAGACAGGTTTGTACCGCTTGACAGGGCCTGTAATTTATCCCAGTCAGACTTTTTCATGAAACCATAAGGAGCTGTAGCTGTAGGGGCCATAATAGGCGCATTTACCGTTACTTCTCCTGTAGTTGTATTCTCTCCGATATTAAAAGTCGCGTGTGCAGAATCAGCATTAGCGAATATATTATCTGCCAGGTCTTTGAAAGCAGTCTGCGGTAATGTTCTCTTTGAAACGATACCTGTACCACTCAACATCAGCACTTCGAACAGAGTATTATCCGCATTTACGGTTGAGAATTTCAATTGTCTGTCAGCCTGTACACCGATAGCTTCAACGCCATTTGTACGGATAGACAACGGATTGGCGTCAGTAGTACCGATATAATCAGCTGCTGTCGTACCAGTATTTCCTTTCAGGCTCCAGTTTGCCAATGCATCAGCAGCGCTGGCAATTTTTACCCAGGCACCGGCCTTTCTCATATATATCCCATCATTAGCAGGCGTGCCGCTGGCCAGGTATACTACCATTCCATCTACAGGATCGGTCCCAATAGCGGCATCAATAGCTGTGAAACTTGGAATTCTAGGCAGTAAGAGACCTTGCTTATTGCTGCTCAGCTCTAAGATGGCTGATTTAGTAATAGATGCCGGATTATCACCGATCTTCATCTGTGCCTGAACCGCTGTAGCTGCGAGTGTTAAACCACCAGCCAGAAAAAGTGTGCGTGAAGTGTTACGTATAACTGCTTTCATAGTGTATAGGGATAGATAGATTTTAAAATTTATCCGTTAATAATAATAACCATGAGTGTTGCAAACGAAAACCACGCACCTGTCATGCGTATACAGCAGCCATTATGTTTATCCGCTTTTGAGGCAAACCTAATCGACTATTTCCCCCGTTTGCGCAGGGCCAGGTTTTAAAATATGAAAGACTGGTTAAAAGAGGTTGGTTAAAAAGATTGGATGTGTTCACATGTTCGCTTACGAAAAACTCAATGCTGCAAAGTAGGATCTCACTCCTTATTGCATAGTGCAAATATCTAATATTAATAATATTATTCTTATGACATGAACGTAGCATTTTGACAGACAATGCAGTTTTATATCTATCTGAGTATCATTTAATTTTTTTCTAAATGTATTAAGCGAATGTTATCACTGCCATTCCCATCTCAGAGAGGAAGCTTTTTACATAACACCATCATGTTACTTTACTTAATTGCAGGGGAGGTTGCGGGAGAAATAAAAGAGGATATCAGGCAAGGACAGGTCAAAAAAAATCCCGGGCTTTCGCCCGGGATCTCTATCAAAAACAATTTCTATCAACTATGGCTTATTGTTTATGCTTCTGATTTTTCGGATTTGTTACTCTTTGAGGAGTTCTTCAAAGTAAAGATCAGTTTCTGATTTTCCTTGTCAAGATCTGCCAGCAGTACATCTCCGTTATGAATGTTCATATTCAGTATTTCCTCAGCTAAAGGATCTTCCAGGTATTTCTGGATAGCCCTGTGCAGTGGACGGGCGCCAAACTGCTGGTCGTAACCTTTCTCTGCCAGGAAGCCTTTGGCCTCGTCTGTCAGTTCCAGGCTGAAGCCCAGGTTGTTCAGGCGTTTCAGCACGCTTTGCATAGTGATATCTATGATCGTATAGATATGTTCTTTGCTCAGCGAATTGAATATGATCACGTCGTCGATACGGTTCAGGAACTCAGGAGAGAAGGTACGTTTCAGCGCTTTTTCAATTACTGATTTTGTATTGTCTTCTTCACTGGTTGCTTTTGCTGAAGTTGTGAAACCAACACCTGCACCGAAATCTTTCAACTGACGAACACCGATGTTAGAGGTCATGATGATGAGCGTGTTCTTGAAGTCTACCTTACGGCCCAGACCATCAGTCAGAATACCATCATCCAGCACCTGCAACAGGATATTATAAATATCAGGGTGTGCTTTTTCAATTTCATCCAGGAGGATTACGGAGTAAGGTTTGCGGCGTACTTTTTCAGTCAGCTGACCACCTTCTTCATAACCTACATATCCCGGAGGCGCACCAATCAGACGGCTTACGGAGAATTTCTCCATATATTCACTCATATCGATACGCACCAGGCTATCTTCTGAGTCGAACATATAACGTGCGAGGGATTTTGCCAGCTCGGTTTTACCTACCCCGGTTGGTCCCAGGAAGATAAAGGTACCGATCGGTTTCTTAGGATCTTTCAATCCTACCCTGTTACGCTGAATCGCTTTGGTCACTTTGGAGATTGCCTCATCCTGTCCAACTACAGCGCCTTTCAGGTCTTCACCCATACGACGGAGTTTTTCAGTTTCGGCCTGTACCATACGTTTAACAGGAATACCTGTCATCATGCTTACCACTTCTGCGATTGCCTCTTCATCGATCGGATAGCGTTTGTGTTTCACTTCTTCTTCCCACACATTCTTCGCACGCTCCAGATCTTCTCCAAGTTTCTTTTCAGTATCACGCAATGCAGCAGCTTCTTCGAAACGCTGGCTCTTTACGACCTTGTTCTTTTCCTGCTTGATATCTTCGATCTGTTTTTCCAGGTCGAGGATATTCTGAGGAACGTTGATGTTCTTGAGGTGCACTCTTGCGCCTACTTCATCCAGTACGTCAATAGCCTTGTCGGGCAACAGACGGTCTGTCATATAGCGATCACTGAGTTTTACGCATGCCTCAATTGCATCATCGGAATAGCTTACGTTATGGTACTCTTCGTAACGTGGTTTGATGTTATTCAGGATCTGAATAGTTTCATCCACGGTTGGAGGATCTACCATTACTTTCTGGAAACGACGGTCTAACGCACCATCTTTCTCGATGTACATTCTGTACTCATCGAGCGTGGAGGCGCCAATGCACTGAAGTTCTCCACGGGCCAGGGCTGGTTTGAAGATGTTGGAAGCGTCCAGGGAACCTGAAGCGCCACCAGCACCAACGATGGTGTGGATCTCGTCTATGAAAAGTATAACGTCACGGTTCTTTTCCAGTTCGTTCATGATGGCTTTCATCCTTTCTTCGAACTGTCCACGGTACTTCGTACCTGCCACGAGGGCTGCCAGATCAAGGCTTACCACACGTTTGTCAAACAGTACGCGGGATACCTTACGCTGCACAATGCGCAGTGCGAGACCTTCCACGATCGCTGTTTTACCCACGCCCGGTTCCCCGATGAGGATTGGATTATTCTTTTTACGGCGGGACAATATCTGCGATACACGCTCAATTTCCTGCTCGCGACCCACTATCGGGTCAAGGCTGCCACTCTCGGCCAGCTTGGTGATATCCCTGCCGAAATTATCCAGCACAGGGGTTTTAGACTTCGTATTAGTTTGCTTGGCCTTGGAGGCAAAACTCTTGCGCTCATCTTCAAACTCCTCCTCTCCAGGATCATCAAACTCCGCCTTTGGATCGGCAGATTTTACGAAGCCCAGCTCGTTTTTAAAAGTGTCGTAATCCACGTCAAACTGTTGTAAGATTTGTGTACAAACGTTTTCTTTATTCTTGAGGATTGAAAGCATTAAGTGCTCAGTTTCAACTGTAGGGCTTTTCAGGGCCTTCGCTTCGAGCACGGTAACGCGTATTACCTTTTCCGCCTGCCTTGTAAGTGGTAGACTGTTGATATTGGCGATGTTTTTTCCTGTCTTATCTTTTACGGCCAATTCAACCTCTTTACGTAATTCATAAAGGTCTACATTTAAAGCCTGCAGAATTTTAACAGCTGTCCCTTCCCCTTCTCGAATAATGCCTAGCAGCAGGTGCTCTGTGCCGATGAAATCATTCCCCAAGCGTAGAGCTTCCTCCCTGCTAAACGAAATGATCTCCTTTACTTGCGGTGAAAAATTCTGGTCCATTGTGAGAATATTAAATTATTAAAACCCTTACGGGGACTTGCTTATACAATATTAGCAAATAATTTTGATTTACCTTTACCCTAACACTTTAATAGTATAAGTTTACAATTAAGGCTGGTGAAGTAAGAAAGAAGGCTGTTATTTGGCAGGATTCCCGATTACTTATTTACTAACTTATAAAAGAAAATCTTGTCTATGGAATTCAAAATTGATACCAAAGAAAAAATACTGGTTGCACAGCCTCAAATTACAGGACTAGATGCTAATTTGTCAGCCAGGTTTACTAAAGAGGTATCAGAATTACCAGGCCTCGAAGGCCGCAACCTTATACTGGACATGACATTAGTGGAAAAAGCCGATGACATTGGGATTAAAGCCATTTTAACAGTGTACCACCAGCAGTATGACAGCGGAATGTCCTGTGCAATGACCGGCCTTAACAGCACTTTAACAAATTCCATAAAAGCAGCGGATGAAACAGTCTATAACCTTGCTCCTACTATGTTAGAAGCAATTGACCTCGTGATGATGGAAGATCTCGAAAGAGAATTGATGCAGGACGAGGAATAATTTTTTCACTGCTCACATATTGGTGCCATATTTTTCCGTAATGTGGAAATAGATTCCGTTTTTCGGAATAAATTGGAGATTTTAGTAATTATTTATTTTCGTTCATGTTTGCAGTCACCATTTTAGGTAACAATTCGGCTCTCCCCACGTTAGAAAGACATCCAACAGCTCAGATTATAACTTGTAATGATCAGCTGATACTGGTTGATTGCGGAGAAGGAACACAGTTACAATTTGCGCGTTATAAGATCAGAAGAAGCCGTCTGAGATACATCTTCATCAGTCACCTTCATGGCGATCATTATTTTGGCCTTATCGGCCTTTTAAATAGCCTGAGTCTCCTCGGCAGGCAGGAACCACTGACTGTCTTCGCTCCCCCGGAGCTGGAAGCCATCATCCAGTTACAACTGGAGTGCTCTGGTACGGTCCTCCAGTTTGAATTACAGTTTGTCTCCTTACGGGAGGAAAACCAGGGGCTTATTCTGAGCGATAAAGATCTGAATGTCAGCTTTTTCCCTACTATGCACCGTATTCCATGTTTCGGCTTCACGTTCGAAATACAGAAACGAAGACGTAAGATCCTGCCGGAGCAGACAAAAGCGTACGAAATACCTGCCGCCTACTTCTCAAAGCTCCAGGAAGGGGCTGATTATCAACGGAAAGATGGATTCGTTGTGAAGAACGACTGGGTTACCCTTCCTCCTCCGAAGGGAAAAAAGTATGTCTTCTATGCCGATACGGCGTACTCCGATGATCTGGTCAGGTTTGCAAACGATGCAGATCTGGTCTATCACGAAACGACGTATTTGCATAATCTGGCAGAAAGGGCGGCCGAACGTTATCACAGTACTACTGTGCAGGCTGCGACACTTGCCTTAAAGGCCAACGCCCGCCGGCTGATAGTTGGACACTTCTCTTCAAAGTATACCGACCTGACGCCTTTTGAGGCAGAATGCCGGGAAGTATTCCCTAATTCTGATGTGGCTGTCGAAGGCGCCTCTTATATTGTCTAATCGGCTTAAAATACAGATCCCCGTCCTGCAAAACAGAACGGGGATCTTTATCATTACCAATACCTGGTTTTACTTATAATTCTTTCTGAAAGCGGCTATGCGGCTTTGCAGTCCGGCGCTTACAGGCACTACCGGCAAACGGAACACATTCTCAATAAGACCTGCTTCTGCCATGAATGCTTTCACCCCGGCTGGATTGTTTTCTTCAAACATCATGTCAAATGAGTCCTGCAGCTTGTAATGCAGTTCACGTGCTGTTGGAATATCGTTCGCCAACGCAGCCTTAACCATACCTGCTACATCTTTCGCAAAATAGTTAGCAGCAACAGAGATCAGCCCATCCATGCCGGTTGCGATCTGTGGGAATGCCAGGGCATCGTCGCCACTTACCACCAGGAAATCCTTCGGTTTATCCTTGATGATCTGCATACACTGCATCATATCTCCACTGGCTTCTTTCATTGCAACAACGTTAGGCACTTCATTCGCCAGTCTCAGGGTAGTTTGCGCCGTCATATTACGGCCGGTCCTGCCTGGTACATTGTACAGGATGATCGGTTTGGGAGAGGCAGCTGCTACTGCTTTATAGTGTTGGAACAATCCTTCCTGGCTTGGCTTACTGTAGTAGGGAGCAACGCTCAATACCGCTGCCGCCTCATCCAGCGGGCAGGTTTCCAGTCGCTTGACAACGTCACGGGTATTGTAGTCGCCAATACCTATCACCACCGGAACGCGCTTATTCACCTTTTCGAAGGTGAACTTCATGATGTCCAGCTTCTCTTCAGAGCTTAGTGTAGGAGTTTCTCCGGTTGTCCCCAGGGATACTACATAGTCAACCCCGCCGGAAATCACATGATCAATCACTTTTTCCAAAGCATTCCAGTCGATGCTTTCGTCTTTTTTAAAGGGCGTAACCAGTGCTACACCGGTGCCTCTCAATTGTTCCATATTTTGTGAAAATTCCAGATAACAAATTCCAAATTGCCCTCTTTATCAATCTAAAAGTGGTGCAAAGATGACAATTTGGAATGGTATATGACAAAATAATTTTAGCGTTCCTCGAAAAAGCCCATGTTACTGAATTTATCGATACGTTGCTCGATACGGGTATCGGCATCGATCTTTCTCAGTTCGGCCAGGGTATTTTTAATGGTTTGCTTAAGAATTACCGCCATTTCGTCCGGATTGACATGCGCACCGCCCAAAGGCTCTTTAATTACGCCGTCTACCAGGCCAAAGCGGCTCATATGGTCGGATGTCAGTTTCAGCTCTTCCGCAGCCTTTTCCTTAAAATTCCAGCTACGCCAGAGGATCGTAGAGCAGTTTTCCGGAGAGATGACCGTATACCAGCTGTTTTCCAGCATCAGGATCCTGTCTCCGATACCGATACCTAATGCACCACCGGATGCCCCTTCTCCGATTATGATGCAGATCACGGGTACCCGTAATTTCACCATTTCGAATATGTTACGGGCAATCGCCTCTCCTTGTCCGCGCTCTTCCGCTTCGAGACCAGGATAGGCACCAGGGGTGTCTATCAGGGTCACAACAGGCTTATTGAACTTTTCAGCCAGTTTCATCAGGCGCAAGGCCTTTCTGTAACCTTCCGGGTTAGCCATACCGAAATTGCGGATCTGACGCATTTTGGTATTGACTCCCTTCTGCTGGCCGATGAACATGACAGTTTCCCCGTCCAGGTCGGCAAAACCACCCACCATGGCCTTATCGTCTTTCACATTCCTATCGCCATGCAGCTCCACAAAATTGGCACACATCTTCTCAATGTACGCAAGGGTATAGGGCCTATCAGGATGCCTGCTGAGCAGGACCTTCTGGTAACTGGTAAGATGTTCGTACACTTCCAGGCGGGTATTAGCGATCTTCTGCTCATACTCCTTGACTGTGGCTGTAACGTCTACACCTGACTTTGCTCCATTCTCCTTCAGTTTTTCCAACTGATCGTACAGGTCCTCAATAGGTTTCTCAAAATCCAGGAATTGCATATTTATGTATAAAATTGGTTAAAGAACGATGTAAAGATAAACGCTAAAATATTTTTTAAAAAAGATTTGCATAATTGATGGCTTTGTTGCTATCTTTGCTGCCCCGAAAACAAGGGAAGGATCAGTAGTTCAGTTGGTTAGAATGCCGCCCTGTCACGGCGGAGGTCGCGGGTTCGAGTCCCGTCTGGTCCGCAAAATCTCGAAGAAACCCGCGCTAGTCGCGGGTTTTTCTATTTAGATCGATTAGTTAGCCGATTTCACCCCATTGCGATTGACAATATTGTTTTCTTCACACACCTTATACTTGATTTGACAATGCAAAAGTCTATAGAAGTATAGTGACTGCGCAGGAACTAAATCGTAAGTTCAATGTGTGGTAAATCACATTATTTCGAAATCCAGCTTAGGGTTTCTTTTGAAACAATGCACTATTCATACAGACCGAGAACTAGTAAAGGCTAAAGTTTCCGAACTCACACAACTAACATGATGATACAAATCTTCATTGTCACCTCATAGGCGGAACCCTGTTGCTGACAGTTCTTGTTACTATATCCCATCCTGGAGGTTTATTAAGGGTATAATTAGAAAATTCAGCGGAAAATTCAGCTTGGGTTGCTACTATTCGGTATATAGAAAAATAAAAGCAAAGCTACAAACTACTTAACGTATTCTGCGGCTTTGCTCTTCTGCTCTTAACAGATAAAGGTAATAGACGTTTTAAAACATCCGACTATTAGTATCTGGGTCTAAATCCAGGGCGTGGGCCGGATCTGGAGAAACCATTATTTTCTGGTCTTTCAGGTTTTGGACGAGCCTCATACACTACTATTGTCTGGCCAGCAACTACTGAATTATTCAATTCCTTAATTGCCTGTACTGCATTGGAATCGTCTGGCATTTCAACGAATGCAAAGCCTTTAGCACGGCCACTGTACTTATCATAAACCACATTAATACTATATACAACTCCAAATGGGTCAAATAAAGACCAAATCTCATCTTCAGTTGTTCTGTCACTTATATTACCTACAAAAATATTCACAATTATAATTTTAATCAAATATGCATACTGCTGAAAAACAAGGACTGAGGAAGAAAAAGAAACCCAAACTAAATCAGAAGGGGCCAAATGCAACCTTGCTAAAGTTAGAGCAATAATTCCAATTTCTTGTGTTGTTTCCTGGCTCCAAGGAGGTTTTCCTCTTCCTTTCGCTGTTCTTCTCGCTTTTTCCATTCAAGTTCTCTTTGAACAAGGCTATTGAGCAGGCTCGCAAAAAACAGGTTGCCTTTCATCCAGAGGTACTAGCAAATGGGGACACGGTAAAACAGCTACTGGCACGCAGTCGTTATTTATTGTTTAAGCACCCACGTTTATGGACGCGAGATCAGCAACAACGGGCATAAATCTTCTGCAAATCGGTTCGAAAGTTGTCCCTCGTAGCCGCAAGCTGCAAGCCTCCAAGTCGAAAGATTTGGAGGCTTTTTGTATTTGAGGATGGTACTTCTACTGTTTATATTGAAATTAACGTCAATACCTTCATTTTGAAGAGATCAATCTAATAGTAGCCGATCTTTCTCTCTATTGACGATTTTAATGTCCCATCTGCTTTATAAGTGATCCTCTTGATCCAATTACCGGTTTTGTCATACTTATATTCACACCGGTATGATCTCTTCATATCTACTCCTGCACTATCTTTTACTATACATTCAAGTTCATTTCCGAAAGTATCATATTTATAGAGGATCTCCCTCATGTTCTCGTAACCGGCATTTATTTTAGATTCAATCAAGCGGCCGTTTTTGTCATATACACTCAGCCTCGTTCCTGAGAGCTCACCGAACCGGTTATATTCTGTTTCTCTTGTAGTATCTCCACTGTACAGCCACTCTGTCCTTCTTTTAAGTTTTGTTTCATCATCGTTGTAATAGTTCTCCGAGGTGCGCCGGCCCCGGGAATCGTATGTATACCTGTAGGTAGAGGTTGAGCCGGGAGGCGTCAAACCAACCCGACTTTTAACAAAACTAAGGCCTGGGCCATAGGTACGTTGGGCCCTGTATTTCAGGTACCCGGAGCTACCGTAATTAGAAAAGTCAATCATGTTGCCCTGTTCGTCGAACACATAAGTAACTTTGTAATCCAGGGTGCTATCTTCATTATAGGCAATTATTTCAGTATTGTTACCAGCTTCATCATATTGGTATACATTCCTGCCCTGAAAGCTTTCATGCTCGAGGAAAGTGGTTAACTCAGTACAATTACCTGCGGCATTAAATTTATAATATCGCTTTGTAACATAGTAAGTTAGTTCGGAATCAGGAACGTATTGCTTGTAGTTAAATTCTAGAATAGATCTTACATTGCCCTTCAGATTATACGTTTGCCGGTTATTCTGGTAAGCTTTATTAGGCTGTGCATTTACCATATTAGCGAGAACAATAAACAGGAACAGTAAAGGTTTTCTCATGGTGTGCAAAATAATAAAAGCCCTCTGATTTTCATCACAAGGCTTTTAATTCAGGTATCCTTCTTACTTCGAAACAAGCGTTGTCACACGTGAAGGAGCAAGGTTAATCCCAAAACTTCCTCCGGAAACACTAAGGCTATTGGCTGCCAGGTTTGGGCTGCTGGTTGTTACATAGCGGTTAAAGCCTGTAACAGTAACATAGACTAGAAAAGTACGGTCATCCTGCGATTCGCTATACTATCCCATTTGCTAACTGATATATCCGGTCCAAATCCCGGGCAAATTGGTTCGATAATTGTCTCTCGTAGCCCGCAACTAAGCAAAAGTGGGTATAATCAAGCAAAAGTGCTTAATTGTACCCACTTTTTCATTAGCGATATTTGCCCAAATCAAACTATTTCAATTTTCTTCGCTCTTCCTCTATAATCTTTGCCAATTCATCTTCACTGGGCAGATTAATAAGATACTTAGATACAAAAACTTGCTGTGGTAAACCGGAGGTCGCATACCTGACCAAGTTCTCGTTCTTACTTGCACAGAGTATAATACCTACCGGCGGATTATCCCCTTCATGCATTTCATTCTCCTTGTAATAGTTCAGATAAACATTCATTTGGCCGGCATCTGCGTGTGTAAATTCGCCAATTTTTAAATCTAAAAGGACATGGCATTTTAATATACGATGATAAAATACCAAATCTATACGGTAATGTGTATTATCGAAAGTTATACGTCTTTGTCTGGCTTCAAAACAGAATCCCCGACCCAATTCCAAAAGGAAAGTTTGCAGATGAGTAATTATCCCTTGTTCAAGGTCTGATTCAGTATATATATCTTTTTCTTCCAGACCTAAAAATTCGAGCATGTAAGCGTTGCGAAATATATTCTCAGCTTTCAAATCCGCTTGTTTCACATCACTATTTAACACCGCATGTTTATTAGTACTCAATCCAGTCCTTTCATATAGCATACTGTTCATTGCTCGTTGCAAATCACGTACACTCCAGTTGTTCCTAATTGTTTCCACTTCATAAAATTCACGTTTCAACTTAGTATCCAATTTGAGCAGTTCAATGAAATGAGAAAAACTAAGTCTTTCTAATAGCAGGTTTGAGGCCGACTTATTATCTGTTTCTGATGTTTCAGATTGAGTTGCTATAGATTTTGCGGACAATAAGCGCAAAATCCTAACACCATGTGAATCAGATAAATACAATT
>CABHOY010000048.1 GCA_902168105.1 uncultured Flavihumibacter sp.
CCCCAATGGCGGTACCCCCATTCTCGCGTGTCTACTATAAAAGCCATCGCAAATACCACATATGAAGCTTTCGACCACTATCACCACGTTATTATGCACTGTCTGGATCACGGCATCCGCCCAGCAAAAGGACCTGGTGACCTACGCAAACACCCTCCAGGGTACAAACTCAGAATTCGCTTTAAGCCACGGCAACACTTATCCGACCACATCACTGCCATTCGGAATGCATGCCTGGTCGGCACAAACCGGCAAGAACGGCGATGGCTGGAAATACCAATACAAGGCTACCACCATCCGCGGATTCCAGCAGGTGCACCAATGCAGCCCCTGGGTAGGCGATTACGGGGTGATTACCCTGATGCCTGTAGCAGGAGAACTGAAAGTCAATGAAGAAGAACGTGCAGCGGGGTTTAGTCATGCAAACGAGATCGCCCGTCCCGACTACTATAAAGTAACATTCGACAATAAAGTCACCACCGAGATATCGCCAACGGAAAGAGGGGCGCACCTGCGTTTCTCCTTCCCCGCAGGAATGCCGGCACATGTCGTACTGGATGGTTACAATGCAGTGAGTGGCGTAAAGATATTCCCGGCAGAACGGAAGATCACTGGCTATGTGACCAATGGCCGCTTTATCCCGAAAGATTTCAAAAGCTACTTTGTCATAGTATTTGACCAACCTTTTGAAGCGGCAGGCACCTGGGAAAACGTAAACAACAAAATATCGGCAAACAGCCTTTCCGCAGAAGGAAAAGGCGCTGGCGCATATATCCGCTTCCGCAGGGGAGCAAAAGTACAAGCCCGTGTCGCATCTTCCTATATCAGTCCGGAGCAGGCGGAACTGAACTGGCAGCAGGAGCTGGGGAAGTCTGAGAGACTGGAACAAACAAAAGCAGCCGCAACCAAGATCTGGAATGACCTTTTCAAAAGGGTACAGGTAGAAGGCGGTCCGGAAGAGGACAAGGCTACTTTTTATTCCTGCCTTTTCAGAGCGAATCTCTTCTCTCACCAGTTCTTCGAGTATAACGCCAAAGGAGAGCCATACTACTTCAGCCCTTACGATGGCAAAGTGCACAACGGCTACATGTATACAGATAATGGCTTTTGGGATACTTTCCGGGCCCAGTTCCCACTGAATACGATAGTACATCCAACGATGCAGGGCCGCTACATGCAGGCGCTGCTCGCAGCACAGGAGCAATGCGGATGGTTCCCGGCCTGGTCGTTCCCTGGTGAAACGGGCGGTATGCTGGGCAATCATGCGATCTCTCTGTTAACAGATGCCTGGGTAAAGGGTATCCGCACTTTCGACCCTAAAAAGGCCCTGGATGCCTATTATCATGAAGCGATGAATAAAGGCCCGTGGGGTGGTGCGAATGGCCGTGCGGGATGGAAAGAATATTACCAGCTGGGATATGTGAGCTTCCCTGAATCGCATGGCAGTACTTCCCAGACACTGGAATACGCCTATGACGACTTCTGTGGTTATCAGCTGGCGAAATCAACAGGCAACAGCTTCTATCAGTACATCTTTGGTCGCACATTGTATAACTACAAAAACCAGTACGACACCGCCACCGGTTTTATGCGTGGACGTAAGCTGGATGGTAGTTGGGTAGAAGATTTTGATCCTTATAAATGGGGAGGGCCGTATACAGAAGGGAACGCCTGGCATTGGCAGTGGTCAGTGTTTCATGATGTACAGGGCCTCATCAACCTGATGGGAGGGGAAAGCCGTTTCATCGCTAAGATGGACTCCGTATTCAGCGTACCTAATAAAGTGAACGTAGGCTACTACGGACAGATGATCCATGAAATGCAGGAAATGGTAGACGGCAATATGGGGCAGTACGCACATGGCAATCAGCCGGTGCAGCACATGATCTACCTCTATAACTACGCCGGCCAGCCCTGGAAGGCACAGGCCCACGCAAGAGATGTAATGAGCAGACTATACAATGCCGGTCCCGACGGTTATCCCGGCGATGAAGATCAGGGGCAGATGTCTTCCTGGTATGTCATGAGCGCACTGGGACTGTACAGCGTCTGTCCTGGAACTGACCAGTACGTGATCGGCAGTCCGCTGTTCCCTAAAGTGACCATCACCCTGGAGAACGGTAAGCAGTTCACAATAGAAGCACGCAACAACAGTCCGGAAAACGTCTACATACAGTCCGCTACGCTGAATGGCAGGCCGTATTCTCACAACTGGATCAGCCATACTGATATCACCAATGGAGGTGTCCTCGTGCTTGAAATGGGGAACAAGCCCGCTACCAATCGCGGACTCGCACCGGCTGATAAGCCCTTCTCAATAAGCATGCAATAGGATTAAAAATGCCGCATCGCAAAAAATATGGCGGATTTAGAAAATTGTGCTAAAACGATTACATTAGCCGGTAGTTGAATTCACGCGATGCGACAAGATTTTTCCACGTATACTGATGAAGAGGTGTTCCTGCTCGTGAAACAGGGGGATAGCGATGCATTCGAAGAGATTTTCAGGCGTTTCTGGCAGGAACTGCTGGACGCAGCCTACAGGCGCGTAAAAGTGCAGGAAACGGCTATGGAAATGGTTCAGAGCCTGCTGGTGAACCTGTACCTGAAACGGGAGACGATCGTTCTCCGTACCTCTCTTCGCAACTACCTGCATATTTCACTGAAGAATAAAGTGCTGAATGCCGTACGGGCCGAATTGGTGCGTAACAACTATCAGCAGCATGTACTGACAGATAACAGCAATTACCAGCCCGATGCCGCCTCTCTGCTCCAACTCAAGGAACTGCAGGAACAGATCGAGGCCTCCTGTGCAGATATGCCTGAGAAATGCCGGGAAGTATTTTACCTGAGCAGAAAAGAGCACCTGTCTTACCAGGACATCGCTAAACGGCTGGGGATATCTGTGAACACTGTCGAGAAACATATGGTAAAAGCCTTAAAAATATTACGTTCGCGCCTGAAGGAATACAACTTTACACTGTTCTGTTTTCTGGTGACGCAGCTTTTTAAATAAGGGCCGCCCCGGACAATTTTCTGAGCACAGTGGCGGTAAGCCACTTTTCAGGTGTCTAATGTTAGAGAAACTATGGACATAAGCAATACCAGGTTAAGAGAATTACTGGATAAATATCTGGAAGGCACTGCCTCTGAAGAAGAGATCGGGGAGGTGGACAATTGGTATAAGTCATTCGACGCACATGCAGGTTTAACTGAACAGTTAAGCCCAGACCAACGTACCGCCCTGGAACAGCTGCTCTTCCTGCGTATCAGTCGACAGGCAGGACTGGACCAGCCAACCACAAAGGTGGTGAAGGCCCCGTTCCGTATCTGGTGGGCCGCCGCAGGCATCGCCGTATTGCTCGCTGCCGGGGGTATTTACTTCGCTCTGAACAAGCGTACGCCCCAGGTGCAATACACCATGGTGACGGAAAAGGCAGAAAAAGGCAATATTAAAAAGATCGTTTTGCCGGATGGCAGCACTATATGGCTGAACTACGAAACTCAGCTGCGTTACGCACAACAGAATGACCGTGAAGTATGGCTCGAAGGGGAAGGATATTTTGAGATCGCTCCGCAGGCAGATAAACAGTTCCTGGTGCATTCCGGAAAACTGGATGTACAGGTACTGGGTACCAGCTTTAACATCGACGCATACGCCCCGGCCGATTCCGTAATGGTCACCGTTACCAGTGGTAAAGTAGCCGTGAGCCATGAGAAGAGTGAAGCGGTTACGCTGACCGCGGATCAGCTGGCCGTTTATCAGGCAGCTGCCGGCAGAATAGAGAAATATGATACAGGCGCAACAGATGCCAGCGCCTGGCGACAAGGCCTCCTTGTATTTAAAAATGCAAGCTTCCGCAGTATAGGCCGTAAACTGGAACGCCGCTACGACGTGCGTATCCGCTTTGACGGCAATCGCACCGCCAGCGCGCAGCTTTCCGCCAGCTTTGGCAGAGAGCAGCCACTGAAGGATATACTGCGCATGTTATGTGATATTTATGGTTTCAACTACCGTCAGCAACCAGGTACTAATGAATACCTGATATATGATGATCAACCACATCAGTAACCGGATCTGATTTTCCGGAGAAGGAGGATAATGGGAAGTTATGAAAGAAAAACAGCGGGACGCCTGCATGTAAAGGCCATGTACATGGTCTGCATGATATTGGCATGCTGTTTTGGAAGTAGTTTGCGTGTATCCGCACAGGTTGTATCAGGTAGTGAATTAAAACAGACGCTGGTAAATATAGAAGTGGTCAACCAGACCTTCGATAAAGTATTCGAGCAGATCGAAGCAAATACACCATTCCGTTTTGTATTTAATCCATCCGAAATAACACGCGGTGGTAAAATAACGATCAGCAAAAAGAATATCTCAGTCGAACAGGTGCTGAAGCTGTTGCCCGCACCATTGCAATATGAGGTGAGAGGGAGAAGCATACTGGTTATGCAGGATAAAAAGCAAACTGTTGAACAGCCGCTTATACAAGCGCGCTTCGGTCACGTTTCTGATGCAGAAGGCACAGCCCTTCCCGGTGTGAATGTCACCGTAAAAGGTACCACACGCCGCAGCATCACTGACCAGGATGGTGCATTCCGTATTGACGCAACAGCGGGAGATACGCTCTGCTTCAACCTGATGGGCTTTCATGATTTACGCTTGGCCGTATCGTCAACGGCATCGCTGAATATCATGTTACAGCCCGGTACCTCCGCGCTCCGCGAAGTAGTAGTGATCGGTTACGGTTCTACCAATAAAGACAACCTGACCACTGCCGTAGGGACCGTAAACAGTGAGCAGCTTGACGAACGGGCCACGACATTAAACCTTGCCCAGGGACTGGCAGGCAAAGTAGCCGGTGTAAGTGTAATGCAGAACTCCGGTAAACCGGGAGGCAATCCGATCGTTAAGATCAGAGGCACAGGCTCTATCAACGCTTATAACGGTCCGCTGTACGTGATCGATGGTATCGTTGGTGCCGATCCCATGAGCATCGACCCGAATATAGTTGGTTCGGTAGATGTCTTGAAAGATGCTGCTGCATCCGCTATATACGGTTCGAGAGGCGCCAATGGCGTGATCGTAATAACGACTAAAAAAGGAACGAAGAACAGTCCTGCTATCTCATTTCGCAATACCGCCAGCTTTGCTACCCTTGCGCGTGAAATAGACTTGATGAATGCAGATGAAGCACTGGAAATGTTCAAACGTGAATACGAATACATGCCGGGTCGCATTGCACCGCACCTTGATCCGGATCGTCAGTTCTCACGTAAGAACGATCTGTTCAACAGTGATGGTACGCCTAAATACAATACCAACTGGCAGAAAGAAGCAAGCAGACTGGCTATATCGCACGAGCATGCGCTGGCTTTTTCACTGGGCAAAGATGATATATCAGTGCTGACAAGCCTTTCTTATAACGACCAGCAAGGTATACTTATCAATAGTTATTCCCGCCAGCTGAATGGTTTCATCAACGTCGGATGGAATGTGAAGAAGTGGCTGCATATCCAGTCAGTGATCAACAGCGGGTCATTCAAACAGAACAACGTAGACATCAATACATTCGGTCTCAACGCAGTACGGCAGATCTATGAGTTCCTGCCTTTCTTTCCGGTAAAATATCCGGATGGCACTTACACAAGGAAAGGGGACTATCCGGGTGCAGAGAATTCCGAAAACCCGGTAAGACTGATGAACGAAGTACAATCAGTAGCAGGTCGTACCTATACCATGGGAAACTTGCTGGCTACTTTTTATCTAAGCAGCAAACTGCAATTGACAGCGGGCATCAGCGGACAAACCGGCGCTAACTATAGCTTGTATTTTTCAGGCAGGGATATCGTTGGATACTCTGATATTCAACAGGGAGTAGCTACTCGTGGGCACGGCAATTCTGCTTCATGGACATCGGAAGATTACCTTACCTGGAAAGACCGTTTTGGAAAACATCAGCTTACCGGTGTGGCCGGGGCCAGCTGGTACTACTTTGCCAACATGAATACACAGGCAGGCAGTGAAGGGTTCTTTGATGACTTCTTTTCATATAACAGCCTGCAAACCGGCGTGGTTCCGCAACGGCCAACGTCCGGACAAAGTGAGACCGCAATGAACTCGTTTTACATGCGGTTTAACTACGACTATGATAATCGCTACCTGTTCGGTATGTCATTCCGTGCAGATGGATCATCACGCTTTGGGGCTAATAACCGCTACGGATATTTTCCCAGCTTTTCAGCGGCCTGGCGTTTATCGTCAGAACCGTTCATGAAAGACGTACACATTATCAACGATCTGAAACTGCGCGCCAGTTATGGTATCGTAGGTAACTCAGACATTGGCGACTACGTAACACAGAGTAGAGTTAACAGCGGACAAGCACCCTTCGGCGGACAAGTAGAACCATCTGCCACGCTGGGTAGTCTGGGGAACAGGAACCTGAAATGGGAGAGGGCGCATCAGTTGAACTTCGGGCTGGACGTGTCATTGTGGGAAAGAAGGATACAGTTCACTGCTGATCTATATAACCGGGTAACGAAAGACTTGTTGTACTTCAAGTTGTTACCTTCTACATCGGGTTACCAGGGCGTATTCGACAATATCGGTTCTATCCGTAACAAAGGAATTGAGTTGTCTGTCGCATCAGATAATATCCGCCGTAAGTACTTCCTCTGGAATACATCATTGATCTATTCCATGAATCGCTCGCGGGTACTGGAACTGAACGGAGACATCATGTATCCCTGGGCAGGCCGCATCATGGAAGGCCGTCCACTCAATGAGTTTTTCGGTTACCAGCGTTTGGGTACATGGAGTACGGATGAAGCCGCGGAAGCCGCCGTATATGGCAAGAAACCAGGTGATCTGAAATACGCCGACCTTAATAATAACAAGGTAAAAGACGCAGGCGATCGCACAGTGCTGGGCAATGGTATGCCCGATTTCGAAGCAAGCCTGGTGAATACCTTCAACTATCGGAACTTCTCACTGGCGCTGGACCTGCAGGTGATCTACGGTCATAGCCTCGCTAACCTGACCAGAGTGATCATGGAGAACGCAGCACCATCATTCAATAGCTATAAGAGTGTGCTGGACGCCTGGACACCGGAACACCAGGATGCAGTCAACGCCGCACTACGCCTGCCCGGCGATGGCTTCGATAGTGAGATAGATAGTTACACAATAGAGAAAGGCTCATTCCTGCGCGTGCGTAATATCTCGCTGGGATACCGCCTGCCGGAGAGCTTGTTGAAACGTTGCCACGTAAGATCGGCAGCATTAGGTGTCAGCGCAGAGAATTATTTTCTGTTCACAAAATATAAAGGATACGATCCGGAAGCATCTTCGTTCGATGGTGACTTCAACCAGGGCGTAGACCTCTATCAGTATCCGAAAGCCAAAACACTGGCCTTCACACTAAACGTTACATTTTGAGTAAAAGAAATTGAGATATGAAACGATTGTTGCTGTTGCCGTTGATACTCCTCACATCCTGCGTCAATTTCCTTGACGAGCAGCCATCCGGTTCGCTGGGACAGGAGGATTTCTATAAAACGGCTGAACAGATCAGGGCTGCGGTGAATGGTACCTACGAAGGGCTTTCCCTTCCGTTTATCGAAGATATCGGTATCGCAGTAAGCCCTGCTTACTCACTGGAATATATCACCGGGTATAGCTACAGACCAAGACCTTCGGGTTCTGAAGATGATCAGTTTCTTCACCTGGTTAAACTGGATGCAGCCAATTCACGTATACAGGCCTGGTGGAACGCGACTTACTACCCGGTAGAAAACTGTAATAGTGTGATCGAAAATGTAAGCATCACTACATTGGTAGACGAAACGACAAAACAACGTTACCTCGGCCAGGCCTACTTCCTGCGCGCATGGTATTATTTTCAGGCAGTACAGCTCTTCGGTGATGTCCCACTGAAACTGACGACGACAAAAGATCCGAACGATGTAAAGATCCGTCGTTCACCTAAAGAGGCGGTATACGAGCAGATCGTGAAAGACCTGGTAAAGGCCGAAAATAGTGGCCTGCCATGGATCGATCCCAGCGGACATATAAGCCTCGGAGCTGTGAAGGCGCTCATGTCAAAAGTGTATATCACAATGGCAGGATATCCGATGCAGAAAGGGATCACATACTATGAGAAAGCATATGACAAGGCCCTGGAGGTGATCAATAGCCGGCAGTTCTCACTATTCGATCAGTACAGCGATCTGCGTAACCACGCATTGCAAAACACCAGGGAGCATATCTTCATGTGGCAGCGGCATCCCACACTGGCGGAAAGTAATATACATGGAGCATATCTGCCTTACCCGGAGTTGCCGATCTCTATACAGCCTGCATATGGCGGAGCAATGGCGCCGACACAGGCATTCTATGATGCTTACGCTGACAACGATGGTCGTAAGCAGGAGCAGGCATTCTTCTATACAAAGTATCCCAGTTATGATAATCCTGCTGATACTATATCTTTTCCTGTGCCTTACATCTTCAAATTCTGGGATGCTGACGCAGAAAAGACAGGTCGTTCAGGTGCCAACTTTCCCCTGATACGTTATGCCGACGTATTGCTGTTATGCGCAGAAGCGAAGGCGCAGTTGGATGGAGGCACTACATCAGATGCTGCCGCAATTGATGCCTGGTATACGGTGAGACATCGTGCATTTCCCACAGCAGATCGACCAGCAACTTTAACCACCGATGATGTGTTGAAGGAACGCTACTGGGAACTGTGTTTCGAATTTCACACCTGGTATGATATGTTACGTACACGTAAGGCTTTTGATGTAGCTAATGGCCGCATGACCAGCCTGATAGGATATAAAGCGCCCAATCACCTTCGGGCATTTGATAACACGGACCTTCAGCTGCCTTTGCCATTAGCTGAAGTCCAGAAAAACCCAGACTTAGCACTTTAATCAGATGATGAGACATACTATTATTGGCCTCGCGGTGTTACTCACCGTTGTGGCACGAGATTCCTTTGCCCAGCAGCATTACTTTATAGATGGTTATCACGGCGGAAAATATGGGCATTATCCGGCAGGCTACACTGGTTACATCGTCGAACAGTTGCAGCTCAATCCTTTCTGGAAGATCAACCTGGAAATTGAACCGGAAACCTGGGACGTGGCCCGTGTTGAAGAACCGCAGGCCTATGCTGCACTGAAAAAGATCTTTGCCAATCAATCGGATGCAGGCCGCATCGAATATGTCAATCCCGGTTACGGTCAGAGCTATCTCTATACCAGTTCCGGCGAAAGCATGATAAGGCAATTCAGCTATGGTATGCAGAAAATAAAAGAACATTTCCCTGAAGCAGCGTTCACTACCTATTCCAGTGAAGAGCCTTGTTTTACAAGTGCATTGCCACAGGTGCTGTTATCATTCGGTTTCAAGTATGCATCACTAAAAAATCCGAATACCTGTTGGGGTGGTTATACCCGCGCCTTCGGCGGAGAATTAGTCGCGTGGCAAGGCCCCGACGGTAGCCGCCTGCCAACAGTAACGAGGTACCAGTCAGAGGCTTTACTCGAAAAGTCTACCTGGCAAACAACCGCGTGGAATAACAGCCCGGAATATATACAGTCCGCATTGGCAGCCGGTATCAAACAGCCCGTAGGTATGTGCTTACAGGATGCTGGCTGGCGTGTTGGCCCCTGGTTAAAAGAACGCGGCCGATATGAAACATGGCGTAACTACATCGGCCATGTTGCCGATACACAACATACTACTGTATGGAAGTTAAGCCAGGAAGATATCCAGGTAAGCCTTGTCTGGGGATCACAGGTACTGCAACGCATCGCACAACAGGTAAGGAATGCAGAAAACAAACTGGCAGCAGCCGAAAAGTACGCCGCTATCAATACCTTGCTGCATCAACAGGCATGGCCGCAACATGCATTGGATACTGCCTGGAAATCGTTATTGCTGTCACAACATCACGACTGCTGGATCGTGCCTTATAACAACGACCACAAAGGTGATACCTGGATTAAAAAAGTTGAACGCTGGACAGACATGACCCTGGCAGTAAGCGATAGCATATTGCGCCAGCAGGAAGCACCAGGAAAGCAACTACAGGTACTTAATACCACCGCATATCCCCGCAATGAATGGATTGTCATCCCACAATATAAAGGGCCGCTATTGAAGCTGACAGACAGCAAAGGAAGGAAGGTACCGGTATATCGCCAGCAGGATAGCTCGCTTATATTCAAAGCCAGCGTTCCGTCAATGGGTTACAATACCTATCACCTGGAAGCAACAGCAAAAGATATTACGCCGTCAAAGACAGATAGAAAACTAACTAATGGCCGCTACCGTATTGAAACAGACCTCTATCGTATAGACATCGATCCTGCCAGAGGTGGCGCTATCACCAGTCTTGTGGCTAAGAAGTCAGGTAACAGGGAACTGGTGGACATAAAACATCCCCGTGGCTTTAACGAACTGAGAGGATACTTTTATAAAGATGCTGTCTGGCGTTCCAGTATGGATAACGCTGCTACTGTCAGCATAAAGGAAGACAATCCCGCACAGACAGTAGTGGAGATCAAAGGCGCTATCGGCGGCCATCCTTTTACACAATGGATCACCCTGACCAATGGCAGGAAAAGAATCGACATGCGGGTGAAGATCGACTGGCAGGGTGAGCCAGGCATCGGCGCACCACAGGTAGCGCACTTTAAACCGGAAGACCGTTACAAATCATTTTACAACGACAGCTTCAAGTTGCAGGTACTATTCCCGCTCAATCTGTCAGAGCAACAACTCAGTAAAGACGCTCCTTACGACGTAACGGAAAGCAACTTACAAAACACTTTCTTCAACACCTGGGATAGCATCAAAAACAATGTGTTATTACACTGGGCTGATGTAACAGATGGCAAGACCGGTCTCGCCCTTCTAACTGATCATACCACCAGTTACGTACACGGTAAACAATATCCGCTGGGTTTCACCTTGCAATACGCAGGCACAGCGCTATGGGGTCGTAACTATCGTGTTGATGGTCCTACGGAAGTACAGTATGCCATTGTACCTCATACCGGCGACTGGTCAACCGGTGGCATCAGTAACGAAGCTGCACAATGGTGTGAACCGCTGTTGGTAGCACCTGCTATTGACAATAAATCATACTCTTTGTTATCACTTGAAGATAACCGATGGGAGGTGCCTGCTATAATGATGGATGGCAACGATCTCCTCATCAGGATCTACAACGCCGCGGGCGATGACCGGGAACGTACGCTGTACATCTCCGGAACAGCAACTGCTGCCACACTGGAACAACTGAATGGTCAGGCGCTTGAAAACCTGACCTTGAAGCAACACTCCGGCAAAACAGCCATCCGCCTGGCAATACCACGCTTCGGTATCCGCACTATCCGTTTAAAAAACATAAAAGTTCAATAATAAACAACACGATATGAGAAACATCTTTAGCACTATTTGCATCTGCCTGGCATCGCTTTCCGCTGCTGCACAGGTAAAGCCCTTTCAGCAAAACGACCGGGTAATTTTTGTAGGTAACAGTATCACAGAAGCCGGCGCTTATGTGTCCTATGTTTATCTGTATTACATGACACACTTCCCTGACAGGAAGATCGTTATCATGAATGGCGGTATCGGTGGCGATAAAGCCTCTGATATTTACAGAAGGCTGGACTATGACGTCCTCGCCAAAAAGCCCAATACAATAGTACTGACATTCGGTATGAATGATACCGGTTACTTCGAGTTCAACGGCAACGATGCCGATAAGACCGCACGTGAACGCATCGCAGCTTCTAAACAAGCCTATGAGCAGATCGAAAAGCGCCTGCTGCAACTCCCTGCTATTCAGAAAATACTGATGTCATCACCGCCCTACGATGAAACCGCGAAGTTCAAAGGCAATCTGTTCCCGGGCAAGTCAAAAGCTATGCTGGAAGTAGCCACATTCCAGGAAGCCGCTGCGCAGAAAAACCACTGGCCTTTCGTAGACCTTTTGCGTCCTATGACGACACTGAACACACGTCTCCAGCAGAAAGATTCCACTTTCACGATGATCGGTCCGGATAGGATCCACCCGGGCAACGCAGGACACCTGGTAATGGCCTCCCTGTTCCTGAAGAGCCAGGGTCTTACAGGCCAACCTGTTGCAGATGTACGTATCAATGCGGGTAAATTACAACAGGCCCTGAACTGTAAAGTAAGCGGTCTTACAGCCACTACTAGCAAAGTAAGTTTTGACTATCTTGCAGGCGCCCTGCCATTTCCTGTTGACACAGTTGCACGTGTATGGGGTAATGACCAGAAACAGGCTGATGCCCTGAACTGGATACCATTTACGGAAGACTTTAACAAGGAAATGTTACGTGTGGAAGGTTTACAGTCAGGCGATTATAATTTGCTGATAGATGGGCATAGTATTGGTAAATGGTCTGCCGGCGATTTTGCCAACGGGATCAATCTTGCTATGCAACCGGAAACACCGCAGTTTAAACAGGCATATTCCATTATGCAGCTCAATCTCCGTCGTGCAGAGACTGAGTCGCGTTTGCGTAGTTACTACTGGGTACAGAGTAACTTTTTCGATAAAAGGAAGATGTTAATGCAGGACAATGCTGCGGCAATAGATAGCGCCCGCGTACATTCCAGAACAGACGGGTTTCTCCGTTTCCATGAAGGGAATTATGAAACAGGTATGTTTAAAGAGCTCCGTGCAGCCTGGCAGGCAGAAATTGATACCATCATCAACCTGGTTTATCGCCTGAATAAACCTGTTGCGCATAAAATTGAGATCGTTAAAATCTGATTATTTTGAAGACTATTGTTAAGTTACTGACGGCCACTGTTATTGCCATTCCATGTATCAGCTATGCACAGCAACCGGCTGACTATGTCAATCCATTCATCGGCGCAAGCACCAGCACAGGCGCCGCAGGTATTTATCACGGCCTCGGGAAAACCTTTCCTGGTGCTGCAACACCGTTTGGAATGGTACAGGTCAGCCCGAACACTATTACCGGTGGTGATAATGGTTCCGGCTATAGCTATGAGCACACGACCATCGAAGGTTTTGCTTTTACACAGATGAACGGTATCGGTTGGTACGGCGATCTTGGTAACTTCCTCGTCATGCCAACAACTGGTAAGTTGCAGACAGCTGCTGGCCGGGCGGATCATCCGGAAGAAGGCTACCGTTCAACTTACTCGAAGGAATCGGAAAAGGCAAGTGCAGGCTATTACTCAGTACAACTCACTGAACATAATATCAAGGCAGAAATGACAGCTGCTCCGCATAGCGGCATGCTTCGCTTTACTTTCCCCGCCAACCAGCAGTCACGTATACAGATCGACCTTGCACGTAGGGTAGGCGGTACATCCACCTGGCAGGAAGTGAAAGTAGTAGATAGCCACACCATCTCCGGTTACATGCGCTGTACACCCGATGGTGGCGGCTGGGGTAATGGCGATGGTAAGGCTAACTATACAGTATATTTCTATGCACAATTTAGTAAGCCCCTGTTTAAGTATGGATATTGGGTAGGTCTTCTTGGTAGTGGGCCACGCAAACGTGAAGACGTTGAAAGCGATCGCTATCAACAACAGATCGCCAAGGCAAAGGTAATACCAGGTGCGGGAATAAAGGATATGTTAGGCAAACACCAGGGATTCTACACTGAGTTTGCTACGACCGAACAGGAAGTGGTGCTGATGAAAGCAGGTATATCCTTCGTCAGTGTTGCCGGAGCAAAAGCTAACCTGGAAGCAGAGATCAAAGACTGGGATTTCGATGGTGTACACCAGCGTGCAAAAGATCTGTGGAACGACGCACTCGGTAAAATAGATGTTAAAGGCGGCACAGAAGAAGAAAAGAAAGTATTCTACACAGCCCTGTATCACACAATGATAGATCCCCGCCAATGCTCTGATGTAAACGGTAAATACCTGGGTGGCGATAAAAAGGTACATAGAGACAAGAGCTTCCGCCGCCGGACTATCTTCAGTGGTTGGGATGTATTCCGCAGTCAGATGCCTTTGCAAACTATCATCAACCCCGCTGTTGTAAACGATGAGATCAACTCACTGGTAAAACTGGCAGAGGAAAGCGGTAACAACTACCTCGAACGTTGGGAAATACTCAATGCCTACAGTGGTTGTATGATAGGTAATCCGGCAGTATCCGTAATTACAGATGCCTATGCAAAAGGCATACGTAACTTTGATACAAAGAAAGCCTACACCTTCGCAAAGAACACAGTAGACAAATTCGGTAACGGTGATAAAGGATATTCCACTGGTGGCTTGAGCGTATCACTTACTTTGGAATACGCGTATTCCGATTGGTGCTTTGGTCAGTTCGCCGGTATGCTGAATAAAAAAGAAGATGAAAAAATATACACTGCAAAAGGTCTCAACTATCGTAACGTATTTGACAGCTCCAAAGCCTGGTTCCGCCCGCGTAACGACGATGCCATCTGGGCCGCATGGCCGGAAGAAGGCCGTATGAAGCAGGGCTATGGTACCATTGAAAGCAGTCCATACCAACAAGGTTGGTTTGTACCGCAGGATGTTCCTGGTATGATCGCCCTCATGGGAGGAAAAGAAAAAGCACTGGCCGATCTGACCAGCTTCTTTGATAAAGTACCTGAAAACATGATGTGGAATGATTACTATAATCATGCAAACGAACCGGTACATCACGTACCTTTCCTGTTCAACTATCTCGGCGCACCCTGGCTCACACAGAAATGGACACGCGAGATCTGCGCACGTGCCTATCACAATTCAGTAGAAGGCCTGGTAGGTAATGAAGACGTCGGCCAGATGTCTGCATGGTATGTGCTGGCAGCAAGCGGTCTGCATCCCGTATGCCCTGGCAGTACCCGTTACGAGATCACCAGTCCGGTATTTGATTCCATCACTATAAACCTGGACCCTGCATACGCCAAAGGCAAACAGTTCACCATCATTGCCCGCAATAACAGTGCTGCCAATCGCTATATCCAGCGTGCATGGCTGAATGATAAGCCGTATGATCTTTCGCATATCGATCATGCAGATATTATCGCTGGTGGAAACCTGGTCCTGGAAATGGGTAAGGAACCGAATAAAACATGGGGACTCCGTTAAAATATATTCTGGCTATCTATAAATAAATTTTTGCTTTCTTTAAGCTGTCACGCGTGTGTACGCTGGAAAAATGTAAATAACCTATTACCAACATGATCAGATTAAATCCCTTGATGCGGTTGACTATGTGGACAGTGATCCTTGCTTCAGGAACGATAGCGAAAGGTCAGCATGCCACGAAACCTGAAGATAACAGGTTCACTAAAGTGGTCCTTCAGCAGAAGCTGGAAGAGCCCATGCAATTCCAGGTGCTGAACGACGGAAAAGTATTATACGCCGAACGTAAAGGCAAACTGAAACTATACAATCCTGCTACCAATAAAATGGAGGTAATAGCGGAATTCAACGTGAGTAGGGAGTATATAAGTAAAAAAGGCGAACACTCTGAAGGAGAGGACGGTTTACAGGGCGTTATCCTGGATCAGAACTATGCAAAGAACCACTGGATCTATGTATACTATTCTCCCAAAGAAGTCTCAGTAAACCGGCTGTCCCGTTTCACCTGGGCAGGAGGTAAGTTAGACAGACGTACCGAAAAGGTAATGCTGGATGTAGCCGTTCAACGTGAGGAATGCTGTCACGTAGGCGGTGGTATGGTGTTCGACAAGACAGGTAACCTGTACCTCAGTACGGGCGACAATACCTTCTCTCGTTCCTCCGACGGTTTTACGCCCATCGACGAACGTCCCGGTGAAAGCCCGAGGGATGCACAGAAATCATCTGGCAACACCAATGACCTCAGAGGTAAGATCCTGCGCATTCGTCCAAAGGCCGACGGCTCATATAGTATTCCTGAAGGGAACCTCTTCCCGCAGGGTACTGCCAAAACCCGCCCCGAGATCTATACCATGGGAAACCGTAATCCCTGGAGGCTGACCATCGACAGTAAAACCGGCTGGTTATTCTGGGGCGAGGTAGGACCGGACGGTTCTAATTCCTCCGACCTGCGCGGACCAAAGTCGTATGACGAGTTCAACATAGCCAAACAGGCCGGTAACTTCGGATGGCCTTACTTTATCGGTAAGGAAGCCTACCGCGATTACAACTTCGCTACAAAAGAATCCGGCGAATGGTGGGACCCGGCAAAACCTGTTAATAACTCACCTAACAATACAGGTCTGAACACACTGCCTCCTGTGGAATCTCCGCTGATCTGGTACCCTTATGCTGCCAGTGAGGAATTCCCCCTGACAGGTAGCGGTGGCAGAAGTGCAGTCGGTGGACCGATCTTCTACCAGTCCGACTTCAATAAAACTGCCAAAAGCCTTTTCCCGGCTTATTATGAAGGTAAGTGGCTGGTAACCGACTGGGTACGTGGCTGGATACTGTCAGTGACCCTGGATGACCAGGGCAAATTTGTTTCTATGGAACGTTTCCTGCCCGATCTGACCCTCCGTGGACCTATCGATATGAAATTTGGTCCTGACGGCGCCCTGTATGTCCTGGAATACGGCAACGGATACTTCAAAGACAATCCCGAAGCAGAGCTCATTAAGATCGAATACAACGGTGGTAACCGTAAACCGGTGGTGCAGGTCGCCGCCAGCAAAACAGCCGGTCCATTGCCCTTAAAAGTGCAATTATGGTCAACTGGTACTTCCGATGCTGACGGCGATTCATTAAGTTATAGCTGGAAGATCACCAGGAACGGAGCGTTGGTAACAACCTACAAAACTGCTGATCCTGAATTACAGCTCACGACAGCCGGTGTTTACAAGGCCACATTAACCGTAACCGATCCTGCCGGGGCAAAGAACAGCAAGTCTGTCGAGATCTCTGCAGGCAACGCAGTACCAGAGGTGGATTTCAAATTCACACAAGGCAACTCCAGTTTCTTCTTCCCTGGAAATACCATCAAATATGCGGTAAGCGTATCCGACAAGGAAGACGGAAGCCTGGCAAATAAACGTATCCTGCCTTCACAGGTATCGGTATCTATCAACTACCTGTCAGAAGGTTATGATATGACCGTAGTAGCGCAGAACCAGAACAGGTTTGACGCTTCTGCTGCTCACGCAGGTGCCAAAGCCCTGATCAAAAAGAGCGACTGTAACGCCTGTCACGCGCTGAATACAACTTCTTTAGGCCCATCTTTCACAAAGGTGGCCCTCAGGTATAAAGACGATAAAACAGCACAGGCGAAGCTGACCAAAAAGGTGATCACCGGCGGCGCAGGCGTTTGGGGAGATGCAATGATGCCTGCCCACTCTTCCATGAGCAACGCTGAAGTAGGCTCTATCGTAAAATATATCTTAAGTCTCAGAGAGAAAAAAGAAGCGCCTAAAAACCTGCCTGTTGCAGGTACTTACACTACCAACGAGCAGGCCGGACAGACCAACAAAGGATCATTCATTTTCAGAGCGGCATATAAAGACAAAGGCACTACACTAGCTCCTGCACAGCAGGGCGAAAGCATCGTGGTATTACGCAATCCGAATATCCTCATCGCTGACGCCGACGAATCTCAGGGTATCGACTTCAATGGGAACAGGTCCGTGGCTACAGTGAAAGAAAAGGGTGGTTATGTGTTGTTAAAACAGATCGATCTCAGCGGACTGAAAGACCTGACCATATCAGGCACAAAAAGGAACGGATGTGGCGCCTTCGAGGTAAGGCTCGATAAGATGGATGCAGCACCGGTTATCAAATCTGTTACTTCAGCTACTGAGGATAATTCACTGACTGCACAACTGGCCGGAACGGCAGGTAAACATGATGTATTCATTGTGTTCAATGAAGCAGGTGGTAAGATTACCTCAATTACGGTCAAGAATAAATAGCAGACAAGCAGATACTTACATATACTTTTTGCAGAAAGCCAGGCCGCAATGCCTGGCTTTTTTTTTCTGAAAGTAATCAGAAAAATGCCTTTTCCACAATATAAAATCCATCGGTAAAAGAAGAATTTTTTCTACGTGCTCAAAGGCAACAACCGTTGGTTCCTGATGGATTTGATCAGTTTTAT
>CABHOY010000049.1 GCA_902168105.1 uncultured Flavihumibacter sp.
GAATACCAATGCTGGATCACAGCCAAAAGCGGAAAGGGCTGGTGGCGCTTGTCCAACAGCCCTTCAGTTACTCATGGTATGAATAATGAGTGGTTTATCCAGCAAGGCTTCTACAGTCTAAGTCATAACTACAAAGCCTTACATCGTAAATTGTTCTAAAGAAACCGCCGTACACGCAAGTACATACGGTGGTGTGAGAGGGCGGCAAAGAGTAATCTTTGCCCCCTACTTTAATTCGGGTACCTGATGGAGCCAGGTAGTCATTTAAACAATTCTCAACGCCTAATTTTACTTTTGAGTTTTCCTCTTTATTTTAACCAGCATAAACAGCCGCAAATTCATTTGCAAAGTCATCGAGCTTAATTACGCCATATGCATCATCTTTATGACGGCGATAATCTTCAAGCATTCCTCCATGCCTTAATGCAATACCTACTTCAATCATATAGACCCTGACCATTTCTTCACTCATCCCATTCTGCATCATCGCCTGTAACATGGCTTCATTGGGAAATTCGATCCATGATAATTCAGGTTTACCAATAGCACGGCCCAGCACGTCTGCAATTTCAGCGCCGGTCTTCTCATCGCCAGCCACATAACGGACATTTTTACCATAGAAGGAAAGTGTATCCAATGCTGTAAAAGCAGCATTTGCAATGTCTTCCGGATGGGAAAGCACCATCTTCACATCTCCTGCAAAGTTGTTCCCGATAATGTGCTGATGCCTGATCATAGGAATAGCCCCGAAGAAATTGGTATAGAACATACCTGGGCGGAGGTGTAGAACATTTACCAGCCCTGATGCATTCAGTTTTTGTTCAACATAATAACTACCCTTTGCCGGTCCGGGGCCATCAGGAAGATGTGCACCAATAGCGCTGAGATTAACAACATGCGTTACACCGGCAGCGGTAATGGCTTCAGCGTAAAGATCACCCATTGATCTCATATAATTGATCACGTCTGTATGATGAGGAGGGATCATCGTATATACCGCATCTGCATCTGTAAATGCCTGGAGCAGGAACGCGGGGTCAGTTAACTGGCCGATAGCCGGGATAGCTCCTAATGCTGTAATATCAGCTGCTTTCGCAGGAGTATGACTTATCACAGTCACGTCGTGTCCTTTGGCCGTCAGTTTTTTTGTAAGTCTTTGTCCGATGTTGCCCAGAGAGCCTGTAATAGTAATTTTCATGGTTTAATATTTCTTGTACAAAAGTAGATTTGCACATACTTTTGTACAAGTACTTACCCTAAAGTGTGTATCTATGACCAAGGTGAAAGAAAGCTCAACGATCCAGGCGAATAAGAAATCTGCCTTTGAAGAATGTCCTGTAACATATGTAATGGAGAAGATCGGCGGTTACTGGAAACCAATTATTTTATTTCAGTTGTTATCCGGTCCTAAACGATATAGTGATCTGAGAAAGAGCATTCCCGATATTACAGAGAAAGTACTGATCCAGCAGCTTAAACAACTGGAGGCAGACAAATTGCTAGTCAGAGAGGCTAAACCTGTTGTGCCGCCCCATGTTACCTATAGCCTTTCTAAATCCGGATTAGGGCTAAAGCCTGTATTATATGCAATGTCACTTTGGGCTGTAGATGACAGTGAAGAGCATGGATCTGTTTTTCGCAGGAACATGGAAAACTTCCCAGGGCTTTAAAAGTGTAAAATATCCCATAAAGTTAACGATGACTTAATATAAACTTAACATTGTGCGTCTATTTTAGCGCCCTGAAAACTAATGCCGTGCATTAGTGTATCTGTTACGATTGTCAATGTATTGAATATCTATCATGCCGACTGAAGGGTCTTGTGTTTCAATAGTCTTAACATTGCCTTTACAAAGGCGGTTTAATTTTGTCCGTAAATACCAGGTTAAATAAAGATGCGATCCAATAGAACACATAGTACTTCCTATGACCCTGAGATATATTTCGACAGGGTATTTAAGAGTACATACCCTAATACGGTCGCATACCTGGAGAAGATCAGCAACAATAAAGAACTTGCCCGGGACCTTGCGCAGGAAGCCTACCTGAAGGTCTGGCAGAAGCTGGAACTACTGCCTGAAAAGGAGGAAGAAATGTTGCGTTATATATTGATCATATCGAGGAATTGTTTTCTTGATCACCTGAAGTTAGCTCTGAAAGAAAAGAAGCAACAGGACGCATACGCTACCGTCTATATAGAGACGAGTGCCGTTATCAATCATATGGAAGTGAAAGAACAACAACAGATCATTGACCATACTATTAATACCCAGGAAGAAGCCGCCCGCCGTTTTTATCTGCTGAACAGGGAAGAAGGCCTTACCTATAAAGAGATCGCATTACAGGAAGGCGTCTCCGAAAAAACTGTTGAACGCTATATCGGCAGAGTGCTCCGTACCCTCCGCACCCGCCTTGCCACCTTACTTTTCCTTTGGTAACAATTCCTTAACCTTACATGCTGACGGTAACATCATTGTTTTTTGGTTCTCTTAATAGACACTAAACAAAGTCAGTTAAATGGACCTACAGGACATCCGGAAAAGATTGGAAGATTTCAGATCAGGTAAATTGACGCCCGCTGAAAAAGAGGAGTTACACAATGCATTGTCCGCTCTTACAGAAGAGGAGCATGCCGTGTTATTCCCGGTGGAAGACTATTTACAGAGAGGGGATCTTCAATTGCCGGAAGGTGAGATCGCTGCAGCACTGAGCCGTTTGAAACAAACAGTAAAACCTGGCGGTAAGGTATTATTCCTGACACGCTGGAGCGCTATAAGCAAATATGCGGCTATCCTTGTTCTTGTAGCGGGTAGTACTTTTCTGCTGAAGAAGAGTACAGGTCTTTGGGGGAAAAAGTCCGGAGACGCAGCTAAACGTTTCCATACAATGAAAGTGCCTGATGGCAAGCATAGTACGGTAACATTAAAAGATGGCACCCGCATCGTTATAAATGGCGGTAGTGAATTGCTCTATCCGGAAAATTTTGAAGGAACAGAACGTGTGGTATATCTCAAAGACGGAGAAGCCTATTTTGATATAGCGAAGGATGCCGGACATCCGTTCATAGTAAGAACACCGCAGGTAAGGGTTCGGGTACTAGGTACTTCTTTTTCAATAAGGGATTACAGGGAAGAAAAGCATGCCTCCGTATCGGTTAACAGTGGTAAGGTCGCATTGGAGAATCTTCTGACTATAAGCCCATGGCTTGAATTGACGGCCGGCAATAGTTCGGTAATTAATAAATATAAAGGGACAATCACCAGGCAGGACATAGATACGGCCGCCACAACAGCCTGGATAAGGGGAGAGTTTGCTTTCCAGGACGCCGACCTGCAGCAGGTGTTGCAGGTACTGAAACACAAGTATGCAGTAAGCTTCGAAGTGAAAGATCCAACATTGCTGAAGCACAGGTTCACTGCTACTTTCAGGAATAACAGTATTCAGAATATCATGCAGCAACTGAAGCTGATGGCCAATATCGACTATACTATTACAGACAACCTAATATTAATACAGTAGAAAATTACCCTGTTATAACGGGGTGTAAAATTCGGTACAAAAGCTAAATTTTTAAATGAATGGACAAAAGTACAAATAGGCGGGGTGGCCCGCTAGGGATTTGCTGTCCGCAACTGAAAGGTATGATCAGATCTGCGGGGCTCTTAGTACTGTTATTTCTTGCGGCATTTGTGCCGTCCGTCAATGCACAATCAAGTGAACCAAAGCTGGACATTGCAATACAGAACCAGCCACTTAAAAATGTGTTCCAGTTTATTCTGAAGAACACATCCTTCCTCGTTAATCACAGCGAAGATGAAGTGAATAGCAATGTACAGGTGTCTGTGAATATGAAAGCAGCTACTATTACTGAAATACTGAGAGCTGCGCTTCGCACGACCGACTATCAGTTTGTACGCAACGGTAACACCTTCGTCATCATGCGTAAGCAGGCGGATATAGTTATCCATGGTAAAATAACAGATGAAAAAGGGGAGTCGCTGATCGGCGTATTCGTACGTCCGAAAAATGGCGGAAGAGGTACGATCACCAATAACGATGGACAGTATACTATTTCTGTGCCTGGTGGTGGTACTACCCTGGTGTTTTCCTTCCTGGGGTATACCAATCGCTCCATCCCTGTAACTGAAACGCAGACACTGAATGTGCAGATGGCGCTTGATGCAAAATCCCTGAATGAAGTAGTGGTAACGACTGCGCTTGGTATTAAACGTGATGAAAAAGCACTGGGCTATGCTACGACTGTAATAAAGAATGAACAGCTGACCGATGCCATCTCCGGCAACTGGGCGGACGCATTGTCCGGTAAAGTAGCGGGTCTCAACATGGTAAGGTCCAATGCTGGTCCTACCGGTTCCAATAAGATCATCCTGCGTGGTGAAAGCAATCTGAGTGGCGATAATGAAGCGCTCATAGTGGTGGATGGTGTGGTGATCAACCAGAGCAGCGGCCGCCGTAGCGCGGTAGCTGGAGAGTCTTCCTATGGTACCGGCAGTGATAACATGCCAGCTGACTATGGTAGCGGTCTGAATGATATTAACCCTGAAGACATTGAGTCTATTACGATCTTAAAAGGCCCCGGCGCAGCAGCATTGTATGGTGGTCGTGGCGCCAACGGTGCATTGATCATTACAACCAAAGCAGGTAGCAATAAGCGAAAAGGACTGGGTGTTACTTTTAACTCCAATGCCTCTATGGAATCTGTGAACCGTTGGCCTGACCTTCAGTATGAATATGGACAGGGCCTGGATGGCTCCAACTATTATTCCTACGGTGCTTCAGAAGGTAAAGCAAGTACCAGTGGTACGAGTTCCGCATATGGTCCGCGTTTCGATGGGCAGATGTTCTACCAGTACGATCCGGTAACGCAGGCACAGGGTAAGGAAAAAACTCCCTGGGTTGCTTATCCTGATCAGATGAAGCGATTTTTCGAGACAGGAAAGACCCTGACGAATTCCATTAGCCTGGACGGTGGTACTGATAAGACGACTGCGCGTTTCTCTTTCACCAATGTCAACAACGACTGGATCGTGCCTAATACCGGCTACAAACGTAACACAGTAGCCATGTCTGTTAACTCTAAAGTGAATGACAAACTGCAGATATCTTCTAAGGTAAACTACACGAACAAATGGAGTGATAACCTGCCAGGTTCCGGTTATGGTAACCAGTCGCTGATGTACTGGTACATTTTCTGGCAGCCGAATGCGAACCTGGACTGGCTTAGAAACTACTGGGCAAATGGTCAGGAAAATAAAGCGATCAAATATCCATTCAGTTCTTTCCCTGAGAACCCATACGCGGTTTCCTATGAATTCCTCAACGGAACCAACCGTCACGGTATCACAGGTAACGTACAGGCGACTTACAGTATTACCAAAGAACTGAGTTTCCAGGTAAGGACCTCAGTAGACTTTGCCTATGAGCAGCGTTCACAGAAACGTCCTTATGACGCCGGTGCGAAACTGCCAAGAGGTAGCTACCGTACACAAAGCCTTTTTGCTATGGAAGCAAGTAGTGACTTCCTGCTGAAATATTCAAAGAAGGTATCAAAAGACTTCGACTTCTCCGTGACCGCCGGTGGAAGTACGCTGAAGAATACCTATAACAAAGATGAGGTGCGTGCAGACTCCCTGACCTTCCCTGGCGTTTATACCATGGCGAATGCAGCAGGTCCGCTGGTAACTATCCCTCAGAGAAGCAGGTATAATATCAACAGCTTCTACGGATTGCTGGCGTTGGGTTATAAAGAATATGTATTCCTCGACCTTACAGGACGTCAGGACTGGACCAGTACACTGGCTACGCCTAGCCGTACCGCTAACGCCGGCTTCTTTTATCCATCTGCTAACGTGAGCTTTATCCTTTCTGAAGCGTTCAAATTGCCTAAAGCGGTAAATTTTGCGAAAGTGAGATTTTCTGCATCCGGTGTAGGTAGCGGGGGTACAACTGCTTACCTGACAGCGTACAGCTATATATCAGCAGGCAGCCTGTATAGTGGCGGACTGGAAAACCCGACGCTGTTGGCTAACCCTAACCTGAGACCACTCAGAACTACATCTTATGAAGCAGGCGCCAGCGCTAAATTCCTTAACAACCGTGCAGGTTTTGACCTGGCCGTATACAGGGGAAAGAGCAAGGACCAGCATCTGAAGCGTATCGTTGACCGTGCTGCGGGGTATAGCAGTATCCTGATAAATGCAGGTGAAGTAAGCAACAGCGGTATCGAACTGGCATTAAACGGAACGCCTATATCAACAAAGAGCGGTTTCAAATGGAACACCAATATCGTTTTCTCGTCGAACCGTAATAAGATCGAAAGACTGGTGGACAGCTCCCTGGTGCTGTATACAGGACCTGTTGGCGGTGGCCAGATAGTAGCACAGACGGGAGGAAGCATGGGAGACCTGTATGGAAGAGGGTATCAACGTGCTCCCGACGGACAGATTATCTATGATAACAAAACGGGTGTGGCATTGCTGACAGAAGGCGTAAAATACCTGGGTAATACCATTCCTAAATGGAAGCTGGGTTTCAGCAATGACTTCTACTTCAAACAATTCCATCTGAACCTGTTGTTCGATGCACAATATGGCGGGGTAGCACATTCTCTGACACACTATAAGCTTGCAGAACAGGGTAAAACAACCAATACATTACCCGGCCGCTATAGTGGTATCATCGGTAACGGTGTGGTAGACGACGGTAATGGAAAGTTTAGAAAGAACGATGTGATCGCTACAGATATTGACGAGTATTACCGCTCTCATTTTGGTACAGACAACGCAGAGGGCAGCACCTTCCGTACTGACTTTGTGAAATTCAGAGAGGCACGCCTTGACTATACGCTTAATCCGAAGTTTGCTAAGCGCATCGGTTTCCAGCGCGCCACACTGGGTGTTTATGGCCGTAACCTGTTTATCTGGACTGACTGGCCAATATTCGATCCTGAATTCGGTACACTGAATGGTTCCGACATCGTACAGGGTTTTGAAATAGGTCAGTTCCCTTCCACCCGTACAATTGGCTTTAACCTGGTGCTCGCACTCTAATTCTAGAAACAATGAAGAAGATCATATATACAATAACAAGCCTGGTATTGGTTAGCAGCATCATGCTTTCTTCCTGTACCAAAGACTTCACCGAAATCAATACAGATCCTAATGGTACGCCTACGGCTTTGCCTGAACAGCTGCTGGCGCCCGCACTGGTAGGTTCCCTGACAACCGTTATGCTCCGTAACCGTAGCTTCAATAATGAATTGATGCAGGTGACAGTAGATCCCAGCGATGGAGAAGGAAGGGTATTCAGGTATGACTATCGTCCCGGCGTATCAGACGCGATCTATAACGGGCTGTATACTGAACTGACCAACTTTAAGGATATCTACAAGGCCGCCAGTCAGGAACTGACCTATAATAAATCCTATATGGGCATTTCCCTGATCTGCCAGTCCTGGATCTATTCAATACTGACAGACACTTATGGCGATGTACCATATTTTGAATCCAACCTGGCTAAAGATAGCGGTATCTATGAGCCGAAATTTGATAAGCAACAGGATATCTACACGGATATCTTCAAAAAGCTGGACACAGCCAACGCGTATCTGGGAACAGGTACAGAGATCCTTGCTTCCAGTGATCCTGTATACGGCGGTACCGTCGCTAACTGGCGTAAGTTCGGTAACTCGCTTTATTTAAGATTGCTGATGAGAGTTTCTGCTAAACCCGAAATGGCTGAATTCTGTAAAGCAAAGATCAAGCAGGTAGCAGAGACTTATTCTATCATGGCCAGCAATGATGAATCGGCTATCCTGAGGTGGACAGGTTTTGGTCCTTTCTCTTCTCCTTATTTGGCTGTAAGGGAACAGGACTTCAGACAGCCGGGACTGGCCAGTTTCTTTATAGATCATCTGTGGACGTGGGATGATCCCCGTATCGATATTCCGACCTATGGTACCAACAGTATTAACCGTTGGGGGATCGCTCCTTATTCAGGCAGCTACGAAGGTATTCCGAGCGGTTATGCTCCCGGAGAGAACCCGGTAAAGAAATCTTACTTCTATTCCAATACGTCTAAATCGTCCCTGATGACGGAACCGCTGACAGGAATAATGATGAACTACGCGGAGCTGAAGTTCATCCTGGCGGAAGCGGCAGTGAAGGGATGGGTCAAAGGTTCTGCGGAAACATATTATAATGACGGTGCCCTGAACAGTATCACACTCTGGTTGCCTAAATGGCCAGTGAAGATAACAGATTTCCTCACGACAGCACACATTCAGTGGGACGAGAATTTGTCGTTTGAAGATAAGATGGAGCGTATCCACTTACAGAAATATTATGCATTGTTCCTGGTAGATCTGCAGCAGTGGTTTGAATATCGCCGTACCGGTCATCCTATATTACCAAAAGGTGCAGGGTTGAAGAACAATGGCGTAATGCCTGCAAGGATGGTGTATCCGGTATACGTGCAATCTACCAATCCTACAAATTATAAACTGGCTATAGCCAATCAGGGACCTGATCAGATCTATACACAGGTTTGGTGGCAAAAACCATAATTGATATCAGTGATCAAAAATACTGTCATGAAAAAATTCATAATATACTCTTTCTTTTTATCGTCGTTGATCTCCTTATGGGGATGTAAAAAAGAGACCTATCCTGGTGGAGAGATCAGCCCATATATAGCGCTCTTTGATGTCAGGAACATATACAAAGGAAATGATGTAACGCTGACCAGGGAGAATATGCTGGGTTCTACGACTATCGCTGCAGTGGTTGTATCAGATCATTCCGGCGGTAATATTCCGGAAGGTTTACTGGTCGTGCAGGATGCACGCCGCTTATCCTTACTGCGTGGTATATCTATCCCACTGGGAGCGGATGCCGCAGATTTTGTACCTGGCGATTCTGTTGTCATTCCTGTGGAAGGGGCTGTGCTGAAAAGGGTAGATGGCATTCTGGAGCTTACGGGTATTAAAAAGGAAAACATTAAAGTAGTCTCCACCGGTAATGCTGTTCCTATTCCTACGGTAACAAGTAACCTGATGGTAGCCAATCCCGACGATTATGAGAGCACGCTGTCAGTGATCGTACAAGGTACTTTTGATCCTTTGCCTGAAACAGACGCAGTTTTATCGGGTGATAAAATACTGAATGACGGCTTCGATAACATCATGCTGCATACAGAAAGCTCCGCTGCGTTCGCGCAGCAATCTGCTTTGATCAACGCGAACTACATTGGTATCCTCTTTAGTACAACTGGGTCCGACGGCCAGCGTATACCGCAGTACAGAGTGCGTAAAGGAGATGATGTAATGCCGCTCAGTCCTGTGATCGAAACAACACCTGTGATCATCACCGGTTTTATCGCGGATGTAAAGGGAGGAGACGGTAACTATGAATATGTGCAGATGATGGCTACTGAAGATATCGATTTTGCTGCAACTCCATATGCCGTGGTAGTTACCAATAATGCCAATGCATCTACGCCGACAGGCGCTCCTGCTAAAGGCTGGGCGACGGGTGATATGCGTACCTATAAATTCAGCCTGAGCCAGGGTAAAGCTGCAAAAGGCACGTTCTTCTATGTTGGAGGCGCTGGTAAAATGATCAACGGTTCAGGTTCTACGAGCATGAGCGCCAGCAACTGGATCAGGGCATTTGACTATACAACTAATAATGGCGATGGTTTCGGTCTTAAAACAGGCGGCCTGTTCGCAAATAGCGGTAATGCATCAGGTGTAGCTGTATTCAGGGATTCTACTGTTACGGTGGATTCAAAACCAGTGGATGTGATCTTCGTTTCTACAGGTGGTAGTTTATACTCCGGTGGAAAAGGATACCGCATTGCCAATACAGATTTCTACGACGTTGTAGACCCACTTACAGGGGCATCCCAGCCTTTCTACAGGCAAGGCTCAAATTTGCTCAGTCTCACTTATAATACCGCTGATCTGGGCTATTTCTATAAGCTGGGCGGTGTTTATGACCTTACCCTGGGCAAATGGTCAAGAGTAAGAACGCAGACAAACCTCTTGCTGACCAAAACTTCTGCTATTTCAGAGATTGAAGGCGAAGGCGCTACTATACTCAAAAGTAAAAAATAACAGCTATGACGCTTAACAGGCGAAACTTCTTGAAGAACTTAGGTATTACCGGGTCACTGTTAACAGTGCCTTCGGTAATTCTGAACGCAAAGCCATTATTCAGAAGGGGAAATATTGATCTTTCAAATATTACCCTGAAAGGAAAGGTACACAACAAAGGAAAGGGTGTTCCAGGCGTACAGGTAACAGATGGTATCAATATCGTGCTGACCGACAAAAACGGTCAGTATGAATTACAGAGTAACGGAACAGCCGAATTTGTATATATCAGTGTGCCGTCAGGATATGCTTTCCCGGAAGAAAAAGGGATCGCTAATTTTTACAGACCGCTGACCAAAGACAGTAACTCCTATAAAAATGATTTTTCCCTGGAGAAACTGACGGTTGATGATCGCAAACATACCTTTGTGGTATGGGCTGATCCGCAGATGAAATCAAAGAAGGATGTAGAATTGTTAATGAGCCAGTCAGTACCCGACCTGCAGGCGTTGGTGAAGTCTTATTCAAAAGACACGCTGATCCACGGTATTGGTTGTGGAGACCTGGTATGGGATGAATTCGAGTTGTTCGCTGACTATAAACAGGCAGTGGCCCTGTCGGGTATCCCGTTCTTCAATGTGATCGGTAATCACGACATGGACATCGAGGCTCGTACCGACGATGGATCCGCCAATACTTTCAAGAAACAGTTTGGTCCTACCTATTATTCTTATAACAGGGGAGAGGTCCATTATATAGTGCTGGATGACGTGTTCTTTGTCGGTGCTGCGAAGAGCTACATTGGTTATATCACCGAAAACCAGCTGCAATGGCTGGAACAGGACCTTGCTAATGTAAAACCAGGCAGTACGATCGTATTAAGTACGCACATTCCAACTTTCACAGGTGCACAGAGAAGAGCAGGAAAGCCGGAAGAAATCGGTGGAGGTACAGTAGCCAACAGGAAACAGCTCTACAAGATGCTGGCTCCTTATAAGGTACATATCATGAGTGGTCATACTCACTTCAACGACAACTGGGAAGAAGGCAATATTATGGAGCACAACCATGGTACCGTTTGTGGCGCATGGTGGACAGGTCCTATCTGTGGCGATGGTACGCCTGGCGGTTATGGCGTGTACGATGTAGATGGTTCTGATATCAAATGGTATTATAAATCTACCGGCATGCCGAAAGAAAAGCAGCTCCGTGTTTATCCAAAAGGAAAAGTAAAGGAGTCGCCGGATGAAATATCAGCCAACGTATGGAACTGGGATAATAAATGGAAAGTGGAATGGTATGAAGATGGCGTGCTGAAAGGCCAGATGGAGCATCGCGTAGCTTATGATCCATGGGCTGTTGAGCTGTATGCCGGTCCGCAGTTGCCGAAGAAGCATAAGTTCGTGGAGCCTACGCTGAATGATCATATGTTCTTTGCGAAACCTTCGGCAGAAGCGAAGAAGATCACAGTAAAGGCTACCGACAGGTTTGGTAACGTGTATGAAGAGACGTTGTAAGAGATAGAAAATAGAAATTAAATTGGGTTAAGACAAGTCTCGAAAGGGGGCTTGTCTTTTTCTTTTCATTAAATATTAGCATATATGAGTATATTTGCGCGCTGATCATGTGAAATTGATATGTAGATTGTTTGTTTTCGGCATTTTTAAACTTAATGGGCATTGTTCGGTAAATAGTAATCAGTATTTGTTTACTTATTTGAGTAGCAATTGCACAAACTCTTTATATCTGTGAAGATGCAGCCTGCTGCGGCTGTAAAATTTTGTTGTACCTATGAAATCACATTTCATCAGAGTCCTGTTAAGCGTGAGCTTAATACTCTTGCCTTTCCTTGTATTCAGTCAGTTGCCCTACAGCCCCTGTAGCCCTACCGGCGGAAAAAAAGCAAACATTTTAGGCGTAGAAACGAAGTACAGAGCTCCAGGCGGCGCTGCACCGACTTTTACTATTCCTGCAGGCACCAAGTCAATTGCGGTGTTTGTGTCTTCCGAAACGGGTATACCTACAGGAGGTGAAGATTTTGAAAGAGCGGATGAGGACTTTGTCACGATCAGTGGCATCATTGATATGGCCTCTGCTACCTCTTCTGGTTTTGTCAACTATGCAAAGAGCACCATTAATAATGGTACAGGCACGAATGTATATGGCTGGAAAAACGTCGCCCTGGGAGCGCCGATACCGGATGCCAGCAAATTGGGAGATAAGGCGCCTGACCTGAATAATGTGAATTTCGCTATCACAGGTTCGACGCTGACCATTACCGAAAATGCGACAGCGATCCATTCTTCTTATTATGTGGAGTATCTTTCTCCTGCTATGAATTCCTTCGATCCGCTACCAACAGATATCCGGGCACTTTTGCATGGTCCTGATCCGATTAATAGCGACCTGACAATTCCTATACCGACAGGAGCTAGTTTGATCACCATTTCAGGAAAAGGGGTTAATGCAAGTACACTAGATATTACTCCCCTCATTGACCAAAATGGTCTGGAGGAAGGATATACCAATATGCGTATGACGATTGATCTGGACGCAGGTTTAACAAATGGTTTTGTGACACTCGTAAACGGCGGAACGGATGACAGAAGGTCTACCTACGTGGTGAACAATATGAGCAGCACATATAATGGGGATTTGATTGGCTCCGGTAACGCTACAGGAGATTATGCCGCTAAAAATGTTAACCCGGGAGCTGTCGGTTTGTATGATCCGAGGATTTATATATCGGGAACGAATCTGATCATCAGAAGGAATGATTTCTATGCGCGTGATTTCGATGATTCATATGTAATTGAATTTTATAAGCGTGTAGGCCAGGGAATGAGTTCTGAATTTATTGATTCGGATACAAAGTATGTTGCTGCTCAGTCTTATCCTACTGAAGGTGTAACAGCGAAATTTAAGATTCCTTCGGGAACCAATTTTATATATTTCAATGAAAATGCCAATGCTACGAACTCCAGTTATCAGAGCAATGAGAATCCCGTGGCGGTTTATGGATATATTGACCTGGTAGCAGAAACTGCTACAGGGTACTATTTTCAACAGGTAGGCTATTCTAGCCGTAGACGTGATGATAACTATGCATTCAAGGACCTCCCGCTCGATAGTTCAAGTGCACACGATCATTTGAACACAGTAGGATTCAAGGCACCGGTGTTGACAGCGTACGATCTTAGGTTCAAATTGTCCGCTGATAAAAGTGAGTTAACGGTTACCAATAAAGCTGGTTCAGCCCAGAGGGACTACCAGTTCCTGATGTCGACCGACTTCTTCGGCGCCCGTCCTGACGTTGCTTTTAATACTTCTAATATAACCTTCTCAAAAGGAAGCTCCTGCGAAACGGTAAAAGTGAATGTTGAGGTATGTAACCCTGGGTCGGGTAATGCTACCGGAGGAATGCCGGTCGCCTTTTATGATGGAGATCCAACAACGAATCCTGCGGCAAAGCTCTTGTATGTGAGTTCATTCGATCATCAGATAAAGATGGGAGAGTGCAACCCTTTCAGCTTTGATCTGGACCTCAGTGGTTTCCCTGATCTGAATATAGACCTGACAGTGATCATTAATGATGATGGTAGTTTTGTTCCGGGAGGGGTAGGCAATGCTGTAGGTACGCCATTTACATTAGCGTCACTGGCAACGCAGAACCCTTACTATAAAGAATGTTATTACGATAATAATATAATTACCAAAAAGATCAACGTAAATAACTGCCCGGTCATCGATCCGGACCCCGACCATAGCTCTGGCGCAGGTGGCAGTTATTCTTACCTGAACTATTTCACTGCCGGTAGCACAACTGGCGCAAAGATCGTAGATAACGACTTATCGGCGATAGATCCTGATGGCGGTGATGTTTATGGCGCTACGATCACACTGACAAATATTCTGAACGCTGGTCAGGAAGGTATTCGCCTGAATGGCACATTACCTGCTGGTATCACTATTTCCGGTGATGGTACAGGTGTTGTTACCCTCTCCGGACGTGCATCGCAGGCTGACTATATAGCCGCCATCAAGCTGCTCGAATATTCGAACTCAAACAAAACACCTGATCTGACAGACCGTAACATCACGATCGTTCTAAATGATGGTGTTGAAAACGGACCTGCCGCTAATACGACTATCAAAATTCTGACTCAGCCAATTGCTGACGTAACGGGTAATAACATTTCGATAGCAGATAACAGTACTGTTACCAATACGGCAAACGGCACTGATTTCGGATCAACTACTGGTTCAACCATCACGCACACCTTTAATGTTCAGAATGCCGGTACCGGTGTGCTGACACTGACGGGTACACCATTAGTGAGCATCAGCGGTGATCCTGGTTTTGTTATTACAACGCAACCAGTTACTACTTCATTAACTGCCAGCGCTGCTACTCCTTTCGAAGTTCGCTTCGATCCGGCCGCTCACGCAGCAGGTGTGTATACTGCTACCATTACTATTCCAAATAGCGATGCTGATGCAGACAGAGCAGATTATACCTTTGTTGTTACCGTTAGAGTGAATCACCTGCCTACAGTTTCCAATGGTAACGTAAGCGGTGACGAAGACAATACACTGGCCTTTAATAATACTGACTTCACCGGAAAATATACAGACGTTGACAATAATCCGCTGGATAAGATCAAGGCGCTTTCCCTGCCGCTTCGTGGTAGCTTACAACTGAATGGTACGCCAATTGCCATCGGTCAGGAAATAGCTGCTGCTGATCTGGGTAACATTACATTTGTTCCGGATGCCAACTGGTGGGGAACTACCAGCTTTAACTGGGTAGCTAGCGACGGTAGTGACTATGCTACTGCACCGGCTACTATGACCATTACTATCAATCCTGTAAATGATGCTCCGGTAGCAACCGTTCCTGCAGGCCAGAACATGGATGAGGAAGTGAAAACAGTTTTGCCAGGTATATCCTTCTCCGATATCGATGCAGGAACAGCGTCCGTGAAAGTTTCTATCTCTGCACCATCAGGAACACTCAGTGCTGCATCCGGCAACGGTGTAACTGTGAGTGGTACGCCTGGTGCATTGATATTAGATGGTAAGATCACAGATATCAACGCATTTATTCAGGCCAACGGTCTTAGCTATACTTCGGTTGACAATCCGCCGGCTGCTGTTATTGTAACGGTGAATATCAATGACAATGGTAACATGGGTGCCGGTGGTAATCTGCAGGACACCAAGACGCTGACACTGACGTTCAATCTTGCAAACGATCCACCGACAGGTACCGGCGATACTAAAGCAACTGACCAGGACAAGCCGGTGGACGGTAGCGTGACCGGTACAGATCCTAACGGTGATCCGCTGACCTTCACAAAGGATACCGATCCTGCAAATGGTTCAGTAGTAGTAAATCCTGATGGTACTTATACTTACACACCGGATCCTGGCTATTCAGGTAACGACAGTTTCACTGTTATTATTAGTGATGGTAAGGGTGGTACTGTAACAGTCACAGTTAATATCACTGTTAATCCGGTTGCTCCGGGCAACAACCCGCCAACCGGTACCGGCGATACCAAAACAACAGAACAGGATAAACCTGTAAACGGCAATGTAACCGGTACTGATCCTGACGGAGATGCACTGACCTTCACCAAAGGCACCGATCCTGCCCACGGTTCAGTAGTGGTAAATCCTGATGGTACTTATACATATACACCTGCAGCAGGTTATTCCGGTAACGATAGCTTTACCGTTGTGATCAGCGATGGCAAAGGTGGTACTACCACTGTGACAGTGAATATCACCGTTACACCTAAGGTAAATGCACCTGTTGCTGTAGATGATAAAGCGGAAACTAAGGCGAATACACCGGTAACCATCGAGGTGCTTGTGAATGATAAAGCAGGTACTTCAGCACTTGATAAAGGTGCTGTAGAGATCATCGCACGGCCTTCACATGGTACCGTAACTGTAAAAGAAGATGGTACGATCGTTTATACACCTGCAGCTGGTTATTCCGGCGAGGATGTCTTTACTTACCGTGTTGCTGATGCCAACGGAGTGTTCTCTAACGTAGCGACCGTAAACATTACGATCACATCATCTGCAGTAAATGTACCTAACCTGTTCACTCCGAACGGTGATGGTAAAAACGACAATTTCGAAATAAGAGGCCTGAACCAATATTATGATAATGAGCTGATCATTGTTAATCGTTGGGGAAATGAGGTGTACCGTCAGAAAGGTTATCAGAACACCTGGAAAGGCGATGGACTGAATGAGGGTACATATTACTACCTGCTGCGTATCAAGCGTAATGCTAACGCAGAATGGGAAGTATCTAAGGGGTATGTAACATTGATCAGAACTTTTAAAAAGTAAAGGAATAAGCGCTCTATACTATGAAAAAACTATTTCTGATAGGCGGACTATTGACATCTCTGGGACTTACTGTGCATGCACAACAGGATGCACAGTACAGCCAGTACATGTTCAATGGCATTTATATCAATCCAGCCTACGCCGGTTATAAGGAGGCGTTGAACCTGCATGCATTCTACCGCAACCAGTGGACAGGCATTGAAGGGGCTCCAAAAAGTTTCTCCCTGGCCGTAGACGCGATTGCCAATGACGGTAATGTAGGTCTGGCGCTCCAGGTGGCAAGCGACAAACTGGGAGCACAGGATAATTTATCTGCTTACGCGAGTTATGCCTACCGTATCCGGTTGAATGAAGAAGGAAGTTCCCGTCTGGCTATCGGCTTAAGCGCCGGTATTATACAATCAGGTATCGATGGCGGTACGCTGAATCCCAACGATCCTGAAACGGAGATGCCGGCAGGTCTGCACAGGATCACGCCTGATGCAAGGGCAGGTATCTTTTATTCAAGCAATAGGTATTATGCGGGGCTATCGGTAGATAACATCCTGGTACAGGCCTTTAAAAATACAGGTCGTTTCACCTGGCTGCCACAAACCAAACTGCATTATTATTTGACTGCAGGTATGCTGGTACCGGTAAGTGAAGACATACAGCTGAAACCATCCTTCCTCCTGAAGGACGACCGCGGAGGGCCTACAAGCCTTGATCTGAATGCTTTCCTCCTCTATAAGGACATAGTGTGGGTAGGTGGTTCTTATCGTACCGGTCTGAAGATGTATGATAAAGGGTATCTGCAGAAAAACCTGATGTACCGTAACGCGGCAGTGGCGGCAGTGGAAGTATTCCCTGTACCGAACCTCCGTGTAGGATACGCATATGATTTTTCTGTAGGTCCGTTGCAGAGTTATAGTGGCGGTACCCACGAAATATCTGTCGGGTTCACATTCAATAAACAAAATATCAGAATGGCTACGCCACGGGTATTCTAAAAAGCATCCATTGACAATGAGAAAAATACATTACGCTCTTAGCCTGTGTTTATTGTTTTCTTCGGTTAATTCAATGGCGCAATATGTCATTAAGGAGGCGGATAAACAATACGAGGTTTTTAAATACGCAGAAGCGATCAGCCTTTATGAAGAGGCTTACAATAAGAAGGCCACCCTGCATGCTGCAGAACGTCTGGGCGACTGTTACCGCCTGAATAATAACTATGCACAGGCGGAACGCTGGTATGCCATCGCTACGGGAATGCCGGGTAGTAAAGCTGACAATCTGTTCTTCTACGCCCGCGCACTACAGAATAATTCAAAGTATGCCGAGGCGAAAGTACAATACCAGAATTACGCAACGGCAGGTAAGAATGTTCCTGAAGAACTGAAGAATACATGGATCGCTTCCTGCGATTCTGCCATCAGCTGGATGAAAACGCCTTCTCCTCTGAAGATAGACAATAACAGGCCGCTGAACTCAGAGAAGTCTGACTGGAGCGCTGTGTCTTATCAGGGTGGTATGGTCTTTACTTCAGATCGTTTTACAGACAAAGCACATCAGCCTAAAAAGCATAGCCGCTTTTTACGTTTCGATACACGTAATACGCCAGATCCCTTGCTGAATGGCTGGACAGGTAATGATTACCTGCACCTGTTCTACAAACCGGGTAATGGCGACAGTGTTCAGCTGTTTCCACTGGAAACAGGCACTGGTTATCACGTAGGATCGGCCAGTTTCACAAAGGATGGTAAGGAAATGTATTTTACCCTGACACGTATTCCCGGCAGGGGCAGCCGTGCAAAAGGTAGAGCTGTTACCGTTAACATTGAAATTTACAGCAGCCGTCAGGATGCAAGTGGTAAATGGTCAGCACCGCTGGCATTCACCCATAATAATGTAACCGCATATTCCGTAGGTGATCCATTCATTACTGAAGATGGCATGGCGCTTTATTTTTCCTCTAATATGCCCGGAGGCGCCGGAGGAACAGACCTGTATGTATGTTACAGGACAGCCGTAGGTGAATGGGGACCGCCTCTTAACCTGAAAGAGCTGAATACTCCCGGTAATGAACGCAGTCCGGCGGTGACCAAAAAACATGTTCTCTTCTTCGCAAGCGATGGCCGCGTCGGTATGGGTGGACTGGACATCTTTCGCATAGCGCTCGACAATACTGGTAAGACCAAAGGAACAGTGAGGAATATGGGTTATCCTTTTAACTCTCCGCAGGATGATTTTGCCTTTGGCGTGACAGAAGCTGGTATTGCTTATCTGTCATCCAACAGGGACGGTGGTGTTGGTAATGATGATATTTATACTGTGGCAAGGTTGAAAGAGGGCGAGCTGGAAATAGACGAGCCGTCAACCGGCGATGGTAATTCAACCGCTGTGCAGGATACTATTAATAAAGTTCCGGTTGCAAAACCAGATAGTACTTCCGTTCCTACCGGTATTGACCCTAAGGGTAATCCGGTGGCGACTACGCCTGTACCAGAACCTGTGGAGGATAGCGTTACTACTACACCGATCGAGCCTGTAATTCCTGATATCTACTTTGACTTTAATAAAGCGGATATCCGCGCCGATGCACAGCCATCATTGGAAATAGTAGTTAAATTACTGGCAGATATTCCTGGTAGCATTGTAGAGGTAGGTTCACATACCGACAGCCGTGGTAACGATGCATTTAACCTGCAGCTCTCCCAGAAACGTGCCGCATCAGTGGCTAACTACCTGGTGGGTAAAGGTGTGACGAAGACAAGGATCAAGTCAGTGGGCTATGGTGAGACGAAGTTGAGGAATAAGTGTGGCAATGGGGTGACTTGTAGTGAGGACGAGCATAAGCTGAACAGGAGGACGGAGTTTAAGATTGTGAAGTAAGAAACTTTATAATTAATAGGGTGGGAGGAATATCTTCTCACCCTTTTTTATGGTGACAAAGAGAGATGACAATAGATTTTTTGTCAAGTTTTTTGACAAAAAATCTATTGTCATCTCTCTTTGTCGCTTACTGTTATCATAATCCCCCGACTTCCTTATTTTTGCAACGGTCTACCTAATCATCCATCATGAAAAGAATCTGTTCTTCCGCCGGCGAAACACTTCTCAGCCTGAATACGGACCCCAACTGTCTCTCTTCCCCTGCACAGTTCTCCGAATATACCGTTGTTTTCATCTGGGAAGGAGAGGGCCTCTACCATGCCGACTTCGGTACTTTCCCTTTCAAAGGCCCCGTACTACTCTTTTCCACCCCTCTACAGATAATCTACATAGAACAGACGAAACCCTGCGATCTCACTATCTTACAATTCCATGGCGATTTTTACTGCATAGAGTACCACAAAGCCCAGGTTGCCTGTAACGGATTACTGTTTAATAACATCTATATAGAGCCCTCGGTAAAACTGGATGAAAGGGAAACGCTGAGTTTCCGGAACCTGCTGGACGAGTTAACCGCAGAATTTGACGCATCTGGTTGTGACGAGATCGTGATGAGGGGATATCTACAGCTGCTGCTCGCAAAATCCAGCAGTATCAAACTTAAGTCTGCGGCTAATAAACAGGAGCTGCAGGAGAAGGATGAACAAATGGAAAAGTTCAGGGAACTGTTAGACGAGCATTACCTCACGCTACACAAGCCTGCCGATTATGCGGACCTGCTGGCTATGTCGCCCAATAACTTCACAAAACGCTGCACCCGGTATTTCAAGAAATCGCCCTCTATTATGATCCAGGAGCGCCTGGTCCTGGAAGCTAAGAAACAGCTGCACCTGACCCGGCGTAGTATCAAGGAGATCGCCTTCGCCCTGCAATTCAGCGACGAGTTCTATTTCAGCCGGTTCTTCAAGAAGTTTACGAAGGTGTCCCCCCAGACCTTCCGCCAAAAGACAGGTATCTCTATTGTTGCGGATCTACCTCAGTAATATTCCCCTCATTATTATTCCCCCGCTTTGGCAGATTTGTCCAAGTGAAGGACTGTATCGTCCATGTTCCGCCGTGACCGATGTATCTACCTTTACATCGTCAAACACACACAAACAAATAACTCTGAAGATCATGAAAAATTCATTAGTAACATTTATATCTAACCTCGATCAATTTGGTAAGAAGGCAGTGCGTCTGGGTATTGTGGTTGTTTTTCTATGGATTGGCGGACTGAAGTTTTTCACCTATGAAGCTGATGGTATTACCCCCTTTGTGGCGAATAGCCCATTCATGTCATTCTTTTATAATCATCCTGACGAATATAAAGGTCATATAAATAAAGAAGGCGAACTGGTTGCTGAAAATCACCAGTGGCATGTTGAGAACAATACATATGGATTTTCTACAGGCCTGGGTATTATGCTGGTTACATTTGCGATACTCGTAGCGTTGTATAAAGTAGTACCCTTTGCCAGTATGATAGGCAGTATAATGATCTTTATTATGAGCCTGGGAACGCTTTCCTTCCTGGTAACAACGCCGGAAAGCTGGGTGCCGCACCTGACAGATCATAACTGGGGATTCCCGTACTTGTCCGGACGCGGCAGGCTGGTGATAAAAGACATAGTCATCCTGGGCGGGGCTATTATCACAGCGAGTGAATCAGCAAAGATCTATCTGCACAGACAAAGAATAAAAAATAATACGCACTGATTATTAACAAGCTTTTATTTGTGTGTTGTATATAAAGAAAACGGCGCCTCTCGTGAGGCGCCGTTCCTATAATTAGATAGACTCTATCGAAAACTTCGTGTACTTCTCTTTCTTGTTATATTCAGACACAATAACGTGTCCTTCTTTAGCAGGATAAAGCGAAGTACGGATATTACCATCCTTGTGAGGAATGGTCCGTATTATTTTATGTTGATCAACATTGTAAATAGTCGCTTTCTTGTCATCATCCATGATCAGGAATGTAGACTTCGTATCAGAAGCAGATACTGTGTAAAAACCATGTTTTTCCGCCATATAACCTGGCGCCCTGCCTGATAGCACACGGCCCCTGGCAGCTTCGATCGTATTTATCTCGGCTAATTTTCCGGTGGAGTCCTGTTTTATGAGCACACCATCGGTGATCCGGAATTTCGAAGTTCCTGCAGAACCTAGTATAAACAAAGGCGGCATGATCAGCGGAGCCGTAATAACAGAACTGGCGATGCAACCCCATCTTGTTTTCTTGCTCATGTTGGAACCTGCAAAATAGGTGTTCCCGTTGTAGTCTCTAAAGGTGGTGCCGGGTATCATATAACCATGTGTGGCAGACATATACCCTTTGCGGGTTACATCGGGATTGGAGTTGTCATCCCAGTAAGTAAATAACTGTTGAACATCTGATTTATCATGCCCGTTCACGCTGATAGTGAATACTCCTTTATACAGGCGTTTGGTCAGACCCTTTACTGTTTCATAGTTATTGACCGGTCTTGATTTAAGAATGTAGCCGCTGATAAAAGGTTTCCCTGTCGCAGGATCATTATCAAATGATACTACCTGTAAGGGGTTCTTTTTCTTGTCTTCCAGCGGGTATTTCAGAATGCCCGATTTGTTGTCCACATCATAAGAGATCAGGGAATAACCACCTAAGTGTACACGCTCATCTTTTTTCAGCAACAGGTGTACATCATGCCAGGAGGTCAGCATATAATAATGGTCCGCGATCTCTGTGATATATTTTTCCCAGAGCAACTCTCCCTGGGTGTTATACACAAGCAGGTAGTTATGCTCATTGTCGGCAAAGAAGAAGACAAAACCTTTTTCTTTGATGTTTTTCATCTGCAGAAAGATGTTCAGCGCCTCGTTAGGATCATTGCCATATTGTGCAAAGTCCCAGGCCTGGCGTACCTTAACTGTCAGTTTTTTTTCTGCAGTATGGGCAATCTTTCCATCGAGGCTGATAAATTGCGCAAACACGGACATATAGCCATTCTTCAGCGCTTCATTACGGTTGCCCCTGTTCCCGAACTCATACCCTATAACATTGCTTTTAAGGTATGCGAGACATAAGGTATCTTTCTCGAACGACACCTGGCGGAGGTCCAGTTTCAGTTCTTTGAAAGTAACCACCCCAAGGTCATTGAGGTTTTCGTCCATGATGGTGATCTTATAATTGAAGGAGTCTTTATCACTTCTTTCCAGTTCGGTAAACGAAAGATACCCGACCAATGCACCATCCTGCATGATGGTTTTAAGTTTTGTGGAGATCCCTTCGCTCACCTCTTTGAACACTTTTGTCTGGGCGTGGCTATATTGTAAAGCGGTAAATGCCAATAGTACTGCCAGAAAGAATTTTTTCATGATATAGGGTGAATTATGATTGAAGCTATTTCTTTTCAATATCGTTTGCGAATTCGCAATACAAACTGCTTTTATTATTGCTTGTAAACTCTTTCGCTGCTTTTACGCCTGCACCACCCGTAGTACCTGCATCAATGGTAAGAACATTGAGTAGGCTTTTGAGGTCCTTTTCAGACGCGGACATGTTGCTCCAGAAAGCAGCGTTTTGGAATTGCTTACAACTTTTCTCCAGTTCTTCACGGGGTATTTGTTCAAGCATCGTCTGCAGCTCGTAGTAATTTTTGGAGATATACTCTTTCTGTGTCACGCCAATGGCGGCGAAACGGTGCAGTTCTTTGTCTGCGTGAAATAATTCCAGCATAATGTTATGCAGCATGAAATCGTACCACGGGTCATTGGAGCCCCTGTCCTTTTCCAGCAGTATCCGGTAGAGGCAAGGCGCCAGATGCATATTACAGTACATATTCCAGATCATCATTTTACCGGCTTTTTCCCTGATACGTTCAGGTACAGGCGTCAGTTGCTGGCCGGTCGTAGCTGCTGCTTTCGTATTGTTGTAACGTACGATACAGTCAGGGTGCGTTTTCATCGAATCCTGCAGGGCCACGCTTTCCTGGAAATTATAGCTCTTTGTTGAAAGACCTTTGGAGCGCTTTTTCAACCAGGCATCGTCAATTGTGACACTGTATGGTGAAAAGTAGTTTTTGATCGGTTGTTTAAGCGGCTCGTGATATACCATGTCGGCACTGTCCAGGCGCAGGAAGAAAGCAGGATCAAAGGCCAGATGAGCGTTCTTCAGGAGGATAATTGCCATCGAGTCCGCATCACTTTCACGATAACGCTGGTGCTTACTTCTGTCGAAAGAATAGTTCTCAAATATTTTCTTCAGGCGGGTCAGTCGTTCATACCTGGAATCCAGTACGTCTTCCAGTGATTGTTTGTACTCGTCGGATGTCAGCCACTCCGCACGCTTCCTCATAGAGTTTTCGGCGTGTTCGAGGATATTGTGCGACATCTCATGCGCCAGTGTGAGTGCGATCTCTTCACGGGACCGTGCGAAAACGAGCAGACCAAGGTTAATGGCTACCACATTATTACCAATGGCATATGCGTTGACGGAAGGGCTTCTGTCAATGAACAGCATCGGTTGAACGGGCATGTAGCTCTTATTCGCCTTTGCAATTTCGTTAGCGATCCCTCCCAGGTAGTCGTACAGCTCTTTGTCGTGTACGTAATCGTCGTCCTCAATAGCATCCAGGAAGAAGCTGGTCCTTTCGTCCCATATTTCCTTGTACTTTTTCTGGACGGTTTTGTCTTTATACCTGGCAGGGCAGGTCCATTCTTTCTTCAGGGAGTCTTTTTGCTTCTGGTAATAGAGGTGCGAAAGCTCCTGGTAACTGTACAGATCATTGGTCTGACTTCTGGAATTGTGGCTGAGCACTGTTAGCAACAGCAATAGTAGTGTAAAACACTTAGGTATAGGTCTCATACATGTATTGTCCCCGGGATGCGGGATGATAACGCAAGATAAGAATTTTCTATATATTTAATAATATCAGGGTAAGTGTAGTGAAGCCGCTTTGCGGCGATCCATATACAGGATGTCAAACGGAGAATTATCTTTATCCGCCGGTTTTAAAGACCGGGTCGATAAAAATGAGAAAAAACCAACTATTTGTTATTCTCCTGACACTACTTGCAGGGAATAGCTACAGCCAACGTATTGCCGAAACTTTACCTCCCGTTATTCATGCTGCCATTGAAAAAGCTTATCCCGCCAGTGTAAGGATCTGGGGATATGACACCCTGTCTAATCAGCAGATGAGCGCCCAGTTCAGCGGGGTCGTAGTGACTGCCGAAGGACATATCCTGACCGTCGCTCACACAACTATCCCCGGAAAGACCTACAAGGTCACTTTCCCCGACGGAAGATCCGCCATTGCACTGGCGCTTGGAAAGATCAACTTTCCTGAAACACCCATCTTACCGGATGTGGCAATGATGAAGATCATTGGTCCGGGACAATGGCCGTTTGCAGAAATGGCCCGTTCGGCCGCTCTGAAAGTGAATGAGCCCTGCATCAGTATCGCCTATCCCGAAAGCCTGAACCAGCCATTGCCAGCAGTGCGTTTTGGCCGTATTACCCAGGTGAAGAATGATAAGGGCTTTGTACAGTCTTCCTGTATCATGGAACCTGGCGATTCCGGTGGCCCCCTGTTCGATTACCTCGGCCGTGTTATAGGACTGCACAGCGCCGTTGATATCAGTGAAAAGATCAATTACGAAGTGCCGGTTGACCTCTACCGGAAATACTGGACGGCCCTGAACAAAGCAGAGCACTACACGCAGTTCCCTTCAGGAGAAGATCCTGTTCCGGATGATCGGCTTGCAGCCGGTCTCATGGTCGTTCCACAGCTTGAAGATATAAACGTGGCATTGAAAACAACCGGATATGATGGAACAAGTCTGAAAATCACCAGTAAGATCAAAGGGACAACAGAAACAGTGATCGGTACATTGTTTTCCGTAGATGGGAAGTCTATTATTGTAAGCAAAAACTCCTCCGTAGGAGAACAACCTGTTGTTACTGTAAGTGGGAACAAACGGGTAGTAGCGACAATCCTTTATAGAGACAGGGCCAAAGACCTGGTGTTACTGCAACTGCCTTCAAAGTTGAAAAAAGGGATCTCATTCCCGCTTGCGGCGCAAGGGGTGGATAGCCTGGGCAAGTTCCTGTTGTCTCCCCAGCCCGACACTATTGGCATAACAAGCGTATTGGGAAGCCGGGAGTTTTCGTTACCGAGAATGAGCAGCCTTGCATTCCTGGGTGCTGCTATTGCGCCCACCGCCTCACCGTTGGCATTGACCTTTATAATGCCAGGATCTCCGGCCGCAGAAAGTGGTCTGCAGCCGGGCGATGTGGTGATCAGCATCCATGGCGTTCCGGTTAACAAGGCGGAAGATTATGGCCGCGAATTGTCTAAATACTGGCCAGGGGATAAGATCAAATTTGAGAGTCAGCGTAATGGCAATCTCAATACGGCGGAAATTACGCTCGGTACCCGGCCGGTACAGCCAGCCAGTCATCCGGCAGAGCTGTTTAAAGGTGGTAAGAGTGGCAGGAGGGACGGCTTTGAAAGTGTCTTTACACACGATGCGGTGATCAGACCGGAACAATGCGGCGGGCCCGTATTCGATACACATGGACATTTTTACGGTATCAATATTGCGCGGTTCTCCCGGACCAGCAGTATTGTTATTCCAGCGGCGGCAGTACAACAATTCATTGATGTAAACCTACCCAGGAAAAATAGCTAGATACAGATAACAGCAACAGTCATGTAGCAGCGATTGTTGCTGTTATCACCGATAGTCGGCAGAAAGTTTTATATTACTATCAATAACCTGATCGTTGAACTAAAAACATTAAGACAATGAGTGAAAAGACCTGTCAGCATCTGAGTGAGATCACTGAAGTTAAAATAGGAGATGAGTATGTATGTGAAGAGTGTATCAAACATGGCGGGGAGTGGGTGCATCTTCGTACCTGTCAAACCTGTGGTGTTACCTTGTGTTGTGATCAGTCGCCGGAAACACATATGACCCGCCATTATCATGCAACGCATCATCCTGTAATAGCTTCTGCCGAGCCGGGCGAACGCTGGCTCTGGTGTTATCCTGACAAACAGTTTGCAGAATATTAACTGGTGCGGCATACGTGTTTCTACGCACTTTCAGAATGACCAACCTGGATAGGTCGGGAGCTTCATTTTTTCTTTTTAGATGATTTTGCTTTCTTGTTGAAATCCAGCGCCAGACCTATCCAGTAGTCGAAATCCTTCTTACTTTTTATGCCGGTTTCGTCGATCAGTACATAACCGGTCATTTGTTTGCCGCCAAAGGACATTGTTCTGCAGCCGGTCTTCTCAACAGCAGTTTCGTGAAAGGCAGGGTCTATACGGCACATCAGCTCATCTTTGGTAACGCCTGCACACATTTTGTCGTTATACATAAAAACAAGTCCACCCATCATTTTCTTTTCCTCCACATTAGGGAGATCCTCAAACCTCTCCCGAACCCTGTTCGCAAGTTTTTCATCATATGGCATGCGATAATAATTTTAGTTGGAAATATACTTTTAATCTATAAAGTATGGAAACGAATATGTTTCGTAATATATGTTACCAAATATCATTAAGCGTTACATTGCAGTAGTCCTCAAAAATAATCCCAATCAGCATGATCCGGAACAAATTCCACAACATTTTTTACCGGAGGCGTTTCAAAGAGTTCTCTCTGCGTTCTCATGCAGTGCTGCGTGGGAAAAAAGTAATAGCACATAGCGGCCATCGTGACCTCTTGCCGGAAGACATGCCGCATATTGAAAATGCAGTCGCCGAAAAACTACACGAAATAACACAGGGCAATTTAGAACACTTTATTTTAGTTTCAGGTATTGCCGATGGCGCTGATATGCTCGTAGCATCGAAAGCCCTTGAAAAGGGCCTTAAAGTGCTTTTATTGCTATTGCCGGGGCAGGATGATGAGAAGAGAGTGAAGGACCTGACAGACAGGTTTGGTAACACACTGGTCACAACCCTGTGCCTGAAACCTTACATAAAACGGGCCGCTGCTAAAAAAGTTGCCGGTAACGATAAGGAAGACACAACTCCTTACAAGGTCCTGGCAAACAGCCTTGTTAATATTGCAGAGCACCTGATCGTATTATGGGACGGCGTAGACACAGGAAAAGAGGGTGGTACGTCAGATGTGGTGAACATGATCATAGAAGCGGCAGATGGAAAACGATGTAATCCAGGCAGGTTATACCAGTTGATCGTTCCCCGTTCGCAAAACAATTATCCCTTATGTGGCGCCGTTTTACAGCGGCAACGGTACTTTCCGCCGCCCGACAAAATGGAATGGGCCGAAACATGTTTTCCACAGCCATCTTCTAAAAGCCCTATACCCTGGTGGAAAAGGAACGTTGGCTATAATGAGAACTTCTGGCGCTTTGTATTACCGCTCTTCTTTGTAATACTAACCGTGGGCTTTGGTACCTGGGGATTTATTTTGTCCGGACAAGCCGATGCTGTTCCCCATTATCAGGGATACCGCAATGCTTTTTTCAGGGCCGTCAACCTGTTGACATTTAACTCTTCCATGGACGAACCTGCCAGCGCTATAGTCATACTGGATATCGCCCGTTTTGCGGGGCTATCTTTCTTTATCAATGCGTTCGTAGTCGCTTTTTTACTGGCCATAGGCGGTAACAATAAAAACCTTCTCCGTTTCTTTCTCTGGCGTTGGTTTGCGCGGGATAGGATCTGCCTCATCACGGGATTGAACAGTATCACCTATCTGTTGGCCATCACGCTGAAAAAAGAAAAACAAAAGGTCATGATCATCGATAAAGCGCCTGATCCCAACCTGAAAATAGAAGCTGCAAAACGAGGGATCAGGGTAGTGAACGGTAGCCCGCAGTCATCCACTTTTTTAAAAAGGAACCATGCTGTCAATGCGCATACTGTGTACCTGCTGGAAGACGCAGATGCGGATAATATCAGGACCTTGCAGGAATTAGATCTGTTGTGGGCGAAACAAACAAAAAAGAAGCAGTGTTATATTCATCTGAGAGATTCCCGGGCAGCGGACTTTGTTGGTAAGCTGAATGTGGTGTCCGGTCATGCTGTCGTACGCAGGCTGAACTTCCAGGAAATCATCAGCAGGAAATTACTGATCCGATATCCCATTTACAGGGAATGCCGGGAGTCCCGGAAACCTACAGAGATATTGCTGTTTGGCTTTGGAGAAATGGGCAAGCAGCTGTTGGTGACGCTATTGCATACGATCCAGCTGAATAACGGTCATCAGGTTAATATCACTGTGTTTGCACAGGACGCAGGTACGGCTGAATCTGAGTTTTACGAGCACTACCCTTGTCTCTGGTATAATCCGCACGACAACCCATTATATGAAGCCCCTTACACCAGCGAGATCCGTAAAGAGATCTTTCCAGGAGAAAGGATCACTTTTAAGGAACTGCCGGTTTCAGACGCTGCTTACTACAATGACAAGGCGATGTTACGGGCCTTAAAGGAAGAGAATCATATCACCGCTTATTTCTGCCTGGAAGATGCTTTGCAAGGTGCCGCTTACCTCCATGGTTTCCTGGGAAAGATCGCGCTGCGGAAATTTGATCTACAGATCTTCTGTTATTGTAACCTGGCTGATGAAAGTGAGTTTGATAACATCTCTCACATGCTGAACAAACAACTCCCTTATACACCAGTGATCCTCTTCGGTCAACTGATAGATGAATGCAGGATATTGGCGGTAGGGAACGCTACCATTGATCATCTTCCGGCATTGATCAATTTCTGGTATACCGGTATCAAGGAAAAGGAATACTGGAAAGAGCATCCGAAAGAAATTATGAAACTGGCTAGGAAAGAGTGGGAGACATTGTCCTATCCACATAAGGAAAGCAATCGCCGGGCGGCGGACCATATATGGGTGAAATTACGTTATACATCGTATTCCCTTCAGAAGATCAAACAGGCATTAAATGAGAAGGGAGCGTCCGAAGAGCTGTTCAGGTATTTCAGTAAAGAAGCGAACCCCGAACGTAAAGAGCTGTTTGAGTTGCTTTCAATGACGGAACAGCGCCGCTGGTGCGCAGAGAAGCTGTTGATCGGCTTTCTGCCTTTACAGGATTATTACCTGGATACAGAAGATATTGATACCCGTATAAAACGATGGAATACAGAACGTGCTTATAAAGAGCTTTATCAATCCCAGAAGTTACACATCGACCTGGTGCCTTACGATAAATTATCCGATATAGAAAAAAGCAAAGACCGTTCACAGATCAATGGCATTCCTTACTTCATACATGTACTGATAGCAAATAACATCTTGTAAATACCGGCATATGAAACCATATATCGTTATATTTTCCTCCTCTGGCAGCCTGCCTGTAGCAGAAGGGGTCCATACCAACTTAACGGACGATTTTACCATCCATCTCTGGAAAGGCGATTTCTTTGGTGATAATCACACCACTCCCTTATGGACTTTTTTTAAGAAGCTGTTCCATTATGACTACGCCATCATTGTACTATCCAATGATAACATGGTATCGTATGTTACGGAGGATGGTACACAGATCTACGGTCCTAAGGATAACGTGATATTTGAACTGGGCGCTACTATGGCAAAACTGGGACCTCAGAAAACGATCATCCTGTTGCCGGATGATCCGAAGGTGAAACTGCCCAGTTACTTTGATGATGTAAAACCATTGGTATTTACTTATCATAATCAGCTGACCTATACGGAGCAGGAAAAGCTGGATGCAACTGCAGCTGCAGCAAAGGGTATTAAAGATGTACTGGACAGTCTGACGTTTGATTCATTTCATTCCGAATTGCCCGCACAGGGACTGGCGCATGCCTATCTTAATAATTTTCTGCTGTCTTTGTGGAAGGTGAAACAGCCACAGGAGTTACTGATCAATGGAAAAAGTTTGCTATGGCGTCCGGAGAACGGCATAACGGTCACCGTGATCATGCCCGCAGAGATCATGGGGAGACAGGACGCAGATGCTTTTCTGACAGCACAACAGGGGTGTTATAAAACCAGTTTTGTAGCGGACGATGGACGGCATATAGGTATCTATGTGTTGCCGAGAGAAAATGAACTGGCTCCGCTGCACATCCTGGACATTCCAACTACACTGCTGACGGCACAAAATATCATTGGGCTGATCGAGCGCTTCTGGCGTGAGAAGGATAATGAAAAGGTGCTGGAAACAGACAATGATTTTATTGCTTCGCTGAAGTCTAAAGAGATCGTCAATTTCCGCCGTACGCTGGATCATGAACTGGACAAGAAGGATGAAAAAACGTACATCATATCTTCGGATGAAGTCACAGCACATATTGAAAAACTGAATACCGGTACCTTGTGATTGCCAGGCAGCGACGATACATATACTTCCCGGTGTACCAGTCCGTCATCTTCCAGTTCCCGCAGCGTTTGTGTCAGCATCTTTGTGGTAATATCGGTAAGGCTCCTACGCAATTCCCCGTAACGTAATACTTTATGTTCGTGAAGGTACCACAGGATTAGACGTATGCCTTTCCGGGATGATCTGTGATAAATGAAAGCAGCTGAACTTTAGCCAGCTGCTTTCATTTATCATGTTCAATAGTGCTGATGTATGTAACATCAGCGAAACGCAACATCTTCCATCGCTCTTTCAAGTTCTGACGCACTGAATGTTTTGAGCTTATTTTGAGCCGACAATGTATTCGGTGTTCCCTTTACCCAGAGTTTGAGTTTGGAACCGCCTGCACCGAGGCTCATGCTAAGTATCATATCGGTATTAACGGGATTAAAAGCCCAGGAGAGATAGTTCGTATATCCACCAAAGCGGTCCAGCCGTTTTCCTTCTCTGTCATACACGGTTAGTGAACCGCTTTCGCCGGTCATGATGTGCTGTCCGTTATCAGACAATACTATCTGCCTGCTATTGGGAATACCAGGTGGCATTTTGTTGATATAACGCGGCGCTATAAATGTAAACAGCGCCGGAGGCGATACCTGGCGGGCGGTCCTGATGAAGTTTTTACTGATCTTTTGTTGCTGCAGCTGTTGTTGTTGCAGCTGCTGTTGCCGCTCTTCTGGTTCAGCCAGAAAAAGGACCTTGTTCAGATCATCTGTTATGCTTACAATGGAGATCTTTGTGTATCCGTTTTCCAGCGGTGGATAATATCTTCCGTACATTATCCTGTTACCATTACTTCTGGCGATCATTATTTCGTTGCCATTTACAGCAACAAAACCATTACCGTCTTTTCCCAGGAAGCTGTTAGGCTCCCGGTATGTTCTGATAAATCTGCCGTTTGTCAGATCATAAGCTTCGATAATACCGTTTTTCCTGACATAAAGTAGGGTGTCATTGGAACTGACCTCTGTATCATCTGTATTGTCTTTCGTAGGAATGGTCATGAACGGCGGCTGGTCTATCGCTTTTTTGATCTTTATTTCATTAGGCGTTACCGCAATGATCTTTCCTTTGGCCGTGTATACTGCTTTTAACAGGTTGTCATATTTTTCGGGCGACTCTTTATGCGCACCATTGATATTATATTTGTAGATGCTGTTCTTTGTAGTTACCAGCGCGCTGTTATCGATGTGACTGAACTGTGCAGAGATGATCTTAGCAGGCACCTGTACCGGTACTTCTTTGTGCGTGGCCAGGTCGAGAAAAGACAAGGTCTTATCTCCCTGTATCACCAGCACATTTTTGCCATCGTCAGAGAAGAAAGCGGAATACACATTTTCTATGATGAACGATTCATAAAAGCTGTTCCTGTTGTTCAGCGTGTCATAGATATAATCTTTGATACGCTTGTTGGAGCTGTCATACTTCAGGCTCTCTAATGCCAGCTGATAGGCGAGCGCAGGGTCTGACCGCATTAATGAACGGGACTTGGTAAGGAATGATGCAGTTAGTTTGGTATACTCGATTTCTTTATCCTTACTTTGAATGATCGCCAGCTGATAACGTAAGGAATCCGAATATTTCCGCAGCGATTGCGAGTATCGGTTTACGGAATCGCGTGATTGGATCAGTGCGGCCCGCTGGCCCAGTAGTTCTTTCTTTTGTTTTTCCACTTCCTGACGTGCGGCTCTTTCTTTAAGCGCTGCCGATCTGGCTACAGCACTTGCTTCCATTGCCTCCGTTGCTTTTCTGTCGGCAAGTCTGGCCTTTACGTTCAATGTATCGTTGAGTCGTGTCAACTTCGCCTGTGAAAGGCTTTCCTTATCCCTTAATACTTTAATACTGTCAATATAGCTGATTGACTGTTTGAGGCTGCGGTTCGCCTTCTTATATTGGCTGAATGCATAGGTGGCCGCAATGGAAAGTAATAACAGGCCCAATAGTGTGAGCCAGGTCCTTTCTTTCTGCAAACGGGTCTTAGCTTTAGCCTCCTCCAGTTTTTCCTTTAAGGCCCTTTCTTTTTGTTCATTCAGTTCGGCGATGTATTCTTGTTTGTACAGCCGCTCCTCCAGCAGCTCTTTCTGTTTCTTTTCATATGCAATAACCTTATCACGTTCCTCTATCAGTTCCTGCTGTCGCCTGGATTTTCTTTCTTCAAGCTCCCAGCGGCGTTGTTCGCTCTTCTTTACAAAATTCGTTTCAGGTTGGTTTAACCAGTTGTCGGACGATTTCAGGATATTTAACAGCGTATCCAATCGGGAATCTTCATGCCACAGCTTTTTTGCGTTCTCTTTGAATTTCTTCACTGCTTCTGAGAGGTCCTGTTGCAGGTAGAGGAGGTTCTTACCATATTGTTTTATCCAATCACCAATGAGGTTCCATGAACGGATCAGGGAATCGTGTGCCGGCTCATAATATACAAGGCCACTTTCGTTTGGGCCTGATGAGATCAGCCGGCTGTTGACAAGTTCATTCAGTACTTTCTGTACACGCTCGTTCTCTTCTGGCTTTTCATATACCAGTTCGTCTGCAAGTATCCTTTTAGAGGCCTTTTCATTAATACTCAATGATACCATGCGCAACATCACGTTCTTAATTGTGCGTTGTGTATCTGCATCGGAGCTTGTATATAGTTTGGTTGCGCGAAGTCTTAAACCGTCCACAACACCGCCAATGGCGTTGTAATGATCTTCCGTGAGGTAACCGTCATTGACGCCACTCTTCTCATATTCGATATACATCTGCTCAAGTGCATACGAAAGGAGGGGTAAGGTCCCGTTAGATTGCATGACGTCCCGCACAATATTGTCCACGAGGTAGATCGGCTTGTATTCCAGTCCGGCGAGATATGCAGGCTCCGTAATGATCTCACGGACAGCGCTCTCCATCAGATCGGGCACGGTTTTTTTGGACTCCCGCCAGTTGGTGAGCGATCTTTCGAACTCATATTCATAATCGGAACGCACACTAAGTACGATCTTGATATTAGCGGTGGCGGCGCTTTCATCTTCAGCTAAAGCGTTCAGCATTTTGATGAACTCTTCACTTTCCTGCGATGATGACTGTGTACTGAGCTCTTCAAACTGGTCTATATAAAGAAGGAACTTTTCGCCATTCAGTTCCTTTGTCCTTTTAACGATGTCACGCCCGAATTCCATCGGATGGGCGCCGGGTTCTCCGTATAGTACCTGGTAACCATCCTTTTTCAGGGCCGGGATGATACCTGCTTTGATGATGGAGGACTTACCTGACCCCGATGGCCCTACGATCACCAGTAGTTTCCTGTCTTCGAAGAAGGTCAGCAATTCCCGTAATATCATACTCCGGCCGAAGAAGATAATGGCGTCTTTCTCGTCATAGGAAGGTAAGCCCTTGAAGGGGTTCCCTATCACGCTCGGATGCCGGTTGCGTCCTCTGGATGCAGCAGTTTTCTTTTGTGTGATCAGTGGCACGAGGCTGTCGTGCGCCAGGGAGAATACCTCATTATCGCCTTCCCGCGAGAACTTTACCAGTTTGCTTCTGCTCAGGCCATTCAGCCACATCCTGGCCGTTTGCGGATCAATATCCTTTATCTCATTGAGCCGCAGCGGTTGTTTCGTCTGCGATTTCGAGACGAAGTGCTGTAACAGGTACCATACGCCACCGGCCTTCCCCCTGGATACCCGCTCTACTACCGCATTGAGGTAGCGGGATAACATGTTCTTTCCTTCCCCGATCTCGCGGAGTATGCTTTGCGTAAAAGCGATGGGAGCGTCTGGTTCAGTTTTCTCCGCAGCCTTTTCCCAGGCCCAGAAAAGATATACCTGCAGGTTGGCAAGGTCTACACGGCCCTCGGTGGCACAGTCGGCCGCTATCCTGGCCGCACAGTTACGGTGATCGCCCTCAGGTGTCTGGATATTGAATTTGTCCAATAGTTTGACAATAGAGTCGGTGGCGTCAGGAATGCTCATCGGCTCAATTTTCACAGAAGATTTAAAGACAGATACACCTGCATCCTGCAGGATCTTCAGATGACCATGATATTCCTCTCTCAGCACAAGAATGATCTTGCACTGGATGTCGTTGTTTAAAACGTCTTTAATGATGCTTATAAAGCCCTGTATTTCGTCGTTATTGCCAAAGACGAACAATTCCTCCAATTGATCAAAAACGAGAAATATGGGCTTAAAATGCTTTAAATAGACCTTCCGGATCAACTCGGGGATGGCAGACGGCGTTTCAGGGGTAATTGTTTCACCGGCTTCCTGTTGCAAAGTGCTGATCAGGCTTTCCGCCATATTATCTCTTCTCAGTATCCAGATGGCGTGCCAGTCGGTCCTTTTGAACTTATTGGCCAGCCCGCACTGTATCAGGCTGGTTTTGCCCACGCCCGACGTACCATAGATCAGTATCAGGTTGGCTGCGAACGACAGGTTATACAGGTGATCGATCTCTGTCGTACGGCCGCCCCAGATATCCTTATCCTCTTTTGTATAAGACTCCAGCAGTTTGAAGGGATTTTCCATCAAGGTGCTCATGGTTCGCTGTTTATGGGAATTGAACTGGGAACAGTAACAGGGATAGCTGCAATTTTGGATCTGTAATACAGAAATTCAGCATGCAGCTGCAGCAGTCTGTTCGTGATCCTGATCTTCTCCCGGTCAGTTTTATTGGTCATCTCTTCAATAAAACGGATGGTTGTTTTGGGAATAGTAGTACCTCCGAGCTCAATTTCACTTGTCTCAGGCAGGATGTGGATCAACCTTTCGCTGCTGGTGAGGCTTTTGTAGACAATACCGTTGCCCTCCGTATAATTATAAAAATAGAGGTCCACGCCATCATATTCGCAGAGTACGTTTTTATCAATAAGGAAAGGTGACAGAGAGAGGTATTCAAACATCCGGTAGATCTCCTTTACCAGTATGACAGAATATGACTCTGCATATTCCGGCAGCGACTGCAGTTCCAGCACCTCCATCCTGTCAGAGATCCGTTGTTCCAGCAACAGGTATTTGTGAAAATAGGTCTTATCCAGCAGGTTCCGTTTCCTGATCGCTTCCACATTCTTGATCACGACCATCTTGTACTGCAGAATGAAGAAGAGTTCTTTCAGCAGATCGATCAGTCCTTGTTCTATCAGTTTACAATGATAGATATAGGCTGCAGTTGTATTGAGCGTAGATACCTTTGCTTTGATACCTTTGATGAGCATATGAGAGTTGAAGAAGTTATTATCATAGGTATTGGCATTTTTAACTGACAGATGTTCTTTTATGAAGGTTGTAATTCCTTTTTCTTCTTCTAAATTTGTTTTCAATATCTGGCCAACTACTTCAATGAAGGAAGTGTAGTCAAAGTCGTCTTCATTTTCTTTTGTCTGTTTGAAATAACCAAGAATGATCTCTTTTTGCACCGGGTTCAGCTCAAATGGTTTCCCGTTCTTATCCATCCATGCATATATCTCCAGCATGTCGGAGAGGATAGTGGATGCAGCTAGTTTAACAAGTATCTCGTAAAAGTTGATCTGCAGCTCAATGAATTCATTATAGTCTTCTTCTGTCAAAAGATTTTCCTTGCTGAATGAATACATTCTTTGGAGTAGCTTACCAAGTGGCAGCGGGAATGTGTTAATGAGTTTGTCGGCAATGTCACTGAGGCTCTGCGGATCTTTTATATAGGCAGTATACAGGTCATTGATCTCTTTCAACTGACCGTTCCTTCTGTTAAATTTATCATTGATGTTCTCTACTTCGATCACTATCTCTTTGGCCGAAAGATCATGTTTCTCATACAATGTTTCGATCACCAGGTCTTTTTCTTTGGTGAGGGCGGTGTATAACCTGCTTGCATTGTTGGCCAGCGCCCGTATCAGTTCATCATTAGGTGAATATTTCTCTTTGTCGTCATATTTTTCATTTAAATATTGGGTGATAGACCATTCATCGGACTGGGCGCTCTTATAATAAATACCCCAGGGAAATTCGCCGTTATTATCGTCTTCCGGCTCATCGCCGGTTACGGCCACGCGTTTAGTACCTATATACCGGTTAGTGCCTTTTGGGAACAATGCAAAATGCTCTCCGGAGAGTACAAAGGTTTTGGCGAAGTCAAAAGCCTTTCCGATCTGCCATGACTTGGTCAGCGCAGTATAGAAATAGATAGAGAAATCGGCGGCGACCTTGTCGTATACCGGACGATGGGTACCGATCACTATCGGGATCCCTTTCTGCGGATTGGCAGGATCAGGTGTATGTAATACGTCTATGATCTCTTTGGACGCACAGGCGTTCAGGAAAACGAGTTTTAGATTAGGAGCAAGTGCCAGTAATTCAGCCAGGCCTTCTTTCCGGAATTGTCCTTCTTTTTCGAAGAAGAGTGCGAGGCTGTTCCCATGTCCTGAGAAATGCAGGATCTCAATGTCGGGACCATGGTCGGCGAAAAAGTGGAACATGTCATCTTTGGTAGCTCTGATAAGGACTTCGGGATTTAAATGTTTTTTGATATTTCCGAAGTTGGTATTGATCTCTTTGATTTCCTGTTCGACAAATTGTAATGGTCCTTCCTTCATATCATTGGCATATGCCAATAGTGCTAATCTGGCCATCTTTTGTTGTGTTTTACCTGCTTGGTGCGGGTGTATTTGGGGTGTCTTTTGCTGTTGATCTGGGGTATATTATCTTACTTCACGCTCCTGTTCTACATCTTGGTCACTTATAACTTGCTTGTTATTTTTAATATGCTCATATTAAGTTAAGGAAATTAATCGCAATCAGAAAATTTAATATATCTGGCGCTGTCCCGGCTATCGGATGGGGTTGCTATGTCTTTGAGAGGACTTACACATGCCTTATACACGACGCATATATGCCGTATACACGACGCATAGGTGGACTTAAGCGCTTTAAACCGTTCCCGCTTTCTACCCGAAACAGGTCGGCCGCCTGGTTGAAAAAGCCTTTGTCTTCGATACGGTAAGCCTGCGGGTTTTGATCTACAGGCCTACTACACCGCTATTACAGGCCTTTTTGTATAGTCATTGCTATATAAAAAGGCCTGTAATAGCGGGATAATAGGCCTATAGATCGAACAAAGCACCGAAGATCAACGCCTGTTGGGCCTTTTCCATGTACCTTATTCAGTTTCCCACTTTGATTCCCATTAATTTCTTATTATATTGTCGGATAACTCAAACAGTTATGGAAAACCGGTGTAAATACCATCAGTATTTGGATAATATTATGCTATAAGGAAGGTATATTCCGCGTTACAGGTGTTAAACTTTTCATGTGCAATTGAATCTCGTAAATTAATAAAGCAGATGATGTTAAAAAGGATCGCTTCAATTTTACTTCTTTCGTTAGGGGTTAGTGGCGCTTATGCGCAGCAGGGAAACTATGCTATTATACCTAAACCCTTATCTATGCAACCTGCTAATGGCAGGTTCGATCTTGGTCCGCAAACGGTCCTGGTAGCACAGAGTGATGCCGCCAGAATGAATGCCGGCCTGTTCAATGAGTTCCTTTGGAACCGTTATGGTATTAAGCTTACCGTAGCTCATGATGCCAAAGGAAAGGCTATTGTTCTGGATGAGCAGAACGATAGTACCGAAGCCTATAGTCTGACGGCCGGGATAGATAAGATCACCATCAAAGGGGGCAGCATCGGCTGTTTTTATGGCTTACAATCACTGTTACAGCTGATCAATGTGCAGAATGGCAGCCTGGGTGTACCGGCTGTTGTTATCTCCGATAAACCGGAATTCGGCTATCGTGGTGTGATGGTAGATGTGAGCAGGCATTTCTTCTCCCTGGATGAAATGAAAAAGATCGTGGATGTAATGGCCTATTTCAAATTTAACAGACTGCACTGGCACCTGACTGACGACCAGGGATGGCGTCTGGAGATCAAGAAATACCCTAAACTGGCCCAGATATCGGCATGGCGAGACTCCAGCATTCTTGGTCAGTATGGCGACTTCAAGCCTTTTGTATACGATGGTGAGAAACATGGTGGCTATTATAGCCAGGATGAGGCCCGCGAACTGGTAAAGTATGCGGCCGACCGCAAGATCACTATCCTGCCGGAAATAGAGCTGCCAGGCCACAGTACGGCTGTTTTGGCTGCTTATCCGCAGTTTGGTTGTAAGGACACTACTTACCAGGTGCCTGGTTACTGGGGCGTGCATTACGCCATCTTATGCCCGAAAGAAGAAACCTTTAAATTCCTGGAGGATGTGCTGACAGAAGTAATGGCCATCTTCCCAAGCAAATACATTCACATCGGTGGCGACGAAGTGCCTAAAGAGCACTGGCAGCAGTCTAAATTTGCGCAGGGTGTGATGAGCAAACAAAAACTGAAAGACGAACATGAGCTGCAGAGTTATTTCATTTCCCGCATAGAGAAATTCTTAAATAAGAACGGCAGGAACCTCGTAGGTTGGGATGAGATCCTGGAAGGCGGTTTAGCGCCCAACGCAACTGTAATGAGCTGGAGAGGAGAGAAGGGTGGTATCGCTGCAGCAAGAATGGGACATGATGTGATCATGACACCTAACAGCCATTTATACATCGACCACTACCAGGCAAAAGATAAACAAACAGAGCCTACCGCTATCGGTGGTTTCCTGCCGCTGGAAAGAGTGTACAGTTATCATCCGCGTCCTGACTCACTGACTGCCGATCAGCAGAAACATGTAATGGGTGTACAGGCTAACTTGTGGACAGAGTACATCGGTACCAACACTAAGCTGGAATATATGTTGTTCCCACGTGCGCTGGCATTATCTGAAATAGCATGGTCCGCAAGGAACAGACAGGATTATGACGACTTCTCTACAAAGCGACTGCCAGTACGTTTACAAGAGCTGGAGCAAATGAAATATTTCTATCGTATTCCGGAAGCGAAAATCACTTTCGCTGCAAATGCTGCCGGTAGAAGAACAGCAGAGATCACATCGTTCGTAGCCAATAGCCAGGTTTATTACACATTGGATGGTCATAAGCCTGACCAGACATGCAACTTGTATAACGGTCCTATCACATTGCCTGTTCCTGGCGCAAAACCAATGAGCTTAAATTATATCATTGTAACGCCGGGTGGCAGGGTAAGTAATATGTTCAGTGTACCCTTGCAGGATGCAAAATAGAACACGTTAAATTTTTATATAGAAACAGGATGTCTCCATAAGAGGCATCCTGTTTTTTGTTAATTGATCATTGTTCTCTAATCGCTTATGCGCTTATAGCAAGACCCGTGTTAACAAAAAAAAATCCCGAAAAACACCATTTGTTCAAAATTCTGTATAGATTTATGGTGTGAACCTAGTGTTACTGTGTTAATTACCCCTGACAAACATTACCGCGCTTGACCCCAAAAATCAATCGCCCATTTAAGATTTATTGAACCGGAGAGGCTGCATTAATTGTACTATAAATTTAATGTATGGCTGTATTACCCCTAATACTTGCAGGACCCATTCTGCGAAGAGTGGAACCACGTTTGGTTACAATTTGGATGGCGTTCTCTGAACCACAGCATATCGAGTTGCATTTATGGTCTGAGATCATCAAGACCCAGAAGACTAGCACTGTATATGAACCGGAAATTCCGCCGGATTATACAACTACGACCGATACGCAACGTATAGGTACGCACTTCCACATTGCATTTATTACATTGAACATTGAAGCGCCAAAATTGCCACTGGTGCAGAACCTGGTGTATTGCTACAATGTTCGTTTTACAGATACTAATTCAAGTACCCTGCGTGATCTGAAGTCGGAAGGATTGTTTGCTGATCAGAACAATCCTGTTACCTCGCACTTCTCTAATATGGCGATCGGGTTCAAGGAAGGACAGTTGCCATCATTCTCGCTTCCTCCCGCTAACCTGGAAGACCTGATCATTATGCACGGCTCTTGCAGGAAGATGCATGGTATAGGGAAGGACGGTCTGGCTTCAATGGATTTTCTGATAGGAAGTTATATCAATGAGCCGAACAAACGTCCTCACCAGCTTTTCCTGACAGGCGATCAGATCTATGCCGATGATGTGCCGATGATGGTATTGCCCTGGTTATCCAGTCAGGGGAAAGCATTGTTCGGAGATGAGTTTGAAGAAAAGATCACCGTTACCAATACTAAGACTGCTAACGGTACACTGACCAATTTTCCGCCTAACCTGCGTCGCACCGTCACGACTGAATCTGCAAAGTTCACGAGTGATGATGGCGATAGCCACCTTATTACCTTTCATGAGTTCGTGGCATTATATCTGTTCTCTTTCTCCAATCATCTGTGGCCGACGGAGCTTGCCAATATTAAGGAGGACATCAGTGATTCTGCGATGGATACCATCTTCAATGATCTCATCAGCATGATTGATGATAGTGCGTCCGATATGCGCGATTTCCTGATGAACGCTGAAGAAAAGGAGATGTTCAATAATACATCTAATGAAAAACGGGACAAGTGGGAGAAGAAGATGAAAAGGATGTTCAGGAAAGAGCTGAAGAATGTAATAGAGTTCCGCGATAACCTGCCCCGTGTATCCAGGATACTTGCTAATGTACCTGTGTATATGATGCTGGACGATCATGAAATTACAGACGACTGGTACATGACCCGCGACTGGCGGGACCAGGTGCTGAGCCATCCGATGGGCGTGAATATTATCAGGAATGGACTGATGGCCTATACGCTGTTCCAGGGATGGGGCAATGATCCTAAAAGCTTTGAAGCGGGTGATAAAGCCACTTTGCTTACACAGATAAAACAGGTGGCTGCGCCCGGCAGCTCAGAGGGGCCGTCAACAACTGTAGCTAATAGTATTGATGCGTTGTTAGGTTTTGATGGCAATGACCCCAAAATAAAACTGCACTTTAATGTACCCACTGGCCCTACTACTACTTACGTGCTTGATACACGTACGAGGCGGGCCTTTGAAACAAGACATGGCAGCCCGGGATTGTTGTCGGCCGCAGCATTGCTGGAACAGCTGCCCACAACACCACCGCCATTGGGAGCAGAAGTTGTGTTCATCGTGTCGCCCGCGCCAGTGTTGGGACTGGCAGTATTTGAAGAGTTGATACAACCGCTGATAAGCGCCATTAAAAGTAATGTATACGCCGATACTGAGGCCTGGGCTTTGAATTATGCCGTCTTTGAAAGCTTCCTTGCCACCATACAGAAATTAAAGAAGGTCGTGATCCTTTCCGGAGATGTACATTTCGGGCTCACTACCGTTATGGACTACTTCAAAGGAGCGGATAAAACGAGGATCGTACAGCTGGTATCCAGTGCGCTGAAAAATGAATCGGATAAAGTAGGTAATCAACACATCCTCATCAGCGGAAGGTTACAGCAGTTGCAGTCAGCCGCTTATTTCCCTTCTGAAAGATTAGGCTGGAAGAACAAGGTGGTGAACGTGAACGGCCCTATTTCTCCGAGGAACGAAATGCGCCGGCATAAGGACCCGGTAGTACTTTCGCCGCAGGGATGGTTCCCGGGGTCGACTGTTACCCCGAACGCTGACTGGTCCTGGAGACTGAACATCCTCGCAGATGTGCGGCCCGATACAGATACCGTAGGTGCAAGACCGGAGAAGATACGCATTGATACGATAGACCCGGATATTAATCTCGCTTCTGCGCCTTCAGTTAAACAAGGTTATGAAAAGGTAGTAGCACGGCACCAGTTGGCTTTTGAAGATAATATCGCCAGGAGAGTAGTATGGTCCTCCAATGTAGGTATGGTGAGAATTAAAAAGGATGCAGGTAAACTGTCTGTCGAACACCAGTTCTGGTACCGTTTACCGGATGATGATCTGTATGAGGAGCCTAATTGTTACACACAACATGTCGCCTCTCTGGAACCCACTTCAGATACACCCCCACAACTTAGCTGACAATGGCCGAAAATAAAAATCTGCTGCAACAATTTGTGAAGGTAGCCCGGGACATACTGAACCCGTTTGTGGAAATGCTTGGAGGTACGCTGGAAGACCGGAAAGAAGGACTGGCCTCACTCGGGCTGGACCCCTCCTTTGCAAATTCATCTCCTGCAGTTCCAAGTGCAAGTCTGAACAGTATTAACCTGTATGTCGAAAAATCGGCCGACGAGGTAGATGAACTGGCTTTCTTTGCTGTGCTGGAAGACCTGATACAGATATCAGCTGTTATTAAGGAGTTCTTTTCAGCTGCATCTGCGGGCAATCCAAACCTGACTGCCAGCGAGCTTACCACGGCATATATGAACCTGATGACCTTAAACTATTTCCGTTTAAGGTCTCCCATGTTCTTTAAGGTGATGTCGGTCATTGAAACAGTAGATCATCAGTCTGTAAGATCAGGCGGTATCCTTAACCTGTTCGGCGCTATTGGTAAGTTCTTTGAAAATGTGGGTGAAGGCTTTAGCCTGGAGAATGAAGATCATGCCCGCAACCTGTCGGATACTATGCTGTTTGTAAGCGGTGTAGGCCTTACGTTGCTGAATAAATTATTCGTCAATTTTAATATTCCTTTAAGTATCGATGCAGCCTATGGTTACGATACTTATCCCGGCTCCACCAGCCCTAATGCGGACATGCTGTCGGCACGAACACTCAGCTTCTCTATTAACCAGGAAGGTAGTGAAACCGTTGAAAGTAAGATAACCAGCACATTAGTATTCGTGCCTCTTGATCACCAGGGGAAGGCCGCTGTAATGGATATTACCGGGGAGATCAAGTTAGCGCTGGACCTGGGCAATCATTGGAAATTCACTTTCGATACCGGCGGCCTGGGTATCATATTCCGTGTAGGTGAAGGTGCAGATGCATCCCTTGCAACCAATCCTTTCGTGGAAATGATCCTGGAGAATAATACGGATGAAGTAACGAAGGGGACACTCTTTGCGAACCCGGTGATAAAGTTCGGTTACGGAAGGATAAAGACAAGTATCCGGTTCTCTAAAGACGATATTGAATTTAAGTTTAAACCTACAATTGCCTTCGAGTTTGGAAGAGGCACAAAGACCAGTTTTCCGTTTACACTGATCCCGGCTAAAGGGCTTGACCAGAAGTTTGATGTAGCAATAGGCATCAGCCAGAAGAAAGGTTTCTTCCTTGATGGCGGCGCCAATGGATTAACAATAGCGATACCGGTATATGCCACATTAGGACCGGTCAGCTTTGATGTGATCACACTGGCTTATTCTGCCGACGAGGCTACCAAAGAAAAACAGATAGAAGTATCTATCAGTTTCAAGTTGAAGATAGGCAGTGTGATAGCTGCAACAGTATCCCGTACAGGCGTACTGGCTGCGTTAAAACCGAACCCTGATGGCGAAGGTGCCATCGCAGGTCATGATATTGATATCTCCTTCAAGCCGCCTAATGGTATAGGTATAGCGGTGAATGCCGGCATTGTTACAGGTGGCGGTTATCTGTATTTCGATTCAAAGAATGGTGAATATTTCGGTGCACTGGAATTGTCGTTCAAAGACATGTTCACCTTCAAAGCTGTCGGCATCATCAATACCAAAATGCCTGATGGCAGTAGTGGATATTCCCTGTTGATAATAGTAACGGCTTCCGGTTTTAACTTCCAGCTGGGCTTCGGATTTACGTTGAATGGGCTGGGTGGTTTACTGGGGCTGCACCGTACTATAAAAGTAGATGTACTGGTAGATGGTTTGAAGACCAATACCCTGAAGAGCATTCTCTTCCCGGAAGATGTGGTGGCGAATATTAATCGTATCATCAGCGATCTGAAACAGGTCTTCCCTATACAACAGGACCACTTTGTAATTGGACTGATGGCGAAGATAGGGTGGGGCACTCCTTCGCTGGTAACGCTGGACCTGGGTGTGATCGTTGATTTCCCTGATCCCAGAGTTGTGATATTGGGCGTGCTGAAAGCTGCTTTACCTAATGAACAGGCAGGGGTATTAAAATTGCAGATCAACTTTATTGGTATCATCGATATCCCGAACAGTTTTATTTTCTTCAGAGCTGACCTTTACGATTCGAGACTGCTTGCATTTACGCTAACGGGCAGTCTGGCATTGCTGGTAGCATGGGGAGATGCCGGCACCTTTGCTTTAAGTGTGGGAGGATTCCATCCTGACTTTAAAGAGATCCCGAGTATTCCACAGTTGCCAAATGGATTCAAGGGCCTGGACCGGCTGGGTATCAGTCTGCTGTCGGGAAAGAATCCGCGTATCACTGTTCAGTGCTATTTTGCTGTGACTTCAAACACTGTCCAGTTCGGGGCGAAGGTTGAACTGTATGCGGCAGCGGCGGGATTTAACGTATATGGCTATCTGGGTTTTGACGTGTTGTTCCAGTTCGAGCCTTTCCATTTTATTGCAAAGTTATATGCAGGGTTGGCGCTCAGACGTGGCACATCTGTTATCATGGGTATTTCCCTGTCAGGTACGCTGAGTGGGCCTAAACCATGGGATGTGATAGGAGAGGCGAGCTTCAGTATCCTCTTCTTCGATATCACTATCGGGTTCCATGAAACATGGGGCGAAGATCCGGACGCCGTGGCCACGATTACGGAAGACCTGCAGCAGCGTATGATCGAGGAGCTTGGTAACAACCAGAACTGGCAGGCGGTTATCCCGGATAATAACAAGCTGCATGTAACTGTAAAAGACCTGAAGCTGATACAACCGGAAGAGACCCCTTCTCCTAATATCGTTATTCACCCGCTGGGAGTGCTCACCTTTAGTGAAAGGCTAATGCCTATGGAGGTGACAATACAGAAGTTTGGTACCAGGCTACCGAAAGATGTTGATCTGTTTAAGGTCAATAAGGTGATGAGCAATACCACCGGGCTTTCCTTTACAGAAGTGAAGGAACGGTTTGCACCAGCCAATTTCTTCAACCTGAAGGATAATGAAAAGCTTTCACGTCGTTCTTTTGAATCGAATGTAAGCGGCTTCAAAGTAACTGCTGGAGCAGATCTAAGTATTGCGCCTGCGGTTAGTAAGAGTGTTGATTATGAGATGAGCTATCTCCGGAAGAAACGCTTTATGTTATTCTTTGCGGGTATCTATAAATATTCGAAATCACTCTTCAGGACCAATCTGAAAGGGAACCAGATCGCTAGCTCCAAAATGTCTTATGCTACAAACCGGCAATCAGTCAATGCACCGGCGGCAGTGAGCGTGAACCAGGATCAGTATGTGGTGGCTAACGTCAGTGACATGAAGATGCATAGCGAAGGTATGGTGGCGAACAGTTATGCGGAAGCTGTTGAAATGTATAACACGCTTACAGCGAAGCAGCCTGCGTTGAAGAACAAAGTGCAGATCTTATCTCAGTATGAAATAAACAATAATTAACCATGAGTGTAGAAATAGCCAGATACCAGTTCCATGCATGGTCAAGAAGAGGTATTTCCGCCAATATTATCGAGGCTGATGATCTTGGTAACGGAGCAGCCGCCGTTAAGGAGCGGGCGGAAATTCCCATTGCGGTCACACTCAATACTACAGATGTTCCCAAGAACTTTTCGCTGATAGGGCCGGGCGACATTACCGGTATTCAATCGGATATGATCGTTCGTACGGAGCCACTGAACTGGATCACCAATTTCGAACCGAACTACCTCGCATTTATAGAATTTTATGATGAAGACTTTGCCTGGCGTTATACACCGGCATCACCTTCGGGCAACAAGTTAAGGCCCTGGCTGTTCTTGCTCGTGGTAAAAGAAAATGAGTTTGAGAGGACGAAGAGGAAGATACCGCTGCCTTCTATCAATATCAATGCACCGGAGGTATTCCCGCCGTTCAAAGATACCTGGTTATGGGCGCATGTGCACAGCGATGCAGACATACCTGATAGTGAGTTGTCTGATTATGAAGAGTTCCTGTTGTCGTTGAATAAAACGGTCAATAACGATCCGGATCAGTTGTTTTGTCGCTTAATGAGCCCTCGGAAGCTGGATGCAAATACAAAGTATTACGCATTCCTGGTGCCGGCCTTTGAAACAGGAAGACTAGCAGGACTTGAATTGCCTACTGCGAATGTAGTGGCGCAATTGCCTTCCTGGGACGATAGTGGCGCGAAGGGAGAGATGCCTGTATATTACGAATGGTTTTTCCAGACGGGTAATAATGCAGACTTCGAATCGCTGGTAAAACTGCTGGAGCCACGGGCAATGGACCCCAGGGTCGGTATCCGTGATATGGATGCTTCCCGCCCGGGATTTGTAAGGGCTGATGATGTAACACAGGAAATTCCCGGTACACAACCTGCTATACTCGGATTGGAAGGAGCATTGAAATCGCCTACTACGGTATCAACAGTATTTCCAAATCCTCCCGCCAGTGCGTTCCAGGCGGAGCTGCAGAAGATAGTGAACCTGCCTGCAATACAGGCGGCTGATCTTACAGAAGATCCTATAGTGTCCGTACCGCTGTATGGCGGCAAACATGCTAAAAAATCAGCAACAGATGTAGTACTGCTGGATGTGGGCAAGAGCACCTGGGTGAATGACATGAACAGGGACCCGCGCACACGTGTGCCGGCGGGTTTCGGAACACTGGTGATACAGAAGAACCAGGAAAAGTATATGCAGAAGGCATGGGGCCAGATAGCAAAGATCATTGAAGCGAACCGGCTTATAAAGGCGAGCATGTTCCTCATGCAGGTTACTGTCAGGTATACGCAGAAAACATTTTCAAAGCTGCCCGATAATGTGCTGATGGCGATGACCAAGCCTGTGCATACACGTGTGATGGGCAGTCCCACTACCATATATCAGCAGATCAGCGATAGTATATTGCCGACGACGGTATTCTCCGGCGCCTTCAGAAGATTGATACGTCCTAATGGCAAACTGGTAAAAAGACTTGGCGCGAACGGTCCGCTGGTATACAATGATCTCGTTACAAAAATAAACGACGGCACATTAACTGCTGCACCGCCTAAAAAGATGCCGGTGGGTTTGCCCAATACCAAAGATTTCTCTGGGAAGATCTTCCCTTACCAGCTGAGCCATCTTGTATTATGGTTGCTGAAGAACCGTTTGCTCATATTTATCATACTCGTGGTCCTGCTGCTGTTATTGATGTTCATCACCGGCGCATATCTGACCTTTGCGATACTGATAGTAGCGGTGGTATCAGCATATTTTGCGCTGGCCCGTTTCCTGAAAGGCCGAGCCGACGATCAGGCTGCGGCAGAATCATTGGACGATCCGGCTAAAGCGGCGGAAGAGTTAGAGGATATACCTGTAAAACCTGATTTCACATTAACGCTAAGTGATGAAACGGTAACGCCGGGGCCAACGCCAACTACTCCCGGCGCTGACAGTGTAGAAGCAAAGAATTTCAGGGTGGCATTGAAGGACTTGTTAGGGAGACTGGTGTTACAAGCGCCGGACCCTGTCCTCGTAGCTGTGGACCTGGGTAATGCACATAAGAAATTGTATGATGCGATCGATCCTTACAGGGCATATCCGAAACGTCTTAACAAGTATGTAAAATTCCCGTCCTATATACAGATGGATGTACCGGAGAAGATCTTTCCGGCAATGGCTTACCCTGATTTTGAAGATCCGATGTATAAAGGACTATGTGATATTTCAAATGAATTGCTATTGCCTAATCTGAAATTGATACCAGAGAATACTATTTCATTACTCAAAACAAACCAGAAGTTTATTGAGTCCTACATGGTGGGGCTGAACCATGAAATGGGACGTGAGCTGCTATGGAGAGAATATCCTACAGATGAACGGCCCAGCAGTTTCCGGCAATTCTGGGATGTAAAAGGTATTATCCGGCCAAAGGCAGATAAGACCGAAGCAGAGCTCACAGAAGAATACAAAGACATAAAGCCTATTCACACATGGCCTGTGAGCAGTTTACTGGGACGCCATAACAACCGGGATGCAGAAGGAGATGCCGAGCAGTTGGTACTGGTAATACGCGGCGATCTTTTAAAACGTTATCCCAACACACTGATATTCGCTCAGAAAGCGATACCGGGCGAGACGCCTGACGATGATCCTGTCATCGATCTTGATCTTTCCGATACGGAGTTTGACACGCAGCTGAAGTTCCCTTTATATAAAGCAGAGATAGCGCCGGATATCAAGTTCTTTGGATTTGATCTCACTATAGAACAGGCGAGAGGTACGCAACCTACTCCCGGATTTACGGATAACCTGGGATGGTTTTTTGTGATACAGGAAATACCTGGTGCGCCCAGGTTCGGCATGGATATTTCATTCAACCAGGGAAGCGACGGGTTATCGTGGGATGACCTGGCCTGGACAAACTTTGATCCGGGTATTAAGTTCATTACTGCAGGTACGAAACCTGCTATTCCACTTCCTCAACCAGATCTCAACCAGTGGGGAGCAGATTCCGCTTACATGGCGTCTATATTGTTCCAGAAGCCAAGTATGGTGGCCGTACATGCAAAGGAAATGCTGGAAAGCCTGACTGTCTAAAAAACCGCTAACACTACACTAAACAATAAAGCATTATGCCCACATTAAAAGAACAACAGGAACAGATCGAGGCCCTGCGTTTGCAGCGTGAAAAGAGTTCCGATCAATTATACAGGGCGCAGCTCAACCTGCATGCTACCACTAGCCTGCTGGGACGGGTAAGTAAAAAAGAAACATCCCTGCCGCCTAATGTACAGCAGATAGCTGCATTGCGGGAACAGATTGAAAAATTGCAGGCTGATATAAGGACTATCAATGAGGCGTTGAATGCAATAGGCAGTTATGCCGCAAGAGTGAAACAGCAGGAACAATACATTGATTTTCTCCAGAAGAAAAAAACAGTGACGGCCGCACGTATACAGGAGGATGAGCAGCGGTTGCAAGAGGAAGGATCCAGTGAAACGCCGGATAAGAAAGTTATTGCAGCGCTCATACAGGAGATAGCAGAACTGGAGAAACTGTTGCCCGAGCTGGACCAGAACCTTTCAGCCGCACAAAATGAATTGGCGCAGTTAAAGGCCCAGCAACAGCAGGCAATGGCGCAGCAGCAACAGCTGCTTTCTTCAAAGAAAGAACTGCAGAATAAGTTGGTCAGCCTGGAAGCTGACCTGGCAGGGCTGTTACAGCAAAATGACGGCACCAATACAGATGGAGTGCTGCAAATCCTGAAGGAGCAACAGGCGGCATTTGTACAGGCAAAACAACAACAGCTGAAAGATGATATTGCATTGTCGGGCGCCATTGCCGGTATATATGTCGATCCGCATCCCCGTCGCGGAGTAGAACAATTGAACGACAACATTCCATTTCTTTTCATGCCTGTGAGGATAGAAACCCGGTTCATCACCTCGGGCAATCTTTCGGAGCTGTGGTTAAGGATATATCCGGATGACATCGCGATACATACCCATGAAAAGCTACTGACCGAAAAAGAATTGCAGGATGGCATCATCTACTGGAAGGCATTGTTCGAGGCGGAGAAAAACGGGGGAGCGGAAAAAGAGACCATGAAGAAGGCCGCCTGGAATGTACTGGCTAGAACATTCAGTCCGCAGCGTGCAGCATGGGTGGCTTTGCAAACCAAACCTACCAACTGGAGTGACGACCTGTCAGGTATAGAAAGCGCCGATGGGCTGAATTTCCCTGCTCCGGAGCAGACCAAGCCCGATGCGTGGAGCCGGGCGCCAAGAGTGAATGTTTTACCCGACAGGTTTGTAGTGAGCCTGTATGAAGGCAATGCAGTGACAAAGGAAGTAGTGGGTAACCTGATACCGGACGAGTTGTTTGTAGGGCCTGACCCGATGGATGCAGATGCAGGGTTTGTTACGAAAGAAGAGAAACTGCTGCATGGTGAAAGCTATGACTGGGTATCTGACTTTGATAAGGCCATATTGAACGGGATGGGCTTTAAGATCCAGCTGACGCCAACACAGGCAAGCAAGGGTTTCGACAAGATACTGGTACTGGGAGTAAACCTTTCCTCCAATGAATGGGCGGCGCAAAAGATGGTGGAGGAGTTGATCAATAACCATCATTATTCGCCGAAAGGATTTAGTTTGATACCACAGGGCAGCGCTACCAACAATACAGATGATAATGGCTCCGGTTATACGAAGAACGACGACTTTAGCAATACAAGTTATGTAGTGGAGGCAAAGGCGCCGTTATTCACTGAAGTGGACGATTGCGACGGAAAGAATCTGGCCAATGCGCTGGGCATTGAGTATACATCTTTGCAGAATATTGCAAATAGCAATGGGAAAGACCTGGTGGAAGCGGTAGCAATGAATACTGCGCTCTTTCCCTCTACATTAGGGTATTACTTTGACACAATGTTACGGCCGGTGTTGAATGAAGCGCAGCAGGATAAGCTCCGTAGTTTCTTTGTGCACCAGGTAACAGGCCGTGGGCCTCTGCCGGCAATCCGCGTAGGCGATCAGCCGTATGGGGTTCTGCTGACCAGTAATTTTGAAGCATGGAAGTGGAACAGCACACAGCCTGTGCCGGGTATAGCCATGCCTGACAACAGGTTCCTGAATGGACTATATGCAGTACTGAAGGCTTATTCTGAAATATGGAAAGGGCAGCTCAATAAGCTGTCATTTGTCGGCAAACCAGGTAGTGATCCGTCTGAAGTATTAATGGATATAATTGGTTTGCAGCCGAACAGCGCTTCCATCTTTCAGCGCATCGGCTACTCTACGGATTATCTGAAGAACCTTGATAGTTTTAAATATGGAGGTAAGTATTACAAAGACCTGCAACAGAACATGACATCCAAAACGGATGCGTTGGGTTTCCTGCAGCTATTGGGTTATACTGTTGATGAAAATGGTGAACTGAAAGTACCACAGTTGTTACGGTTGATATATCAGCATTATCATACTACGCTGGATGCCGCTAATCTTATTGATAATGTGCCATTGTCTGAAAAGGACCATATCACTTATTATAACGAAGGTGCCAAGAAAAACTACATGCACTGGCTGGCGGAGATCAAAGACCTGGACATGCTGGAAAAACAGGATTTCGGCGCAGGCAAGCCTATACCTGCAGCACTGTTGTATATGCAGTTGCGCAGAAGTTTGTCATTACAACTACATAGTGCGTCGAGGTTGTGGTTCAGGAGAAATAATTTCCCGCTGGAAGCGCGTCCTGCCAATTTCCTTAACATCCGTCCCGGCGGAGATCTGAGCAAATGGGAAATGATGCGGGCGCCTGTTTCGAAAGCAGCGCCTGATCATCCACAGCGGAACATTACTATCGGTGCGTATTTACTTGATATAGGCAGGGATGAGGACGAAGCGGCGTTCCTGACTGCTATGAAGAGATCTATTGAGTTGCTGGCCTGTGTGCCTACTGCAAGGCTGGAGCGTTGTTTCATAGAACATCTTGATACATGTAATTACCGGCTGGATGCCTGGCAAACGGGTATGTTCAATGTACGTTTGTCGCAACAGCGCAGGTTGCAGACCGCTGAACGTCAGAAGGGTATTTACATCGGATCGTATGGATGGGTAGAGCACGTGCGCCCGTCCGGCAAACGTAAGGTTGTCACTGACCCTGTGCCGGAAAAACTGAAACCTGCCAATAACCGTCCTTTATACGAGTATACGGATAATGGCGGCTTTGTGCATGCGCCTTCATTGAATCATGCTTCAGCAGCAGCTGTGTTACGCAGTGCATATATGAGCCATGCCACACCTGCTAACCCGGATGTAATGGCTGTAAATCTATCTTCCGAAAGAGTGCGCAGAGCATTGTTCATACTGGATGGTATGCGCAACGGGCAGACGCTGGAAGCGTTGCTGGGGTATCAGTTTGAAAGAGGGTTGCATGACCGTGGGTCTGCCGATGATGATCTGAAAAAGCTGAACCTTTATATTTATGATTACCGTGCCGCTTTTCCATTATTGCAACATGTAGTGCAACAGGTGGGAACAGGAACGGTGCAGGAAAGTATCCCTGCAAATAACGTGGTGAACGGTGTGACGCTGGCCGAAAAGACAGGCGTATTTCCTTTCAGTGCAACAGGGGCTGTTTTATCAGCGTCGCCTGCAGAAAGGGACGCGATCATACAAGAGAAGGATAAACTGGCGGATACCCTTGATGCTGTAAAAGACCTCTTGTCTGCAGAAAGCGTATACCAGCTGGTACAGGGTAATTTTGACCGCTGCGGCGCATTGCTGAATGCAGTAAAGGATGCTGTCATCCCTGCGGAACTGGATGTGATTGAAACACCCCGGGGCAGCCAGTTCACGTTCACGAACAGGGTCATGATCCAGTTCGGTAGTGTGGATGCAGCTGATCCTGTTAATAATCCATGGCCTGCCGTTGACATGACGGTAAGGGCGAATATGGAAGCGGGCCTGAATAAATGGCTGGGAAAGGTAATCGGAGATCCTGCGAAGATCGTATACACGGTGTCTTCCCTGGATACGCAGAATGTGCCGCAGGGAACGGAAACATGGACGTTGGATAAACTGGGGGTTCAGCCTGTTGATCTGATCTACATCACGGGAGGTGAACTGAGTACAGGATCGGCGGATAAGACCTCCGTATCCGAACTGGAAAGCCGCATTGCCTGGCATTACAGAAGAGCGCATGGGCTGGACGACAGCACTGCTATCAGCATAGCTTTCGCGCAGCCTGACAATGTAGCGGGCACACAAACACTTGCCAGTCTGCTGCCTTTATTAGGTAACCTGCGCGCCGTTATTACGGACTCCCGTTATGTGGACGCCGTGGACTTCGACCCGAGCTCGAAGAAAAGCATGGCGGATAAATTGAATCCTAAGTCGCTGGACGACGTTGAACTGTTGGCGAGGGTACAGGTAGCCCGCACTGCTTTTCAGGGTAATGCAGGCGGTATAAATACCCTTTCTATTCAGGCAGAGGTCCCTGATCCGGACAACAGTAACCTGGTGACGGTATATAATACCCTGGAAACTGCTTTTAAAGCCCTTGACAAGGCGAAACTGACGTTTGATGATATCACCTTCACATTTGGCAACCTGGAGGCAGGAAAGCTCCAGGACGCGCTTGTAACAGCCTCACAATTCGGCATCCCCGATGCATTTCCTAAACAGGCCGCTGTGCTGACCACAGCAGCAAAGGCTGCACTGCTGGAACAGGCGAGGGGGATTGTGAGAAGAATGGCGCTTGCATATAAGGCTTCGGAAGATGTCATTACTGCCGCAGCTGCGCTGACAGTGACCGAGGAGAAAGTAAAGGAATACAGGAGGGCGGGTAAACTGGTACTGCAGGAGGCCTTTAATATCCTGCCGTTATTCAGTTACAATAATGAAGCTGATATCCTCTTATCCCACAACGATAATACGCAGTTGCTGGAGTATGCCACGACTAAATTGCAAACAGATTATATAGTGGAGGAATGGATGCAACAGGCGGCGCATGTACGGCCACGGTTGCTCCGCTGGGACCAGGTACGTTCATTGTATGAGCTGGACCATACGGGAGAGGACTTGCAACTGGACGCCGTTCAGCTGCCTTACAGGGCGAAAGATTCCTGGCTGGCGGTAGAGTTTCCGGAAATAGATCCCGTGACCAACGAGCCTTTCAATATTGTACATGATACATTGTCGATCGTCGTACATGGAGACGCATTTACGCCTGCCGCCCGGCAATCCGGTCTGCTTATAGACGACTGGACGGAAACTATTCCGACGAAGGAAGAGACCACCGGTATTACGTTCAACTATAACCAGCCGAATGCTACACCGCCACAGGCGCTTTTGCTGGCTGTTACACCGGAGGTAAAAGGTTACTGGACATGGGAGGACCTGACCGGCATCCTGAACGATACCCTGCAAAGGGCCAAATTAAGGGCCGTAGAGCCCCGTTTACTGGATGAGGTGAATAATACCGCCGTTAGCGTATTACGGCCTGCTATCGTGGCTGATTTTACGCAGTACGACCTGAACGTGTCCCTGGATTACAGGTTGAATTTAATTATGCTGGCAAATGCACTGCCAATAACGTCTGTCGCATCTCTTTAAAAATAGGTTTACCATTTCAAAAAATGCTATATGCCTGAAGTAGTCCGATCATATACCGACTTATTGCAGATAAAGTACAGGATACCTTCCATTACGGCTTATAACAGGCTGGAAACTTCTTCGCGTACCGCTAACTTCGACAGAAGCCTGAAAGCGGAGATACGTGATCCGTTATGGATGCTGACCCGTCAATGGCAGTTCGGGGAGTTTGAAGGCGAAGATGCTGCTTCTCCCGTAACGGCGCAGATCCTGGGCGTACATACAGGTATGGACAGGGTTAGCTTTCCCGTGGGAGAGCCATTTCCCCTGAAGCAGGATATGCCACTGGAAACGCATGTGGAAAGGGAGTACCTCCGTCCTGACCTGTCTGTTTCTGTGCAGCTGGGGAGATATTTTCTGAAGCTGATGAAGAAGCATACACTGGAAGGAAAGCTGCCGGACTTTATAACAAGATATCCGCTCAACTATACGATAGATCCGCATGATAAGGATGCGGTAACATTGTTTAGTGCTGTTCAGCATAAAATGTTTGACGGATATGCTTTGTACCTGGAGATGAAGGGAGTGGCTCCTACGGCTTACGACACATGGGTGGATGCTGCATTTCCCGCAGATGCCACTACATTCAAGACCATAGGATCGCTTTTCACAGCATGGCATGAACGCAATTACAGTCAGCCGGCAAATGCCAGTGATACGGCCTGGTTACCTTCTCAGCTGGAATATCAGTTCAGTATTTCATCTCCGCAGAATCAGCAGGCGACATTGGCGGCAGATCAATATTACGAAGGACATCTGGATTGGTACTCGTTTGATATGGACCCGCGTAAACAGGTGCCGTTGCCGGGACAGGATGGTGAACAGGCAGGACCTGTAGAGAACTTTGTTTCTTTCCTTCCCGCACCTATAGCCTTCAAAGGTATGCCGCATCCGCGGTTCTGGATGATGGAAGAGAACCAGACAGATTTCGGTAAGATAGATACCTCCGCTACAGGTTTGTTGCATTTGATGCTGGCGGAATTCGGATTGATCTATTCCAATGATTGGTTCATGCTGCCTTATCCGCTTGCCATTAATACGCTGTGTGAAATAAAAGGAATTGTAATTACAGATGTATTCGGACAGGAAATTCTGGTAAGGCCGGCAGGTAAGGGAGTAGAAAGCAACTGGCATCGCTGGGCGATGTTCCATCATTCATCAAAGGTAGCGACGGCAAATAGTACGAACTTCTTCTATCTTACACCGGCCATTACAAAAGCACTGGAATGCCCGCCATTGGAAGAAGTGAATTTCCTGCGTGATGAAATGGCGAATATGGTATGGGCTGTAGAGAACATCGTACCGTCGCATACAGGAAAAGGTGTGAGAGGAAATGAAATGGCGATGACCGATGTGCCGGCGGCTCCTTTTGTTCCTGTCGGTAATGCGGAGATCCGTTATGTATTAGGTACTACGGTGCCTGGGAACTGGACGCCGTTCATACCTGTACACGTCAACAACAGTGATACGGAGATACGTTTTCAACGTGGACGTATGCCTGGAGCAAAACCAGCATACGGTGTATTGCTGAAGGAACAGCCCGCTCCGTATTTCATCAATGAGGAAGAAGTGCCACGTGCAGGAGTGATCGTAAGCCGTTCTTTTCAGCGCACAAGATGGTTAAATGGGAAGACATTCCTGTGGACGGGAAGATATAAACAGGCTGGTAGAGGAGAAGGATGGAGTAATCTTAAATTTGATCAGATAGAAGATATACCATAGGTGTAATATTGTGTGAAACTGAGGAGAGGAATGCAATAGTTTTAATGATAAAATCGTTAATTTATCGTGTGTAAAAACCCGTTTGCGTACAAGTACGCAATTTATACTTACACCCCTTCAAAAGTTTTTTATTTGCGAATTATTACCTAGTTTTACAGTCTCTATGGTAATCGTGTGTTAAGCGTTTGAAGAACTCCAAATTTTTAGTTAAAAGACAAAATCAATTTACCCCAAAAGAAAAATCATAACAGAAAAGAAGAACTCATTAAACTCTTGATGTGTTGCAGTTTCCACAACATGTGCATTATGGCGAATACACCCCTGAAAAATCCGTAAGCAGAATGCTGTAAGTACTGCACGAGGAAGCCGTTTTACGTTTTCTCCATCAGCCGTATTCGAAAAATCAGATAACATATATCATTATCAAGTATACAGCCGCTGGCGATAGCCATTGGACTGACCTTTCCATCCCTTGATAACTAAAATCATAACCATGATTTTCACTGCTTTTAAATTATTAAAAGACCAGTTGGATAGTTATATACAATCCTTTAATCCTATGGGAAACGACCCTGAAGGCCACGTTGTATTGGATAATGTAGCTACCCTGGAAACACCAGACAGGCCTCCGGGCGCAGAAGAACGGATCATCCTGAGTATGGTTAACATTGAGGAAGAAGCGACCCTGAAGAATAGCTCGCATTTTTACAGGAATGCACAAGGTATTGCCTATCATAATCCTCCTATATACCTGAACCTTTATATGCTTGTGTCCGCGCATTACAAGAACTATGAAGATGCGCTGTCGCGGCTTTCCCAGGCTATCCAGTTCTTTCAGGGTAAGAGTAGTTTTACACTGAAGAACTCTCCGAATGAAGCCCTGGTCAACAGCGGTCAGGCTCCCGACGATCTGCAATTACACTTAGAACTGTTTTCTCTTTCGTTTGAGCAATTGAATCATCTATGGGGTGCTTTAGGTGGTAAACAGATGCCCAGTGTATTATATAAAGTAAGACTGGTGAAGATCACCGAGAACAGGATCACAGGACTGGGTACTATTGTAGAACAGATCCAATCAAAGGACAGTATTACTTTCCCCAAATAATAATAATGGCTTTTCAGATTACATACAGGCGCCTGGCAGTGGTCAATATGTTACACAGCTTCTACCTCGATAAAGAGGGAAGCGACTACTATAGCCTGTCCCAGGAAGACCAGGAATTCAGATTGGCCGATCTTCTTATGGATAACCGGTATAGCCTGATGGATAATGTGACGATCGCCCCGACTGCCGCAACAGAAAAATTACTGAGAGGGCAGCGGATCGTGTACCGTCAAACGTCCACCGGACTTGTATTGGGTATTGCTTCTGCACCAGGCCTTAATGGGGCGTTAACAACTGCGGTACCGGCCAGCGGTCAGCTGCGGTTACAATTTGTGATCCGTCTGAAGAACGCTGCATTGTTATCCCGTAGTAACCTGCGTATTAATCCGGTATTTCCCGCATGTTATTATTTCACGAACGATGATGTTATTTCCGGTAAATCTTTTCCCTCGCTTTCCACCGCCGTAAAGGAGTTCACGGACGGACGGTTATATGAGATGGGAGAGATGGCCATAGTCAACGGCAACGTATCACAGGCTATCGCCCGTACAGCTAGTGCCGCTACCGGCTGGGTAGCAGCGGACGACTTTCATTTCATCAACGAATATGATCGTATCCTGTTACCGCAGAAATTCTCCTATACGTTCGACCAGCAGGGAATAACACAGGTAAACTTTGTGTTACTCAAAGGAGCGGACGAAATTAAGACATTGCTTTTCCAGCATGCAGACGGTTTGCAGGAAGCAGTCCTCGACTTTACGGGTACACCGGATGGGATCTATACATTGAAGATCACCGGCAGTAACAATTACGACAGGAGTTACACGGTATACCTGCATACGACGCTTTATCAGAAAGATGCATGGGGTGTGCTCGATCTGGTAATGCATCCGGCCGATGTTGCATTTCAACTTATGGATGCCGATGGTTTGCTCACGATGCCATCCGCACCTGTGTTCGAATTGCGCTTCGCCAGCAGGTCTACTTACTGGAAATATTATCTGCAGAAAGGAGACCCGCCGGGTGCAGACGTTAACTGGGAAGAAGTACTTCCTGCTCCGCCGGGTATCAAAAAGGTGATCATCAGCAAACAACCTTACCCGCTGATGCAGGCTTACCGCAAAGTGAGCTATGCAACAGTGAATCTTCCAAATCCCGACGGCGAGATGATCAGCCGGCAGGGTAATCTGATATGTTCCGAAATCTTACTTCCTAAAATGAAATTATAAATTGATCGATTATGGCAAACACATACTATACACCAGGCGTGTATATTGAAGAGATCTCCAAGTTTCCCCCATCTATCACAGCGGTGGAAACAGCTATTCCGGCATTCATCGGCTTCACAGACACAGCGATTGCAGACGGAAAATCAGTGACCGGTACTCCCGTACGTATCAGTTCACTGCTGGAGTATGAAACTATCTATGGCGGTCCGCAGAAGGAACAGAACCTGGTCGTTACCATCACTGAAAGCGACACATCAGGTATACGTTACAACGTAAGCGTTAATGAAGAACCAGGCAAGGGGCTGTCCAAGCACATTATGTATTATGCGCTGCAACAGTTCTACGCAAATGGTGGCGGCCCATGTTACATTATTTCTGTAGGTGGTTACCAGGATTTTGGCACACCGCTGGAAGGACAGGATGATTTCCTGGATGCACTGACAGAGCTCAAAAAGCAGGATGAACCTACGCTCATTATTTTCCCTGAAGGCCAGAATATGCCACAGGATATGTACAAAACCCTGCTCGAAGCTGCACTGGAACAGTGTTTTCTGCTCAAGGACCGTTTCGTGATCATGGACCTGTTTGACAGTGGTGTTGATCTGAAAACTGAAGGAGAGATACTGGAAGCGGCAAATACATTCAGGAGCGCTATTTCATCTGATCAGAGCCGTCTGAGCTATGGTGCAGTGTACTTCCCTAACATCCGTTCTACATTTGACTATTCATACGATCCGGACACAGTAACGATCGTAGGCAGAGATTCTTCTGACTACGCCGACCTGAATAACCTCGATAAGTCGAACGTAAGACTGGCTATTGCCAACTATTCCATCATATTACCGCCATCAGCATCTGTTGCGGGTGTATACGCACGTGTAGACAATTCACATGGTGTGTGGAAGGCTCCGGCCAACGAAGGATTGCTGGCTGTATCAGGTGTGACCTGTGAGGTAAGCGATCAGATCCAGCGTAATCTGAACGTGGACGTAAATGCAGGTAAGTCTGTAAATGTTATCCGTTTCTTCCCTGGCAGAGGTATCAAGGTTTGGGGTGCACGCACATTGGATGGTAACTCTAATGAATGGCGCTATGTATCTGTACGCCGCTATTTCAATATGGTGGAAGAATCTACCAAGAAAGCCTCTGAAGGTTTCGTTTTCGAGCCGAACGACGCTAATACCTGGGTGAAAGTAAAAGCGATGATCGAGAACTTCCTCATCAATCAGTGGCGCTCTGGTGCACTGGCCGGCGCTAAACCTGAACATGCGTTCTATGTGAAGATCGGTATCAATGAAACCATGACAGCATTTGATATCCTGGAAGGAAAAATGATCGTTGAGATCGGCCTGGCGGTAGTACGTCCTGCTGAATTCATCATCCTGAAGTTCAGCCACAAAATGCAGGAGTCCTGATCTGATTGAAGTGCCCCATTTGTAACAACTCTAAACCCCAGAAAATACACCACATATGAGCGACTTTAAACATCCGGGTGAACAACAACCACAGCCGGTAGCACAATGTGTACCACCATCCCCTTCCCAGTTCGACCTGCTGATGAAGGAATACGGAGTTACCCTCAAAGAAGAACTGCAGCAGCGCTCCGCTAATCTTGAAGCCGAAGTGATCCAGACCAATACTGCCAGCCAGGTAGTATGCGTTGAACGCAAGGTTAATGAAAAGCTGGCCAGATCTGTAAGAGAATATAATTTTCTCAGTAACTGTGTAACGGTATACACGGGACAGGACCTGGATGGTCTTAACGAAACCGTAGCTGCGGCACAGACAAAGTATACATCCGTTAAAACTTCTTTCGATGCTGCAGTACTGGCTATCAAGACTGCCAAGCAGAAAGTTGGCCTGGTGAATACATGGGCCGGTAAACTGAAAGACGCGGTTGCAGATTCATGCAACTCAGAAGAATTGAAACTGATCCGCGAAAATCTTTCAAAAGGCGGTCCTGGTAAAAAGAACATCGAAGACAGCGTACAGGAGTTCGTAGCCTACGCTGAAAAGATCGTGAACCAGGTGGACGACGTAGCGCAGGCAGCTGTGAAAGTAGCTGGTATCAATGCTTTTGTCAATATAGACAACCTGTCGGCGCTGATCGCTACCGCAAAAGCTGATGGCGTTAAGCTGATCGCCGATGTAGCGGCCAATGTTACCCAATCCCAAAGGAAGTATGACGAATCCCGCGGACCGTTGGGTGAAGCACTTAAAGGTCTCAGCAGAGCCAGTACATCCAAGAACAAAGCCTGGGTACTGAAGGAAGCTGTTGCTTCAACCAAGGATTTCGTAGACGATAATAACTGTAACGGCGGTGGCTGTCAGAAACTGGAAGAAATTTCGGAAGAGGCAGAAAGTGCATACGGCAGTGGCAACTGCGGAAATCCGAATGAGTCGCATGAAAGCGAAGCACTGTAACAGCCCGTTTCATCTTATTAAAACACCGTTCACAATTTAATTATCATGGCTTTCAATAAAGATTCCGTACAACAATACCTGGACCGTCTGAAAAAAGACGTTATAGCGGCGGACCAGGAGCTGGCAAACGCCGTTGCCCAGGAGGCATACAAGAGGAGCGCTCTTGAGAAAAAGAAACGCTGGTCTGATGTGCTGAAAGATCTGCTGGCTACTATCACCGAAACAAACCGTCTCGGTATGATCTATCTGGGTACCCTGGAAAGGACCCGTAAGTACAACGAAAAATCCGGCAAGAACGCACGGCTGTGTATCGATGCTATCAAGATACTGATCTGCGAAGCAAAGAAACTGCTGGATTGCTCTGAAGTGCTGAAAGCACAGATCAAGGTACTGACCGACCGTATCGATAACAAGATCCCTGCAAAAGGCCCGAATTCTATCATCGCTAATCTGACTGGTTTGAAAACCGCGACAGATGATGCTGTAGCAGCTATCAAAGATGCTATCAAGGCGTTACTGACCACTTATCATGAAGAAGAAGACCTGTGGGGAGTGCTGGCCGGCGAAAAAGGTTTGCTGTACCAGGTGGTAGGTTCTTATAAGTTAATGACCGATGGTAAGAAGCCTGACCTCGAAGAGTGTGCTTCCTGTCATCCGCAGAAAACTCCATTGTTCCCGATGGACGACGAGTCTTGCGATTTCTATACTAAAACGAAACGTCAGTACGAAGAAACTGTAGATGAACTGAAAGATCTGCAGAAAGACGTGGAAGTAGTTTCCTGCAAGCGTGAATTTGCACAGGCCCGTAAGAATGCGCTGGATAAGGCACTGGCAGCGGCGCTGGCAGCAAAGGCATGTGAAACTGCACCGGCACCTGCGGCGTCAAAGAGATAAACAAGATTTCAACATTAATCATAACAGTACAAAATAATTACAATGGCAAATTATCCATTACCCAAGTTTCACTTCCAGGTAGAATGGGGTGGTAAAAACATCGGTTTCACAGAAGTAACCGGTCTCACTGTTGAAACAGAAGCCATCGAATACCGTCATGGCGCAAGTCCTGAATATCATAAGACCAAACAACCGGGTCTGAAAAAATACAGCAACATCACGCTGAAGCGCGGCACGTTCCAGTCAGACAACGAATACTTCGACTGGTGGGAAGAAACAGTGTTCTTCCAGGAACAGAATGGTAAATACCGCAGAAATATCACTATCAGTCTGCTGGATGAAATGCATAAACCCATCATCGTATGGAAAGTGAAAAATGCATGGCCTATCAAGGTACAGTCTGCAGACCTGAAAGCTGACGCCAACGAGATCGCTGTGGAAAGCGTGGAACTGGTGCATGAAGGCCTGGTGATCGAAAATAAATAATAATGGCGACCGCTAATTATCCTCCTGTAGGGTTTCATTTTAAAGTAGAGTTCCTGTTCGACCCAAAGGGTGGGACACCGCCATCGGGCAACGACATCTTTTTCCAGTCAGTATCAGGACTCAACTTTCAAATGCAGACGGACACGTTGCGGGAGGGAGGAGAGAACCGCTTTGAACATGTCATCCCGATGCGCAATAAATGTACGGACCTCGTACTGCGCCGTGGCCTTTTCAAACCGAAAGACTCTACCATTTCGCAGTGGTGCCTGGATGCGTTCAGGAACTTCAGCTTTGCGCCCATTGATCTCAACGTTACCCTGCTGAATGAACAGCACGAACCGCTGATGGTGTGGAAAGTGCACCGCGTCTGGCCTAAGAGCTGGAAGGTAGCCGACTTCAATGCGGATAAAGGTGAAGTGGTCATTGAAACCTTTGAACTCAATTATAACTATTTCAATGTGGAATAGTTAGCAACCTAAAAAACAGGCCCCATGCCAGTAGAGATAAGAGAAATGGTCATCAAGGTAGCTGTCGATGAAGCTGCCGGTAAGAAAGGTAACACAGGCGGCAGCAATGGACAGCAGGAGGGATCTCCTGATGTGATTGTCCGCATCTGTGTGGAAAAAGTGCTGGAAATCCTGAAAGATCAAAGAGAACGCTGATGGCAACGAAAAAAGAAACGGCGAATGTAGAGAAGATCGTCATCCGGCCCTTCCTCAATCCCAAACAGGATAAATCAGCCGGCGCCGATTTTACCATCCCCATTAACCCGGAAAGTTATGCTCAGTCCTACAAGGTGGAGGCCAAGGATAAATCGACCGGCGGTAACCAGGGGAGCGCTCCGGAATACAAGTTCACCGCGCCTGAACAGCTCAAACTGGATTTCACGCTGGACAATACCGGTACCATTGAAGGAAATATCCTGAATGGCACCGAAGTAAAGGACCAGGTGGACCAACTGCTGAATGTCGTGTACAAGATGCAGGGCGAGGCCCATAAGCCAGCCATCCTGAAGATCCAGTGGGGTTTGTTCACCTTTGACTGCATCCTTGCTACCCTGGACATCAATTATGTGCTTTTTAAGCCCGATGGAGCGCCTTTAAGGGCAAAGGTGAGTGCTTCGTTCACTCAATACGTTGAGCCCAAAAAACGGGTCGCAAAAGAGGATAAGCACTCACCTGACCTTTTCCGTAGTGTGAGGGTGGCCGACGGCGATACATTGCCGCAGCTCTGCTACAAAAGCTACGGAGATCCCGCCCTGTATATGCAGGTTGCTTATTACAATGAACTGGTCAGCGTACGTAAACTGCGCACGGACGATCAACTGGCTTTCCCGCCGGTGAAAAATACTGAGAATCAAAAAACTTCCTGAACATGGCGAATGAGGAGAATATAGGCACAGACGAACGGATCATACCCACCCCGGACATCTACGATTACACCAGTATCGAGGTGCTGATCAATGGCAACAGGGTGAATGAGCCTTCCTATCAGTTACGCTCAGTGTCTGTTGTGAAGGAAGCGAACCAGATACCATATGCGCGTATCCAATACCTGGACGGCGATATATCCCAGGAGAAATTTGCCGTGAGCGATGCAGCGGATTTCATTCCGGGTAATAAGATAGAACTGCAGGTAGGACGCGATGGTAAACAGGTCAGCGTTTTTAAAGGCATTATCGTAAAACATGGCATTAAAGCTACTGAGAACGGTAATGGCTGTCTGTATCTCGATTGCAGGGATGAAGCCGTATCACTTACACTGGGCAGGAAGAACAAGTATTTCAGGGACATTACTGACAGCGATGCGCTGAAACAGGTGCTGGGCAGTAAGGCGGGTACGCTGGAGTCTACCTCCGTACAACATAAGGAACTGGTACAGTTCTACTGCACGGACTGGGACTTTGCGCTGAGCCGCGCTGAAATGAACAGTTGTATCCTGCTGGTGCAGGATGGTAAGGTGAATATGGTGAAACCAGCACTGAAGGCGCCATCTATTGTACTGGTGTACGGCGCAACGATCGAGGAACTCGATGCGGAAATAGACGCCCGTACACAGTGGCAGGAAGTGAGTGCCAGTTCGTGGAGCTATAAGGACCAGGCAGTGAAAGAGAACGCTACAACAAGTGTTCCTTTCAAGGAAGCCGGTAACCTGACAGGCAGCAACCTGGCCAAAGCGGTATCGCCTGCAAAACTGGAACTGCGCCACAGCGGCCTGGTAAGCGAGCCTGAACTGAAAGCATGGACGGAGTCCGTGATGCTAAAAAGCCGGATGTCAAAGATCCGTGGCCGCGCTAAGATAAAAGGCTCTCCCGACACAAAACCCGGTGACACCATCGAGCTGAAAGGGTTAGGCAGCCGCTTTAACGGAGAAGTGTATGTAAGTGGCGTACGTCATGAATATGCGGACGGTATCTGGTCTACACAACTTCAGTTCGGGATCTCTCCCGAGTGGTTCCATCATAAACCTGAACTGATAGAAACACCTGCAGCAGGTATGATGCCTGCCGTACAGGGGTTGCAGATAGGAGTGGTGGTACAGCTGGAAAGTGATCCTGACGGAGAAGACCGCATCCTGGTAAAGATGCCGCTGACAGACAACAACGATAAAGGCACCTGGGCCCGTATGGCGTCACTGGATGCCGGAAAAGAAAGGGGCTACTACTTCCGTCCGGAAATAGGCGATGAAGTGATCGTTGGTTTCGTTAATGATGATCCCCGTTTTGCTGTAGTGCTGGGCATGTTGCATAGCAGCAATAAACCGGCGCCGGTACAGGCCACAGATACAAACCATATCAAAGGCCTGGTGACGCGCAGTAAAATGAAAACCATGTTTGATGATGAGAACAAGGTGATGAAGATGGAAACACCTGCAGGCAATTTCATCGAGCTGAGTGAAAAAGACAAAGCTATCACCATCCAGGACCAGCATGGTAATATGATCAAAATGGAATCGGCCGGTATCACCATTAAAAGCGCAAAAGACATTAAGATGGAAGCTACAGGTGCTTTCTCCCTGAAGGCCGGTACTGATATCAAAATAGAAGGAACGACCATTTCCGGTAAAGCGAGTACCACGCTTGAGCTGAACGGCCAGGCGAAAGCCAAAGTAGCCTCTTCGGCCATGCTGGAACTGCAGGGAGGAATGGTCAAGATTAACTAAAGGAATAAAACAAAAGACAATGCCCCCGGCAGCAAGAATATCAGATATGCATGTTTGTCCGATGGTAACCGGTGTAGTGCCACATGTTGGCGGCCCCATTTCAGGCCCCGGAGTACCCACGGTACTGATAGGCGGAATGCCTGCGGCTACGGTAGGCGACATGCTGGTGTGTACCGGTCCGCCGGACGTGATCGTAAAAGGTTCCGCTACTGTGATGATAGGAGGCAAGCCTGCTGCCCGTATGGGCGATATGACGGCCCATGGTGGCTCAATAGTATTAGGATTGCCTACAGTGATGATAGGAGGATAAATTTTGACGCTTAAAAGTTTTGTATATGCTCGACGCAAAGGATTTTTTAGGCTGCGGCTGGTCTTTTCCTCCCACCTTCCGCAAAGATAATAACGACAAAGATTGTTACGCCGTGATGGCCGTAGGGCGGGAGGATATAGAGCAAAGCCTGCATATTCTTTTATCAACCAGCCTGGGTGAGCGTGTGATGCTTCCTCAGTTTGGATGTAATCTGGCAGATTACCAGTTTGAATCCATGAGCAATACACTGATCGGTTTCATTACTGACCTGGTAACAAATGCCATTCTTTACTATGAAGCAAGAATAAAAGCGGATAAGATCACTGTATCCCAGTCAGACTCCTGGGATGCGATACAGGGATACTTGCGCATTAACATTGATTATACCATCAGGGCCACTAATTCCCGGTACAACTATGTATATGACTTTTATGTACAGGAAGGCCGTTCAGAAGGAATAAATGCAGCCATAGCAATAAGATAATGAATGCTTCAGACAACATATCAATTAACCTGGTACGCGATGGTGTAAGCCAGTTGCAGCGCAAAATGGAAGCGCTGTCGACAGAAGGCGTGCAGATAGACGAGCGTAGTACGGCCCAGCTTTTAGGCTTCCTCTACCGCTATGCCAGGTATGTACTTTATTACGATGACAGGGACCAGCCTTTCCGCAAAGCGGACTCCCCGCTGATCCCCCGTGGCGACTGGCAGGATTTCTTCCGCAGTAATCCTCCTTTCCAGTATGCCGCCATCCAGCAATTTGATACTGCCGGTTTTGACGCTGCTTATCAGAAGGCACGGACAGCATTGCCGCAACAGTTGCCGGCCGACCAGTTCTGGTCTATGTTCTTCCGTATCCTGGATATGGTGATGCAGATAAACAGCTGGCATTCCCAACTGGACGGTGCTACAGGACTTAGCGGCATGCTGGGCGCACTCGTATCGTCAGATTTCAGTAAGGCGTTGTATCGCCTCATTGCTATTGCCAATACGATGGTGGACAGTGAGAACCCACTGCCGGAAGAAGCGGTGAACAACATTGCTGTTTTGCGCGGGAATCCGGACTGGAACCTGACGATGGATAAACTGATCGCCAAAGATGCTTACCTGGTAAGACTGAGCAGTTATCCCCGCCGCAAGCGTGAGAAAGTACTGACACAGCTGGACGAACTGTTTGTCATCTTCTATAAAGGCATTTTGCAGGTACAGGATTTTGCTGTGAAGGATTTTGACGCTGTGCTGCATGGCCAGCAGAAACATCAGCCACATGTGGGCCTGCTGTATGCCTTCCTGCAACTCTTCGCCCAGGTAAAAACGCAGATGAACACCATCGGCCGCCAACATCTGAACTTTTTCTACGAAGAGGTGCTGCAGCTGAAAAAGAAACCGCTCTCACCCGATCATGTACACCTGGTAGCAGAACTGGCCAAACAGTTACCCGATTACCTGCTGAAAAAAGATATTGCCGTAAAAGCCGGCAAAGACGCTACCGGTAAAGAAGTTAGTTTCTATACAGAAGAAGATGTCGTACTGAATAAGGCGAAGGTGAGCGAACTGCGTACGCTTTTCAAGGATGATAAAGCGAATGTATATGTTGCTCCTGTAGCTGCCAGTGCTGACGGCCTGGGTGAAGGCTTCCGTAACCCTGCTTATAATAGCTGGCCTTTGCTGGGAGCGGCGCAGTACGTAAGTAAGAATAATCCGCAGGCAGGTATTTCCCATTTTCCTTTCGCTTCCACAGGCTTGTTAATGGCTTCTCCTGTATTGTTGCTGAAAGAAGGTACCCGTAATGTGACCGTTATTATTGAAGTGACGCCATTGGCTGAAAAAGCGGCACAACTGGCAGCTTTACTGAGCAGGTCCTTTTATCTGCTGAATGAAGATGTATTGAAGGCGTTTGAGAAAGGCGGTATTGATAAGGGCAGTGTGACGGCTATCAGGAATAAAATGAAGACTGCCGGTATTACGGAAAAGTGGCTGGAAGACGGAGCAGGCGATAACGATCTTGCAACATACACGAATGTTGGCGCACAGCAATTGCCTAATGTCAAAGAGATAGCACGCAGAGGATTGCTGCAGGTGGATTGTACTACCGCAGAGGGATGGTACCCTGCACCGGCGAAGACACTGACACTGGGACTGGTAGATGGCAATAAGCTCACTGTAAACTTTGAGCTTCCCGCTGATGCACCTGCACTGACTGCTCCGCTGCCGGACGTGATAAAGGCTACGTACCCGGTAGAAGATCCATTACTGCGTATCCTCTTCAATCATAGTCTGCATTATTACCTGGCAGAAAGTTCAACGCCATGGTATGATACGTTAAGCAACCTTGTTATTCAGAATACGACGGTCAATGTACATGTGACCAATATTAAAGATCTGCTGATCGGTAATGATGAAGGCCCGCTGGACCCTAACAACAAGTTCCTTCCCTTCACCAGTATACCGAAAGCCGGCAGTAACTTCTACATAGGAAGTGATGAGGTGTTCAGGAAGCGATTGACTTCTCTGAAACTCAAAATGGAATGGGAAGGATTACCAAAGAATTTTACAGCGCATTATGCGGCATATAATATCCCGGGCATTTCCAATACCTATTTTACGGCAAACTTGCAACGCCTGAATAACGGGAAGTGGGATGACATTGGGGGCGGTGCTGGTACACAGCTGTTCGCGCAGAACGGTAGTGATCTTTTGCCGGATAGCAATATTACTATACCGGAAACGGATAAGATACCCTTAGTAACACAGACCGCGCCATTGCTTCCTTACAACAATGCGGCATTGTATGGATTTTTACGGTTAAGACTTGTTAATAGTTTTAAACACGATGAATATCCGGGTATCCTTGCTTCTCAGATGATGAAGGTGGGTAACCTGAAGCTGACAGACATACAGTCACGCGCAAGCACTGTGTTAGGTAAGGCGGATGATACGCAGGGAATGACAGAGGAAGCGAAGAAAAAAGCGAATGCGATAACAAAGGACGATCCGGATACGGTGTTTGAGCTGATGAGAAAAGCTGCCGTTGATGCAGATACAAGTGCGGAAAGTACTTATAGCGAAGCCTGGTGGATGAATTGGTTTGTGGGGAATAATCCGGGTGAAATAATCGGGTTCCCGCCGCCGCCATACACTCCTACAATTAAAGCTTTTTCCCTTGAATATGATGCGACTGCTACCGGTGCAGATGTGACCCTGCTGCATAAGTATCCTTATGAAGAAGGTAACTATAAGACGTTGTCTTCCGGTGCTACTGCTTACTTCATGCCGGTGTATGAAGACGAGGGTACACTTTATATCGGGCTGGAACAAGCCGTACCAGGTACTAATGTGGCATTGCTGTTCCAACTGTCAGAATTTACGGCCAATCCTGATATCCGTAGGGCTGACATACAATGGCATTATATGTCCGGTAATGAATGGCAGCCTTTGGAGAAGAATACGCAGATCATCAGTGATACGACCCGGGAGATGCTGGTATCTGGTATTGTAACGATCGCATTGCCGTGGGATGCAGATACGGGGCACACTGTATTGCCATCGGGGTTCCACTGGCTGCGTATTACAACACATCAGTACTCTGCAGCCGTATGTGAAGCTGTCGCTGTTATAGCACAGGCGTCATTGGCGGTATTCCGCAACCAGGAGAATGATCCTGCACGTGTGGGAACTGCGTTACCCGCTCAAGCTATCAGTAGTTTAGTAGTGCCGGACGCCATGATCACAAAGATCTCTCAACCTTATCCATCTTTCGGTGGCAGGAAGGAAGAGACGGCAGATGAATTCTATATCCGCGTGAGCGAGCGTTTACGCCACAAGGGAAGAGCCATTAATGTTTTCGACTACGAGCGTATCATATTGGATGCATTCCCCGAGATCTTCAAGATCAAATGTATCCCACACAGTAAAATGTGTCGTGACGGGCAGGGAAACATTACACAACTGCAATCTCCCGGATGGGTAACACTGGCGGTAATACCCCGCATAGATGATTATCCTGCAGATGAAAGGTTCAGCCCTAAAGTAAGCCGTATTATTCTTGAGCGGGTTAGCGAATACCTGCGTTCACGTACTTCGGTGTTTGCAAAGGTGCAGGTCATTAATCCTGTGTACCAGCCTGTGAGCTTCAGAGGCAGCATCCGGTTGCGGCCGGGCAAGGATGCTAATTTCTACCAGAAGAAACTGGTCAGCGAAGTACAGGCCTATCTGTCACCATGGATCAACAGCGGTTCACAGGATATCGTATTCGGCGGTACAATGATGATGTCTTCCGTATTACAGTTCATTGAGAACCGTGACTATGTGGACTATGTTACCGACTTCACCATGTTCGTGAACACGGGTGGGGTGGAAGGCCCGCCGGTAAAAGCTGTAACGGCTGATACACCCTGGTCTGTACTGATCGGAGGCGAACAAAATTATACAATCATTACCAAAGATACCTGTACGGGCGCGAGTCAGCAACCGGTATTCAGGATCCAATAAATCATTCACAAAAAAACTAAAAGATACTCCCATGTCTATAACAACCAGAGCAGCGCTGAAAGCACAATTTAAGACCGGCGCTATACCGACCTCGCAGGATTTCTTTAACCTGATAGACTCTACGCTGGTAAGGAGGGATGATGCTTTTTTCGGCAAATGGGCGGCTGGGATCTGCTATTACGAGGGCGATGTAGTGATCTACAACAATGCGCTGTATACCTGTGTGCCTGCTGGCGATAAGCCATGCGGTTGCGAAGGTAAGGAAGGTGAAGTGAAAGCCGATAAAGGTAAAGGGCATTGCTCCGTGGACAATCCTGAGATAGATTGTACCAACTGGAAAATGCTGGACATTGATGCTTCCGATGAAGATTGGGAGATCATCCGCAATGAAGATAAAGTTCCCATTATCATGTATGCCAAAGTATTTGGTAAAATAGGTATGGGCACGGAAGACCCTAAGGCACGGGTACACATTCATGTGGAAGAGCTGAACAGTGATTTCCTTTTCAGCCCTGACAATGCACAATCGCCCGAATTTGTAATACAGCACTCAGGTGATGGTACCAAATTATTATCAGAAAAGCTGGCCGACAATAAAGCTGTATTTACTACAAATACAGAAGGTTTCCTCTTCACTACTACTGTACCGCCGGTACCTTCAGACGGTGAAGAGAATACGCCAAAAGAAATAGTACCCGTAAAACCAGTGTTCATCACTACGCCGGACGCCGGTGCAGCTGTTGGTATCGGTACTACTGCTCCCGAAGCGGGTGTTGACATCCAGAACCAGGCTTCTGCACGCCTCTTATTGAATCCGGTACAGGCAGTGGTGCCACAGGCTGTATGGATCCATAAAGCTGAATTCAGTCAGCAGAGCCACCTGAGTGTTACGCTGGACGATCATGTATCCAGTTTCACTACCAATGCGCCAGATGGTTTTTATTTCCGCAAGGGACTGGATGAAACCCGGAACTATCTGAAGAATATAGCGCAACCTGCATCAGAGACACTGGTGTCTATTAAACAGGATGGCCGTGTAGGTATTGGTACAGAAACGCCTGTTACCAACGTGGAGATCACCAAAGCGAATAGCGCAGGCGCTTTCCTCATGTGCCTTGATAATACCAATCCTGCTTTCAGTATCATCAATAACCGGCCTAATAATGAAAAACGCAATTATCTGTTATTGGGTGCGGACAATGACTGGGGAGCGTTCCTCACAGATGCATCGAAAGGTTTTGTATTTAAAAAGGGACGTGAATATGGTAATGGTAATGAACTCGAAATAAACCAGGGAGAAGATCTCGTAACGATCTCCGCTGAAGGCAAAACTATTATCGGAGGCATAACGCCGACAGGCTTTGACCTGAATGTAAAAGGGAAGGCACGTGCCTTTGGTCTGTATCTCGATACTGATGTTCGTAAGGTGAACAATCCTACGAAGCTGGGTAACGTGATCGATAAGGTGAGGAAACTGAATCCTGTTACTTTCACCTTTAACCAGCAGAAGGCGAATTGCCCCGGAGGAGAAGCACAGATAGGTTTCCTGCCACATCAGGTAGAAGAGTTCTTCCCTGAACTGGTGAATACAGATAATGATGGCACGCAGACGTTGGCATATGCGAATATGGTGGCGGTGTTGACCAAAGCCATACAAGAACAGCAGGAAACGATCGCTGCGTTGCAGAAACGCCTGGATGCCCTGGAGGGTAAATAACCAGGTACCGATCACCGATACATTATACCAAGCACTATCTTAAAATGCCTGATCTTAAATATATAACTACAGATAAGAACAGCGGGTTCCCGGAATACCTGGACTTTGCCACGCTGCGCAAACTGGGCATTCAGCACGTTGCGGAGCTTTCAGGCAAGATATGGACAGACCACAACCTGCATGATCCGGGCATCACGATGCTGGAGGCGCTTTGCTACGTGCTGACCGATCTGGACTATCGTACCAAACTGGATTTTAAAGACCTGGTTGCTCTCCGCACCGGTTCTAAGGAAGATAACTTTTATACGGCAGCACAGATACTGGGAAACAATCCATTGACCATTGCAGACATCCGCCGTATGCTCATCGATATTAAAGGTGTGCGTAATGCCTGGCTGGCGCCGATCAATGAAACGGAAACAGAAGAGGCATATTCACTCGTATATGATTGCAACACCGGCGACCTTGATAACACAAGGCTGACAGAAGAGCAATCGGCAGTTCCCCTTAAAGGATTGTATCGTGTGTATATAGAGCCGGATGATGTGTATGCCGCCGCTTATGAAAAGGATGCCTGCGGTAACGACGTGTTTCCGATGGATGCGGTATTGACAGAGATTGATACGCGCTTGCACGGGCACCGTAATCTTTGTGAAGACTTCCCGGATATTATCGTACTGGAGAAAGAACCGATCAGCCTTTGCCTGCATATTGAACTGGCGGCTAACTTTGATCCTGACGATGTACTGCTGAAAATTTACAGCGATATACAGGATTTCCTGTCGCCAGCCCCTGTCTTTTACAGCCTGCAACAATTGCTGGAGAAAGGCAGAAGTATGGAGGAGATCTTTGAAGGCCGTCCTTATGATTTTGTCAAAGATGCACCTTTACAACAGAACGGTTTTATTGATGTGCAGGAGCTGGAAAGTCTGGAAAGACTGACAGAGCTGCATGCTTCAGATCTGTACCGCATCATTATGAAGGTGCCTGGTGTGGCTGGTGTGACCCGTTTGCAGATGAGCAGCTTTGACGAAGAAGGATATGCTAAAACAGATGCAGATGGTAATCCTATCATTGAGGAAGGGGAAGAGTGGTGCCTCCGTTTGAAAAAAGACCATCGCCCTGTGTTGTCTCCTGAGACTTCCAATGTGATCTTCTTCCGCAACAAAATGCCGTTTAGTGCAAACAGGGAAGTCGTAAACCAACGATATAAGAAAGGTATCTCCGATTACAATAAATTCCCGAAGCAAAGGGAAGCGTTGGACACTGTTGTACCTCAGGGCCGTCAGCTGGACCTCGCGCAATATACATCTGTACAATACGAGTTCCCGAAGGTTTACCTGATCGGTAAGAATGATGTGCCGGGCGATTCGACAGCGGCGAGAAAGGCACAGGCATTGCAATTGCAGGCTTACTTGTTATTCTTCGACAGGTTACTGGCGGATTATTTTTCCCAGTTATCGGGTGTTAGAAAATTATTCTCCCTACGTCCTTCACAGGATGGAGCCGAACATACTTACTTTTCCGCTGATCTTAACGGTATCCCGCAGTTGCCTTCCCTGTTGCGATATAAAAAGCAATTGCCACAGAATACGCAAGGTACATCCTATAACGGTATGCAGCTTGCGTATGAACCGGATGCTACCGGCACCGCCCGGAAGGTATATAACTCTATGTACCTCCGTGACGAAATGATCCGCCGTATTATCAACGAGTGTACAAACAATAATGTAACACGAATCATACAACAGCAGGAAGATGCCGGTAACTGGTATTTTCAGTTGAGAGATGCTGCTGAGAATGTACTGTTGGAAAGTACGGTTTTCTTCAATACAGAAATAGCCGCAGAACAGGCTGCATTGGACGTTGTTTTCCTCGCTACGCTATCCGGCAGTTATAGCCGTAACAACAACCGGCAAGATGATATTTATAGTTTCGACCTGGTGTACAATGATGCCGGCGATACAGAGATGCTCACCGCATTGTACGAAACGACAGAGCAATACCAGGAGAGAAAGGAGCGCTTTCAGAACCATCTGTTGGCGAGATTCTCTGAAGACTTTACAGACTATGCCCTGATGATGTACAATCTCAGCGGCAAAAAGAATGACCCCGCACGTAATATAGCAGACAAGGCTGCGTTCCTGTCCGCTTATCCCGAAACCAGCGCTAACCGTGCACTGGCTTTCGATTATAAAAATCCGGCTGAAGGTTTCCCTGTATGTGGTCTGGAAAAAAGAGTGGCTGGACTAATGGGCATACGTCAGTCTCCTTCCGCCTCGTTGAATAACTTTGATCTTGTTACTGCCGAAAAGCAGACGGGTTTCGTTTGCTCTATAACCGGTCAGAACACTCCATTGTTTGTTAGCGAAAGCTTACATAGTAAAGAAAATATTAGTGGCGTTTTTGGAGAATTCCTGGAACTTGGAAAAGAGAAAGCTAACTATAAGCCTTATGGATGTCCGGGAGAAGGCGTATTTGGTTTCTATATACAATCTCCGTTGACAGCGAATGAATGGATCGCTGCAAAGTATTCTTTTGAGTACACGACCGAAGAGGAAAGGGACGAGGTGATAGAATGGTTCGTGAAATTCTTCCGCTGCAATGGCCAATATAAGCTCTATCCGCAAACGCAGGAGGGATATTATTTCCTGTTACCTGATGATTATGGCAAGACACTGTTGAAAAGCAAACAAGGCTTTGAAACGCCGGAGGTAGCACTATCTCACGGGTATGATTGCCTGGAGATCTTACAGGACGGCAATGCCTGGGAAGTGGAGCCTGATATGGCTACGGGAAGTTACAGGATCATTATTAATCACAATAATGTTCAGATCGCATATCATCCGCAGACATACGGTACGAAAGAAGCTGCGGAGCAGAAGATGAAAGAATTGCAGGAATACTTCCGCAAACATTATCTCGTTTACCAGCGTGAAACATCTGAATTATATAACTGGCTGATGACCCATGAGGGACAGCCGGTATGGCAGGGCGTTATTCCATTTAAGGATGGAACGCAGTTGCCCCGGGCCTTTGCGCAGTTTATTGAACTGGCGGCAAAAGCTGATAACTATGAGGTTGTGCAGACCGGAGACGGACAGTTCCGTTTGCAGGTGATCCGTAAGGAAACTGTTGATGAGGAAGGCACAACTATCAATACTGTCATGTCTGTACATCAATCTGATTTTCCTACAGGAGATGCGGCGAAACAGTCATTGAATAACTATGTAATGCTCTTCAGCCGTCTATGGCTGACGGTAAGCGGTGTTGTGACGACTGTGCCAGCTGCTATCTATCATTTTAAAGACCTGGAAGCGCCGGCAGGGCAACCAGCAGTTCTTTTAACAACTGTTCGTCCTGTTCCGGACGGAGCTGCGGTAGCACAGGTAACACGCAACATTATCCGTCACGCGGGGAATCCGCAAAGGGTTTCACTGTATACGGCAGATGATTGCAGGTATGTGGTGCAGGTGCGTGATGATGCCGGGCAATTGCTGGCAGAGAGCCCTGAAACAAACGATCATGCCACTGCCACTAATTTACTGGAAAGAATACTATTGAAAGCCGGTCAGGATACGCTTTGGGTAGAAAAAGGCGAAACGGCGAATGCATATGGATTCCTCTGGGAAGACGAAAATACGCATACCCCGTTATTACAGAGTATTGCCGTATGGGACGATCAACAGGCCGCAGTAGCAGCTTTCCTGGGATGGATACTGACTGCTACAGCAGCAGATGTGCAGGCGGATCAGCAACCCGGTAGCGGATATGGTTACATCGCTTATACAAAAGAAGGTGTGCCATTTGCGAAACAAGGTAAATGGTATACTTCCGCAGAAGAAAGAGATGCTGTATTGCTGTCGGTTAATCAGCAACTGGCTGCTTTGCAGACAAGCACAGGATGGTCGGCCGTTACAATGTATCATTATTACTTTAAGATCAGTGATAAGGAAGGTTTATTGTTGCAGGAGCCGCAATTCTATACCAGTTATGATGAAGTGCGTACTGCTTTTTATAACACAGTGAAGTTTGGCAAGCAGCGGCAATATTACCTGCTGACGATCCATGATAACTGTAGTTACGGTTTTAAGATCATCGATAGTAACAAAAACGTACTGGCGGTACATCCTTTTGAATATACTACTACTGCTGCAAGGGACGCCGCTGTTGACCGTACGCTCCGTTTCCTGCAGGAATACGGTCAGACGGTAGCCGATGTGAAACTGACAGGCGCCTGGCGTTATAGCTGGCAATGGCTGTCGTGCTGTTGCTGGTATCCTGAAACTGCACTGGAAGGGCTGGATGAGAAACCAGAGAAAGAAGATGCAAAGAACGCGCTGAAATATATACTTAATACACTGGCGACCGTAGAGAGCAATTATAAAGTAGAGAAAGAAGAAGGTGGCTACCGCGTATATCTGCTGGATGGAGAAGAGCGGGTGGCGGTGCATCCTCACTGGTATGATTCAGAACGTGAGGGAGAAGTGGCGCGTGACAGACTGATAGTCTGGGCGAAATTTAAGTTGGATGAGATAGATGCTAAGATCTATTCAATAGAGAAGGATGTACGGACTGACCTGTATCAGGGCGGCGATGAAGAGGCTGTGATCGGGTACCGTTTATGGGACCGTGATTACAGGATGGCCCGTTATTGTGAGCAGTTCGATACTGCGGAAGAACGTGCGCAAGTGATAACAGCATTACTGCAACGTTATCATCGTAAACAGCCGGGTTATACTGTCCTGGAGAAAGGAGCATCTGTGGTAACCGGAGAGCAAGGTGTTTATTATTATCAGCTGCGCCGGAATGATCTTCTGCTCTGGCAGAGCGTGAAAACTTATGCTACGGCAAATGATGCGACAGCAGCTTTCCATGTTGAAAGCTGGGATCTGTTACAGCGTTCCCTGTCAGCGGAGAATTACAGTGCCTGGACGCCTGTTACGGAAGATCTTTACCTGAATGATGAGAAGGGACAACCGCTCGCAGTAGCTAAGATCACGCCGGGTAGTTATGATGCTTATACTGCTGCAATTAAAGCAAGGCAGCAATTCGCCCGCAAACACGGTGTATATCGTAAAGCAGATGGAGCTTTTGCATTCCATATTTACAATACTAAAACGAATAGATACGAATGGGAGAGCACCCATACATACCCTGACGCGGATACGGCCATGGCAGACCTGCTGGAGTTCCTGCAGCTGCTGTTATTCAGGGGAAACTATTGCCTGGACGACGAAACAGTAGGATGCTACTATTCTATCAACCTGGGCAAAGTATTACTTGACATTCAACATGTGACTGAGATATGTGAAAAGAAAGATGATGAAGGGGAAGGAGAGAATGAGGAAGAAGAAGAGGTGGGCGTTGAACAAGCCGCATGGGATGCGTTGCAATTCTTTCTTGACAATCTCGACCCTGACGACAGGAATTTCTTCCCTTATACAAATTATGCTGCTGGTTGCCGGTATTCGTTCCGTATGGTGGATGATAGTGTATATCGCGTAGCGCAACATACAGGCTGGTATCAGGGTATGGAAAGGAGAGAGGAAGCGAGAATGAAATTACAGGCGGATATCTACTGTAAGAAGAGGCTTTATGGCTGGTTTGTGAATCCTGATACGGATGACAAAATGGACCAGCGTATCCTGGAGGCTTACTTTGACAAACCCGAAAAGATCAATTATCTCCAGCTGTGGATGACCTATAAAGGGATTCCTTCTCTTTCAGCGGTATGGAAATCTGCAGCAGACCCATTAAGAGAGCCGGAAGAGGATGAGTTGCCGGAAGATGTTCCAAGCCTGTATTACTATCAGTTGTTTGATAAAGATGGTAAGGTGATGTGGCAAACGGTGACCCGTTATAATACGCCTGAATTGGCAGAAAAAGCGGAGCAGTATTTCTTTGTTTATCTGTTGGAAATGGCGAGGTCAGACGCTTCATATTATTATGAGCAGATGCCTGGTTGTGAGAACGCCTATACCCTTTATCTGAAGGATATGGACGGTAAGATCATTGCTGTGGCTCCTGAAGTGATCTGTGGTGAAGATATGGAGAATGACCGTGGCACCCGCATCTTTAACGCCATGATGTTCCCTATAGTGGAAAATGGAAAAGGATATTCATTTGAGATCAATAATATAGAGCAGGTGGTGGCTGGTAATAAGATCAGCTATGAATACACGCCTATCTGGGAATCCATACATGTGTACGATACACCTCAAGAGGCAAAAGACGCATTAACAACTGCCAAAGATCTTTTGTTGGACCTGCGCAATTATCAGCGTGGAGATGAAGACGCCTGTGGGCCTTTCGGAGTTACACTGGTTAATCCCGTGGGTATCCTTGCAGAGCATCCGCTTTCTTATACCAGCATGACTGCGCGTAATGAAGCGATGGAATATGTACAGACGACTATCAGTGCTGAAGGTTTGCATCTGCTGGAACATATTCTGATGCGCCCCCGCGGACAACAACAGTCTTACGAAGCATTGCAGTTACAACTAAACTGGACTGAAGAAGAAAGGCTTAAGTTTTCAATTGCATTGAATATAGTTAGCGACTCGGCATTTGCGGATGCGACAGCGTACATCGAGGCATTGAAAGCAGCTTCCAAAAAGGATGACGTATTTGTTGAAAGGCGGGGAAACACAATGACCATTTCCTGGTATAAGAAGGGTGAAAAACTGGCTGTAGCAAACTTGGAGGCAACGGAACAGTTGATCAACCTGCTGAGTGACCTGGCGTTTGTACGTACTGAGATGGCCAGACTACTGGAGAGTGCATCTGTAAGAAGTGTTAGCTCCCTGGTCATTCCCATTGTTTGCAAATCGGAAGATGCTATCCTGCCTGTTTGTAATGACGTTTGTCTATGCTGCGATGATGAGGAAGAGATTGACGAGGAGAACGCGGCGTTCTGTGACCGTACTTTCTTTGCGGACCCTTATTCTTTCTGGGCGACGGTAGTATTGCCGGCATGGCCGCAACGTTTCCGCCTGGCACGCTTCAGACAGTTCTTTGAAGATACATTACGCAGGGAAGCGCCGTCGCATATAAGACTGAATATTGTCTGGATAAGCCCACAGCAGATGCTGCAGTTTGAAAGGGCCTGGAGGCAATGGCTGGGTGCTCTGGCAAGAGAAGAAAGCTGTGACTACGATGACAGCCTGCAGGTACTAAATAATGTATTAAAAGGACTTAAAAATGTATATCCGGCTGCATACCTGTATGATGATGAAGGCGGTGACGACAAACCACTGATCATACTTGACGAGGTAATGCTTGGGTAATATTAAAATAAATAAATTCTTCAGAAATGATAATTAATGAAAATAATCCTTACCCACTTTTTAAAAAGGGGCAGCAGCTGAAGAGTAGCAGCCTGACAGGTATTGTTGAATTTGCAGAGGATGAGGACTGGGCCACCCGCATGTATCTGGAAGGATCGGGTATCTTTTATGGTCTTAATATAGAAGTGAATCCGGGTGCAGGTACAGTGAAGTTATTGCCTGGTACGGCAGTGACTTCAGATGGGTACCTTTTTACATTGGAAAAGGAGATCACTTATGATGGTATCAGTAAAAAGGAAGGTAAAGACTTTGAAATAGAGTTGTTTGAACGGCCGGTTACGATCAAGGTGCTCAACAACAGAAACGACAATAATCGTGAGCTTATTCATCGCCTTTCAGGTGTTGATCCTGTTGATCCACCAACAAAGTTGCCAGACGATACAACTCCTTACCTGATCGTTCTCGTTGTGCTCGATGACGAAACGACGGTACCAAGCTGTTTGTATGGTTATGAAAATAATGAAAGTAAAAAGAATAAGAATGTTTACCCTGCATTGATCCCTAAAAGTTTCTTTAAGCCGGGGGAACTGGAACAGTGGTTTATTGGCAGTGTGGCTGATGCAGGAGATAAAGATCCATACGTCAATCGTTTTGGTTATACTGATAAAGAGCAGGGCGGTCCGTATATCTCCTTCAAGCGCTTTACTAGCTGGGCGCCATTCAGTTTAGGATTTGAGGAAGTTTGTACAGCAGCGGAGCCGTTGATAGGAGACGCTTTCAAAGCCGTGTATGAGCTGGTGAAAAATAAGCTGGGGCTGGACGCTGTTAATCCGTTTGAAGGGCTGACAGGTGATCTGCAGGGCTTGAATCTGAGTGTGAAAAGCGAAGGCGGAAGGAATTATCCCTGGTTGTACGATTATTACAGGGACCTGGTAGCAGCTTATCAGGAGTTTGTTTCAACAGACATGTTCAGCTATCTGTCCTACATACCAAAGAAGGATAGATTTCCCGGTTATATTTCCCTGGGCAGTGTTCGTACAGGCGATAACAAACTGGCTTACCGTATGGGTTTATACAGGCCTCCGTTCGCCGATCTGGGCCTCAATGCACTGGAAAAGCCGAAGTTGCTGATGGAACGAATGAAATACCTGGCGGATGTGGCGCATACACGTTTTAATGAAACAGGATTTCCACCTTCAGGCGTCCTCTTTACGCCAGACGCTGGTCTTAACAAACTGTTGTCCGACAGAGCGATCCCATTTTACTATAAAGATCCATCTACGTTATCGCAGTCCTGGAACGCCGGATTGACCCGTAGTCGCAGGACATTCGACATCCCTGGTATAGAAGACGTGCGGGACAGGAAGTTCCTGACGACGAATATGGAGAACTATAATTTTTTCCGTATTAAAGGACATACCGGCGGTACAATTGAGTTGACGCAGACAGCTATAGAGAATCTGCGGAGAAACCTTCACCTGCCTTTTGACATTAAGTTTGTTTACCTGGGTACGGATGCAGATATGGATCCTTTGGTCCGTCAGCGATCTGCGGCTTTTAGCGACCTGACGATCCTGCTGGAAAAGATCGTGAACGATATCCGTTGTGCGCGTACCTGTTCTGATGATTTCGAGCGGATAATATTTAAAGACGGGTTTGACCGTGATCAGATCGGTAATATGTTTGAAGCATTGGTGAGCTTCTTTGATAAGCCGCCAGCTGACCTTGAAGAAAAATTGGATCAGATCTGCAACGAAGACGGAGTTTGTAATGATGAAAATAAAACATGTTGCAGAGCGCATTTAACGTCTTTGTATGCAGTTTATGAAGAGTATGTAAGTCGCAAAAAGGAACTGTTGGATGGTCTCTTATTCAGCCGTTTTGCGGAAAAACATCCGGGTCTTGAGCACAATGGGGGAGTGCCTAAAGGAGGTACGCTGGTATTGTTGTGTACCAAGAACGATGTGGCTTCCCTTTCAGACGAAAAGAAATCAAACCTTGTGAATTTATTGCTTAGCAGCAAGGACGAAGAAAAGGCGGCTGCTATCAGTCTGGCGAAAGAACTGGAAGGATATAATGTTGTGGCCGATTTCAGTTTGCCTTATATCTGTTGTTCCGGCAAGCCATCTATCAACCTGGTACTCCAGGATGCGCCACCGGTGGCACGCTTCGATATTGCAGAACAGAACGAATTGCCGGAAGGTGAAGGCGTAAACGTGTCGCTTAAGAACCAGTCACTGAGAGCCGATACGTATCATTGGGAACTATATGATTTCAAGGGTGAGTTTGTAACAGACAAACACACTGATGATATTAACGAAGTAGTGAAGTTCGATCTGCTGAGAGAAAGAGGTGTGGTGTTTGCCGTGCTGCTGACAGCTTCCCGTGATGGTATGGACAGTAAGTACTCGACGGAGATCGTTATATGTCCGAAGGGTGATGTGAAGGTTACAAGCAATGGCAAGGATAACGTAAACCTGGATATTACGGATTCCAATGAGGTAGAGATAGAGGTCACTCCTTATGGCGGCAGGTTCAGTCTTGTTCTGCAGCAGAATGACAATCAGGAGGATATTGACGCTTCCGGCTTTGACATAGACTGGAAGGAAGATAAAACGAATGCAGTCCTGACAATATATGAGCCACAGTCTGGAATTTACACCCTCGAATATGTGTTTAATGTAAAAGGGTGTGAAGGCGCCGGAGGAAGACTTAAGATCAACGCAGTTACACCTGCAGGAAAAGAGCCTGTAGTTAACAAAGGGTTGGCTCCGGATGACAGTAACAAGGCAGTTGCGAATAACGACGCCGTGTTAAACAAACGGATACTTGGATACCGTGGAGAGGTCAATAAGATGGCCAAGGAAGATGAAACCTTACTGGAGGACAGTCGCTGGACAGATACCAAAACCTTCCTGCTGGCAAGCGGTACGCCAGAGACGCTGCATACCGGTTATGAAAAGTTACAGGCAAACCTGCAGACGGGCTTCTCTAAACTGAAAGTAGCACAGAAGGCACAGGTCATCAGAATGCTCGTTTATGCTACCGCTTATTATATCGACAGGCTGATAGTGGCTTCACCCGATAAAGTGCCGGCAATAGCCAGGAAACTGGTAAAGACGGCGGCAGAATCCGTCTCTGCTCAGAAGGACGGCGTGGCTCAATGGCAGCAGGTCTGGAACACTACCGGTATTGTTACAGCAGAAAATGAAAAAACAGTAAACACTTATAAAGGATTGATCGCTTAATGGAACAGCAGCATGCCATAGGGAAACTTTTGCTGGAAGTGCAACTACCTTCCAGGGAAGAAGCCTTTGTATTGCAGGGGGCATTGAGCACGCGATGTACCACCGAACTGGAGCCGCTGCTGGCGGAGCTGCTGGACAGCTGGACTGATCCTGATACTTTATTACAGATCGACAAGCTGGAGATAGATCTGGGTTCCTGCGATATGGAAACATTACGCAAGGAATTGCCGGGGATGGTGATCGATTACCTGCGTAAAAATTACCAGGGCATACAGACGCAGTTATCACTGGAAGCAGGTATGCAAAGGATACCGTTAACGCAGGGATATTATGAAAGCTGGTTGTACTTCCTGGAGCGGGGCATCCTGCCTTCTTCTGCCGTGAAATGGCGGCAGGAAGAATGGGAGGCAGGTATCCTGGCGGCATTGTCTTCAGAAACGTATGCTTTACAGCAATGTAAGGTGTTACTGACGGAATATCCGTATGCCATCAGGCGTTTGGTGTTACAGTTCTCGCCAGGGTTTATTCATAGCTGGATACAGGCCTATAGTGCGGATGCCTACCGGCAGGTATTACAGTTGATGACTGAATGGGAAACATTCGTGTATCACCCACAGCTGAAAGATGTGGTGAAAACATCAACGTCTTTGCCGCAAATGGAAATGCCGGTGTTGTTAGATAAGACAACCTATCATGAGAATATTACCATCTGGCTGATCAGGGATATAATCGTACCCGGGCGTACAATAAGTAATGCGGCATTACTAGAACGGTTGATGCAGCAGTTGACGGGCCGTGTAGAGGAGGAACTGGTAACAAGCTGGCTATACGTCCTGCAAAGAACAACTACGGCGTCGGTAAAAGCGGCGGTTCTATTAGAAGAAACAGCAACCACACTTTCCAAGCAATATGCAACAGAGATTATTGCATTGCAGAAGAGCATCGCCGGCAAAAGGCCGGAAGCAACGCAGGATATAGTGTTACCTGAGAAAACTGATGCGAAAGATCGTCCGGAACAGCAACAGGCATCACAGAGAAAAGACCATGAACAGGATACTCCATCCGAAACTTCCACAGGAAAGAAAGCGGATGAGGTGCGGACGGATAAAACATCGTCAGAAAAAGGAGAACAACAAAGGCTGCAACAAAGACAAAAAAAGGAACAAGCGGATAAGGAGCCAGCAGGGAGCACCACGAAGCAGTCTGCAGATGCAGCAACTACTGTTTCATCTGAAAAGGTAGTAACGTCATTGGACGAAGACGCAACCACACCAGAACCGCCGTCGGAGGGTACTGTGTATTACATCAATAATGCGGGTTTGATATTATTGCATCCTTACCTGTCATTCTTTTTTGATGCGCTGGAGTTGAGGGACGGAAAGCAGTTTAAAGATGAAGCTGCGAAACACAGGGCTGTACAGTTACTGGGATATCTGGCTTATGGAGAAGAGGAAATTCCGGAGTATGATCTGGTATTGCCTAAGTTATTGTGCGGTATCCTGCCTGCAGCGCCTGTGAAACGCTTTATACCATTAACGGATGTCGAGAAGACAGAAGCGAATGAGTTACTTACTTCCGTGATCTCTCATTGGAACGCATTGGGTAATACATCTCCGGACGGTTTACGCGGCAACTTCCTGTTACGGGAAGGGAAGCTGGAATGGAAAGAGGAAGAGTGGCAGCTGTATGTAACGCAGCAAGCGTATGATATGTTGTTAAACAAATTGCCATGGGGTTTTAGTGTTGTAGGATTATCGTGGATGCCATGGTTAATAAAAACTGTGTGGACCTAAGAGATGATAAAAGCGGCCGATACTAAAAGTTCAACCGGCAAGGCGAAGCAACAGCAGCCTGCAGGTAATTCCTTTTTCGGAAAGGAAGAAGGAAACGACGCTTTTTTCGGGGAGAGTGATAAAGCGAAAGCCCCCTTTTTCGTTCAACGGAAACTTACTATTGGAAAGCCTGATGATCATTATGAAAAACAGGCAGACCAGGTAGCGGACAAAGTAGTGCAGCGAATGAGCCAACCTGCTGCCACAGAAACAAAGTCGGCAGCACCTGCTCCTGTCAGTACGGTTCCTTCCGGGCATGTGCCTGCGGCAGCGGCGCAACCGGGAGCATTGCAGATGAAGGAGCAGGAAGGAAAGGAAGAAGAAATATCAGCTGAAGAGAAGAAGGTGCAACGTAAGCCGATCTTCGATAGTATGGGCGACCCGCCTGATAATATTCAGAAGAAAGAGAGCGGTGCAGTTCCTGACAGCGGCGCAAAAGATACAGCCAACAGCGGACTGGAAGCACGTTTACAGAAGACGAAAGGTGCTGGTACACCGCTGCCTTCTGATACCAGGACGGCCATGGAATCGTCCATCGGTGCAGACTTCAGTAATGTCCGGGTACATACAGGCAATGAAGCTGCGGAACTGAGCAACGACCTGCAGGCGCAGGCGTTCACTCATGGCAATGATATTTATTTCAACGATAATAAATTTGATGCGACCAGCAGCACGGGCAGGCATCTGCTGGCACATGAGCTGACGCATACAGTACAACAGAGTGCTGCTGTACAAAAGAAGGCAGATCCTGCACTGAGTGATGCGATACAACGGGCGCCAGCAGCTAAACCAGCGGCAGTACCGTCAGCTGCTCCGGGAGAGGTGGTGAACATCTCATCGGGCAGCTTCAATCCATCAGCAAACCTGGCGGAAGCTATCAAAGGAGCCGGTCGCAAGGGCCTGGACGTAAATATTAACGCGGGAAAGATAGCGGGAGCGGGCGTGATCAAAGTGAGAGAGAAGGAGGGTGTGATGGAAAGTCTGAAGAATGCTTACCTGCCCTTGAACATGCCGATGTTCAGCGCTGCTAATCCGATGCTGGCAGTAAGACTTGCTAACGGCGAAGTAAGCGGTTTTGCTACCATCGGTCAAAGCAATGCAGCGGAAGCTATTCCTCAATGGCTGCGTAAGAATGGTAAAGCACTCGGTTGGCTGACAGGTATAGATGTAGAGAATGTACTTTCAAAAGCCACGAATACTTTTGAAAACGGGGCCTTTACTTTTACCCTGAATGGTGTTAAAGTGAAGGTAGGCAGCTTTGCAGAAGCAACGATGGACCTGGGCTTTGTAAACATGAAGCCATCGGCGCATGTGACAGCAGAACTAGACATCAATGGAGTAGCCAAAGGTAATCTTGACATTACATTGGTAGAAGATAAGATGTCTGGAGAAGGTGCATTTGGCGTGAGCTTCAAAGGCTTCTCAGGAGAGATAGCGGCGAAGTTCCAGGAAGGAGTGCTTGATGTGAAAGGCATGGTGGGTTACTCTGGTGACAGGTTGAGTGGTTCACTGATGTTGGTGATGACCGATAAGAAGACAGCGGACAATTTTGCGAAGACGCAACTGGGAGGGGCACCCGCCGAAGAAGCGGTACCACCGGCAGACGTACCGGCCGCAGAAGGCAAAGGCCCTCGTGGTATAGCTGGTATGGGCACGCTGACCTTCAATATGACGGAATGGTTTGCTGGTAGTGTGAATGTGATCGTAGATGGTAAAGGCTTTGTGACAGTGATCGGTAAGATCGCACCACCGAAAGAGATCATCCTGTTCCAGCAGAAAGACTACAACAAAGAATTATTCAAGCTGGAAGCGCGTGCCGCTTATGGCTTACCAGTGATAGGCAATGTATTTGTGTTTGCGAACATGGCCCTGATCGCATTGGCGAAAGTTGGCCCTGCGAAGATCTATAACATAGAAGTAGCGGGTACTTATTCTAATGATCCTGATATAGCGAAGAATATTTCCTTGTCTGGATCATTGAACATGTCAGCTTATGCCGGTCTGCGTTTACGTGCAGAAGGTGGTGCAGGTATTGAACTGGCTGGACATGATCTGAAGGTGGGTGTAGGTATTAACGCAGATGCAGGTGTGAAAGGTTATGTAGACGCACGGCCGACGATCGGTTACCGTGATCCGGGAGAGTTCTTCTTCAAAGGGCATATGGAAATAGCGGCACAACCATTCTTAGGTTTGAGTGGTGATCTGTTTGTAGAACTGGATAGTCCGTGGTGGTCGCCGTTACCGGATAAGAAATGGACATGGCCGATAGGTGCACTTGAATATCCTTTGCCTGGGGAATTTGGTATAGGCGCAGACATGGAATATGTGTTAGGCTCTGGTAAAGTACCTGAAGTGACATTCAGTGAGGCGAAATTCGATGGAGCGAAGTTCATGACGGATCTAGTGGATGATCATGTACCATCGAAGAGTGGCGGGGGAGATAAAGACAAGCAGGGTAAGTTCGTTGATGGCGGGGCAGCAGGCGCCACCCCACCTGCAGGTGCAGCGCCACCAGCTGCGGCACCGGGTAAACCGGCAGCAGGAGGTAAACCGGGAGCTGGCGGTCCGGCGGGCGGTGCTGGAAAGGGTAAGGAAAAGGACAAAGGTAAAGCGGACCCTGAAGCAATGAAGAACTTTGCAGCTGCCATGAAGAAGGTAAAAGAACTGGAAGGCCATAAGCCAATGACGCGTGCTGAAATAACTGCCGCCATTGAAGTGATCAAGAAGCAGCATAACACGCCGGGTATTACTTTTGCTCCGAAGGGTGGTGATATCTGGATAGTGACCGGATCTATGCAAGGCAAACCGAACAAGCAGTCGGTGAAAGTGAAGGCGATCATAACGCCAGGCGATGATAAAGAACAGAAGGGCGATGATAAAGAGAAAGCTAAAAAACTTGACCTCGCGATACAGGACCTGAAGAATTTAGATACTACTACTGCAGGAGATGGAAAGCTGACAGATAAAGAGGCGAAGAATGTAGCTAAGAAGACCCAGGAGAAACACAATGATGTCTTTAAATCAATTAAGGTCATTGATGGCGGTAAGAAAGCCAACTGGCAGTATCAATACGTTCAGAAGGTGGAAAATCCGGTAAATGGAAGCGGACACAGTGATCTTCCGCCTCGGGTAGAGAAACTTAAGGATGATACTGTTACACCAGAAGAATGTCAGAAATTACTGGATACTGCTACAGGAATAGTTGGTGAAGCAGTGATGAAACTTATCTATAGTACAGGAGAAAAGAAGACGCCGGAGGTGTTGCGTAAGTTGCTTCAAAAAATATTGACACTGCATGCAGAAGATTCAATACAGGGATTACGTGGTGGCTTTAGAGTAGAACCTGTCCCTCAGCCGAATGGAGTGATCTGGTTCTGGTATGTCGGCTTTACGTTGAAGAACGGTGATATGGTACTAGGTGGTCAGAATATACGTCCAAGAATAACCCATCCTCCCCGTCAGAACCTGGCATATGTAAATGATGAAAAACAACTGAACCTGGACTTCAATATCGGTCCCGAGGTGCATGCGGCTGGTGTTGAAAAAGTTGGTACACGGATGTTGGACATTTCCAGGAGCATTTTCAGGAACAAGTTCACGGAAATAAAGGCGCAATGGGTGGCTAATGAGTTAGAATACAAAAAGAACTATTATGGTGGGTCTGATAACCTGGAAGGGTTCATTAAGGTATTTAAAAAGACGAAATCAGAGAAAAAGGCCGCAGAAAGTACCTGGACAGGTTCAAGGCTGGTGAAAAGGAATTACCGGTTTAAGGAAGGCAGTGCACATTATGAAGAGGGCGACCAGGATCATTTTGATAATTTGTTTGGAAAAGATCGCAATTATGTAGGAGAAGACAGGCCTAAAACAAGTAAAAAACCGAAACCTCCCAGAGATCTTATCAAAGTAGAGGTTATTTTTGAGCCAGATCCTGATAAACCGGCTCCCAAATAATGAATATGAAAGTAAAGAAAGTTTATATCTGCTCTGAACATACTGATGCCAGGCTGGAATTGAATAGCACAAAGCCATTATTTGCTGAGATACAGGCAATCATTGCATCAATACCTGATGTGGCGGATGGCAGTGATACACTGGGAGGATCGGACATTGAGATAAAAGGGGATAATGTGTTGCTGATAGCCAGGCTTGAGCAAAATGTACGGGAACGATTGGCTGTATTTCAGCCCTCAACGGATGCTTCTATTCCATTCGAGATGTTTGGCACCAGGTATAGCCTGGACATCAGGAATGATAGTCATATGACGATGCGTAGCATAGGCATATTGTTAAAGATGTTCTTAACAGAACAGGCGCAGCATGGAAGTGTCTGGTTTTACGACACGTCTCTGGTTGACGACATTAACCGTGGCATATTGAGCGTAATAAAGAATAAAAAACGCGGCGTTGCTTCCGGCGATATCCTCGAGAAGATAAAGCGGATGAATGAAGCGTATGTTTCTCTATCAGCTGAAACATTTCAGGAAAGACTGGAAATGCTGAAGGCGCATCAGTTTATCACGGAAAAGAGCTCGGCGGACGGTGTTGCCGGTTGGGGCCCTACGCCCAAAACGATGAAAATAGATTCCATTTTTTAATCATTATCAGTTTAATTCAACCCCATGATCGTTCTGTCCATTGCAATACAAAAAGGCGGTTCAGGCAAAACAACCACGGCACTGAATCTTGCAGCCGCCTTCCAGCGGATGGGAAAGAGCGTGCTGCTCATTGACCTTGACCCACAGGCCAATCTTACCCAATCACTTGGTATCGCGGACGATTCGGACCTGAGTATATATGAACTGCTAAAGCAAGCTGCCTCCGGCGAGCTGACAGATGTCAACAAGGCAATTGTGGAAACGGCCGTATTACCTCTTATTCCTGCCAATCTCGAGCTGGCCAGCGCTGAACTGGAACTGGTAAGCATGTATGGCAGAGAACAATTGTTGAACCAGATACTCGGTCAGCTGGATGATACCTACGATATGGTCGTGATCGATTGTCCGCCGGCAGTAGGTATGCTGACAGTCAATGCCCTTGCTGCCAGCAATTATGTGTTAATGCCCCTGCAGGCGGAATTCCTGCCATTTAAAGGTGTACAGCGTTTTGTGAAGAATGTACAGCTGATCAAAAAGCAGTTGAATAAAAGGCTGGAAATACTGGGTATTGTATTGACAAAATTTGACGAACATAAAAGTATGCATCGTCAGATCAGGTCACAGTTACAGGACCTGTACCCCGGTTGGGTGCTGGAGGCCGGTATTCGTAGTAATATCTCCCTGGCGAAAGCGCAGGAGCAATCCGAAGATATTTTCACATTTGATACTAATGCCAATGGCGCAAAAGATTATTACGCCCTGGCGACAGAAATAAAAGAACGCCTTTTAACAGTGGCTGAACAATAGCCCACTTCATTAAAATCGATAGATATGAAAACGAGTAATAGTCGTCGCTATCGGAGACATCGTAACCCCGAGAAAACAGATAGAAAAGAAGGACCTTTCTTCAGCCCTTCAAAACCCATACAAACAAAAGAAAATGCTTTCTTCCAACCGAAGCTGAGCATTGGCGCCCCGGGAGACCAGTATGAAAAGGAGGCAGACAGTGTTGCGGACAAAGTTGTGAACCGTCCGGCAGCGGCAGAAGGAACAGCAGTACAGCGGAAAGAAATTTCTGCAGTACAGGCTATGCCTGAAAAGAAGGAGGAAGAAAAGAACGTGCAGAAAAAAGGAGGTGTAGATAAGGAAGAAGAGAAAACGGTACAGAAGAAATCCGGGCCTGATAAAAAGGAAGAGGAGAAACCTGTTCAGAAGAAGTCAGAACCTGATAAAAAGGAGGAAGAGAAGCCAGTACAGAAAAAGGACGATAAAGGTAAGGAAGAAGAGAAACTGCAAAAGAAATCTGAACCTGAGAAGGAAGAGGATACCGCTGTGCAAAAGAAAGAAGAGCCGGAAAAAAAGCCAGCTGCTGATGAAGTGCTGAAGGAAGAAAAAGAAGAAAAGAAAGGAGGAGCGCCTGCGGTAATGGCAAAGGAAAATAATGGGGGCGGTGCACAGGAAGGCAGTGCTCAGTTAGCCCAGCAACTGAAAGATCAGCGGGGGGATGGGGCGCCGCTTCCCCGCGACGTACGGAACGAAATGGGCGATTCTATAGGAGCCGATTTTGGTAATGTGCGTATTCATACAGGAGAGAAAGCAACAGCGTTGAGTAACGAGTTAGGTGCACAGGCTTTTACACATGGTAACGACGTTTATTTCAACAGTGGTAAATATGATACGGATTCATCTGCCGGTAAACATCTTCTGGCGCATGAACTGACCCATGTAGTGCAACAGGGAGCAGCACCTGCTATTGAAGGTAAGCCATCCTCTGCTTCTGCAGCTCATAGCACTCCTGGAGTACAACGGGAGATCTCAACTCCTTTGCCTGAAGGGGTGGAACCGGGTAAAAAATCAAAGATCGCAAAGTTTCCCATTGGTGATTTTACCGTAGTGGTAAAACCAGACAGGAAGGCTACAAAAGCTGATAAGGTGCCAGCGAATAATGCGAAAACAAATGGCGGTATCAGCGTTAGTTTTTCACTGAAATATAATAAGCAAAAAAGGATCGAGAGTGTTACTATTTCCAAGAAACTGACTATTCAGACCATCTATGGAAAGAAAGCCACTTCATCTTCTGATTCTGCTTATGGAAGAGGGCATATTAAGGCTGACAAGGACGCCGGGCATGGTACGCTTGGTTTCCACGAAGGAAGTCATGGGACCGATTTTATGGAGTATGTAAAGTCCCATCCTTTCCCGGAGATCGTAATAGAAACGCCTGTTACCAAGAAGGAATTTAAAGAACTGAAAAAGAATTGGAAGGAAGAATTCAAAACTTATGTTGATGACATGCACAGCACCAGCAAGGCTGCTACTGATGATGTGACCGACCCTCCTGTTCCGGCTGTACCCTGATATGCGAGTTAATACATTGTTACCTATAGGCTGTGGTATCGTATGTTTCTTATTATACCACAGCTAATGAATATTGTCTATCTCTGAGAAATGATAAAAGCAACTGATAATAAAAGTTCTTCCACGAAGGCAAAGCAACAACAGCCTGCAGGTGATTCCTTTTTCGGAAAGGACGAAGGAAGCAATGCTTTTTTCGGAGAGAAAGAAACAGCGAAAGCCCCCTTTTTCGTTCAACGGAAACTTACTATTGGAAAGCCTGATGATCATTATGAAAAACAGGCAGACCAGGTAGCGGACAAAGTAGTGCAGCGGATGAGCCAACCTGCTGCTATAGAAACAAAGGCGGCAGCACCTGCTCCTGTCAGTACGGTTCCTTCCGGGCATGTACCTGCGGCAGCGGCGCAACCGGGAGCATTGCAGATGAAGGAGCAGGAAGGAAAGGAAGAAGAAATCTCAGCTGAAGAGAAGAAGGTGCAACGTAAGCCGATCTTCGATAGTATGGGGGACCCACCTGATAATATTCAGAAGAAAGAGAGCGGTGCAGTTCCTGACAGCGGAGCAAAAGATACAGCCAACAGCGGACTGGAAGCACGTTTACAGAAGACGAAAGGTGCTGGTACACCACTGCCTTCTGATACCAGGACGGCCATGGAATCGTCCATCGGTGCAGACTTCAGTAATGTCCGGGTACATACAGGCAATGAAGCTGCAGAACTGAGCAACGACCTGCAGGCGCAGGCGTTCACTCATGGCAATGATATTTATTTCAACGATAATAAATTTGATGCGACCAGCAGCACGGGCAGACATCTGCTGGCACATGAGCTGACGCATACAGTACAACAGGGTGCTGCTGTACAAAAGAAGGCAGATCCTGCACTGAGCGATGCGATACAACGGGCGCCAGCAGCTAAACCAGCAGCAGTGCCGTCGGCTGCTCCGGGGGAGGTGGTGAACATCTCATCGGGCAGCTTCAATCCATCAGCAAACCTGGCGGAAGCTATTAAAGGTGCCGGTCGCAAGGGCCTGGACGTAAATATTAACGCGGGAAAGATAGCGGGAGCGGGCGTGATCAAAGTGAGAGAGAAGGACGGTGTGATGGAAAGTCTGAAGAATGCTTACCTGCCCTTGAACATGCCGATGTTCAGCGCTGCTAACCCGATGCTTGCAGTAAGACTTGCTAACGGCGAAGTAAGCGGTTTTGCTACCATCGGTCAAAGCAATGCACCGGAAGCGATTCCCCAATGGCTGCGTAAGAATGGTAAAGCACTCGGTTGGCTGACAGGTATAGATGTAGAGAACGTACTTTCAAAAGCCACGAATACTTTTGAAAACGGGGCCTTTACTTTTACCCTGAATGGTGTTAAAGTGAAGGTAGGCAGCTTTGCAGAAGCAACGATGGACCTGGGCTTTGTAAACATGAAGCCATCGGCGCATGTGACAGCAGAACTAGACATCAATGGAGTAGCCAAAGGTAATCTTGACATTACATTGGTAGAAGATAAGATGTCTGGAGAAGGTGCATTTGGCGTGAGCTTCAAAGGCTTCTCAGGAGAGATAGCGGCGAAGTTCCAGGAAGGAGTGCTTGATGTGAAAGGCATGGTGGGTTACTCTGGTGACAGGTTGAGTGGTTCACTGATGTTGGTGATGACCGATAAGAAGACAGCGGACAATTTTGCGAAGACGCAACTGGGAGGGGCACCCGCCGAAGAAGCGGTACCACCGGCAGACGTACCGGCCGCAGAAGGCAAAGGCCCTCGTGGTATAGCTGGTATGGGCACGCTGACCTTCAATATGACGGAATGGTTTGCTGGTAGTGTGAATGTGATCGTAGATGGTAAAGGCTTTGTGACAGTGATCGGTAAGATCGCACCACCGAAAGAGATCATCCTGTTCCAGCAGAAAGACTACAACAAAGAATTATTCAAGCTGGAAGCGCGTGCCGCTTATGGCTTACCAGTGATAGGCAATGTATTTGTGTTTGCGAACATGGCCCTGATCGCATTGGCGAAAGTTGGCCCTGCGAAGATCTATAACATAGAAGTAGCGGGTACTTATTCTAATGATCCTGATATAGCGAAGAATATTTCCTTGTCTGGATCATTGAACATGTCAGCTTATGCCGGTCTGCGTTTACGTGCAGAAGGTGGTGCAGGTATTGAACTGGCTGGACATGATCTGAAGGTGGGTGTAGGTATTAACGCAGATGCAGGTGTGAAAGGTTATGTAGACGCACGGCCGACGATCGGTTACCGTGATCCGGGAGAGTTCTTCTTCAAAGGGCATATGGAAATAGCGGCACAACCATTCTTAGGTTTGAGTGGTGATCTGTTTGTAGAACTGGATAGTCCGTGGTGGTCGCCGTTACCGGATAAGAAATGGACATGGCCGATAGGTGCACTTGAATATCCTTTGCCTGGGGAATTTGGTATAGGCGCAGACATGGAATATGTGTTAGGCTCTGGTAAAGTACCTGAAGTGACATTCAGTGAGGCGAAATTCGATGGAGCGAAGTTCATGACGGATCTAGTGGATGATCATGTACCATCGAAGAGTGGCGGGGGAGATAAAGACAAGCAGGGTAAGTTCGTTGATGGCGGGGCAGCAGGCGCCACCCCACCTGCAGGTGCAGCGCCACCAGCTGCGGCACCGGGTAAACCGGCAGCAGGAGGTAAACCGGGAGCTGGCGGTCCGGCGGGCGGTGCTGGAAAGGGTAAGGAAAAGGACAAAGGTAAAGCGGACCCTGAAGCAATGAAGAACTTTGCAGCTGCCATGAAGAAGGTAAAAGAACTGGAAGGTCATAAGCCAATGACGCGTACCGAACTAAGCGCAGTTTTAGATGGAATCAAAAAGCAATTTAATATAACGGGAATTAGTTTTAAAGCGCAAGGTACCGATCTCTGGATTGTAACAGGTATTATGGCCGGCATGCCGAATAAGCAATCTGTTAAGGTGAAAGCAAGTATGAAACCCGGAGACGAGAAAGATGAGACAGGACAGAACAAGGAGGCTGAACAGCGACTCGTGGAAGGTATTAACGCATTGAAAGCCAAAGATAAAATAACCGCCGCTGGCGATAAACAACTTACAAGACCAGAAGCAGAGCAGGTAGCAGCTGCTGTTGAAAAATCACACGAAAAAACATTCAAATCGATCACTGTTGTTGATAAAAAGGATCACTGGAATTATCTTTATGTGCAGAGAATGAAGAAGAAGGATGAGGTGCCGGGAAGTGGGGTTGCTACTGCAGCTACAATTCCTCCGGGATTCAAAGTAGGTGCGCATTTTAAATATAAAGGCGATATATACAGGATCAGCGAGATATATAAAGACCAGGATAAGGTGCATATGATAGACGTGAGAAAGATCCTATCTAATAAGACCTTCAAGAAAGAAAGTGGTAACAGATGGCCTGGTGAGATGATCTTTATAATTAGTAAGGCTGTTGCAGCAGGACAAGTGGTTGAATATAATGATCCTGTTCCTCCAATAAGGGAGCTGCCGAAAAGTTGGAGCCCGGGTAGTAAGAGTATACGTCCACGGCTGTATGAGAATATGCATGGCTGGAAGAAGAAACGGGATGAGATCTATAATCATCCTACCAGAGGCAGGAACTTTATGGTCGCCAAGGCGCTGAGTGCCAGGGATAAGGCAAGGAAAGGCAATGATACTGAATGGAAGCAGCTGTCATTACATTATCCTACTAAGTCAGGCAATCGCCAGGAAGGCGTTATGATTGTCGATGAAAATGCGGATTATAAGACATATGAACCAGCGAAAGCTAAATACGAAGTGGACCATATCGACGATCTTGGCATGTTATGGACAGCCAGAGGACGTGATACCCATGACGGTGAAAGAGAGCAGCAGGTAATAGGAGATAATAATCTGCGTTTAATAACAAAGCAGCATAACGGGAAGAAGAGTGGTGAAACATATGAGCTATCTGTAGGACCCGGATTTCAGAGTAAAATAGCAGACAATGATATAAAGAACGCGAAGTCGATACGAGGAAAAGGCGGTGCGTACGAAGCATTCCTGTAAATAAAAATTAACGATGGAACTAAAATTTAAGAACGAAGGACCGGTATTAAGCATGGCCGTAAGCCCGGATGGGAAATGGCTGGCTGTGGGCAAACTTGTTGACAAAGACCGTAATCCCAGTCTGACGATCTGGAATACAGCCACATGGGAATGTGTTGTGGAAGAGGAGGCCGGGAATGTATCCAGTATATTGAGCCTTTCTTTTAACAGGCATAGTGATACACTGGCATATCTGATCGCGATAGACTATATCAGGTTTTTTAACATGAAGGATATGTACCTGCAGAAAGAGATCCCTTTTGACAGTCCCCAGAAGGTGCGTTATGCCGCCCATAAGGATCTGTTGCTGGTGGTTGGCAGGGAGGTATCTGTGTTGGATAAGAATGATGATGAGTTGTGGAGCTATAATAAGTATAAAGCCTTCGATAGTACGAAAGGCCTGCCTGCGGAAGTAGTTAAGGATTATTATAAGATGCCGGATTGGGTACAAACTGCATCTTATGGTAACCTGCCTGCAGGAGCAGCGTTCTTTAAACAGGACAGTGCCGTCATTATTACCGGGAATAATGAAAATAAGTTTTCTGTTTATGATATCGGGTCCGGAAAGCGAAAAGAGCAATATCCCGGAGGCGTATTACAGGCAGGCCACATAGAGATAGATAAATCCGAGAAGTATCTGTTTGTGACGGCACGGTTGCCATATGCTGATCTGCTTTGGGAACTACCGGAAATGGAAAGACGGTTACCGCAGTACCTGAATGAAGATTTTGAAGGATCCTCCGGCTTCAGTTTTCATCCTTCTTCCCGCTATTTCGCTATCGGTGGGTTAGGTGGGAAAGTGTTCCTCAGAAGTATATCGACTGGTGAATTCCTGATGGAAAAAGATATACATGATGACGCAGTAAAGGCACTGCAATTCAGTGCCGATGGAAAGCTGCTGATATCGGGAGGGATGGATGGCAGGGTTGTTATTACTGACATTACAGAATATCTGACGTGATCACCTGGAAATAGTTAAAGTGAGCGGTCGTTCCCGCGAAATAAAATAGTTTGAATTAGCCTCAAAGTTATGATTGATAATACCATGAATGCCGGAGCCTTACAGGAGTACCTCACATGGCTGCAAACCGAAATGCGGAAGCGGCTGTCCCAATATTTTGGCGCCGAAACCGGAACAGTCCCTACAATACCCGATGATAATATTCAGCCAGGTAATGCCTGGCCCGATGCCCCACTGACAAAATTCATCCATGAGAATGAACTGGATAAAGACGCGCAGTTACTGCTTATTATGGCATTAGCTCCGCATATCAACGCGGTGTTCTTTGAAGATCTTATTCACGAATACCTGGTGGATAAGGGTGATTTTCCACTGATAGGTTGTGTGAAAGGCACGCAGTTCCGGGGATTATTGCCGACCGGAGATACCTTTTTGTTCCTGCTGGGAGGAATGGACCTGTCAGTCCGCATCAGTAAGATGCAATTGCTGGGCGAATCCCATCTCTTTGCAAAACGGCAGGTATTATGGCTGGAAAAGCCGGAGGAAGGAGAGCCTGCCATGAGCGGGAAGATAGTGATGTCACAGGAGTACATTGATCTGTTCCTGACGGGCTCCTATGCGAAGCCCCGTTTCGGGAACGACTTCCCGGCGGAAAGTATTACAACACCATTGGACTGGCAGGACCTTGTATTGAACGCACAGACCATGGAGCAGTTGCATGAACTGAAGAAATGGTTACGCCTGAAGGATAAGCTGAGAGCCACCAATAAGCGCCTGAAGCCTGGTTATCGTGCGTTATTCTATGGCCCTCCGGGAACGGGTAAGACCCTCTCCGCCTGTCTGCTTGGGAAACGTGATCCTGCGGAGGATCCGGACAACACACAGGAGGACTTTGACGTATTCCGTATTGACCTGTCGTTGGTAGTGTCCAAGTTTATTGGGGAAACAGAAAAGAACCTGTCTCATTTATTTGACAAGGCAGAACATAAGAACTGGATATTGTTCTTTGACGAAGCCGATGCATTATTCGGCAAGCGTACGAATATCAGGGATGCACATGACAAATACGCTAACCAGGAGATCGCCTATCTGTTACAGCGTATTGAAAATTATAATGGCCTGGTAATACTGGCGTCCAACTTTAAAAATAATATTGATCCCGCTTTCTCCAGGCGTTTTCAGTCTATCATACAATTCCCTATGCCCAACCAGGCAGAGCGCCTGCAACTCTGGAAAATGATCCTGCCAGACCATATGATGGAAAGAGAGGGAATACAGGATAAAGTGTCTGCCATGCATGAAATTTCCGGTGCGTCTATTATCAACGTTGCACAATATTGTTTTCTGAAGAACATGCAGAAGGACGGGCAGATCTCGCCAGTATCTGCAAATGACCTGGAAGAAGGACTGATAAGAGAATTTAATAAGGAAGGCAAGATATATAAATAAGAGCTGTTAACAGGCCGGTTATGCTTAAATAGCATTAGGGTCGGTCAAACCTTTATTACAAAATGAGGGAGTTTTTAACTATTTTGACTGCTCCTGGATTCCCGGATTTATCTGTTAAAATCTTATATATGAAGCGAGTCTTCCTCCTAATGGCGTCGTGTTATTCTCTGGTATGTATTTCGGTACATGCACAAACGAAGTCACTTCCCCGTATTGCTATTGCCGGTCTGGCGATAGAGTCCAGTACATTTTCTCCGGCATTGACGAAGGAAGAAGCGTTCCATGCTAAATACGGAGCGCAGGTATTCACTACCTATCCTTTTTTCGGGGTCGACTCCCCCTTGCGACAGCGCGCAGTATGGGTCCCTGCACTGGTCGGCAAATCTTTGCCGGGAGGAGCCGTAACCCGGGAGGCGTATGAGTCGCTGGTGAAACAAACGCTTGATTCTTTAAAGAAGAATGCACCGTATGACGGTCTGTTCTTCGATATCCACGGAGCTATGAGCGTGGTAGGATTGGACGATCCGGAAGGAGATTTCATCACAAGGATCCGTAAGGTGATCGGTACGAAAACGATCATATCTACGTCTATGGACCTGCATGGCAATGTTTCCTGGCGGCTGGCGGAAAATACTGACCTGATCACCTGTTACCGGATGGCGCCGCATGAAGACGCCATGGAAACAAAAAGGAGGGCGGTACAGAACCTGCTTGACAGGATTGAAAGCGGTAAGGGGAAACCTGCATTTAAAGCCTGGATACCGATCCCGGTACTATTGCCCGGAGAAAAGACCAGTACCCGAATAGAACCTGCAAAAACCGTATATAAAGCGGTAGCACCGGCGGCCGTACAACCAGGCATCATTGACGCTGCTATCTGGGTAGGTTATGCCTGGGCAGATGAGCCGCGTAATCATGCTGTAGTAATGGTAACCGGTGATGATAAGGAAAAAGTATCGCGTACAGCCGAACAGCTGGCTAAAAGCTTCTGGGATGCACGTTCAGGCTATGCTTTCGTGGCGCCTACCGACAATCTGGAGGGAAGCCTGAATAAGGCTGTCGCCAGTTCCAAACATCCTTTCTTTATCAGTGATTCAGGTGATAATCCGACCGCAGGCGGTGCCGGTGATGTAACCTGGACTTTAACAGAGATATTGAAACGCAAGGAGTTTAAGTCAGAGAATGGTCCCTCGTTGATCTATGCCTCCATTCCTGGTCCGGAGCTGATTAAAAAAGCAATGGAGGTAGGTGTAGGTGGTCATGTAGACGGCCTCGCAGGAGCGGCCGTAGATGCCCGCTATGCGCCACCTGTACGACTGTCAGGAACCGTAGAATCTATAGAAAAAGGGGACAAGGATGCTGAAGTGGAAGTGGTGGTAAAAGTCGGCAGTGTGCACGTGATCGTAACACAGAAACGTAAGCCTTATCATAAGGAAAAAGACTTTACCAGACTAGGGCTGAACCCAAGAAAATCAGATATCGTTGTAGTGAAGATCGGCTACCTGGAACCTGAATTATATAACATGCGGGCGGACTGGATACTGGCACTGACACCGGGTGGAGTGGATCAGGACCTGGAGCGGTTGCCATATAAAAGGATAGAACGTCCTATGTTCCCGCTGGATAAAGAAATGAAAGAACCTGATCTGTCGGCCAAGTTGGTGCCTGCATCAGATAAACTGAAATAAACAATAAAGGCGTATGTGTTAAATACATACGCCTTTATTGTTTATTTCAGACTTGTTCGTAAAAACTGTAGCCTTTCCTTTTGCGGGCCACGCTTCAATGAAAGAACTTTCGCTTCGGTTTCTTTTTCAGCAATGTAAGCGACCAGGAAATCAATTTTATTTATAAGTCGTTGTACGGTTGCATATTCTCCCATGTCCAGCCTGATATCCGCTTCCTCAAACAGGAGGTCGGTCAATGTATCGAGGGTGGAGTAATGAATATTCTTTTCCTTGATGAATGCTTCCAGCTCACCTGTATTCAAGCTGTCGAAAAAGTCTTTTGTTTCGAATTTAGTGGCGGTAAATACCGTCTTAATACTCTGCAACGCTCTTGCCGGCTCACTTTTCTTCGTGCTTATAACAGCCCTCAAAACTCTTCCTAATTCTTCGATCATTTCCAGGATATAATCCTTTTGCATAACTCGCATGGTTTATACTACTGTAAATGTATGGACATTTTCTAGATTGGAAGCAATGGCAGCATTTATTTCAAGGTTGCGAGATTATCCGATTGGTCGGCATCGGGTAAGTAAGCATACGGATCTATAGCGACGGTCTTTGGCGGCTTGTTTAAGGTAATATTTAAGATGGTTGTCGCCCGTGTAAAATGATGTTTTTGCAGATACAGCGGCTTGTTGAGCCAGTTGGCATCTTCAGTATTCCGGTCGGAGACAACGATATCTATTTCATCATCCACAGGAAGTGCCTGGTTATTTTCATCGTCTGTTTTCTCAATTTGAACTTTTAACTGTAGATCGTATTGTCCGTTTGGCAGCCGTTTAGATGACATTACTTGCACTTTCAGCGAATAGGTGATCACCCGTTCCAGCCAGTCCTTAATAAGCTTTACTTCGGTCTCTGATGCTCCCTGGCTTAACTCGTTTATCAGATCATCTGCGGTGGCTCTTGTCCCTGGAGAAGCATGTTTGTCCAGCAGGCGGTGAAGTGCCGCATTTATCCGTTGTGCTCCCAATGCTTCTTTTAGTGCATACATGGCCAAACTCCCTTTTTGATAATGTACGAACGCTTGTCCGTATGCCTTTGCCAATGGTAATTCTTTTTCACCGGGATAACGTTGGGAGAAGTACAGTTGATTTTCGGTCTGCAGGTATTGTCGCATGAATTGCTTCCCTACAGATTGTTCTACTAACATTGCTTCCGTGTATTGTGCAAGCGTTTCCGTGAGTAATGGAGAACCAGGCTGATACACCGGTGCGAGTTTGTTTGCCCACCACTGATGTGCTACTTCGTGAACAAGGATACCATATCCATAGTTGATCTTGTTGCTATCACTAAAGTCGCCGTGGAAATTGATATTCTCAGCACTGAATATTACACCAGGGTAGGCTGTCGCTGCACCTTTGTATTGTGGGATCTCAGCGAGTGTCAGCTGTTTATACGGATAAGGTCCGAAATGCTGCGTGCAATAGTCTATTGCGTCTTTCATCGCCTGCATCATAACAGTCAGGTTTGCTGTTTGTCCGGGATGAAAGAGGATGCGGTATTCCACACCTTTGTATGTCTCTTTTTTGACGTCATACCTTGCGCTGCTGAGTGCGAACATGTAGTTGACGGGTGAGTCTGTTTTATAGTGAAAGTAATTACGGCCGTTCGCAGACCATGCTTTTTGTAATGTGCCGATTGTTACAACGTACTGGTCTGGAGAAGTAGATATGGTAGTTTCAAGATCAATAAGGTGGTAGGCGCTATCTGCCGGTAACTCAGAAGCTATCGCCCCCAGTCCTTTTTCCTTCCTGATTGACGTATCGTTAAGTTCAAAACTGCTGTTGTATCCGAGAGAAGGGACATATTTTTCCAGCTCCACATACGTGCCATTTTCCGCAATAGTATGTTCCGTGTTGAAAGGAGTGAAACCGGAACGCACAACTTCCATGGAAAATTGCAGGGTCGTTTCTGCTCCGGGTAGCAAGGGTGTTTTAAGATCATACAAGTGCTGGTTGTATGTTTTGTCATATACGTCGCGGCTAATGTCCGGAAGCTGAATATTACAATATGTTACTTCTGGGTGTATGTTCACCCAGATCCTGGAAACCGGAATGGAAGAGGTGTTTCTGAGTTTATAAGCACCTTTTACGATATATTTCGCTGCATCAGGATACAGGTCTATGGTCGTTTTTACATCAGTAACAACGGGTTGTGGGAGATTCGCCAATGGTCTGTAATGTTTTTCGTAACCAGCCTGCCAGTCCAGTTTTTCCCTGCTGCTTTTATATCTCCCTTCAATATTGGTTTTATAAAAGATAAAGGCGCCTGTGATCAGAAAGACGAGAAGGGGAAGCAGCCATACCTGTTTTAACCTGAGTAGCCGCCATCTGCTATTAATATACTGGCTTCTTTGCCAGAGGCTGACGGACAGTAATGCCAGTAAGCTGGCAAAAGCTGACCAGTATAACATATACCAGTTGAATGCCGTTGTATAATGACCGAAGCCGTTCATGCCGGAGTTTTGCATATCAGGTACGCTGGCATAACGTAGCAGGTAGTGTTCTATTCCCAGCCGGCGGCTGAATATGATGATAGCAGCGACTAACAGATTTAACAACATTCCCAGGTACTTATTACGGATTAAAGTTTGGATAAAAAGTGCCAGGACCGCGAAGAGGAACAGTGGGAAACCGCTGTAATAGAATAGTGAGATATACCGTGGAAGATCTGGATGCAGATAACCATTACTAAGCTGCATCGCTATCCCTACAAGGATATTGACAGAGACGATGGTTGCAATCAACAGCCCCAGAGTACAGCATTTGGCCGACCATATGACAGCATTGTGCGCGGGCGTAGCGTAGAGCAATAACTGTGAATTTGTTGTACGTTCGCGGGCAGAAAGTTCGGAGGTATAGAAGATGATCAACAACATAGCAGGCTTTATGGACAATAGGGATTCCACGATGATGCTGGTTGAAGGATAGAAGTGGATGCCGTAAGCGCCGCTGAATAAATTGTCCTTTAACTCGATAGAGAAGATAAAGATCCATAGAGCTATCATCACCAGGAAAGGAATATGCTTGAATACGGATATAGCCTCCAGCCTGAATTGGAAGTAAAAGCTTTTTAATGTATAAATAAATCCGGCAGGATGCACCTGTCGGCTGCGATAGGGAATTGCAGCTATTATTTTATTGCCTGTTCCGCGTGATTTTGTCTTCGTCGGAAGTTGTAACCGAAAAGCAAAAGATCTGTAGGTGATAAGCAGCAGCACAAATGAAAATGTGGTCCATAACAGGCGGTTCTGTAGTAATACTCCATCGATATGAAGTAGCTGCTGATTGCGTTGCAATACAGACCAGGAATGGGTGTCTGTAAAAAAGATAGCTAATCCGAAGGGATCGGTCAATAAGGTGAGCAGATCAGGTCCACCGGTTCTCAGCGCAGAACTGGCATATATTGGTGAGTTGCCGAGAATAGCGCCGACGTTATACAGAATATATAGCAATAGCCCGGCGGCATAAATAGCCCGGATATTACGGGTCAGCATCGCCGTGCAGAAAATAATACTGCAAACGAACAGGATATTAGGCAGTCCAAAAACAAATAGTGGCTGAATGAAGTATAGCGGATCAAACGTCCCCTGCCGGGTTGTGTTCATAAGGAGAGAACCTGTTAAGATACCGGCAACGGCAGCACAAAGCACAAACAGAACAGCCAGCAGCAGTCCCAGGAACCTGACAGAGAAATAGGGGAATCGTTTGATGGCGGTTGTAAATAATACCGCGTCCATCTTGTAGGTAGTATCCCTTAAAACAACGTTTGCGCAGAATACTGTGCAGACGAAGATCGAAAAAAGGGAAAGGAAACCAATAATAAAAGTGACCACATAAGGGGCATTGGCATGGACCTCGCTGCCACCGAAATTGCCATGTATAGTTAGCAACCCGAGTCCCAGGAACAACAGAAAAGCTATCTTAAAGGTGATCTGCCGAAGATGATATAGTACTTCAAATTTTAAAATGGCGCTTAACATGCAACACCCTCCTTTCCGGAACGTTGCGCTCCAAGTAGTGCCGAAAAATAGACATCCTCAAGATCAGGACGGACCGGTTCAAACCCATGGTCCGGGCATTCACCGGAAAGCAGGTGTAGTTGTATGCTGCCCGCTATCCTCCTGGTGGAAATAATATTGAAGGATGCCTGGTAGTGTGAAAGAGCGTCTTTAGAGACCGTTTTACGCCAGATCTTTCCGGTCAGGCTATCTGTCAAAGAAGCGGGCTTTCCCTGCAATATGACCTTCCCACGGGCTAATACTGCCATTTCAGGACATAGATCATGTACGTCTTCCACAATGTGCGTAGAGAGCAGAACGACTACCTGTTCTCCGATCTCACTGAGCAGGTCGTGGAAGCGGTTACGTTCCTGCGGGTCCAGGCCTGCGGTCGGTTCATCTACAATGATCAGCTGCGGGTTGCCCAGCAATGCCTGTGCAATACCAAACCTCTGCCGCATCCCCCCGGAAAAAGTACTGACAGCCTGTTTTCTCACGGCATAGAGATTAGTCTGTTGTAATAGGGCCAGTATCTGCTCCTTTCTTTCGGCTTTGTTGAGTAAACCTTTCAGCACTGCAAAATGGTCCAGGAGGGACAGCGCCGACATTTTGGGATAAACGCCAAAGTCCTGTGGCAGATAACCCAATTGACTACGCAGCTCTTGTGGGTACTGGCAGATGTCCCTGCCATCAAACAATATCTGTCCGCTGTCAGGTAACTGCAAGGTGGCCAAAGTGCGCATTAAAGATGATTTGCCTGCGCCGTTAGGTCCGAGTAGTCCGAACATGCCATTGGAAATATTCAGCGAGATATCGTCCAGTGCTTTGATATTGTTATTGTAGTTTTTAGTAAGATGTTTTATCTGTAGTCTGTACATGGATGTATTTTAAGTGAATGTCGTCGCAAACTAGCGCTCTGCAACAGGGTGATCAACTATAAATGAGGAAGGAGCTGAAGATGATGACGAGCGACAGATATTTGATCATTTCCGTTATTAATTGCGTACGTCATGAAAAGCATGGCGTTCGTCATTAATATTTGTACAGATGCCTGAATAAGCGTTTTTTTACCTGTTTAAATGATATGGATGCAGTAAATGAAAGACCGGGATTCCTGGTCGGTCGCCTGGAAGTATGGCTGTTAATCGGGTTGCTGATATGGATCGGCATACTAGGGGGACGTCCGGTCACCTGGGAGGAATACCTTATTAATTTCGTTGCGTTAGGGCTGGCACAATTACCTGCCTTTATATTTTATTGGAACAGGGGACATTGGTTGCAGGCACTGACGCGCAGGCAGTATTTTCTTTACTGGCTGCTATGTTTTGGGGTTTGTGTGCCTGCTGCTACGGTTTTGTGTGTTGTTTTTAAACCTGGAGGACGCCCTGAAAGTTTGTTCGTGACCAGCGCGTTGTACTGTATTTCCCTGGAATTGTTATTGTCAGCACTTGGTTTTTTCCAGCAACGGGCCAGCCATTCTGAATGGTTTAAAAAGATCAGTCTTAATAAGGCGGTATTGGTAAGCCTGTTATTTATAGCTATTGCACTTTCCGCAATGGCTGTATCCAGTCTTGATAATCCGTTATATCATACGAAAGACCAGCTGCTGATCGGCTTTGAGTTTGATCTGCTCAAGATCATTACAAGGGCTGGCGTATTCTTTAGTTTCATTGCACAATTCATGTGCATATATCTGTGCGGGTATCTGTTATATTATATCAATAGTAAGTTACTGGTGGCAAAAGTGCTGAAGGAAAAAGGAATAGTGATCTACGTAATGAGTGTATTTGCAGCAATTGCTATTCTTTACCCTGTTCTGGGGCAGTTATTGTTATTATTACCTGTTAATAATTTATTAGGGGGATTATTTTCTGATAATCCTTTTATACTGGAGAATGCCTTCGGGGGATTGCTGATCGTATTTTCAACCCTGCCTGTTGTACTTGCGCTGCAATGGTCGAAGCAGAACAATCGCATTGTTTCACTGGAAAAGGAAAAGAACCGCACAGAGCTGGACCTGTTGAAGCAACAACTAAACCCTCATTTTTTCTTCAATACATTAAATAATTTATATGCCTTGAGCCTCCAGCAATCAAAGCAGACACCAGAAAGTATTTTGCAATTGTCGGAGCTGATGCGTTATGTGATCTATAAGGGAAATGAAGCGACTGTTCCTATCCGGGAGGAGATCAAATATATAGAGGACTATTTGCAGTTACAGCAAATGCGTTTGAGGATGCCACTGGACCTCCAGTTCAGCCGGAAGATAGGCAATGAGATGCAACAGGTGCCGCCTATGCTACTGATCGTCTTTATAGAGAATGCCTTCAAACATGGAATAGAGCCGGCAGACAATCCTGCTTTTCTGCACCTGCACCTGACATGTAATGACAACGAGTTATATTTCAGCTGTGAAAATTCCTTCGAACCTGGCGCTACGGGAAATGCCGGCATCGGCCTGGATAACCTGAGAAAGCGGTTGGCTTTGTTGTATCCTGGCAGGCACGTCATAAAAACTGCTGCAAAAAATCATACATTTAAGGCCGAAATGCAACTGGACCTCTCATGAGTTTGCGATGTTTAATAGTAGATGATGAGCCACTGGCGCATGATGTCATCCTGCGTTATATGGAAGATGTACCGTTCCTGGAGAATTGCGGACAATGTTACAGGGCTACGGAAGCGCTCGATTTTCTTAGCAGGCACACGATAGATCTTATCTTCCTGGATATCCGTATGCCCAAACTGAACGGACTGGATTTCCTTAGAACGTTACAACAACGGCCGCTGGTCATTATTACCTCCGCTTATGAAGAACATGCGCTGGAAAGTTTCGAACTGGATGTATGCGACTACCTGTTAAAACCTTTCCGTTTTGACCGCTTTCTGAAAGCCGCTAATAAGGCGTTATCGAACTATACACTGAAACAGCAGGCTGCGGGAATGATGCCAGCAGCCCCGATAGTAACAACAACCAACCCGTCTCAGATATATATTAAATCTGACAAAAAACAGATCCTGCTCAACCTGGAAGATGTATACTACCTGGAAAGCCTGGGTAACTATGTTAAGGTATGGGAGGAACAACGCTTCCTGTTAACGCCCAGGACATTGAGCAGCTTTGAAAGTCAGTTACCTGCCGATACCTTTGTCCGTATTCATAAATCTTATATCCTCAATAAAAAATTTGTGCGCTATATTGAGGGCAATACCATTAACCTGAGAAATGGCGCACAATTGCCACTGGGAAAGAACTACAAACATGTGGTGAAGGAACTGGTGAACAGGCAGGGAACATGATACCGGATAACTTTATTTGAAATGAAGGCACTTAAAACGGTTGGGCTTTTATTAGTTCAGCAACGGAAACTTTTACTGGCTTACAGCAAGAATAAAAAATGTTTTTATCTGCCAGGTGGTAAGGTGGATGCGGGAGAGTCTGAAACCCAGGCATTATGCAGGGAAATAGCAGAAGAACTGAATGTTGGCATGACAGAGCAGGAGCTGGACTATTATACGCATGTATCAGCTCCTGCGTTTGGTGAAGAGGAGGGTATTATCATGGAGCAGGATTGTTACTGGCTTCATCGTGATATAGTGCCTGAACCAGCAGCGGAAATAGGGGAGGTGCGGTTCTTCTCTGTAGCGGATTATTTAATGCAGGAGGCACAAGCCCCTGGTGTTATCGCAATTCTGAATAAATTACACCAGGAAGGTTATATAGATTAGCACACAATAACATTCACAAATCGTTATAAGTTATGAATTACAGACCATTTAAAGACGTACAGGTAGCTGAAGTAGGACTTGGTACCTGGCAACTCGGCAGTGCAGATTGGGGAAATATTGATGAAGAAGTGGCATTAAAAATCCTGCAGGCCTATACGGACGCCGGTGGCAATTTTATTGATACCGCTGACGTATATGGGATGGGGGTCAGTGAAACGATTATCGGTAAATTCCTTCGGTCAGTAGACAAAGAGATCTTTGTTGCGACCAAGCTGGGTCGGAGGGGAGACGCCGGAAATGGTTGGCCGCAGAACTTCACCTACGACGCGATGAGACGTCATACAGAGGAATCTTTACAACACCTGGGAATTTCACAATTGTTCCTGGAACAGTTACACTGTATTCCTACAGAAGAAATGCGCTCGGGAAAGGTGTTTGATAATCTGAGAAAATTGCAGCAGGAAGGATTGATCCGGTATTTTGGCGCTAGTGTTGAGACCTCGGAGGAGGCATTGATCTGCCTTGAGCAGGAGGGGCTTGCGTCATTACAGATCATCTTTAATCTCTTCAGGCAACATGTGGCGGACGAAGTTTTTGCAAAAGCGAAAGAAAAAGGAGTAGCGCTGATCATACGTGTACCGCTGGCGAGTGGTTTACTAAGCGGGAAGTTTAGAGAAGATACTGTTTTTGCGGATAAAGATCATCGTCATTATAATGCTAACGGCGAGTCGTTCAATGCCGGAGAAACCTTTTCGGGAATTGAGTTTGGAGAAGGCGTGAAACTGGCCAACAATATCAGGACGTTAATGCCGGATGAGCGTATGGCAGAATGGGCGATCCGCTGGATACTGGATCATCCGGAGGTAACTACTGTAATCCCCGGCGCTTCTAAGATCAGCCAGGTGAACAGCAATATAGCAGCTTCCGGTTTACAACCGTTACTATCATCCGTTCATGGACAACTGCGAAAATTATACGATGAGCAGGTCCATAGTAAGATAAGAGGACACTATTGATAAAAGCGTAAGTCACGCCAGGGCATTGCCGGCGTGGCTTATTTTTATGGAAACAGGTGCTCAGATCATTTGCAGGTGCGGGCGTATTTTCAGCTCCACAACATCGCAACGCGAAGGTTGAGCCAGACAATACACCACGGCATATGCGATGTCTTCCGCTTTTAACATCTCAAGATTTTTTATTTTTTTCCGTTGTTCTTCCGGTGAAGAGGGCTGCATATCGGTTCCGACTGCACCGGGTTCTATAAGGGTTATCTTAACGCCAAATTCGTTGACTTCTTTTCGCAGGCTTTCAGAAAATCCCTGAATACCTGATTTCGTAGCAACATATACCGAACTGCCTTTCTCTCTTACATCAGCGCTCATAGACCCTATGTTGATGATATGACCAGCCTGACGCGCTTTCATCCTTTCAATAGCGCGATTACTACAGGCCAGATAGCCCAACAGGTTTGTCTTGATGATATGATCCCATTCTTCATAAGTTCCTTCTGTTACACTTTGGTACACCAATGCTGCATTATTGATCAGTACATCCAGTTTGTTGAAATGCTGGTCCACCTCGTTAAAGATATTTGCGATGCCTTCCGAAGTAGATATGTCGGCAATGATTCCCCGGATCTTATCTCCAACGCCTATCTTTCCCGCATCTTTCAATGTGTCTTCCAGGTGAGCCTGATCCTGCCCGGTTAGCAGAATGTTTGCACCCATTGAAGCTAGTAGAAGGCTGGTGGCCCGTCCTATACCGGTGGTGCCACCAGTAACCAGGATTGACTTATCGCTGATGTTTTGCGATAAATAGTCAGTATATGTTTGCTGTGTGATAGTAGTTGTCATTGTTGTTTATTTATTTCAATAATCTGATCTCCATGAATAGTATATTCCAGCTGTCCTTCGGTAGTCAATTTCCCTTCAATAGTCTGTTGATCTTCTTCTGTCCTGACTGTAAAACCCGATAGCGGTTTCCCGCTCAGACTTAATATACGCAGGCGGCAGCTAAGCGCTTTAACTCCGAGTACTTTGAAACGGATGGGTTTCCAGTATGATGCTCTGCCGTCGGGCAGTCTATACCTGTGTGTGAAACCAATCTGCAAACAATACCGTCATCTTTTTCAATGATATCGCTAATGGCGGGGCCATCAGGTGAATAAACTGTTGAAAATACAGCGCTATTATGCCCTGTAAGCCGTTTAATAGCATTTGCTGCCCATAGTGATATTCCAGTCATGCTACAGATATTTATTGAAAAAGATCCTGCCGGGGGAACAGAGAGTTGACAACAAGTTCTGTACCACGCGGAGACGCTGTAATAAATACGCTTAAAAGGGCGATGTAGCTTTGCAATAGACAGCTTGTTGGATAGTTGTGGGAACAATTGCACCTATTTGTTCCCTTTAATGTATATTCCCCGGTTTATAAGCAAAGCGTCCGGGAAATGAGAAGTTAATATCATGCTACTACCTCGTTGTCATTTTTGCGCTTATCTTTATCCCGTACTATTGCTATTGTCATGAGATATAAAACACCTGTGCTTAAGAAAGACCAGCCAGACGACTCCTACAAGTTCAGAGCATTGCCGAAACCAAGTGGTGCTTATCCTTATCATTTATCAATACAGGATGTAATACCTGATATTAGCCATAACAAAATGATATTTCATATGGTAGGAGATACGGGAAGCGTGCGCAGCCCGGATTTCCAGGAAAAGGTGGTAGGACAGATGGTTGGGCAGTATCAGCATACTTCGGAGAATGATCGGCCACAGTTCCTTTTTCATCTCGGGGATGTGGTATATAATCATGGGGAAGCATCACAGTATCAACGACAATTCTTTGATCCTTATAAACTATATCCGGGACCTGTCTTCGCTATAGCAGGTAATCATGACAGCGATGTCAATCCTGATGTGGCAGCCTATAGCAGCCTGGACGCCTTCATGACCGTATTTTGTGATACAGCCCCGCATCCGGTGGCTTTTAGCGGTGGTTCTGAACGGAAAAGTATGATCCAGCCCAATGTATACTGGACACTGACCACGCCGCTTGCCAATATTATCGGTATGCATAGTAACGTGCCTAAATTCGGAATAGTTACCGATGAGCAAAAGAACTGGCTGAAAGAAGAGCTGAAAACTGCCGATAGGGAAAGACCGGGAAAAGCACTGATCTTATGTATACATCACGCGCCTTATTCTGCTGACGTGAACCACGGGTCCAGCATTCCTATGATCACACTACTGGAGCCGGTTTTTGCGGAAACTGGCGTCCGGCCGGATATAGTCTTCAGTGGTCATGTACATAACTATCAGCGTTTGAAAAGGAATTACCCTGAAGGCAAACCTGTATGTTTTATAGTCGCCGGGGGAGGAGGTTATGATGAATTGCATGCAGTGGCATCTGTTGAAGACAACCGTTTTACCAACGAAAACCCCTTATTTGACGGGGTAGACCTGGAAGGCTACTGTGATGATAAACATGGATTTTTAAAGGTTACATTAGAGAAAACTGATAAGGGGCTGACATTAACTGGTAATTATTATGCGGTACCTCATCCCAATACCCCGGGAACTGATGTAACTGCTACACTGGAAGACACCTTTACCATAGAAATATAACTTAAAAATATAGGGGCTATCAGCTTATTGCCAGTAGCCCCTGCTTATATTAAAGATGCAGGTGGTATTAGTTGAAAATACTTTCTGTGGTAGATAACCTGCGGTAAGGCTTTACAAAGAAATCTTTAATCGTGCTGTTGAAAGCGTCCTTGCGGGAGATAGCCCCACTATGACCGGTAGCCGGAATGATCCACAGGTAAGACTTTGGAATGTGACGGCTGATAAGGACCGTATGTTGCAGGTTAATGAGGTCCTGGTCTCCACCTATCACGAGGGTTGGGCATTGTATACTTTCCAGTGATGATAGGGGAATGTTTGGTTCCTCCACCAATATCCTCATTAATTTCAGGTCATTCCTGTCTTCCGCTGTCTTATTCTGTTTGTTCTTTAAATCGTTATAGTCTGCTTTTACAAGGCTTAACAGCGCAGGATTTATCGCAAAGGTATCAGGCGCAATGTTTGCACCACTTATAGCCAGTTTCTTAACCTTATCAGGATGTTTGATAGCCAGCAATAAACCGATGATGCCTCCGTCGCTCCACCCGATCACCTGAACAGAGTCCAGGTGTTTGGCCTCCAGCAGTGCATTAAAATCTTCCGCCATCATATCATAGGTCAGACTATCTGAAGGATCTGCGGAACGCCCTTGTGCACGGCTATCGGCAACAATTACCCGGTTGGTTTTGGCAAAGAAAGGTATCTGATACCTGAAGTCTTCAATAGATCTGCCATTACCGTGGATCAATAATATGGGCGTGCCGTTTCCGTATTCTTCACAATACATGCGGAAGTTGCGGATATTATAATACTTGCCGGCAGAAGGATTATGTCCGTAGCTGGTAGTCGTTTTTCCGGCTTTCAGCGTTTGTGCTGAAGCATAGATGCCTGATGCGGTCAGTAGCAGGAGGGTTAAAATGTAACGGTGCATTTTCGTCATTTTGTTTGGAGAACAAAGGTGATACAAAATATCCGATGGCGGGATCACCGAAAATGGGGAATTGTTTGTTACTCAACTAAGAAAAAAGGCCAGTAACGAAGGCGTTACTTTTTCCACCGGATGGGGAGTGCCTGGAAGCACAGCCATTTTTGCATCAGGCAGCGCTTTATAAGTAGCGATCGTCTCTTCAAATGTTACCATTTTATCTCTATCGCCCAGCATAATTAATGACGATGTTTTTATGTCCCTGTAATCATCCGGTTTGAGGGGATTGTCTTTACCCATTCCTGTAAGCATATCGGCTGTGCGCTGCACGACCTCCTTCCAGTCATTGGGAGCATGCAGCTCGGCCAGAACAGCAGCAAAATCGGGCACTTTTTCGGTAATAACGGCGGTGTCCAGCATTTTGATCTCGCGGGCGGCGGTGGCCTCATCCCAATGGAATTTAGTGCCCAGGGTTATGATCCGGTTAATCAGCTCCGGATGGTGTTTAGCAAGATACATGGCAACGTAGCCTCCCATGCTGTAACCAAAAATAGTCAGCTCACGGAGGTCATTTGCCTGGATATATTCCAGTGCGGCTGCTGCAAACAGTTTAATAGAGAAAGGGCCTTCAGGCAGTTTCTTGCCCCCATGACCAGGAAAATCGAAAAGATGTACGTCATACTTTTCGGATAGGGAGGTTGCCACTGCTTTTAACTGACGGGATGCGCCTATAGCGCCATGGAGTATTAACAAGGATGGTTTCATACGTTGAATTTAACAGATTTTCCTGTAATGGATTGAAAAACAGGGAAAGAGAATTTTGGCGCCACCTGCAAACGTTAATAGAAATATTAAATTATTTAATATATTTGATGATATTAATTATTAACCTATACCTTAATCCCCTACACATGGAACAACAGTACAGCCCTTCGGGCACTGTAGCCAATCGTCCCGTATTAACATTTCACGGCGATGGTGGTACGTATTTCGGCATTCTTTTTTTAAATGGGCTGTTAACGATCATAACGTTAGGCTTGTATTACCCTTGGGCAAAAGCAAAGAAATTGCAATATCTCTATTCCTCTACAGAAATGGAAGGTTCCCGTTTTGCATGGAGCGGAACGGGCAATGAGATGTTCAAAGGATTCCTGAAAGCAATGGGTATTTTCCTTGCTTTGATCATTGCAGTAAACGTCCTTGCTTACTTTAGGCTACCTGCATTAGGTGGACTGCTTTATCTTGCTTTTTTATTACTGGTAGTGCCGGTAGCTATTCATGGCGCGAACCGTTACCATTGGTCAAGAACGTCCTGGAGAGGAATCCGTTTCGGTTACCGTGGTGACAGAAATGAATTTGTGAAGCTGTTCATTAAAGAGATGTTTCTGACACTCGTCACAATTGGCATTTACGGTTCCTGGGCAGCTATCAATATCCGCAACTATCTGCTGGGTAACATTCGTTTTGGTAGCGGTGAATTCCGTTACCAGGGTAATGGAGCTGATTATTTCTTCCTCAACCTGAAAGGTTATTTCGTTTCCATCTTAACATTGGGTATTTATTCCTTCTGGTGGCAGGCTGAGATTTTCAGTTATTACATCGACAACCTGCGCCTTGTACAGGATGAGAAGTCTTTCAGATTGCGTTCTACGGCTACAGGTGGCAATTTTGCCGGACTGCTGATCGTAAATGCCCTGATCTTTATCTTTACACTGGGTATTGGTTACGCATGGGTGCAAACACGTACAGTGGAATTCCTGCTGTCACATGTAGAAATAGAGGGAGACGTTGAGCTGTCCGAACTTGCTCAGACTGAAGAAGAATACAGAAATGCAACCGGTGAGGATATGGCTGATATGTTAGACCTGAGCATTATTTAATAAAACATGTATAAAGGAGCGTTTTACGATCACAAGGTAGCAAAAGCAATTCCTGTCACCGTTCAGATTTTCACAGAAAGCCTGCTGTTAGACTATACCCGTGAAGGGGTGTCTGCTAAAAAGCTGCAATGGCTCTTTACGGAGATCACTGTTCAGGTAAGCGACCGCAATTTTATCCGTATCACTTCTGCGGGAGAAGAAGCGGGTACACTGGAAGTGCATGACCCTGTTTTTGTAGGAACGTTCCTTCAAACTTACAGACACACACGCGGTGCCAGTTTACATGAACTGGCATTGCGTGGTGGCTATAAGGTAGGCCTGATTTCCCTGATCATAGTGATCGGTATCCTGCTTGCAGGGCATTTCTTTATACTGCCCTGGTGTGCTGACAGGATCGTTGATCAGCTGCCGAGATCTTTTGATAAAAAAGATCGGTGAAACAGCCCGTCAAAGCATGCAGGAAGAGATTGACACAGCAGGCAGCCAGCTGCTGGCAGAATTTGCTGCACAAATGAAATGGGATACCCCCGATTCCCTTGTATTTACAGTAGTGCCCAGTAAGGTAGAAAATGCCTATGCGCTGCCCGGTGGTTATGTGATGGTATATACGGGATTGCTGGAGAAACTAAAAACGAAAGAAGAACTGGCGGCGCTGTTATCCCATGAAGTAGCGCATGTCGCTCATCGTCATTCTGTCCGGAAGTTATGCCGTGACATGAGTACAACTGTACTGCTATCTGTAGTACTTAGCAATGTCGGAGATGCTACAAGCATCCTTTATGCAAACGCCAGCTCTATATATAGCCTGACGTATTCCCGTAAGTATGAGGAACAGGCGGATATCACCGGCCTGAAAACTATGCGTGGCAATCATCTGGACCAACAGGGAATGCTTCGGTTAATGCAGGAATTGAAGAAACTGGACCAGAAGATAAAGATCCCCGAGTTTATCAGCACACATCCGCTGACTGAGAATCGTATCCGTTACGTACAGCAGGATATTAAAGCACATCCAGCCAGCGCTGAAAGCAATGAAAAAATGGAAGCGCTGTTCAAGCAATTGCAGCAGCGGTATCATAAATAATCCCCAGGTATCCAATTCCCGTTGGGGAATAGTCAGACCCTAATGTCATTTTTCTGTTATAAGCCCAAAGATCTGTTCTAAAAAAAGCTTCAGAATAGCTAAAACCAACCTTGGTTACACTCACTTACCCTATGGTAAGCTCTTGAAAAGTCGCTAATTGCTACCTTCCTTTGCATCAAAATCAGAGAGTTTTATGAAAAAGAGCATTTTGATCACAGGAGGAACTTCCGGTATAGGAGAGGGAATTGCACGATATTTTTATGCAGAAGGATGGCAGGTATTAATAACAGGCAGAAATAAAGAGAAACTTGCAGCTTTGTCAAACGCCATGCCCGGATTACATGCATTGGAGTATGATACACTCATAGAAGGTGATGAACTAAAAATATTACAGTTCATCCGTTCAACCTGGGACGGTAAACTGGACGTACTTGTTAATAATGCCGGCCACGTTGAACTGACGCCGCTGAAACAGATCAAAAGTAAGTCAATGGTGGATATGTATCGTACACATGTCATTGCGCCTTCATTGCTTAGCTCCGGTTGTATTGACTTTCTCGCAGCTACCAAAGGACATATCATCAACATCAGCAGTAGTCATGGTATAAAGGTTTATCCGGAACTCAGCGCTTATGCTGCAGCGAAAGCCGGTATTAATATGCTGACGAAGGTATGGTCGCTGGAACTGGCTCCGCATGGTATCCGTGTAAATGCAATAGCGCCGGGTCCTACCAATACGCCTGTTCTGGATAATGCAGGCCTGCCTGTGGAGATCATCCAGGCCATTCATGAAAGCGAAAGAACATCTATTCCTTTACAGAGAAGAGGTAGTGTATCAGACATAGTAGCACATGTTGCGATGCTTGTTACTGCCGACTCTACATGGGTAACGGGTACTATATTGCCTGTTGACGGCGGGCTTTCGATTACCTGATGCCGGATCGGGTAATACGTAAACAGAATGCCCCTCATTTCAGAGGGGCTTTTTCTATTGATATCTGTTACTATCTGTGATGTCCATGTCCATGATAATGATGATGATGAGGGCGCGGATGATAATACCCCGGCCTGTCACGTACAACCAGGCAACTGCTTAATCCGGATACAACTATAGCTGTTATGATAAAATATTTTAAAGCTTTCATGTTGTGAAGTTTAATTTAGCGTGATGAATATTGAGTTAAGCGTTCTGCAGTCCGTTTAAACTTCTTTTCAGCTTTAAGAATGACAAAACTGTGCCAGACCCTATAAGAGACTGTTATTTATTGTTAACGCCCGTAATGAGGCTTTAAATAGCCAAACCAGTCATCACATTTAATGATCTCTTGATCTAAATTTAACATCGTCAGCCTTTACCGATATATACCTTTGCGGCGCATACGCCAATTACCGCTGTTTGATACGCTACTTAATAGCCACCATAATAATTTTAATATGATGTTCAAGAACAATGGAAGAAAAACGCTGTTGAAGAGCGTTGCCTGTACCGGATTGGTAGTGGGTATGACTAGCTTTATTAACTATGCTGCGATGGGGCAATCAACTCACAGTAATCCATGGGCGCCGACGGAACTTAACACACTGCCGCCTGTTGCAAACCTTAAAGGCGGTGTGTGGTTAAAAGGAGACCTGCATCTGCACTCGAGGCATAGCAAGGAGTCTTCCAATAATCCTATTTCAAAGATCATTGCCTTTTCAAAAGCTGCAGGTATTGATTACGTCGCTATAACAGACCACGATAACCATGTAGAGGGAGATGTCGCTCATAATACCTGGGCAGATCCTGAATTTAAATCAGACTCCGTATTGTTGTTGTATGGCGCCGAATGGACGACTACCCGTGGGCATGGCAATGTATTTTCCGCGAAACCATACGATCATCAGCGGTTGTATGATGTGCGCGATCAGCGTGACGTTGTAATAGGCGCTGTAAAGAAACAATTGGGTGTTCACCTGTCTGCCAATCATCCCAGTGGTAAAGATCATTTCGGGTACTCTTACGACATGATAGAATCTATCGAAGTATGGAACTCTGCCATCTGGTCAAAGAATGAAAATGCGATGATGATATGGGACGACATGCTTTCTTCAGGCCGTAAACTGACGGGCAGGGGAGGAAGTGATGCGCATCATGGTACGCCGGACACACCTGACAAAGCAACCAAGAATAGCGTACAGGCTACAGCAAATTATGTAGGAACGCCGACAACCTGGGTGTATGCTACCTCGCGAACTTCCCAGGCGGTAGTGGATGCGCTTACGAATGGCCGTGTGTCAGTCAGTGCAAATCCCTATGCACCACGTGTTGAATTTTATGCAGACCTTGACCAGGACGGTAAGATGGATATGATGATGGGAGATAATACCAAACCGACCGGTAAGCCGGTAAAGTTCCGGATACAACTAAGTGGAAAAACAGTACAGGAGGAAACTTATACTATCTACGTGGTTAAAAACGGGAACAAGTTTGATACCTTAAAGGTAACGGGCAAAGCGCCCGTTGCCGAATTTACTGATACACCGGCGACTACAGGAAGGACCTATTACAGGGTGACTGTAGAAGGACCTTCTACACCATATCCGCAGGTGCCTGAATCGATGAAGCTGAGCGGAAATATGGTTGGTTTGTCCAATCCTATTTTCTTCAATTTCGATCCTAACTTTTAAATTTATATAAACAGAAAAAGCAGCCTTCGTAGGCTGCTTTTTCTGTTTAATCAGTTCTCCTGTTGCCTGAACCATAGCCGTTTGCTTTCATTGCACTGAAGCTCTTCTCTTCCGTTTATTGCTCCCGGTCCTTGCCTTAATGCATCGATTCCCGAACAATATGCAGGAAATTAAAAAAGTTCCGTTTTTATTACATTAATTATCAATTCAGTGTGTCCGCGTTATTGAAAAAAACGCCACTAAGATCAATATCCTATTGGCGGGAATACTAATTAGATATATCTTTATATTATTAAAAGACGATATTAGTCATCCGGAAAACCTATCAGAATAACCAATTAAAATTCCATTACAATTTGAAGAGATTCTTAACCATTACGTTAAGCCTGTAGCTTTCCGCACAGGACATTTACATTGATGCTAATCATTCATGTCACGCCGTGACTACACCTGATCTTTCATGGTGCAGCCGGGGATGTGTAATGTACTTATGACTACAAGTATCCTGCCTCCGGGATCCTTCCCTTTTTTTTAGATATATCCTTCATATAATCATTAAACACTCAATTATGCAGAGAATTAAACTCTTATTTCTCGTTGCGCTCCTGGCGTTATCAGGAGCTGGTTTTGCCCAGGTATCGTGTTACAATATCGTGGGTTATTATCCATCATGGGTAGCGGGCGGTAGTGCTTACATCAACAACCCTTCAAAAGTTGATTACAGCAAATACACGCACATTTGTTATGCGTTTGCGATTCCGGGTAGCGATGGTAACATCGGCAGCGTAGACGGTGGTTCTACACTGACTGATCTCGTAAACAGGGCTCACGCTGCGAATGTAAAAGTACTGTTGTCAATTGGTGGCTGGTTGACGTCTTCACCAAGCAACACACCTTTTGAAGCCATTTCAACTAATCCTACTGCGATCAATAACCTGGCAAATGCCTGTGCTAATCTGATCACAAAGTACAACCTGGATGGTATTGATCTGGACTGGGAATACCCTACTACAAAAGCCAGATGGAACAGCGTAGCTACCGTACTTGGAACCAGGTTCCATAGCATGGGTAAGCTGTTCACTGCTGCGGTGTCTGAAAGCGCCAGCAACAACGGTGACCACTACGATAACGTTTCCATGCTGGACCTGGTGAACATTATGTGTTATGGTGGCGATGCTCTTGCTAGCAGCTCAATGGCTTACTGGACATCACGTGGCGTACCACAGAGCAAGAGAATGCTGGGTGTACCATTCTACAGCGGAGATAATAATACCGCTGAGCACATCAGAAAATCAAACCTTGCGAAATCAACCGCAGGTGGTATCATGATCTGGGACATTGCTACAGAATATGGCGATATTAACGCTATTTACAACACACTGGGTAACGTTTGTAAAGGTGGTGTAAGCAATCCTGTTCCACAGAACCTGGCGTCTAAAAAGCCTGTAGTTGCGTCTACAACTGAAGCAAATGCACCTACCAATGTAGACGCTGCAAATGTTACAGATGGCAACTACGGTACCCGCTGGGCGTCTGCCTTTGCTGATCAGCAATGGGTATATGTCGACCTGGGTGCTAACTATGATATTAACAGGGTGAAGATCACCTGGGAAGCTGCTTATGCAACTGCTTATCAGGTAGAGATATCATCCAATACTAACGACTGGACACCGGTAAAATCTGTTACAGGTAATACTACCCTGGTAAATGACCTGACAGGATTGTCAGGCAATGGCCGTTATGTAAGGATCAACTGCGCAACAAGAGCTACAGCGTATGGTTTCTCTATTTTTGAACTGGAAGTATATGGTGCAGCGCAACAGGCTCCTCATGGAGGAACTGCATGGGCTATTCCTGGAAAGATAGAAGCTGAAAACTTTGATGATGGTGGCGAAGGCGTAGCTTATCACGATCTGACGGCTACCAACACTCAGGGACAGTACCGTACTACCGAAGGTGTAGATATCGAAGCTGCTACTGAAGGCGGATACAATGTAGGTACCATCCAGACAGGCGAATGGCTGGAATACACAGTGAACATCGGCCAGGCTGGTATATATACTTTACAGGCAAGAGTAGCTGCGATAGCTGCCGGAAAAACATTCCATGTGGAATTGAACGGTCAGAACATCTCCGGTACCATCACTGTACCAAATACTGGTGGCTGGCAGACATGGGCTGATGTGAATGTAACTACGTCAGCATTAACTGCAGGTCAGAAAGTACTGCGTGTAGTGTTTGATGCTAACGAGTTCAACTTCACCTCGTTTACATTTGCCCTGCAATCTCAATCTGATAATGCAGCAGCTAACAAAACCGTTTGGGCTTCTTCTGTCGAAACACCAGATTTCCCGGCTGCAGCGGCTGTTGATGGCAACGCTACAACAACACGTTGGTCTTCCGGTTATACCGATAACGAATGGTTAGCAGTTGATCTGGGTACAGCAAAAGATATCTCAAGAGTTGTGGTGAAATGGGAAAATGCTTATGCAACATCCTATACTATCGAAACTTCTAACGATACTACCAACTGGACCGTGCAGAAATCTGTAACTAATGGTGCCGGTGGTACTGCTGATCTTAGCTTCGCAACAGTGAATGCCCGTTATGTAAGGGTACATGGCCTGCAGAGAGCTACTCCATATGGTTTCTCCATCTGGGAATTTGAAGTGTATCCTGCTGCACCCGTAGCTGGAAGAACGCTTGCAATGGCTACTCCTGTAAAAGGAAGTGAAAATGCATTCTCTGTGAGTGTGTCACCAAACCCCGCTACAAACCTGATGAACATTCAACTGAAAGGTGCAGCTAAAGCTTCTGTTTTAGAAGTTTACAGCATCTCTGGTCAGAGAGTATACCAGGCTAAAGTTAACGGTAATGTTAACCAGCTGCAGGTAGATATTGCTTCATGGCCTAAAGGCGTCTATATCATTTCAATCGGCAATAGCCGTAAGAAAGTGGTTGTAGAATAGTAGTAATACCGAATCAACAAATCCTTATTGAAAGAGGCCGTCTCGATTGGGACGGCCTCTTTATGTTATAGGTATTTCTTTATGAAAGAGGATCTTCTCAGGAAAATGCTGATCATCCAGCTGACGACCAGTGCATTTAAAAATACGATCGTGAATTTGACAATTGCCGGTGTATCAATGTCCAACAGGAAGAACTGCGTCCATATAACAAAGACGTAGTGGATCAGGTATATGAGGTACGCATTTGCGGCCAGTGAATCCAGCCATGATGTCTGCGTATTTACCCTGGCCCTGAAGGTTGTAACGAACGCAATACAGGTCAGAGTGCACGACAGTACATACATGGTGTAATAGATCATCCATGCTGAAAACTCGGGGATAATACCTGCTATGACCATATTCTTCAAAATCTCTTTTTCTCCGGATACTGTCAGTACCAGATAGACTGCCAACGCGAGTATACACCATAGCTTCCATCTGCCGACCAATAACGATCCTTTAGCAAAGATACCATTGTGGAAATCTGAGCTTCCAATAAATGCGCCCAGCATAAAGTAGCCAAAGTATAACAGGATACGGCTTAACTGGAAGTCGAAAGGCCCCCATCCTGTCCATTTGCCTGCACCAATATTATAGGCTACCGGCACATATAATACCCAGGTCAGGACAGCCAGCGATAGAAACACTAGCATAGGCCGGTCGCCAGCGCTGCGGACCTGGTTTGCTGTATTGTTATAGATCTTTTTCATGAACACATAGGTCGTCGCAAATACCAGGTTAAAGAAGAAAAGCACCCATATGAACCATGGGGGACCTACAGGCCATTTTTCAGTAGTAAAAAAGTCGATGATATAGGCTTTGGTATCCAGGGTATTATGGGCTACACAAAATGCCGGGAAATGGGCTATAAGGTTGGATAAAGTGCCTATTAAAAGAAAGGGGAGGAACAGTCGTAGAAACCTGTCCTTTACAAATGTCATCGCTCCTTTTTTAGCAATGCTTTTGGTAAGGAACAGCCCTCCAATAAAAAACATAAGCGACATAAAGAATATGTCGTTGAAGTTCTCGAAAATATCCAGCCCTATCCACCTTTGGTTATCTACCAGGGGATGTGTGGAGTTGATGTACGCCTCTTTATTGAAATTTGCGAACGTAGTATAGGCAAGTGAAGAATGATGAGCAACAACCAGTACGGTGATCGTCGCTCGCAGGTAATCCACCCATATGTCACGTTGTTCTTTGCTAATCATGCAGGTTATTGATTAAAGCCGTAAAAATATAAAGCCGGCTTTATAATAAAGTTGCAAATAGCATAAGAAAGTTGCATGCGATCTGTAATAAAATAACAAAAAGGCTACAGGTGTAGCCTTTTTCTGTTTACATCATCTGGCGTTCGAACTGTTGAAACATGCGTTTGTTTCTTCGATCAGCGATTGCATCAGCGCTGAAGTCTTTCTATGTTTAATTATCGGTGCTATTTGTCCACCCCAGAAATATACCATATCCCACTTTTGCTGTTCAACGGCGGCGGCTCTTAATGATGATATAAATGTCGTTTGTAAAGGGAAAGGGAGAAAATGCAGCTCACCTCCGGAGGTTTCTTTTGTTATTCTGTTGGAAATTCCCCGGCCAAGCCTGCCTGTATATGCCCTGGACAGCGTGGAATATTTTGCTGCATCAGAGAATAACATTTGCCGGTGAGCAGGCGAAGCATTCGATTCGTCGCAGGCGAGGAATGCAGTGCCGACTTGCGCAGCGCTGGCCCCGAGCATCATAGCTGCTGCAATACCTTTACCGTCTGCAATTCCACCGGCAGCAATAACAGGTATCTTTACCTTTTCCCTGATCAGTTGAAGCAACACAAAAGTACCAGTCATAGAGGTTTCTGCGGATGTCAGGAAAGATGGACGGTGCCCTCCGGCCTCAAAGCCGGAAGCAATGATCAGGTCCACGCCCGCATTTTCCAATGCTATTGCCTCATCCAGCGTAGTGGCTGCACCGGCGGTGATGATCCCTTGCGCGCGACATTGCTCCAATATATCTGCAGATGGTATGCCGAACACAAAGCTGAATACTTTTGGACGGATATCCAGTAACACCTGGACCTGGCTTTCAAACCTGGCATTAAATGGTGCAGGTTTCTGCGGCAATGGAACGCTGAGTTCCTCAAAGTAGGGCCTGAACTGTTGAACTGCCTGTTCGTATACCGCGTCACTAACCGTACCGTTTATTGCATCGCTGTCTGAAACCCATAAATTGATATTATAAGGTTTACCTGTAGCCGCTTTGATTTGCTGATCTATGTCGATAATCTCCTGTGGGGTAAGCGTGTAGGCGCCATAGCCGCCAAGCCCTCCCGCATTGGACACTGCCGCTACCAGTTCAACTGATGAAAGGCGGCCTCCGAAAGGACCCTGCAGGATAGGATATTCGATACCCAGTATCTCCGTTACTTTAGTGTTGTGCCACATGGTGATTAGTTATAGCTGGACGTCCGTCAGCATTTTATTGACGAGAAGCCATTTGCCGTCAATTTTATGGAAAGATAAAAACTCATGGTAATTAAAGTCGTACATTTTTACCTTTACTTCGGCCACTCCGATAGAGTTGACCGCTCTCACGGATACAATCTCTCCCTTAAGTGGTTTTCCTGAGTCTTTCGGACTTTGACGATTAGCCACACCGTCAAGATATTGATCAAGCGTTTTGGCATAAGGCTGTCCCTTTACGTCTCCGAAGAGTAGTGTGCCGGGGTGATATATCTGCCTCAGAAGTGTGGTATCGCCTTCATTAATGCCTTTGAAATAATAGCTTTCCAGTACTTCGGAAATAGCTGCTATATCAGCTTTTTGTGTGTCCATCTTATTTACCTTTTGAGCTTTTATGGCCAGCGGAACGCAGGCCATAAAAGCAAGTAATGATAATAGTTTCATATTAACCCAGATGATGTCCGGCACCAGCTCCACCGTCAACGTTGATGATGGCACCAGAGATGAAATTACTTTTTGCAACTGTGTAAACCATTTCAGCAACATCCTCCACTTCACCGATGCGGTTCAGCAAATGCAAGCCTGCAGTTTCGTCAGATTTATCTCCATGCATCGGTGTACGGATGGTACCTGGCGCTATGGTATTCACGCGGATGTTATCCTTGCCGAATTCAGCCGCCAGCTGAAGTGTAAGAGAATGTATAGCAGCCTTACTGGACATCGGTGCAGTAATAGGAACACCACCCAGGGCATGATTTACCAACGGGGTGCCTATGTTGATCACCACACCGCCATGCTGTTTCAGCATCTGAGGAATAACTGCCTGAGTGGTGAAATATGTACCCTTCAGGTTAGTGTTCAGGAAGCGGTCCAGATAGGCTTCATCCACTTCCAGGAATGGCCTGGTTTCGAATATACCGGCATTGTTTACCAGCACATCTGCAGAACCAAATCTTTCAACTGCGGTAGCTACCAGTTTTTCACCGGTTTTCTTGTCGCTGATGTTACCGGCTACCATAGCCAGGTTACTACCAGCGCCGAGTTCTTTGAAAGCGGCCTCCAGTTTTTCTTCCGTCGAGGAGTTAATAACTACATTGTCTCCTTTTTCGAGGAAGTATTTTGCTACTTCCTTACCTATACCGGATGATGCACCGGTTATTATGATTGTTTGCTTTTTCATTGTTCTATTTTTTATCTGCTGTGATCCCTTTTTCGCGGAGAACAGATACCTGTTCACCGGCATACCCCCAATCGTCCAGTTCAACTTCCTGTATGACAACGTGTGTCAGATGTGGGTCTTTGTTGAGTACATCGACTATCAGGTCTGTTACTCCCTTGATCAATTGTTGCTTCTGCTCACGGGTGACTCCCTCACGGGTGAGTTCAATCTTTACGTAAGGCATTTTTTTGTTTTTTAAAGGGTGAGTTGGATTATCAGGCAGCTTTAGCTGTGATAGTTACCTCGAGACCAAAGTCATTATAGATGAGCGTATCGCCCAGATCTTTGAAGAAATTGCCGGAACGGAACTTAATGTCGTATTTGGTACGATCAATAACTATCTTCCCGGAGGCAGTCAGCAGATCGCCATTGGTATTGATAGCAGCGTCAAAAGCGACAGGATGCGTAATGCCCTTGATGGTCAGATTGCCCACAACATGATTGCCTGATACGGAGGTAATGTCCAGGTTAGCTTCAGGGAATTTGTCAATAGAGAAGAAGTCGTCTGAAGCCAGGTGGCCTGCAAATTGCGCGTTTGTAGCCGGATCTGTTACGTCCAGTATCTTAATGGAGGTAGTGTCTATGATGACCTGACCACTTGTCAATTTGCCATCAATAACTATTAATGTACCTTCTTTTATACCGATAGTACCATTGTGCGCGCCGGTTACTTTACGGCCGGTCCAATCAATATTACTTTGTGCGTTTACGATCTGAAATTTTGTCGTTTCCATTTTGTGTATGTTTAATTGTTTACGTTTTATTTACAACACAAAGGACGTAAGGAATTTCAAGGTGGTTACGTGACGTATATCACATTCAATAATTATGTGACCTACATCACATCGGGGGGTTAACGGCCGTTATAAAGCCGGCTTAATGTCTCTCTGGTAATGCCCAGGTAAGCGGCTATCAGGTGTTTCGGGACCAGGTTGTATAGTTCGGGGTAAAGGGTCAACAGCTCTTCATAGCGCTTTTTTGCATCATTGTTCATAAGAGAAAGGAGCCTTTTCTGTGAAGCTACATACCCCCTGTTTGTTCGCCAGCGAAAGAAGTGTTCTACCTGGTGTATCTCGGCACAGAGTTTTTCGCGGTCGGCATTGCTGAGGCAAAGCACTTCCGCGTCAGTGATACAATCAACGTTAATCGTTGCCCTGGAGTGGCTATAAAGCGCATTGTAGTCAGATGTCCACCACGTCGGCATAGCAAACTGAAGGATGTACATCTTAATGTCGTCATTGATAAAAAATGCTTTCAGGCAGCCTGAAAGCACAAAGTATTCGCATTCTACTTCATTACCTTCGCTAATAATTGTTTGACCTTTTTTAAAGGATTGCTGGCTGAAATGGGAGAAAAAATAATCAAACTGTTCGTCGGTTAGCGACGCTGATTTGAGAACATGCTGTTTTAATAATTCCCTTGCATTCATTTTTTAAAGGTATGAAACTCATTGAAAATCTGGCCAAATTGCATATTAAGTCCCCGATTTTCTTTTATAATTGTTTGATTTTAAAGATATTATTGTTGTCTGTGCCATTGATCATGCTTTTTTTCCTTTCAACCGCTTATATTTACCTTCATCCCTGATTATTACCGCTCATAATAGTTTTCATCCATTCTACAACAAAATTCGCCGCTCATATTGGATTATGTAAAGGAAGTGTTAACGGCTTCATACCTTTACTCTATCAAACTAAACAAGAGTTAATCTCTATACTATATGAAAATATTTCTGGATCACCTGATGGCTCGCCTTCATTGAAGAGCTATGACTACCGGAAATTCCTACCCTGTAAAACACATACAGTACAAGAATTTAACGGAGTTGCGATTGCGGCTCAACAGGCATCGGACCTGGGTTTTATTCACTCGTACTAATTTCCCTTTCAGAATGTAATACAAATGAATTGTTGGCAATATAGCGCCGCATTCAGGCACTCTTATATGTCAATTCAAACAGCAAGCTAAGTATCAGTTAAAAACTGATTTAATGGCCCTATACAATGCATTTCCGGCAAGACCTGCCGGTTCCTGATAAGACTTAAGAAAAAACGCGACGAATAGCCGACCGAGCTATGCCCTTTACACAGATTTTATTCACCCTTATAAATCACACACACTATGGCCTCTTTGGGTAAAAAGATCTTATCCGCTTTCATAGAGATGGAGGATAAGACAACAAAAAATGAGGATGCGGCAGCACCATCGGTGCCGGCATCCTACGTGCCTGCCGGCAACCAGGACAGACGTGCTGCGACAGACATCGACAGTAAGTTCAGTGAACACTTTAACAGGTTGTTCGCAGATGCCAACCTGCCAGGTCCTGATTATTATGAGTTTTTCAAGATGACGGACGCAATGCATGTCATCAAAGATGAAGGCGCCCGCTTTAGTGCTGCCTTTGCAGGTTTGCAGGCCCAGGGACTGGACAAACAAAAGCTCCTGTCTTCAGCCCTGGAATACGTGAAAATACTGGACGCAGATGCTGCGGCTTTTCACAATACGGTAGACCAGGCATTGCTGGATAAAGTGCAGAATAAGAAGAAGGAGATGGAGCAGGTACAGGAACGTATCCAAAAGCTATCGCAGGAAATAGTGAGCCTGCAACAGCAGATCGGTGTGCTCACAAAGGAGATAGCGGAGAATGAGGCGAAGATCGAGAGCAACAGTTCCGGTTACGAGGCTGCCCTGACAAACAGTAGGAATAAGCTGCTGGAAGATATCGAAAAGATCAAGCAATACATACTTTAAAATAACTCAAAATGAATGAACTCATGAATAAGGCCGTAAAAACCAACTGGTTTTCTGAGCCTAAAAATCTCGCTACCGCAATAGTGGGTATCTCCCTCTTCGCGGGGCTGGGGTATGCATTTGCTACCTACATCTTGCCATGGCTGGTAGCGGTTACCTGGAATCTGATCAACCTGATCATCGGCGGTGTAATACTCGGTTTCCTGTTGCTGCTGTTCACCAACAAAAAGTTCTGGCGGGCACTGAAATATTTTTCGGAGTTCATCGCCAACTATACTATCGGATTGGCTATAGAACTGAACCCCTTTGCCATTTTGCAGGCAAAGATCGATCAGGGTTATGAGGACAGGAATACACTGTTCAAACAGACTGGCAGGTTGAAAGGAAAGCAGAGTGAATTGATGGATAAACTCTCCGAAAAGGAAAAGGAACTGCAGCTGAATGTTCAGAAAGTGAAGATCCTGCAGAGTGAAAACAAGAACAACAGGCAGATAGACCTGTATGCCAACAATGTGATCCGTTGCAAGGAGTACATAGACAATGTAACGCCGATAGTCGGAGACCTGAACAAACTGGTGTCCTTCGCAGATGCAGCGTATGAGGAAAGCGGTCTTATGCTGGAAGACGCGAAGCTTGACCTGGAGGCTAAAAAGGACCTGTACTACTCCGTTACCACGGGTCTGTCTGCAGTAAGCAGTGCCATGAAGGCGTTCAAGGGTGATGATGCTTTGAACCAGGATGCTGAAAAGGCGCTCGCAATACTGAAGGTGCGTATCGGTGAGAAGATCGGACACATCAAATCGGCCATAGATGTAACATCTCGTTTTATGGATGACAAGGTGCTGGAAGATAAAGCCAAGTCAGCACAGGCGGTGGAACTGATCAACAGTTTCGATAGGTCCGATTTTAACTATACGCAGTCTGCCCTGAACAGGGATGGTGATAGCGGAAGACTGAAAGGTGTGCAGACGAATGACAGGTACAGAGGATTACTGGATTAATACGTTATAAACAAAAATTTTTAATAGACTAAACACAACATTAGATGGCAATAAAATTAAAACCCGCAGGAAAACTGTTCATTATCGCTGCAGTAGTAGCAGCCGGAATCTTAGGTGTAAGATGGTACCAGGGACGCCCAAAACAAGTGAGCGAATCGCTGGAAGTAGGAAAGGTCGTGTTGCCAGACGCACCTGAAGCATCTTTCAGTGGTGCTGGTAAGCAATTGCCTTTACCGGGCAATGAGCCTGCTGGAAATGGCGGTACGCAGATCACCTGGTTGCGTATGGCATGGAACAGCCAGTTTTCTGGTATGTATGCGAACGGTGGTGTAAGAACTACAAAAGGTTCATTGTTTGACAATGCAAAACTTGATATCACATATGTACGCCAGGATGACTGTAACAAGCAGATGGCTGACCTGGTGAAGTTCGCACAGGACTATAAAAAAGATCCGAATACGCCTGGTGTGCTGATCACATTCATGGGAGATGGTATGCCTGCCTTTATGACTTCCCTGTCAAAAGAACTGGAAGCCCTCGGTAATGAATACCAGCCAGTGATCATCCCGGTAACACACGGTAAATCATACGGTGAAGACCAGGTAATGGGCCCTCAACAGTGGAAAGCTGATCCTAAGACAGCTATTGGTAAATGTGTGGCCGGTGTACTGCGCGATGGTGACATCAACATCCTGTTGAAATGGGCAGGTGATAATGGTTTAAAGGTAAACCCTGATGAAACTACCTATGATGCGACTGCTATTAATATTATTGCGGCCAACGACTTCCTGGATGCGCCTAATAAATATATAGCCGGTTATACCGAAAGCCGCAAAGTAGTTGTAAATGGTAAAACTACCGGTAAGGACACTACTGTAGGTGTGGATGCTGTGGCTACCTGGACTCCCGGCGACGTGAACATTGCTATTAAAAAAGGTGGCCTGGTAACTATTGCCAACACCAAACAGTATGCATCGCAAATGCCTAACCAGACTATCGCGATCAAAAAGTGGGCGAACGATCACAGGACCGATGTAGAGAACATGATCATTGCACTCGCCCAGGCTGGCGATCAGGTACGCTCATTCAATGAAGCAAAGGCTTTCGCAGCTAAAGTAAGTGCTGAAGTCTATAATGAGCAGGATGCTGCTTATTGGCTGAAGTATTTCAATGGCGTGGAAGAGAAAGATGTTCAGGGTATGAAGGTGTCATTAGGTGGATCTGCGGTATTTAACCTGAAGGATATGGCTAATACATTTGGATTAGGCGATGACAAAATTGACAGGTATAAAGCGGTGTACAACACTTTCGGTAGCCTGATGGTGAAAATGTACCCGACGCTGATGCCATCATTCATGCCTTATGAGAAAGCGGTAGACAAGTCATTCCTGTTCTCCGTACTGTCAAACCACCCGGAATTGCTGGAAGGAAAGGCTATTGAGACGAAGTATGCCACTGAGATCACTTCAGAAGTGTCATCAAAGTCTTACAGCATAGAGTTTCAGACCGGTTCTGCCGTTATCAAGTCTTCTTCTTTCAAACTGCTGGATGAGATCTTTGAATCTGCTGTGGTAGCGGAAGGTTTGAAAGTAGGAATATACGGGCACACTGACAATGTTGGTGCGGATGCAACAAACATCCCTTTGTCCGAAAAACGTGCAACAGCTGTACAGGAATACCTGATGAAGAAAGGGCTTTCCGCAAACCGTGTGGAAGCGAAGGGTTTTGGTGCCACCAAGCCTATAGCTGACAACAACACAGAAACTGGAAGAAGCCAGAACAGAAGGGTTGAAATAGTGTTAGGTCAGTAATAATTATCAGGATAGCCGCTGTAAAGCAGGGGCTATCCTTTTCCTCCAGTCCTAAAATATTGTTCGTATGAAAAAACTATTTCAGCCGTTTGCCATCATCAACAAACAGACCTTCCTGATCATGGTGCTGTTGCAGGTGGTACTGGCGCTTGTGTTGTGGCATACTGCATCTGATGGATTGATGCCGCAGCCGGGTAAAGTACTTGCCGCCCTGGCAAGTTTGTCTGGAACAAAGGTATTGATAGATAACGTGCTGGTGAGCCTTGCACTTACCGTGAAAGCAATGTTATACGCTATTGTTATTACCCTGGTAATAGCTTATTTATCTGTACTGCCGTTTTTTAAAGGGATCGCATTGTTCATTGTAAAATGCCGTTACCTTACTTTGGCGGGGCTTATTTTCGTATTTACCCTGCTTACGCAAAATGGTAGCGCGCTCAAATTATGGCTGCTGATCTTCGGCATCGTACCGTTCTTCGTTACATCCTTCCTTTCCGTGATCGTGCATATTCCCCGCCAGGAGTATGACCTGTGTAAGGTGCTTGGTTACAATAAGTGGCGTACCCTGTACGAAGTGATCATTATAGGTAAGGCCGACAAAGTCCTGGAAATACTGCAACATAACTTTGCAATAGCATGGCTGATGATCACAATGGTAGAAGGCCTTAATATGAGTGAAGGCGGTATTGGCGCATTGCTCATTAAATATAATAAGTATAACGACTTAACAAATGTGCTGGCATTGCAGCTGCTTATTTTCCTGTTAGGGTTATTCTTTGACTACCTGTTGGCGGTGATCCGCACCTGGTTATTCCCTTACACAAGATCAAATAAAACAGTATGACACCATATACAAAAGAACAGGTGCTTTTGCAGGCGGAAAACGTTTGCCTTAACTATGGCGACAAGTCTGTTTTAAGGGACATTAATTTTACCATAAGCAACATCGTACGGCCAGGTATGAGCCAGGGACAAGTGATTTCCCTGCTTGGTAGAAGTGGTATTGGTAAAACACAGTTGTTCCGCCTGATGGCCGGTTTACAGCAGCCAAATTCAGGGAAGATAACCTTATATGGCGACAAAGAGGTACAGGCCGGTGATATGGGAGTGGTATTCCAGCACTACTACCTCTTTGAATGGAAAACCATTCACCAGTCATTACTAATGGCTACCCGGCAGAATCCTGCCTTAAAAGGGAATGAAAAGGAGGCGATTGAAAAATGGGCCAACGCATTTGAGATCACTGATTCACTCCATAAGTATCCCCATCATTTGTCGGGCGGTCAACGGCAACGTGCCAGTATCCTGCAGCAATTGTTAAAAGGATCGGATTTCCTCTTGTTTGATGAACCGTTCTCTGGATTGGACGTCTGCGTACTTGATAAGGTAGTGGACATGTTATTGCAGGTATCTGTATCAGATGAGCTGAAAACACTGGTGATCGTTTCTCATGATATCGAAACAAGTGTAGCTATTTCCGATACTGTCTTCATTCTCGGAAAAGAAGAGGGGAAAGAGGGTGCTACAGTTAAGCGGGAAATTGACTTGCTGGAAAGAGGATTAGCCTGGCAAAAGGATGTGCGGCGGGAACAGGCTTTTATTGATACATTGGACGAGATCAAAGCCAGCTTATAAACAGAAAAGCCATCCCCGATCAGGAGATGGCCTTTTCTTTTATCTTTCCGGAATTGATTATTCCGCTATACTCTGCATACTCTGTGCACCTACCTGCATGGCTCTTGCGCCCATCACATCAGCTTCTCTTTCCAGTCCAGGATCGTCATTCACCGGGGTACCGGTCTTCATTTGTGTCGTAGCCTGTACGCGGCCCTGCTTTTGCTGGGCTACATGCCATGCTTCATGCGCTAAATGCTGTTCCTGGCCCGGCGCTACATGAATGTCTGTTCCCTGCGCATAGGCCAGCGCATTTAACTGTGCCGGCTGGGAGGAGTTATAGTGTACCTTTACGTCAGACATACTATGGCCGGAGAGCTGCTCTACGCCAGATTTTAACTGGTCAGGCATACCCGTATTATTATCCTTTCGCTGTGCTACGAATTTGCCCATTACCGGTTGTTCTTCTTCCGGAGATGTCGCTTTCTGCAATATGAACTGTTTGGGCTCTTCTTCTTCCATACCATTCTCCAGCTGTGTTACAAAACGTCCCTGCAACAACTCATCTTCCTGTGCCTGTACGGGCGCATCACTGCTTTTCTTTTGAAGGGGAGATGTTACAGCTTTAAGCTGTATGCCATTTTGAGAGGAATTTTCTGCAACAGAACGGCCGGAAGCCTGTTCTCTTTGAAGGGTATGAAAGGATTGTGACATAGCGTTTGAATTATCTCAGAGAGAATTACAGCAGAAATTTAAGAAATATCCGGATCTATTCTTAGGTTAATTTGGACAAGATTGTAATTGATTGATTCTCATGAACCTTTTTCAAAGGTTATTTTAGTTCCCACCCATTCTTTACATTAGTATCGGAGAATAGAACTTTAAACCCTTATCTCACTATTTATGGCACATCATAAAGAAATAGTGCGGGAACATGTTCCGATGAACAATGCCGCAGCCTATAATACTTCAGCTTCAGGTAAGAGTTATGCGGCGGTTAAACCGGGAATATCTCCTGTCATGCAACAGAAGATTGTTCAGAAAACGCCGGCGCAGGACGTGGACCATGCAAAGACGAATGCGAAGCATTTGAGAGATGAGGTCTTCCCGGGAACATTTGATGACTTCAGGACAGTATACAGAGGTGTCAGGGCGCAGATCAATGCCTATAGCCTGGCGCATGGAGGAGCGAATCCGCCGGGTAATTCGCAATTGGAAAAATCTGCTGACGGATTGAGACAGTTTTCCCAGAACCTGGTGGAAGCTGCCGACGCAAAATGGGCGGAAGCAGGAGAAATGGCGCGATTGCTTAACAAAGGGCATATCCCTATTCCGGCACGTAACACCGGCACCGATGCGGACATTGAATATAGAAAGAATGGCATCTATACGGGTGTAGAAGTCAAGGCATGTAATACACACGTTGTCGGAGATGTTACACAGCACATTAATACTGCTGATACGCAGCTGGGAACAAGACCGAACATAGGAAGGGGGAAGATCACTATGTGGATTGCGCATGAATCAAACCGCTGGCCCGGAGTAGTTGGGTTTAATAACCGCACAACAAATGCCGCTGTACAGGTAGCAGTTCAGAATCAGTTGAACGGAATGGCCCTTCCTTCTACCAATGTAGTCCGGCTTTTAATGGTGCGGGTGCCTGGTGGACATCCCAGTCCCGGAGGCGCGGTTGATGTACTGGCAACAGGAGGAAATGGAGCCTGGGTTGCAAACGTATATCATGTACACTAGTTCATGTTATTTAACATAAAACAGACAAGGGCCGTGCATTGCATGGCCCTTGTTGCAAATGGACCTGATAAGCTGGTTCCCTGCGCCGGACAAAACCGGTTGTACCTCAGTTTTAGCCGGAAATTTATCTGGCCGGAAAATTATTCTTAGATAGTGTCAGTTTTACACCTAATTTATTACTTTTATTGCCAGAACAACCATTTGACAGATTAAGCCACTTAGAAATTCCATGTTTTCAAGCTTTACCTGTACTAAGGGTTAGAAAACCTATTGCTATCATTCCACGCGAATAGCCCAACCTGCTATACGGTATGTATACGTTTGTCCATGCTGAATAAATCATGCTAGTAATAAAATAACGTTTATGAAAAAACTAACAATGCTGCTTGTTATGGCACTTTGCTTTCTGAGCACGTATGCCGGTCAACCACTCTTTAAAAATCAATCAGATCCTCCTGTAACTGTTAAGGGCAAGGTCATCGACAAAGACGGGAATCCGCTTATTGCCGTTTCTGTCCGTGTAAAAGGTTCCAATACCGGCGTGCTGACCGGTACAGATGGTACTTTTACGCTTCCTTCCATCGCCGAAAATACTTTACTGGTGGTATCCAGCGTAGGATATAATGTGATGGAGATCATGGTACGTCATTCTGAAAAAGGGTATACGGCTGCCACTGAAAAAGACGTAGATGGTAGTGGCTTACAGGCCACAGGCGGAGAACAGCTTTATCTGAGCATTACTTTAAGCTCGTCGGTAAAAGAGTTGAATGAGAATGTGGTCATCGCGTATGGTACTGTTAAGAAGCGGGACCTGACGGGCTCCGTGGTGTCTATTAAGGAAGCAGATATCACTGCTACTCCGGTAAACAATGTCATGGAGGCCTTACAGGGAAAAGTGTCAGGTATGGATATCATGAGGAGTTCAGGCGCCGTTGGTACAAACCCGGATATCTTACTGCGTGGCAGCCGCTCTATTTACGGCGATAATTCACCGCTGTTTATTGTAGACGGTATTCAAAGCAGCTACGATCAGATCAATCCCTCCGACATTGCGTCAATTGACATACTGAAAGATGCGTCTTCCACAGCTATATACGGTTCTGCCGGTTCGAACGGTGTGGTGATCATTACCACAAAAAAAGGCAAGACAAATAAATCAAGCATGAACCTGGATGTGTTTTATGGTCTGAGTGGCAATCCCCATTTCTTTCACGGTATGACAGGCGACGAATATGTGAAATATCGCAAGGAATTATATCGTACGGTGAACGGAGAATACCCGCAGGATATGTCGCAGATCTTTACAACAGAAGCCGTACTGGATGCTTATAACAACAATAAATGGATCGATTGGGTGGGGCTTATCACAAACGATGCTGCTACCCAGCAGAAGTATAATCTTTCATTTACAGATGGTAGTGCAAAGACTAAAATATACACTTCGTTCACCTATACGAAAGAAGAAGGTTTATTAAGTAATGAAAATCAGAAGCGGTACGGCGTTCGTATGAACCTGGACCACGATGCTACGAAATGGGCAAAAATAGGAACTAACATTAACGTGAACTATACTATTCAGAACGCCCGTGGAAAAAATATCTTTACAAAGTCGCTGTCTGCACTGCCATTGGGAGATGCATATGATGAACACGGAAATATTAAAACCGTATATGTGGATGGCGAAACAACGCCGTTGGGAGATCAACTGCCTAACCAGTATGCCGACAATACACGTACTACCTTTGCCAATCTGAATGGTTACCTGGAGTTAAAGCCACTGAAAGATCTGTCTTTCCGCTCGGCGATCGGTGTTACATTGAATAATTACCGGAACGGCAAATACTTCGGTAAACAGGCCGTATCTAATGTGGTATCTGGCTATGCCGCACCACTGGCTGGCATCTATAATGGATTCGCATACGGATATATTTGGGAAAACATCGCTACCTATAATAAAACAATCGCAAGAGATCATCAGATCACCGTTACCGGTATCACTTCCTGGGCTAAGAACAGTGCGGACTATAACAACACACTTGGGCAAGGGCAGGAGCTGGACTCTTACCTGTTCTATAATATCGCGAATGGTACACAGAAGATGGGCAATGCTTCTTCTTTTGAACAAAAGCAAAGGATGTCTTTCGCCGGTAGGATCAATTATAGCTATCGCGGAAAGTACCTGTTAACTCTTACCAACCGCTGGGATGGTGTTTCTCATCTTGCCGAGGGACATAAGTGGAGCGCGTTCCCTGCTGCCGCTGTGGCATGGCGTATTTCAGATGAGCCTTTCATGAACAAGACGACCAATTGGCTTAACGACCTGAAACTGCGCGTAGGCTACGGCGTAACAGGTAACTCTGGCGGCATGGCTGCCTATTCATCCAAAACGCAGGCGTATATGTACCAGGTGGTCTCTCTCGATGGTAAGCTGGTGCCTAATGTACAGTATGGGGGCACTTATGCGAACCCGCTCATCAGCTGGGAAAGAAGTTATAATCTGAACCTGGGTATAGACATATCATTGTGGAAGGGACGTGTAGATCTGGCGGTAGATATGTACAATACCACTACCAAAGGGTTATTGTTCAAACGCACTTTGCCGATTACTTCCGGGCTCACCTCCTGGGCTTCTGCTTTGGCAATGTGGCAGAACATCGGCGAGACGAATAACAAAGGGCTGGAGATCAATCTGCGCACCCGCAACATCGTCAAACGTAATTTCGAATGGAGCTCTTCATTCTCCTTCACAAAGAACAAAGAGAAGATCGTTAGTTTGCCGGATGGCGATGTTATACTGGAGAAGCTGTTTGTAGGCCAGCCGATTAATGCACATTATGACTATAAATACGAAGGCGTCTGGTCTGCCGCAGACGAGGCTACAGCTGCATTATACGGTGCTAAACCAGGTTATGTGAAAGTAGCTACCAACGAAAAGTTTGATGCCAATGGGGTAGGAGACAATGGCGTTCATCCTTATTCAGATAATGATCGCAGGATACTCGGCTCTTCCGTTCCGAAATGGCTCCTGGGCATCAATAATAATTTCACCTACAGGAACTTTGATGTCGGTTTATTTACGATGATACGCTGGGGACAGATGATAAACAGCAGCCTGTTAGGATGGTATTCTACGACAGACGACGGACAGCCTGCCGGTATCAATTACTGGACGCCCGAAAACCAATCCGCCCGTTATCCACGTCCGGGCATCGCCAGCACAACAGGTATCGCTTCACTTAGATATGTAGACGGTTCTTTTATTAAACTGAAGACTATCACAGCAGGTTATACCTTACCGGCAAGTGTAATGAAACATACACACATGTCGAAAGGCCGTATCTATGCTACTGCTTATAATCCGCTGATCTATACAAAGAATAAGGATCTGAGGGGCACCGACCCTGAAACAGACGGATCTGATACCTTCCCGCTGTTTGCCACTTTTGTATTTGGTATGAACCTCACATTCTAAAATTGAAAAGATGAAACATAAGATATTACTATTACTGTTATCAATATGTACTGCACTTTCTTCCTGCTCGCTGGAAGAAGTGAATCCCTCCGGGTTTGTGATCGAGTCGGTTGCTGCTTCCTCTGTTGAAGGGTACAGGAACCTGGTAAACAATTGTTATTTTGGTATGGAGCGTCAGTTATACGGCTACAACCAATGGATGATGCTGTGTGAAGGAGGTACAGACCTCTGGACGTATCAAAAGAACGGCCCCAGCTTTTCCCAGTTCTTTAAATATAGCGCGGGGGCAGCTATGCCGCTCACCATGGGGAATGGTGTATGGTCTGCCTGCTGGGATGGGATCGGCTCCTGCAATACTGCTATAAAATATGCCGACGTCGCTCCGTTCACAACACCTGAGAAAAGGAATGAAATGGTTGCGGAGGCATATTTCCTGCGCGCGATGTATTACTATAACCTTGTAGAGCAATTTGGCGCAATGACTATTACCACAGCGCCCGTTGCTACTGTTGATCTGCATCCCGAAAGAGCTGTGCCGCTGGATGTTTATAAGAACGTTATCATTCCGGACCTGGAATTTGCAGTGAAGTGGTTACCGGTGAACAACGGTACCACCAAGCCATCTCAGAAATCTGCTCTCGGTTTCCTTGCCAGAGCTTACCTGCAAACGATCGAATACGATGAAACAAAGCAATTTGCGGGCAAGGCGCTTGAAACAGCGAAGCTGCTTATTGATGATTGTGAGAGTGGTGGCGGTAAATACAACACTTTTCTGTATCCTACTTTTAATGATGTGTTCCTGGAGGCGAATAATTACACGAATAAAGAGTCATTATGGTCACACCGCTTTGTGGTAGGAGGTGTGAGTAACAACGCCTGGTATATGAATATGAACAATGAATTGTTCTACTGTGTTGTAACCGATTTCGGCGCGATGCAGCAGCTGGGCGCCGATTATACCACCTGGGGACGCCGTTCCGGCGGACAGTTCATGCCGAGCGCCCATTTACTGAGTTTATTTGTGCAGCAGGATGGCACGTTGGACCCGCGATATCATAAATCCTTTCAGACATCCTGGACGGTCAACAAACCTTCCTATACCTGGACAGAAGCGGCATTGAAAATATTTGACCGCACTCAGGACGTAACAACAGGTACTACATTGGCTACTGATAACCTGGCTATTGATTTTATTCACCCGAATGATCCTGATTATGCGGCGAAAGTAGCAGGTAAACTCTCACAACCTTACCTGGTAGTGGATTATGCAGATGTTTATGATGCGGCTAAGAGATCTGTAAAAATGCAATACAACCGTGTAAACAGGCCATTGGATGGTGGCGGCACACAGACCACCAATCCTTTTTTCAGTTTCTATCCTTCGCTTACAAAACATAACAGCAGCAATTACTATACAAACAATCCGTCTAATAACCGCTATGGTAATTTAAACGCCACTTTTATGATGCGGATGTCTGAAGTGTACCTCATTGCGGCTGAAGCTGATATTTACGTCAACGGAGGAGGAAATGCAGCACAGTACATCAATAAGATCAGGGCAAGGGCCGGGGCTGTTCCTTTGGCCGGTGCTGCAACAGTTGAAGCGGTACTCGATGAGCGTGCGAGGGAACTATGCGGAGAGTATGTCAGATTTTATGATCTGAAAAGGACGAAGAAACTGAATAAATCTTATCTCATGAATACTAATCCTGATGTGGGACAGTTCTTTAACGATAATCAGCACGCTGTGCGGCCTGTTCCTTCTACTTTCCTGAATACACTGGAGGCAGGAGGAAGTTATTATCAGAATCCTGGTTACTAAAGGATAGTTAACGATCTGTAGAAGAAGCCTGGCCGGTGTGCCGGGCTTCTTCTTTTATGACAAGCTTAGAAAGAAGAATAGCTGTCTGTGTACTACTTTAAGTAGGCCGATTTTAAGCTCATTTTAATATCTAATATTTCTCACATATAGCCATAGGCCTGTGTCCAACTTTAAAAAATGATTAAAATTTGCGCTTACCCTTTTCTCAGTTTAAAGTTTTCCTAGTTTTGATCCCCAAATGAGACTCATTGTATTTTTTGTATGTCTGTGCTTGATGCTGATGAAGGGGATTGATAATCCCCTGGGACGTACTTATTATAGTGGTGTCGGTTACGCGCTTACCGCGCATGAGGAAGAAAAGCACCGGGAAAGTATTACCGGCGCTCTTCGGGATTGTTCCGTTTTCAGGGATACCCGTCCGGTTTCAGAAGAACAATTTATCCTCGGGGAGGATGTTGAGGACGAGGACCCCAATAGTAGTTTTGCCTATAAATACAGATTACTGGCCAGAGGTTGGCCGGATTACGCCGATATATCTGTTTCAAAATATCTTCGTGGATATATAATATCTCCCGCACTTTTTTCCGATCAGGCATCTTATAGATATCTTTTACAAGGGGTATTACGGATCTGATCAATGATATACATCAGTTCATGAAGGTGTGTTTCTGCATGCCAGCCGGATGTGTATATCTGTACTAACCCGCACGTAGCAGTTCTGCGCCAGCTCCACAAGCTGATGTTTTTTTAAATTCTCCAAACTTTTGCTTCCGGGCATCCTATCGTTTATTATCTAATATCATGAAGAGAATCGTCATGCTTATGGGCTTGTGTGCAGTATTATGGCACACCAGCTGCAAACCACACAAAGAAGAAAAAGAAGAAGTGAATAAGTACACCGTTACCAGTCCGATAGTAATGGATACTTCTTTCACGAAGGAATATGTTTCGCAGATCCGTTCTGTCAGGAACATTGAGCTCCGTGCACAGGAAAAAGGCTACCTGGAAAACATCTATGTGGATGAGGGCCAGTTCGTAAAAGCCGGTCAGGTATTGTTCAGGATCATGCCTAAACTGTATGAGGCCGAGTTGCTGAAAGCACAGGCGGAAGCGAAAGCTGCAGAGATAGAACTGCAGAATGCCAAAACCCTGGCGGATAAAAATATCGTTTCCAAGAATGAGCAGGCGATGGCCCAGGCCAAGCTTGATCAGGCAAATGCCGAAATAGCGCTTGCCAAACTTCACTTGTCATTTACTGAGATCAAAGCGCCGTTTGCCGGTACTATCGACCGTATTCCAAAGAAACTGGGAAGCCTGATCGATGAAGGTGAATTGCTGACCAGTCTCTCTGACAACAGCGAGATGTTCGCCTATTTCAACGTATCAGAACCGGAATACCTGGAATATCAGACAAACACTAAAAGCCGTGGTGATAACCATGTCAACCTGCTGTTGGCCAACAACCGCCCTTTGGCTTACAAAGGCGAGGTACAGGTAATTGAAAGCGAGTTCGATAATGAAACAGGGAACATCGCCTTCAGAGCGAAATTCCCAAACCCGGACAAACTGTTAAAACACGGTGAAACCGGTAAGGTGATGATGAGTATGCCGCTGAAAGGCGCATTGGTTATTCCGCAGAAAGCTACTTACGAAATTCAGGATAAGAAGTATGTCTTTGTGGTTGATAAGAACAATGTACTGAAATCAAAAAATATCACGATCAAGGGTGAAATACCCGACCTGTATGTGATTGAAAGTGGTGTGTCTGAAAGTGACCGTATACTGCTTGAAGGTATTCAGAAGGTAAAAGATGACGACAAGATCAGCTATGAATATCTGGCGCCGCAAGAGGTGATCAGCCACCTGCGGTTAAAAGCGGAATAGCAGTTTAAACACTAATAGTGAAGCTCCATGTTTAATAAGTTTATACAGAGACCCGTTCTCTCAATAGTAATATCACTTATCATCGTATTTCTGGGTGCGATTGCGATCACCCAGTTACCGGTGACGCAGTTCCCGTCCATATCGCCGCCGAAGGTGAACGTTACCGCGGAATATCCCGGTGCAAATGGTGAACTGATGGTAAAATCAGTGCTCATTCCCCTGGAAAGGGCCATCAACGGTGTGCCGGGAATGAAGTACATGACCTCCGATGCCGGTAACGATGGTGAAGCCACCTTGCAGGTAGTATTTAACCTGGGAACCGATCCTAACCAGGCGTCACTGAACGTACAGAACCGTGTGGCCTCTGTGGTGAACAAGCTCCCTCCGCTGGTAGTGCGTGAAGGTGTGAAAGTAAGCCGTGTGGAATCCAGCATGCTGATGTACGTAAACCTTTACAGCGAAGATCCTAATGCCGATCAAAAGTTCCTTTTCAACTTCGCGGACATTAACATCCTGCCGGAACTGAGAAGGGTGGACGGTGTCGGATACGCGGACATCCTTGGTAACAGGGAATACGCAATGAGGATCTGGCTGAAACCTGATCGTATGCTGGCTTATAAGATCTCTGCCGAAGAGGTTATGAAGTCGCTGGCCGAACAAAGCCTCGAGGCTTCGCCAGGTAAGACAGGTGAAAGCTCCGGTAAAAGGTCCCAGTCATTTGAATATGTATTAAAATATTCAGGAAGGTTCAGCAACAAGTCACAATATGAAAATGTCATTCTGAGGTCCAGCCCCAATGGTGAGATCCTTCGTCTGAAAGACGTAGCCAATGTGGAGTTCGGAAGCTCTATGTATGACATCTACTCTAACCTGAATGGTAAACCGTCTGCGGCACTCGTATTGAAGCAGTCGTACGGAAGTAATGCCAGCCAGGTTATCAAAGACGTAAAGGAAAAACTGAAGGAGATCAAAGCGAATTCTTTCCCTAAAGGAATGAACTATGAGATCAGTTACGACGTATCAAAATTCCTGGACGCTTCCATAGAAAAAGTACTGCATACTTTGGTGGAAGCCTTTATCCTGGTGGGTATCGTGGTGTTCCTGTTCCTGGGCGACTGGCGTTCTACGCTGATCCCGGCAATGGCCGTACCAGTGTCCCTGATCGGTACGTTTGTATTCATGCAGTTCTTCGGTATTACGCTGAACCTGATCACCTTATTCGCCCTCGTATTGGCAATTGGTGTCGTGGTGGATGATGCTATCGTGGTAATTGAGGCGGTCCATGCTAAAATGGAAGAAGAGCATTTATCGCCGATCAAGGCGACGAAAAAAGCCATGCATGAAATCGCGGGAGCGATCATTGCGATCACTTTCCTGATGTCTGCGGTATTCGTTCCTGTGGCCTTCATGTCCGGACCTGTAGGTATCTTCTATCGCCAGTTCTCCATTACGATGGCTACGGCTATTGTGCTCTCCGGTATAGTGGCGTTGACGCTCACACCTGCACTTTGTGCCATGATCCTGAAGAATAATCATGGGAAGCATAAGAAGAAATCACCGGTAGACAAATTCCTGGATAGCTTCAACCGTGGATTTGAAAATCTGTCCAGCTGGTACATGAAAATACTCAGGACTATTGTTGACAGAAGACTTGTCACCTTTGGATTATTAGCCGGTTTCTGTGCCGGTATATGGTATTTGAACGGCACTGTTCCTGCGGGCTTTATTCCGAATGAAGATCAGGGGATGCTTTATGCTATTATCCAGACGCCTCCTGGTTCTTCCCTGGAAAGGACGAATGAGGTGGCGGAGAAATTACAGAAGATCTGTGAAGAGATCGATGGTGTACAATCTGTGTCTGCACTGGCAGGTTACGAGATCCTGACCGAAGGTACGGGCGCTAACTCCGGTACCTGTCTGATTAACCTGAAGACCTGGGAAGAGCGTAAACACTCTGTGCTTGAAATTATTGAGGAGCTTGAGAAGAAGACGAAAGACATTGCAGGCGCTAATATCGAATTCTTCCAGCCGCCGGCCGTACCTGGTTATGGTGCTGCGGGTGGTTTCGAGTTACGATTGCTGGACAGAGGTGGTTCCGGTGATTATAAGAAAATGGAGACAGTGAGCAATGAATTTGTGAAGGAGCTGACTAAACGTAAGGAGTTGTCGTCCGTATTCAGCTTCTACAGCGCCAGCTTCCCGCAATACATGATGAAGATCGATAACGACATTGCCCAGCAGAAAGGCGTGAGCATTGATAATGCCATGAATACGCTTTCTACACTGATAGGTAGTAACTACGAGATCAGCTTTATCAAGTTTGACCGTCCGTATAAGGTGATCATACAGGCAGCCCCTGAGTATAGGGCATTGCCTGAAGATATCCTGAAATTGTACGTGAAGAACGACCGTGATGAGATGGTGCCTTTCTCTGCTTTCATGAAAATGGACAAAGTATATGGCCTGTCTGAGATCACCAGACATAATATGTTCAATGCATCAGAGATCAGTGGTTCTGCAGCTCCTGGTTACAGTAGCGGTCAGGCTATCGAGGTTATTAACGAAGTAGCGAAAAAGACCTTGCCGAGAGGGTTTGGTATTGACTGGGCAGGTATCTCTAAAGATGAGGTGGCGCAGGGTAACCAGGCTATTTACATTTTTATGATCTGTCTTGGTTTCGTTTACCTGATCCTGGCAGCGCAATATGAAAGCTTTATTCTGCCGCTGGCGGTGATCCTGTCGTTGCCTGCCGGTATTTGCGGAGCTTTCTTCCTGTTGAAGTTACTGGGCCTGGAAAATAACATCTATGCACAGGTAGCAATGGTAATGCTGATCGGTTTGTTAGGTAAGAACGCCGTATTGATCGTTGAATTTGCTGTGCAGAGACATCGTTCGGGAGCGACAGTACTGGCGGCCGCCATGGAAGGATCAAAGGTGAGGTTCCGTCCGATCCTGATGACGTCCTTCGCTTTCGTTGCAGGTCTGATCCCACTGGTGCTGGCTACAGGACCTGGTAAGATAGGAAACCGCACGATCGGTACGGCCGCTTGTGGAGGTATGCTGTTCGGTACTATCTTCGGGGTACTGATCATACCCGGATTGTATTACATATTTGGCAGGATCGCTGAAAGGCGCATGCTTGTTAAAGAAGAAGAAGAGAATCCTTTAACCGAAGAAATTGATCACAATGTATATGTATAAATTCAGGAAGAACAGATGGGTTGGAGCACTGGGCGCTTGCCTGGTGATAGCGGGATGTAAGGTCCCGAAAATCGTTGCGCCGCCTGCAGTTAAGGCGGTTCCGGAAACATATGGCAACGGCCAGGATACAACGAATATGTCTGCCGTACAATGGCGTGAATTCTTTAAAGATAAAGACCTCGTAAACCTGATCGATACAGCGCTGAAAAACAACCAGGAGCTGATGATCACTTTACAGGAAATAGAGATCGCAAGAAATGATATCAGGTCCAGGCAGGCGTTGTTACTGCCCAGTGTTGGCGTAAGGGCCGGCGCCGGCCTTGAAAAAGTAGGACGGTATACCAGCCAGGGTGCAGGCGACGCCACTACGGAGATCGAACCTGGTAAAGAAATGCCGGACCCGCTGGCCGATTTTACTATCGGGGCTTATGCGAACTGGGAAGTGGACATCTGGAATAAACTGCATAGTGCGAAGAAAGCGGCAGTTACCAGGTACCTGGCCACAGTAGAAGGCAGAAACTTCGTAGTGACTAACCTGATCGCAGAAATAGCCGGGTCTTATTATGAATTGTTAGCGCTGGATAACCAGCTCGCGATCGTAAGACAGAACATTGATCTGCAGAAGAACGCACTGGAGATAGTAAAAATTCAGAAGGAAGCGACGAGAGTGACTGAACTGGCTGTGAAGAAATTCGAAGCCGAAGTAGCGAAGTCGCAGAGCATGGAATATGACCTGTTGCAGAACATCAAAGAAACAGAGAACAGGATCAACTTCCTGTTAGGCCGTTATCCGCAGGACGTACCGAGGGATAAAAGCAACTTTGTGGACATTATGCCGGCGATGGTAAGCACTGGTATTCCTTCACAATTGCTGGCTAATCGCCCGGACATTAAACAGGCGGAACTGGAACTGACAGCAGCGAAACTGGATGTTAAAGTGGCGCGTGCTGAGTTTTATCCTTCACTGGGCATTTCAGCAGGGGTAGGGTTCCAGGCGTTCAAACCGTCTTACCTGTTCAAACTTCCGGAGTCGTTATTGTATTCTATAGCAGGCGATCTTGCTGCACCGCTTATCAATCGTAACGCGATCCGCGCGGAGTTCAATACGGCGAATGCCCGTCAGTTACAGGTATTATATAACTACGAGCGTACCATCTTAAATGCATTCCTGGAAGTATCCACACAGCTTTCCAATATCGATAACCTGAAGAAAAGTTATGAGCTGAAATCTAAACAGGTGGATGCACTGACGAAGTCGATCGATATCTCCAATGACCTGTTCAAATCGGCAAGGGCCGATTATCTCGAAGTATTGCTGACACAAAGGGATGCCCTGGATGCAAAACTGGAGATGGTGGAGACACAGAGAAATCGGTTGAATGCTGTCGTGAATATTTATAAAGATCTTGGGGGTGGATGGAAATAATAACAGCTTACACCACAATCTAAATCAACAAGAGCCGGTCAATGGACCGGCTCTTTCGTTTATGTAAAATATAATTTACTCCCACCACAACTTCATCGGAGCGGTATTACCTACATCATCTTTGTAAGGTTTGTTATTAGCCGGAGGTGTAACGCCCGCTGGCCAGTTGGTAACTACCATTGCCGCAAGACTTGCATTTATCTCAGGCAATGACCCAATGGTCAGCCCTGGCCGTTCAGTACCCATATTTGCGAAACAATTGGTCACCACTACCTGGGCTGCTACTGGTGCAATTGCCTGGAATGGCATAGTGTGAGCAGTGGGCACTACATAACAGTTGGAGATATTTATACTGCCAGCGCGTACAGCAATGATCCCGCCAACATTAGTACCGCCGAATGCGCTATAGGCATAACACATGTTGATCACTGATCCGTCACCAAGCGATCCCGCGATACCACCCGCTACAGGACCGGATACATCTCCTCTGTAAGAACAGCCAATGATCTTCGCTTTCTCAGCGAAACCTGTTATACCGCCAGCATATGCATTTGCGGCATTCAGGGCTACCTGGACTTTACCTGTCACGGAGCAGTTGATGACGGTACTATTTTCATACAGACGTCCTATAAGGCCACCGAAATTTCCTGGCCCGCTTGACGTAACGCCTGCTTCAGATAATTCGACTCTCAGGTTTTTCAGCACGCTTCCTTCATAGCTGGCTATGAATAAACCTACATCCGACGTTGTGCCGGGAGGGGTACCTGCTGATCTGATCGTCAGATTACTGATCTTATGTCCCTGCCCGTCGTAGCTGCCGTACAGGTATCCTGCACTGGGAGAGCTTGTAAATACTGTATCGGGGAAGGCTATATCCTGCGTTTGCACATAATGGGCGGCGGTATCTCCGTGAATATAGAACCCGATACGCATAAAGTCGGTGTAGTTCCGGATCGCGTATTCCGCCTTCTGGAATTTGCCAGTGATCGTGGTATCAGGATTTTCCATCTCAACTACTACAGTGATCTCACCGTCCTTATAGTTGTTCAGACCGGGAGCAAAGACTTCGGCGTAACCTTGGGCGTCGGACTGGCCATGGCCGGTAACAACGGTGTCGGTCGCTTTTTTTAGTCCGTTCTGACCGAGCGCGCTTGTTATAGAATAGGAAAAAGGTCTGTTAGGTTTGGATTTGCTGATCGTGAAAGTGGGCGACTGTTTCGCAAAACTTCCGTAAAGTTCAGTAAGGCCAATGGTGTCATTTGGAAAGCTTACAGTGGTATTGTCGCCTGATCCCGGTTGAGGCGGCGGATTACCAATATCGTCGTTGTCTTTTCGGCAGGATGCGAACAATGCCATCGCTGCTAATGTGTACAGGTACAGGTTTTTCATCGAATAAAACGGGGCTTTTATTGTTGTGCCCGGAACAAATATAAAAATATTTATATAATATACTTATCAAGATGAGAGACTGCTATATAACCGGTGGCGTAACAACGAATTATGCTGAGAGGAGATGTCATTATTCATTGCTTCTGGTATCTCTCAACTTCGCTACAGTAGTACATCTACTATCCTTATCCTCCCTTTATCCTCCCTTCAGAAGGGAAGATAAAGGGAGGATAAGGATAGTAGATGTACTACTGTAGCGGATATGGACTATACATGTATGTTAATAGCTGTATTGCCATAAATGGCCCTTATTTTAATTTAATAGCTTTTGGGGTAGTAGTCCTCCGGATTGATTTAAGGGTCTTAATAAGGCTTAAAATGATATTTATAGCGATTTTAGAGCAAGGCTTCGTGGATACATCCAGGATACAGCTTTCATATAACGTTCATGATCTTCCGTTCATCTTCCGTTCGGAACGGAAGATGAACGGAAGATCATGAACGTTATATGAAAGTCGTATGTAAGCTGTATGAGAGTGGAAATGCTATCCCCGTTAACTAATCTGTTAAAACAAACATAACCTTGAGTTAACAACAAATTCCAAAAAGGGGGCTATCATTGCACCCAATTTCAACGAATGCCAGCCTATGGGGGACTTTTACGTACAACCAAGCCAGTTTCGCGCTGTCTATGTTATTTTTGAGAAATTTGTAATAAAACCCATATATTACATTAGTAGCATACTGACAGTATCCCGACGAAACCACGTTACGTGAGCCATAAGACAGGACAATACAACCATCGAGAGTGGATGGCCGGCAGGTCATAATTCTGTACTTCTTTTTACATCAAGCATAATAGTAAGATTGCCAATGAACAAGCAGTTTCTTTTAATTGTAGCAGTATGGTTGTCCGCCATGAGCCCTTCTATGGCCAATACGGCGAGCCATCTTAACTATGACCGGTTAATCCGTCAGGAACCTGTCAAAGGTGTGGTGATCGGAGCAGACGGTAGCCCTATACCCGGCGCCTCTGTAAAATCGCTTTCCACCAAACGGGTAACGGTAACGAACGAGCGGGGTGAATTTACCCTCGAGGCAGCCGCCGGGGAGAAATTAGTTATCTCTTCCATCGGTTTTACCCAACAGGAAGTAACTGCTTCCAGCTCATTAATGCGCATAACGCTGCAGGGAAGCAATAGTCAGCTGGGTGAGGTTGTCGTAGTAGGTTACGGTAGCCAGACCAAAGCCGACGTAACAGGTGCATTGACGCAACTGAAAGCTGACAATATTAAGCAGGGCGCGAATATCTCCGTAGATAACCTGCTCCAGGGTAGGGTGTCCGGTGTACGTATCGCGCAATCCAGCGGTGAGCCCGGCGCAGGCGTGGATGTATTCATCCGTGGTGTGGGCTCTATCCGTAGCGGTAGCACGCCGCTCTTCGTAGTGGATGGTGTTCCGTTAAGTAATGATAACGTGAGTGCCGGTGCTCCTAACCTCGGTCAGGGTACTTCCGAGCCTAAAAATCCGCTGAACTTCCTGAACACCAGCGATATTGAAACTGTTACTGTGCTGAAAGACGCCTCCGCAGCAGCTATCTATGGTGCGAGAGGTTCCAACGGTGTTATCCTGATCACTACTAAACGTGGTAGTAAAGGAAGTCCTACACTGACGTATGATACTTACATCGGTACTTCTTCTGTCATAAAAAAACTGGACGTACTTTCTGCCGATGAATACCGTAAGGCGATAAAAGATCCGATCTTCGATCGTGGCGCCAGCACTGACTGGCAGGATGTGATCTTCCGCAATGCGACCGTTCAGAACCACAACCTGTCCTTTGCCAAAACTTCCAATACCGGTAGTTTCCTGGCATCTGTGTCTCACATGGACCAGGATGGTATCGTTGAGAACAGCAGCTTCAAAAGAACCACTGCCAGGCTGAATGCAGAAGAGTCATTCCTCGACGATAAACGCCTGACCGTTAAAATGAACCTGACTGCCAGCAACATCGACGAAACCGGTATTCCAAACGGTAACACCGCAGGTGCGAATGGTCAGGTTATTATACATGCGTTAATGGCTAACCCGACACGTCCCGTGTTCGATTCAACCGGAGATTATCTTGACTTCGGAATTCCTGCCCACTATAATCCGGCATATCTGTTGCACATCTATAATGACAAAACAGGTACTTTCCGTGTACTGGGTAACGTAGAAGCCTCATTGAGACTGCTGCCAGGGTTGAACTACCGTGTCAACTACGGTGTTGACAAGTCTACTTCAGAGCGTAGCACTACCATATATCCGAACAAAACTGATAACTCACAGACTGGTGCTTACGTGCAGAACAACCTGTCGTCATTGACAAGTTTGCTGGAGCACTACCTGACATACAACAAGTCGTTCGACAAACATCAGGTGGAATTATTGGGTGGTTTCTCCTATCAGAAATTCCAATTCGCCGGAACTACTTTTGCAACGCAGGACCTTGCGCAACAAGGTACCGGCGTGGATCCTGAACACAATCCAGGCTATTCCGGAAAACCGTTAGCGCCAAGTGGGTTCGCACAGGAAAACGAGCTGCAATCCTACTTCGGACGTGTGAACTATAACTACGATAACAAGTATCTCGTTACGGCTTCCTTACGTGCTGACGGTTCTACACGTTTCGGTGAAAACAACAAGTACGGATACTTCCCGTCATTTGCATTGGGCTGGAACATGTCCAACGAAAGCTTCATGAAAGGCATCTCCGCTGTGCAGGACCTGAAACTGCGCGCCAGCTGGGGCCAGACAGGTAACCAGGAAGTACCGAACAAAATTACACAGGCCAGCTACACATTGGCGCAAGGATCTGGTTATTACCTGTATGACGATCTGACGCTGATAAACGGTGTTACTGTAAACCGTACCGCTAACCCTGAACTTAAATGGGAACTGGTAGAGCAGTATAACATCGGTGTAGACTTTGAGCTCTGGAAAGGTAAGTTGTATGGTTCATTGGAATATTATAACAAGACCACTAAAAACCCTATCCTGAACCTTCCTTCAGGTCCGCTCAGTCCTACCACTACCATATGGAAGAACGTAGATGCGCAGCTCGTGAACAAAGGTTTTGAATTCATGCTGGGTACACAGCTGATCCGCACGAAGGATTTCAGCTGGTCACTCGATGTGAACGGATCTACATTGTCCAATACCATCAAAGACCTGCCGGTGTCTGAGCTGTTCTCTGGAAGCATTTCCGGTCCGGGCCTTTCAGGTGTGAACGCCAACATCTATAAGGATGGCTACGAAGCAGGTTCATTCTATATGTATAAACACCTGGGTTATGACAAGGATGGTAAGGATATTTTTGAAGACAGGACTGATGACGGAGCTATTAATCCGGACGACAGGCAGATCTTCGAAGGCGCTATCCCTAACTTCAACTTTGGTTTGAACAGCCAGCTGCGTTACAGGAAATTTGACCTCGCGTTCTCCTTCATCGGACAAACAGGCGGTTACCTGGTTAACAATACTGCGCTGGACCTGAATATCAACAGCCTGAAATCTGACCGTAACGTTCTGGCTAAATATTATAACGATGGTTCAAGCCCCGACAACCAGGTGGTGCTGTCATCTTTATACCTGGAGAAATCAGACTTCATCCGTTTAAATAACCTGCGTCTGGGATATACTTTCGGATTTGGCCAGCAGGCATGGGTAAGATCATTTAACATTTATGTGAGCGCTCAGAACCTGATGACCATCACCGGCTATTCCGGTTTTGATCCGCTGGTGAATACTGCTAAAGCGGTGGGTGGAAACCAGTCCCTGGGTGTTGACTACACCACTTATCCGGCTGCGAAAACATTCCTGTTAGGTGCAACAATTAAATTCTAGAGAAGATCATGAGAAAGAAATCATTACAACTACATAAATTGGCTTGTGTCGCGCTAACGGTAGCGATGGTAAGCTGTACAGACCTGAAAGAACAGGTGATAGACGAGGTGTTGGGATCTAACAACGCCAGTCCTGAAAACGCCCTGGCTGCAGCATACGGACAAATGGGCGATGCTACTTTTGTGGATCATGGTAACGTGTTTGCATTACAGGAATATTCAACGGATGAAGCGTTCCTTCCAACCCGTGGTAGTGACTGGGGAGATGGTGGTGTTTGGCGTGCCCTTCATGAGTTTACCTGGGGGCCGGACAATGGCAGATTGAACGAAGCCTGGAATGCACTGAACGCGGGTATTATCAAATCGCTGACTGCTATCAGCACTATTAATAACAAGCCTGATTTTACCAACAAGAAACTCTTCCTCGCAGAGTCAAGAGCTATGCTGGCGTTTTATACTTATCATACGTTGGACCTTTTCGGTCAGGCGCCGTATAAGGACCCTTACAATCCAAACGCAGTACTGGAAGTAAAGAAAGCGGACGTTGCTATCGATGAGCTGATCAAAGAGGTGGAAACCATCCTGCCTGATCTGGCCAATCTGAAAGAACAGAACACCCACAACGGACGTTTCACCAAACAGGCTGCTTATGCAATGCTGGCTGATATGTACCTGAACCGTGCGGTCCTGAAAAACCGTTATGCTGCTACCTTCAACTTCCTGGAAACAGCGGTAGACAACCAGGGTACGGATATGGACAAGGTGATCTCTTACACATCCAAGATCATTGACGACTCAAGGTTCCAGCTGGAGAGCAATTATTTCGACAACTTTAGTATAAAAAATAACGGTAGGCCGGAACTGATCTTCGTAGTAAGCCAGGACGTCAACATTGGACGTAACAGCGATAACGACTTCGCTTATATGTCAATGGAAAGAAGCCAGACGCCTTCTCCGGCAACCAGGGGAACGAACGCTTCCTGTATTACGCCAGAGTATTATCATACCTGGGATGGTAATCATGATGATCCGCGTTATTCCAGAAAATATCAATATGAGGATGGTACCTGGTTCATGAATGATGGTAGCGATGTGAGCGTACCTGCAACCAGTTTTGTTCCAAACATTAGTCCGGCATTGCTGTGGTTCCATTTTAACCGCGGTTTTCAGGAAGGCCAGCAGTACGGACCAAAGAAAATTGGTACTACCGATTTTGAAAAAACAACGGATGGACGTATCAAAGTATTTCAACTGTTCTGCGACAAGTATGCTGCACAACCTGTTATTTACACACCGGAAATTCATTTCGATAATCCGGCACAGGCCATTTTTACACAGGCACAGATCAACCAGGGCGTACGTGTGTTCAAGTATGAATATGATCCCGGAAGAGGAAATAGTTTCAGCAGCGTAGATATTCCACTTTATCGTTTGGGAGGTATTTATTGTATGCGTGCGGAAGCTTATTTCCGTAAAAGTCAGACCGATCTGGCGTTGGGAGATATGAACAAACTGCGTACCAGCAGGACCCGTGAAGCATTATATAACAGTGTACCAGGTAAGGCGCTGACAGCCCTGACTGAGCAAACGCTTTATAATGAAATTGGTTTCGAGATGTATTGGGAAATGTACAGAAGGAAACAGATGATCCGCTTCGGAAAATTTGAAGCTGCTTGTACAGCAAAACCAGTATCTCAGCCTTTCCGCAGGATCTTCCCGATCCCGCAGTCTGCAATGGATGCGTCGGATGCGTTCACACAGAATGATAAATATTAATAACACCGGAATGTTATAAAAGTAAAAGGTCCGCCTCGGCGGACCTTTTACTTTTATATAAAGATATTTCTTCACTACCGGCCGCGGGACATTCTGCCCAGGATCTTTTTTGCTCTTGAAATAAACGCCGGCGTTTCGTTCTCTATATTACTCTCAATGATCAGTTTGAGCTCTCCTTTAATGTCCGGATAGATCTTAGAGAGGTTTTCCAGCACGGTCAGCGAGAATGCCTTAACTGCCGCTTTCTCCGTAGGATCGCTGATGTAGTTGAAGCAATGATTCATCACCATACCATGGTACTTCTCCGGAATAGGCACCGACTGTAAAGCACGAAGGGTATTTCTTTTCACTGCTGATATCAGACCTGGCTTTTCCAGGTTGTCCAGCAATACCGGCAGGTGTTTTTTCGCGAGCTCCGGATGTGCTTCCAATACATAACTTAAGGGCCATGCGGCCATTTGTACTACGCGGTATTCATCGTGAATGAATATATGGATCAGCTGGGCGAACTTTTCTTCTGAGCTGCCGATCCATGCTACGATCCGCATACAGTTTGCTTTGCTATGTTCTTTTAAGAGTTCATCTCGTAATTTCATATGTTATCGAATCGGAACCAAAGTTAGCTGTAAAAAATTCATCTTCAGCAATATCGGGATCGATATCTTCGTTGAATGTCAATCCTTCAATTTTTACATTGGTATCTGATCCTGTAATTTCGAGGAACTCAAAGAAGCCGGGAGCATTTTTTTCTCTTGCGATAGTACCGCTTCCAAATAGTCTTTTATTACTCGAAATATTGATCGTGCGCGATATCTGGTATGTTCCGTAAGGGAAGTATATCTCGTCTGATACATTAATGGCCTTTTGGATCGCATCTGTCCAGGTATTTCTTATGGTTTTGAACCATAGAATATTTACGCCACCTGAGTAGATCCTGACGAATTTTGCGCCGTGATCGCCAATAAGTATGTTGTCTGTATTATTCTCGCCGGGGGTATTGCCGGTCAGCGACGTACACTTCCACTCGCTTTCCCGGCCGTTATCTGTTACATAATAAGTGTGGTTTAAAGATGGAGGGTTGAGCTTTTTGAGAGCGCTAATGGTTAAATCAATAATTGCCATAATGCAAATACACTGTTAAAAAATCAATGAATGATGCAAATATAGACGGTCGCCACGCAGTGGTTCTGCGTAACAAGCCGCTAAAATAATCCGTGGAAAATTTGACAATTAGGAAATTATGTGCCATTTTTAATACGGATTGACCCGCCATATATTTAGTCCATGTTGTTTGATTATCCTGAAAGTTCGCCTGTATAGATCGCAACCCAAAAGACGAGGCTATCAATATTTTGACAGCGCCGACATTGTCCTTTTTAGGGCGATGCAGGTCAGCTGTATAATGCTTTAAAACTTAAACAAATGAGTTTCCAAAAGATAACGAAGCTACTGTTACTACCCCTTACAGGCGTTTTTTTTGCCGGGTCCTGTATAGGCCAGGATCAATCCGGGAAGGGCTTAAAGGATTACTACCGGTCCCTGTTCCCCATTGGCGTAGCCGTCTCCCCACGGGCCCTGCAGGGAGACGAGGGGCATTTTATAGTTACACAATTCAATAGCCTGACGCCGGAGAACGATATGAAAATGGGGGTCATTCACCCACGCGAAAATGAATATGACTTCAAGAAGGCAGATGCTATTGTGGACTTCGCAGTCAGGAACAGAATGAAGATGAGAGGCCATACGCTCTGCTGGCATAGCCAGGTAGCCGGATGGATGTTTACAGATAGGAAGGGAGATACGGTATCCAGAGAAATACTATTGCAAAGACTGAAAGATCACATTACCACAGTTGTTACAAGGTACAAGGGAAAGATATATGCCTGGGACGTGGTCAATGAAGTGATCAGCGACAAAAAGGATGAGTTTTACCGCAACTCTGCATGGTTGCGCATATGCGGCCCGGAGTTTATAGAAAAAGCCTTTCAGTGGGCACATGCCGCAGACCCGGAAGCAGTGCTTTTTTATAACGATTATAATGAGATCGATCCCGTCAAAAGAGCGAAGATCATCCGGATGATAAAAGAGCTGAGAGATAAAGGAGTGCCGGTACAGGCCATTGGGTTACAGGGACACTGGGCTGTCAACGAACCTTCCGCGGAGCGGCTGGAAAAGACCTTTGCCGATTTTGCCGCTTTGAAACTTCCATTGCAGATCACAGAGCTGGATATTTCTGTTTATCCAAAAGAACATGAAGCCAGGTCGCGGAGCGCTAATGACAATGATACCAGTTTTACCAGCGAAAAGGAAAATGCCCAGGCAGCGCAATACCGGGCGGTCTTTGAAATATTCCGTAAGTATAAGGCGTCACTGACCGGAGTGACCTTCTGGAATGTATCTGACAGGCATAGCTGGCTGGACGATTTTCCCGTGCGGGGCAGGAAGGATTATCCCTTGTTGTTTGACAGGAATTTTCAGCCTAAAAAGGCCTTTAAAGAGGTAGTTAGTTTTTAGGGACGGGGCACAATTACAATTGTGCCCCGCATGTGATTATTTTCCTGAAGCTATTTTCTTGTCAAATGCCTTTTGCAGATCATTCAGTTGTTCGTCATATTCCTTTCTGTTCATGAAAACAGCCGGATTGTAGGCATCGCCTGGTTGATGCTTTTTATGAAGGTCAAACTGGCTGGCATGCGAAGCTACCCACAAGTCGAACTGAAGGCTTTTCATCGACTTCAGCGTATAGGCATAATCACTCGTGATCTGCGGATACGCCGGTATGGCGGAAAAGCTTTTTTCTGTAACGATGGTCGGCATATTAGCGATCAGGACCTTGTACGAACGTTGATCATCCTTCACGTCAAAGATAAAACTGCAGGAGCCTTTTGTATGCCCGGGATGATGCAGCATAGTGAGCTGCATATCACCCAGTTTGATCACATCCTTATCATGTAGTATGCGGTCAATTTTTACCGGGAGGTAAAGCATCGTGTCATTACCCATTGCATAGTCAGATCTTCCACCGTCATTCAATACCGCAGAATCCCCTGCATCTACCATCATTTTGGCGCCAGTCATCTTCTTAATAGCTGCCATAGCGCCCATATGGTCAAAGTGTGCCTGAGTGGTCAGAAGGATCTTGGTATCCGCCAATTTGAAGCCCAGTGCTTCTATATTGGCTTTGATCATGGGCGCTGAAGCCGCCAGGCCGGTATTGATAAGAATATTGCCCTTGCTGGTTGTGATAAGGTAACTGGCAAGGTCATATGTTCCTACGTAATACAGGTTACCGGCGATCCTGAAAGGCTGATACGCTGCGGACCATTCGGGTTTGTTCAGGTTGGGCTCGTGTACTTGCTGAGCGTGTGCCAGCACCGTGGATACCGAAAAGACGGTAGCGAGGAAGGTGTTTTTCAATAAGCTGTTCATTATCTCATATAAGTTGTCGTGCAAAGGTATTTCATCCATTGATACCATGAAAGAGCTTTCTTTATTTACACTAATAGGGTTTCTTTGAATGAATCGGAAATAACAGAGAGTCCTTAATGTATTGAGTGAATCTTTCAAAGCTTGTATCTCCGCAATTTCCTCCTACGGCTAATTTGCGATTATACGCCAGGAAATAATATGTGCCATCAAAGCAAATGTGACCGCCCTTAGTCTTCATCGTTTTTTCTTCTAAAAGACGCTCCGTTTGCGTTACTAAACTATTCCAGTGTATTGAATCGAGATTAAAACCGTATCCTTCGAAAGGAAGCACTTCATCATATCCGGCGGCAAACCCTGCAATGGCACCACGATTTATTGGTAGTACCTCATAGACTACACCATGGACCTTATTGCTTTCTTTACTAAGATGTACTATGAAAGAGGTATCAAAACTTTCTTCACAACCGAAAACGAGGGTATTGCTGTCCGGAAAATCTTTACCAAGTGGAAGTGAGAATCCCTTCATCCTTGAAAGCATGTATAATATTGTGTCATTGTTGTTAGCATGGGTTATTTCCGGAGCTTTTTGTTGGCATGATACCAGGAATACAATTACAATAAATAAGTAAGGGGATTTCATATGGTTCTTAAGATTTAACGACAAATAAAGGCATTATACCGAATAAATAAAAGTGGCAGAATGTTTCATCGGTTTTCGTTATATTAACTCAATCAACCTTATATCATGATAAGCAGCTACCTCAAGTTGGCCTGGCGGAATTTCCGCAGAAATCCCCTGTTTTCATTTATTAATGTTGCCGGACTGGCCATAGGGCTTACCTGTGTGCTGCTTGTTGTGCTCTTTGTGAAAAATGAACTGAGCTTTGATCGCTTCCACGAAAAAGGAGCGCAATTATATAGTATTACCACGACGATTAAGGATAACCGGGGAGAAAGGCAAACAATAAATGCCTCCGGACAAGTACAGGGACCTGCTTTTAAAGCCGCTGTCCCTGAAATAGTGGATTATGTACGTTTCTGGAACGTAGGGGGCTTTAATATCATCGGTGATGAAAAGGCCCTTAACGTACAGGGGTTGTTTGCGGATAGCAGTTTTTTCAACCTGTTCTCTTTCCCGTTACTGCATGGTAATGCGTCAACAGCATTATCTGACCCTCATTCCATTGTATTATCGGAACAAACGGCGGTCAGGTATTTCGGAAAAACAGATGTGGTAGGAAGAACATTGAGAATAGAAGAGCAGGGTATTCAAACACTTACGGTAACAGCAGTAGCGAAAGCAATACCTGCAAATTCTTCCATCCGCTTTGATGTGGTGCTGCCATTCAGATTTGTCGAAACATTCTTTAAAGATGGCAGCTGGCTCAATCAATATCTTAGCACATTTGTATTGCTGCATCCGTTAGCGGACGTGAAAAAGGTAGAACAAAAGTTTTCGACTGTTTTTCAGGCAGGGGCGATGGAACAGATCCGCGATGCGAAGGGTAAGGATGATATTCCAACGCAACTGTCGTTTGGCTTGCAACCATTGGCGGATGTACACCTCCATAGCGGGACCGTGCAAAGTGAAACAGGCATATTCGATGGCAGCCTGAATACCACATTATACATTTTATCAGGTATAGCAGCATTTATATTGCTCATGGCCTGTATCAACTTTGTGAACCTCAGTATTGCACATTCCCTGCAAAGAGCGAAAGAGATCGGTGTCAGGAAAGTAAATGGCAGTAACAGGTGGCAGATCATCGCACAGTTCTTAGTGGAAGCGACTGTGTTGTGTACTGCCGCTTTCCTGCTGGCAGCCCTTCTTAGCTGGTTATTATTGCCTGTGTTCAATTCATTGACCGGTAGGCATATAGAATTGAATATCGTAGAAGATGCGATGATATGGGCCACAGGGATAGCGATCATAGCCTTAAGTATAATGCTGACGGGCTTATACCCGGCTTTTGTACTTTCCCGTTTTAACGCGGTAGCCGTTTTGTATGGTAAACAGAAGACAGGTACAGGAAAGGGCTGGCTGGGAAAAAGCCTGGTCGTTTTCCAGTTTACGCTGGCTATTGGTTTTGTAACAGCTTCGCTGGTGTACTATCTCCAGATGAATTTTATCATGAACAAAGAGCTTGGTTATAACGCTTCTGATATGATCAGCATCAAGCTGCCGCCACAGCGAAATCCTGATCAGTTGGTACGGCTGTTCCGCTCCGAGCTGGCGACATCGCCGGCTGTTGCACAGGTGTCAGGTTTTAATTCATGGGGAGAAAATAACATGGTGAAAGTGGGCGATAAGACGATACGCAGTCTGAAATTAAGAGTTGACGAGTTTTATATTCCGGGATTGGAAATTCCTTTAAAACAGGGAAGGAATTTCTCGGCCGACTTTGGTTCAGATTCGCTGTCTGTTATTGTAAATGAGGCATTCGTGCGACAAGCCGGATGGACGGATCCTATTGGTCAGCGGGTGCAACTAATGGGCGAATGGGAAGGCGATCTGCATATGACGGTAGCAGGCGTGGTGAAAGATCATCATTACAACTCGCTGAAGCAAGAGATCGGACCACAGGTATTGGTGATGAAGCATTATGAAAAGGTCCTCGTGAAAGCGCAACAGGGAAAATTGCCGGAGGCTTTGGCGGCAATTGAAAGGATCTATAAAGAGCATCTGTCTGACAGCCCATTTCAGTTCAGCTTTATGGATGATGATATAAGCAGGCAGTATGGAGAAGAACGGCGCTGGCAACAGATTGTTGGCTATGTTACATTACTGTCCGTGTTTATTTGCTGCCTGGGATTATTCGGGCTGTCTTATTTAGCAGCCCGCCAGCGTACGCGCGAAATAGGCATACGGAAAGTATTGGGAGCAGGCGTTGCAGGTATAGCAGGTTTATTATCAAAAGACTATCTGAAACTGGTAATTATTGCGTTACTGGTAGCATCACCGCTTAGCTTTTTCTTAATGAACAGATGGCTTGATAATTTTGCATACCGTATTGATATAAGCTGGTGGATCTTCCTGCTTGCAGGTGCAATAGCAATATTCATAGCCCTGGCTACCGTAGGCTTCCACGCTATAAAAGCAGCATTGACGAATCCCGTGCAATCGTTAAGAAGCGAATAGCTGTCACCCTTGTGAAGCGTTTTATAAACAAGCTTATTTTTCAGGTCCTGTTCCAATTCGTCACTTACCTTGATGTATTGCCTGAAATGACTGAGGATAATCTCAAATTGATCCATCATTACCGGGGCTGTTTCTTTAGAAGTACAATTTTTTATAATACCGGTTTTTAAAGGGGATGATTGATGCAAATGTTTCAGAGGCTTATACCAACAGAAAAGGCGCGATCAATCGCGCCTTTTCTGTTTAAGTATTTATATAAGTTTATTGCTTGATGATCTTTTCACGGAATATGTTGGTACCATTCTGTATGATCATTAAATATAGGCCGGGTGATAGTTCACCAATATTTATCTGTTCACTGCCACCTTTTATTTTTCCGACAGAGATATTTTTAACAGCTACTCCCTGCGTATTTAATAGTTGTATGGAGGTGTTATGTTTAGTGTCTAATCCATCGAACTGAATGGAAAGGTGATCAACGACGGGGTTTGGAAACGCTTTGACTGTAGCGATAGCGGAAGCAGTTGACGGCAGGAAGTTTTCAGCAGCAAGATTGCCGGCTGTCAGACCTGGATTAACCGCAATGCCATGATAAATAAAGGCCCCTCCCTCGCGGACCTGGGCTGCAGGTACGGCATAATTGGGAGCGCCAACAATGAGATCATCAAAGCCATCATGATTAACATCACCAGCGCAGGCCACACCTGTACCAAGGTTCGCATTCACCTGGTTACTCTGGATGGTGGCTCCTGGTATTGGATTAACGCCTATTGCGCGGCCATAATGCACATAAGCCATTCCTTCCATACTTTGTCCGCTGGATTCGGTCCAGGAACCGATAACAATATCAGCAAAGCCGTCAGCATTCAGATCTCCCGCGCCGGCAATGCTTGCGCCGTAGGCTGTATTGTCCTGAGGACTCGGAAGTGCTGTGTTAGGTTCATTATGAATACCACTCCCACTACCCTGATAAACAAAAACGGTATCACCGAATGGTGCAAAAAATCTGGGTGCACTTACAAGTATATCATCAAAGCCATCATGATTGATATCACCGGCAGCGGCTACTTTATAACCAAAATTTTCTGTATGCCCGATCAGTGCAACGTTGGGGTTCATATCTATCCCGTAAAGGCTCCCATAGTAAATGCAGACGCTTCCATAAAATGGCGGGCCTACTATTGACTGAATAGATCCAACCAGCACATCATCGAATCCATCGCCGTTTACATCCCCGGCACCTGATGCGCTTCTTCCGAATATTCCGTTAGGTATAGATCTTTCAAGCATGGTAGGGGCCATACCACTTAGACCGAAAGGACTTCCATAATAGATCCAGACGATCCCATGATTGCTGAATTGACTCGGCGAATCCCATTCACCGGCAACAACGTCATCATATCCATCGCCATTTACATCCCCGGCAGATGATAATACTTCACCGAGAAAAGCCTGTGGGGTTGAGCCATCAATAATTTCGGAGGGCGTTGTCGTCAGGCCGCCAGGAGTTCCTTTGTAAACATAGAACCGTCCCCTGAACCCTGATAAAGGCGCCTGATCGTATTGCGGTGCGCCGATCACGATATCAGCAGAACCATCGCCATTTATATCGCCTGCTGCAGCTACGGTATATCCGAATTGGGCGTTTACAATATCGGATTCCAGTATGGTGTAAACGTTTGGATTGATGCCATTTGAACTGCTGTAATAAATGAATGCAGCACCTTCGTCTACCTGCCCGTTTTTATAACGCGGAACGCCTACAATAACGTCATCATAGCCATCGTTATTCAGATCACCAGCGCCGGCTACGCTCCAGCCGAGCAGTGCTTCCGGCCGGTTACTTTGCAAGAAGGAATTGGCGTTTTGTGGTGTGGAATTAGCCAGCAGAGGATCAATAGTAACGGGATAGGTCGCATCCTTTGCATCAACCTCTATCCGGATAAGATCATCTATCAAAGAAAAGTAAGCAGGTAAAGATCTGCCTTTTGCATCCCAGACAGCAAGACCGCTATAGGAAAGCTGTTGTTTGCCGTTCTTAAACAATAGATTGGTATTGCTATGTTTTTCAGCGATCCATCCTTCGGAAACATCCAGTTGGACGCTTATTTTCCTGGTAGCAGAAGAAGGCTGTTGTATGATAAAATTCTGTCGTACACCTTGTTCGTTATTCACATATTCAACCGTAAACTTTCCGTTGTGATTAAACCGGATGGTATTATCATTCAGGGATGTTAACGGGTCCTTTACCAGACTGCCCATCAGCTTACCGTCAGCTGTAATGTTTTGCAACGTCAGGCCGAAAGACCAGTCAGGGTCGCCTCCGCCGGGTACAACCGTCATCTTCTGTCCTGTATACGTAGCATCTAAATTGTTGTTGCGGTTAGGGCTCTGGTAGGCGGCGGTGGTATTTTGCCAGCGGATGAAGTATTCACTTCGTGTAATGACTGTTTTGATGTTTTCCAGTTTTTCCTTTTCAATAACGGGATCTGTTGTTTTAGCGACCGACAGGTATGAGGGAAATAGGGAAACAAAGAAAAGTAGTGTTTTCATGTAGCGTTTTTTCATAAAAGGGATTTTGGGTTTATAGAATATTTACATAGTATTTGAGGGTATAAGGGAATGTGTACAGTTATAGGTCGATATTAAGACAAGATAACATATTTTATCTATACCTGTTGCAACTGAACGTAATATTTCACCATGTAAATGGGGGTTATCGGCTATGCTCTGATCGATATTTTTACAATGGCTTTATAGTTAGCTATTTATTAAAGTGCGGCGCCACAGTATTTGCAGAAACGTGCATCATGGTCATGACCTTCTCTTCCACAGGAGGGGCAGGCCTGACTATCCTGTTTCTGACCTTTGGCAGCAAGTGCCATTTCAGTAGTAACAATACCGGTGGGCACAGCAATGATACCATAACCTAATAGCATGATAAAACTGGCAATCAGTTTGCCAAGAGGTGTAACAGGTGCTATGTCTCCATAACCCACCGTCGTGATCGTCACAATTGCCCAGTAAACAGATTGTGGAATACTGGTAAATCCATTGTTGGGGCCTTCCACCAGATAGATGATCGATCCGAGGATAACAACAGTGCTTATAACAAATAAAATGAAAATACTGATCTTACGGATACTGTTGAGAATAGCAACATACAGGAAACGCATTTCCGATATAAAATGCACCAGCTTGAAGATCCTGAATACCCGTAAGAGCCGCAGCGCCCGAAACACTAACAGGGACTGAGAACCAATATATACAAAGCTGAGATAGCTTGGAATAATAGCTAGCAGGTCTATAATACCCAGTACACTGAACAGGTATTTTAAAGGCTTCCGGATACAGATCAGCCTCAGGATATATTCCACCGTAAAGGTCAACGTGAAAAACCATTCCAGTATGAAAAAGGTCCGGCCATGCCGGGCATGTAACGATGTTACACTGTCAAGCATTACAACTACAATACTTAAAAGAATGAAAACAAGTAACGTGATATCGAATACTTTTCCCGCGGTCGTATGAGATTCATAAATAACCTCATGCAACCTGGATTGCCATGGATGCAGCTCATCATTATCAGGGGCTTTTTGTTCCATACCTGAATATACATCTTTTCTGTCACCTTAGTTTTAATGTAAAGCGCAGGAGATGCTCGTTGTTATCAATAACAACCTTACATTTATAATACTAAATTTATCACTTAAAATCATCCGTTATGACTAACCACAAATTATTCACTAATTGTTTCTGGCTTGATAACCAGGCTGAAGAAGCGGCGAAATTCTATACCTCTATCTTCCCGCAATCAGGTATAGGTGATATTACGAGATATGGCAAGGAAGGGTATGAAATTCATAAACGACCCGAAGGCTCTGTGATGACCATTGAGTTCCAATTAGGTGGTATGCCGTTTCTCGGATTAAATGGAGGTCCGGTATTCACGCCCAATCCTTCGATCTCTTACTTCGTAGTTTGTGAAACACCAGCGGAAACAGATGCGCTCTGGAAAAACCTGGCAGAAGGTGGGATGGTGCTGATGGAGATGGACAAATATCCATGGAGTGAAAAATATGGCTGGGTGCAGGACAGATATGGTTTTTCCTGGCAGGTCTCCCTGGGAAAATTGTCTGACACCAACGGACAGATCATCACACCATCTCTGATGTTTGTAAAAGAGCAGGCGGGTAGAGCAGAGGAGGCTATTCAGTTTTACTCTGCTGTTTTCAGGGATTCCCTTACGCGTGGTATCTTGAAGAATGGGCCGGGAGAAGAGAATCCGGAGGGCATGGTGAAACACGCACAATTTAATCTGGCAGGAGAGGAGTTTATGATAATGGATAGTGCAGCAGCGCATAATTTTTCTTTCAATGAAGCGATATCATTCGTAGTGCATTGCAAAAACCAGGAGGAAATTGATTATTACTGGGAACAGCTGACAACAGGTGGAGGTCAGGAAAGCGAATGCGGGTGGCTGAAGGATAAGTTTGGCGTATCCTGGCAGGTAGAACCTATACAATTGATCGATATGTTAAAAAGCCCTGATAAGGAGAAGACGGAGCGTGTTATGAAAGCTTTTATGCAGATGAAGAAGTTTGATCTTCAAAAGCTGGAAGCGGCTTTTGAAGGTCGATGAAATATAGACAAGCTTACAGGCTTGTCACTTTCCTGGCTGAAGCCGGATGGTTAGGTTAGATCTCTACAGAGGTCACCGGTGTAAAAGATCTTAATCTGAAACAACAAGGGAATAAAGTAAAGGGGTGCAGATCGCGCTCCTTTTTTAGTTACATCCTTGCGTAACTTATTTATTACCTGAAAAGGTGATGGCGAACAATAAATAGATCGCAATCGCGACGCTATAACTTACGAAAAAGTAGTGCAGGCAAATTGCAGCAGATAATAGTAACTTAGTGACAAGTTAACCTACAGGTACCATTGGCACCAACCCTATTGAAAAATGAAAACCTCAAAGAAATGCTTCAATATCCCGGCCTGGAGAAGGCATTCGAGCTGCAGTTAAAGGAAAATGACACGCTGCTGGAACACGCAGGCGTAAAGTTCACAAAAGATCATATCTGGCTTACATCTCTTGATTTCAGCGCTACGCGTGGCTGGTTGATCTGTCTGTCGGTTAGAACATTAAGTTTGCAGGCCTTGCTCAGCGACATACTGCCGATACTGAGAGAAGACCGTACGATCTTCAGGATCATCAGGAATGAACATGAGGCCTATCGGCTGCATGCAGGCTTGTATGGCCCACATCTGATCGGAAAAGGCATCCAGTTCATAGCGCGCTCAGAAGACGATGCCCGCCATCTGATAGACAGGTTACTGCCCCTTACAGGAAAGTATGCCGGATGTGTTATTCATGATTGTGTGCGGATCTCAAATATTATCTACATCCAACGCCTGGGGAATACGAAGCCGGAAAAAGACCCTTTCCCATTCACCGTAGATAAAAGATACGGGAAGCCGGTATCCAGGAAATTCATAGGTTTTTTATATATGCCTGTGGAAGAACTTAGCTATAATCCGAAAACAACTATTTACAAAGCATTTAATTTAAAACGCCCCTTCAGGTGGTGCCTGATAAAACAAGGGAACAGCCATACTGCCGACGACCATTTTGGAAGAGACATACGGGATAAGTTATCCTGGCAGAAGAAGGTGATAAAAGCACTGGAGAGGCATGTAAGGACGCCAAAATTCATCGATCTCGTCGAATATGAAGCATTCTCTTTTCTCGTCCTTGAATACGTGGAAGGGCCACATACGGGGCAAAGAATTGAACAGCTCAGACAGGGAAAGGCCTGGAAGGACCTCACAGCCGGCACGAAGAAGATAATACTGGATATCTATCTGTCTATATTATCAATTGTACAGGATATGCACGCCGCCGGATATGTACACCGTGATATCAATGAAAGTAATTTCATCATTGACAGCGCGAACAGGACATACGTCATCGATTTTGAAATGTCCTGCTGCCTCAATGACGGGTTACCCGATCCGCCTTTTACATTGGGTACAGTAGGTTATATCTCCCCGGAACAAATGAACTATATGAAGCCTCATTTTGGTGACGATGTCTATTCACTGGGCGCCCTGCTCGCGCATTTTCTGACAGGAGAATTACCACAGCGCATCTTTTTCGGTGAGCTGTATACGGTCAGGGAGAAATTGGCAGCATATGCGTTTGAACCTCTCCTGGCAGATCTGATAACAGGAATGACGAATATTAACCCCTCAGAAAGGCCCTCTTTGAACATGGCTATAGCACAAATTGAAAAACAGATCATTTCTTACTCATAAATAATCAACCCTATGAACTGGAAAAAAGCAATCCCCTATGTTACGTCCGTGATGCTGGTCCTCTTGTTTACATATACAGCGCTGGATAAGCTTTCTGACATGACCATATTTGAATACGGTCTTAAAGCGCAGGTATTCCACAGTACCATGATCCCAGTATTGAAATGGGGGATACCATTGGTTGAACTCCTTATAGTGGTACTGTTGCTGATCCCCCGCTTGAATGCTACCGGCATTGTAGCCGGCACGTTCTTAATGCTGTCGTTTACCGTTTACATTGTACTGGTCATGTTAACAGTATTCAGTAAAGTACCCTGTGCCTGTGCAGGTGTTTTTAAGACAATTACCTGGCAGCAACAATTAGCACTTAACCTCGTCGTACTTATTCCCGGAATATTAAGCACAGCTTTCATGTGGCGCAAAATGCGCACGCCAATAGCATAACGGATTTATAGTATTCAATCATCATTAAAAAGAAAATCTATGAAAATCAAACTGTCTAATGTATTTCTGGTGATCACTTCGCTGCTGGGTATAGCTGCTGTCACCGCCAAAGAAAAAAGGGACGTCTTCTATTATGAAAAGGATGGTACCGGTGAATGGTTCATCCGGGCACATGGCGGCGCCCCCGATGATCCGACTTGCTGTGTTTCAGGAGGCAATTCGGCCTGTTTTTATATTATCACGAACGAATTCCTCCGGGCGCGTGTGGACGAAGTTGATCCTGCATCTGTTACCCCCGTTGGAACGAATCAAACCGATTCCTGCAGGTGATCTGGTGATCTGTAAAGCCTTATTGTATGAAGCGCACCTTCATACAATAAGGCTTTTTCACTACGCTACTTGCGGTGACTGTTGCGATTAACATTGAGCAGGCCCGAAAATAGTAATTTACCCGTGTTTAATGTAGCGGATACCCCATAAAAGAGTATACACCAAAAAAATATGTAGCGATCAGAACTTGATCTGCAGTTTCTGAGAAGTAAGTTTGTTGTCTTTGTAATACTCGAAAAACCACTCTCCGTCCTTCTTGAATACAATGCCATTGGTTCCTCCGTTCTCAGCTATAAAATGATCCTGCATGGAAGTTTTGAACAGTGTCAATACTTTTTGAGGAGTAGTATCGATCAGCTGATATCCAGTAGGAGTAGGCTGTGCATATAAGGTACCTGTCGTTTCTGTAACTGCCGGTGCTGCGGGTACCTGTGCCGGAGCAGGGGCTGGCGGCGGTGTAGCAACAGCAGGGGCCACAGCCGGCTGTTGTGGTTGAGGCAGCGCCTGCGTTGTCGCAGTGCTGTCATATTTATAATCTACGTCATTCAATGAAGTGAAAGCATCTCTGAGGGCAAGATCATATGCCGCCTGAAATTCTTTCTCCCGGCTCTTACCTTCTTTACTTTTAAAGATAATATTACCCTGGCAGTCCTTCAATAACAGTGTAAGGTTTGTAACAAACAGCCCTTTTTTCTGCACTACTTCGGCTCTAAGCGCACCACACTTATTGGTAGCCACTTCCGGTGGCATCTCCTCATTACCGACAAAGGCGGTAAATCCTTTTTCATTCAGCAGCAATTTTGTTAATGTATTCAATCCATACTGGTTATCCGCCTTGAAAAAATCGAACCTTTCAGGAACAAGTACATACTTGTAATTATTGATAGTGTTCTGCGAAAAAGCGGTTGCCGTAAATAGTAGTAAAGCAAGAAATATTGTGTACAGTTTCATATAATTCCCTTATTTCATTATCGTGAATATATGCAAAAAACGTACATTACGCTGAAAATGAATAGTATTTGCTGACTGATGTTCATAAGGTTAACCCGCGATAGGATTCCCTGGTAATTTTTTATAGATGAAATATAAGCGAAATTTAGATAAAAATTACCTCCTTATACTACCGTTCGTAAAACAGGCCGACACTTGTAAAGTCATTAATAGACAAAAGACTGTCCGAATACCAGAACCATAAATCAGTCAAAGCAAACAGTTATAGATACTTGCATGGGCCGATGTTAATCGTTAATTTAGTCGGGTAATGGTTGAAATTTTCGACGATATCAGGAAGATCTACAGCTTCAGTGCACCTTGTCCTGAACTGGAAGACTATATTGAATTTTTCTCCGAATCATCTTCCGAAGAAACGGCTTCATTTGCTAATAATAAATGCTTTACAGTAAAAATGTTCCCAAGTTGGACACCTACGATGTGGATCAACCTGGGAACACCGTATCAATTGGTAGCCGGTAATAGTTGTTACACGCTCGGGACATCAAATGATGTGCTGCTCTTAAGGGACGCAATCGTAGAGCGTCTTAACCTGCCATCGGATCATATATTCTCCGTGAAGTTCTTCCCCGGCGGACTTGAAGCCGTTCTAGGCATTGGCCAGACGAAATTCATCAGCAGGATAGTTGCATTAAACGAGGTATTGCCTGCGGCACTTCTTCATCAGGTTAAAACAGCTGCTTCTTTTGAACAACGGATGGTGTTATTGCAGAATTTCTTTTTACAGCAATATTCCAGGCAGCGGAAACAGGACCATTATATTCATATTGTAAAAGATAGTATTGATCTGTATGCGGCCAACCGGATGCAGTATAATACCAGCGAGGTTGCGGAGAGAATGTTCATTACCTCGAAAACCATTAACCGCTATTTTAACAACATCGTCGGCGCCAGCCCCAAGAAGTATTTTTCGATCCTGCGTGCAAGAGTTGCTTTAACAGCTTACGTTGCCGGTAAGGAGGCCTTCTCGCCCTGTGATCATGGCTACCATGATATGAGCCATTTTTATAAAGAAGTAGTCAATTTCACCGGACAGGGACTTGCCGTACAACGGTAAGAATGTCCGTTTTTTACCTGGATTGTTAGATGGTGCTATTCTACTTTTGAGAAAAAAATATTGATGAAGAAAGCGATATTACTAACCTTAATTATAAATGTCTTCCTGTTTACAGCCGCACGGTCACAGCAGAAAACGGCCTATCAGCCTGTTATAGAGCCCTGTGCATGTCCTGTTAAAATAGACAGCTCTTTTAAAACGACATGTGCCTATCTGGTTGTGCCGGAGAATAGAAAAAAACAAAACGGAAAGACGGTTAAACTGCCATTTATTATAGTTGAAAGTAAGAATCCGGATAAACGGAAAGACCCGGTCCTTTTCACTGGTGGGGGACCTGGCAGTGGCTCCCTGGGATGGGCGAGAGGCGCTGCCAATAGTATGATCATCGGCGACAGGGACTGTATTGCATTTGAACAACGTGGTGCAGGTTATTCCGTTCCCAGCCTCTCAGGTCCGGAGCTGGGCGCTGCTATCAAAGAATCTTACAAGCATAACCTGAATAAAGATAGTATGGTTGTTGAAGGTGTGAAACGGCTCCGGAAAGGCCTGGAAGCACGCGGCATCGATCTTACAGGGTATAATACAGACGAGACGGTATCAGATATTCATGATCTGCTGTCGGTACTACATATTGATTCTGTCAACCTATTTGGCATCTCCTATAGTGGAGGCCTGATGCAGGCCGTTTTACAGCGTGACCCTTCGCATATCAGGTCCCTGATACTGGATTCTCCATTACCCACGTTTGTGCCGATCGATGAAGACGAACCAGCTAACTTCAACGAAGCATTGAACATACTGTTTGAACACTGTAAGAAGGATTCTGCAGATCAGGCATTATACGGTGATCTCAAAGAGAAGTTCATAGCATATTTTACTTCCATAGGTCAAAAGCCTTTTTATATCTCTTACCTGGAAAAAGGTACAACAGATTCTATCCGCGTTGCGTATAACCGGAATGATCTGTTCGATATTATCCAGAATTACTTTGGAAAGGAAGCGCCTTACGTTATCACAGAGCTGATCAAAGGGAATCATCGTGAATACGTTACGAAATTACTTGACTATACATTTAGCGGCCACCGTGGCCCGTCCGGTATGCGGATCTCCGTCTACTGTGCCGATCAGGCTGTTTATCACGATGAGAATATTGTCAGGCAGTTAAATAACGCTTACCCGTATATGGAAGGGTATCATATTAATGATGTCTATAACGCCATGTGTGATTGCTGGAACTATACGCCTGTAAAAGCGGGAACTAAACAACCCTTTTATTCAGCCAAACCGGCATTTCTGGCCGATGGAGAAATGGATAATGCGTGCCGGCCCTTGTATATTGATATGATTCACCATTATATGCCCAATAGTCAGCGCTTACTGTTCATCAACCGGTATCATGGCGTAGTTGGCAGGGATGTACAGCCCTTCCTAGTACAGTTTCTGAATAATCCATATCAAAAACTGATATCTGACAGGAAAGACATTATTTTTTATTAAAGGAAATGAACAGCAGACGTTCACGTTATGATTGGAAAACAGGAAGTCATATTATTATGCCGGGTGATGAATAATGGACTAAACAACACCACTATTATTTCGTCCACGCACGTGCTCATTTAAACCCTGTAAGAAGGCGTTTAGATCGTCGTCCTTATCCAGGCCTAGCTTCTGTTTGATCCTGTAGCGGCTCATCCTGACGCTTTTTGCTTCAACATGCATCAGCTGCGCGATCTGGCGTGTATCCATCTGCAGATACAAATATGCGCATAGCTTCAGATCAAGCAGCGTAAGCTTCTTCTGTGCTTTGTCGTTCAGCAGCTGGAAGAAATCCGGATGTACTTGCTGGATCTGCAATTTGGCCTGTTCAAAATCATTATCCAGGATCATTTCCTCCTTCAGGATCTTATGCATATTCACTTCATCTCCTTCAGTCAGTTTATTCTTCAGATTGTGTAACATCTGGTTCTTATGTTCCAGTTGTAATACATTGGCCATTACTTCCTTTTTCAGCTGTTGTTGCTGTACCTCCAGCAGTTGTTGCTCTGCTCTCAGCCTTGCCTGTTCTTCCTTTTCCAGCTTCATCTGCAGTTCTGACTCCTGTTTTTCAAGTTCCAGCTGCTTTTCCCGTTGCAATGAATAACGCAGCCTGAAGTGATAGGAGCTGAAGAGGAATAATAAGCATAAGAAGGAGGCAATGGCGATACAGATATATAAAATGTTTTTTTGCTGCTGACTTTTCTCGCGCTCTTTCAGAAACCGTACTTCACTGTTTATTTTTTCAGTTTGATATTCTATTTCCAGCTTTTGCGCCTTTAACGCTTTTTGCTGATCAAAATTCTTATTGCTGTATTCAGTTACCAACTGCTGGAATTTAAAAGCCTTCTCATAATTTCCTCTTTCCTCATAGAAACCGGCAAGTCCTTTAGTAACATTGATCATCGTATAGTAGTAGGGCGGTTGTTGGGTTAACATGACCTCATATGCCTCCAGCAGATAACGTTCAACTGCTGCATACTTACCGTCACGTTTGGCGTATTCGCTCAATATCCCCAGGCTGCTGGCCACGACCTCCTGGCTGTTCGGCGCATCTTTTAAGACCGTTCTGGCCCTGTTTGCATAATAAATAGCCTGTGTCTGCGCCTTCGTGTCTGTAGGGCCGGAATATCTCAGATAGTAACTGGCGATGTTAATACAACTTATCGCGTAAGCATAATTGTTGACCTGCCCCGGATGTTGTGCGTAAAGGTTTTCTGACTTGTTAAGGTAAAATAAGACACTGTCTTGTTCCTGCTGCTCATGGCTTTCGCCATATTTATACTCGTGCGCAGTCGACATGGCATTATAACAATTGCTCAGAAGGGTATAGTCTGTGGTCATTAAAGCGTTCTCCATGGCCAACCTGGCATATTGGTACACTTTGCCGGCATTGTCCCAGTTTGAATTAATAGCGTACAACTGGTAATAGATCTTAGCGGCAATATAGGGATCACTTTTCTTTTCCAGCTCCGTCAATGCCATCTGACAATACTTCATTGCCGATTCCGGATGCTCAAGCGCCTTAAAAAGTAATGCCTGCCCATAATAGGCATAGGCCATGGCGATAGGGGTGCCGGCCTGCTTTGCTGTCGACAGCACTGTATCGCCCAGCTGTTTTATCCGGTCGAGGTCCAGCGCGCTGATCTTACTATTTAATAGCACCAGGTATGCCTTCGTGGCATCTGTGTAGTTTTTTAGCCGGGAAGCGACCAATGCGCTTTCCCGGGCGGTTTCCATCGCCTTTTTGTAATCTTTATTAACCCGGTAGAATTCTGCCAGCTGGTTTAGCAATGCCGGCTTTTCATGCTCGCTTAATTGAGGATGTACAATGGCCGATTGCAGACTATCGGGAGGACCGCTTTGGGCAAAACAGTTCAGGCAGAGTAAACAAATGAATGACAACAATAAGGACTTCATACTGCCAAATTACTATAAATCGATAAGATAAGACCTGAAACCAAAAGAAATAACATCCTTTGATAAATGTATAAGCATTTAATATACAGATATCTATAAACAGTTGTAGTCATATTGTAGACGCTCGTTCGCCAGGATGTAGATATCCTGTAGCAGGCTAAAGTTTGCTAAAGATGATCTACCGGCACACCTTTGTTCCGGTTATAACGCCACACTTAAATCATCATACTATGAACACGAAAACACTATCTATTGTATGTTATGTATCATTGATCGGATGGGCCATTGCCTATTATTCCGGAAAAGATAAAGCAGACCAGCTGCTCAGATATCATTTAAGGCAATCACTGGGCCTGGCTATCGTAAGCGTCATTTTCAGTATCGTACTGAACACCATTTCCGCGGTCGTTCCCGCACTCTCTTTTCTTGGTGTGCTCGGCCTTGCTATCACAATATTCTGGGTACTGGGTATCATCAACGCAGTTAATGGGGTGCAGAAGCCGGTTCCTGTTTTTGGGAAGATGTTCGAGAATAAGTTCTCTTTTATAGGCTAATGGAGGTCATGTGAATGTACATTTCATAATACGATAAACATACCATCATGATAAAGCCAGGCTGGGGTATTTCTTTCTGGACCTTATATACGCTCGGTTTCACTATTGCATTGCCAACCTTCCTGTATTATAATACCGGTAGCTGGGAAGAACCTCAACAGGAAAGTGCCACAATTGCTTTCCTGTATCTCGGGCTTGGCATAGTCAGCTGGCTGACCGCTATCGTGTTATATTGCTGTTTCTTCATTAAGCTGGTATTCACCGACAAACGGCGTTTAGAGAAAATAGCCGTAGAGGGTACTACCATTATAGCAACAGTTACAAAAAAAATGCTGGTTGGCGTCATTCGTGATGCCAACCAGCTTAACCTTCGACTGTCCTTCAGGAACCTGTCTGGTACTGTCGTAGAGATCCCCTATGAGCTGAACGACGGTAAGCCATATGAGAAACGGTTTGAAGTAGGCAAGACGATTGAAATGAGTGCAGGTTTAAGTGGCCGGGAAACGACGTTTGTTCCGAAGACCCTGAATGTGTTTCGCAATAAGGGGATGGTATTGCTCTATTCTCTCATTTTCATCCCCATCCTCGTAGCAGCTATAGGCTATCCTGTATTTTCCTACTGGCTCGAAAGCCAGGGGAACGGCTGGCGTTTCCTGAGGCTTTCGCATCCCTGGATTTCAGTGCCATTAATAAACATAGGGGTTGCTTTATTTGTCAGGACCTTGCTTGGATTTATTAGCAAGGCGTCGGGCGATCCGAAACAACCGCTTCAAATGATCATGTATGGTATAAAGACGACGGGTGATATCTTAAGTTACAAACAGACAGGTATGTACATTAATGAGCAGCCGCAGGTGCAATTTGAAATTGAATATACTGACCAGGAGGGTAACAAACGGGTAACCCAGTGTAAAAAGATCGTCTCACTGCTCGACATTCATAAACTCGATAATGGAACCAAAGAGATCATGTATCTGCCCAATGAACCAGAAAAAATTGTATTTTATGAAGACCTGTCCTTATAGCACTGTTGTTCTGCTGATATGCTGTTTGATGGTTTCATGTAAAGAAGCCCGGAAAAGTATTGAAGATACGCTACACCCAAAGTCACAACGGAAAGCAGGATCACCCGATAAGAATGCCTTTTCCTCAACTACCACATTCTCATCCTCATCCTCAACAGTATCTTCATCCACGCATGAACAAACGTTTACAAGTATATTTAACAGTGCTGAGAACCTCGACAGCATTCAACATGCACTCTATGATCTGCCTGGCTTTAAAGGAAAGAAGCTGCGCTTCCTGAACGGTCTTTATTTCTATGATTACCGTGGTGGCATGATCTCAATAGATCTCCAGGATCCAAACAATCCGGAAAATGTGGACACCTATACTTACAGTAATGGAGAATGGAAAATACAAAAGCCGGTAGTGATCACTGGTAATGGACACTTCCCGCTCGAAATGTTGTTGGCGCCATTGGATGAAGTGAAATTCAGCACGGCAAAAAAGGTATATGATATCGCAGTTGAGAGATCGAAAACAATAGAAGGAGCAGAACCAACGCAGCATATTTATTTTACGCAGATCAATGCTGTACATGTAAAAGAATGGTATGTTATGATACGGGGCGCAAGGCGTAACTATCGTATAACATTCGATGTAAACGGACGCTTAAAAGAAATGCGCAGCATATAGAATAAGCCGCCGGTACCCACCTGCGCGTTGGATATATGGCATGCCAGTAGCAGCCATTGTAGTAAGAATAAAGGTTTTTTCCATTATGAGGGTTTGGTATGCGTTGCTGAATTAGCCGGTATTACTGTTACCGGAGGTCATGTCCGTTTAACGCCTTCGACTTCCATTAGATAGTCTCCGAAATCATTTATTTTGTCGATAAGTTTAATCGACTTTTTACCCAGATCAGTCAGCATGTAATCTACCCGCGGTGGCTTTGTTTTATAAACCTTTCTTGTGACCATACCTTTCTTTTCCAGGTCACGCAACTGACTGTATAACATCTTATCAGTGATATGTGAGATGGTGTTCCTTAAGTCGCCATATCTTACTGGTCCTTTGCGCAACGCAAGTAGAATAGGCATTTTCCAGGTACCACCGATAAATGCCATTGTCAGTTCAATAGGGCTGTAATAAAGTCTGCCTGCATAGGTGAAATTTGTCATGGGGTAAAAATACAATTTACCGGTTATTGCGTTTGCTTTACATACAAATAAGTATATAAAGGCAGGTTTATCTAACGGTGGCTTAACTTGCGGAAAATATTTCAACATGCCAGAAAGAACTACCAATAGGGAATGGCTCACAATTCCCATTTTGCCGTGTGTATCCGTTGTTGAGACCCTTGATTTTTGGGAGATGTTGGGATATACCATCACCTATAAACAAACCCGGCCTTATCAGTATGGCGTGGTTGAACGGGGCGGATATGCCCTCCATTTCGGCTATATAAAGGGAATGGACAAACATACCAATGCCTATACCGGTTGCCTGGTAACAGTGCAGGATGCAGCTGCAGTATACAGTGAATTTACGGATAGGTTTAAGCAACGTACCGGTAAGGTGCCTCATACCGGTATTCCAAGAATATCGCGGATGAAGCCAGGAACTACGCGTTTCACCTTGACGGATGCATCAGGTAATTCAATGATCTTTGTTAGTTACGGTGAGCAGGACCAGCAGGATTGGGAGGATGCAGATAACCGCGACCAGGGTAGAATGAAGAGGGCATTAGCGGTTGCAAAACGTTTTCGCGATTATAAGAACGATGACGATATGGCTGCCCAGACTTTGGATGTTGCATTGAAACACCGCGATGGTGAAAACCGGCTTGAAGTGGCCGAAGTAGTGGTAATGCGTATAGAGCTGGCGGATGTAATGAATGATAAAGAAAAGATGGCTGCTTGCAATATCATCTTGCAGCAGTTAGAAATAAAGGAAGATGAATTAGCACTTATCAGAAGCAAGCACACAACGAATTAAAATTTACTACGGGGCCTTTCCAGGGCCCCGTAGCAACGAAAGAACTACATTGGTAAACATCTCCGCTACAGAAGCAGTTGTCTTACCGTGCGCCTTCTGTATTTATCTTTGTCAGTTGTGCCAGTGTATACGCCCCCACAGCCATTACAAGATCACGTACCGCCACATCATAATATCCTCCTCCGATTAAGAGTTGCAGCGCAATACAGATCAGCCATATCATCACAATATAAGCGCCTATCAATGGACGTACGAGCACAATAATACCAGCAACAATTTCTATGATGCCCACGATCTTCATAAAGAGAAGCGGATCGAAGGGGATCATACCTTTGTTATTACCAAGATAATCAACCCAGTTTGTGAGCAGGTTAGTGAATTTGTCCAACCCGGCCACAATAGGAACGAGGCCGAAGGTGAGCTTGAGCGTGGTCTGCAGTTGTTTGACGGTTGCCATGATAAAATTACTTTTAGTGTCTTTATTAGAGACAACCTGCTACAAAAGGTTACAAGTTTTTGCTTCTTTTTATTAGGTATTTTTTTTGTAACCTTTTTTAAATTATTTCATCCAACTTCGTAGGTAAAAGATCAACCTGATGTAAAAATGGGCATATTATCCGACGACGAGATCATAGCGAAGATCCTGGAAGGTGAGAAAAGACAGTACGAAATACTGATCCGCAAGTACAACCAGCGTTTGTACCGCATTGGCATGTCTATACTGGCAGATGAAGCGGAAACAGAAGACGCTATGCAAACAAGCTACATTAACGCCTATGAGCATCTGGCGGATTTCGAACACCGGGCTTCATTTGGCACCTGGCTTACCCGGATCATGTTGAATCAATGCCTGGAACAAAAGCGAAAGAAAAAAATAGTCTTCACCAGCTTAGAGCAATCTGACAATGTTATGAATACGAAAACACCCGCCAGCGAACTGGTTAATAAAGAGCTGAGTAGTATCCTGGAACAAGCCATTAATCAGTTGCCGGAAAAGTACCGGCTTGTTTTTGTGTTGAGGGAAATGGAAACTATGTCCGTACGTGAGACGTCGGAAGCCCTGAATATAGAAGAGCCCAACGTAAAGGTGCGCCTGAACCGTGCGAAAGCTATGCTGAGAGAGAATTTAAATAGTTACATGAAAGATCGGGTATATAGTTTCCATCTCGTGAAATGCGACCGCATTGTAAAAAAAGTATTCGATCACCTCAATATCAGTTAGTATACCCCACAGTTTAAGCTTTGCCGGAACATTCACTTTACTGATAAGGTTAAAGTGTAAATAATATTAATCGGACGTAATAATCATGTTTTTAGGCCGGTTACGAACCGGAATGCCCGTTTCACTAACTTAGATCATCCAGCACTTTTCTTTTCATTAACGTTGTGACACCAAAATAACTACGTTTCCTACAACCGGTAACATCCCCCGTTTTTCATTTTCTGTTCTCACTGAGCAGAATACAACCCGTTTGCATTATTTCTAATTTTTCATTGTTTAAATTCTACTTATGAAAGCATTCTCAACAACACTATCATGCGTCGCTCTTTTTGTTCTAAGCCTCTTATTGACAGCCTGTAAAAAAGATGATCATTACCCTCCTGGCGGTCAATACTGTCGCGTACATCAGGTGATCGGTCGTATCGGTTACGAGCAGGACACCATCACCATAAAATATAATAATAAAGGAAACCCTGTAGAAATGAACAGGACATATGTTACTACCGGTAGTCCGCGTTACGTATTTAAATACGACAAACGTGACCGGTTGATAGAACTGTTAGGTATGTACAACCTTCCCGCCAGTTATGAGATGAGGTTCCGCTATGCATACGACTATAAGGACCGGATATCCAGCGACACCGTATATACGCTTGGTTTTATAGATCTTCCCAACCGGGTCGAGTATATCCGGGAATATTCATATGACCATAAAGACCGGTTGATCCGGATGAAACATAAAAATCCGAACCATCCTGATTCCCGGTGGACATACAGCTATCATTATAACCAGCAGGGAAATCTTGAAAAGGTAACAAACGAATACGGAAGTGAGGTTCCTTTATTCTCTTTTGATTATGACGATAAGATCAACATCAATAGCCTTCATCCGATATGGCAGTTTCTAAGCAGCGACTACAGTCGTAATAACATTAGTATAGTAACGTCCTACAACGCCAAGGGCTTGCCGATTGCATTTGATCAGGGAGAAAAAAGGGAAGGCCATTTCGCAAACATTGCATTTCATAATATAGCTGTATCCTACGAGTGCCGTTAACCAAACAGCTGCTTCGATTTAAGATAAAGGAGCCCGCAAAATTGCCGGCTCTTTTATCTTCCCGTAAGTGATCCTTACACTTCTTTTTCAACCAGCTCTTCTGCATATTTAAGCAGGGTGTCGGCAGCCAAAACGGAGGACGCTGGATTTTGTCCGGTGATCAATACCCCCTCCTGGGTTACAAAAGGTTTCCAGTTTTCGCCTTTCTGGAAATTCGCACCTCTTTCTATCAGCATGTCTTCCAAAAGAAAAGGTACTACCTCTGTTAATTCTACCGCTGCTTCTTCATCATTGGTAAATGCTGCGATCTTTTTACCCTTGACAAGCCATTCACCGTCCGGGGTTTTTACATTCTTTAATGCCACCGGAGCATGGCAGACCAGTGCGACAGGCTTGCCATTGTTATAAAATGATTCAATGAGTTTTATGGAATCCTTATTATCGGGAAGGTCCCACATCGGACCATGCCCACCAGGATAGAAGATTGCATCGAAATCACTTTCAGAAACACTACTCAACGGGACAGTATTACTTAACTTGTCTTGTGTTTCCTTATCACTGTAATATCGCTTCGTCGCTTCTGTCTGATTTTCCGGAAGATCGCTCTTAGGGTCAATAGGGGCCTGCCCACCTTTGGGTGATGCAATAACAATTTCTTTTCCAAGATCATGAAACTTGTAATAAGGAGCGGCGAACTCCTCAATCCAGAGACCGGTCTTTTTACCGGTATTGCCCAACTCCTCATGAGAGGTGACAACGAACAGAATTTTCTCAATTTTCATAAAACTTCTGATTTTTAGATTAATGTGTTATTTCATCTGAATTTTGTAGGCAATCCTGAAGACGGAGGTGTGAGAGGACATATGTACCCACAGGTGCTCTATTAGATTGGCCCGGACATTTATGACATGATCATAAACGTACCTTAACAAACACCTCATCGTGAAAATTGTTTTTGACAACTTTTTTACCATTCAACTGACATGTACCTGTGGTCTTCACAACGGGGCGGAGGATTTATAAAAGTTAATCACTAATTAAGCGAATTATTAATCCTTTTATTAAGCCGCCACTTATTACTTTGTAGTAAACCAAATCCACGTATATGCGGAGAAAAATGTTACAATTCCTATTGATTGCAACCCTGTTTTGCAACCCTTTATTTTCTTTAGCCCAGGTGGCCCCTATCGCTCAGTCTGTTACCGGAAGAGTGATCTGTGGTTACCAGGCCTGGTTTAACACTTTTGGAGACGGCTCACCGGTAGCCCGTTGGCGGCATTGGTCAGCCGGTCAGTATCAATCCAATAACGGCGTGCCCGCTCCCGGAGCTATTACCTTTGAAGCTTATCCTGATGTCACAGAGTATGCCCCCGGTAACCTGTTCCAGACTTCCCTCGGCAACCTGAATAATGGTCAGCCGTCAAAACTCTTTTCTTCCTGGTATTACAACGTGATCGACCTGCATTTCAAATGGATGCAGGACAATGGCATCGACGGAGCGGCACTGCAACGCTTCCTCGGCGAAACCCGGGACGGCGTATTCCGTACAAACCGGGATAGCGTTACCCAGCGACTGCGCCGTGCTGCGGAAAAATACCAGCGCTCCTTTTACATTATGTATGACATGAGCGCCGACGATACGACCTACTTTAAGAACGACTGGCTGCACATTGAAAACGACCTGAACGTAGTAAACTCACCTTACTATGCACATCAGGATGGTAAACCCGTGGTATGCATCTGGGGCTTCGGTTTGACAGACCGTGTGAGCGCTCCGGCCAACAGCCTGGCTATCATCAACTGGCTGAAAGCTAAAGGATACTATGTGATAGGAGGGGTGCCTACCTACTGGCGCACAGGCGTGAATGATACACATCCCGGTTATAGTGCCGTATTTGATGCATTCGATATGATCTCCCCCTGGTCTGTAGGCCGTTTCGGAGATAACACCGGTGCGGACAATTTCAAGAATAATCAGATAGTGCCGGACCTTGCTTATTGCAATACGCATAACATCGACTACCAGCCTGTGATCTTCTCCGGTTTTGCCTGGAGCAACTGGAACGGCGGTACACGTAACCAGATATCCCGCAACAAAGGGGAGTTCTTCTGGCGCCAGTTATATAACATCAGGAACGCAGGCCTCAGTACAGCATATATCGCTATGTTTGATGAATATGATGAAGGTACCAACATTATGAAAATGGCCGACAGCTATTTTGCCGTGCCTAACAACCAGTACTTCCTGACCAGCAGTGCAGACGGTACTTATATCGGCTCCGACTTTTACCTGCGCCTTGTCGGCCGTGCAACCCAGGTGCTGAAGGGGGATCAGCCCCTGACCACCAACGTGCCCATACCTTATTCTACCGCCCCCCTCTGGTTCCGCACCAGCGTGGAAGCTGATTACGACGCTATGTTAATCTGGACGAACAGCGCCGACCCCAGCTCTGTACCGCAAAATGTGAGCGCTCCCTTGTGTGGCGTGGTAACCGGCGAAACCAGTCATACCGGCCCCTCATCTATCCGTGTAAGCGGAACTGATAATTCAACCGGTACGTCTTACTACTATTTCAGGGCCTTTGACGTGAACATACCCGTAAACGCAGCTACCAAACTGAGTTTCTGGACCTATCCGACCAACAACCTGTCCCGTTATGTAACGGTCGACCTGGTAATGACAGACGGCACTACCCTGCGGGATATTGGTGCTACCGACCAGAATGGGACTTCCATGCATCCAGGAGCAGGCCATGGTGTAGTAAATAACTGGCGCCGCATCTTCAGTAATATCGGTAGCTGGCTGAATGGAAAGACCATCGACCGCATCATGATCGCCTATGATCATGGCGGAGAGACCGGCAGTTTTAAAACTTATATAGAAGATATAATTATCAGCGATACGATCACGGTAAATAGCCCACTCAGGACGGCGGCCGTAACTGAGGCCAATGCTAAAACGGCTATAGATGAAAGCAGCTTATCAGGATCGCTTCAGGTGTATCCGCAGCCCGCTACTAACACCGCTATCCTCAAATTCCGGAATGGATGGAAAGGAAACGGCGTGGTGACCATCCTCAATGTGAATGGGACCGCAGCCGGTCAGCAGGTCATCAACATAGAAGGCGGCCAGGCAAGCCTGCCGGTAAGTGAACTGCGGTCAGGGATGTATTTTTTACGTGTGGAGCAGAAGGGGAGAAGTGTGACCCAGAAGTTAGTTGTAACACATTAGGAAATTGCTATACTGTTGTAAAAACGGCTGCCCTTTATTACCAGGGGCAGCCGTTTAATTAAGCAGGATTTTTCGAAATTTTCTAAATCTGATTCGGGTAAGGGTATACGTTTGCACATATAAGATTAGTCCCACTTGGATATTTGAAAATGTTTCATATGACCTGTTTAGAAAATCTTCAATCTTGCCATAAAATGCTCTTCTGAGCTTGTGTTAAATTTGCATCTAACCAAAACATCTTCAGTGGCAAGACAAACTTCTTTGATAACCTTTACCGGCAAGCTCGGTAATATGATCGGTTATCGTCGTAATGGCAAATACTTTCTCCGCAGCGCCCCGGAAAGCGTAAGGCAGACATTCGCAACATGCCGTGCCGCACGGCGATTCGGCATGGCCAGCAGGAAAGGCGCGCTTATCCGTAGCGCCTTCATGGAGGAACTGGATGTGCATTGCGATAACAGTCATATCAACCGGTTAAATAAAACATTGATTCAGGCGGGCAGAAATAACACAGAGGCAATAACAGGCTTCCGGTTCAATCAGCATACCGGTATAGACAGGTTCTTCCAGATAGCGCCCAAACTGTCCAGGGATGAAATATTGCACATTCCAGCACAAACACTGCCGCAGGCCAAAGGCATTACGGCGCTGGAAGTAAAAGTGGTCGCTGTCCGTATCAACTTCGCAGAACATCGCATCGTTAATACAGATGCTGTAATGATCACTATTGACCTGCGGGAACCTTTTGCCGGTGCGGCAATCCCTGTGAATGTCCCCGGCAAAGGTACACTCATCGTGACTTTACAGGTAAGAGGAATGTACGATGAATGCCCTTCGGCCAACGCAAAATATATGGCTGCCGACATTGTTGCCGTATCAGTGCCGCAGATACCGCAGCTTATTCACAAGTCCCGATATCCCCGCCAGTCTGTACTCCCGCCATATCACAGGACGTTATCAGTACCTGCAGACAATTATCCTGCTCAACCTGTTATTCAACGCGAATAAAGGCCTGTTGCCGCCTGAGAGATGTATTTTGGTGATAGATATCCATTGAACGTTACAACCCGCGAATACCTTTGAACATCGGACGCTTCTGTCTTTCTACCTGCAATCCGGCTTGTGGACCACATCGCCATTGTCTCAACAGACCTTCTCACACTTTATCATTGATTTCTGCAGCAACAGGCGTCCGGAAAATGAATTCCGGATCAAGTCCACCTTCCCAGCAGTGATACTACGGCCATGATAGTATGATCTGCCTGCGTACAGGCTATATTTCATCGTATTTACTACCTATCGAACTTTATTCTATCCGAACTGTTAATGTGGTGGTATTGATCCTGAATATATATGAACCTGTGTACCCTGGTCGTGCAAAATAACCATCAACCACAATAAACAATCAATTTAATCCCGTTATTTCCTCATCTCAAAACCATAACTATGAGTAAGATCATCCCCAATTCCAACAATGGCAGTAATCAACCTGCTAATGCAAAGATTGCTGTACAGCTTTGTGCTATTACAGCCGCCCCTAATCCGGTAGCGGACATTGGCGCGCTTATGCCAGGCTGGAAAATAGTCTGGAACGGAACGCAAACTATTGACGCCAATTATGCATTTATTGCCGTAGATGCTACCGGAAAAAATTATGCGCTGGCCATCCGTGGCTCAGTTCCTCCCAAGAGTATTTTCACCGATTGGGATATTTTCGCTAATTGGGTACTGGAAGACCTGGATGTAGTAACACAGGCAAGCTGGACGTATGCCAGTACATCTCAACCACGTATCAGCAGCGGGGCTTATCTGGCATTTACAAATATGCTGGACATGAAAGACTCACTGGGTTCCAATCAGTCTATCTACGATTATCTGATAGCGAACACTGTTGGTGACGGCAAACAACTGCTCATAACAGGACATAGCCTGGGCGGTAACATGGCCAATGTATACGCATCGTTTTACGTCCAGACACTCATTAATAGTGGACAATCGTCCGCTAATGTTTCCCTTTGCACCTTTGCCGCACCTGCTGCCGGAAACGCTGACTTTGCAACAGATCTGGATCAAAAGATACCAGCAGCATGGCATTATCAGAATATAAATGATATTGTCCCCAATTTTCCGGTTTTCGATGGGCTTGTTTTTGTAAGTGCATTGTATTTGCCTAAACCATTAGCTGCCGAGATCACGGTAGACTATCAAGGGCATACGGTTAATCTGAACGAGGCTGTTCTCCTGCTTGCAGGCGTATTCCTCTTGTATGGTTACCAGCAACCAACCAATAACTATACGATCTTTACCACAAACCTGAATCCTCAATATACAGATAACACACCTAAGAGCTGGTTGGCGCAGGGAGGCTATCAACACCAGATCGCAAACTATGCTAATTATCTCGGTGTACAGTTGCCGGTTATACCGCATACACCATTCGTGGAAGTTGTTTAAAGACGATCATTCGAAAATTATAAAAAAGAAAAGAGGGCGTTTCCCGATTAACCGGGAATGCCCTCTCATTTTGTGCGCCATGCATGCCATAGTTCTTTAAAGTGAAAGTCTTGAACGAGCCATCCAACGGGAATCGTCAGTCCAAAGCAAGGGTGTCCACCGCGAGGTGGAATCTGAAGGAAGCGGCGGACAAACTGT
>CABHOY010000050.1 GCA_902168105.1 uncultured Flavihumibacter sp.
TGCAAGTATTTTTGCACCCGGAAGCTTATAAGAATAAAATGCAGGGTAGTCATTCAAAAGATATAGCCCATTTTCATATCGTTGGTATCAACTATAAGAAAACAGATGCTGCTATAAGAGGATCGTTCGCTATTAACCAGGTACAATACCAGCACTTACTTGAAAGTGCGAAGTCGCAATACCTGGATGATATATTTGTGCTCTCAACTTGTAACAGAACTGAGATCTATGGGTTTGCCGATGATCCGCAACAACTGATAGAACTGGTGTGTCACGAAACCGAAGGGGATTGTAACCTGTTCAGCCAGTTGTCGTACGTGAAATCCGGCGAAGAAGCCATTAAACACCTATATCAGGTAGGCACAGGCCTTGACTCACAGATCCTCGGAGACTATGAGATCATCGGTCAGATACGTACCGCCACTAAGTTTGCTAAAACAAACGGTTGTCTCGGCGGTTTCCAGGAAAGACTGGTCAACAGCGTCCTGCAGGTATCTAAACTCATCAAAAATGAAACCGGCCTCAGTTCAGGTACCGTATCAGTAGCCTTCGCTGCCGTGCGTATGCTCGAACATAAAATGCCCGACATCCTTCAGAAAAAGATCCTGCTCGTAGGCGTAGGCAAAATAGGACGTAATACCTGCAAGAACATGATGGACTACCTCGGTGTGAACCAGGTGACCCTTGTGAACCGCACCACCGCTGTAGCAGAGGAATTTGCAGCACAGCATGGCCTCCGGTATGCTCCTTATGAACAACTGGCGGAAGAATTACAGGCAGCAGATATCATCCTGGTAGCCTCCAATGCACCGGAGCCGAACATCCTGCCCTCCCACTTCCAACAGTCCTCTCATAAACTGATCATCGACCTTTCCATCCCTTTCAATGTGGCGCCTGAAGTAAGAGATCTGCCACATATAGAACTGGTGAACGTGGATGAACTGTCTAAGATACAGGACGAAACATTACAGATGCGCCTGCAGGAAGTGCCTAAAGCACTATCCATTATCGAAGAGCACATGAATGAGTTCCTCTACTGGTATAAAATGCGCAAACACGCTGTAGTGCTCAAAGCAGTAAAGGATAAGCTGACAGAGATACACACAAAAGAAATACAACAACAAAAGAACGGCAACCAGTACAACCTGGAAGATATTGAAGCAGTATCCTCCCGCATCATCCAGAAGATGATCAACCTGATGGCTGGAAAAGTACGCCGGGAAACAGATAAAAGTGATCAATATATCGCCATGATCAATGATATCTTTGAGACAGGCGTTAACCAGGAATAATTCATGAA
>CABHOY010000051.1 GCA_902168105.1 uncultured Flavihumibacter sp.
GCCATGTTTCTTCTTTCAAACATAAGAACTCAAAAGTACGATACACCCTCTTTTTATTCGGGTACCTGATGGAGCCAGGTAGTCATTTAAACAATTCTCAACGCCTAATTTTACTTTTGAGTTTTCCTCTTGTTTCTTATGAATGATAAGTTGTTTATTCATTACGATGATGCTCCAAGATCAGATCAAGTATTTTTTTACTGTCGCCACGCCTTCGCATCTGTTATTTTTTACCGGTCGCAGTGCCATACAATGCGCCCACAATACGCGAAACCCCATCAGAAGTATTATTCTGAAAAGTGATAACACCGGTTTTATTTTCACGATCGAAATACATAAACGTCTGAATACCCGGATCAAGACCGGAATGCCCCCATAACGTCACCTTGCCGTACGGCGCTTCGAATTCGGATGTACGCCACGTTAATCCCTGCGATTTATCCCACTCAAGTTGCAGCGTAAGCATTTTGTCAAGGGTCGCTTTTTTCAGTATCCGTTTGCCATGCAGCTCACCGCCATTCAGCAATGCCGCCAGATAATAAGATATTTCACGAACACTTGTCCTTACAAGTCCGTCGGGATAATTGGGAAAACTATACAAACAATTCTGCACATAGGTGCCAACCTTAAACTCAGACTCGTTAAGGTACAATCTGGTAATAGTCAGAATGTCCTTCCTGTTCTCTTCTGTAATGTAGGCATAGGGCCTAACGTAATTATTTGTATCTACTTCGCTTATCATCCATCCGGTATTTTTCATACCCAGGGGTCGGAAAATATTTTCCTTACAATACAAATTGAAAGGTTGTTTGGCAACCTTTTCCACAATCAGCCCAAGTAATCCGAATGCAACATTTGAATACCTGCGCTTTTCTCCCGGAAGCCAGTCCGCGAAACTATCACCATTATTATAGAGCGTTCCATCAGAAGCCAGCACACCACGTATCCAGTCGTTCAGAGTAAGGGTCGGATCTCCGCAGGCATAACTATTTTCATAGGCCTTACTGTCAATGATAGAGGAGGTATGTGTTAAGATCTGGAAAATAGTGATGGGTTTATCCGGATGCTTTGGATTACTGATCTTAAAATCGAGATATGTGTTGATATCCGCGTTCAGATCAATCTTCCCTTTTTCCCATAGCTGCATCAAAGCAGTTGCAGTAAATGTCTTGGACACTGATCCGATATTCATGACACCATCAATACTCATCGCTTTGTTATTAGCGATATCGGCTTGTCCATAAGCCCTGGACCATGCTATTTTCCCATCTTTTACTACGGCGGCGGCAAAACCGGGAATATGCTGTTCCGTCATTAATCTCTTTATTTGTGCATCGGCAGAATCATATGCATCCTGCGCCATTCCCTGCATGATGCAGCATAGCATTAACAGCAGATAAATTGACATCCTTTTCATATGCAATGTATATTGTAGTTGAATCTGTCCTGGGCGTTTTACCGGATACAGTAAGTTAACGAATTCCAAATGCTGTACCAACGATGCTGATCCCTTTATTTCAACCAGTTATATTATTCACCAAATGCACCGATCGTTCGATTGTGAACAATTAGTGTACGTATAAGGGCATCTTACAGGGCTGAAGATAAAGTCAAATAATTCAGGTATTTACTGAAGCCGCATGGCATCGTAGAATGAAGTACGTGCAACCCTGTTTCACACTGATATGAACTCAATCCGCCATATTAATCATTGCGTTGAACTGCTTAATAAACGCCTTGATCTGCCCCTCTGGTTGCTGACCTATTACTGTAAGGGAAAAGCCGCGATTGAGCTTATATGCGGTGCTGTGTTTATATTCCAGGTTTCTTAAATGCACTATACCGAACAAGCTGTTTTTCTTATCAAATAATAATTCCAGTCTGATAGGCGACGATGGTCCATAAGCAACACCTCCACTAAGGACATAAGACGTGTATCCACAACTCGTGGATTTCCCAAACTGAAATCCCTTTATAAAATCCTTTAACTGTTCAAGTCCAATAGCAGGCTGCTTAATAATCCCGCTAAGCACTGTTTCAGGTAAAGTTTCAGCCCTTATATTTTGCACCGAGGTATATCCTGTCAGTACTCCCATTAATTTATTCTTCTCATTAAATACCTCATCTAGCGCTAGCTCCGCCACAGCAGTACCTACCGCTTCACCGTTTACATATAGCGGACTTCCTTTTTCAATCCGGTGGGATTTGTATTGAGCAGAAGAAAGATCTAATATCAAACCGATCAGGTACCATTTATTCGTTTCCGCTCCAGTTCCTACAGGAACGTTATCATTTAAAGTAAACAACAGTGAGCCTCCTGTTTTATCCCTGACATTTGCAGGGCCATCAATCCTTTCGCTTATGATAGGAGGATCGACCAGTTTCACTGGTTGAGTAACAACAGTACTATCCTTTTGATCGGAGCTGGGGCCCTGACCCGCATGATTAGTATTTGTCTGCGCAAGGCATTGGTAACATGTAAGCGAAATAAAAAGCAGTAACGTGGGCTTAAGCATCTTTCGTAGGTATGAGATAAATGTAAATTATGTATTATTAAAGTTATTGAGAAATCACTTCCTGAAGTCATTTTTTTATATTTAATCTCTATCACTATAACCTTAACCCATATGTCAGAACTTAGTTCCTTATACGTAAGACTTAAAATGAAGAAGGAAAACCTGGAGCGATTCTTCCAGGACAAGCCAATAACGGCAGAAGTTGATCAGGACTGGGCATCCTGGTGGGAAAGCTTAAAAAGCATTGCGCATTATATGGAACAGGCGAAGAAGGCGTTGCGCTGATCTATGACTTCTTCTGGCGGAGCGAATCTGTTATGGCACACCTGGTATAGCTAGTCACGCATTAATGTCCCGGTAAATAGCTGCCTGATGCAGCTATTTACCGGGATTGGCTGAATAGTCACGCGTATTCTTCAAAAACAGCCAGTAAATCGCTAGTCACGGATTCAGAGGACCGTCCCTCTATTCTATGTTTAGGGATAAAGAAAATGAGTTCTTTATCTTTAAATAGTGCAAAAGAAGGTGATGATGGCGGAATGTCGGGAATATAACTGCGGAAGCGTGCTGTAGCTTCCAGATCCTGTCCTGCAAATACACTCACTACCCGGTCTGGCTTCCTGCCGGATTCATTTTGCATCAAACGTCTTACCGCCGGACGTGCTACGCCCGCAGCGCATCCGCAAACGCTGTTCACTACAACAAGCGTAGTACCAGACAGATCAAGTGCTTTGTCGACATCTTCCGGGGTCAGTAATTCTTTAACGCTGACGTTCGTTAGTTCATCTCTGAACGGTTTTATTAACAGTGGAGAATAAGGCATAAAATAGAGTTTTAAGGTGAACAAAATTGAGGGAATGTGTAATAACGTGTCTGGTAAATTAACGTTCCTGAAAATAAATTGTTCATACACTCATATGATTCTGACTCCCGTGAAATAAATCAATCGATTCCAGCCTAGCACCCAATATATGATCCTGGCTCCAAAGGTAGAGAGCACAGTCCGGCAACCAATCCCTGCTAAAATTCACCCCCGCTCCTGTCCACTTCGTCCGTTTATTTGTCTGCTTGCCTGTTTTCCACTACGCCATCAGCACCGATTCCCGTCTATTTGCATTGTATTTCTGCCAATAAAGAAAAAGTAAAACGATAAACATAACGTAAATGAAGAAGACAATTAACACGATGATGATGCTGGTACTGGTACTGTTCGCAGGCTTAACTACTTATGCACAGGTACCGGGTGTTCCAAATACAAGTACAACACAAACCCTGACCCAGGAATTGGGCATAGGCAAGATCACACTTACCTATTCAAGACCTAATGTAAAAGGAAGGGAAATATTCGGAGCGCTCGTCCCTTATGGCGAAGTATGGCGTACAGGTGCGAATACCTCTACACAGATCACATTTACGGAAAATGTGTTACTCGAAGGACATGCTGTTCCTGCCGGCAGTTATTCATTGTTTACCATCCCCAATAAAGATTCCTGGACTATCATTCTGAATAAGACAGTAGGCAATTGGGGATCATATTCTTATAAACAAGAGAGCGACTTCCTCCGTTTCAATGTCAAAGCAGCTGCTGCCAAACAGAAACAGGAAACTTTAACGTTCGGGTTTGAGATTGCCACTACAGAAAATACGCTTCTTAACCTTAGTTGGGATAAAGTAAGCGTGGACATTCACATGCAGTCTAACGATGAAGAAAAGATCCTTGCTAATATTGATCGCCTGATGGCCGAAAAAGAAGTATCCAACCTGGTTTACTTTACATCTATCCAATACTATTATCTGCACAATAAAGATACAGACAAGGCGCTGGGATGGATAGCCAGGGCAAAAAAAGACTTTCCAAAGAGAGGTTCTTACAGGGTGTACGAATCCCGTATGCTGCTGAGAAAAGGAGACAAAGCGGGTGCAATTAAAGCCGCTGAAGAAGGTATCAGGATATCCACAGAAAGTAATGACGGCGAGTACCTGCATCTGAACCAGGAGGCGCTGGCCATCGCTAAGAAGAAATAAACAAATACGTTCACAGTATAAACATTACAATTATGAAATCTATAGCTTTGCTAAGCATGCTTTGCTCTTTGATATGGTCTTCTGTAGATGCACAGATATTGAAACCAGTAAAATGGAGTTATGCTGCAAAGAAAACATCTGCTACAGAAGCAACCATCTTCATAAAAGCAACAATGGAGAAAGGATGGCACATCTATTCATTAGATACGCCGGAAGGAGGCCCCGTCGGCACTTCCATCACCTTCACTCCCGATCATTCATATCAGTTGACAGGCACCGTTCAGCAACCGAAACCTGCCAGTAAATTGGAAAAACAGTTTGGTGTAGAAGTAAAATACTTTGAGAATACTGTCATCTTCCAACAGAAAATAAAATTGCAGGAGGTCCAGGCCACTGCCAAAGGAGAGATCAGTTTCATGGTGTGCAGCGATCAGCAATGTCTGCCGCCTTCAATGATCGCATTTAACGTCGATATAAAATAGCTGGAAATTTCATACAAACAGGAAAAGTGGGATTACACAGTCCTGCTGGGGTTACAACAAACAGGACAAACAACAAACAAGAAGAAGCGGGCGGGTATCAGCGCCTGCTTCTTTGTTTTTACACATCATCTGTGTTCACGCATCAGTATAAACATGCACAGTTTCAGACAGCAATAACGCCAGAAACTGGACGCATTAAACGCCTGATTCAATCTGCAATTTGTCCGGTTCACCAGGTTCCTGCTTATTCTTCGTGCCAGCCTTGTATACATTTGAAGTGTATTGTAAAACATCAGCAATCACGTAAGACAGAAAACGATAAGCGCATGAAAAAGATATTATACAGCCTCCTCACCATACTTTCCCTGTTCTGCATCAGCAGTGCTGCATGGGCCCAGCAAAAAGCCGATGCAGATACTGAAGCGCTGATCTTTTCGGACATCAACGACCTTTCAGCAGTTGATAGCATTGCAGGAGTTGATACCACAGTTGTATCAACTGCATTACAGCAGATAGGCACACAGGTGGCTACCCAGGCACATCACCTGGAACTGTTCACTATATTCCTCGGCGGATTGCTGGGAGGTTTTGCAGCAGTATTGCTGCCCTGCATCTTCCCGATGTTACCGCTGACTGTCGGCTTCTTTACCAAACGCAATCAAAGCAGACGGAAAGGTATACTGGACGCACTCACATACGGACTTTCCATCATACTCATCTACGTCGGATTAGGTATCCTGATCACGATCATATTCGGGGCCGATGCACTCAATGCACTCTCAACAAACGGTATTTTTAACTTTGTGTTCTTCCTGATGCTGGTGCTCTTTGCTGCATCGTTCTTCGGCGCTTTCGAGCTTACACTACCTGCCAGCTGGATGAATAAAGTAGGCGGTAACAGCGGGAAAAAAGGCTTTACCGGCATCTTCTTTATGGCGGCTGCACTTGCCCTGGTATCCTTCAGTTGTACCGGTCCTATCATTGGCACATTGCTGGTGGAAGCAGCCGTTTCAGGCGCACGCCTGGGACCCGCCATTGGTATGCTGGGCTTTGCAGTAGCGTTATCGCTTCCGTTTGTATTATTTGCATTATTCCCATCCTGGCTAACCAGCCTGCCTAAATCAGGCTCCTGGCTGAATAGCGTGAAAGTTTGCCTTGGGTTCCTGGAACTGGCACTGTCGTTAAAATTCCTGAGCAATGTCGACCTGGTGTATCACTGGCATCTCTTTGACCGGGAGGTATTCCTGGTGCTGTGGATCACTATTACCGCACTGGCAGGCTTCTATTTGCTTGGAAAACTAAAATTCAGCCATGATGGCGATGAAAAACATGTCACAGTTCCCCGGTTATTCATAGCCATTATCGTATTTTCATTTTCTATTTATATGGTTCCCGGACTTTGGGGGGCACCGCTGAAAGCTATTTCAGCATTCCTGCCTCCTCAGTCAACTCAGGATTTTGACCTGTATACCCGCCAGTTGAGCTCAGGTACCGAATATCAACAGGCAGGACAAACAGGCAATCTGCAGGATGATCAGCCCAGGAAATACGCCGACCTCTTTGACAAACCATTAAACCTTCAACCCTTCTTTGACTATAAGGAAGGTGTGGCATATGCAAAAAAAGCAGGCAAACCTGTCCTTATCGATTTCACAGGACATGCCTGTGTAAACTGTAGAAAAATGGAAGCTGCCGTATGGCCGGATAAAGATGTCCTTGGCTTATTAAAAAACAGTTATGTACTTATTCAATTGTATGTAGACGATAAAACAGCCCTGCCTGAAAACGAGCAGTATGTAAGTCCGTTCAGTAAACGGAAAATTACCACTATCGGGGCATTGAACAGTGATATACAGGCCAGGCAGTTCAATGCAAACGCACAACCTTTTTATGTGCTGCTGGACCCATCCACACAAAAGCTGCTTGTAGCACCAAAAGGGGCTGATTATAACCCTTCCGGCTATGCCGCTTATCTTAGATCGGGCATTACATCTTTTGGCAAATAACGCAACAACAGGTACTAAAAATAAAAAGCAGATACATGATAAAGCGACAATTAGTGATGGCCATCTGTCTGATCTGGACAATAGCCGTGACAGCACAGCAAAAAAAAGAAGATCTGAAACCGGGAATGTGGAATGCTTCAATTCAGAGAAATGACGGGAAACAGATCCCCTTTGTCATCGACCTGCAGTACGAGCAGCAACAACTCTTTGCATACATCTTAAACGGACAGGAAAAGATCAAAACAGAGAAGATCGTTTTTACGGGAGATTCAGCCATCATGCGACTGCCAGTGTTTGAATCCTATTTCAGGATCAGGAAAACCGGAACAGGCAGCCTGACCGGTGTATGGGTAAGTGGTGCTACGGATGGTGAGATCCTTTTCCCCTTCTCCGCTCAACCTGCCGGGCGTCATGTGGCAACGATACCAGCAAATGCCAGCGGAAACATCCAGGGAAAATGGTCTATAGAGTTTACACGGCCCAATCAAACCAAACGTCCGGCCATAGGCAGCTTCACGCAAAAGGACAACAAGGTGTCCGGGTCCATTCTCACGCCATCGTCCGACTATCGCTACCTGGAAGGGACTATTTCTAAAGATTCCATTATCTTTTCCACATTTGATGGTAGTCACGCGTTTCTTTTCGAAGCACGAATAGATGGAGATAAAATGACAGGCACTTATTACAGCGGAGCGAAAGGCAAAGAGAACTGGGTAGCAGAACGAAATGCGCAGGCAGCCCTGCCGCTTCCGGCTAATCCGGTGACCGAAGTAAAGAAAACAAATGAAGCAAAACTTAACTTCAGTTTTAAGAACATTGACGGAAATACAGTTTCCATTAATGATGCGCGATATAAAGGCAAAGTAGTGATCATACAGATCATGGGTTCATGGTGCCCCAATTGTATGGATGAAACAGCTTTTCTGAGTGAATATTACCGGAAGAATAAAGACAGAGGTATCGAGATCATTGCACTGGGATATGAACTAAGCACTGATGAAAGCAGATCTGTACAAAGTCTGAAGAAGTTCCAGCAGAAATTCAATGTACCATACGAAATGCTGAATACCGGCGTGCGGGCATCTGACCCGGAAAAAGCGGAAAAGACCATCCCGCAGGTTACTGCACTTAAAAACTTCCCGACAACGATATTTGTGGATAAAGAAGGAAAGATCGCTGCGATCAAGACTAATTTCTACGGTCCTGCTGCTAAAGAGTATCACACGAAATTTAAAGAGGATTTTGATGCGACAATAGATAAACTACTAAGTAAATAACGGGCAAAGCAAAAGCCTTCAGGTAACAATATCTGAAGGCTTTTGCTTTGTAATCTTACATCTTTTATCTTCAGGATATAATTGCAATACATGACTGATTTTATACTCTGGCTGGAATTTGAAAATATAGTACTCGGCGACAACTGGGACATTGAAAATCAATTTTCTATCGTTCAGGTTTACTTTCCCGATGGAAGATATTACGGGCTAAACGTCTGGACTTATAAATTCCTCGAAACCTCGATAAAAATGGCTCAGCAAAACGGCGACAATTTAAATGGTCAATACCTTGTACCACCGGATCTGTTTGTGAAAGAGCTTACACGTGAATGCATCGAAAACGCAATCAGAGACTTATTAAAAATAGACAACCTCGAAAATGCGCTAAATCCAAGTGTATACGCGGGATCGGACTTTCAGATCTAAATAACACTATATAGGTATTCTTCTTCGTTACCTGTCATCAGCTTTACGACAAGCTCTCTTATCAGAAAGGCTATTTATTACTAACTAACCTACTGATATTCAACAAATTTCTTATCTTTGCCCGGTTTATATCTTATTAAGTATAAAAACACCGACTTCCAGGCGCTATGCGCTCTTATTTTTGCAGGTTTAACCTGGCAGTATTCTTTAAATATTCATTCTTATTACCGATGAAATCTATCAATCGCCTGCTTTTTGCATTGTTCGTAGTGTTCACAAGTTGTAAAAAAGATGCCAAACCTATTGAAACAGTCCCCGACACAGAAGACTCGTTAGTAATCCTCACAAAGGCATACTATTATTACGGAGACACCACAAGTATTCCATTGGTGGACTCTTTTTATTATAATGCAAATCGCCAGATTGAAAAAGTGGTGGGCACACAATCCAATTATGCGGACACGACCATATACTGGCTAACTTATACAAATAATGGCGATCTTGCTACGGTGAAAGGGAATGGCGCTTTTTTATCTACCAAGATGGAATATTCCTTTTTTTATGATGTAAAGAAAATGCTTGATAGCATCATCATATTAGATCGTAGCTGGAATAACGATAGCATTTGCACAACTTTCTCATACGATGCTAACAATTATATAAAAAGCTATTATAGCTATTTCCTAAAAACTCATTCCGGCGCATATCCAACACAAATAGAGGGTGCACCTCTTTCCTCTGGCAACTACTATAGAAATGGAGGTAAAGAACTGGACTCTCTATCCTCCCAGTTATATGATTCCGGAATATTGTCCCGTAAGTTATTTACTCATTTTAATGGTACAGGCACTTCACAAGCCAATATTATTGACAAGTCCTACCTTTTTATTCTCGCTTCAAGACTCGACCTTTATCTATCATATAATGTTAACCCTTTCTGGTATCAATATATCAGCCCTGATGCACAAATGTTTAAAGGAGGATCATATACAAGTATTAACCTCAATCCGCCATATGAAAATAATTACCACACTTTTGACAGCGATGTCGAAACCGATAGCGAAGACCGGATTAGATTAATTACAATCAAAGAGGGGTTGCCGGACCGCACAGTAGCCACTGTAAAGCTGCAATACGCAAAGATTCCAAAATAATTTCCTGCCAGATGACCTATGAATTCAGCAAGGTTATTACCTGAATTCATAGGTTATCTTTTCACCCTCTTTCCACGCATTCAGCAGCTTAGCCCCAGTCCTCTACCATCTTCTGCCCATTTTGCATTTGCAGGTTACCTAAACTATCGATGTTCCCGGTTGTTATGATGAAACCGGGTATATAGACACTATATTCCGTGAAAAATCTCGCTATTTACGAAATATAGTGAACTTCTCTCGCCCGAAATAACCGTAAATAAATAATAATCAAGCGTTTAATTACATGGCACATGGGTTGTAACTCATAGCACAGAATCACGAACATGTATTTCACATCTAAAACTATAAGTTATGCTACCGTTTTCCCACTTCCTGCAAAGCTTTTTTACGCAGAACTATCCCAAAGCGACGCAGGTACAAACAGCCCTGGAACCGATACATGAAGAGAATCTTACGATGGGAGTGGAATTTTTAGACGACCTGGACACTCAGGAAGACACTCTCGAAGAGGAAACAAAATAACCGGGTCAAAATATTTAAATGTGAAAGAATTTCTATTGGTATTTCGAAAAGACGACGGAACAGAAGATCAGGATTATAGCAGGGAAAATAAGACAGTAACAGGAGGCGTGTACCAAAGAAATCCATGCGTGGCATGATTATCATTAAGGCGGTTGATTATGATCATGCTGTGGCTATTGCCCATCAGGCTCCTTTACCGGAGCTTGATGGTTCAGTAGAACCGCGTATCTCAATTTAGTTTCAAACAGTTAGTTTTTATATGCACGTTGGTAAATCTTACAAATTCTTCGATTTCGTTATCTGGACAAGACGAAAGGTATACATTCTGATCCTCCTGGGCACCCTACCCGTAGTATTCTACAATCTTCTTGATATCAAATGGCTGATAGTTCCGTGGCCGGTGGTATCAATTTTAGGCACTGCCACGGCCTTTATCGTCGGTTTCAAAAATACCCAGACATACCATCGTACCTGGGACGCACACGGAACCTGGACAAATATCGCCACCTACAGCAAGGGCTGGGCCATTATGTGCCGGGACTATTTCAATGATCCGGAAAAGACCCGGTTGCTTATCTATCGTCATTTCGCATGGCTGACGGCCCTGCGCTATCAGATGCGGGAAGAACGTGTGTGGGAAGTGGTGGATAATAAACAAAATGCCGAATATCAGAAGTACTATACTATTCCCGAACGGCAGACTCCCATTGAGGAAGAACTGGCAAAATATCTGCCGGCAGATGAACTGGGCTATGTTTTGAAGTCCCGGAACAGCGCTTCGCAGATACTGGCGCTGCAAAGTAAGACTCTTAAAGAGATCTATGACGCACAGGCAATATTGCCGCTTCCGTTCATCGATATGCAACGGACGCTGGGGGCGATCAGTAACCAGCAGGGACAATGTGAATCCGTCAAGGATACGCCTTACCCGCGACAGTATTCAATTATCAATACCATCTTCGTACGGATATTCTGCTTCCTGCTTCCTTTTGGTATGCTACAGGAATTTGACAAGCTGAATAATATCGTGACGGGTTTTATGAAAGGACATATGACCTGGCTGATAGTCCCTTTCAGTGTCATTATATCCTGGATGTACACATCACTGGAGCAGGTGGGTGAAAGCACAGAAAATCCTTATGAAGGAAGCCCCAACGACGTTCCCATCTCTCAGATCTCCAGGGAGATTGAGATCGACCTGCGGGAGATGTTGGGTGAAAAGGATATCCCACCTCCAATAAAGCCACAGAACGAAATTCTTGTATAGTCATTATATAACACCTAAAAATCGACCGGGAACTTGTTCTATAACAAAAGACCGGTAGATATTAAACCACATAAAAAAATAAGAGCAAAATGGAACCAAGGATCAATTATCAGCAAAAAGGACAGAATGCTTTAAAACCACTTTTCGGCGTTGGCGCACATCTTAAGAAAAGCTCCCTGGAGCTGAAATTGCAGGAACTGGTATTTATGCGTGTATCTCAGATCAATGGCTGCGCATACTGCCTGGACATGCACTCAAAAGATGCAATCGCTCACGGAGAGTCTGCAGAACGCTTATTCACACTGAACGCATGGCGCGAAACTCCATTTTTCACCGACCGTGAAAGAGCTGCATTAGCCTGGGCAGAGGCAGTTACTGCGTGCAATGTGCCTGATGCAACCTATAGCCGCGTTAAGGAACAATTCACCGATGAAGAACTTGTTGACCTGACACTGGCAGTTAGCACCATCAATACCTGGAATCGCTTCAACATTGCGTTCTCTAACCCGGAAGCTGTGGGTACATATAGGGCGGGTCAATTTGGTTGAGTTATCTTTATAGCAGACTAAACCCACATCGTATGAATGAATTTTTGCTATTATTCCGTAGAGATTTTAAAACAAAGGAATCCCAGCCGTCGCCGGAAGAGCTGCAGGCCCATCTTAGCCGGTGGCGGGAGTGGTTTCGCAACCTGGAGGCACAGGATAAACTAGCAAGGCCGCTGCAACCCTGGGAAGCCACAGGAAAGGTCCTCAAACACGATAAGAGCGTGACAGACGGACCCTATGCGGAAATCAAAGAGTCTATAGGTGGCTTTATAGTAATAAAGGCGACTGATTATGAGGAAGCCCTTCAAATTGCTAAAGGCGCGCCTATACTGGAACTGGGTGGTAGCGTGGAGATACGAATGGCAGTTAAATAATATGATCGGGAGCTATAAATAAAAATGCCTTCTTATTTTTGTAATAAGAAGGCATTTTATTTTGTCATGGAAGAGAGAGAGCTATTACCCCACTTATTCAGAACGGAGTACCAGAAAGTAGTTTCAGTACTGTGTTACCTGTTTGGCATTGACCATATTGAAGTCGCAGAGGATATCGTTAGCGACACTTTTCTTGACGCTACAGAATTATGGAGCGTAAAAGGTGTTCCGGAAAATCCTACTGCCTGGCTATATACCGTAGCCAAAAACAAAACAAAGAACTGGCTAAAAAGGAATGCCATTTTTCAGGACAAGATCATGATCAACCTGCAACATAGCATACCGGCAGGAGAAGAACTGGAAATAGACCTTTCCGAGCAAAACATCTCCGATAGCCAGCTGGCAATGATATTCACGGTATGTCACCCTGCTATCCCCAACGAATCACAGATAGCGCTTGCATTAAACCTTCTCTGCGGATTTGGCGTTCAGGAAATTGCAGACGCTTTTCTGACGAATAAGGAGGTGATCTATAAACGCATCCGCCGCGCGAAAGACAAACTAAAGGAGATCAAAATAAAGATCCAGCAGCCAACGCTTACTGAAATAAACGAGCGGCTGGAAACAGTGCTCAAAACGCTGTATCTGCTTTTTTCTGAAGGATATTATTCCACTTCCTACGACAGGTTGCTCAGAAAAGATCTCTGCCTGGAGGCCATGCGACTGAATTACCTGCTAATAGGCCATCCACATACGAACAAACCTGCCGTAAATGCACTAATGGCGCTGATGTGTTTCCACGCTTCACGTTTTGACGCCAGGTTTAACGAAACGGGAGAAGTAGTATTGTATGCAGACCAGGATGAAACACGCTGGAACCAGGAGCTGATCGAGCGGGGCAGCTACTACCTGAATGAAGCGGCAGCTACAGATACCCTGACCCGGTACCACCTGGAAGCGGCTATCGCTTACTGGCACACCTATAAAGAGGATTCCGCTGAAAAGTGGGCTAACATCCTGGACCTCTATAACCAGTTGTTAACGCTTGAGTATTCACCCATTGCCGCATTAAACCGCACCTTCGCTATCGCGAAGGTCAGAGGGAAAGAACAGGCCATCGGCGAAGCGGAGAAACTGGGGTTAACCGACAATTATTTTTACTACTCTCTATTAGGTAACCTGTATACCGACCTTAACGACGATAAAGCGCTTCAACATTATGAAGTCGCTTTAAAACTTGCCAATTCCCCTGCCGACAAGACCATGATGACAAAGAATATTGAGCAACTGAAACAAAGGCAGCGCAATTAACTACAAACTCTTTATGTAGAAAACGACAGGCATCGATGCGAACAACAGTGGAATGATCACCGCAAAGAACCATATGCCTGTAAGCTGTATAATGGGCGTATATTTTTTATGCACAACCCCAACAGTCCGGAACGCACTTTGAAATCCATGGTACATATGGTAGGAAACCGCAACCATAGCAACCAGGTATAACAGCACATACCACCAGATGCTAAAACTGGTCGTCACTATTTCATACAGGTCCTTTACGCGTACGATCTCAATATTGTTTTCTGTGGTTACCGAGTACTCGAATTCAGGTGAAACAGGCTGATAAACAGTAGTCGTCATTTGCCCATTCTGCAGGTCAGTCCTGTATTCTCTGTAAGTACCCTCCAGGAATTTATACCGCCCCCAGAAATTACTCATATGTATAATAAGGAACAGGAAAATAATGCTGCCCAGTAATCCCATATTCAGGGAGGCCCAACGGACAGGCGCTTTTGACGCCACTGCATATTTTACAGGACGCGCTTTCCTATTAGCCAATGTCAGCATAAGGGCATAGAAAGCATGCACCAGGATAGATATGTATAGGATATAACCCGCAATTTCAACAGGTGGGAAATGCGTCATAAAATGCGCATAGATATTAAACGTGTAGCCTTCATCACCGGCAAACAAAGTAAGGTTACCTCCCAGGTGTACAATAAGGAAAAGGCATAGGAACAGTCCTGTCATAGACATAATCAGTTTTCTGCCTATTGAAGAACTAAAAAATTGAGAGAAACTTATCATAAACAAAGGGTTTTAATAAAGCCTCTGCAATAATGCAAAGGCTCTATTTATTATTTTTCAATACCTTTTTTCAATACCTTTTTCAGGCAGCGGTGATAGCCATACGTACTTCAACAACAGCGCCGTATTTAATGATAGGACAACCTTTCGCGATCTCTACTGCTTCATCATAATCCTTTGCCTTGATCAGGAACAACCCGCCAATAGATTCTTTTCCTTCAGCATATGGTCCACTTGTTACATGCTCCTTCTTTTTATCATGCTTAATTACACGACCGTCAACGTCCCAACGTTTAGGAGGCGCCACCAGCCTATCCTGCGCTGCAATACCAGCTACCCAGTCCTGATAAGGTTTGAGCGCTTCTTTCATTTGCTCAGGAGTTGGAGTTGGGTTGCTGCTGGTAAAATCTCTGTGGATCACTAATAAGAACTCTTGCATTTTTCCTTTTTTTAATGTTTAATAAATGATGTTGGTTGTTCTGCTTTCAGATGTTATGATGAAACTTTCAGGCTTGTCAGGCGCTGATGTGTCGTTGTGTTGTTGACCGGATGTCGCGGCGGAATGCCGCGCCGGCGTTAGGTACCATTATACGCGAACGGGTGGAAAGCGCAAACCATATACAACAGCCTCAACGAACTGACACCCGTCATCTTCGTTACAGGCAACACAGGACAAACCGTGAAAGCGTGTTTAAAACTGCGACCGTTATGCTTTGACAGGTTGCTTCGCAAACCATGTTTCGAAATCGATCTTGCCAATGTGTGCTCCAGGACCAGGAACCAATGACCCATCATTAAGTTTTGCACCGAAGTACAGCGCATTTTCATCAGCCACTACACCACGAGGATCTCCCACTTTTTCCATGTAATGAGCTCCTAATTCGGACAGGCTTACTTTTTCAGGGCCTGCAATTTCCACGATGCCATTGATAGGCGCTCCCAGGGCGACTTCAGTCACTGCTGCCGCTACATCGTCTGATGCGATGGGCTGTACAAATGCCGGCGACAAATGAATAGCTTCACCTTTAGCGCCAGATGCAACAATACTTCCCAGGAATTCAAAAAACTGGGTTGAGTGTACAATGGAGAAGGGTACGCCTGAACTTTTGATCAGACTTTCCTGTACCAGCTTTGCGCGGAAGTAGGCGCTATCAGGTAGCCTGTCTGTTCCAACCACTGACAAAGCAATATGATGTTTAACACCGGCTTTGATCTCTGCAGCCAGCAGGTTATTGCCGGAAGTCTGGAAGAACTCCATTACAGCTTTCTCTTCGAAAGATGGGGAGTTCGCCAGGTCTATCACTACGCTCGTACCCTCGAGCGCTTCTGCAAGACCTTCTCCGGTAATAGTATTCACACCTGTATTCGGAGATGCTGCGATCACTTCGTGACCCAGTTCGCGAAGTCTGTTCACTGTTTTGGAGCCAATAAGACCTGTGCCGCCAATTACTACGATTTTCATAATTTCAGTTTTTTGTAAAGCCTGTATGCAGGCGGGAGTTAATAAATCTGTTTCTCTGTTTTCGGTATTCCTTCGTTCCTTGTGCCGGATAGTCAGGAGTCCATCTACCGTTCGTTTAACATTTCGACTAGTATTTTACAAGCGTAATGCCACTTCAATAATGCACTGTAAATCAACACTATAGACATCTTACAACCTATTTAATCTCACTGTATTAAGTGGATTCTCCGCTGATTTCACTAAATACAGTGAAATCGTTACGGGTATATATAAAGAAGGCCAGAACTACATTGGTTCCGGCCTTTTTTTATCGTTAAAAACAGGTCATTTAATAAAATAATCCACCTTTGTGATGCCCAGTTTTTTCATCTTGGAATGAAGCGTTGTACTGGGAACTTCCAATATCTCAGCAGCCCCGCCAATACCGGAAATTTTACCGCTGCATCTCTTTAGAACATCAATGATATAACTACGCTCGATCTGCTCCAGTGTGACGTTATAAAAGCCCTGCATCTGTTTATTCTCCTCACGTCGCGGAAGGTGAATTTCTTTTAATACAGGCCCGTCGCATAAGAGGATACTTCTTTCTATCAGGTGCTCAAGCTCTCTCACATTGCCAGGCCATGGATAGTATTTTAGTTCCTGCAATACCTGCGGAGAAACGCCAGTCACCTTCTTCCCGCTGTTTTTACTGAATTTGGCGACGAAGAAATTAACCAATGGCTCAATATCTTCCTGTCTCTCCCTTAAAGGTGGCAAACCGATGGGGAACACATTCAACCGATAATAAAGATCAGATCTGAAACGGCCTGCCTGCACTTCTGCTTCCAGGTCACGGTTAGTAGCCGCAATGACGCGTACGTCCACTTTAATGGTCGTCCTCCCGCCAATTCGTTCGAACTCGCGCTCCTGCAGCACACGCAGCAGTTTTACCTGCAGTTCCAACGGCATCTCTCCTATCTCATCTAAAAACAAGGTACTGTTATTAGCCAGCTCGAACTTACCGATCCTCCGGTCTATCGCACCGGTGAAAGCTCCTTTCTCATGACCGAAAAGTTCGCTTTCTATCAAATGAGCAGGCAAGGCAGCGCAGTTAACCTTTACCATCAACTTACTCTTACGCGGAGATGCGTTATGAATGGCCCGTGCAATTAGCTCCTTGCCCGTGCCTGTTTCGCCTGTTAAAAGCACCGTCGATCCGGAATCTGCAACGTTCGTTATGAGATGATATACCTTCTGCATCTCGGCCCCACTGCCCACTATCTCTGAAAAATTATAGATCGTCTGGATCTGCTCTTTCAGATAAGCATTTTCTCTTTCCAGCTTCTGCTTATACTCCAGCACCTTTTCATTAGCACGGATATTTGAGATCGCGATAGATATCTGCGCACAAATACCTTTCAGGATAGTGAGATTGAGCTCGTCCGTCAGTAACCAGAGTGTGCCCACATTTACATTCCCGACACGCAGCGGAGCCCCATAGGCATTTCGTTTCCCCACGTTTTTCCAGAACTGGATATAAGGGCTTTTATTACCAGCCCGCAACTCTTCCTCAACATTGAATATGATCGGCACCTCATTGTTCAGGACCCTGGCAGACAATTCTTCACTGGTATCTATACTCTTTGATGCCAGGAATTTAAACCCGGAGTTATCATTATCAAAAACGCTTTCGTCATACATGTAAGAGCTCAGCGTAACGCCATCGTCCTCTATGATGCGGATCATAGCAAGCTTCATGTTCAGCACCTTCCACAGCACACGGGAAATGGCCTCTTGCAGATCATCTTTGGTACGCACCGCCGCCACACTATGACTGAACTCGACCAGGAATGATTGCTCTTTCTCCCTGCGTAGTAATTCATCATTTGCGAGGCTGTTATACATGGCAATGGAGATCTGTGCACATATGCCCTGTAACAGCTGCATATTGATCTCATCAATACCCAGCCACAGCACACCCAGCTTCGTATCTCCCGTACGCAAGGTCATACCCACCATTGTTCTGAGTCCGATCTTTCTCCAGAAGTGCAGATAACTGGCATTGTTACCACGATTGATCTCCGAATTCACACTAAAGAAAATAGGTATCTCACTATTGAGCACCCTATCCTGTAATCCATCGTTAATAGGAAACTTTGTAGCTATTATCTCTTTCAGGTCTTCATCATCTTCCGCAGTATTTGCATCATCACAGATATAATGGCTCATAGTGGTCTGGCTCTCGTCGATCCTCCGGATAACATATCCCAGTTGCGGATTTAATTTCCGCAGACAATTACGCACCGCTTCAGAAAGGTCTTCCTTACTTCTTACAGCAGCAATATCGCTACTGAAATCCAACAGGAACGATTTCTCATTCTCTCGTTTTAATATCTCTTCATTAGCTGAAATATTGCTGATAACGGTAAAAAGCTGCCCGGATATCCGCTGAATGATATTTACCGCATCTTTACCAAAGCTACCCACCTGGTCAGCAAATAAGATCAGGCTGTACTTAGAAGAGCCCTCATCACCCAGTATCTTCACGATCATTTCACGGGCGCCCACCTCGTAGTGCAACTTAAACCATATGGGAGTCCTTGTCATGTCGAAAGACTTCATATCAAAGACAAGCGGCTTATAGTAAAGAGAGGCGATATCGTAGATGCCATCTTCAACAGGCGTGGGTATATAAAGTGCATCCCCCACATCCGTCAGCTCCCGGAACCGGGCCTCTTCGTCAACCAGGTAAGCCTTATAACACTCCTCTCTTTCATCCATTACCGTTATCATGCTATGAGAAAAAGAGAATACCTCTTTGAGGCCTGAACTGATGATCTTCAACAGGTCCCGCCGGCTCCTCACTTTTACCATATCATTACTTAACGACAACATCACTTCATTGATCCATTCTTCATGTTTTGTTTCCTCATTTTTGATGATATTGACTACTGCGTTGGTGATCTGAGGAGCAATGCCGTTGATGATCCGTTTAAATGCCTCGGTAAAACTGATGGTATCATTTGCATATATATGCAGGAAGGCAAACGGCAGCCCCTTGCATTTCAGCGGAGTCATTAAGATCTCCCTGACACCCACTTCATAGTTTGCTCTCAAAAACCCCGGACACTGCGGATCATCCAGCTCATCTTCCAGAATATAGGTCGTCGGTCCGTCGTTACTCAGTATTTGCTGAATGAATGGCACATTCAACGGAAAACGTCCTGACACAAGTGAAGGATAATCTGAGCGATCCTTAATGGGGGAGGAATTGTGGTCGAGCAGGAAAGGGGTATATATACCTGCTTCTAAGTCTATAAGGGTGATAATGGTGTGGGAAAAGGGAAACAATTCCTTGATCCTTGAGGCAAACAACATTATCAGATCGTCTTTCTCCCTGATCCTCGTTATGTCGTCACCCAGCTCCAGGAGTATCCTGCGCTCATTTTCCAATGACTTTATCCGCTGTTCTAATGTTTCACTAGCATTTTCAACGGTGAGGCCATTTACTTTCCGGTTCACGGCGGTTGTACTAACCTTCATTTTTTCCATGCTATAAATTGACAGATTGAAAATTCAAAATTCACTGCTTTATATACATGACAACTGACAACGCCGTATCTGGACAAATTTTGCCAAAACAGTTTACTCCCTTCTATAAATTACTCAATTTCTATTGAAAATCAAAATCTTGTATACAGACAATGATCACACATAATGACATTTCACAAATTAGTTCCTTACGTCATATAACTCTTTCGGTTGTCAAATACAGTATCGCCATGGGACTGCTATACCTCAATAGGTATTTGTCTGCTTTTATCTTTAATGAAGTTTTTTCCCCATGCATCCAATGCGTCAAAAACGTCTTCCAGTGATCGTCCAAGTTCTGTAAGCCTGTATTCCACTTTAGGAGGAACCTGTGGATATACTTGTCTTGTTATCAGATTATCTGCTTCCATTTCCTTCAACTGTGCCGCCAGGGTCTTGTCAGAGATGTCGTTTATAACGGCCCGCATCTCATTGAAACGCAACACGTCCTTAAACCGGAGTGCTTTGTAGATCTTTAGTTTCCATTTTCCTCCCAGTATAGCCAATGCGGCTTCCACTGAACAGTCAGCATTGAAAGTATTCTCACAGTGAAGGAGGGATGTTCTATTGTAGCTCATTTCGTCAAATCGCTCTAAAAGGTGTCTGAAATATTTCAAAAAATCCGGGAGCCCACACCCGGATTTTTCTCTTTGATAATTGTCCCCTTGTACAGGCGGGCCTGTTTTTATAGTTCACCAGCTGCACGAATGATGAACGCCGCAACCTTGTCCGGCTGCGATAACATCGGAACGTGACTGGTTTTGAGTTCAAGCGTCGTTGCTTTGATCATTTTTGCTTCTGCACGCGCCAGGTCAACAGGTACCATGTGGTCTTCCAAACCAATGATGAACCATGATGGTCTGGTCTTCCAGGCTGCTGTAGATATCTTTGTTATTGTAGCCTTAACAGCCCATGGGGTTTGGGTTGCATAAATTACACTTCTGTCTTTAGCCGGCAGGTCCTGTGCAAAATGCTCGTGGATTCCTTTGGATGACAGGTTCAGGAAATCTGAAGCATCCTTCTGAAATTCTGCACTGCCTGGTCCCGGAGGAAATGCTGATGTTACGTCACCCACTGACTGACCATCATTGGGCACTAAAGAACAAACATATAGCAGTCCTTTTACCTTCGGATCATTTCCTGCTTCCGTGATCACCATTCCACCATAAGAGTGCCCCACCAGCAATACTGGTCCATCCATCCTGGCAATCGCCCTTTTTGTCGCTGCAACGTCATCTTCCAATGAAGTAAGCGGGTTTTGCACGGCAATCACATTAAATCCTTTCGCCTGAAGGGTAGGAATGATCTTTTCCCAGCTGGAACCATCGGCAAAAGCGCCATGTACCAATACTACATTTTTAATTCCTTTTGAAACTGTTTGTGCCTGCGCGTTCTGTATCACTGACAAAAATGCAATTCCGGCGATTAACGCTGCTGACATAAGCTTTTTAATAATGTTCATAATTTTTTTAATTAAGAGGGTGATTAACGATCAGAAGACATTTCTTCAATCCAGTCTTCTATATAAGTAAGCAGAACTTTTGAGCCGGGCCAGCCTTCATTCTTCACATATGCACCTGAAACTACCTGACCTAACGCAATACAATGGGCTGTTTCCAGTTGAAGCAACATACCAAGGCGATAGCCCGCATCAAAAAAATCTTTCCCATACCGTGGGATATAAATATTCTCGAATGATCTGCCGCCGAACTGGGATTGCTCTCCCCTGGAGAATAGCGTCGCCCGGTTGGAATAAAGTACGACCAGCGTATCCACATTGATCGTGTTGAAAATGTATGAGTACCTTTCTCTTGCCCCGTATAATCTCGTTGCAGAAACAGCTTCATCGTGGACAATACCATTCAGCTTGCCCCACAATTTGTCCGCCTCATTATTGTCCAGTACCAGCGTTACCCGGCCGTAATCTGAATACTGTCCTATAATGCCAAGTATCTCATCAACTTCAAATACGAACCTTTTTGAAATATCACCCAGATGAAATACGAATTCAAAATTCCGTTTATCAAGAGGCTCAATCACATCGTAAAATATTCCGTCCCAAAAATTGGAAGCACCGTCAACGTTTGCCCAATCCGCAAACTGAACGATCGAGCTACGGCTGAAAAGCGCCTTTAACTCTTCCAGGATCTCATCGTTCTTTATGTCATTCCATCCATAAGCAGTTCCTCTCTCTTCATCAATCTCAACATGCCAGTGTTCAGGAGCTTCCGGTCTGCTGTGATATGCATTTAATACCAGGTGGCGTATCCCCAGTCTTTCCCAGAACCTGTTGGGAATTGGCTTATCGATTCCCATGGAACTTCCACGCACATCACCACGAAAGGGATTGAAAACTTCATACTCCTTCATATGATTTAGGTACAGATCTACTGATTCATTGAAATCCTGAATGCTACCGGCCAATTTTGTCAGCAAGGCCCCCGCGTCAGGTTCATTATTTATTAGGTACATATCTGCTCGTTTTAAGTTTATAAACCAAGATGTCCGATATCCGTTTGTAGATAGCAAAGTCTTGCCCTGCTTTACATTTTGCAAAGCGGAGAGTAAACCAGGGTAGGTGCGGCCCTGGTGACAATAAAACCCATTGCTTATAAAATTCTGGCGATTAAGATATATTGGCCAGATACGGCCTAAGAAAGCAAGCGGCGGGCCATCTAAACAAGCGATTAAATATCAATCACTTATGAAAAAGTAACGAGCATTTGTTACACTGTATTTCGCCAAATGACGAATAATTGTTCTGTATTTCGATGTTTTTCGCGATTAATTGTATCATAAAAAAAGGCACATGGCCTCCAGACCATGTACCCTTTATATATAACCCTGAGTAAAAAGCTATTTAAACTTCACTGATGCCAGCAACATTTCCGGTTCATATAACTCATGCGCCATATAACGCAAACTGAGATCGCCACCCTTATGCTGCTTTTCTACCTGTAATAGTTCTTTTACTGATATTTCCATATTCTTCTCGTCATCCTTAAACGTCCATTTCTTCAACACGTCCCCTTTCTCATCTTTTATAACGATGCTCCGGCCTGTCCCGACGCCCTTATTCGTACAATGGATATACACAATACGCAGGCGGTCGTCTTCATTCGCCTTATCCAATTGTAATTTTCTTAACACAAGCGGATCGTTCACCGCCTGTTTCAAAATAAGCTTGTTGTTGAGATAGATCTCATATCTGTCCAGTCCCCTGTTCGCCGTAAAACCAAATACGGCAATACAGAGTACAACTAACGCTAATAGTTTTAACAACGGCTGCTTGAATGTTGTATGCTTCATGGCAATTCTTTTTTTAGTTAATGAATTGATGGTATCTGAAGACAATACTAGGCGAAAAACCAACGGGGTTAAAAATTAGTCTACCAACAACATGAATAATATACCAACGCCTTAATGACCGGTGATCAGCTTGTCCATTACCGCTTTGTAATTCCTTCCTACCGGTATCTGCTGATCCGCAATGATGATCCTGTTTTTCTCCACCCGCCTGATCTTATTTTTCGCCACAATAAATGACTTATGGACCCGTATAAAAAGCGTTTCCGGAAACAGCTCCTGCATGGATTTGATAGAACCTTTTATCACGATCCTTCCAGTTGATGCATGGATAATGGCATAGTCCTTCAATCCCTGTATATGTGTGACATCTGCGAAAAAGAGCTTTATTTTCTGTACACCGCTTTTTACAAAAATGAATGTCGGAATATCTCCGCTGGTCTCCAGATTAGCATCATCTTTTTCTAACGACAAAAACTCTTTGATCTTATCGATCGCTTTCCGGAAGCGATCATATGAAATAGGCTTTAATAAAAAATCGATCACGCCCAGCTCATAACCTTCAAATGCATAATCGCGGAATGCTGTTGTAAACACGGTGATCGGAGGTTGCGGTAAAGACCTGAGAAGATCTATGCCGCTTATTTCCGGCATTTCAATATCGAGGAACAATACATCCACTGCACAATGTTTTAGATACTCCGCTCCTTCCAGCGCATTGCTAAAACTGCCGGCAAGCTCCATAGCCTCATGCCGGGCTATATAACCTTCCAGTATTTCACGGGCCAGCGGTTCATCGTCTATGAGCACACATTTCAGCATGGCAGGTTAATTTTTAAGTATACAGCATACTTATCCGGCCCGTCAATAGTTTCGAGTACATGTTTACCCGGATACAACAACTCCAACCGTTTCTTCAGGTTCAACAGTCCAATACCTCCGCTATTTGCTGTTCGCTGAATGTTACTCTTGTTGTTCCCGATGCGTATTTCAAGATCATCTGCAATACTAACAGAAATGAACAGGTAAGCATTATGCAGGGCTCTGTTCACACCATGCTTAAAAGCATTTTCAACCAGGGGCAGTATCAGGAACGGAGGCACCCAGCACTTATCCATATTACCATCCACCGTTAAACGGATGTCTGCATTATTTCCCTGCCTGATCTTTTCCAGCTCCAGATAATTCTTAAGATAGTTGATCTCCTTCTCCAGCGGCACGAAAGCATCTTCGCTTTCATACAACATATACTCCATCAGTTCCGCCAGTTTCAATACTACCTCGGGCGCCTCATCCGATTTTTTCAGGGTCAGCGCATATAAATTGTTCAATGCGTTAAACAGGAAGTGCGGGTTGACCTGTGAGCGGAGATAGTTCACTTCCGCCTGAAGCTTTTCGACCTGTATCTCCTGCAATTGTTTCTTTTGCTCGTACCAGTCCATACTGAATTTCAGGGCAATGGTCAGTAACAGGTACAACGACGTATGCGTAAAATTGTAGATCAGGGATGTAGAGAGTTTCGCATACCTGTTAGGCCCCAGCACATATCCGAACAGAAAATAGTCGTAAAGGCTCTGTAATACCAAATAACCCAGCACTAACAGGATCACCCATACAAAGTACCCGCCATACCTGCGTTGCAGAAGATAACGGGGAATGAGCCAATGAATGTTAGCCCACGCAAGGGCGATGAGAAGAGACACCCGTACTACTGCACAGATGAAAAAATTAGGCAGACCGGCTTTCTGGATCAGATAGGTACGGTCATATAAAAAAATGAGGGTGACCATCACCCAGTAGGCTGCATAAAAATAACGCCGCCGTGCTATCAGGCCCTTATCAATCGTAGCACTCATCATATCGGACTTTTTACTATATACGCCATTAATGAGGAAAACGAAAAATCCAGTAGAGCAACTGCACAAAAAGTAGATGAAAGTTGTTTTAGAACGGGTCCCTGCTAAGTTATCGCCTTCTGTTTAATACCCGTGGAAAATGCCTTCTTGTATTCAACCGGCGTTTTCTGCGTCATGGATTTGAACTTCCTATTGAAGTAAGAAATATTATTGAAGCCGGATTGTATACTAACCTGGTTCACATCCAATGTATGCTGCTGCAATAATTTACAGGCATGCCCTATACGGATCTCTATTAAGAATTCTGAAAACGTTTTGCGGGTGTATTTTTTGAAATAACGGCAAAATGCCTCCGGCGATAAACACGCAATAGATGCAATTTCGTTTAACGTGATCTCCTCGCTGAAGTTCTTGAGGATATAATCAAACACCTTCCCCATCCTTTCAGATTCCACATGATCCAGTTTGCTGGTGAAGCCACGGCTGGAAAGCAGCTCAAACTCGGATGACTTGGATAAGACATCAAGAATAGCCAGTAGTTGAATGATCACTTCCGTTTCATCTAATCTTAGCAAAGACCGTATCATGGAAGTCACTTTGACCAGTGTATGACCTGTAAAGGTGTATCCCCGCACCGACTGGTCCAGCAATGCCCTGATCAGCTTAAAAGGAGCTTTGTCAAAGAAATCCTTTCCAAGAAAATCTTCATTGAACTGTATAACGATCTGGTGAATATCCCGGTTCTCTGCAAGATGTTTGTTGTTATAGGTATGCGGAAGATCGGGACCGAACAGACACAGGTCGCCGGATGAAAACTCTGAAATATTATCACCGACAAAACGTTTACCCGACCCCCTAAGGATCAACAGTAATTCATATTCCGGATGATGATGAAGTGGAAACTCACTGATCTCAAAATGTTCCTCTTTAACTACCAGAATATTGGATGAAGGTATAATACTCTCTCTATACAGTTTCATGAACGGCCTCCATTGGTCATTGAATTAGTAATATAAGCAAAATAACTGCAGGTTCCAGCCTTATCAGCAGCCCTATCTTCGTCAATCTGGTGCAATTTCAGGCTAAGATAGTGCTATCGCAACTTTAATATAAAATGCAATTTTGTCTTCAGATGAGGCCGGGATTTCCCGTTCTCCCTATTCATATTCAATTTCTTATAAGTAAATTTTAGCAGCAATGCTTGTACGCAGGTCTTCCATGTTCCAGGCAGCCCGTTTGCCTGGTGCTCACGTTTTTTCCATTCAGGCTCACTTTCGCTCACATTTAATGCATCTGCTGATGCATCTGTCAACTATACCTTTCCGGCACATTCTTACACCATTCTCCGTTTCACCAGTAAAAAGAAATAACTATGACCTTATATAAAAGATCGGTAGCAACATTTGCTTTATCTGCCAGCCTTCTGTTCATATCTAATTCATTCTGCCAGGCACAGTCGGGTGCAGCAGGTCACAACGTTCAACCTGCGGACCTTTCTCAGGTCAGCATACAGGACGCTTTCTGGTCGCCCAAATTTAAAACCTGGACAACCAGAACAGTATATGACGTCTTCGATAAACTTGAAGGCAAATATGAACCCGACAGATCTGACCTGATAGACGAAAAACAAAAACTCGGCAGGACAAGGGATGCGTTCCTGAACTTTGACCGGGTGGCGCGTGGAGAGAAAAACACGCAAATACATGATGGTCCGCCGTGGTATGACGGCCTGGTCTATGAAACGATCAGAGGGGCCGCCGACCTGCTCAAACAATATCCCGACAAACAGCTGGAAAAGAAAATAGACGCTTATATAGACAGGATCGCAGCGGCGCAGGCAGTTGATCCCGACGGATATATCAACACTTACACTACCCTGGAACGTCCTGATAAGCGTTGGGGCACAAATGGCGGTGACGATAAATGGCAACATGACGTTTACAACGCCGGTATGTTAATAGAGGCGGCAGTGCATTACTATGACGCCACGCGCAAGACGAAGCTGTTAGATGTCGCGGTAAAATTCAGTAACTACATGTGTAAGCAGATGGGACCTCTGCCAAAACAAAATATCATCCCTGGTCATGGAGGCCCGGAAGAAGCACTGCTGAAATTATACTGGTTGTTTAAAGAGCAACCTGCCCTTAAAGGGAAAATGAGCGTACCGGTACAGGAGGAACAATATTATGCCCTTGTACAGTTCTGGATTGAAGACCGTGGCAACTACGGCGACAAGGACGGCCGCCATACCCGCACAAGTGACGGCGCTTATAACCAGGACCATATGCCGGTACTGCAACAAAAAACAATAGAAGGACATGCAGTAAGAGCTACCTTGCTGGCTACGGGCGTTGCTGCCATGGCTTTGGAAAATAAGAATCCGCTTTATACGAGCACTGCCATCCACTATTGGGATAATATGACTGGCAAGCGGATGTTCGTCACCGGAGGCGAAGGTGCTATTGCCGACCAGGAGAAATTCGGCCCGGACTATTTTCTACCCGAATCCGCCTATCTCGAGACATGTGCGTCGATAGGGTCGGCATTCTTCAGCCAACGTATGAATCAGCTGTTGGGAGACGGGAAATATATGGATGAATTCGAAAGGGTGATCTACAACAACCTGTTGTCAGGGGTCTCTCTTTCCGGTGATCACTATTTCTATGAAAATCCGCTGATCGCCACTGATCATAAACGCTGGGGATGGCATAGCTGTCCTTGCTGCCCGCCGATGATCCTGAAGTTGGTATCTGCCCTGCCGGCATATATCTATTCAACCGATAGTGCGGGGATCTTCGTCAACCTTTTTATCGGAAGTGAGTATAAGGGTAGCATTGCGGGAAAAGGGCCTGTTTCTCTGAAACAGATCACCCAGTATCCATGGAAAGGCGAATCACAGATCCAGGTCAATCCTGACCAGGAAAGCGACTTTACAGTGAGTGTACGTATTCCCGGCTGGGCACAGGGGAAAGAGAATAACCTGGGGCTGTATCATTCAACGGTTACTGGCCCGGTTTCTATACAGGTGAACGGGGAGCAAATAGAAGCGGTTCCTGTGAACGGGTATGTGTCTATTAACCGCCACTGGAAAAAGGGTGATAAGATCCGTTTAAGCCTCCCTGTGCAACCACGGCTGATCTTCCCCAGTGATTCCATTCAAACGATCAAAGGAAAGACGGTTATAGCCGCCGGACCGGTTATTTACGGCCTGGAGGCTATTGACAACCCAAACCTGGATAATATCTCTATCGGCCAGAATATGCCCCTTAAAATGGCATTTAAGCCAGGCATGCTGGGTGGGATCAACGTAATCACCGGCAAGGCCATCAATGGAAAGTCAACATCATTCATAGCCATACCGTTTTATTCGCTTGCAAACAGGAAAGTTTCTCCTTATAAAGTTTGGCTTCCTGTGACCAAATAGATCAATCTTATTCGCTTCTAATCCGCTACGGCAGTACTTCTACTATCCTTATCCTCCCTTTATCTTCCCTTCAGAAGGGAGGATAAAGGGAGGATAAGGATAGTAGAAGTACTGTTGTATAGGACCTGAGCCGTATTTGAGTAAAAAACCGGCAATTGATACGGCTCGCATACAGCTTTCATATAACGTGCATGATCTTCCGTTCATCTTCCGTTCGGAACGGAGGATGAACGGAAGATCATGCACGTTATATGAAAGCTGTATTAACGATATATTGAGCTAAATTCAGGTTTCAGTCAAAAGATTGCCGGAACTCCAGGGGTGTCATATTCGTCTTTTGCCTGAACAGCTTGTTGAAAGATTGCGGATGTTCAAATCCAAGTACATAAGCGATCTCGGAAATGGTGAGGGTAGTATTACTCAGGATGTTCTTGGCTTTTTCAATGAGATGGTGATGGATCCGCTGTTGAGCGTTCAGGCCGGTTAGTGACTTTAGCATATCTGTCAGGTATCTGGGCGAGACTTCCAGGTAATCGGCCACTTCCCCTACTGAGGGAATGCCTGTTAAGAGCGATTTCCGGTTATCTAAGCGCGCTGACAGATATGCGTCCATTTTCCCGATCAGGTCATTATAAACAGTCTTCCGGGTTATAAACTGCCTGTTATAGTACCGGTTGCTATAATTCAGTAAAAGCTCTATCTGAGATACCAGCACATCCTGACTGAAATGATCAATGTTATTGGCAAGTTCGCCGGAGATCGCGTCAAACAGGGCAGCAATCACTTTCTTTTCTTTGTCGGACAGGCAGAGGGCTTCAGATATGGCATAGGAAAAGAAACCGTATTTGTGGATGGCATTACCTAAAGGGTAATTCCTGATCAGATCGGGATGAAAGAAGAGCGCATATCCTTCATGACTGTCATCTTTCCCTGAAACAGTAACGATCTGTTTCGGCGCTAAAAAAGCCAGGCCGCCTTCTTCAAAATCATAATAACCTTGTCCGTATTTTACCTGACCATTAAAACTCGTCTTGAAAGATATCTTATAAAAATCAAGAGAATATTTTTCTTCTTCGTCCGCGATGACCAGTTTTGTATTATCGTAGTTGATCAACGCTACAAGTGGATGCAGTGGACTAGGTTGCTCCAAATGGCGCATCAACTCGGATATGCTATTGAATGAATGCAGTGCTGCTGTCAGTTTTTTCATACCTCTTCCTCTTCAATTATGAAGCTCACAGGCGCCATGCGGCACCTGTGTAAAATTACGCAATTAATCCTGCGCAGCAGGACGGATCACGATATCGCCCACATCGACATTAGCAGGCTGTCCAATGGCAAACGCTACTGCACTGGCAATTGCATCAGGAGAGATACCCAGGTTGTCCATTCTTTCCAGGAGAGCGGCCTTCATCTCTTGATTTTTTAAATTGTTCACAAAGTCTGTTTGCACAAATCCCGGCGATATGCCCGTTACACGCAGCCAACCGTCAGATTCCTGTCGCAGGGCCTCACTGATCGTACGTACTGCGTTCTTCGTACCGGCATACACGCCCATCATGGGAGTGATCTTTATTCCTGCAGTGGAAATAATGTTGATGATATGGCCGGAGCCTTGTTTCCGAAAAATGGGTATGGCGGCGGCAAAACCGTACAACACGCCTTTCAGGTTCACATCGATCATTTCTTCCCAGCCGTCAACATCCAGTTCGTCAATACGGGACAACTGACTTATTCCGGCGTTATTGATCATAACATCAAGCCGGCCGTAGGTGGCAATGGCCAACTGTATAAGACCGATTAGATCATCACGGCGCTTCACATCAGTAGCTGCATAAACCGCCTCACCCCCATTAGCCTTTATAGCCTCGGCAAGTTCTTCAAGACGATCAGGTCTGCGGGCGCCTAGTACAACCTTTGCACCCTCCTTCGCCAGCAGTAATGCAATCGCTTTACCGATCCCGCTGCTTGCACCAGTAATGGCTACCACCTTTCCTTTGATTTCGTATTTCATCATGCTCGTAAATTATTTATGATGCAAAATTCAAGAGAGCGGAGGACTATGTTGTAGCCAAAACTGAGAGAGTTGTAGCCGGAATGTTTGGGAAACATACCTGTGTGAAGACTTCTTCCCGCGTACCAAAGGCGCAGGCTACAGGGGTTAAAAAAACAAATCCTCACCGGTCGACCGGCGAGGATTCAGATACAGATATATGTTGATTTGTTGAACTTATCAGCCTACTAATTCCGCCTGCAGGGACATTTCCAGGTTCAAGGCCCTGCTTACCGGACAACCCAGTTTTGCACCTGCGGCAATTTCCTGGAATTGTTCATTGGTAATACCCGGCACTTTTGCTTTTACTGATAAATCAGAACGGGTGATCGTACCATTATCCAGTGTTACTGCGGATGTCGTTTCCAATGTTTCTGCTTTAAAGCCTGCTGCTTCAAGGTCCAAAGTAAGTTTCATGTTAAAACAACCTGAGTGTGCTGCAGCGATCAATTCTTCCGGATTGGTACCGACACCTTCCTCAAAACGGCTTTTGAAAGAGTATTGCGTTTTGCTAAGCGCTGTGCTCTGTGTAGTGATGTTACCGTTACCTTCCTTAATGGTGCCATTCCAGATGGCGGTTGCTGTACGTTTCATAGTTCTGTTAGTTTAAGAGTGGCTTGTTTTGTTTGTTGATCATTAACTGATAACACAAAATTAAGCCAGGCGTACAGGGCAATCAATGCACATTTGGCGATTATTATTGTACTTTTTACCCCACCGCCCTTTTTACCGGCTACAATCTTCTTTCTGACTCCTGGATAGGCAGGTCATTAATACTGGCAAACCTGCGCTGCATAAGGCCATTCTCATCAAACTCCCAGTTTTCATTACCATAAGCCCGGAACCATTGACCTTCTTTATTCTGGTATTCATATTCAAACCTGACAGCGATCCTGTTGTCCATGAACGCCCACAGCTCTTTCTTCAATTTATAGTTCAGTTCCTTCTTCCATTTATCTTCCAGGAATTTCTTTGCTTCCTCCCTTCCGTTCAGGAATGTAGAGCGGTTCCTCCATTCGGTATCAATGCTATACGCCAGTGATACTCTTTCAGGGTCCTGTGAGTTCCATGCGTCTTCTGCCAGCTGCACCTTCTGGATCGCTGTTTCTAATGTAAATGGTGGTAACGGATATCTCTTTTCCATATTAGGTTTATTTAATTGATTAATGAATTAACTATTTTCCTGGCCCTGTTCACCGGCCACTGGTCTCTGTATAACTGGCTTTCTACAAAAGCGCCTTCATATAACAGATAGATATGGTCTGCCAGTTCCGCGTGTTGCAGCAATTCTTTAAAAGACTGCCTGATATTACTTTTATGTGAATGAATGACACTTCTCACTTTCATGTTGCCGGCAGGGATCTCGGAAAGGATATTCAGGAAAGCGCACCCACGGAAATCCTCTTTTTCGTTCAGCAGGGCAATAAGATCAAAAGAAGCGAGGATTTTCATTTTAGCGCTCCTCTTCTGTGCTGACAATGCCTGCAGTTGTTCCTCTATATAATTATGACGTTTTTCCAGTACCCCTACACACAGGTCTTCCTTCGACTTAAAATGCTGGTAAAAGCTGGCTTTGGCCACATCGGCTTCTTCAATGATCTGATTGATCCCGGTTGAGTTATATCCCTGACGTAGAAAGAGCTCATAGGCAGTCTCTAATATCCGCTCCCTCGGTTGTAGTGTTTCTTTACTCATGGCACAAAGGTAAAAGAATTATCAATACAAACAGACAAGTCTGTCTATTTATTTTCTATTGAAGTGCCGGAGGGCTCAACCCCCAATTTGCCACGTTCAGCTATTTATTTACCCCATACAACCATTTTAACTTTCCGGTGTTTTACTCTTCCTGCAACTTTGCGAATACGACTAAACTGGACCAACTATGTCTGTATCTGCTTTCCTAAAGAAACGACTTGTTATCATTGCCCTGATCATTACCGGCGGTTTGATCTCTATACAGTTCATCAGGCCCGATATCCCACATCCACCAGTTACGGGCGATATCAAGGCGCCTGCCGATGTTGCGAATATTTTACGGGTATCCTGTTATGATTGCCACTCGAACGAGACCAATCTGAAGTGGTTTGATGAAATAGCCCCTGCATCCTGGCTGGTAGCAGGTCATATCAGGGATGGGAGAAAAGCGTTGAACTTCTCTAACTGGGACAGCCTGGCCCCTGGCGATCAGAAGGCTAACCTCTTTTTATCAGTAAACCAGGTTATGTTCGGGACAATGCCGCTGCCTTCGTACACTACCTTCCACGGCGATGCCAGGTTAACTGAAAAAGACGTCAATACGCTCAAAACATATGTTAGCAGCCTGGCGCCTCTCAGGATATCTGATACGTCACGTATCACGGTTGCGCAACAGCAATTCCGTAAATGGGTCGTAGGTGCGCTTCCTGCTGTTCCGGCAGTAAAACCTGCGCCTAATGGTATTGAGTATATCCATAACTACAGGGACTGGCAGATCGTGAACATTACCGACAGATTTGATAATGGCACGATGAGGGTTATTCTTGGTAATGATGTAGCGATAGATGCTATCAATAAACATAAGACCAACCCGTGGCCCAATGGTACGATCTTCGCCAAGGTAGCCTGGGAAGAACTGACAGACAGCAACAGTGTTTCCAATACGGGAGAGCTTAAACAGGTCGAGTTCATGATAAAAGATGATAAACAGTATGCCCAGACAGGCAGCTGGGGATGGGCAAGATGGAAAGGGAATGATCTGAAACCTTATGGCAAGACCCTGACGTTCTCTGAAGAATGTGTAAACTGTCACAAGCCAATGAAAGACAAAGACCTCGTTTTTACAGAGGCGATGGCGGATGCCGACAGGCCTGACAAATTACTCAAGATGCCGCAGCAACAACTAATCAGTTCTGTTATTGATAAAAAGCGGCAAACGCACAGCGTACTTTATGGGAATGCTATCGCCGTACAATATGCCAGGAGCGGTGCCACAGGCCCTTATCCAGCCGGGGCGGAGCTGAGACTGGCCACATGGTCACAGCAGGAAGATGCACACTGGTTTGGCGCGAAGGTCCCTTCGCATCTGCAAACGGTGGAAGTAGTGAAGGTAGGAACAACAATGGCTTACGAAACATATCAGGCGCCGGGCTGGAAACAAATGTCCGCGACAGATCATACAGACAGGATCGATTATATAACACATTTAAAAGCATCCGTGATATTTAACTAAACCCCTGCCAGGGGTAGCTGGCAGGCGCTTCCATTGCCAGGAATAATTTGTGCCCTTTACTATGTTTTTCCTAGATTTATACAGACCATCAAAATGCAGTCTTATGAATCACTTGAAAATAGGATGGGCCGGTCTTGGCAACATGGGCGCCCCAATGGTAACAAACCTTGTAAAAGCCGGTTTCAATGTAAAGGTATACAACCGCACTACTGCTAAAGCTGCCGAATTGCAGGAAAAGCTCGGCGTACAGGTAGCTACATGTCCTAAACACCTGGTGGAAGATGTGGACATAGTGATCACTATGCTTACTGATGATGCAGCATTGAAAGAAGTGTATGAGGGGCCGGAAGGCATTCTTTCTGTGACGCTTCCTATAGATATGCTGGCCATTGATATGAGCACTGTTTCCCCTGATACTACCAGGCAACTGGCTGCCTTATGTGAAGCAGCGGGCATCTGGTATATGGATGCACCAGTATCGGGCAGTGTGAAACCTGCTGAAGAAGCACAGCTGGTCATTATGGCCGGCGGGCGGGCGGAAGATTTTGAACGGGCAAAACCCATCTTTAATGCACTCGGTAAGGCCGCGTATCTGCTCGGCGAAAACGGGGCCGGTAATTACGCTAAATTAGCCATCAATACATTCCTGGGCATCACCCTTCAGGGACTGTCGGAAGCCGTCGTATTTGCTAAGAATAACGGTGTCTCTCCCGAACAATTACTTACACTCATCAACGGCGGACCAATAGCCAGTGTAATTTCCAATACAAAGTCCCGCAATATCATCAATCATGATTTCACACCGGCATTCCCGTTAAGCCTGTTGGCAAAAGATATCCGGCTTGCAAAGGGCCAGGGAATGGATACGCCGATGGGCAATGCGCTTTTTACTACACTACAGGAGGCGGTGGCAAAAGGATTGGGAGCCGCTGATATGATCGCTATCTATCAATATCTCGAACAGGAATATGCTGTTTAAAGCAAAGGCCGGTCTGTCGACCGGCCTTGCTCACAACGTGTGTGTGTGTGTCTTCTAAGGGATAATCAGGATAATAACGCTTCATCACTCTTAAAATATCAGGTTCTTCAACAAATGTATATAGCAGGTTATTTAATCTTTTTAATGTAAAATGGTCCCGGAAAGGGAGGATGCTGGCCGATATCATACGCCTCTGCCTTTATATGTTCCAACACCAGCATTGCGTCATACGAAAGAGTGTCCGTATTCATCTGAGAGCCACTGCTTTCAAACGCCTTCAATACGACAGAGGTTTCGTCTGCTTCAGCACTGGCAGTAACAGCAGCATTTGATTTGAGGTAGATATAAGCCCCCACTATGATCAGCAACATCACACGCATTAGCATACTGGTTATGCGTGTCATTATTTTATCTTTCATGTCAGTAAGTTATTGTTCACTGTCCGGTTGTACTGTTCTTTCAATCCGGTTCGCAAAGTTATCGGGATCTTGTGATTATTTATGCCACCTAATATGGTAGCTACCTACCCCCAATTAAGGGGATGTGCCCTATCAGGGCGTGAATTTTTCAATCTTACGATGTACAGGTTTCACGGTTCTGAGGTAAGCATAAATAGCCCGCAGATCGCTGGTATCCATGCCTGAATAAATTTTCCAGGGCATGACACTATTAAATGTTCCTTTCGGTGCAAGCTGATTATTTACAGCACTATCAGCAAACAATTTAAACTTCGCTACAAACTGTTCTGCTGTCCAGTTACCGATACCCGTTTCCTTATCGGGCGTAATGTTAGCAGGACGGGAGGTTCCACCCGTTGGCATTGGAAATGCATTCCCTCCGGCAAAGGCGTCTTCGGAATCCTTTCCATTCACTTTGTGAGTATGACACATATGAATGTTACAGGTTTATGATGATCATATCGTTGATCACTGATTTTCAGATAGTAGTTACCGTAAGGAGATAATGCCCGTGAATAATAATGTTAAATGATATCAAAAATCAATATCATTGCAAACGAATTTTGAGTATAACCATATTCTGAAGCCAACTTAAATATCCTGGAATGACCAAATTGAAACTCGCGCTCTTAATGAGCTTATCCCTGTTTATCGCCTGCAGTAAAGACACAAAAGACGATCCTGATCCTACTCCCGGTGGCGGAGGCAACGGAGACGAAAACGAAGTGGTTTATGAAGCGCCTAAGACCGGTAAAAAAGGTGCAGACTTCAGCACTCAAACCGTTTATGGCACCTGGTATGCAAACGTAGTAGGATTGAAAAGCCATTGGTTCTATACATGGGGCACTCCGTTACCGGCTAAGACAGTACCACAGAACTGCGAATTCGTATCTATGTTCTGGGGTAAAGGCAATGTAACTGATGCGCAGATCGACTCTGTGAAAAAAATGAAAGCTTCCGGTACCGTTAAATATGTATTAGGATTCAATGAACCTGATCTTGGAGATCAGTCGAACATGACTGTTGATGAAGCGCTGGCGCTCTGGCCTAAACTGGAAAGCATTGGCCTGCCATTGGGAAGTCCAGCTGTTGCATGGCCTACAGTAACCTGGCTGAGTGAGTTCATGGACAAAGCAGCCAAGCAGAAACGCCGTGTAGACTTCATCTGTCTGCATATGTATGTAGGCCTTGACGATGTGCACTTTGAACATTTGTTACAGGAGATCCATGACAAATACAAAAAACCTATCTGGATCACCGAATTTGCTACGGTAGATAACAACTCAACAACCATCGATGGTAACATGTACAGGCCTGATTCTGTGTTAGCTTTCATGAAACGCGTGCTGCCAAGACTGGAAGCCTTACCATATGTACACCGCTACTCCTGGTTCTCCGGTTCTCCTACAAGTACAAGGTTATGGCCTTCGGCACTTTTTGATGCTACTGGTAAACTCACTACATTGGGTCAGTGGTATGCAGATTACAAACCGAATACACAGGTGAAATAATCACACCTTCTTATAAAGAGCCCCGCGCCAATACTGACGCGGGGCTCTTTATTTTACACCATGTTAATGCTGTACTTCCTCTTAATAAAACTTTGGCAACGGGTTTAATGTCAGGTTATCCCGCTGATGCCAGTATGGATAAATGGTAGGAGCATCACTTGCTGCATCCAGTTTTTTCAATTGGTCCACAGTTAAGTTCCAGCCAACAGCTGCGAGGTTCTGTTTCAATTGCTCCTCATTCCTGGCGCCGATAATGATACTGGATACTGTGGGCCGCTGCAATACCCAGTTGATCGCAACCTGTGCAACTGTCTTACCTGTTTCCTGGGCTACTTCATCCAGTGCATCAACGACCTTGTATAACAGCTCATCCGGTACGGCAAATGAAGGTACTGGACTGCCACCCTGCGCCACGCGACTATCGGCAGGGAAGGGCTGATTACGGCGATATTTACCACCCAGCATACCGGCAGCCAGCGGGCTCCACACCAGGGCGCCTACCTTTTGGTCAAGGCCCAGCGGCATCAGCTCCCACTCGTATTCCCTGTTCACAAGAGAGTAATACACCTGGTGGGCCACATACTTGTTCCATCCATATCTTTCAGAAATAGACAAAGATTTCATCAGGTGCCAGCCGGAAAAGTTAGAGGCCGCTATATAGCGCACCTTCCCGCTTTGTATAAGATCATCCAGGCTGCGTAATACTTCCTCTATCGGGGTATTTCCATCAAATCCGTGCATGTGATAAATATCGATATAGTCGGTATTCAGCCGTTTTAAGCTGCCTTCCACATTTTTGATGAGCTGATAGCGGGATGAACCCTGGAAGTTAGCGCCGGAAGCCCCGCTCACAGGGAAAGTAGACTTTGTGGAAATAAGTACCTGACTGCGTTTTTCGCCGATAGCCTTTCCAAGTATTTCTTCGGAAAGCCCGTCAGAATAACTGTTTGATGTATCAAATAAATTAACGCCGGCATCCAGGCAAAGGTTAACCATACGTGCCGCTTCGTCTCCATGTGTACTACCCCATGCCTTAAAAAATTCAGTACTTCCACCGAATGTAGCAGTGCCAAATGTCAATACGGGCACCTGTAATCCTGATCCTCCCAGAAATCTGTATTCCATGTCTGTTTCGTTAATCAATTAAAAAATCGGATATCCATACAAATATCATACTTCCCTACATTCGGAGGCTTGTAAAAATGATAGATATATAGGTAAAAATAGAGGATGCACAGCGTACCCACCCTGCCGTATCAGAAATAGCAGGGACTGCCACAACAACAGGTATGGCACTTTTGCATATTTTTTGTGTGATCATAGGCAAACTAACAGTATAAATTATGGCAACGTTCTCAGAGCTTATAAATAGTGACAAACCGGTACTGGTGGATTTCTTTGCAACCTGGTGTGGCCCCTGTAAAATGCAGGCCCCTATCCTGGACCAGCTGAAGCAGAAAGTAGGTGACGCCGCTACCATTATCAAAGTAGATGTGGACAAAAATCCCGCTGCCGCCAATGCTTATCACGTGCAGGGAGTTCCGACGCTGATCCTTTTCAAGCAGGGAAAAATAGTTTGGCGCCAATCTGGCGTAGTTCCGGTGAATAATCTGGAACAGATTGTCAGGCAGAACGCCTGACAATTACCCTTATTTCTGACGGTCCACCCAATCCCATTCCCCTCCCTCAACCACTTATACCCTCAAAAGCCCGTTTTATGCCTTTTCCTTCCATGGGAGAGGCTGTAGCCGCTACCTTCACAATATCATTACTACCGTTTAAAAAGTGAGGTTATGGTGAAGGCTGCAAAGACGGCTGCGTTGAAATACGCTTATTTCATCCATGCTGCTTACCAGGTCAGGGAGCAGAGTCCGTTACAGGAACAGTACCCGTATTTTCCGGCGGGTTATACATTGGTATACAACGTTCATATGAAGGATACCAATAAAGAGAAAGGAGGGCTGGTATATTGCGGGTTCCTCGCTAAAACCAATTTCTCGCCGGACTCACCGGCCACCTATGTGCTGGCGCTCAAAGGGACAGAAAATTATCTCGACTGGGCGGAGACATTGGATATACTGCCATCCCCCGGACCATTTGGTAATAATAGCGGCAATATCGTATCCGGCTTCCTGGACATGTTTAACAATATGACCTTTTCGGATCCGGGGCAAAATAAGCCCAAAGGATTACTGAAGTATATCAGGTATAGCATCCGTTATACGGATATGCAGTCGGAAGATGATGCACAACCTATGGTGTGTACGGGCCATGGCGCCGGTGCTGCGATGGCCACTTTATTTGCAGCGGGCGATGCTTATTCGCTTTTTCCCTGCCGATCTTATACGTTCGGTTCTCCTTGTGTAGGCGATCAGGCATTTGTTTCTTTTTACAAAACGCTTATTACAACCAGCGAGCGTTATTATAATCTGCCCGACCTCGTGCCAACTATGCTGGATGCATTTGGCTACGACCATGTACACAACGGTATTCCGCTGGACTCACTGGAAGATTCGAAGATCAGCTGGTTACCTGGATCGACACATTCACTTAGCACATACATGTACCTGTTAGGCGCCGGACCGTCGGTGTTAAACAGTAATTACCTTATCTCGAATATAGACGATGACGTCATTATAAAAAAACTGAGTTTTCGTAGACGATATTAGTACACTATGGTTATGTTAATCAGGAAGGAAAGCCGCTTCGTTTATACGAGGGGGCCTTTTTTTTATGGGGTTGTTTAAAATGCGAAAACCGCGCCTCCTTTGGAAAGGAGAAGCGGTACGCCCCTGTTCTATATGAATTATATGACGATTAAGATATTTAAACCAGTGCCGGAGCAGCAGGAAAATCAACCGGAACCTTAGTGATACCATGCAGATAGTTAGTGACCATTTTGTCCCCTATCAATAAAACTGTATCCACCAGGTTTTCATTGGTATAACCAACCACAAAGAAACGGTCGACCAATGTAGGTTCAGGTTTACCTTTATTTTCAACGGCGTTTTTTACAAGACTGGCCAGCGCATCCAGTTTAGGATCAAATGAAGCGCCACCTTTGCGGATCTCGATGATCTGCTCGTCTGTAAAACCATTCAGTTTACCAATATATGTATGTGCAGCCAAACAATATTCACATTCATTCACCTGGCTTACTACCAGATTCACTACTTCTTTCTCTTTCGCTTTCAGAGAGCTTTTGCTGCTCTGCAATGTCAGGTAAGCGCCCAGTGCATTTTCAGAATGAGCTAATGTCGCGTACAGGTTAGGAACTTTACCGATACCTTTCTTCAAATTGTCAAACAACACCTGGTTAGCGGGACTTACTTCTTCTCTTGTAGGAACGTTAAATGTTTTCATTTTTATAAGTTTGATCTGTTTTGTTCGTCGTTATTGACGATGTAAAATTGCAACAAATTCAACCCGCTAAAAATGGACATACTTCCCTAAGACTTGTATTTTTTTCCCTAAGGCTTAATAGACCCGTACTTTCCGTCAAAGAAGTCCCGGTAAGCCTCGGCAATTTCCAGTCTGTTGTTCATTACAAAAGGGCCTTGCGTAATAAATGGCTCGTTCTGGGATGCCCCTGCAAACACCAGGATATCTATAACACATGTTTCTTTATTACAGAAAATGAGCTCGTCACCGCCAAGATCAAAAACAGCCAGCCGGGAAGGACCTTGCCGTCGTCCGTTCACCACGGCTTCTCCGGCGGGCACGAATACAGCATATTCATATCGCTTTTCTACCGGCATCGTGTATTTCGCTCCCGGGTTCAGGCGCAGGTGGCAGATGAAGTGATTATTATAAACAGGGACAGGAGAGGTATCTGTCCCGATATCCCCGATCAGGACTTTCGCGGTTCCCGCATCATCCGGTAGGGCAATGGAAGGAAAGTCTGATCTGTCCAGGAACATATATACAGGCGTTTCTCCTTTGTTAGCCGCTGGCAGGTTGATCCACCACTGAATGGCATGCAAAGGGCGCCCCTGGGTCGTACTACGTGGTATTTCTTCATGGAGGATGCCGTTGCCTGACATCAGCCAGTGCGCGTCGCCGGCTTTGGCAGTGGCCCGGTTCCCATGGCTGTCAGCGTATTCCATTTCACCATCCAGGACGTAGCTGAAAGTAGCCACTCCCCGGTGAGGATGAACGTGTTTTCCGGCTTCTGAGGGCTGTTCGCCGGATACATTACTGACGGGGCAGATCTGATCTATTAATACAAAAGGGCCAATTGCCTGAACATACCGGTTAGGGAACAGGCGATTGATCGACAGCGGGCCCACTTTCGTATTTCTACCCTCAAGGGTAGCCAACAATGCTTTTTCCATTTACGTTATTTTAAACTTCACTTGGGACTTAATACCCGACATAAGGGCTGGCAGCGAGGGCATGCCAACGGATAGTTTTCACAACTTTAATACAGTGGTCTGGCTGTTTAAACAAAGGTAATCATATACTTATCCATCCTGAATGACATTTGCCGAAAAATAGACTTGACATTTATCAACCGGCGCTGTCAAGATAAGTTCTGAAAAATTTTAAAAAGAATTTTATCCTGCGCAAAAAGAGTGCGCACACACATTACAACTTTGTATCATCAAACAAACAATAACGGTCATGAGATTCAATTCTATCAAAACTACAAAGCCGGTTACCAACCATGAGAACGCGAAGGCATATACGCTTACGCCGGAGCTGGAGCTATACAGTGCTGTAGTTACCGCATCTCTGCAGGACCAGTTTTATGAGAAAACCACAGATAAGCTGGAACGTATCCGTTCCCTGATCGCTAAAGCCGATCCGGGCTTCGTAGCCAGACTGGCGGTGTATACACGTGAAAAGATGTACCTGCGCTCCGTACCAATGGTGCTGGCAGTTGAACTGGCAAAGATACACAAGGGAGATAACCTGGTAAGCCAGATGACGGGCCGTGTTGTTCAACGTGCAGATGAGATCACAGAACTGTTGGCATATTATATACTGGCCAATGACAGGAACGAAGAAAAGAAACTGCACAATCTGAGCAAACAGTTACAGAAAGGACTGGCTACTGCATTCAATAAATTTGACGAATACCAGTTCGCAAAATATAACCGTAAAACAGCAGTGACATTAAAAGATGCACTGTTTGTCGTACACCCGAAGGCGAAAAACGAGGCGCAACAATTGCTATTCAACAAGATAGCAAAAGACAGTCTGGAAACGCCTTACACCTGGGAAACGACATTATCTGCTGCGGGAAAGATAAAGTACAAATCAGAAAAGCAGAAGCAGGAGGCCTTCAAAAGGTCATGGGAATACCTGATAGACAGCGGGTTGCTGGGTTATATGGCAACATTACGTAACCTGCGTAATATGCTGGACTATGACGTCAGCGCAGAGCACCTGCAAAAGGTATGTGCGACGCTGTCTGACAAGGAAGCAGTCATGAAATCAAAACAGCTGCCTTTCCGCTACCTGTCGGCCTACAGAGAACTGAAGGATATCAAACATGGTATGATCATCAACATCAAACGTGCATTGGAAAAAGCGCTGCAAACAAGTGTGCAGCATGTAAAGGGATTTGATGTAAAGACCCGTGTAGTGATAGCGTGTGACGTATCCGGTTCTATGCAGAAGCCAATTTCGGCCAAGAGCAAGGTGCTGCTTTATGATATAGGTCTGTTGCTTGGGATGCTGTTGCAGCACAAGTGTGAGTATGTTACTGCCGGTATGTTCGGTGATACCTGGAAGTTGGTGAGCATGTCTCCGGATAACATTCTTGGTAACGTAGACGAGTTCTATCGCCGGGAAGGAGAAGTCGGATATGCAACAAATGGCCATCTGGTACTGGCAGATCTGATCAAGAGGAAACAAGTGGCTGATAAGATCATGCTCTTCACCGACGGGCAGTTGTGGGATAGCACATCTAATTCCACTGCACAACCATCAAAACCGAACACCATGTCGGCAATGTGGGAAGAATACAAAAAGATAGCGCCAAAAGCGAAGTTGTATCTCTTTGACCTTGCGGGGTATAATACGGTACCATTAGACGTGCGTAGAAATGATGTGTTCCTGATAGCGGGATGGAGCGATAAAATATTTGAAATAATGGATGCCATTGAAAAAGGTAGCGACGCTATCACAGAAATTGCCGGCCTTGCTTTATAGCAGTTCATTTTTTGTAACCTCATAAAACATCCCTCCAAAAGGGAGGGATGTTCAAGAAAAAGCAGGTGTCGTTGGTAAGCATTACTTCGTAATGATCCCGGAGGTTCGTGGGTTCGAGCCCCACTCTGCTCTGACAAGGGCGGATAGCTCAGCTGGTGAGAGCACCGGAAAGAAAAACATGTTTATCGTTTGTTACCCTGCTTTATTCTTTTTTAAGTTCTTCAGAATGGGTGTCGTTTAAGAAAGTGTTACTTCGCCATTTGCTCATGCCGTTGATGGTTCGGGCTGCCCCGTGCAGCGGAACCGTCAAATCACTTCCGCCTGTTATCCCATTCTGTTTTTAAACTTCTTTAAGAAGGATGTCGTAGGTAAGCGCTACTTCGGTTCGATTCCCTCTCCCTCATTGGGTGAGCGCTCAACTTGGTGAGCAGTAAACACGCTTTCCGCTTTTACTCCTTCTTAATTTTTACTAAGTTCTTTTTAAGCCGGATGTCGTAGACTAGCGTTACTTCGTTCTGAGATCTGCATACGGGGGTTCGATTCCCTCTTCGCCCGAAGTAGGGAGAATGGCTGAGATGGTTAAGCACAGAACGCTTCCCGGATGTTACTCCGGCTTATTATCTTCTTAACGGGTGTCGTTAGTAAGCGTTACTTCGATCCAAGGGGTGGATGGGGGTTCGAGTCCCTCTTCGCTGCAAAGCGAATAGTTCAACATGGCAGAACAATCTGTTAAGTCGCTTACGCCTTATTACCCCGTATCTTTTTAATACCTACTTAACAGGTGTCGTAGGAAAGCATTGCTTCGACTCTAAAACCAAAGTTGCTTCCGATTATTACCCTGTTTTATTTAGTTATTGCGATCACTTCTGCATAGGAGTGATCGCTTTATTTATGCATTATGAAATAATTAAAAATAATAATGTATACTTGTGCCCTGTTACCGCAAGTAACGGAGATAAACCAGTAGTTCAGTTGGAAGAACGCCTCCCTTTCACGGAGGAGGTCACGGGTTCGAATCCTCGTCTGGTTTACAGGTTAAAGCCTTCTGGTCGAAAGATCTGAAGGCTTTTTATTTACAGTAAAATACCCCTTTTGTCCCGCATAATTTACGAATGGCTTCATGCTGGTTAGGTAGCTTTGTTTGTATATCGTCAATTTGCCAGCGCGGATTATTCCGGCATACGGCAGGCTAACCTGCCGGCTATTTAATGCAGCTCTATTAAGAATGACACCACCTGGTCTTTTAACAGCACATATAATTTCTCACCATTGACATAATAGGATAAGACCTTCCGTTTATCCACAGGAAGATAAAAACTACCGGCATAACTGCCACTTTCTATTTGATAGGTATCGAGTACCGGATATTGCTGGAATGTATCTTCTTTTTCATTATCTGCCCGCAACTCGGATTCAACAAATAACAGCTGGTCATTCGCGAAAGCGCGCTTATTCACCTTTGCACGGGGCTTAGATGCATATAACTTTTGCATCTCTCCGGATGCTCTGTTTGTAACCTGGATGTCACTATTAAAAACAGTGTCAATAGTAGGATGTTTGTAAAGCAACTGTATATCGCTATCCATACAGTAAATACCATTTTCAAAATAAGGTATATAAAACAGGCGGTCCTTTCTTGTATTGCTACATAAAATGCCGTCGCTGGAGAAACCGGCATCCGCCTTTTCAGACAGCACATCGGACTGACGCTGCTCGCCATTACGGATGTTAATGCGCATAAACACAGGTCTGGGACTACCGTCCGGAAAACCCCTTATTACTACCAGGGAATCCGACAACTGTAGAGACTTCACAAACGGTCCATCTGATAGTTTTACAGAATCAAATACTGCGGCATGTATCTCCTTAGAAAATACGCGCCCGCTATTATACTCGTGTATGTAAATATGGTCTGTGCTGGCAAAGAAATTCACCGGAGGTTTGAGCTGTTTATTAACATTTAAATGCACAGTGTCTATGATGTGCAGATCATTATCAAGACGATATACCTGGCGATGCGATGGCTCTGACAAGTAAAGACTATCTCCAACTCCGAATAACCTTTCAGCAACAAGCGGCAACTGATATGCACGTTGCTGGCGAACTGTCATTTTAAGCCATTGTCTTTCAAAACCATTCTTCTTATCGTTAGGCATGCCCGATACTGCCACCAGCAAAGCCAGGCAACCAAGTGCCAGCATCATCGTACAACTGATTAGTATTAGCGTTCGTTTCATATTTGTAAAACATACAGAGAAGCAGAGACTACCTGAAAGTAGTCTCTGTTAATTACTTAATAAAGGATCACAGATCAGTCAGGAATACTTCCCAAACGTATGTCTTTCCTTGTGACTGGAATGTAGTAGCACAGCAGAAATATCCATCGCCGCTACAATTGCTGGCGCTATTAGCATCAGCTACGCTCTTTACTGAATTGCCGAATCCCAGGACGAGGTTCCCGCCATAAGTAGCAGTACGATCTGACGGCAGTCCTGGAATAGTAACTGTACGGTAACAGGCGTCTTCTGTCTTTTTAATGATTGTGCCTGCATTGGTAGAGACGGTTAATCCAACGGCAGCTACAGCTACCAGTGCAGCAAAACTGATTTTCATCTTTTTCATGTGTTAGCTTTTTTATGATTAGGAATTAATAACAGCCGGGGGCTGCCTCTGCTTATACAGGAGGAGAGGGTCCTGTTTTATTGATCAATAAAAGAGTTAAGACAATGAAATAGTTTGCCTGTTCAGCACAGTCATCCGGCTTTGCAGCAATATGGCGATCGCTGTAAGCAAGGTTAACATACAATTAACTACGAGGTGCTGCTCCCAGGTTAATAACTCAATAATTCCGCCACAGCTACAAGGGAGATCATAGGCATAATGCAACATTACATAGACGTAACCGGTGAACAGGGTCATCAGAAACAATGAAGCATATAAGCCCATTACACGCGTTCGCCTGAAGATCAGCAATGCAGCTATCACAAGCTCGCCCGCAGGCAGTATCATGGCTACCAATGGTGCTATATGTTGCAGAAAGGGGGAACGGCCGGTTTCGAAACTGAATTTGTCATAATGGATCAGTTTATTGAGGCCGGTATAGATCCATAGTAAAAGCAATACAGCAGTAATTGCTTCAATAATTAAATTGAAAGCTCTGAGTTTCATATGTTCAGTGTAAAATGAAAAACTGCTGGCGGGACTAGTGTTTCATTAGAGTTTTGTAATGGATTTCTTTAATGGATTTTTCTTATGGCCAACAGGTCAACTTCACGTGGTTACTTACTTAATAAAAGTAACAAAACCGGATGAGAATTACAATACTTTTTTAACAGCTGACAAGCAAATGACCTAACACCGTTATGATCTTACCGGCATTCGTTCCGCATAAACGCATCAATGAGCTGTATAGCAAAGAAGTATTTCGTATAGTATATGTAGTTACCATTGTCTGATAAAAAATGTGTCATTTCTACAAATAATACCTGGATAATTTTTTTTCAGCGCTAACTAATTGTCTTACTGTTTACTTCATCACTACTTCAAAAAAAACAGTTTGCACTCTGCGCTACGAATTAAATTAAAGTATATCTTTATTCACGTTACCCGTTATGCATAACATTAACAGAAACCATTAACACATTTACGTAAACAAAACCCGACAAAACAAATTTATTTATGAAAAAAATGTTGCCCATTGCGATGCTGACAGCATGCGCACTATTATCCTCTAGCCTGATCTCAAATGCTCAAACTATCCAGGCCACCAAAGCTCCATCTGCTGATACTGCTGCTGTTCCAGCGGTTACTGTTAGTCCAGTTGCCGTTAATTCTGTTGCTGTACCACCATTAACCTGGCCTATTGAAGGTACTTATGGAGCTTATACCTATTCCATTCCCAGTACAAGCCACATCAGCTTTTTCCTGAATGGAAATTTTGTAGCTTCTTACAGCTTTGTACAAGAGTTCCCAAATCAGGTATGGGGAGCAACGGTTGACAGGAATGTGATCCCTAACCTGTTTAGCGTGACCCTGGCAATTTTTGGTAGTCCTGCGCAGTACAACCTTTCCCTGAATGCGTTGTAAATAGACAAAGGCTTTAGCGTTTCTAAACGATAATATACCTTACCAGATATCCAATTTAAAGGGGCTGACCAATACTTTTGGTCAGCCTTTTTTTTACTACGCATGACCAGTGCGTAACCACAAACTATCTTTGTTTTATCAAACGATGATAGCAGAAAACCCTACCGTTGTTTGTTAGAAAAACCCCAAAACTCATGATAATACCCCGACTCAGTTAACCATTAGTTGAACCCCAACCTGCACAACTGCAAATACAGTCATCTGTTCCTTATGATGGTGGTCAATGTGGCCGGGCTACGCCTGTCCCCATTGGCCACGGTGCGGGGATTATCATTACCCGCTCAATAAATCAATTTCAATAAATATGTTAAAATTTAAACTCGATCCGGGATTCAGTACTAATCCGAATGACATTACCGGCGGCTATGTGGCCAGAGGCGGCCAGGTAGAATTTGGAGGATTAATTACCACTATTGTGTCTCTCGATAACAGGGAGTTAAAAAAAGCTGATGGCATCATTCAATTATCCCTCCGTGGTAAGATCTCTAATATTGATCCACAGTCAACACTTTCTGACAATTTAATTATGCTGTTTGGTGACGAAAGAGACCAGCACTTTGATTTTCTGTTGTTTGATCAGCAATTTACCGAAGATGTAACTTTTACAGTAGACATCCAGTTTAATGTAGTACCATATAGTTACGATGGAAGCTACAAAGTCAGCTTCTCTAACGGCGAATCTTTCCTGAAGCCTTTTTTCATCCCTTCGGGAAGTGAAAATAATTTTACCGCAATCCGGTTAAAGACGACTAAACAGTCAAACAGTAATGTTTTTACCGAATTAAGTGAATTCAATTACATCCTCCACAAATAGCCCTGCTACCTAAACCTTGAAATGTTAACGGCCTCACTCCTATCAATGCAAGCGGCAGGAAACCTGTTGCTATGCAATGATAGAAGTGAGGCCGTTTGTAGCTCTCTCGGTATTTACTTATAAACGTAAATGTCTTACTCGTATCACATGTAATAGTCTTATCCAGTGTGTTACTCCTCTGTGATGCAGCATGAACACCAGGACGATCAGTATTCCCAGTATTCCTTCTACGAACACCACTACTCCCACACCATAGAAATGCGCCAGGTATCCTATCAACAAACTACCGATAGGCAACATACCCTGATAAGACATGATATAATAACTCAACGTTCTTGCCCTCATCTCTGAAGAGGCATGTGTTTGAATATATGTATTGATAGCAGAATTCTGGATCATCAGTCCTGCACCTGTAGCAGCTGTTGCTACCAGTGCCAGGAACATGGAAGAGGAAACCGCAAGGCCGAGCAATGCCACGGCAAATACAGTACTGGATATCACCGTCATCCGTACCAGATCACGGCCAGGTTTCAGCGTAGCCATAAAGACCGCTCCGAACAATGCGCCTAATCCCGCTGCACTTTCAAACCAGCTGAAAGTGGTCGCGTCTCCATGGAAAACGTCTTTAGCGAAAACAGGTAATAATGTTGTATATGGGATTACCAAAAGGCTGGAAGCAGCCAATAAAAGGATCAGGGCGGAAAGGTCAGGCGATTCTTTCAGATATTCATATCCCTTGCGCAGGTCCATCCAGATATTCACCTCCGATCTGGAGGCAGGGATCAGTTTCAGTTTCATCATCAGCAAACAGCAGATCACCGCGATAAAGCTCAGAAAATTAACCAGGAAACAAATATCTTCCCCCAGGGAGCTAAGTATAATCCCTGCCAGCGCTGGTCCCACCAACCGGGCCGCATTAAAGGCAGAAGAGTTCAGGGCAATGGCATTCGGCAGGTCCTCCTTATCATCTACCAGGTCAACCATTAATGCCTGACGGGCCGTGGTATCAAAAGAGTTGATCAGCCCCTGCATCAGGCTCAGTGCCGATATCCAGGCAATACTGTAGTAATTCAGCCAAACCATGGCCGCCAGAGCGCCTGCCTGTACCATCAGGGCGATCTGTGTAACCATGACCACCTTGAATTTGTTATGTCTGTCTATAAAACTGCCGGCGAATGGCGCCAGCACGAGTGACGGTATCAGACTGAGAAAAGTAACCAGCCCGAGCAGAAAAGCGGAGCCTGTAAGACGGTATACCAACCAGCTGATGGCCACCCGCTGCATCCATGTACCTATTAATGAAATGGCTTGTCCTGTAAAATGAAGTCTGAAATTATGGTGTTTAAGTGAACGAAATACTGACATGTTAATAAAGTAAATTAATAAAGCTACTTTACAAAAGTACGACTTTTTAGCCAGATAGATATAGGGCCAGATAGTGTAGGTAGTTAAATAAATGTAAAGTAACTTTGCAAATTGATTTTCTTATATGCCTACTAAAACTGATGAAGTAGCAGCGTCCTTACGCAGTACGATCACCCGCCTCGTAAGGCAGCTACGCAAACAAAATATCTCGTCCGATTTCTCCAATGCTGAGCTTTTAACCATGGGGTTGCTTGATCAGCATGGGAAACTACTCCCCTCCGCATTGGCCGAAATGGAACGGATCTCTGCACAAGCCATTTCCCAGATCCTCAACCGGCTGGAAGAAGTTGGCTGTGTGAACCGGGTCATGGACGAAACCGACAAACGGAAGTCCGTCGTATCCCTGACGGAAAAAGGCACTCAACATCTCTACGAAAACAGGCGTATCAAGGAAGAATGGCTGGTAAAAGCAATGGATAAGTTATTTTCGGCAGAAGAGCTGTCGCTCATCGAAGCCTTTCTTCCCCTGCTCCAAAGACTGGCAGAATACAACGGCTAACCACTCATATATGAAAGCACATCAATATACAATGACAACGCGGTGGACGGGCAATACCGGTAGCGGCACCGCCAGTTATCAGTCTTATGAACGCAGCCACGTTCTTCAAACGGCTGGTAAACCCAATATTCCCGGCTCGTCCGACCCTTCATTCCGTGGCGACAAGACCCGGTACAATCCGGAAGAAATGCTGGTCGCGTCCCTCTCCTCCTGCCACATGTTATGGTATCTGCACCTTTGTTCGGCAGCCGGTATTGTTGTGGTAGATTATGTGGACCATGCCACCGGCACCATGACTGAAACCACCGATGGCGGCGGATATTTTTCGGAAGTGACACTGCACCCTGAAGTGACAATCACCGATGCCTCCCTGACAGACAAAGCCAATGAACTGCATCAAAAAGCTAATGAATTGTGCTTCATTGCTAATTCTGTAAGATTCCCGGTACACCACCAGCCCGTTTGCAAAACACAGGCATAACGCCTGCCTGCTTCGAATGTCAGGAGTACTAAGTAATGGAACTCATTCCAAGTAGCCGTTTTTTAGGGGTAAAGCCCTATTTCGGGCCAAAAACTGATAAAAAAGCATAAAAACGGGGTTAAAAAAAGACTAAACAGGCCTTTTCGTATTACCGTACAAGTATTTTAACATTTGCGTAGCGATAAAATTATCTAATTTTATATATGTTATAACGCAGGCGCTTATACCAAACTTTTCTTCTTATGAAAAGGATACTCACAACTGTATTGGTAATTTTTACTTTGGGGTTGATTATCACACTGTACTCCTTCGGGGAAGAAACTCCTGTACTCCGTTCCGGTGATGTCATTTTTCAGACCTCTATGTCACCACAGTGCCATGCCGTGCGACTGGCTACCCGTTCTAAGTTCAGCCACTGCGGCATGATATGGAAAAAGGGCGATAAAGACTACGTACTGGAAGCGGTACAACCGGTAAGGATAACACCGCTGGACCAGTGGATCTCACATGGAGAAGGAAAGAAATACGTGATCCGGCGCCTTAAAAATGCAGACAGCGTGCTGACGCCTTCGGTGTTGAACAAGATGGAGGCCGAGGGAAAGAAAATGCTGGGGAAATCCTATGACGGGTACTTCGAATGGTCTGATGATCAGATATATTGCTCTGAACTGGTATGGAAGATCTACAAAAGAGCAGCAGGAATAGAGGTAGGCAGACTGCAAAAGATAAAAGACTTTGACTTGAGCAGTAAGCCTGTGCAGCAGATTATCCGGGAACGTTACGGCGACAATCTCCCTGTAAATGAAACCGTTATCTCCCCACAGAGCATTTATGAAAGCAGTCTATTTGTAACCGTTGTAACGAAATATGGCAAAAAATAGTATTATCTTCTGTAACTTTGCAGTACAGGTCTGGTTTAACCAGTGAGAACAAGGTTCGATTTTTTATATCAACGGCGTAGTACCGTTTATTCCAATCCTATGAATATGAAAAGAATTTCTACATTCCTATTGCTATCCGTAGTGTTTTCCCTAACCGCTGCAGGACAAAACTATAAACAGGATTTCGAAAAATTCAGTACCAGTGGCGACACTGCCAAACAGCGTACCCTCCTGGCTAAATGGGAGAAGGCGAAACCCGGAGATGCGGAACTGTACATCGCCTATTTCAATTATTATGTTACCAAGAGTAAGACCGAGGTAGTGACCATCAATCACACAGCCAACGGTTCTAACGCTTTAAAGGCTGGTAAAAACGGAGATCCTGCCGGTTATACCAGTGAAGTAGGTTATAAGAAAGAACCACTGAACAGAGGTTTTAAATATATCAACACAGGTATCTCCAAGTTTCCTAACAGACTGGATATGCGCTTCGGTAAGATCTACATGCTGGGCGAAAACTACAATTATACCTATCTGACAAAAGAACTGGTGAGTGCTATAAATTATGGCCATACCATCAGTAACAAATGGAAATGGACTGACAACAAACCGCTGGACAAGGCGGAACAGTTCATGCTGAACGCCGTACAGGAATATGTTGCACAGATCTACAATGTAGGTAAGAGCCAGGCAGATAACATGAAGCTGATCTCCGAAACAGTATTAAAATATTATCCTAAACATGTAGAAAGTCTTTCTGACCTCGGTCTGGCCTATACATTAAAGGAAGATCTTGACAATGCGCTGAAAACCTTGCTGAAGGCCAATAGTATCGCTCCAAAAGATTTCATAGTGTTAAACAACATTGCAAACATCTATACAAAGAAAGGAGATGACGAAAACGCAGTAAAGTACTATGAGCAGGCGCTGAAATATGGCGATCAGGAGGCTAAAGACCTGGCTAGCAATGAGATCAAACGTATAAACGCTAAAAAGCCAGTGCCGAAGGCAACTATGCCGAAACCAACTACTGCCAAGGCTTCCACAGAAAAAGCAAGTACGTCCAAGCCATCAGCGTCTAAAACAACTGCAAAAGCGAAAACTACCAGTAGCAAAACAACTGCTTCAAAATCAACTGCATCCAAGTCAACTGCTTCTAAAAGCAGCAGTAAGGGTACAAGTAAAAAGCCTTCCAAAGACTAATCCCAGAAGGCTTTTACCGTAAAGTGAAGATTGCTTTATTTGATGGACTGTAATAAACTACAGAACTCCAGTTTCTGGTCTGAACTCAGAAAGGTATTGGCAATCGTTTCACTAATTAAATCGCTGGTCATCGAAAATTCATCGTAAAGATCATTTTGTTCCACTCCATACTTTTTGGCTGTAGAATAGCGCACTGCCGCCAGGATTTCTTTCGAGGGGACTTTCTTTTCCACCAGCAGAGGTCTGATAGAATAAAGCATTTCATTGTTCGCAATCTCTATCTTTTTCTGATAGTCATTTTTACCATGCCTTGAAAAATACTGCCTGGTAAATAAGTAAACGATCAATGATAGTAATACACTGAAGATTGCAATAAAAACAGTGTTGTCAGGAAAGTGCATCATAAATGGTAAATGGTTATGCGAGCTTAAATGTGTAGAAATACATTATCAACATCCACAATATATGAGATGCACATTTTAATAATGCACTGATTTATTGTGCGTTCCAACAAGGTTTTATCCTCCCTCACATCAACTGCCTGTTAATCAGTATACATTATAAAATGTACTCACAGAAACGAAAATGAGTACTACCACTCGACGCTAAAAGAAAAATAACAGGTATTTAAAAACAAATGCTCCTGACAGGAAAACCCATCAGGAGCATTGATCAATGAGATAGTTAACCTTACTTCCAGGAAACGACGATCATTACCGGGAAATGGTCTGAAGGCTCACGGGCCACATATTTGTTAAGAGATACTTCTTTCGGGAAATCAGCTGAACTTACCTTCTCTTCTCCTTTATCTGATACTACCGGACCACGGTAAGTATCTGTCAGGATACCATACTTTTCCACATGGAATTGTTTGGTCAGGAAGATATGATCTATCCTGCTGTCAGTCTTACTGTTAGGATTAAACGCATTGAAGGTACCATTCTCCGCATAGCGGATTGCAGTTGTTTCATATGCATCTTTCAGCAATCCGGATGTATTGATCAGGGTATAAGATTCGCTGTGCTGGTCCACGTTAAAGTCGCCCGTCAGGATAGTTGGGATGTTGCCTGCCATCTTCCTTACCTTTTCCATTACCAGTTTCGCACTTTCTGCACGGGCCTTTACGCCTACGTGGTCCATATGCAGATTGAAGAAGTAAAAGGTAAAGCCGGTTTTAATTTCTTTGAATTTACCCCAGGAACAGATCCTTGGCAGAACAGCGTCCCAGCCTTTATTAGGTCTGTCAGTTATTTCCGACATCCAGAAATCACCGTTTTCAAGTAATTTGAATTTCTTTGAATTATAAAAGATAGCAGAATACTCTCCTGCCTGCTTTCCATCGTCACGGCCTATTCCTACATAAGCATATCCCGGAAGACTGTCTTTAAGGTTTTCCAGCTGGTGGTGCATACATTCCTGTGTACCAAAGATGTCAAAGCCATGAAACTTTATCATGGTTGCAATCACTGGAAGCCGCTGTTTCCATCCGTTACCACGGGCGGCATCTTCCTTGTTATTGTCGTTACGCATGTTGTAAGTAGCCACATTGATCGTTTGCGCGATCACAGCGTAAGAGAACATCGTAAAAACTGCTAAGAGGAGCATCCTTCTTTTCATCTGCATCTCAATTTTATAATGATCATTAAAACTCATCTTACAAGTCCCATCCCGGATTCTGCCCTAACTTCGGATTCAGCTGCAGATCATTATACGGGATCGGGTAAAGGTATTTATAATCTTTCCATTCACGTTCCACATTATCCAGCCAGTGGATCTCACCATAAGTATCGTGTGACAACTGTTGCGGATTGGTTACGCCATTGATTGTCGGAGAAACGTTGATATAAGTTACACCCTTGATCTGTGTAGCCGGTAGTGTTTTATAGAAACACACATCATACTGACTATCTCCGTTCAGGTCCATTGGTGTATCCAGGGCTGGTACATACATACCGTTCCACGATTTTGACAGCAGATCTCCCTTCTTCCATCTGATGAGGTCATGGACGCGGAAACCTTCCAGTACCAGCTCAATTCCACGTTCCCTGCGGATCTCCAGTAAAGCAGCATCTGTGATATCCGGAAAATAGTTGGTTTGCAGATAACTGTCAGCCACTGTTGGCTTTGCCCCCAATCCCCCTGTAATACCCGCACGCTGGCGAAGTGCACCTACTGTTTTCGCCCAATCAGCATCAGATAATTTTCCGAGTTCAGCTGTTGCTTCTGCATAGTTCAGCAGGATCTCTGCATAACGCATCAGCGCGATGGAACTCGTACCAGTTCTGCCATTGTCATAATAAGTATCATCCAGGCTAAACTTGATCGGCATATATCCGGTGTAAGTATAAGAAAATACCGGCGGAGCTGCAATGGTTTTTCCATTATCGGTCCTTGTATAAGATCCCATACGGATAGTTTGCTGTAAACGCTTGTCGCGGTCCAGCGTTTCTTTCACCAATGGCAATGTGTCATTACCAGACTTACCGGTAAAAGGCGTGCCATCAATGTTCAGATAGGTATTAATGAATTTCCTTGTAAAGCTCAAGCGGTTTCCATATGTAGCACTGGTGAAATACCAGTTGGCATCATTGAACACGGCAAGCGTGGTACTGGACACGTTAGCAAGCATCACTTCAGAAACAACCGGACCTGCACTGGTGAACAGCTGACGATAAGATGAGGCATTACCGCCTGCCTGGTTAAGACTGAAACCACCTTCAGCCATTACTGTCGCAGCAGCATCCACCGCCTGTTGCAATAATGCAGGAGCTGTAGAGGCCAGCTCATATGATGTCTGATATTTACGGAAAGTACCTTCAAAAAGACATACTCTTGACTTCAATCCATACACGACATATTTGGTGATCTGGCTGGCTGTCGGATCAGTTTTCAATGTGATATGCGATGCTGCATAATCCAGGTCGGCAATGATCGAATCCATCACCAACGTACGCTTATCACGACCTGCATACAACATATCCTTATCGTCTATGCTCAATGGTCTGTTAATCCAGGGAACGTCACCAAAACGTTTTACTTTCTCAAAATAAAAATACGCTCTGAAGAAACGCGCCAGCCCGATATAGTTGCCACGGGTAGTGGAATCTACTGCAGGATTGTTACAATTTACTATGAAGTAGTTGATGTTACGTAACTGCTTCCAGTCCCATCCATCCGCCACACGGGCATTGTAAGCACCCTTCCTCAGATAATCGGGAATGCTGCTCACTGCACTGAAGTCAGCCGTTGCATCTACCTTATAGATATCGTTAATACCAGGCAGCACATCATAAAAAGAGTTGGTATAAAGTTTCATACCGGCTTCACTGCCGAATATCGCATCTTTATCGACAGTCGATTCCGGCTGCTGGTCGAGGTTCTTAGAGCAGCTACCGGCCAGCACCGATATCGTCAGCGCCATCACTATCCATTGTAGCCGGGAAATATATTGTCTCATCGTTATTATCTTTTACTGTTTGAATTAGATGATCAGAATGTAGCACTCAGACCGAAAGTCAGACTTTTTAATATCGGATAGTTGTTACCATTACCAGAGTTGTTAGTGTCAGTAACAGCGTCAGACCTACCAATGCTTTCCGGATCGAGATCTCTTGTAACCTTGTACATCGGGGAATATGACCAGAGATTTTCTGCAGAGACATAGAAACGTGCTGCAGATAATTTAGCCCTGTTGATAAACGCCTTAGGCAGGTTATATCCGACCTGTATATTTTTCAGTCTGATGTACGCTACGTTCTGCAGGTATTTTGTTTGCTTCACATTTAATACGCCTGAACCGTTCTGTGCTATGTAGCCACGATAGCGTGGGAAATAAGCATCAGGATCTTGCTCTGACCATATCTTTCCTACCTGCGATTTAGGCATGAAGTTGTAAGGACGGTTGTACTGTCCCCAGAATACATCAGCCTCTCCACCTGGCCACCAATCCTGTTTTCCTACTCCCTGGAAGAATGAGCTGAAGAAGAAATTATTCCAGCTTGCATCCAGGTTAATACCATAGGTATAACGCGGCGTACTGTTACCAATGATCCTCATATCGCCATGTTGATCAAGGGTATTCGCGCCATTGTTGATCACACCATCGGTACTATTATCCAGGTTTTTAAACTTAATATCACCTGGCAACCATTGGCCACCGTTAGATGCTTTGAACAAGGCCTGTGTAGCAGGCGCCTGTGCCACATTCTGTGCAGTCCAGTAACCGTCGTTCTCATATCCCCAGATCTCTCCGGCTTTCTGCCCTACATAATAGTCAGTAAGCTTATTGTTGGTATTGTTATACTTTGTAATAGTAGCCGTATAGTCAGCCAGTACAAGGCTCACACCATAGTTGAAAGGCTTGTCCGCCACCTTAAAATTATCCCTCCAGGATACAGTAGCTTCCCAGCCTACAGTCTTCAGGTCAGCATAGTTACCTTTCGGTACATCTGTACCAAATACAGCTGGCAGCGTTTGTCCCACAGTGAACATATTGGTTGTTCTGCGGATATAAGCATCTCCGCTTACATTCAGCCTGTTGTTCAGGAAGGCCATATCAATACCTCCATTCGTAGTGGTAGAAGTTTCCCAGGTAAGACCATTCGGCAATACCACCGGTTGGTTGGTCATTTGTGGTCTGACACCGTTGATCACTCTTCCAGACTGGGTTATATTAAATAACTCCTGGAAAGCATAAGAAGCGATATTACCGTTTCCAAGTGAACCATAAGAACCACGGATCTTCAGATCAGACATGATCTTTGGGGATATCTTCCAGAATTTCTCCTGAGACACTCTCCAACCTGCAGACACAGATGGGAAAAATGCATAACGCTGATTGGACGGAAATTTGGAAGAACCATCATAACGGCCATTTACCTCGAGCAGGTAACGGTCTTTATAACTGTAATTCACACGGAAGAACTCACCCTGTATGGCCCAGCGCTCGTAACCACCGTTAGTGGTGATATTGCTACCTAATGCCAGGTTCAGATCTTTGGCGTCACTATAAATGAGCCCGTTCCTGTTCACAGCAAAACCTTTAAAGGTAGACTGCTCATAGTTCAGACCCGCCAGTACTTTAATGTAATGACCGCCGCCGAGCGTAGTTTCATATTCACCATAAAGGTTTGATGCCATGTATTTAACAGTGGAGTCTCTCATGAACAGGTCATTATAACCTGTACCTACATAGGCTATAACACCCGGAGCCGCACTGTAAGGCACCTGTACGCGGATGCGTTTCTGTCCTTCAGTCAGATGCTGGAAGGTGAAGTCACCTCTCAATCTTAATTTATTCTTATACACATTAGCAATGAAGCCCGTTGTGTTACGGAACAACGACCTTGTAATATCCACACCGTTCCTTCCGTAGAAGAAATCGCCCACTGTATAGGCTGCGCTATAGGTCAGCGTACCATCAGGGTTAAACAGCATGGAAGAAGGATGCGCTTCATCGGCCATATTCCTCCAGATGCCACCACCTTCTCCGACGTTCAGCGGGTTGTGATACTGACGGCTGGAATATTCAGTGTTATTGTACACCTGTAGCCAATCGGTCAGTTCGATATTTCCTTTCGCACGCATGTTATACATTTTGTAGTCGTCGGAATTATATCTGAAAAGACCATCCTGACCATAATAGCGGCCGGTTACCGTGTAGCTGGCTTTCCCGCTGCTACCGGAAACTGACAGGTTCTGATCTATGCTGGAAGTACGTTTTTTATACAACAGGCCATACCAGTCAGTATTACCATAGTAAACATAGTTACCGTTGGCATCCAGCTCTGTTTTTGGAAGGGAAGGATCATCATTATGTGCCTTCAGCGCCTCCAGGTAAGCCGGAGAGAATTTCTGGGTCTTATTGATGTTCTGTGGCGTTTGCGCATAATCATTCCAGGCGGTCCATGCTTCATTGAAGTTTTTGGCGTACTCGTACCCATTGGTCACCATGTCTGGCACCGTCGTAGGCTTCTTGATGGAATAACCGGAGGAGTAGGTAACTGTCAGCTTATCCTTAGTAGGATTTTTAGTAGTGATCAGCACCACACCGAAAGCACCTCTCGCACCATAAATAGCGGCGGAGGAAGCATCCTTCAGTACAGACACGCTGGCTACATCTGCAGGGTTCAGCATACTCGGATCGCCTTCTACCCCATCAATTATTACCAGGGCATTACCACCCTGACCAATGGAGGTCATACCACGGATGTTGAATGCAGGCGACTGGATTGGCTTACCATCTCCAGGTATCAGGTTCAGGTTAGGTATCATACCCTGCAGGCCTTGAGCCAGGTTAGGAATAGGACGGTTTTCCAGGACCTTGCCAGATACCTGGGAAACAGCGCCTGTCAGATTTACCTTCTTCTGAGTACCATACCCTACTACCACCACATCATTCAGTGCAGATACATTGCTGTGCAGCACTATATGAATATCTGACTGCGAGGTGACCTTCACGCTATCCGTTTTGTAGCCGATAGAACTAAAGATCAATACGGAATTCTCAACTGCATTCAATTGGAAAAGCCCTTTTACGTCTGTACCCGAACCGTTGGCGGTACCCCGTACTTTAACCGTTGCCCCGATCACAGGCTGGCCTGTTTCGTCGGTCACCCTGCCTTTAACAATACGCGATTGTGCGTAACTGTTAAAAACACAACACGCCAGTAAGAGGACGCATAACCATCTTTTCATGATGTTTCTTGTGATTTGTAAGAATTAGAAATTGAGTTAAATGGCTGCAAAGGAACTTTCAGAGGGTGAACACAGGGGTTAATAAGCGATTAATGACAGGCGCTAACCGGTTAAAAGAATGAGTGTTAACACAACAACAAACTGATTCACAATAAAATACAACTTAATAAATTACCTGTTGTTAAAGAAAAGTTAACATAGGTTAAAACATAAAGGATATATCTTGCCGTCTCAAATAAGTGAACGATGGGGTTTGTGACCTATATATCTTTATTGAGGAAGTACCGTTGTTTTCTTTATTCAATGGTATTACTGGTGCTGTCTTATTCCCTCTCCGCACAGGAAAAGTATGGGCTGGAATTTGCGAGTAAAGGGATAGATCCGGAATATAGAACAGGGGTTAATTTCTTCCCGGAAAAACTGTTAACCGTTACTCACAACTTTTCCCTTGCCTTCGATCTTTCTCTTATGCCGGATGCCGGCTCTTATTTCGGATATATTTTTCGACTAACAGATGAGAAGAAGCAGCACATCGACCTCGTATTTAATATGAGGACTTCCTCATTTGATCTTATCGGAGGAGATGCGTATTCAGGCATATCCATTAAAACCACTCCTCAGACTTTTTTCCATAAATGGCATAACATACGGTTAGACATCAATAATGATCAGCGCACATTTATGCTGTGGATGAATGGGAAACAGATCGGCAAAGCCCCCTTTACTTTCCCTGCCGGCCACAAATGGCAGCTTTCGTTTGGCGCCAACCGCTACGATGAGGCGAAGATCCTTGACCTCCCTCCCATGCGGTTGCGGGATGTTAAGATCTATAAAGACGATGCACTAACGCACCACTGGCCGCTGGACGAGGACACAGGCGTCATAGCCAGGGATATTGTTGATGAAGGGAAAGCCACTATTGAGAATCCCATCTGGCTGGCATATACTTGTCGCAACTGGCAGCAGTCGGCCGATTTTGTAACCATGGGTAATGCCAGTGTCGCATTCGATAGCGAACAGGGAATTGTATATATCGGTGGGCAGGATTCTATGTATTATTATAACTGCGGGAAAAATATCCTCCGGGCAGACCGGCTGGAACAAGCGCAGGGATTACCAGCGGGTAATATGACTGTTTTCGGCGGAATGCAGCTTTACAACTTCTTACCCGACCTGAAAAAGGTGTCTACATATGACGGGGAACATCACGTATGGGATTTCAACGCAGACAAGGACAGCGTGACGAGATTCTGGCATGCCAACAGGTATTATGCTCCCTTCGACAGTTCTATTTATGTTATAGGAGGATATGGTTATTACCATTTCACCAACCAGGTACAACGTTATTCCACCACCCGCCATACCTGGGATAACCTCGATATCGGAGGTGATAACTATACTCCCCGCTATATGTCGGCGCTAGGCACGACGCCTGATGGCGATTCCGCCTATATCATCGGCGGCTATGGCAGTGTTTCCGGCGATCAGCTGCTGAATCCACATAACCTTTACGACCTTCTTCTTTTTGACGCCAAAGCCAGAACATTCCGAAAAATATATCAGTTACCCGTACCAGAAAAACCTTTTGTTTTTGGCAGTTCTATGGTTGTCGATACCAAAAGCCAAAGCTATTATGCGTTGACCTTCGGGAACGACAGGATGCGATCTTCTCTGCAACTCATCAAAGGTTCACTGCTACGTCCTGAATATACAAAGCTAGCCGGCGAAATACCTTTCCGATATTTTGACATCCGTTCTAGTGTTGAGCTCTTCTATTATGCGAAAGGACAAAAACTGATTGCAGTGGTACGTTACACGCCCGAGAACCATGTGACACAGATCAGGATCTACAACATACCTTTCCCGCCCGCTTTATTGATGACCAGCCCTGCGCCGTCACATCCCCTCAGGATATGGCTCCTGATGATAGCAGGCGTCTGTCTGGCTGTATTCCTGCTGGTCAGAAGGAAACATTTCTTCCATTCCCAGGCCCGCCAGCCTTGGGAAGAGCCTTACACTATCAATGTCGCCACACAGGTATCCGATACCCGGCCGGCAATGACGGTGGCAGTCAGCCGGCAGGAAACTGGAGTGATCCTTCCGGCGCAGTCCAGGCCATCTATTTTACTCTTTGGTCAGTTCACAATATTGGACAAAGAAGGGACCAATATCAGCAAGTTATTCAGTCCGCTGGTAAAAGAACTTTTCCTGCTATTGTTATTACATTCCCTACCTGACAAAAAAGGCATCACATCCGAAAAGATCAATGAAACACTCTGGCCAGGCAGAGCTGCAAAGGACGCTAAGAATAATCGCTCAGTAAATATTGTTAAGCTGAAAGCTATACTCGATAAACTGGGACATTATACGCTGGAAAAAGAGGATAGCAAATGGGTGCTCCATTTTGATAATGACCACGTCGATATAGACCTGCTGCAATACTCTGGACTGTCTGACTACAAAAGTGATAGTGACATCCGCCAGCTGGTGAATATCACAGGGAGGGGCGGTTTATTGTCCGAAACGGAGTACAGCTGGCTGGACAAGTTCAAGTCAGACATCGCTACGGAGGTCACCCTCCTTTTTATTAACTATCTCAACCAGTGGTCAGCCCAGTTATCGCCGGAGCGGACCATCGCCATTACCAATTGTATACTCAATTTTGACCCTCTGAGCGAGGAAGCTGTTATGTTCAAATGCCGGGCCCTGGTAACACTCAGGCAGCATGCTGCCGCCAGGACTATCTATAATAATTTCGTCAGGGAATACAAAGACATTTACGGAGAGATGTTCCGGAAAGAATACCAGGAATTATTGGTCGACTAAAAAAAGTTTAGGGTTGTGACATTCCTGCTGACATAGGGTTGTCACAAGGCGGTCGTTACTTTGTTTCAGAAACAAAAAAACACGCAATCATGGAACTCATTCAATCTCTCCTCAAAGAAATGGAACAGGAAGCACAGACAACCCGTAAAATGCTTTCTATCATTCCTAATGATAAGTTCAACTGGCAGCCGCACCCCAAGAGCATGACCATCATCCGGCTGGCTACACATATTGCAGAACTGCCAAGTTGGGTCAGCATGGTACTGACCACAGAAGAACTGGACTTCTCCGCCAACCCATACGATCCGAAGGTTATCAATAATGTAGAAGAACTGCTGGCCTATTTCGAAGAATGTCTGGCTGACGGCAGGGCACATCTTGAGAAAGCAAAGCTCTCCCAGTTCGACGAGAAATGGACACTGAGGAATGGCGATGATATTTATGATGTATCCCCCAAAGGAGAAGTGATCCGTATGTCATACAGCCAGATCGTACATCACAGGGCACAGTTAGGAGTATTCCTGCGTTTGCTGGATATTCCTATCCCGGGTAGTTATGGCCCAAGTGCAGATGAAGAATTTACAGTAGCGGTAGTAGATACGCCAACATTATAAACGGGAAACCAGGGGAATTGATCAGGAATTGAAAGCCCCGCCATTCGCCTCAATCCTGGTCAGTTAAAAAAGACGTTGCTACAAACACATAGTTCCGCATGGAGCTATGCGTTTGTAGCAACGCCTTATACCAACCCTATAGCTTGATTTCCGCCGATTTCACTTTTTTAGTCTCATAATTGACCGACTTATTCATCTTTTGATACATTTTCTTTTCCGACTCGCGCATCACTTTTACGGAGTCCATCTGCTGTACGTACGTCGTCATCTTTTTCACCTGTTCATCCAGTTTAGGTGAATTATACTTCACTTGTTTTTCCTTTAACACCTTCACAGCTGCAGCACCTTTCATGCGGGCAGATTCATAGTACCCTTTATCCACATCTGCCATCACATCGTCAAATCTTTCAGTAGATTCAAATAGCGCAAGCATTTCCTGCACGTCCTTCTCCTCTCCTGTCTTAATCAGTTCTTTATCCGTAGTTACTTTGACCTGCACCGGTTTTCCTTCTTTCACCTGGTCAAAGGTTGCCGCGTCCGTATATCCCAATGTACAATCGAACCGCAGATTGTCCGTAAACCGGGCCCTGGACTTCAGTTTGATCAAAATAGCTTTCTCGTCATTGGCATAAATATCGTTAAAACGGATCAGCACTTTCCCATCCTTTACTTCATAAGGATAGCCGTACACGTGCTGGCACTCCAGGCCTTCGGGAATAGTCACCTGCGCCCAGGCATTCTGCGCTACTACGTTCAACAGTCCCTTCAATTCGCGGGCAAACAATTGAGGTATCTTGTCAGCACTGTCGATGAAGTAATAATTGGCCCTGCCGGTTTCCGCCAGCATGGTCAGCAGGTCTTCATTATAATCGGCGCCCAGCCCGAATGTGGATAACGCGATCCCATCTTCCAGGTATTTCTTTTCAGTCAGTTTTTTTAATTGCTGCGGATCGGTGATACCTTCATTCGCCAGCCCGTCTGTTAGCAGCAATACCCTGTTCACATATCCTTCCTTACGGGTGCTTTTTACCTGCGTATATCCTTCCAGCATACCACCACTCAGGTTAGTGGCGCCTCTATCAGAGATCTTATCTACCGTATTCTTCAGCGCTTCCTTATTCTTCACCGGCTGCGAACCACTGGTCACTTCTACTTTATTGTCATAGTTAACAATAGACAGATAATCTGATGTACTTAACTGATCTATCAGGAACTTGGCAGCACGCCTTGCATATTCGATCTTCTCCCCTGCCATAGAACCGCTTCTGTCCAGCACCAATGAAATGTTCAGCGGCACTCTTGGCTTATCGGACGCCCCTGCCCCACTCTTAATATTCACATACAGATAACAATCGCCGGCGCTGTTCTGTAACAACCAGCTGTTGCCCGGTTTTACTTCCCAATTGATCACTTTATTATCATCTGATTTTGCAGGCGCAGTATTGTCGCTATTGTGTCCGGTCCGGCTACCACTGGAAGTCAGCCACACAGGTATCGTTAAACTTGCAAGGAAAAGTAAGGCAAACTGCATAGCAATAGTTTTAGGGTAAACGAATAATTTAAGCGTAGGATGCAAACGATCCCAACATTCCATAATGTCCCATGCTACTTTAACATTTCTTTGGCGATCTTTGTATTACTGCGGCTATCATGGAAGGTGAAACACATAGGAAACAACGAAAGATCATTCATATAGATATGGATGCATTTTATGCATCTGTAGAGCAGCGGGACAATCCTGACTACAGGGGTAAAGCCATTGCAGTAGGAGGCTCCCCCGAAGGTCGCGGAGGTGTGGTAGCCACCGCCAGTTATGAAGCCCGTAAATTTGGCGTCCGCTCGGCCATGCCTTCTAAAAGAGCGGTGCAATTATGCCCTGAGATTATCTTCGTACGGCCCCGTTTTGATGTATACAAGGATGTATCCCGAAGGATACGTGAAATATTCAGCCGGCATACCGATATTATCGAACCCCTCTCTCTCGATGAGGCCTACCTGGATGTAACGGAAGACAAACTACAGATCGGTTCCGCCATAGAAATTGCGAAACTGATCAAACAGGCCATCAAAGAAGAGCTGCAACTCACTGCGTCCGCAGGCGTGTCTATTAATAAATTCGTCGCCAAAATAGCTTCAGACCTCAACAAACCGGATGGACTTACATTTATCGGCCCTTCTTCCATTGAATCCTTCATGGAAAAATTGCCTGTAGAGAAGTTCCACGGTGTCGGTAAGGTCACTGCCGACAAGATGAAGCGAATGGGACTGCATACAGGAGCCGATCTGAAACGACTGTCTGAAAATGACCTGAAGCAGCATTTCGGTAAGGTAGGCGCCTTTTATTACCAGATCGTGCGGGGCATAGACGAGCGTGAAGTACAGCCACACCGCGAAACAAAATCCCTGGGCGCAGAAGATACGTTCCCATTCGATCTTACCAGGACGGAAGAAATGTATGCGGAGTTAGAAAAGATCGCCGTAACAGTCTATGAACGGCTAAAAAGATATGGGTTGAAAGGCCGCACTATTACGCTGAAAATAAAGTACGCCGACTTCAAACAGATTACCCGTAACCAGTCATTCCCGTTTCCCGTGGGAGATTTTGACAAAATACTCGAGACGGCAAAACAATTGTTGTTATCCACAGAACCGGAAGATAAACCAGTGAGATTACTGGGCATCTCTTTGTCCAATTTCGGAGAGATGATCCCTGTTGCAGGACGTTCGGGTAATCCTGCACAGTTGTCGTTGTTCGATGAGGAAGAATAACATGTTAAAGAGGATCACTGCTGTCCTTTTTATTCCGATAAACAAGTACCATTGCCGTCATTAGCCCAGCTACCAGAATAATAGCCATCAGAATAGTCGAGACAGTGCGAAAATGCATGCTCAGTAATCCGGCGGCAATAAGAGAATTAAACACAATAGCATTATAATGTCCTGACATCAGGTTACAAAACACCAGCACTGCATATATTGCTACGATGGAAAACGCGGACAATGCAAAGCCGCCAGCTACTTCCTTGATATACTTTTCATTCGATATCTCTATTGAGTTAACAAGCGAGTAGTTCATTAGAAAAACAAATACACAGGCAATATAGGCTAACACATATGTCACAATGATGGACTTCTTTTTCATGGTTATCGGGTTTACAAAGACTAACGTTTTTTCTATTTCCTATTCAAATTAGGAAAAAACTCTTTCATATAACCTCCTTGATACAAATCTTTCATAAATCACGAAAGCCGTCCGCCAATGGCGGACGGCTTTCGCTATCGTTTATGGTACCGCATTGAGACCAATGCACGCTTAAGTACTTTATTAGTTTGGATAACCTGGGTTCTGTTTCAGGTTATTATTGTTGACACGCTGATTTTGAGGAATCGCGAATATTGTTCTGAAATCTTCAGAAGCATTGTGATCCCACCAGGTACCGGTAGTGTACTTATCCCAACGGATCAGTTCCTGACGACGGTAACCTTCGAAGATGAATTCGCGGCCCAATTCTGCCAGCAGTTCATCCATTGTCAATGTAGTGGTAGTGTATTTGTGTGCATCCCATACTTCAGCAGCAAAAGAACGCTGACGAACGGTATTCACCAGGTCCACAGCTTCCTGTGTAGCTACCTTGTTATTCTTACGCATCAGCGCTTCCGCTTTTGCGAAGTATACCCATGACAAACGGTAAACAGCCCAGTCAGTACTTCTGTATTTAGGATCAGTGGTTGGTCCGAGCTTGTATTTGTTAAAACGCACACCGCTGTTCTCTTCACCCTCTATCATGCTGGAAGCAGTGCTGCCTGCTTTATTTCTGCGGATGTTATCTACGAATACCAGTTGCTGGCCATCGTATTCATTACCTGTAGTGATAACAGGGATGGTATCGGCGCTACCGTATTGCCATTGCGGGCCTTCCAGTATCCACTCTTTTTTACGCTTGTCAGCGTTATCAAAGGTGGTATAAACACCAGGAATAACAACTACGCCATCATTACCATTACGGTCGTTACCATTGATCTTACCCTGTACGAAGTGGTAGAAATCGCCAGTCCACTGTGGAGTGAAGTTAGAGATCTGGAAATCGTAAGCGATAGAAAAGATGATCTCTTTAGCAACATCACCGTTATTAGGGATGTAAGTATCTGTAAGATTCTTGTCGAGTGTAAGTGCACCATTCATTCCACCAGCTTCGCCATTGATCAGCTTATCTGCAGCAGCGATACAATCGTCCCAACGCGCAGTGCCACTCCATTTCTCTGCATTCAGGTACAGTTCTACCAGCATTGCATATGCACCGGCTTTAGACATACGGCCCAACAATGCTTTAGACAGAAGAGGCGCTTTATCTATGTTATCCTTGATCTCTTTCTCAACAAACTCAAATACTTCCTTACGTGTTGCAGTAGCAGGGCTCAATGGCTCACCTACTTTCGTTACGATAGGCACATTACCCCAGATATCCATGATACGCAGGTAGTGAAAAGCACGCAGTAATCTAAGTTCGGAAGTATATCCGTCCTTTTCTTCCTGGGTCAGGCCCATTGCACTTGCATCACGCTTTTCAATATTTTCAATTGCAGTAGTACAGAAACCCATACCAGTCCACAACAGGTTCCAGCAATCTCTTATCGGACCGTCATCAACAGTCCAGGTATGATAGTGCAGACGGATCCAGTTACCACCATCATAACCGTGACGGCCTTTCTGAGGCCATGCCAGTTGGTCGGCAGACAGTTCACTCAATCTCCACCAGCCATTCTGACCGGGAGTAGTCCAGGCGTTGGCATGTGTATATGGTCTTAATACTGCGGATATTACCTCGTTCTTATTGTTATAGAAGTCGTCTGTGATGATCTGATCATATACATTTTCCGACAGGTCTGTACAGCTGTTTGCAAAAACAGGCAACAAGGCCAGCGCTGTATATGTAGCTATTTTTCTGAATTGTTTCATTCCTAATGTTTTAATTTTTTTAGAAGCCTACATTAAGACCAAACATGAAAGATCTTGTGCTCATGTAAGGGGTACGGTTATCACTGTTGTTCAAAGCGTCAATACCTGGGTTCAGGCCTGAGTCTTTGATGAAGTCAGGATCATTACCGGAATATCCTGTGATAGTGGCCAGGTTACCACCAGTAAAGTAGACTCTCATGTTATGGATGTACTTGTTGTTCTTAAATGGAACAGTGTAACCCAATGTAACCTCATCCAGTTTCATGTAACCACCTTTCTCGATGTAGTAATCAGAGTACTGATAACCGTCTTTCAGCGCAGCATGTTTGGTGAAAGCTGAATGCAATACGTTATTAGGCAGCTGCTGTCTGTTTCCATAGAACATTTCCATGGTGTTCAGCACATCATATCCAAAACGACCGCGCATGAACGCACGCAGGTCCCAGTTTTTGTATTTGAAGCTGTTGGTCACTGACAGGTAGAACTTAGGAATAGCATTACCTATCACAGCGTAATCAGTTTCACTGTTCAGCTGATCAGAAGAAGCTTTTGTTCCATCTTTTTTGTAGAACAACCATTTACCGTCATCAGTAAATCCGGCAAAACGTTTACCGTAGAAATTACCCAGTTTACCACCTTCATAAGTACGGATAGCAGATCCTAACGCACCGAATCCACCGATATCACCGTATGTTTTATAAGTGCCTTTGTATACAGAGTTGGAGAATTTATCCAGCGTTGTTTTTGCTGTACTGAAAGCCACATCGGTTGTCCAGCGGAAATTCTTGATATCAACGTTTGTAGAGTTGATGGTTATTTCCACACCGTTAGATTTCAGTGTACCTACGTTTGCATAAACACTACCAGTTACGAAAGGAGGCAGCTGGGAAGTAAATGATTCAAGAACGTCGGAGGTCTTACGGGTAAAGACATCAACAGAACCGGTTAAACGGCCTCTGAAGAAACCATAATCAACACCCACGTTCAACTCAGCTTTCTTTTCCCATTTCAGATCCGGGTTAGGGTTCTTGTTAGGACCATATGTCTGACGCCAGATACCATCCGGGTTAAGGTAATTACCACCGGTACCCATTGTTACCAGAGAGCTATAGTTAGCGATACCGGAGTTACCAGTTACACCATAACCAGCTCTTAATTTCAGCTGATCGATGAACGAAGCACCGCTCAGGAAAGATTCTTCTTTCAGGTTCCAACCAGCAGAGATGGCCGGGAAGTTACCCCATTTATTATTCGCACCGAAGCGGGAAGAACCCTCACGACGCAGAATAGCAGATAACATATACTTTGTACCGAATGTGTAGTTCACCCTTCCAAAGAATGCTATCAGGGTGTTGTCATTTTTATAACTACCCATGCTAGCCTTTCCAAGCACCAGCTGGTTACCTGCATTCAGGTTATTCTCTTCAAAGATGTCATTCACGAAACCGTAGTTACCTGCATTAAATCCCTGATAAACTTCATAACGATAGCTATAACCACCAATCGCAGTAATGTTATGCTTGTTATTAAGAGTGATGTTATATTCTATAGTAGGTTCTAACGCATATTTGTTAGACAGCTCATTGTTCTGGGAAGCATAGCCCGTACCCTGATAGTTTTCAAGAGACAGTTCAGACTGAAGATCAGCATAAGAACCATCGGTCCAGCTATCGCGCTGTATGGAACCAAACAGTGACGCTTTCAGCCCTTTCACGAGATCAAGGGATAATTTCGCATCACCGGAAGTAGTCTGTTGCTGACGCAATTCTGTTTGTTGATACAGACGAGCCAGTTCATTCGTACTTGTCTGTTCAAAATACCAGGATCCATCTGCATTATATGGAGAATAGGTAGGCTGAAATGCATAATATCCAGCCAGGTTACCACCATCTGTCAACAGGTTCGCTTTATTAAAGTTATTCGCTAAGTTGATCTGAGCGGTCAAACGGTCATTCAGCCCTTTTGAAGTAATGCTGAGACGACCACCATACTGACGGCGCTCATTCTCTTTCAGGATACCTTCAAGGTTCTGGTAGTACAAACTTGCACGATAAGTAGAATGCTCGTTACCACCGGAGAACGCCAGGTTATGATATTGGGAAATATTACCATGATCTACCAGCAGATCTACGAAATCTGTTCTGTGACCTTTATCTTCTGCACTAATTTCTCCACTTGCAATTTTAGCTGCAAATTCATCTGCGCTCAGGAAATCGGGCCTGCGCTGTACATACTCCTTACGGAAATAAGTACTATAGTCTACACGGGCAGGACCTGGCTTACCACGTTTGGTAGTGATCAGGATTACGCCTCCGTTGGCCTGTGTACCGTAGATTGCGGCAGCAGAACCATCCTTCAATACAGAAATGGATGCGATATCATCCTGTTGCAGCAGATCAAGATTGCCACCTGGGATACCATCAATAACTACCAATGGAGAAGCAGTACCAGTCAGGGATGTAACACCACGCAACTGGATAGCGACACCAGTATTAGGGTTGGTACCACCCAAACGGGAGATCTGCAGACCTGCAACTTTACCCTGTACCAGGTCAAGCGCATTACGTGCACCACTCTGTCTGAAATCTTCAGCATTAATAGATGTAACAGCGGATGTTACTTCAGATTTCTTCTGAGTACCATAACCCACTACCACAACGTCTTTTAACGCGGTAACGTCGGCTGTTAAACTAGCGTTCATTTTTCCGGAAGCATTGATAGGCAACTCCTCTTTTCTGTAACCAACAAAAGTGAATACAAGCGTGGTAGCACCATCTGGTACTTCCAGCTTATAACTTCCATCAGCACCTGTTTGAGTTCCTTTATTTGAACCTTTGACTTGTACAGTCACACCAGGTAAGGGGAAATTTCCCGGCGTCTCTGTGACTTTACCGGTAATTGTTCGGGATTGGGAAAATGCTACCAGCGACAGGAGTAGCATCCATAGGCTGTGTAGGCATACCCGAGAAAGAAATGATAATCCTCTCTTCATATATACTTAAATTTTGGTATTAAGCTGACTAATATGACAATAAAATCCTGTTACGCTCCCTGCACCCGCAGCGGAGGTTTAAATAAATGATCTCTAAAGGAAAGTTCAGGAAGTTGCGCCTGTTCTAGTTCTTAGCGATGATCTTGGTTCAATAAGCAAAAAAGGCTTTTAGCAATAAATGAATAATAAGTTCAATAGTTACAATAGTTCAATAACGTTCATACCGGACAAATGACGCCCGCATTAGCATGATCTGTCCCTTTTTTCATTACGTTTTAGCAATTCTTTTTCTGGATAGCTTCCTCTACATACAGATAAAAAGTAAAATCGATTTAGCAATCGGTAGTAAAAATAGAGACTTTTTTAAGAAAGCAAAATAGAAACAGGGGGTTTTGAATTGCGTTAACAATGTTTAATATTCATTAACAATTAATACGTTAGGCAATTTTACCGCAGTGAGTAAATGGAGTTCTGTCAATGGTTTAGTACTGTTAAGAGACGTCGCTTTTTTTACTAAATGAGTTAAATAAGTATCACCTGAATGTTTTACACATTGCAGTCAGATATTATGGCTGTCACATATTCCATATTAATTATTGCCCTTCAGTACTTTCACAGTTACTAATAACTGACCTGTATGCCGCATAGTATGTTCCGCTGAGTGAAATAATAATCCCATTACGGTTGAAGGCAATTGCTTCCGCCCTACTCCACGGAAGTCGGTCAGACTGCTTTCTTCAGTGATCTTTAGCCTGGCGATGGCAGCTTCCACCTGTGTATCCAATGCTGTCAGCAAACTATTTACCGTCAGGCCTTCCATTTGTTTTCCCTCTCCGGTCAGATATTCCATTTGCATTGCAGATAATGATTGTCCTGCCGCATATGTGAACAGCCTGTCCAGTACACCGGGGATGTGCTGCAGGTGAAATCCTGCTGACGCCAGCCCCATAGGTCGCTCCCATAATAATGTCTCGGGAAAATCTTTCATGGCGGCGTTCAGTTCTTCCTTTGCCTGTAGCAGCGTGTGTGCCACCGGCTGCAATAGTGCGGGAATACCGTCAACCGGTCCACGCATCCATACTTCGGGTTGTTGCATATTATTTGCAGATTTAAAAATTCAATACTTAATACCTTCCGAGCTTCAACACCACATGTTTAATATTCTCCCGGTTGTACGTATATGTAATGTGAAGCGATCCATCTTTAGTCTGAATGATGGCCGGATAGCTGAACTCTCCTTTCGGCTGTTTCACCAGCTCATATATATCCTTCCAATGTTCCCCGTCTTTCGACACTGCTACCCGCAGTTCATTCCTACCCATCCACCAGTCTTTTCCTGCTATCGCAGGATTATATACCAGTACCTGGAGCCCCTTTGTTGTCGTCACCGCGTCAATACCGGAATTAGGGTTCTTAATCGATTGCCTGCTCAGCGGCGACCACGTCTTCCCGTTATCGTCCGACCAGGTCTGGACTATCACGTTCTGGCGGCTCCTGCTGATCATTTGCAGCCGCTTACCGGCATGGAACAATACGGAAGGCTGTATCACGCCAAAGGTGTCACAATCTATCGCTATGTGTCTCCAATTATGCCCGGTACTGTCAGAGAGTTCCGCATGTATATGCCACTGCTTCTCATCCAGGCTCTCGGTACTGGAAGGATGAAGGATACTACCATCTGCCAGTTGTACCGGTTTATTCTTGATCGGCCCGAGTATACCTTCCGGCAGCCGTTCTGCTACTGACCAGGTATGCCCATTGTCCGTGCTCGATTGCATCAATCCCCACCATTCCCTCGGATTAGGCCCTACCTTATAAAATAACAGGACCCTGCCGGTACGGGTGGTTAGCAATACAGGATTCCAGGCGGCGTACCTGGTTGTATCGTTTACAATACCTGTAGCTGCCACCACCGGATCAGACCATCTGCCCTTACGAAAGCGGGAAGTATAGATACAAACGTCCGGCGCACTTTCCCTGCTGCCACCGAACCAGGCAGCGAGTAACTCCCCGCCGGGTAACTCTGTAATAGTAGACGCATGAGCCGCCGGTACAGGTGGATGTTGCATGATAAACTCATCCTTAATAAGCACTGCTTTCTGCTGCGCCAAGGCCTCCAGTAGTGTGGTAATTACAAATACAGCCGTAAGTAGATATATTTTCATTGTATTCCCGTATAATAAAAATGACAAGGCCACAAAGATAACAATGTCTGCCATTGTTAGCTTTGCGGCCTTGCCCCCCATCTAAATTATAATTCTTAAAGCCGGTCTGTTATTCTTTCATCCAGAAAATTTTTGCGTCACGAGTATCTTTTGCTTTCACTTCTGCATAACTGCTGTTATAAGCAACTTCGCTCGTAGGATAGAGCAACCTGTTTGGAGGCAGCTCATATCCCGGACGTGGTGAAGGAAACGTAGTTATTTTAGGAGAACCGGTACGACGCCACTCAGCCCATGCCTGACGAGATTGTAGCATATTGAAATGAAGCCATTTCTGCGTCCAGATCCTGTCAAGCTTCGTTGCCTGGTCGCCTGCGTATGCAATAGTGGGCTGTGTCAGAAATGCGGATACAGTTGCTGTAGATGGCTGCGTCAGTGCTTCATACTTGCTGGTGCTGGTATTGTACAAATAATACATGAAAGCAATTGCCTGACGTATTCCTAACTCATAGGCAGCTTGAGCAGAACCTCCATAGAAACCACGTTCAATTGCCTCTGCTTTGAGGAAATTCGTTTCTGCAGCAGATATATAAACACCCGGAAGCCTTGAGTTAAAAACGAAAACACTTGAGTCCATAATGGAGTAATAAGTAAGGCTGTCAGCCTGTTTTACTTCATTGTATTTCATGGCCCGATACGTCTTATTAGGCGCTTTGCCCTTATTGGTATTTTTATCGAACATGAACGGTATACGCGGATCATTCGCCGGCAACATCACGGTATTTAACATATAGTCCGGTGCAGCGACAGCTCTTGTTTCTGTAAAAACGTTCCTCAGGTTATCGGTATAGTTATTAAACTGCTGCAATAAAACATCCGTATTGAGAGGATTATAGTTATCTCCTACACCATCTCCGTCTACCAATGGGTAAAAGATCGGTTTTGAAAGTATATCCTCAACCTCTGCCTTTGCTCTTTCCTCATCAACGGAAGAAATACGCATCAGGTAACGCAAACGAATAGAGTTGATGTAACGGCGCCATTTATCAAGACTTCCACCCATCAGATAATCCTGTGATTTGAATGAAGCTTCCGCACTTGAATTCAGGGTTGTTCCTGCAAACCAGTCAGCAACATCTTTCAGACCGATGAGAATTGTATCGTACAGTTCCTTCTGATCCTGGAATTTTGCATTTGAAATAGTGTTGCTATAGTCCAGTGATCCAGCTTCCGTGAAAGGGATATCTCCAAACAGATCTATCATCTGAGCTGTCTGATCAAGCATCAGCGCCTTGCTCGCCATCATAAATACCTGAACGTTCGGACGCTCATCCAAAGGCAATACGCCATACAACCGCTGCATAGTGCGGTACTGCGCCATCACACCATTACCGGTGTTATAATCGGCAGGGTTCGAGCTCTGGTTGCTGGGTCTGTAGAAGTCATTCCAGAAACCCTCTACGTGACCGGCATTCTGGAAATATCTATCTTCAGCAGAATTATCAATTGTAGTGGTCTGGCAGTAAGCACCGGCTATAGTTGCGGCCATCGTACGTATTTCCCAATACTGAGGCCTTATGCGGTTGTTTTCCAGAATACCTGAGAATAACTTCTCAATTGTAGGATTGGTGGTCTTATCGGGGTCTACATAATAATCATCAAGCTGGCTGCTACAACCCGCTATTCCCAGGACCAACCCTATTAGACAACTTATATTTATTATTAATTTTTTCATACTTAGAACTGTTTGTAATAAGTCACATTTAAGATTAGAAGCTTGCATTAAGACTGAATCCATAACTACGGGTCGCACCAGATGAACCTTCATCGATACCTTGTTTTAACCAGCTGCTACCCATTGGTGCTTCCGGATCAAGGTTCTTCATAGTTCTGTACACATACAACAGGTTTCTTCCGATCAGGGAAAGACGCAGACTCTGCAAGTGTAATTTTGCCGCTGTTGCTTTTGAAATGTTATAGCCGAGTACAAGTTCACGCAATTTTGCATAATCGTTCTTCTGTACGGCAGGCGCATTCCATGTAGTAGCACCATCAGTAAATGTGTTACGGTAGTAATAAGCCGCTTCAACTATTTTTGTATTTGGAGAACCATCTTTCGTTACGCCTTCCAGTCTTACACCATCATGATAAGCCTTTCCTACAGGAGGAACAGAGTTGTGGCTTGGTAATTCCACTTTCTCATTCGCAGCGTTTATGTAGTAAGGAATACCTCCATGCTCTTCATCACGGTACTCCAATGTGTTAGTGTACATACCACCTGCTGTCTGGAATTTCAGTGGCGTTGATACGATCTTTCCACCAAAACGATAGTCGATCATAAAGTCCAGTGACAGATTGTAATAGTTAATTGTATTCGCAAAACCACCCACTATCTTCGGCAACAGATTACCTACTTTTTCCAGTTTGTTAACATCGATCTGGTATAAACCATTGTCACCAATGATGAAGTTACCTTTAGCATCAACGGCGCGTGGATACATATAGATATTACCAATAGGCTGGCCAATTTCAGCAACCACTCTCAACGCGTTCTGGGAAGCATTGAGCATCACGATCTGATTTACACCTGGCGCCAGTGCCTCAACAGTAGAGGAGTTCATAGCGAAGTTCAGACGTGTATTCCATTTGATCTTTCTGTTTACCGGATTCGCGTTCACTGCAACTTCAAGACCATGGCTATGCAATTCTCCCACGTTAGTGATCCTCGTCAGCGCACCGTTACTTGCAGCAACGTTCAAACGCATCAACAGGTCAGTTACCCTACTGTTATAATAAGAGATGTCCAGACCTAAACGGTTTGACATCACTTTCAATTCGGTACCGATCTCCATTTCCTTTTTACGCTCTGACTTCAGGCTCTCATTACCGTAATTATCCTGTGCAACAAGTACCGGAATGGATTTTGTTCCTACCGAAACTGGTTTCTGAGTATAAGTCACGTTAGATTCGAATGGAGGAGGAGCATTACCTACCAGACCATATGAAGCTCTCACCTTACCGTAAGAAAGGAATGCAGGCAGTCTGAAAGCTTCAGTGAAGATGAAGCTGGTATTTACTGAAGGATAGAAATAACTGTTATTCTGATGAGGCAATGTTGATGAATATTCCTGACGGGCAGTACCTTCCAGGAACAAATAGTTCATATAACTCAGGTTCATGATACCGAGATATGCATATTTAAATACACCGCTACGACGCTCAGATGTAGTCTGAATATTATATGAGTTATTAATACTAAACCAGTTTGCTGTTACCAGACCGCCATTTGTTCCTGAACTCTGATCACTATAGCTTTCTTTACGTGACTGGAAACCTGCGCTGAATGAATAACCGAACTTTCTGGAATCTTCATCTTTTGCATATGTCAGTAACTGGTCAGTATAGGTAACTGCATATCGGCCCTTAGATACGATGTAAGCACCGGTACTTCCACTTGCTGCGTTAAATGCAATTGGTTTTTCGTTGTATTGTTTGCTTTCAGTATTTAAACTGGAGAAGTCATTACCAACCCTGGTACGGAACTTCAGACCTTTTGCAAGTTCAACATTCAAGGTTACGCTCGAAAGTAAACGATCCTGCTTTTCTACCTCCTGGTTACGTAACTGTCTCCACAGGAAATCAAGCAGCTCAAAAGGACGGATCTGATACTTGAGTGCTTCTTCCGGGTTTTCATTCACCCTGTCGAAGTTAACCCACTTGTACCCTTTTGAAGTTTTGTACTTGTCAAAGATCACACCCATATCTTCAGCACGGGAGAAGAACCCGTCAAATGCATTGAATATACGTGCCATCTGCATTGGCCTGTTGGTGATCTTTGTATTTACATAACCACCTACAACATCCAGGCTTATTTTGTTATGCAGCTTGATAGTACTGTTCAGGTTAAAAGTATTACGCTGCTGGTCACCACCGATCTGGATACCTTTGTAATCGTTACGGGTATAAGAGAAGCGGTAATTTGCTTTTTCTGTCATGTTCGAAAGGGATACATTCAAATTTGAATTGTATCCCTTCTGAAAGAGTTGCTTATAGTTATCGGGTTGGGGTGAATAGGGATGCATAGTACCATCCCACCAGGGAACCATCTGTCCCTCCATTTTCGGACCAAACTGGGAGTAAGATCTGAAAAGCGGTCTGACCGTTCCGTCGGTTCCAACATCTACCCATCCATCTGCTCTTGCGCCCTGGCTAATATTAACCGCAGCATCGTTACCAGGTCCATATATATTCTGGTACTGAGGAGCAAATGCAATCCTTTCCGCAGTATGTGAATAGTTCAGGTCAACTCCCAAACCTCTTCCTTTCATACCTTTCTTCGTGGTGATTACCACAACACCGCTTGCCGCATCAGAACCATACAGTGCAGTTGCACTTGCACCTTTCAATACGGTCAGACTTTCAATGTCCGCAGGGTTGATATCCAGGATACCGTTACCACGGATACGTTGATCTGCCCAGTAGTCAGCATTGTTAGTACCTGATGCACCTTTTTCATTATTATTCCTGATCTGCACACCATCAACTACATACAGCGGTTGCGTATTGTAGTTAAGGGAGTTTACACCACGGATCTGTATATTCACCGCACTGGTAGCACCACCGGGAGCAGTAGTGATCTTCACACCAGCAGCCTTACCATACAAGGCAGAGGCAAAGTTGGTAGCGCCAGCGGCAGTGATCTGTTCAGAAGTGATAGTACTTACTGCGTATCCGAGAGCCTTTTGCTCTCTCTTGATACCCAGTGCAGTTACTACCACTTCATTCATCATTTTTTCATTTGGTTGCAGTGTAATAGTGATAGCAGTTTTACCATTCACAGGAATTTCCTGTGTTTTAAAACCTACATAAGACACTAATAATACTGCGTCGTCCGGAACGCTAATGGTAAATGCACCATTTTCATCCGTTGCTACCCCATCAGAAGTTCCCTTGATCTTTACAGAAGCTCCGATCAAAGCCTCACCAGTCTGGTCTAATACCTTACCGGTAACTTTGATAGCTTTCAGCTGAGCGCCTTCCGGCATGATAACGATCAGATTGTTGGACAGTTCCTGGTAGGTATAACCAGAGTTGTTCAGAATCAGATCCATTACTGTAGTGATCTGCGCGTCTTTTACGTTAATGTCTACTTTACTGTCGCTCGGAATATTCCTGTTGCTGAACATAAAGCGGTAATCGCTCTGACTTTCAATTACAGTCAGCACCTTTTTAAATTCAACATCACGGAGGTTAAGAGTGAGTTTGGTTGCACGGGCGCTTGCGCTAAAGCTCATAGTGAGCATTAGTCCCAAGACCAGATTCATAAGTAGCATTGGCTTTAAAAGCCCGTAAGGGATCTTTACGCCCCTGGGGCGTAGGATAAAAGTCATAACTTAGATGTTAAGGGTGATTAAAGTCTTTCAAATGTCAGGATTGTTCAAAAAACCATTCATTTAAGGATATAAGTTTCGTTGCCAGCAGGTACCATTTAAAAAAGGTGCCTGCTTTATCTAATAGTAATTGATCTCTTTTCCCATAGACAAAATTTTAGGCGTTAATACTTTGTTTCTGGTGAAATGAACGAGCGAATACATAGGTGTAATCATAGACATAGGTATCGGCTGCATAGGGTTCTCATCTCACCTTTCA
>CABHOY010000052.1 GCA_902168105.1 uncultured Flavihumibacter sp.
ACATGCGGAACAGCTCGTACTGTCTGGCGAAGACAGTATCCTCACTCATGATATGTTGCAGTTCCTGGCCTTCTTCTGGTGTTGAATCACCAGCCAGGTCCTTTATAACAATTTCAAAAAAACGTTCGCTCATTGTCCGATGGAATAACCCTTTGTATATAAGACAACATTTAATACCTAATATGCGTACAAGGTTTAAAAATTTTTTTAACATATATATATTGAAGGGTTAATTACCCATAAATATTGATATTATCAGCAATGTTGTTATTATAGTATCTGTGATATTATCCGAAGCTTGTTTATTCGCCTTCTTAAGATAAGGCTCCATCGCTACCGTCATCTTCTTCATAGCACGCAGCATCTGGGTATGCACTGTGCGGGGGGATATATTCAGGATCTCGGCGACTTCCTTGTATTTCATCCCGCTTTCCTTTACCAGCCGGAATATAATGCTACACTGGCGCGGCAAGGAAGAAATAGCCTGATCCATTCTGAAAAACAATTCTTTCTTCTCTAACTCCATCTCCGGAGAAGCAGTATTGATCAACTGCGTGCCTCCCTCGTGGTCGTCTATATTTACCAGTTGAAGACTGGAAAAACGCTTATTGTAGTTTAATGCGTGGTTCTTTACGGCAATAAAAAGATATGTCTCAGGCTTGAGAACGTCCTTCATTTTCGCTCTGTCCATCCAGCATTTAACAAATACATCGGAAACTATTTCTTCCGCTACTTGTTGATAATGAACGTACATAGTGCAAAATTTAACGAGCCTGGGGTTTAATTCATGGAAAAAAACCTCAAATGATTTTGGATCGCTGTCAACCGTGATGCGCTCCCATAGATCATTTATATTAACCTCCTTTTGCATTCTAACTTTTCATTATATTTCAGACGGCAATGTAGTAAAACTATATGTCAAATAAAAATAATAAAACTTTCTGAATTAATTATTTATAATATATATTAACTCCAATACATTAAGAAAACACCCGTTGTTTAACGATAATAAAAAAGCCCGGCCTGCTCACGCAGGCCGGGCCGTAAATATCTGTAAATCAGTCTATTGCTGATCCATTGTCATAATATCGCGGTCAAACAGGTATAAACCGCTCTTATCATCGCCTATCATCTCAAGCTTGTCGTTACACTCCCTGGCCAGGCGCTCCTCCTCAATCTGCTCATTTACATACCATTGCAGAAAATTATGAGTAGCATAATCCTTTTCCTGCAGGGAAATGTCCACCAACTCATTGATGCTCTCACTTACCTTCACCTCGTGCGCAAAAAGCTCTTCGAAAGCTTTTTTCAGAGATACAAAGGTGAGGACCGGTTGTGCTAATGCCGGAACAACTGCAAAACCACCCCGCTCGTTGATATAATGGATCAGCTTCAGCATATGGAAACGTTCCTCATCGCTGTGCTTGAAAAAAAACTTCGTTACGCCTTTCAGACCGGGCTGGATATCTGCCCAACTGCCCATTGCCAGATAAGCCTGGGATGACTGTGCTTCCATTAACACCTGCCGGTTCAGGGCTTCTTGTATTCTTTGTGACAACATATTATTCGCTTTTAGGGTGAAAAATTGAATAAGCTAAATGTACTAAATTTCCAGAGCCCGCTGAAATCCCACAACTCAATTAGTATTGAAAACCATTGTATTATTTAATAAAGTCTTCGCGATGCGGACTAAAAACGTCTATCAGTACGCCAGGTTCCAGGCACAATGCCCCATGTACCACATGCGGCGGAATGTAATAGGCATCCCCTGCCTTCAGGACCTTTTTCTCCCCGTCAATGGTGATCTCAAAAACACCACTTTCCACATGAGAGATCTGTGAGTGGTAATGCTCATGCAATGCTCCTATCGCTCCTTGCTGAAACTCCACTTTTACCAGCATCAATTGCTCATTATAGGCCATTATCTTCCTGCGGATGCCCACATCGGGCGTTTCCCATTGAATATGCTCGTCTTTTATAAATAGGTCCATTTCGGGTTATTTTAAGCGCCCCAGCAGCGCGCTTCACAGGCCTGTTAAAATGAAATAGCCCATAGCGCACCGTTCCTGTTGCCGTTTTCTTAGCTTACCAAGTTAATCATTGATCTGCTAATAACTATACAACAATTTCGATCTCTATGGACTATCTTAAATAAATATCCGGAACTATTTCAGTAGCTCACTCAAACGTTTATCCAGCTCTTCTCCTCTCAGGTTTTTAGCCACGATCTTACCCTGCGGGTCAAGCAGGAAATTCTGCGGCACGGACCTTACTCCATACATCTTAGCCACCGCATTGTCCCAGAATTTCAGATCCGATACATGCGTCCAGGTGAGGTTATCCTTATGGATCGCCTTCAGCCAGGCATCATGTCCGGTCGGCTGGTCTAATGACACGCTAAGAATAGTGAACTGTTTGTCTTTGTGGTTGTTATACGCAGCCACTACATGCGGGTTCTCTGCACGGCAGGGACCACACCAGGACGCCCAGAAGTCAACCAATACATATTTACCACGGAAGTCCTTCAGGTTCACTGGTTTACCCAGCGTATCGTTCTGAGTGAACAGCGGCGCTTCTGCTCCAACGGCAGTGCTCTTCCAGCTGGTCAGCAACTTCTCATATTCCATTCCGTTTTTGCTCTTTTTAACGCTGGCGTCCAGGCCGTTGAACATGCCTTCTATCTGTCCGATATCATCAGGCATACCACCTGAATATTGCTGTAAAGCATCCAGGCTGATAACAGATTTAGGATTGTTCTTCACAAAGTCCGCATAAATAGCCTTCTCCTGCTTACGGAGTTCTTCCACCTTCTGGTCCAGGTACTGACGGAACTCAACAGAGCCGCGTTTCTCGTCGTCAGCAGCCATATATTCTGCATTCAGCTGTCCGTAAATTGTACCTAATGGCTTAAGCGCCTCCTGTAAACGCTGGTTATCAGCATTTACCGGGGAACCCGCAAAAGTAACTTTCTGCAGAGAGTCCGGGCTGGTCAGGGTAATAGTGCCTTTTTCAACATAGAAAATGATCATATCACGCTGCCTCGGGTCCGGCGATGGTGTGGCATGCTTCAATACCATCATAGCCTGGGAAGGCCCGTCTATCGTGCCCTTAAATTCAAATGCACCGTCTTTTAATACGGCAGAGTCCTTTACGTCTACGCCTGCCTGACGGTAAACAAGGTGTGCCTTCACTGGAGCGTTCCAGTTGCCAATCTTGCCTTTCAGTACAAAATCCCCTTTCTGAGCTAACAAAACACCGGGGGACAGCAGTAAGGTCAAGGCTGCTAATAATCTGTTCATGCTTGGTTTGGTTTGATTTTATTCGAGTATCACTAAAAATAGTAAATAAATACGAAGACCAACTGCACCCGCTGGATAATCGGTCAAAACAGTATATGAAAAGGACCCGGATAGTATTGAACCTATATCCTACAGGCATGTTACGCCGTAGTTACAGGCATATTCCTATATCGATCGATATAGGAATATGCCTGTAACTACGGCGTAACATGCCTGTAGGATATAGCTCAGATCAAATTGATATGGAAACTGAAGCCTGCCTTACTCTATTCCCAGGTCCTTCTGGATCTCTTCCAGCGACCGGCCCTTGGTTTCCGGCATCACCTTCCAGATGAACAGCAGCTGCAATAACATCATACCGCTATAGAACACGAAAGAGTAAAATCCGCCCATCTCACTGCCTGAAACTATGATCGGGAAACTCCAGGAGATCATAGCCGCCATGATCCAGTGGGTGAAACTGCCCAGCGCTCCTCCCTGCGATCTTACAGAATTGGGGAAGATCTCAGAAATAAATACCCAGATCACCGCCCCCTGGGAGAACGCAAAGAAGGCTATATACCCGATCAGGTAGATCAGCACATTACCGCCGAGATGAGCAGGGTCTTTGAACGCGTAGGCCGTGAGGCCCAGGAACAGGATCATCCCCAGAGAGCCGATCAGCAACAAGGTCTTCCGGCCGAATTTATCGATAACCGTCATCGCCAGTAAAGTGAACACCAAATTGGCCGCGCCAATATAAACCGGCTGCAGGTAGGCATCCTCCTTGCTGAAACCCGCCATTTCAAAAATACGGGGCGCATAATACAGGATGGCGTTAATGCCCGACAGCTGATTGAACATCGCCAGCAATACAGCATAAAGGATCGGTTTGGCATATCGTGCCTGAAAGAGGTTCTCCTGATGCGTTTTAACCGATTCCCTGATGGCCGTTATAGCGCCCGGAATGTCCACTTCCTGTAAGCGCTGCATAATAGGCACTGCTTCCGACTCCCGGTTATTAAGTATCAGCCAGCGTGGACTTTCAGGAATAATTCTCAGTAATATCCAGAATAGACCGGCCGGTACTACCATGATACCCAGCATCCAGCGCCAGGCTTCATCTCCCATACCTACAAACAGGAAGTTGGTCAGGTAAGCAACACAGATCCCGCCTACGATATTCAGCTGGAAAGATCCCGCCAGCCTGCCACGCAACTGCGCCGGAGAGATCTCTGAAATATACATTGGCCCTACTACCGACGAGGCGCCAACGGCAATACCTGACATAAAGCGGAACAATATAAATAATAACCATGCAGATACAGAAGCACAGCCAATGGCAGAGAGAACATACAGGATAGCAATGGCCTGCAATACTTTCTTACGGCCATAGATACGAGCAGGAACACCTACCACCAGGGAACCGAGTACAGTTCCTAACAAACTGGAAGCTACCGTAAACCCAAGCCAGAAAGGACTGAGGTCCCATAGTTTCATGAGCGTCTTTTCCGCACCGGATATAACAATTGTTTCAAAACCAAACAGGAAACCGCCTAATGCGGCTATCAGAGCAATTCTAACAGGATAAGAAAACATGAGTGAAATTTATTGTGATTATTTGTGGAGCCGTGGTTGATCATAACGTTTTACTAGAAGGGAAAAAAGTAAACATAAAAAACGGTAAAAACAAACCTCCCATATTTGAAATTCTTATCGCTGTTACGGGTAGCCATATCCGCTGCCCCTGATACAAAAAAAAGCTGTCCGCGCTATTTGTAACAGCGCGTGACAGCGTTTGCACACAATCAGATGATCGTTATTTTGATAACTGGTCGAATTCTTCGTCGGTCAGCTCTATCTCACCTGCAGCCAGGTTCTCTTCCAGATGTTTTACAGAGCTGGTACCTGGTATCAGCAGGATATTGTCTGCACGTTTCAGCAACCATGCCAGTGCTATCTGCGCAGTAGTTGCATTGTATTTAGCAGCGATCTTACTGATCTTATCAGCCAGTGCGTCCGGGCCTGAGGCCAGCGGGAACCACGGAATAAACGCGAGACCACGTTCAGCCGTATAATCCACAATCTCCTCCCATTGACGGTTACCCAGATTGTAGAGGTTTTGCACAGATACGACAGGCAATATTTTTTCAACCTGTTCGATCTGTTCAATCGTTACTTCCGATAAACCTACGTACCTGATCTTTCCTGCCTTTACTGCTTCTACAACAGGGACCAGGGTTTCCTCTACCGGTACGTTAGGGTCAATACGATGCAGTTGCCAAAGGTCGATAGTATCTACCTTTAAGCGTTTCAGACTACCCTCAATGTTTTCACGGATGAAGGCCGGAGTACCATCAGGCGTCCATTGATTAGGGCCTGAACGGCCAAACCCGCCTTTGGTGGCGATGATCAGGTCTTCTTTGTAAGGATAGAGCGCATCTGCGATCAATGATTCATTAAACTTTGGCCCATATGCTTCTGCAGTATCGATGAAATTTACACCACCGGCTACAGCAGCCTGCAGTACTTTCTTCGCATTCTCGCGATCAGCTACTTCTCCCCATACGCCTGTTCCTGTCAATTGCATTCCCCCGTAACCAAGACGGTTGATCTCAAGCTGGCCCCCTAAACTGAAGGTCAGGTTCTTTGTGCTTGTTGCCATTTTACATGTTTTAATAATCAATCCTGAAATGTAATATGATAGTTCTGTTACGTTATGTCTGTTTACAAGTACGCTATCTGCATCAATAAACATACCTGCCCATATTATGGTTGAGCGCACCAGTGAACTATCTTCTTAAATAGCTGATATATCAACGAACCAGCATTTACTCAAACTGACTGATCATTCATTTTGTTCAGTTTGACTGCACAAAGATGAGGTGTTTAGAAAAAGCAGCGATTAGCAAAAACAAATGTTTTCTTATGAATATCAAAGATGGGGGGAATTAAAAATGCTCACTTATCACAACTGCCTGGCAGCATGATAAGTGAGCAACTTTATTCATTAATAACTTAATTCAATTTACATTGCCGTAAACACATACGTTTTCCCCTTCTCGGTGGCCACATCATACAAACTAGTCTCAGCAAACTCCAAAGGCTTCACATCCTTACTATGTATCAATGCCTCCGCTACAGGCGTTACCTGGTAGAAAGGATTACTATTCTCTCCACTTGCCTTCTTCAATTCCTGTGCTGCTTTTAACGGCTGATTACTTCTGATCCGGCAATTACCCCCCAATGTAGATTTAATCACCAGTTTAGTAATTTTCCCTTCCTGCCATACCAGCTCTTCCACTTCAAATCCACCTCTTGCACGCAGCCCCTTTATACTACCTGTTTTCCATTGTGATGGAAGCGCCGGTAAAACATAGATCGCTCCATCATGACTTTGCATCAGCATTTCCGTAATACCGGAAGTACAACCGAAGTTACCATCAATCTGGAAAGGCGCATGTGCATCAAACAAATTCGTATAAGTGCCGCCACCGTGTTTTCCAACAGGACTTAGCTGATTGCTGATCAGTTTCATGGCATGTTCTCCATTTCGTAATCTGGCCCACCAATTCACTTTCCATCCCATACTCCAACCGGTAGAAACGTCACCACGTTGTATCAACGTTGTATTGGCGGCACTGGCCAGTAACGGCGTACGGTCTGGCGATATCTGTGAAGAAGGATACAGGCCATACAAATGTGAAATATGGCGGTGCTCATCCTTCGGATTATCTACATCGTCGATCCACTCCTGCAATTGTCCGTACTGACCGATCTGCATTGGCGGCAGGCGCTTGCGCACTGTCCGCAAAGTATCTACCAACGCTGCATCTTTACCAAGTATATCAGCCGCATTAATAGCAGCGCTTAATGCATCAAAAACGATCTGGTTATCCATCGTACAACCGGCATCGAAATAAACGCCAGGCCTGGAGGCTGGTGAGTTCTCAGGAGAATTACCCGGGTTCACCACGAGGTATTTTCTTTTAGGGTCTTCCACCAGATCATCCACAAAGAACAACGCTGCGCCTTTGATAGCAGGATATACATCCGCCAGATAACGTTTATCCCCATTGTAGAGATAACGCTCCCACAGATGCTGTGCCAGCCAGGCGCCTCCCATGCTCCAGATACCCCAGTAGATCTTATCTACCGGCCCGGTTATACGCCATAGGTCCGTATTATGATGAGCCACCCATCCCCTGGCGCCATAAAGGGTACGTGCAGTGCCCTGGCCGGTTACAGAGAGTTCCTTGACCATTTGTACCAGCGGCTCATGCATTTCCGGCAGATTATCTTTTTCCGCCGGCCAGTAGTTCATTTCAGTATTGATATTGATGGTGTATTTACTATCCCATGGTGGTCTCATTTCTCCATTCCACAGTCCTTGCAATGTGGCTGGTTGCCCGCCAGGCTGGGAACAGGAGATCAACAGGTAACGGCCGAACTGAAAATAAAGCGATACAAACTGCGGGTCATATGCTTTTGAGAAATTAGCCAGCCTTACGTCAGTAGGCTCTTTCGATGCGTCCGACGTACCCAGGTCGATCTTCACACGATCAAAATAACGTTGGTACGCAAGCGTATGCGATCTCACTAAAACAGCATAAGGTTGTTTTACCGCGATATTCAACGCGTCCGTTGCACGCTTTACAGCATTAGCACTAAGGTCTTTGTAATTCACATAGTTGGTGGCCATGGAAATAAAGATCAACGCGCTGTTGGCATTCTTCACCGTAATAAGCGTATCGCCTGTAACAACGCTGCCACCTGAAGCAATCACCCTTGCAATACCGCTGAACTGCACCTTTCCTTCCACACCCTCATGACTGCCGGTTGTTCCATTAACAGTAAGGTCCTTTCCTGCTGCTTTTACAGCCGCATTTTTCTGTGGCGTGGTCAGATAAGCAGAGAAGCCCAGCGCGCCCGGTTCACTGCTGCTAAGCCGTACTATAATAGCCTGTGCAGGCACTGATGCAAATACCTCCCGGGTATATTGTACGCCATTTACAGTGTACGTCGTCTTTGCGATCGCCGTTTTAATATCGAGCTCCCGGTAGTAATCCTGGTACTGCTCATGCCCCGGAAATGCCAGGTGCAAATTACCTACAGGCTGGTACATTTGTCCGTGGGAAGTTTTACTCTGGATCTTTTCCACAGCCAGCTCCTGTGCTTCCTTATACTTGCCGTCAAAGATCAATTGCCGGATAGTGGGCAATGCCGCCAGGGCATCCGGATTATCATTGCGGTTCGGACTACCTGTCCATACCGTGCCTTCATTCAGCTGAATGACCTCTTCGGCCGGATTACCGAATACCATTCCACCCAGGCGTCCGTTCCCCACAGGGAGCGCTGCAGTCCATATATTGCCGGCAGGTTGCCGGTACCATAACTTTAATTCTTGCTGGGCAAATGAAAACAGTGGTAAAATGCCGCCTATTATAAGCAGGGCTGTTCTTTTCATAACTGGATAAGTGTTAGACCTATAAAAGATCAGCCATGCCTGTTTACAGTTCATGGCTGGGAATATTGTATGGGATAGCAAAATACAAACGATGGACTACGAATGCAAACCGCCTGTAAATAATAATTGTAGTTTTAACACATAAATGTCGGTTTGCAGGGAACAACTAAGGGGAAAACAAATTAATCAGCATGCGATCTACCGGTAACGATATCCTTTAATGTGTTTCATCGATCAGCATAACATCCCACGGTTGCAATGTTTTACTGATCAATAGTACGCCGGCATTACTCGACAATACCTGTTCCTCCCTCACCGCCATTGCCATCTTCTGCATAGTCTTCAACGGTTCGCCTGTTAGTGCCTCCGGATTACCGCCTTCTTTCCAGGCATTGAGCGCATTACCATTTTCTTTGTCCAGTATTTCCACGTTAAACGTTGCATCCTTATTTGTGTTCATAAGCTTAAACGTAAAATCGCGTGGCTCACCCAGCTTAAGTGTACTAGCCACTACATCATCCGCACCAAAAGGTGGCGAGGTTTTTAATCCTGCGGGATAGTTATACACCAGTGCAGTCAGCTTTTGTGTACTCTTATGCCTTGTCACTACAATACCGTCTTTATTATAAAGCAATTCATCGCCCAGGGCATGCAACATCCTGTAAGCATGAAAAGATGGTTTGGGAATACCCTGATAATTCAGCAATCCATATCCGCCTGAAAACGCTTGTCCGCCGGCACCTTGCTCACCACAGTCCGTGAACGACCAGTAAGAAAGCGAGTCTGCCAGGCCAATACTATCCACATTGGCCTTCACAATATAAGCTGCTGTTGGCAATGCATCATGCATGGCATCCCTGCCGGAAGAGCTGGTGCCCCATTCTGTAAGATGGATCTCTGCTTTTGGAAAAGCGCTTTTATCAACAACGGCCCTTAACCACTGCAGATCTTTCAATGTTGCATCTACACCACGGCTACGGCCTTTGGTGCCATTGTAAGGGAAGTCGGTGGGATATGGATGGGTGGATATAAAATCGACCGGCGCCTGTTCCCGTTTGCAATATTCCAGGAAATCTTCGATCCACACGCCTTTCCACTTCAGGCTGTCCAGGTCTTCCGTACTACCTGACAGTATTTTTGATTTATCTTCTGCTTCTCCGTCAAAGCGGCCGTCGCCTACAAAATTTCCGGTGGCCGGACCTCCTACTCTCAGTTGCGGAGATACAGCTTTCAGCGCCTGTGCAGTAGCTTTGTACATGGCGAAGTACTGGCTTTTGCTACCGTCCCACATACCTTTCTGGTTAGGTTCATTCCATACTTCAAAATACCAGGTGCTCACTTCATTCTGACCGAACTTTTCTATACAGTGTTTTGTAAAATTGGTGATGAGTTGTGACCATTTCGAGAAATCCGCCGGAGGCGATACATTCGCTTTCCACCAGAAGGCGGTACTGGCGCCACCAGCCATTTCCTTAGGGAAGAAACTCAACTCTACAAAGGGTTTCATTCCACTTTTCAATATCCTGTTGATGAGATCATCTACCCGCAGCCAGTTATAAACACCGCCCTGGTAAACGGACATATCATCATGAAAGATGCCATGAAAACGGCAATATTCAAAGCCACAATGTTTCTTCGTGAATTGCAGTTGTTCCAGCCAGGGACATCCGGGGCGGAATACTTCGCTGGCCCTGCCGGCGCCGACACATTTGCTCCAGAAATGCGAAAAGGTACGCCCCTGAATTTTGGTGTCAATAAGTAAAGGAGGCTGTTCTTCCCAGAATGAGCGGCCTGATACAATGCCTGGTAACAATACACCACCGGCAGCTGTAACAATAGCCTGCTTTAGAAAATTACGTCTTTCCATGAGGTAAGGGTTAGTTAAAATATGCGGCTGCCCCCTGGTTTTTCATAGCGCGTGACGCTGCTCACATTAATACAGATCCGGGGATACAAGCCTCTTTTGATTGATAAAATTCCTATTGTGTAATCATAACTATTAATATACAATGTACGGTATTTTATGAAAAACGCAAACGTTTGCGCAATTCATTGAATACAATACACATATAGACAATTTACTCCATGTTTACGATATATGCAAGGAAAGACGAAAGGATATTTTTAAAACATAACTGGTACAGCATGAATTACTTGGCTCACTTCTGTTCTGATAGCAGGATCATTTTCCAGAATTGTGCATAACTCCGTATCTGATAATATTGATAATGAAACAAATAACTCATCTTCATGCACCAGCCGCCCCCTTTGCAATACCTTTCCCCGTTGTCCCAGCTCATCATAGAATTCCTTTTGCGCCGCCAGGCAGGCTGCCCTGTCTTCACATGTCCAGTTTTTTCCTTTCTTAAAGAAAAGTAATACTCCATGTGGCTGTCCGTAGTTCATAAATAACTTTATTTTTGTACGAAGTTCCGGATCAGGCCTGTTTTCCTGCTAACGCAAACGGGACTATTATAGCCGCAAAAAGGACTAAACCTGCTTTTCTTATGAATTTAATGCCATCACCACATCCATCTTTCAAACTGGAAGAGACCCAGCATTTCTTTTCTAAAGCAGAAACTGACGGCCCGGAGATCCACCGCAGTGAGATCCTGATGGACAATGCCAAAATGATGTGGTACTCTTACACGGCCGATAAGGAGTATCATTTGCCCATGCGGCTCGAACAGGAAAGAGTAGAAATGCATTTCAAATTACACGGCAGGTCTGGCATAACCTACGAGGGCGAATACATCGTCATGCATGGCAATGAACAAAGCCTCTTTTATCAACATAATCTGGAAGGAGAATACATCCTCTTTCCGGGCGAGCAAAGTGCCTTCTTTGAAATAGAGCTGCCCCGGCCCGTGTTTGAATCTTTGGTATCGGAGGATTGCTCTTTCCTGAAAGACTTCTCCCACAAATTGCAGACACCCCGCCATTATCTGTGGCCCGGACATTATATGCCGATCACTCCACAGATGCACATGATCATCGCAAATATGCGTAACACCTCCTACACCGGGCATTTAAAACGGCTTTTCCTCGAGGCTAAAATGATAGAATTATTCCTGCTGCAGGTAACAGGATTTGACCAATATACACCTCACGCAAACACATTTTTTCCCCGCGATGTAGAACGGCTACACGCAGCCAAACAATACCTGGAACAACATTTTATGGATGACTGTTCCATATTTTCCCTGGCCATCCAGGTGGGTATCAATCAGAAAAAACTAAAACAAGGGTTCAAGGCATTATTCGGATATACCGTTTTTGGCTACCTCACCCATGTAAGAATGGAAAAAGCAAAACAATTGTTGCTCGACGAAAAGAAGACTGTAGGGGAAGTAGCAGAATTAGTCGGGTACCAATACCCGCAACATTTTGCGGCTGCTTTTAAAAAGAAATATAATATACAACCGGGTAAATTAAAACAATAAAGTACCTTTGACAGGTGCATATCACCCACCCAATAGATGCACTTTGGACTAAATGAACATCATATCAAGTCCAGCTCAAGTCCACCTTAAGTCCACATCAAAGGCATGGTTAAAGCATGGTAAAGGCATGTCTAAGGCCTATTTACGGCATCCATGTACCTGGCAGGAGGCATTATCTCCACCACTGATATTATTTTAACCAAAATCCCCTGGTCGAACAAGCGTCGAACAAGCGACGGCAAAGCATAGAACAACCTCCGAAGTCAATTCAGTATGAGAACTACCATGCCTGCCAGGAAACAGCCCTCACGAAGGCCGGTCTTTCGTACTCCTGATCAGACCTATGCCCGCAAAGAAGAAGATAGCCCCCAGGATGGAATAAATAATGATCCCTTTAATGCTCCGGGTGGCCCCTGAACTGTTCATAAAGTTCATTGCGCCCATTATCAGGCCGGCAATACCCAGAAAGGTAAGTATGATCCCAATGATCCGCTTTTCCATAGCAAGTTTTACAATAGGAGATACAAATTACATGCCCCTCCCTGCCAAATAGACGCCTGCCCCTCCTATGGTGTAATTTTTGTGCTGAACCCGGCATGAAGATCTTCTGGAATTACATGCGCCCCCATCGCTGGATGATTGCCCTATCCCTCCTCCTCGCCGGTATCGGGCAAGTGGCTATGATGACCGACCCCGTGATCTTCGGGAAGATCATCGACAATTATGCCCTGCATCCCGGCAACAGGACCGAAAGTGAACTGGCTAAAGGCGTGCTGCTCTGGCTGGCCCTGGCAATCGCAGTAGCGATGGTAGCCCGGCTGTCCAAAGCCCTCCAGGACTTTATTATGCGGCTTATCGTACAGCGGTTTGGCATGCAGGTATTCAACGATGGCCTGAAACAGACCCTTCGCCTCTCCTTCCAGGAGTTTGAAGAACAGCGAAGCGGTGAGACAGTAGCCCTGCTTCAGAAAGTCCGCAACGATACCGAACGTTTTATCAATGCATCTATTAACATACTCTTCTCTTCTCTCGTAGGCATAGGTTTCCTGATCTGGTATGCCATCACCAAACACTGGGCACTCGTCCCCATCTTTTTTATCGGGGTGGTAGTACTGGGTGCACTCACCGGACTGCTCAGCCGGAAAATAAAAAAGATCCAGCGGGCCATCAACAAGGAAACATTGAAGATGTCGGGCACCATCACCGAATCACTCCGCAATATTGAACTCGTTAAAAGTCTTGGGCTCACCTTTCCGGAGATCCGGCGCCTACGCACATTCACCAAAACGATCTACGACCTTGAGATAACAAAAGTAAAACGGGTCAGGACATTGTCTTTCATACAAGGCACTACCCTGAACCTGTTAAGACAATCCATACTCTTTATCCTCCTCTGGCTCATCTTCCGTAAGGTGCTTAGTCCGGGGGAACTGATCGCCATGCAGTTCATTTCCACCATTATCTTCGGGCCATTGCAGGAACTGGGAAGTATCATCCTGGCGTACAGGGAAGCTGAAAGCTCATTGCAATTATTCGACCAGCTGATGCAGAAACCGGTGGAAGAAAGGCCCGCCAGCCCCGTGGAACTGGGACCGCTGGAAACGATCCGTTTCTCCGATATCGTATTCCGCCACCAAACGGCTACAATGAATGCCATGGATGGGATCAGTTTTAATGCCACATTGGGAGATACTATTGCTTTTGTCGGCCCCTCCGGCTCGGGTAAATCCACCCTGGTGAAATTGCTGCTGGGCCTTTACCAGCCTGTATCGGGAGAGATCCTTTTCAACGATATCCCTTCCGGCGATATCCGTTATAACCAGATGCGCAGGCAGATAGGTTTCGTATCGCAGGATACCCAGCTTTTTGCAGGCACCATCAAAGACAATCTACTGTTCGTAAAACCGGATGCCACAGATGAAGAAATGATATCGGCTCTCCATAAAGCCTCCTGCGCACAGTTGCTGGCCCGTTCTTCACATGGACTGAACACGAAACTCGGAGAGGGAGGACTGAAACTTTCCGGTGGAGAGAAACAACGTATTTCTATCGCCCGTGCACTGATCCGCAATCCGCGCCTGCTCATCTTTGACGAGGCTACTTCCGCCTTAGATTCATTAACAGAAGAGGCCATCACCGATACGGTCCGCAACATTTCCGCCAGAAGGGAACAACTGAATATACTCATCGCACACAGGTTGTCCACCATTATGCACGCAGACACGATCTATGTACTGGAAAAAGGCAGGATCGTGGAAACAGGGACACATCAGGAGCTATTGGAACAAAAGGGGCTTTATTACGCCATGTGGCGCCAACAGATCGGCGAACGCCGCAGCCCGTTACCTTTGGTTCCTGAAGATCTTAGCCAGATGGGAACGTCGTTGCCAGATGTTACGCCACTCCCCGTTCCGGAACAGGAGTAAGAGCAGCGTACCCTGCGGGGCATGGTTTTTGGGTCGCTGTTGAGTACATAAACCCACCTAAATCATTGTTTTATGGAACCAATGAAGCAGATTGCCCTTAATATACCCCCTACCACCAAACCTCGTGTTGTCATAGTAGGCGCCGGGTTTGGCGGATTGAACGCAGCGCAGAAACTACCCGACGATAAGTTTCAGATAGTCCTCTTCGATAAGCACAATTACCACACCTTTCAACCACTGCTTTACCAGGTAGCATCAGCCGCCCTGCAGCCGGATGCTATTGCCGGGCCATTGCGGAACCTGTTCCATGGAACGAAGGACTTCCATTTCAGAATGCTGCGGGTGCTCTCTGTAGATCCATTAACAAATACCATCAATACATCTGCCGGTCCTCTTCAATACGACTACCTGATCATCTCCAGCGGTGCAAAAACAAATTATTTCGGGAACGAGAATATGCAACGTCATGCATTACCGCTGAAGACCATACCCGATGCACTGAACATGCGTAGTCACCTCATGCAGCTTTTTGAATGGGCCAGTCTTAATGCCAATCCTGCACTGGACGACTATATGCTCAACGTCGTGCTGATTGGCGCCGGCCCTACCGGTGTTGAAATGGCCGGTGCATTCTCAGAGCTCAGAAAGAATGTACTACCGAAAGACTATCCCCGTCTCGACTTTAAGAAAATGAAGATCTACCTGCTGGAAGGACTGGACAGGGTACTGCCGCCTATGCATCCTAAATCAAGCGCCCGCGCACAACGGGACCTGGAAAAGATGGGGGTGATAGTTAAACTTAGCACCATGGTAGAAGACTATGACGGAGAAACGGTTAAACTGAAAAGTGGTGAACACATAAAGTCCTTCTTTGTGATCTGGAGCGCTGGTGTAACTGGCGAAGCTTTAGCCGGTATACCCAAAGAATGGACAGAGCGGGGTCGTATATTAACAGATCCTAATTGTCGCGTCATTGGCAGTAAAAACATTTTCGCTGTCGGCGATATTGCGCTTATGAAACTGGAAGACTATCCCAAAGGTCATCCCGGTGTAGCACAACCAGCCATTCAGATGGGCAAGTATGTGGCCAAAAACCTCTTCGCCCTGCATCGGAACGAAACGGTAAAACCTTTTAAATACTTCGACAAAGGCTCACTCGCAACTATCGGCAGAGGAAAAGCAGTAGCAGATCTTCCAGGTAATATGCATCTCGGCGGACGGCTGGCCTGGTACATCTGGTTATTCGTTCACGTGAACTTCCTCGTGAGCTTCCGTAATAAGCTGCTCGTTATGACCAACTGGATCTGGAACCTGTTCACTTTCGATAAAGGCAACCGCCTCATCATCCGGCCTTATATCCGTAAAGGAGATGAAAGGGCCAAAGCCGTCTTTGCTGAAAATCAGGTAGGTAGCTAACAACTGCCTTTTCAGGCAGTCCTTTTTCGTACCTTTGTGCCTGCTTTGGATACAAGAAATTACATAACACTATCGCAATTAGCGGCCAGCATACAAGGTACTATCAGAAATGCTTTTTCGGGTCAGAGCTACTGGGTGGTGGCCGATATCACCAGCCACTCGTTCTATCCCGCTAAAGGATATCATTACTTCGACCTTGTTGAAAAAGATGGCCGCAGCCACCAGCTCACCGCAAAGATCTCTGCCAATGCCTGGGGCAATGGCAGTACCCGCATCAAAGAGTTTGAAAATGTGACCGGTCAGCGCTTCGGTAACGACATGCACGTGCTGATAAGGGTGGGCGTAGAATACCATCCTGTATACGGATTAAAACTCTCCCTTCAGGATATTGATACCAGCTTCACGATCGGGTTGCTGGAACAACAGAAACAGGCTACACTGCAACGTCTTCTGACCGAGTGCAGTGATATTGTGCGTAAAACGCCCGAAGGGTATATTACACGCAATAAACAGCTAGCGCTGAACCCTGTCATACAACGTATCGCTGTCGTTTCTTCCGCATCTTCCGCCGGTTACCAGGACTTCATGCACACCCTGCAATCAAACGCATATGGATATATTTTCTACATAGAAAATTACTTCACCACAGTGCAGGGTGAAGCCAATGCTACACAGGTATGTATGCAACTGGAAGCTATTATTGATTCAGGGAAACAATTCGATACCGTTGTGATCATTCGTGGAGGAGGTGCGCAAACAGACCTGTTGCTGTTCGATCAGTTCCCGCTGGGAAAAGCTGTCGCCGGCTTTCCTGTGCCAGTCATTACAGGTATCGGCCATCACAAGAACGAGACCATTACAGACATGCTGGCGCATACCGCAACCAAAACACCTACGCGCGCAGCAGAACTCATTATTGCACACAACCGCAGCTTTGAAGAGGCCTTGCTCATGCAGCAGCAACATATAATCATCCGTATGCAGCAGATGCTGGCAGGCAAACAACAACAACTGTCGGCCTTACATGCAGGCATTGTGAACAGGTCACGCGACCTGCTAACAAACCATAAGGAAGGACTGGCGCGCAACAGGCAGGCCATCCCGCAAAACGCGCGGCACATGCTGTTAAGGCAACGTTCCGCTATGGCCCAGCTATCAGGACAACTGCTGGCAAAGCCCGGCCAGGTCACCGCCAGCCGCTTACAGGAGCTATCACATATCCGTAAAGATATTCAGGTATATGCCCGGAAATTGCTGCAGCAACAGCAGCAAAAATTGCTACACCATGAAACGGTCGTGCGTATCATGAGCCCCACATCATTGCTGCAAAAAGGGTTTGCAATGGTGCAGCATAAAGGGCAGATCATTACAAGCGCTGCACAACTCTCCCCCGGAGATGAGATCACCGTCCAGATGGCCGATGCAGGTGTACACGCTACAATCACTTCAAAAACAACAAACGATGGATACGAGCCTAACATATGAAGCAGCGTACAAAGAACTGCAACAAATAGCGAGAGAGATTGAAACAGAGTCCGTTTCTGTTGACATACTGGCTGCAAGAGTGAAACGCGCGTCTGAGCTGATCGCCTTCTGCCAGACCCGTTTACGGGCAACAGAAGCCGAAGTAGAGAACATTATTCAGCAAATGGAAGACAAACCGCTTTAAGCTTTTTAAGCTGCGGCGTTGTGGTATATCATTACAACGCTGCAGCAAACCTCCCTGCCCTCCTTTATTAGCCCCAGATCCCGCCATTTTAATCTGCCTTAAAGGTTTTAATATTTTGATTAAAAACCGGTTAAAATCAATGCGTAACGCTTTATGAGCCGCTACCGTTCCTGACCTTTGTCCTGAATTCATCAGTGGACAAACAGTATCTCATGAAACGAGCGATCGTCCTGGCTGTAGCAACATTCGCAATATCCTGTATCGGGAACCTTGCTACCGCCCAAACCAGCTACTCATTATCGGCCGCCCTGGATACCGCCAGGAATAACAGTCCAGTACTGAAGGCCAGACATATGAACATCGGCGCCGCACAGGCAGATGTCATTACCGCAAAACTGCGGCCTAATCCCACACTGAATAACCAGACAGTACAACTGGTCAGTTCAGATCACTTTGCCCCCGATACAAGGTGGTCGTCCAACCAGAACAGACAGGTGTGGTACCAGGTAACGAAGCCTATACAATGGCCTAATCAGCGTAAATACAAAATTGCAACAGCTGATAAAGATGTGGCAGTAGCCAACAACACTTATGAGGAAGATGTACGCAACCTCTCCCTCAACGTAGGCTACAGCTGGATCAATTGCTGGGTGCTGAAGAAACGCCTTACCCTGCTCGATAACAGCAGAAGTAACCTGGATACGCTGGTGCGGATCAATGAGCTGCGTTACAAAGATCAGGTCATCACACAAACAGACCTGATCCGTACGAAAGTGTTGCTGGACCAATACAATCTGCAACTGAATAAATTTAACCAGGACTATCAGAATGAACTGCAAACACTACAACTGTTAACCGGTAACACGTCTCCCATGGACATCGATACTTCCAGCGAGATACTTACCCTCACACCAACGGTCACACTAGATAGCCTCATCACACAAACCATGGAGAACCGCTCTGATATCGTGCTGGCTAAAAGCACGATCGATGAACGGAACAGCAACGTCAAATATCAACAGGCGCTCGCCGTACCACAGCCTGAACTGGGCATGATATATAACCCACAGAACTCGGTGCCTTATATCGGTTTCTATGGCACGATAGACCTTCCTTTCTTTAACAGGAACCAGGGAGAGATCAAAAAAGCTCATATCCTCCAGCAACAGGCGCAGCAGGAATTATCGTCCACACAACGACAGGTACAAACGGAAGTGGTAACTGCATACAACACCTACCAGCTCCAGAAAAAGAACATGGAGAAATACAGTGGCATCCTGCAACAGTCACAACAGATCCTCGACAACATCAAGTATGCTTACCTGCGGGGTGGCACTACTATCATTGACTTCCTGGACGCACAACGTAACTGGTATGACACACGCCTGCTTTATTATGATTCATTGCAGGCATATTACCAGAGTTATATACAACTATTATTCGCTACCGGCCTTATAAACCAATTATAATTATGCAACGCATTACCGGATATTTCTTAATCGCCTCACTCCTGCTCGCAGGATGTAAACACAAAACACAGGACCTGGTTGTTGCAGACGATCCGTCTCCTATAATCAGCAATAACGGTCAACAGATATCTTTTCCCGATACGGCGTCTTCTAACTTCTTTGCCGTAGAACCCGTGGGAGATTCTACACTCAGCGGTACCCTGCATGCACCGGGCAAAGTAGCAGCGACCGTATTACGTTCAGATGAAGGCGCACAAAACATCGTACTCTTCGACAATCCCGACCTGACAAGCGATTATTCACAACTCATCCAGCACAGGATCAATATCAATCATATCCAGGACGTGAATATCACACAAAAGAAAACAGAACTGGACCGCACACAGGATCTCTTCGATCACGGCGCTGCCAGCGGAAAAGATATTCTTGAAGCAAAGTCTGAACTGTCTGTCGAACAAACTAACCTGGCCAATGAGAAAACACAGCTGATAGAACATGAATCAGACCTGAAGGCTGCGGGCTTTGATCCTGAAGCCTTGCGTGTTGCAGCTCCCGGATCTGTATATATCATCTGCGACGTTCCGGAAAATCAGCTGAACAATATAAAGAAAGGCGCAGCCTGCAATATCGTGCTGTCTTCATTCCCCGACAATACATACAGCGGCAAGGTGGAAGATATTGCTGATGTGATTGACGATGTAACCCGCATGATCAAACTACGCATCCGCCTGACCACACCAGATACCGACATCCGTGCCGGCATGTTTGCCACCGTCACATTCCAGATACAGGGCGAAAGTAACGGCATCAACATCAGCAGGGACGCATTGGTCACTGCCGACGGACAGAGCTACGTATTTGTCAGAACAGCACGTAACACTTTTACGAGAAGAGAGATCCGCACCGGCCAACAGATCGGCGACCGCATTGCTGTGTACAGTGGTCTGAAGAATGGTGAGAACATAGCAGTAAAAGGCGTGATGCAACTAAAAGGACTGAGTTTCGGATATTAATTTACTAACAACATTACCCCATGCTACAGGCACAGATATTCATAGATAAAGACGAAGTATTCGGTTCACAGCCCTTATACGAATTCATCATACAATTCCTGCTTCAACAACAGATCGCCGGTGCTACCGCATTCCGTGGCATGACCGGTTTTGGAGAACATCATCAACTGAAAAGACCCGACAGCATTTTCAGTTTTGATGAACCACCTGTACTCATCATGTTCATCGATCAGGATGAAAAGGTGATCAATGCACTGAAAGCCCTGCGTAAAAGGGTAAGCAGTGGCTTCATCGTAACCAGCAAAGTAGAACGGTTCGAGGTTTAATAACAATTCAGCATTTGATTTGAAACATACTTACAATGATTCGCAATCTCTTAATATTCTCGCTTAAAAACAGATGGGTGATCATCTTGATGGGGCTTGGCCTGATGGGCATCGGCTACTGGTGTTTCACCCAGCTGAAAATAGAAGCGTACCCTGATATTGCCGATACGAATGTGATCATCGTTGCACAATATCCCGGCCGTGCAGCAGAAGAAGTAGAACAACAGGTCACTATTCCGATAGAAAGAGCATTACAGAATACGCCGAATGTACTGGACCGCAGAAGCCGTACCATCTTCGGATTAAGTGTGGTGCAGCTGACCTTTACCGATGGCACGGACGACTACTTCGCACGGCAGCAGGTCAATGAAAGACTGGCCACAGCAGAACTGCCTGATGGCGTAGCGCCTGAACTGGCGCCGCTTACCACTGCTGTGGGCGAGATCCTGCGTTATGTGGTTGAAGCGCCGCCTACTTTCACACCTACAGAAATACGCGACCTGCAGGACTGGGTCATCAAACCTGCACTCTTACAGGTGCCTGGCATTGCCGATATCACCACATTTGGCGGTCCGCTCAAACAGTTCCATATTCTCACCGCACCCGATAAACTGCGTAAGTTCGACCTGACCTTGCAGGATGTGATAGATGCCGTACAAAAGAACAATCAGAACACAGGAGGTAATATCATTAACCGTGGTGAACAAGGCTTTGCCGTACGTGGTCTGGGAGCTGTAAAAACAGAAGACGATATCCGTAACATTGTGCTGAAAGCAGCCAATGGCATGCCTGTTTACCTTAGAGATGTAGCTACCGTGGAAGTGGCGCCGCCGCCGCCAAGTGGTGTAATGGGCTATACTATCAATGCTACGAAAACAAATGTCAGCAATGGCGTGGAAGGAATTGTGCTGCTGCGCAGATATGAGAATCCCAGTGAAGTACTGAAACTACTGAAAGACCGCATACAGGACCTGGAGCAGAATGAACTACCCAAAGGCGTACACCTGCACACCCTGTATGATCGCAGCTTCCTGATAGACCATTCACTGGAAACAGTAGGCCATACCTTACTTGAAGGTGTATCTATCGTAGTGATCATCCTCATCTTTTTCCTGGGTAGCTTACGCAGCGCGCTAGTGGTAGCGCTCACCATTCCGTTCTCATTGTTGTTCGCGTTTATACTGATGCGGCTTACAGGCATACCAGCTAATTTATTATCGCTCGGCGCCATTGACTTCGGCATCATTGTGGACGGCGCCTGTGTGATGGCAGAGCATCTCATACGGGCATACAGAACGGCCTCGCCGGAAGAAAAGAAGAAAGGTATTATCGCGCTGACGTTACGTGCATCGCAGGAAGTAGGCCGTGAGATATTCTTCTCCGTGACCATCATCATCCTGGCATATATGCCTATCCTGCTCATGACACGTGTGGAAGGGAAGCTGTTCTCTCCGATGGCCCTCACGCTGGCTTTCGCCGTGATCGGTTCTATGCTGGCAGCGCTTACACTGATACCGGTACTGATCTCCTTTGCCTTTAGGAAGGCGTTCAATAATACGGACAAGCCGATGAAAGAGCACCGGAATATAGTGCTCGATTTTCTCTCCAATCAGTATTCACGGATGCTCGCACGTGTCATGAAATGGCCTAAGGCCACTGTTATAGGCGGGTTCTCCATCGTAATGTTACTGGTATTACTGGGAGGCAGCCTGGGCTCTGAGTTCCTGCCTGAACTGGATGAGGGCTCTATCTTCCTTCGGGGCAACTTTCCGGCTGGTATCACCATCCAGGAAAATGCGAAGTATTCTCCGAAGATCAGGGAAGTGATCTCTAAATATCCACAGATATCTTTTGTGATCACACAGGCGGGCCGTAATGACGATGGTACCGACCCATTCCCTTCCAACCGTAACGAGATCCTGGTAGGGTTGAAAGACTACAAATTGTGGAGTGATACCATCTCTAAAAAGGAACTGGTCACTAACATACGGCATGATCTTGAGAAGGCGATGCCGGCAGTACAATTCTCTTCCGGACAACCTATTATTGACCAGGTGATGGAGATCGTGACGGGTAGCGCAGCAGATCTGGCAATTTCCATTGTAGGGGACGACCTTACCATGATGCGCGCCAAAGCCGATACCATTGCCAATCTTGTAAGACATACAAAGGGTTCTGAATCTGTCAATATTGAGCAGGAGGGCCCCTCAGAACAGATCGCCATCAATATAAACAGGGAGAATGCCGCCCGCTTTGGTATCAATGTAGGCGATATCCAGAGCATGATAGAAGCTGCTATAGGCGGTAAGGCCATTTCTACCCTCTACGATGGCACCAAACGTTATGATATGGTCATCCGCTATCTGCCCGGAGAACGCAGCACTATTGAGTCTGTAAAGAACCTGCAGGTACCTTCCGCCACAGGCGCGCTGATCCCAATGAGTCAGCTGGCAGACATTTCTTATGTACAGGGACAGACAAACATCTACCGCTATAACAGCAAACGTATGGTGACTGTACGTACCAATATCCGTGGCCGTGACCAGGGAGGTTTTGTGAGTGAGATCCGGAACAAGATCAATACACAGCTGCATGTACCTAAAGGCTACAGTATTATTTACGGCGGGCAATACGAGAACCTGCAGCGCGCCGGCAAACAGTTATCCATGACTATTCCCCTCACAATTATCATGGTGTTCCTCGTATTGTTCATATTGTTCCGCAACATGCCGCAAACGTTTGTGACGGTCAGCTGTATCTTCTTTGCCCTGGCAGGTGGAATAGTGGCGCTGTTCATCCGTGGGTACCATTTCAATGTATCGGCAGGTGTGGGTTTTGTGAGCATCTTCGGGATCTCGGTAATGGCGGGCGTATTGCTGGTATCGGCCTTCAACCGTTTGCGGATAAGGCCTGATCAGACATTGTTACAAAGTGTTTTAATGGGATCGAGGGAACAATTAAGCGCACTACTATCCATCCTAATCGTTGCCATTGCGGGCCTGATACCGGCTGCAACATCTTCCGGTATCGGCTCCGATGTGCAACGGCCTTTAGCAACGGTCATCATCGGCGGATTAACCAGTACATTGGTCTTCGCCCCTTTATTGATACCTCCCCTGTATTGGTGGATAGAAAGGAACAGAACGGCTAAACAGGTGGTAAAAGAAGAAGAAGAAGAACTGGAATAAGTGGTCAGCATTATAAGGACAGGGGTCATTAAAAAAGGGCTGCCGATCTATGGATCGTGCAGCCCTTTCCTTTATCTTTAAAAACAGCTATCGGGGGATGATCTGTCCTGATGCCAGGACCGTTCCTCCTTCCTCCAGGCTTATTCGGTAATGATCTCACATTTAACTTTTGCGCCGGATTCTACTTTCTTTGCAATGTCAGCGCCTCCTTCTTTAACAATACATACGGAGAAGTTCTCGTCTTCCACTTTCGCCACGGCAATCTTACCTAAAGTCTTCTTTCTGTGCATTTTCTTGCCGTCTACGGTCAGATCGGTTATTTCGTATACTCTGAACTCATCGTGTTCTTTCACCCCGGCTAAACTGCCCGCAACCAGCAATACGCGGATCGCGTCTCCACTGCTGCTTTTTTCTTCTATCTGCGCAATGGAAACTGCACTTTTCAGGTTATCGTGTATGAACTTGTCGATCTCAGGCTCCAGTCCTTTCAGTGCATCTTCAAACGCGGTCTTTCCCCTGCCGGCGCCGGTAAATCTGTTGGACGCGATCTCTTCACCACTGGTCACATCGACAACAGTAAGATCAAACAACAGGTCAGATACATTGGTATTGGTGATCCCTAAGGGGAGATTGGACGGTTTTGTTTCTACACTGGCTTTCAATACATTACCGGTTATGATATACTGTGCGCCTAAAGACTTCGCCTGTGCCAGGGCCCCTGCATCGGGATTAGCCTGTCCTACTCCTGTCTTGATCTGCTCCAGCTTGTTCTTCTCCATCAAAGAAAACCCTCTCAGTCTCAGGGTAGCATCGTATACTGCGTCCTCTATGGCCGATACATGTTCAGTACCACCAGCGCTTTTAAAAGGTGCTACACCGATCAGGTTCTTGTTTTGAGCGAAAGCAGATGAGAAAGCAACAATGCCGCATAAAACGGATAATACTCTTTTTGTCATGGCTAGGTATTAATTTGAAATAGCCGTCAAATTTAACGACTATTCCCTTATATATGGTTTTTATTAATAAATAAACCGCTAATTGGCTGGCTGGTCCTGCTTTACAGGTAGAATAATGTTAAACGTCGCGCCCTCTTTTTCCCGGCTATGGGCAGTGATCAGGCCATTATGTTTATCAATGATCTTCCGGGTGACGGCCAGACCGATGCCGGTACCTTCATATTGGTCTTTCGTATGCAAACGCTGAAAGAGCACAAATATTTTATCCAGGTACTTTTCGTCAAAGCCTATCCCATTGTCTGTGATAGAGATACATACAAACGGGCCATCGGGATCTGTCTCACTGCCAAACTTTTTCTCCTTCAGGCGTGTAGCGGTAATGTTTATAATGGGCTGGACCTCCTTGCCGGAAAACTTAAACGCATTGCTTAACAGGTTTTGGAACACCTGTCTTAACTGTCCGGGTACGGCTTCTATCGCCGGCATAGGGCTGACAGTAACTTTTGCGTTCTTTTCATGGATAAGTATTTCAAGATCTGAGAGTATTTCCTTTATGATCACTTCCAGGTTCACCTGCTCAAAGAAACTGGCCTGTGATAGACGGGAGAACCGCAGCAGGTCATTGATCAGGTTCGTCATACGGGAAGAGGAATTAATAATGCGGGTCAGATAATCCACCGCCTTATCTTCCATGTTATCCTGATAACGTTCCTTCAGCATATTCCCGAACATATGGATCTTTCGGAGCGGTTCTTTCAGGTCGTGCGAGGCGACAAACGCATATTGCTGCAATTCGGCATTACTTGCTTCCAGCTCCTGGTTAGCCCTTTGCAAAGCAAGTGTGCGTTCCTGGATACGTTGCTCCATGATCTCCGCCGCCATCTTCTGCTCATTGATATCGGTACTGGTACCTACCAGCACACTGGACATGCCGTCCATATCCTTTTGCACCCGGGTCCTGTGCAGGAACCAGTCATATCTTCCTTCCAGATGCCTGATACGTAATTCCATTGCAAAGTCCAGCTTACCCTTTACCGCATGCCGCCAGTTTTCTTCCCAACCCGCGATATCGTCCTTGTGGATCACACTCTGCCACCCTTCCTGTTGCAACTCGTGCAATGACTTGCCGGTATACATAATAAACTGCTCATTGACGAAGTTGACAATCCCTTTCGGGTCCGCCGTCCATAATATGAGCGGCATTGATTCTGCCAGAAAGCGTTTTTCCTCACGGTTCACGGCTGCCAGTTCCTCCGCATGACGCAGGGTTGTAACGTCCATCATAGACCCCAGCATACGGTAAGGTGTCGCATATTCATCAAGCATCAGGTAACCACGGTCCAGTACATGCGCATAGGTGCCATCGGCACGGCGCAATCTGTACCCTTCCGACCACTGACTTTGTTTATTGTTCACAGCCCTTGTGATACTGTTCCTCACCCGCTCGCGGTCATCAGGATGGATGTTCTCCACCCAGAAAGTACGGCTTCCCGTTTCTTCTCCGGCATGACCATATACTGCGGTAAAGTTATCACTCCACCAAACGGTATTCCTGGCAAGGTTCCAATCCCAGACAGTGTCGTTCGTAGCTTTGGACACCAGACGGAAACGTTCTTCGCTCATCGTCAGTTCCCGTGTTCTTTCCAGTACCTTATGTTCCAGGCCTACATTCAGATTGCGCAGGCTTTCCCTTGCCTGTACCAGTTCATTATAATTACGGCGCAGGCGGTCCTCTCCATCTTTCTTTTCACTCACATCTATACAGGTGATCACGAGATTACCATCCTGTGTTTTTACACCCAGCATCTCATACCAGTAATCCTGCTCCTTACGCGTTATATGGAACTCTGTGCGCAACACCGAGCCATGAGTAAACACCTGCGCATATTTTGCGAACAGCCCTTGCTCGAGCAATTCGGGGAAGGTCTGTCTGATAGAAGGATGCTCTGCCAATACCACCTCTTTCCCCAGGAAACGCAGCCCTTCACTATTGGCTGCCAGCAACCTGAAATCGGTCATCGCACCTTCGTCATTGAACACCGGCTTCAATGCCAGTATCACATTCGTGCTGGCATTAAATACTCCCTTCAGCAACATGTCCAGCTCTTTGATAGCTGTAATATCCACAAAGGTGATCACCACACCGTCAGTCTGTTTGTCCTGACGGATGTATGGCAGTACCTTCATCAGATACATATTGCCATTACTCAGCACCATCTCTTTCTCCAACGTCTTCTTATGACTGATCACCGAATGAATATCGTCGATCATGCTGTCCTGCTGGATATTTGTAGAAATATGATTGATAGGGCGTCCTATGTCTGAGGGTATCAGGTTGATCATGTTTACTGCAGCCGGATTGAACTTGCGGATCCGGAGGTTGGTATCAACAAATACCTGCCCGATGTCCGTACTACGGAAGTAGTTGTCCATATCGTCATTCAGTTCCACCAATTCCTTGATCTTCAGCTGATGTTCAGTATTCAGGGTATGCAGTTCCTCATTCAGTGATTGCAGCTCCTCATTACTGGATTGCAGTTCCTCATTCGCAGAAAGTAATTCCTCATTACTGGACTGTAATTCCTCGTTAGAGGTTTCCAACCCTTCGATGGCCATCTGGAGATTGGTACGGGTTTCTCCCAGCTCCGCCTCCAGCGACATAATATGTTCCTTTACATCTGCCGGTTGATCATGTGTGTCGGGAGCGTCTCCGGGTATGATCACTTTATCAGGCTCCTCATTAAATACGATCATGGTGTACTGGCCATTACCGTTTCCGGTACCCGGTCTTATCAACAGGTTGACCAACCTTAACCCCGCCGGCGTATTCATTTTCACGCCTTTCACCATTGCTTTCTTTTCAGTAGCCCATGCCTGCCTCAACGCGATGTTCAGCGCCATAGACAGATCACCCGGCACCATCTTCAACAGGTTCAGGTGCAACTTCTTTTCCGGCAGTGAGAGATAGTTTTTATAACTGCCTATCGCTTCCTGGATCTCATATGCTTTATCAATATAAACGGCTGCAAAGCCAAAGTCTTCCGCCATCACATCCCGGAATTCTTCCAGGAGGTTATTCAATTTCTTATCTGCAAGACGGCTGTTACCGTTACTGCGCATTTCACGCGTCTGCCGGATATATTCCAGCGGACTGTAAAGATTGTCGGGCAGTGAACTACGTGTAGTATCTGTTTTCCGGTAGATCTTCCATTTCGAATGCACCTCTTCCAGTCCTGCACGTATCAGTGAAGCAGATTCACTGGGACCTAGAAAAAGGCATCCGCCGGTATTTAATGCAAAATGAAGGGACGACAATACCTGCCGTTGTAACACATGCTCCATATATATGAGCATGTTGCGGCAGGTAACGAGATCGTTCTTTATAAAGGGAGGATCTTTTAAAATATTATGACGTGCAAATACGATCAGCTTCCGCAGGCGCGGCGCGATCTGGTATTTCTTCTCTTCTTTAAGAAAATACTTCTTCAGTAACAGCGGATCTATATCTTTCACAACACCTGAAGGATAGATACCCCTGGCCGCAAACTCAATCGCATTACTGTCTATATCAGTAGCAAAGATCTTCACATCCAGCCACTTGTTCTTTTCCTGTAAGCACTGGTCAATCAACATGGCCAGCGTATAGGCTTCCTCTCCCGTACTACAGGCGGTGACCCAGATCTTCAGAATAGCACCTTCCTCCTTCTCATCAACCAGCTTGCTGATCACATGGTCCTTCAAATACTGGAAGGCCGATTTATCCCTGAAAAAACGGGTTACGCCGATCAGGAAATCCTTCGCCAGCGCTTTACTTTCCTCTTCACTCTGCCGCAGCAATTGCAGATATTCTTCAAGGCTCTTTATATTGAACTGCGCCATCCGTTTGGCTATGCGCCGCGTAATGGTTGGAGGTTTGTAGTGGTTGAAATCCTGGCCGCTATGCTCCCTTACAAGCTGAAAGACCTCCGCAAGCATCTCTTCATCGATCTTCCCGTTAAACACCTGTACAGGCATGTCCTGGATGTAATTATATATTTCCGCCGGCATAAATTCCGGTGCCAGTACATAGTCTACATTTTCAGTACCGATCAGGCTGCGGGGCATCCCGTCAAACTTAGCGGTTTCCGGGTCCTGCACCATTACCATTCCACCTGCTTTTTTAATAGCGGCTGCGCCTCTTGTTCCATCAGTACCGGTACCCGAAAGGATGATACAGATGGCAGCGCTGCCTTTATCTTTTGCAAGTGAAAAAAGGAAGGTATCAATAGCCGTATTAGGCGCCTTCTCGGTAGGTTTCTGTACCAACCGCAGACGTCCCTGCTCTATGATAATTTCTTTATTATTGGGAATAACGTATACGCAATCAATCTCCACTCCCATATCCTGCTCGACCTCCCTGACCTGCATATTAGTGTGCTTGGATACAAGCTCCACCAGCAAGCTTTTATAGTCGGGGGACAAGTGCTGAATAATGACAAAGGATAAATTGCCATATTCCGGCATATTATCAAAGAATTCATGGATGGCTTCCAGTCCACCCGCAGAGGCTCCTATCGCTACTATGTAGTTCGCTTTCTTCATTCAATTGTTAACAAATAACCATTTTCATACCAATTTGTACCGTTGCTGGTTTCAGGCCAGTCCCTTCACAATGTATTCCAGAATAAAGTTCCTGAGATGTGAAGCCATAAGCATTTCAGTCTGCTGCCAGGGCAGGGCGGTGTGACGCACGGTTTGCTGCCAGATGCTGAATGAGTTCCGGGGATGGTACTGAATATTATCTTTTTCAAACTGTACGGCTTCATTAGGATTACCACCCCAATTCACTTCCCTTATCACTTCAGGGCGAAAGGCAATAAGGTATTCACCCTTGATCGGTTGTACAGGTATGACCAATATACCACTGGCCAGTTGTGCATATTGGATGGCGGGTTCATAAACACCAGGAAGATGCAGCTCCTGCGATACCTGATTGGACTGAGCGCTTTGCAGCCACAGGAACAGGTCTTTCAGGGCGTTCCTGTCGGGCGTCTTACCAATGGTTTCCAGGCGCTTGTTATACATCATGGCCACACCCGAAGCATTCAGTAACTGTAGCACATTCACTTCATTACCCAGTAATCCCTGTATCAGATCTCCTGCTGTATACACTTGTTCCACCAACCTGGCATGCACCTCATGCAGCTTCGTATGCTCATCCCCTTCTTCCTTATAGTACAGTGACACGATACGCGCGGCAATGATGTCTGACAACAATTCAAACAATGCCCTGCCCTCATATGGCAGTTGGTATGCGGTGCGATGGTGACAGGAGAACAGGCCCCACAACTGTCCGTCTTTCAGGATACGACAGGACATAGAAGTCATGATATTCATGTTCTTCATATATTCCAGATGCACGGCCGGCACACTCCGCAGGTTACAGCCTGAAAGATCCGTAAAGGCATTGGTCAACGGATTGATAACAGGATACAGGCTAACTGGCACGTAATCCCTGTTGGGGATCATACGGTACGGATTGTGCAGATACATCGCTCTAGCCTGCCGGGGGATGTCAGATGCCGGGAAAGTTAGTCCGAGGTAGGACTCCATGCCCGGCTCCTGTTCTTCTGCAACAACGGTACCGTTCCAGTCTTTATCGAATTGGTAAACCATCACCTTGTCATAACCTGACAAAGCCTTCAGTTGCCTGGCCGCTGCCTTACAGGCCTCCGTAATGGTAGGCGCTGCATTGATGGCGGCCATAGCATATTTCAGTCGCTGATAGATGCTGATAAACGAGTTCTCCTTCTGCTGTTCTCCCGGCGGCTCTATTTCGAGCAGCATAGACTCCCCTGACAGGTGTATCACGGCCAGGTAATCTTTCCGGCTAGCGCTGGTAGAAACGGTAAGCGTAAAAGGTAATTTATCTACTAGTCCCTCTTCCAGCTTTTGCCGCAGTTCTTCCATCTGTGTAGCAGGAATATAATCGGAGAGAGATGTGTCCACCACTTCTGCAGGTGGCAGCCCTAATGCGGCTGAAATATTTTCACTAACCTGGAAGATCTTGTAGTCGGTTTTTCTGATGACCAGTAAAAAGCCATAAGGCTGAATGAGATTAATCTGATGCAATGGCACACTCCCACAGAAGGCAGCGTCAAAATTCTGGTTTTGCATAAAGAGTGAATGGGTTAAAAGTTGTTACTGCAGGTCCTGTTGCCGTACTGCCCACGATTTGAATTTTAAGAACGTATCGGCAGCAGCGTCCAGCATTCGTTGCCGTTGTTCTTCACTGCCATTGTATCCCTGAAGGTAGTGCACAAATGTGTCCCAGTAAGATTGAGTATCAGTTCCATATCCGTTGAAAAAGGTCAGCGACTTTGATAATTCAGGAACGGTCAGATTGCGTATCAGTATCTGGCTGATCACCTGTCCGCCCAATGTAGACCCTTCCAGTACATACATCACGCCCAGGGCCTGTGCCGCATCGGCGATCTCCGGCAGGTCTGTGCTCGTGGCAGGCGGGGTTGCATGCGCACCACTGATAGCGGAAATGTCGTCAAGTAAAAGAGCAGCCTTCCTCCGTCGTTCAAATCCCCCAGGGAATGAGATATCCATATGAGCAGCAATATGCTGCTCCAGCGGATAATAAAATCCGTAGAACAGTTCTAATAACCTGACATATTTTTCAGGCGTATTCACATTCTTAATAATGGGGATAAGTACACGTTCCAGCTCCTGGTGCTGTTTGCCCGTACGCTCCCTTAACAATTCTATCATTGTCTATACAGTTGCTAAGTTGTCGAGAGTAGTTAAAAGTACGGTGAATTAACGTCAGGGCCGTGTGGAAAGATTTCTACGGTAGTTGTACCACTGTAAACCAGTAAGTATGCAGCATGCGGGTAAACGCCACCAGATCTGAAAAGTTGGCCGGTTTGATGGTGTAGCTATTAACGCCCAGCTCATAACATTTTGATATATCCTTTGCTTCCGTGGAGGTGGTCAGGATAATAATGGGTAACCATTTTAGGTTGGCATGTTCTTTTATCTCCCGCAAAGCTTCTCGTCCGTCTTTACGGGGCATATTCAGGTCCAGCAATATGATACTGGGGAAAGGAAACTTTTCTTCATCTGCATATTTTCCCTGCCTGTTCAGATAAAACATCAATTCTTCTCCATTCTCCACAAAACGCAATTCAATGTCAGCACCACTTTCCTCAAATGCCACCTTAATGAGTTCCCTGTCGTCTGCGTCGTCATCTGCCACAAGTATACATTTCCTGTTACGTAGCACCTTTTTGATCATCCAGTTTTAATATTTAACGGCTAAAATTACTTAAATAAACTTGCAAAATGTTAAGAGAATGGGCAAATTGTGCCTTAGGTCCCATTCTCTCTGAGAATGGGACCGTTAAAGGACTTATTAAATTAAATGAAACTTTATTGCTGTGACTGAAAGTCAGATCTGGGCTTAACAAACAGCACTTTTAATTAGGAAGCTGCTGCAAAGATAACCGCGGCTTACCTAAACGATTGATCAAATCGGGAAAAAACATTACGATATAAGGAAATATCAACGCAGTTTCAACCTCGATTCTATCATACCATTGAAGGAGGCCGGCCCCATGTGTACGACAGGCTCCACCGGACCAGTACGCAGTCCTGACGGATGCCCCTTAATGTAATTCAGCGATGCCATAACACAGGTTTCACCCGGATCGCCAAAATCATGTCTTATATCATCTTCCGCCGGTATATCCACCTGCATACCATGGAAATAATCCCCATCTCCATTTGCATTCTGCATATAAAAATTAGATAAGTATACGGTGTATTTGTCGATGCTGATGCCAAAGAAACCAACCGGTTTGCCATAGGTGTTCGCCCCAACCAGTTTTACCGGCATGTGGGGTTTCAGACTGTTAATAACCAGCTCACTTGCAGATGCAGTACTACCACTCACAATAAACACTACCTGCTTCACAGTATTAAGGCCGCCTTTATCGGAGAACTTGAAAGTGTTTGTTGCAACGCTGAAATCCAGGTCTGCATAAGTGGCCCAATGATCGTTCCACATAACAGGGTTGCCCTGCGCATCACGATACAACTGCTGTTTTAGTATAGGCGCCTGACCGTTCTGCAACAAGTTATTGAAGTACTCAACATACATCACCTTACCGTTCAGCGAAGCCGGAGCTATTTGATTGATCATATATTCTGCAGACTCTGTAAAGCCGCCACCGTTATATCGCAGGTCAACTATCAGAGAGGTGACGCCCGCAGTAGTGAACCGCGAAAATGCATTATCTATAGCAGCTTGTGTTACAGGAAGACTGGAGAAACGGCTATACGCAATATATCCTACTTTCTGCCCTCCTGCATTGAGCACTGTATCTTTCAGTACTGCCGATGATGTATAATCCGCTTTTGTCAGCGTTACAGTGCTTGGTACCCCGATGCTTTTCTCAACCGTCAGCGTTACAGTGGCTCTATCCAGTGCAGCCATTATAAAGGAACCGGAAGACGCGTTAACGGTAGTTCCATTTACTGTCAGTACTTTCATTCCCCTGGTTAGACCAGCGTTAGCTGCAGGAGAAGCGGGATGAACGATATTAATGCGAACGTCGGCATCACCGGCGGCAGAAAGCCCCAGCCCGAAGTCATCTCCTTTATCGTTCAGGTCAATCGTCCCCTTTCTTCCGCCAGTAAGACTTTCTTCTGTTATGAATGAATATTTTGGATGGTTGGGAAAGCCCGAATACTCATAAGGCTCCCCGGTAAGAGGATTGATCTTGAATTGTGTAATAGCATAAAGCTCCCGTTGGTAGTTATAGAAAACATCACTACCGGTCGCATACTGCCTGGGTTTAAAGACATCAACTGCCGGTATTGCATCGTACCAGAGATAGATCTGCTGTGCATAAAGATACAGGGAGTCCAGTGTCAGCTGTTCCCGGCTACCTTCTGCAGGCGTGGGAGGAGGGTCTGACCCGTTATTTTTTTTACAGGCAAACAATAACATGGACAGGAACAATAATTGGATCAGGGAATTTCTCTTTTTCACCGGGATGGTTTTAAGTTGACTGTAGATAGTACAATCTCATGAAATTACAAAAAAACACCCACTCCCCGGGCGATAGCACATTAAATAAACCCAGATATTGATAATCAGCACATAAGACAAACAAGGGGTGCACCATTCCCATGATGCACCCCTTGTTTGTCTGTACGATATTACCTGGTGTATTGGTGAAATATAGCTACCGTATCCGGACCTTATATTTCAAACCTGTAGTGATAGTACGATCACGGTTACTATTTGCCGGCTGACTTCACCAGCTTGTATTCAATAACAGGGTACCCTCTTGTGCCGCCATCGTTCAGTCCCATGCTGACAAATTTCAACTTATAGTAGTTGCCATTGGCGTCTTTTACGATATAGTAGAAGTTCTTGAAGATACCGTTACCTGTAGTAGCTCTCCAACTGCTACCGATCGCGTCTCGGGTAGATACAAAAGTCTGTGCGGCAATATTTGCCTCCGTAAAATTGTTGTAGCTCACCACAGCGCTGTCTACTTTCGCAGCAGTTACTCCTGCATACTGATTGATCACCACTAAGTCAGAGAAGAAATAAGGGATCGTCTGCGTGTAATAAGCTCCATAAGACCAGGCGATGTCCCATTCTGCTTTCTTAGGTTCAACATTTACTGTGTTACTGTTGTCCAGTGAGAAGAAAGTAAAATTGTAACTATTGTCTTTGCTGATATTAGCAGTTTTGATGGTCGTTTCTTTCAGCTTTGCATACTTCAAAGTATAACCATCGCCATTGCGTGTAACGAGGATCTTATACCAGGTAGCAGGGTCCGCGACGGATGCATTCTCAGGTTTTACCAGGTATACATGATTGGCGGTCGCTGTAGCAGATACTTCGTCAATCACAGTTTTAGTCAGATCGCCAAATACATCATCGATCATGCTCAGTGTACCTGCGCCCTGACCAATTGCCATACTAATACCTGCAGTATCGTCAATGTTCACTGCACTGATATCTGTCTTACTCAGCTCCACTGCGCTCATAGCAGTAAAACCATTGAGTATGACACGGAACGAAGCGCCTCCATAGAAGCCGAGCGACCAGCTGGCACGTGCTCTTGTTGCGGTAGAGTCGGAGCTGAAGTCTACGTAAACGGTATTAGGGGAACCAGTACCACCACCGCCGTTCAGCGTTAGCTGAGAACCATCTGAAGGAGGTATCACTACGGTGGGATCTTCGTCTTTACTACATGCACTGAATAATCCCGTTCCTATAGCAAGTACGAAGAAAAGTCTGCTGAATTTCATAGCCATCTTTGTTTTTAATTGTATTTATTTTAATCAATAGTTATTTGTTACTGTTCCAGTTAAAACTTAATCCCAGGAAATAAGAACGTCCATACCACATGGGCAAAATGCCTCCCGCAGTGTGTGCCTGTCCGCTGGTCAAAGTCGAATTATTAATGTTTGTATTATTAAACAGGTTCCTGACGCCGCCATTGACGGTTACATACTTTGTAACACTCTTCGTAACTGTAACATCTGCCTGATGGAAAGCTTCTGTCCTGATCTCATGTATAAAAGCAGGTGCATTCGTAGTCGTTACTTCTTCATAAGCCGGACGTTCACCATTGAATTTGTAAGAAACATTCAATGCACCACCAATCTTTCTAAAACGATAAGTAATATTGGCATTCACTTCCGGCGTCCAGGTCAATTCCGGACTGGGATATGTTTTATTGTATGTCTCATCATCTGCAAACTGGTTATACCGACCTATATAAGACATACCGGCATTCACCTGCAGATTATTCCAGTTCAGCATACCACTCAATGTACCGCCGGTGGTTTTAAACTTACTGATGTTCACGTAAGTAGAGGTATCTGAGCCATTGACCGTAGCAATATCTATCCTGTCATTAAAATCGTTATAGAACCCTGTAGCAGTTACATTAACACGCACGGGGCCTTGCTGTATTGCCTGCCAGCTTACCGACCCTGTAAAGCTGTTTGAATATTCCGCCTTCAGATCACGGTTTCCTTTTATCGAGTGACTGGCATCAAAGAAATAGAAGTATAATTCTCTCAGGGCAGGCGCTCTGAAACCTCGGGCATACGACAACCGCAGGTCCACATTGCTGCGTAGTGCAAACTTCGTATTGATAGACGGGATCACTGGTGGTGCATCGTACACGGAGTTCTTACTTAATCTCAATCCCGGGCGAATATTCAGCCAGTGTATCGGCTTGATCTCTGCCGAAAAGAACAAGGAGTAATCACTGATGTCAGGCGTACCTAATATCCGCTGACCGGACGAACCATCCCGACGATATTCAATACCCGGCTGGAATGACCAAACGGGAGACAATTCATATTGAGCCGTACCCCTGAAAAAGATCGTATTGAACTTCGACACATCCTGTGCTCCTTCATCAGGAGAAAGGGTTTCCGCATTAGTTGTAAAATCTTTGATAGTAGTACGTGTGATCCTTCTGTATTGCTGATAAGAAGCCGTACCATTTATACTAAGCCCTTTGTTCAATTGCCACACCGCCTGTGCCTGATGTGTATACCTGTCAGTCAGGTAATGCTGGTCAGTGGCTTTACCATTATCAAAATTGATATCGCCACGGCTGATGATATCTTCATCAAGGTAATCCAGTCGGTACCACACTTTAAAATGATCATTACTATAGCCGAATGAGCCGTTCGCAATCAACTGGTCCTTCGGTTTCCATGCTTTCTTTCTGCCTGTCAGTGAATCACTCCATCCGCCAAAATCATTGCGGGTAATACCACCTCCTGCGAAGAAGCCTTTGCGTCCCCATTGAATGCCCAGGTTCTCGTTATGTATACCTTTACCACTGAAAGCCGCATATTCTTTACCCACTGTCTCTTCCTGTATCCTGGCAGTTACTGACAATTGGTTACCGCCATGATATTTCTTCGTAATGATATTGATCACACCTGCCAGTGCGTCTGTACCGTATACTACAGACATCGGGCCTTCTACTATCTCAATCCTTTCTATTGTATTAATATCTATTTGTGTGAGACTTTGCCTGGTGCTGCCTCTGTCTACCAATGGCACACCATCCAGCAATATCTTCACATTTGCGCCTGACGTCCCCATGATTTCCACATCAGTTTCTCCCAGTGTAGCATCATTGGAAAAACGTACGCCCAGTTCATTGTCAAGTACACCCAGCACATTGGTAGCTCCACGTAATTTCATGTACTCACCGGAGATTGTTCTTACCTGGCAAACAGATTGTTTTAATGATTGCGGTGTATATTGTCCTGTTACCACTACGTCACGTAAACGTACTGAATCAGATATAACGGTAGCTGCTGCAGCATTCTTTGCAGATTGCGCCCATGCGCCGTTATACAATGCAATAGAAAGACCCAGCACAATTAGATGTGACCTCATAAAGTATAGTAGCATTAAGTAGCGCTAACGCCTTAGTGTTAGAACAAAAGATCCCTTTGCCGTAATACTACGATAGCAGTACAACGGCCCATGCGGATGCATTACCAGTGTTAATGAAATATGTTATTGTATTACACGAACTGCAGCGGAGATTACAGTTATAGTGCAATATTGGCGGAGTAATAATACATGCAAAGTAAGCATGCGGCGGACAAATAAGTTTATCTATTCAGGAAATTGATTTACGCGAAAAGGAAAATCTACCTGATCAATTCATATACCTGTTGGAGCAATACGGCCTCGTGCAACGCTTCTTTCATATTCAACCACTCCTGTTGGGTAAAAGTAAAACTGATATCCCGGCACGGAGAATGTACCACTATCCGCTCTTCACCATCAGGGAACATCATACTGCAGTCGTAAAATTCCTGGTGCTCCAGTGTTTCATAAAACAACTGGAAATCCTGCGGTGTAAAATTCAGGACCAGGTTATTGTGCCAGATATATACTGTCTGGCAATTGGCACAATGGCTGATATGAGCCTGTTTCTTAGCGCACAATGTTCTGATATCGCACATATTATTTTTTATTTAAGGGTTCAGTTACAAACACAGCACTCCTTACGGAGCGCTGTGCCGGAAATATCTGGCCTGCCGTAGCCGAACACCTATCTGTAACACCGGCTGGCATTGAGGATTACTTCACTGAGAAGTTTTCAAGGATAGTAAAATACTTTTTTGGAGCTAGCAAACAATGAACATTTGCAGCAGCATTATTTAGTATGAATCAATCACTCTTTACGCAATTCAAAAATAACAACTAGTGTTTATGACGGATGCTCAAATGAGGAAAACGATTTGTCTATTAGGGAAAATATCAAATACCGGACGTGACCTATAAAAAAGAGAGATTAAACGCTCACGCATTTAATCTCTCTCCAACAGTTTAACAATATTACAAGGCTAAGACCACAAACTATAACGCAGCAGCCAACACGCGCCATTCTTCCAGTTCAGGATTACCTGGTTTGCGTTTACCGAAGAATTGAGCGATCATCTCACCTGCTGCATCAAACACTTCCAACGATGTTACTGTACCGTCTACTGAAGGCTTTTCTACTATCCAGCATTGAGCGATAACATCTGTCTTCAGATGCAAATTAAAATCTTCATCCATTACATTGATCCAGTTTGGAATTTCAACGATCTTCTGGACAGGACCAGTATGTATCTCAATATTGCCTGGATTGCCGACAAAGACCATGATCTCCAGTCCACTTGCTGAAGCCTTTTCCAACAGTGTTTTCACACAATCACTACCGGTGCGACGGGAAAACTTCCCTTCTGCCAGTTCCAGCGCACGTACCCTTGAAAGCTTGTGCTTCATCAGTAAAGGAAAGAAGTCGTGCGTATCTTTCAATGCAGCCCAGCCTTGCAGAAACGCTTCACCATCTGCGTCTTTGTCATTATATACCGGAGCAGGAGGCGCAGGTGCTACGGTAATGGCAGCAGGCTGCTCTGATGCAGTAAAGTCCGCAACCAGCTTGTCCCATGCCGTCAGGTCCGTCTTATCCACAGCATATATCTTCATGATAGCAGTACCCTGCGCATCAAATATCTGCAGCGACTTTTTGAATCCAATGCTATCATCAGTATCTACAGCGAAACCATATTTCCAACGGGAGAAGAACATGCGCAGGTCGATGTCTTTTCCCAGTACGGTACCTACGTGTTTATTTTCTGTATTAATTATTTCGAAAGCGCCTTTGCGCTCTATTACGCAGTGTTCATTACGGGTCAGCACCATCACCTTACCCAATGCAGGCATTGCCTGTATAAGGGCCGGGAATTCGTTCTTCAGATGTTTTACAGTACCGCCCGTACAAGCAGCTACCAGCTCACCTTCGCTGACCTGCAATTGGCTGGCGGCGTCACGGATCCTCACTTTTGGATGCTGTTCGCGAAAAGCCTGCCATTGTTCTTTTAATGTTGTTACGATTGCATTCATGTTTTACAATACTTTTAATGCCTTTGCGGCAGGTGATGAAAATAAGCCCCCGGTAGTGGCAGTAACCACCAGTGGATAATGACAGTGCGGATGTTCCAGTACTGCAACATCCACGCCGAAACAGTCTTTAATATGGGCAGATGTGAAAATTTCTTCAACACGTCCCTGTGCATATACATGGCCGTTCTTTAGTAATAGCAGCTTGTTAGCGTAGGCTGCTGCCAGCTGAAAGTCATGCAGTACAGCTACGACCAGCACACCACAGGCGGCCAGTGTAGTAGCCAGTTGCAATGACAATTGCTGGTGAAGAATGTCCATTCCTGTGACAGGTTCATCCAACAGCAGCATTTTCCTGCCGGTATAATCCGTCGCCTGCAGATCGGGTGCTTCCAGCAGTTGTGCCAGCACCCGTGCCATTTGCACACGTTGTTTTTGTCCGCCGGATAATGTCGGATAAGTTCTGTCGCGCAGGTTCTGCACCTGCATAACTTTTAAGGCATAGTTAATGATCTCTTTGTCTGCGGCAGAAAGATGGGCATTATAAATATAACGACCCATGCTTACCACTTCTGCCACAGTAAATGGCTGGTTTAATGTGAGTTGCTGAGACAACACAGCTCTTGTTCTTGCCTGTGTTGCTATCGGCAATGTCTTTAGTTCTTCTCCTTCTATCCTTACGCTTCCGTTATACTGCATGTACTCTCCCGCTATCACCTTCAATAGCGTCGATTTACCTGCACCATTGGCGCCCATGATCACATATAACTCACCGGCTCCTGCCTCAAGGCTAACTCCTTCGAGGATCTTCATTTTACCGAGAGAGAGCGAAATATCTTTAACACACAACATCATGCGAGTATGGTCCTTTTTTCTTTGATAATAAGCCAGAGGAAAAATGGCGCACCTATTACAGCAGTAACAATTCCTACCGGTAGTTCCGCAGGTGCTACGATGGTGCGGCACAATAAGTCCGCTACGGTCAATAGTACAGCACCCGATAAAGCAGCTCCCGGTATCAGTATCCGGTAATCAGGCCCAGTGAACTGACGTACTATATGTGGCACGATCAGGCCAATAAACCCGATAATACCAGCTACTGCCACTCCCGCAGCTACTGCCATTGTTGCAAATATGACCAGCAGTGATTTTAATCGCGGCACTCTTACACCGCTATGCATCGCTTCCCGTTCTCCCAATGCCAGCAGGTTCAACGCAGGCGCTAAACGTGGCAGCATGATCAGCGGGATGATAATAAAAGGCGCTACCCCTGCTACCGTTTGCCAGCTGGCGCCTCCCAGGCTGCCGAGCGACCAGAAAGTAATACTGCGCAACTGCTCGTTGTTAGCCAGGTAAGTCATCAAACCAGTAACAGACTCACATAACGCTCTCACTGCAATACCCGCCAGCAACATGGTTGAAATGGCGGCCTGACCGCCGGTACGGGCAATACGGAAAATAAATAACGTTGTAACGATCGCACCAGCAAATGCAGCAAGGTTCAGGGCATAAAAATTCAATGCAGGCACTTGTTGAAAAACCGGCAATGCGTTTTGAATGATGATCATTACCACCGCTGCCATTGAAGCACCTGAACTGATACCTATCAAACCAGGATCAGCCAGCGGATTGCGGAATAATCCCTGCAATGATGCACCAGCTACGCCAAGCCCCGCGCCTATCAATACGCCCAGCATTACTCTCGGCAGGCGGATCATCCATAGCACTCCGGGCATGTTCTCCTCATAAGCAACAGGCAGGTGAATACCTGCCTTGTCTAACAATATGGCAAGTACCTGCGTGGGAGACATATGCATCGCACCTGTTCCCGTCGCCAGCAGTATCACAATAATGAGCAATATGCTAAGTATGGTGATACTGCTGATACGTTTTATATTTTCTGTGTTCATCATTATTATTCCACTATGAGTTCAGCTTACCCGCCAGTTCCTGTACCGCCTGTATCACACGCGGGCCGAAACCAGTCAGCAGCTGACCATCCATTACGATCACTTTCTTTTGTTTACCTGCAGTTGTTTGCGGAATGCCCTGCACTCTCAGCAGGCCATCCACATCGCCCATGCTTTTCAATCCCTCGTCAAACATGAGGATCACGTCGGGATTAGCAGTAACCAAAGCTTCTGGTGTCAATGGTTTGAAGTCATTGAAACCAGTAGCTGCGTTCTGTGCACCAGCTAATGCAATGATCTTATCTAACGGTGTTTCTTTACCTGCGACCATCATAGTACCGGCGCCACGTGCATAGATGAACAATACTTTCTTTGGTTGTGCTTTTATATGTAATGCCTGTTGTTCTTTATCCAGTTGTTTTACCAGTGCAATCCCTTTTTCAGGTGCTTTCAGGGCAGCAGCCACTTCTGTAATCAGCTTTTTGGTACCGGCTACGGAGAACTCCTGTTTGATCAGTACTGTTTTTACACCTACGCTTTTAAACTGTTCGATCACTGCCGGTTGTATAAAGTTGTCTGTAGCCAGGATAAGGTCCGGCTGTAAAGCCAGTACAGGCTCTGCAGAAATATTCCGGTTATGCCCCACTTTCGCCACCTGTTTCATACTGGCAGGATAAGTGCTCGTTACATCCACACCTACCAATGCACTCTCAAATCCCAATGCACAAACAATCTCGGTAATAGCCCCATTCAGGGATACGATACGCTTAATCCCCTGTTGCGCGCTAACATTCAGCGCAGTAAACAGGCAAACAGCTAATGATACGACCAATGGGCGTATCTGTATACGATTCATCATAGTTCGAATAAGTAAGAATGACAATAAATAATGTTGAAAGAAAAATGAATGGTTGACCCTACCCGGGGTTTGGGCCAACCATCGCTTACCATAAGCATTTTTACTCCGCCATGCTTAGGCAAGATCCTTAATAAGTTGTCTGGTACAGGATACCGGGAAGTCAGGTATTGGCACACAAAAAGCCACTACGGAACTTCACAGTGATCCGGTACAGTTTACCAGTAATAAAATTTAAAAAGTAACTATCAGCCGGGCATGATATATATAGGGATATATCAGCATTGGACTGACAGGTGCGACGGAGTAATTGAGTGTTGCAAATCTATGTCATAGAAATGTAATAGACTAATCGAATCGGGAAAATTTTATGACAATCTTTACGCAAAAGGAAATATCTATGTTTTTCAATGGTTCGGAGGGAAGTTATCAACGAGGTTAAACTAAATCCTTTATGCTATTGTTAAATATACATTACCTATCACCGGAAAAATTTAAAACCCATGGATTGGGATGAAATACTAAATCCACTATCGCCATACTATCAGAGTGCGATGCAGGAACAACAACAGCTCGTAAATCTGCAGGATGGGCTCATATCAGCCGCTAAAGAACTGATGTCTTCCACTTACCCGCAGATCTATCACCTTGAATCGGCCGGATACACAGAACTCGAAAACACCATTATTTCGGAATGTGTGAAACTCTCGTGTAAGCTGAACGATATCATTTTGAAGTACCAGATAGAAAAATAGCCACTGTACTACTCTACTGAGAATGAAAGCCTTCCGGCATTCACACCCGCGACGATGCCATATCCGTTTTCTACATTGGAAAAGATATTCACCGGATCAATAGAGAAATCCAGCCTATCCTCCAATCGCTGCGAATATGTGCCATCAAGGTACTTAAAGGCTCCTCTGGTTAAACCGCTGACTTCCACGATCATGTGAGAAGCTATGATCTCTTTGCTTGTTTGCAACACAAAGAGCACATCTTTTCCATTGATGCGTTCATCAGTCAGCAGCACTTCACTGTAATAGGCATTACCAATGATGTCTATAAAGTTGTTATTGTATGATGGGTCCAGGCGGAACTTTACTGTATCCTGTTTCAGCGGTACGATCACTCCGTTGACAGTATCGGCATTGTATACCCGGATCCTGTAATAATTCTTTTCAGCGGCATTGTCTTTCAGGGAAAACCTTACCCTGTTGGAGGTCTTTTGCGCAAATGCATCCCTTGTTGCGGGTCTCGTCGGAGTACTGTCCACCGCTACCACACTGGCGAGACCGGTATAACTTACATTCACCGTATATCGTGCGCCTACTTTAGCCACACCCTGCGATACATAATATCCCTTTCCGTTGATCACCGTCCACCGTGGTGCAGGCAGTGTCGTACCATCTTCCTGTAAAGTCACGACCGCACCCGCCAGCTCCGGGAACCGTAGGTTACCAGACTCTTTTACCGGCTTGCTTTTGGTAACGCGGATATACATCAGACTGTCCGGCTGAATCAGGCTGTTCAACACTATCTTATCTCCCTCATAAGGGATATCGATCCGTGATTCTTTTTCACATGCTGCCATAACAATGATCAGCAATATTGCATAAAGAGAAAATGGACGCATACACTTCATTTAAAATTTAATTGCATAAGTCACACTGGGCAGGATAGGTAAAATACTTATCTCTGACAGATAGCGTTCCTGTTTTTCCGTATTGGTCACCATATAGTAATAGTATGGATTCCGCTGATTATACGCATTGTACAAACTGAATGTCCAGCTCTTCGTCCACAGTCTTTTCTTTTTACTGTACGTTGCGCTGATATCCAATCTGTGCATAGATGATGTACGGTATTCATTCCTGTTACCGATATGGTCCAGGATCGGATCATGCTGCGGAGGATCGTAAGGGGAAGGATCTCCAATACCTTCATAACTCGCTGTAGGTAACGTCAATGGCAATCCGGTAGTATACTCCCACGTTGCAGACAATTCCCAACGTTTACCCAAACGCTGTGTCAGCACCACTTCAAGATCGTGCCGGCGGTCATATTTGTAAGGGAACGACTTACCTTCATTCACACTGGGGAATGTTCTGTCCGACCAGGAAAGTGTATAACCGATCCATCCTCTTGTCGTTCCTTTTTTCTTTTCCAGCATGATCTCTCCTCCGTAACTCCTGCCTTTGCCGATAGCAACCTGTTCATCCCAATGTTTGCCGGCACCGCTGAAAGGCGATACATATTCACTGTATTCTATTACATGGTCCATTGTTTTGTAATAACCTTCTACAGACATCGCATACATATGGTGTTTGCTCATTTTGGAGATGCCCACGGAAGCCTGACGTGAAAACATGGGCCGCACCCTTCCTGTAGACGGTACCCAAAGGTCCGTAGGCAAACTGCTGCCGCTGTTTGTTAACAGATGCAGGTACTGCGTCATATGCGTATAAGATAACTTAAGCGCCCACCGGTGTGGAAAACTATACCTTACACCTAATCTTGGCTGTATGGAATAATAAGCACGGCCCTCTACAAGAAAAGCGGAAGCATGCACGCCTCCATTCAGTAACAAAGCCTTTGACGCCTTCCACTCATCTTCTGCATACAACAATATTTCCTGGCCCACAGATGCGCCATTATCGTAAGTTGTATCTACTGATGGCTGACCGATCCCTTCATCTTCAAAGAGAGATACACCCGGATTAAAGACATGTGTGATCACGCCCCCGCCAAACCTGATGGTGTGCTGGGGTTTAGGTCTGTATTCAAAATCTACCTTACCGACTATGTCCTGTATGCTGGAATAATATTTCCCGTACAACCTGTTGGTATCAGTTGTATTTATTGGTTTGTAGTCGTATTTATATTCTGTTGAAAAGTAGTATTGTGAATAATTGGTCGTTACGTTAGCAAACAATTTCGGACTAAATACATGGTTCCAGCGTAATGTACCTGTATAGTTTCCCCATACGAAACTGGAGCGGCTATCGCCATAATAACTTTCCGGTAGGGTAGCGTCCTTCTCTCCTTCCTGCCATGTCATATTCAACTTGTCCTGCCCGACATATCCACTAAGGTATAACCGGTCCTTCTCTGAAAAGATATGATTCACTTTCAGGTTAGCATCATAAAAGAACACAGTAGTATTCTCCGGCCCGTCATCGTTGTTGTCAACGAACACGTCATTCATCATATCGGTATGTGAACGCCGGGCAGACACCACAAACGAAGTCTTGTCTTTTTTTAAAGGACCTTCTACCATCGCCTTCGCGGCAATCAGCCCTATAGCCGCTTCTCCATGATACTGTTGCATATCGCCGTCTTTGAGAGAGATGTCCACAATAGACGATAAGCGTCCTCCGTAACGCGCAGGAAATGCGCCTTTATAGAATTCTGCATTCTTTACAATGTCAGGATTGAACACAGAGAAGATCCCGAATAAATGGGACACGCTAAAGATAGGCGTACCATCCAGGAGCACAAGGTTCTGGTCAGGGCTTCCACCTCTTACATTCAATCCGCCGCCGCCTTCTATTCCACCAGATACACCAGGTTGTGCCACAATGGTACGCATCAGATCTGCCTCACCCAATAGGCGTGGCATTGCCTTGACATCTGCGGCCGATAACTTTAATCTGTTCAGCGCTACCTGCTCCTGCTGCTGGCGGGCTGAATCTGTTGTTGTTACCACGACTTCCGGCAAACTATTCTGTGCCTGTAATGTAACAATAACAGGTCCGCGTTGATCTTTCTTTACAGCCAGGCGTCCAGGCTTATAACCAATATAGGTCACCTGCAAACTGTTGCTGTCGCGGGGCAAGGTAAGACTGAAAAAACCGAACTGATTGGTCGTGGTACCTGCACGCTGTATCGGGGAATAAACTGTAGCCCCGATAAGTTTCTCACCGGTAGCAAGATCCTGCACATACCCACTGATGGTATTGGTAGGATGATTTTTAGCTGTCAGCACGATCTGATCACCGATGCGTGCAAATTGAATATCGAAGGGAGCAAAAATATCGTCCAGCGCTTTCTTCAGGGGCCTGTTATGTATGTTCACTGTTACCAGGGCTGTCAGGTCCACTACATTCCTGCTGTACGAGAAATGAATACCATATTCTTTCTCCAGTATCATACATACTGTTTCCAGCGACTGATCTTTCACTGATATACTGATCCTTGTCCGCCAATCCCACCCGGATGCCTGTACAGGAATATAGATGAGCAGCATTCCCAATAACATCCTACACAACAATGACATGATTCTTTTTAAGGTTGTAAAAATTATTCTTCATGCTTCTTTAATATTACGGTGGTGTCTTTTTTCTCCATGTCTGCATTGGTCATAAATGCGATAGATGCCAGTACGTTCTCCGCTGTTTCTCCTGTAAAAGAGGCTGTCACCGGCAATTGCAGCAATGCCTCATCTGCGGTAACATGTATATGATAGATCACTTCAAGCGTTTGTAATACCTCCGACAGCGGCGTATCTGTAAATACCAGCTCCCTGCCTGCAGCATCTGCCACATGTGAAGCGATCCTGAATGGGACCTGTTCGTTCTGTTGTTCCAGCAGCATACCGGCCGATAATACCACACTGTCCTGACGGCCTTTACCCATTACCATGATCTGTCCCGTATCTACATGTATCCGTAGTGCGCCATTTTTACCGGGTGCCGCATCCACCATAAAACGGGTGCCCAATACTTTTATGGTCCTTTCTCCCAGCTTTATTATAAACGGATGGTCAGCGTCCGGGGTTACATCGAACAGCGCTTTTCCTTCCAGCGACACCTCCCGTTGCGAAATCCCAAATCCGGCCAGTACCAGCAAGCGGGCTTTGTCCTCCAACTGAACGGTAGTACCGTCTTTCAACTGTGCCACAAGCGGCCCTGTAAACCGCTGCGTACGACCATTACGGGCCGCCAGCCATAAACCGGTCGCCCCGGCTATCAGTAACACGGCAGCAGCCATCCACCACCGGCGCCATCTGGAAACGGCCACCACACGTCCTCCCATGCCGGCGCTGAGCGACTGCCAGGCACGTTCCGTGTCGGCAGCTGTCACAGCCAGTCGCGGTTGTTCCACCAGCAACTTTTCAAGTGCTGATAACAACACAGGGTGACTGGTATCACTTTTCAGCCAGTCGTCAACCCACTGGCGTTCAGCGATATCGGCCTCACCGAGCACGTATTTACATAGCAAGGCGTATAGCGCCTCATCAGCATATAATTTAGTCATCGAACAGTTTGTAGTAGTTATAACAGATGAAAGCAGGCAAAAGCACACAGTAGCTTTCGTATGGTAAACAGACGCAGGTTATGGCAGGTTGCCCCTATAAGGAGACAAATATTTGTAAAAATATTAAACGATAATTACATTTGATCACATTAAAAACAAACAGGGGGATTAGTATCATTACGGCTATAATTGTCGCCAACATTAGTTCTCCGGCTCAGATCTTTCCCGAAGGGATAATATGTCCAACTGGTCAGAATAACAGGACCTGCAGGTATTCCTTCAACTCTTTGTGCATGATCTTCAATGCCTTTCCCATCTGATTCTCTACCGTTTTCACCGATATATTCATGACGTCGGCTATCTCGGCATATTTTAATTGTTGCTGCCGGCTGAGTACAAATACTTCACGGCAACGGTCGGGCAGCACTTCCAACGCCTGCTGATAGAGTCGTTCCAGCTCCCAGGCAGACGCCTGTAACTGTCCGTCGCCCGCCCGCAGATCACCGGCTACCTGCTCTTTTTCCTGTCGCACCGTTTCCTTCCGCCAGTTGCTGATAGCTGTATTCCGGACGGCCGCAAAAAGGTAAGATCTCATAGCACCCGTAATATCAATGGTTTCCCGCTTTTCCCAGAGCCGCAGGAATACCTGCTGCACCACTTCCTCTCCCTCATGGACATTGCCGGTGTAATGCACCGCAAATGCCAGACAGGAGGCGTGGTGTTCTCTAAAGATATCTTCAAATGTACGACGGTTCAGCATTGGTATTTAAGCACCGTAAAGATATAATATATACTGGGTTTTGTTGTGTTATCTCCTGACTATCATTCTTTCAGGGTATTCTCTCAAGGAAAGAATACTATTGTCTAACTTATTTATCTTTGTGCCCGCATGTACAATCTTATCAAAAAACTACTCTTCCGCTTTCCGCCGGAAAGCATTCACTACCAGGTCATGAAAGGCCTGCAGGTGATGCATGGTGTTCCACTTGGGAAAAATATCCTTCGTTCCTTCTGTCTGCCGAAACGCAAAGGCCTCGAAAGACAACTATGGGGACTAACTTTTAAGAATCCCGTAGGCCTGGCAGCCGGCTTCGATAAAGATGCCCGGTTCACCGACGAGCTGGCCTGTCTTGGGTTCGGATTCGTGGAGATCGGGACCGTCACGCCGGTAGCACAACCCGGTAATGATCAACCCCGCCTGTTCCGCCTTCCTGCCGATCAGGCCCTCATCAACCGTATGGGCTTCAATAACGGGGGCGCCATCGCCGCAGCTAAACGTTTGCAGAAAAGGAAGTCGGATATCATTATCGGGGGAAATATCGGTAAGAACAAGATCACGCCGAATGAACAGGCTATCGGCGATTATGAGAAATGTTTCCACGCACTGTTTGATGTAGTGGATTATTTCGTAGTGAACGTCAGCTCTCCCAATACACCTAATCTCCGGGCATTACAGGAAAAAGAGCCTTTAAAACAATTACTGCATCACTTGCAGATCCTGAATACGCAAAAGCCAAAACAGAAGCCTATTCTGCTGAAGATAGCACCGGACCTGACCACCAGTCAGCTCGATGATATTATTGAGATCGTACAGGAAACCAAACTGGCCGGCATAGTCGCTACTAACACGACGATAGACAGAGAGAACTTACAGACCCCCGAAGCAGAAGTATCTGCTATCGGCGCAGGTGGTTTAAGCGGTTTGCCGGTAAAAGAAAAGGCTACTGAAGTGATCCGGTATATTCATAAAAACACCAATGGCGCTGTGCCTATCATCGCTGTAGGAGGCATTTTCACAGCTGAAGATGCACAGGAAAAACTGGATGCAGGCGCATCGCTCGTGCAGGTGTATACAGGATTTGTCTACGAAGGACCAATGATCGTAAAAAAGATCTGTGACGGATTGAAGTAATAGATTCACGGGATCGGATACCCTAAAATTTAGTTAATATATGATTGAAAGGTGTATTCTTACGGATACACCTTTTATTTTCACCCCAAAAATAACCCATGAGGACATTTGTTCTATTTACAACCCTGCTGTTGTTTTCGCTCGCTTCATTCTGCCAACAGCCATTTACATTGAAAATAAGTATGCCCGCAACATTCCCGCTCGATAGGCTATCCGTGTCCTACAGCGATGGCATTACATCAAAAGAGTTAAAGAAAGAAGACGTCAAACATGAGATAGTGATCACGGGAGTGCTGCATTCTTTATACGGATCTGTCAATCTTATTATGGAAGAAGACAGCGCGTCCAAATATTCCTTCGATATGTTTTTCTTTGGCGCTGGTAATAGTACGATCGAAGTGCTTAGTGGAAATGTATTCGCGACTGCACGTCTAACAAATGTATTCAATGCAAAGGAAAATGGCAAGGGCCAAATGGAGGCATACTACGAGAAAGAACACAATATTGCAACAGCGTTTATACGTGAAAATGATTCCAAATTTGGTGAGAATGGGGCATTATTTCACGAGGCAATAGAAAAAGTAAATACGATGTATAGGAAACAGCTTTCATTCATTAATACCAACCCCTCGTTTTTTTATTCATTCAGGCTCTATCATCAATTATTCATGCCACTACAGCAATTCACACCTGTAGATAGTATGATGATGGCTTTCCAGCAATTCCCCGATAACTATAAAAATACAGAAGAGGGTCAATATTTGCTGGGAATGCTCCATAAACAAGATACTATAAAGAACAGGTTGATCGCAGCTGATTTCAATGTGTTGGATATCAAACAAAACGCTGTCAGCTTAAAACAGCTAAGAGGGAAGTATGTAATAGTAGATTTCTGGGCAACATGGTGTGGACCCTGTATGAAAGAAATGCCTACACTTGTCAAAATAGCAGGGCAATATCCCGAGGATAAACTGGTCGTTATATCAGTCTCGCAGGACAGCGATACACTTAAATATACAAAGGTACGTGAGGGCTTACCAGCAAACTGGAAATATATTTATGGCGATAAATACATCAACAAGATCTACGGCGTAACCGCTATTCCTGTATTCTATCTGATAGACCCCGAAGGAAAGATCATTTTTAAGTGTAAAGGCGGAAATCCGGAAGAATATGCAGCAATGGCGAAAATATTAAAGGAACGACTGGGGAAAGACTCATGATGTGATTAACATCTGTAAGAAATACAAAACTCCTGCAGAGTCAAAAACGTTTCATTGAAGAACGTTTTTGCTTCGCAGGAGTTTTTTTCGGGCGATATTATTTAGCCAGGATATCTACATCTACTATCTTTTCGGGAAACCATACATTCATTTCTCCTTCTCCCCTATTGGCCCATGCATAATACGGTATCAATGTAACCTGCTTGGGCACTGTGCTTACCTGCTGCTGTTGTTCATTCACTTCAATACTCTTGCCCTGTCCCTTCAGCACCACCACACCATTGAGCAAGTCCTTTCTTTCTTCAGGTTTAAATACTTCAGGCAACAACAGATTACTGGTGCGACCATCATTATCCTTCCATTCCGCGCAATACATTAACGGACCTCTCTGGATCGCAACTTTACCATTGTCATCTTTGATTTTCTGATCAGCCAATACTTCATGTGTTTCCATTGGCAGCTGCACTTCCACCACATCTTTTTTATTCCATTTCCTTTTGATCACAGCATATCCCTGCTCCTGTTCATAAGTGACAGGTTGCCCGTTCACTTTGATCACGACATTAGCCGTATTACGGTCCTTGAACTGATACAGTCCTCCGGGAATAGCTTCCTGTCTTACCCAGCCTGGTATCCGGATCTTCAGTGTAAAATCGGTCGCTGAAGCTGGTTCAATATTGAAACGCAGATCACCCTCCCACGGATAGTTGTTGGATTGCGTGATCTTTACCTTTTGTTTTTCGACCTGGAGCGATGCCGTACTGTTGATGAACAGATTGATATAAACATCCTTTTGTTTCTGTGCATAGACATAACCTGGCAATGAAGGCAGGAAACGTACCATGTTAGTTGGACAACAGGAACACTCAAACCATCCCGAGCGACCAGCTTCCATGCTATGATAATGTTCTCCCCTTCTGATCTGCATGGCGTTGGTATAAAAGAAAGACTTACCGTCCAGCCCTACACCCGATATCAAGCCGTTGTAAAGGATTTTCTCCAGCATGTCAACATACTTTGAATCGCCATGTAACTGGAACATACGTTGATTCCAGAACGCATTGCCGATAGCGGCACATGTCTCATTGTAAGCAGTAGCATTAGGCAGTTCATAGTTTTCGCCAAAACGTTCACCTTCGGGAATAGCGCCGATACCACCTTGCACATAGATCTTCTTTGTAGCCATGTTGTCCCATATCCTGTCGATGGCATGCAAATATGCAGTATCTCCTTCCAGCGCTGCGATGTCGGCCATTGCCGCATATAGATACATAGCCCTCACAGCATGCCCTACTGCTTCGGATTGATCTACTACCGGCGCCTGGTCCTGCCAGTATTTACCATTTTCCCATTGATTCCTGCTCTTGGCATTATACTGGCGTTTGCCTCTTTCATCAATGAAGAACTTGGCCAGTTGCAGATACTCTTTCTTTCCTGTAATACGATACAAACGCACCAGCCCCATTTCTACTACTTCATGTCCGGGCGCGACACCACGTTTGCCAGGGCCAAAGGTCTGTACCAGCAGGTCTGCATTCTTCAGGGCGATGTCCAGAAAATTACGTTTGCCGGTCGCCAGATAATGTGCGCTGGCAGCTTCAAACATATGTCCGGAGTTATATAATTCATGACTTAGCTCATGCTCTCTCACCCAGCGCTCTGGTCCCGACCAGTCGTGCGGATGTGCCGGATCGATTGTTCTGGCCGTGTACAGATACCCATCAGGTTCCTGTGCTTTCCCTACAATAGTGATCAGTGAATCTACATACGCATCCATCCGTTTATCGGGTGTAACAGCCATAGAATAAGAAGCCCCTTCGATAGTCTTATAAATATCAGTATCATCGAACGGGAATTTTGTACAGAACTTCCCTTCTTTAGCCGCCGCCATTTCAAAGTTCTTCACACGACCTGTGCTTTCGCAACGTGCAAACGAAGCAGGAATGGTCACATTGTGATTAGTGCGTACACGGGGTAACCAGAAGCTGTCTGTCAGTTTCACAGCTGTGAAATCCACCGCCCTCACAGGATAATCCGCCTGCTGTGCACAAAGCGGGATAACATACAACAATGCGAGTGATAATAATTGTCTTTTCATATTAATAGCCATCGTTTTGTTTGAGTTTTCCGTTCTTATTTATTTCATTCCGTGGAATAGGAAAGAGTGTTCTGTAATCGCCATTAGCGACATGTGAGAACCATGATTTCTTTGTAAATACCTTAAAGCGGATCAGGTCTTGCCTGCGACGGGCCTCCTGTGTAAATTCCCAGCCCAGTTCATCCAGGAAACGACCGTACTGGATATCAGCGCCACCTTCAATAGTCTGATTCAAATGATTACGTAGCCCATAATTATATACACTTCCTTTTACCAGATCAGCGGCCGTAACGATCGCTTTCTCCGGATGATCTGTGAAATTGCGTTGTCTAACCTGCGTTACAATTGTTGCAGCATCAGCAGCCTGACCTTTTCTCAACAGGCTTTCCGCTTTCATCATGAGGACGTCCGCATAACGGAACAATGGCCAGTCATTACTCAACTGTACATTCGCTTTCTGTTTGATCTCAAACTTACCCAGGCGGAAGCCATGTATCTCTTCCGACAGATCAATACCAGGTACTTCATTGACGAACGCCAGCGGCTTACCGGTGTACGCTCCCATTGTGCAATTCAGTTCTGCACCCGCAGCGCTGTATTGCTGTCCTTTTATCCAATTGTCCCGATATCGCGCGTCCTCTGTATCAAATGTATTGATGAACTGAGGGATGGCACATATTCCTCCCCATGGCGTCGACTTAAGATTGTACGTAGCCTGGCATGCCGGCTGCAACGTCTGCATGTGGATGTCGAATGCATTCCAGTTCGTTACATACGTCTCATCAAATGGTAACGCAAAAATGATCTCTTTGGAATTTTCATTGTCAGTTACAAATACACTACGCTGTACAGGTTCCAGTATAAATCCTTTCCCCGAATTAATGACGGCATCGCACGCAGCAATACAATCATCCCATGCAGGCGTTCCGGAATAAACTTCTGCATTCAGGTACATCTTTGCCAGTAAAGAATAAGCTGCCCATTGATTGAACTTACCATAAGTTGTTACGTCGTTCTTATCGCTCAGCAGTGCTATATTGTCTTTTATTTCTTTGATGATAAATTCATATACTTGTTTACGGGTACTCTGTTCCGGCAAGAAACCTTCCGGCACGTCAAATTGTGACACGATGGGCACATTGCCATACACATCACACAGCACATAGTAATACGATGCACGCAGCACTTTCAATTCTGCCAGTGTTGCTTCTTTACCGCTGCTAACAGGAATACCGCCTGATTCCAACTGATAGATCACCCGGTTACAGTTAGTGATACCGGCATAAGTACGGTTCCAGGTATTGATGGTAACATCATCATCTGCCGTCCATTTATGCTCATGCAAGCGGCGATAGATACCGCCGTCTACCCAACCGTTGGGACGCGCGGGGATCACCACTTCATCCGAAGTAGCTTCCTGTATACGGGAATAACCATTCCAGTCATTCAGTACAAGACGCCAGTTCACATATGCAGAACCTACCAATGAAGCCAGATCTTCCGGTGAAGGATCAAATTGTCCGGCGATGATCTCGTTATAACTTGTTTCCTTTAATTTGGTACAGGCACACACCAGTAACAGCGCCGCCAATAATATTTTCTTGCTCATTTGTTTCATAACAGTAGATTAACGGATCAGAAATTCATATTAACACCAACAGTAAATGTCCTTACAGAAGGATACTTATCACGCTCGTCATTACCAGGTGCAAGCCCCAGCCTGTTCACTTCAGGGTCAATCCCTTTATAACCGGTGATCACAAACGTGTTCAGCGTAGATACATATACACGGGCCGAATGCATGTACTTCAGTTTCAGATTGCGGAAGTTGTACCCGAGTGTGATATTATCTACCTTCCAGAAATCACCGTTCTCCACATAATAGCTGTTAAATTCCAGCGGCATATCCTTACTCAGTACGGCCTTGCCGAATACCTTGTCATAAGCTGACTTAAAGCGATTGTACTGCTGCAGACCGGTATTCTCATAATACATGCGCTGATAATTCAGGATCTGGTAATCGAAAGCGCCACGCATAGTGACATTCAGATCAAACTGTTTGTAACGGAAGGTATTGTTCCAGCCACCATAGTATTTTGGAAGCCCATTACCCAGTACACGTTTATCCTCGAAAGCATGCTGGTAGTCATCATACTGAACCGGTTTGCCATCACGGCCTTCATAGATCCATTTACCTTCTGCTGATATATCCACTACTTTAAAGCCATAGAAGTCGCCGATATTATCTCCAATGTTCACAATATGGGTGAACGTCTGAATAGGTTCACCAGTACTACCTGTGGTAAAGTAGTTGTTAGTCGTCTTGTAAAGATTATTGGAAAGGTTAACCAGTTTATTGGTATTGGTTGAGAAATTCACACTGGTACTCCATTCAAAATCTTTCGTTTTTACAGGAACAAAATTTAACAATACTTCCAGACCTTTATTCTCCATCTTGCCTACGTTTGCACGAGTGGTCGGATACAGGTTCGGAGGACTAGGTACCTGGTAGTCGTACAACAGACCATTAATACGACGGATATAGTAATCTACGCTACCGCTGATCCTTCCGCTATGTATAGAGAAGTCCAGCCCTGCATTCGTTTCATGTTTCTCTTCCCATCTCAGATCGGCATTGGGGTTCTGTGAAGGCCCCAGCGTCTGGATCCACACACCGTTTGAATACACATAATCGCCATAACTGAGAATAGCCACGCCGAGGAAAAGGTCTGTCGGCTGTGTACCGGTAACGCCATAACCGACACGTAATTTCAGATCGTCAAACAATGTCTGTCTTTTCATAAATGCCTCATTGCTGATACGCCACCCTGCGGAGATAGCCGGGAATGTGCCCCATGGTTTACGCGTGCCATACAACTGACTGGCTGCTTCATGCCGTAAGCTGGCTAACAATAAGTAACGGTCGTCAAAACTATAAGTAGCCCTGCCAAAGAAACCAATGAGGTTTGTTTCCAGCTTCTCACTGAATTCCGGCGCCAATCCTTCTTTCAACGCCTGCCCTATACCAATGTTATTATAAGTGAAACGATCTGTGGGGAAGTCCCAGTTCTGCATCCAGTGACTGTTCAACTCACGTTCCTGGTAACTGTAACCGGCAAGCGCAGTGAATTTGTGTTTTCTGACACTGGCATTATACTGTGCGGTCAGCTCCATCAGCCTGTCGATGTTTTGCCTGGTACCTACAGAAGCATAGCCATTCCTGCTGTCCCTGAGGGTGGAAATATGGCGCTTTGTTTCTGAGTAACCTCTGTCTTCATTGTAACGTGTGTAGGAGAATAAAGCTGACAGTTTCAGGCCTTCAACAGGCAACAATGTCAATGATCCGTTCAGACGTGTATTTTGAGAAGTGTTCCTTCCATCACTTTCATACAGTCTTGACAACGGGTTTTCATAGTTAAACAAACCGGTCTGCTCATACCAGTTACCCAGTGAATCCCGTACGGGAGACGTGGGGTTACGGATGATAGCCTGCCGGTATGTATAGCCATTAAAACTGATACCATCGCCGGTAGTCGTGTATTTATTATTAGCGCTCAGCATACCGATATTCACGCGCAGTTTATCATCCAGCATACTGTGATTGATATCGATACGGCCGGTGAATGTACGGTTATCCGATTTTTTCATGATCCCTTCCAGTGAGCGGTAGTTCGCATTCGCGAGATAATTTGTCTTTGTATTCCCACCCCTTAATGTCAGGTTGTGTACATGTGTTAAAGGCGTCTGTGATATTTCCTTTAACCAGTCTGTATTACTGCCCTGGTCCCAGGAAGCGTCCCTGATACCGTCAGCGATCTGCTTCCGGTAATCGTCCGCAGTCAGCATTTCAGGTTTACGGGCGATAGTTTGTGTACTGACATACCCGCTATACTCCACTGAATTGTTAAACACACCACTGGCCCTGCGGGTAGTGATGATGATCACGCCATTGGTACCACGGGTACCATAGATAGCCGCAGCGGAACCATCTTTCAACACATCCACCGATTCAATGTCTTCCGGCGCTACCGTCTTCAGATCGCCGGGGATACCGTCTATCAGTACCAACGGATCAGCATTAGCGCCCAGGAGGGTCGTATTGCCACGCAGGAGGATCTGTGAAGTACTGGTAGGGTCGCCACTGGGTGTGCCGATAGAAAGCCCTGCCACCTTACCCTGTAATAACTGACCGGCGTCCAGCACGTTTCCTTTTACAAAGCTCTCGGACTTCACGGTAGCAACGGCACTGGTCAGATCGCCCTTCCGCAGGCTGCCATAACCAATTACGACAACATCTGCCAGGGAGTTATCACTCAATGCCATCTGGATATTCAGCTGACTGCGGCCTCTAACGGCCACTTCCTGCGTACGGTAACCGATATAACTGATGAGCAGTGTATCTGCATCGTTCTTTGCCTCCAGCGAAAAGACGCCCTTATCATTTGTGATAGTGCCTGCTTTGGATGATTTCACCACAATACTGACGCCCGGCAATGGTAGCCCCTTTTCGTCGGTTATCATACCGGTGATGACCTTCGCCATTCCCACCGGAACAGGCAGCCCCTCGGCAACGGCCTGCATAGCCGCAGACATAGGCATTCTTTTGATGATGATGTATTGGCCCTCCTGTACATAGAAAAGATCGTGAGGCAGCAGCAAAACGTCCAGGACATCCTTTAGAGAGCGTTCCTTGTTCTCAAGTGCAGGTACGGAAGTAGTGCCAGCCAAAGCACCATCTACAATGAAGAAGAAAGGCGCCTGTGTTTCTATGCGCTTCAATACCTTGTCAAGCTTACCTTCCCTGATATTGAGCTGTAGCATGACGGTACTCAGGTCCTGCCCGCTGCTATTGCGGGCTACGAGTAACAGCGTCGTTGTGCACAGCACCATTATTATCATGATCACTGTTCGCATTATTTTAAACAAAAGGTCTGGTAAATAATGGAGCGGAATGCCCATGGGCATACCTGTCAAAATACCGTAGTATTTCATATCTTTAATTGCATTTTGTATGATGTAATAGAATACAAAGCCGTAGCGCTTGTTTGCATATATGGTTTGCAGACTCTGATGCAGACAGCGCTATGTTTTTCCCCTTTCTTGTATGGAAAAGATCTTATGTAGTATTACCTGGGAATCTGATTGTTTGTTTCATAACGGGATTGCTTGTTTTTCGTGAAATATTATTGGCTACACCCTTTTCCGCTTATATAGACTTCTTTTCTATCCTGACTGATGCGGAACGTGGAATTATTGATCTTACATAGTAGCTCCAGTACCCTTTCCATAGACGTGTGCTCGTCAAAGCTGGCAATGAATGTACATTTCTTCAAGGCTTCGTTTTCAAAGCGGAAAGCCACGTCATACTTTCTGCTCAACATGTTGGCAATGGCATCAAATGATTCGTTGTTCACTTCAAATCCGCCATTGATCCAGGCGTGATAAGCTGTTGCGTTTACTGTTCTCTCTATCGCACTGTCGGTTGTTTGTTCCAGTGTGATCTGTTCGTTGGTTGTTAATACTGATATACGTTTCTGTTCGTCCTCTACCTTGATCTTCCCTGAAGCAACCGTAATAGCCGTAGGTTCACCTTCATACGCTTTAATATTGAACCTGGTGCCCAGCACTGTTGTTGTACTGCCCCCGGCCTTTATGACAAAAGGTTTAGCGGCTTTTTTCACATCGAAGAATGCTTCGCCGCTTAACGTAACTTCCCTATGCTGCAGATCTTCATTATACAACAGTTTACTGTCTGCATTCAACCAAACAATTGAACTGTCGGGCAGCACGATCCTGTTCTGCTGCTCTTTAGGTACGTATATGACCAGTTTCTTTTCAACCTTCTTCGGATATAAGGCCCAGATCCCGGCAGCTATCATAATGGCGGCGGCCATCCACCATACGGTGGACAAATACCGCTTTCGGGAGTGCTCTTCATTCCTGACCATATCCATTTCTTCCTTTCCGTACCATTGCATCAGGATATCGATCTCCTCTTCTGTAGCGGTGCCTGCCAGCCATTTGCGGGCAAGATCATGGATGTAATCGTCAGGCATATTTCCGTGTTATACTAATTAAGAGTGTATAACTGACAATTTACCCTTGCTCAGTGATACGTTTTTTTTAGAAAAGGGAAGTGTGTAATGCGCTTAGTTTAAGGCGTAGTATTTTCAGGGCTTTCGTGAGGTGGCCTTCGGCAGTTTTGGTAGATATATTAAACGTTTCTGCAGCCTGCGGAATAGAATAATCGAGTAACTTATTATAATAGAATACCTGCCGGCTTTTTTCGGGAAGTTCGTTGGCGATGGTCTCTATTAATTGTAACAAGAGCCTGTCATTTACGAGCGACTCAATATCTGCGTACTCAGAAGTAATATCAGATAATGCTTTCATCCTGGAGGCGATGGTCTGTTTACTGGCCAGGTAATGAAATACGGCGTAGCGTGTAATAGCGAACAGGTAAGGTTTCAGGGCGGAGATCTCTATGGAATGTCTTTTCTCCCATAAAATAATAAAGGTATCCTGTACGATCTCTTCAGCAATTTCCCTGACCTGCAGGCGCTTCATGGTAACGTGAAATAGCAGGTCCCAATACCGTCTGTACGCTTCATTAAAAGCGTCTACGGAGTCTGTCTTGATCATGTACCACAGATCGTTATCCGTACAAGTGGAATCGGGACGAATGTGTGCGTTTTTCACGTGAAAAGTATAAAGACTATAACATGTGTTCTACATACCCTTATAAGTGTGTAATCTACAATTAAATCTTTACTTTTCCAATATGGGATTAGTTGTGAGAAAAAAGTTCGTTGTTATATTTTTCCATTATATGTTGTGCGGGATCATGAGCCGGTGGCATTCACGGCATTCATCATTGTACATCCCACTATTCCGGCAGTTTCAGTACGCAGGCGGGTGTCTCCCAGTGAAACGGGTTGAAATCCTTTCTCTAATGCCAGTTTGATCTCATCAGGCGTAAAATCGCCTTCAGGCCCTATCAGTAGTAAACTATCCTTACCGGGCTGCATGGCTTGCCAGAGATGCTGCTTTTGTTCCGGCAGACAATGGGCGATGAACAACTGCTCTGCCGGGGGCTGTTGTACCAATGCTTCAAAAGTAGCGGGAGCGGTTAGTTCCGGCAGGTAATATTGCTGCGACTGTAACATAGCAGAGACGAGGATGTTCTCAAAACGGTCTGCCCGGAACTTTTCTTTTTCGGTACGCTGGCTCACCAGGGGAATAATGGTCTGCATACCGATCTCGGTTGCTTTCTCCAGGAACCATTCTATACGGGAAGTATTTTTTGTGAAGGAGATAGCGATACGCACAGGCGCTTTTACAGGCGGCATCAGTTCATAGTTCCTGATCTGCACGACGCATTTCTTACGGTTATCGTCCGTAACAGCTGCTGTGTACCTGCCCCCCCGCCCATCGGCCAGTAACACTTCGTCGCCCACCTCATGTCGCAACACCTGGATGCAGTATTTTGAGGTAGGTTCGTCCATCGTATAATGCCCGGCCCCGGGAGTTAGATCTTTTGCGTAAAACATAATAGCCTGTTGGATTTTTGCAAATATCGGTTACTTGGGTGAGAATAGGGAAATACACACAATAAGTATCATGTCAACTACTATAGGCTTTAACGTATAACATGTCCATCGTTTAAAGAATAAAAACTATTGAAACTTTTCAAATTCATAAATGCTAATTTTTTTAGCATCTTATTAACTATTTTTACATTAATTAGCCGTATCTTGCTTGTACATTCGCGCCCTGAAAAATTGTTTTATATGTATAATCCACTATCTATAGCGAATTACTTCGTAAAAAAATCATGGGAAGAAGGCAAGGAACTTACGCCCATGAAGTTAGTAAAGCTCGTATATATTGCTCACGGTTGGCATTTGGCAATCACTGAACAACCTTTATTAACAGAGGTTCCGCAGGCGTGGAAATATGGCCCTGTGATTCCAAGTGTTTATCATGCCTTTAAATCGTATGGTAACAGCCAAATTACTAGACTTTACAGTGTATTAGGCAGAGATGATATTCCTGAAGTTACTGCCCCGCCAATTCGCTTGTTATTAGACAAAGTGTGGGAAATCTATTCCAAATACAACGGTATAGAACTTTCAGCACTAACCCATAAAAATGATACCCCTTGGGATAAAGTGTGGAATCAAAATGGGGGAAAAGAAAAACAAGATGTTATTATCCCTAATAACATTATTGCGTCTCATTATAAACAAGTAATTGATGGATACATCCCAAAATCCAATAGTTGACTCTATTACTCAGACAATTGGCAATATTGATACTTCTTTACAACGACCCGAATTTACAGTAGATAGGAATGCGACTACGGAAAATAATCCAGATCCTTACAGCGCAAATATGCATAAGCGTAATGATCAACTTAAGGCTGCGTTCCACAGAGTTGCCATATGGGGTATTAATATTGCCTTTTTTATTTTTGTTTGTGTATTCCTTATTAGGGTCCTCCATTTAGTATTACCTGGACAGGGGCGCTTATGCAAATGGCTTACTCAAGAAGATATACAAGGGATAGATAAATTGTTTTTCAGTGGTACAATAGGAGGTCTTATCGGGAGATATCTCAAGGTTGTTGTTCCTGACAAATGACATCAACTATAAAATCGATTAATAAAGAAAATTGAAGAATTCACCCTTCATCTTATTAATGAACATAAGCTCAATACATAACTTGCCGAATAGGTTAAATTGCTGCAACAGGGGTATATGCTTTAAAAACAAAACAACTCTTTCATCCATACAACGAATCAAAAGGCCGCCTCAATGAGACGGCCTTTCAAATATATTTAGGGGCAATAACAAAATCAGACTTTCATGATCCAGGATCAGGAGGTGCTATCAATAGCCCATTACGTCATCAATTGCTTTCAGGATCTTCGACTCTACACAGAAGAAACAGGCTTCTGCTTTTGTTAACTTTGGATCTTCCATTCTTTTTTTAAAAGACGCATACTGCGCGCTCACTTTCTCTTGAAAAGCCCTGGCTACATTGCGATGTGGCCCGCGACTGACACTAAGCAATCGCACGTATTTGTTCAACGTGTTAAAGCCTTTCATTAAGGCTGTAAATTGTTCATTCCCCATAATAAATAAAGTTTTACCTAATTTAAGACGGTGTTTTTATATGGACAAATAATGAGAAAACTTTCGCGTGTTGCGATGGTTGTTGTGTCGCTATGATTGGTTTAATCTCATGCTGAGATTTACTTTACATTCTTCCATAAAGCTATTTCCAATGTTATGTTCGATTAAAGCATTCGTGCGGAACTCGTCTTTATAATCCAGGATCATTTTCCTCTCCTCTTCTTTACTGATATCTGATTTTCCATACTTACCCACCTTCGGATAAAATCACAGTAATGTTACAGCTGCCTTCTCTCTGTCAACATAATAATATAATCTGTATCCATAGCTCTTTCCCTTGCCATTACTGGAATTGTCGACCCTGGACTTCAGATACCTGAAGTTGCCATTATCATATAGTATTTGAGGCTGGCTAAATATTTCGTCTATTAATTTCCCTGGAAGAATGAGCATAGACAATTACAATAACTATTATTTTTCTTATAACGCGACAAGTCGCTTCTTACAGAAGCGATGGTATAGAAGATCAGCAATGTATTGGGATTAGTCGTTGAATAATGAGTTGTAATCCTGGTCCATGTTTACTCTATAACGTGAAAGATCGTTCGCGATTTCGCGCAGGTCGTTTAGCTCATTACAGAAGACCTCTAGCTGTGAATTAATTTGACCCTGCAGACTAGTTTTTGCAATTGAATCTTTGAGGCTTTCTGCGGCGTGGAAAATTTCGTGGATCTTGGCAAGCATTTCTTTAGCCTGCTCTATCGTATATAAATTGAAATTCTTCTCAACGGCATTCACGAGTGTACTGATAAACTGGACAACGTTAGAAAATCCTCTTTGAATATTCAATATCATGTCCAGGTGTTCATCCGACCCTTGTGCAATAGACCGCTCAGTATTGGCCAACGAAGAAACTGTTCGCTCTATTAATTTAATATCTTCTGTGCAAGTGGTGTATGACATGTGATAACTTATAAGGTAACAAATAAAATGGTCGGAAACGAATGCTATACCAAATGTAATAATTCGCGCTTAACTTCCGTCAAGCCATTTTGTTCATTTTTCAGAACAAAATCTCTTTGATTTGGATACCTCTTCTCCACCGCCTCAATCCCCTTTTCTCTATAGAGTACGAAGGCCAAAAGCATTTCACTGATAATTATCTTTTTCCTGTATGATTCTCTATTATCCATCAATTCAATTAAAGAAAAAAGACGGTTCTATTTACAACAAAGACCTTAATCATCTTCGAAATAAATAAAACCGCCTTTTCACAGACAACTCGTTATTTAAAATAATAATGCCTTCATCAATTATTAGCAATAGCCTCTTTCGTCTTATGCTGAAATCTAAAAAACAATAATATCGACGCAGTCAGTAATCCTATCAGCAATCCCCACCAGATGCCCTGTACACCATATCCCAGATAGATCCCTAACAGGTAACCTACGGGCAATCCCAACACCCAATACGCCAACAGTGTGATCACAGTCGGTACCCGTACATCACCTAATCCTCTTAGTATTCCAAGTCCAACTACTTGCGTACCGTCAAACAATTGGAAGAAGGCTGCAATGATGAGCAGGTTAGCTGCGATATCGATAACAGCAGTATCACTGATATACATCAACGGTAACAACCTGCATCCCACCATAAAGATGAGCGCTGTGATTCCCATCATCACCAGTACCATATGATAACTGGCAATTGCGGATGATCTTAGCTCCTGCCACTTTCCTGCGCCAAAATGATTACCACTTCTGATACCCGCGGCAGAAGAGATACCACTCGCCATCATGTAAGTAATAGATGCAAGATTGATCGCTATCTGATGCGCAGCCTGTTCTCTGGCGCCGATCCAACCGGCCATTACGATTGCACTACTAAAGGCGCTCACTTCAAAGATGTATTGCAATGCAACAGGAGTACCGATACCAAGTATCTGTTTGATCGCAGCAACAGACAAGTAACGTTGCCGGAAATGAACCAGGTACTCTTTGAAACGGGGAGATGACAACACATACCAGGCCATAGCAACAGCCATCAGGACGCGATCTGTCAGCGTACCGATACCCACACCGATCACGCCCAGTTTAGGCGCTCCAAACAGCCCATATACCAGCGTAATGCCTATTATTATATTCAGCACGTTGCCGATGATACTGATGTTCATCGCCTGCCGGGTGAATCCTAGTCCTTCAGCAAATTGTTTAAAGGTCAGGAAGATCATCAGCGGGAAGAAGGAAATACCCAGCAATTTAAAGAATGGCCTGGCCAGTACACGCACATCCTCCTCCTGCCCAAGCAGATGCAGGTAATTACTGCCAACTATAATAATGGTTGACAATAGTAATCCCAGCACGATATTAATAACGAGGCTATGGCGCAACAGGAAACCGCATTGGGCAAGGTTCTTCCGCCCATGTTCCTGGGCGATCAGCGGAGTGAGGCCATAAGACATACCAATGCCTACCACCATGAATATGGAAAACAGGCTGCTGCCAAGCGCCACGGCCGCCAGCGGTACATCCCCGGTATGGCCGATGATAACTGTGTCAGAAAAAGCTACCAGTACGTGTCCCAACTGGGATATGACTACAGGATATGCTAACCGGAAATTGTCTTTGTAGTACAGACGATATTTAGTCCACATAGTATAACGGGAAATTAAAAAAGGCGCCCCGTTTTGAAGGAGCGCCTTTCAGTATTTTACTGAATCTGTTTAGTTAAAAAGGAGCATCTTCAAATCCTTCATCGAAGGTCATGTCGTTCATCTTAGAACCCTTTTGAATATAGAGTTTCGCCTCATCATTAGCGCCGCTGTCACCGCCACCGCGCAGACCTGCAAATGCGTTGCTGCTGCCGCCGCCTCCAGGGTTTTCCAGGCTTCCATCGTCTTCAAAACGCTGGAATTCCAGTACCGCACGCAGCTTAATGGTATCCAGCTGACCGTTACGGTGTTTCGCTATACGCACGTGGGTTTCACCTTTGTTGGATTCGCCCATCTCATTCGTATTGATCTCGTAGTATTCAGGACGGTACAGGAACATTACCATGTCGGCATCCTGCTCGATCGCACCAGATTCACGGAGGTCACTCAACTGCGGCATCTTGTTACCGTCTTTACGCTTTTCCACATCACGGCTCAACTGGGAGAGGGCCAGGATCGGAACGTGCAGTTCCTTCGCCAACCCTTTCAGGTCCCTGGAGATCTTACTGATCTCCTGCTCACGGTTCGTACCCTTTCCATCCGCACTACCACTCATTAGCTGCAGGTAGTCGATGATGATCACCCCTACTCCGTGGTTATGTACCAGCCTTCTGGCTTTTGCACGCAACTCGAAGATGTTCAGTGCCGGGGTATCGTCTATGAAGATAGGCGCTTTTGCCAGGCGTTCAATACCATGGGTCATCAACTTCTTCATTTCATACTCCTCCAGTTTACCCCTGGTGATCTTTTCGAGTTTGATCTCTGATTCCGCGGACAGGATACGCTGTACGATCTGTCCGGCCGACATTTCCAAAGTGAATATCGCTGCGCCTTTCGGGAATCGGGGGTGAAGGGCGGCGTTCCTGGCCAGGTTCAGTGCGAAAGCCGTCTTACCCACCGCAGGACGTGCCGCGATGATGATCAAGTCGGTCGACTGCCACCCGTAGGTCACCTTATCGAGTGAAGGGAAGCCGGAAGGCACCCCTGTGATATCGTCTCCACGGTTACGCAGGTCTTCGATACGTTTCATGGTATTCACCAATACGCGGTCGATACTGTCGTAATTCTTACGTAAGTGGTTATTGGTAACCTCAAACAGTTTGCTTTCTGCAGAATCCAGCAGGTCGAATACATCCGCAGTATCCTCGTAGGACTCACTCAGGATCTCTCCGGATATCCGGATCAGTTCCCGCTGAATGAATTTTTGCAGCAGGATACGGGCATGCGCCTCAATATTGGCGGATGAAACCACCATATTGGTCAACCGGGTAATATAATATGGGCCACCCACTACTTCCAGTTCGCCCATTGAACGCAGTTCCTCCACAACGGTCAGGATGTCTACCGGCATGGATTTACCTGCCAGCTTAGTCATAGCCGTAAATATCTTCTGATGTGCTTCTACATAAAAACATTCACCTTTCAATATCTCTACCACCGTGTCAAATGCTCCTTTTTCCAGCATAATGGCTCCCAATACAGCCTCCTCCATCTCTTTAGCCTGTGGAGGAATCTTGCCGTACATCATGGTAGATACGTCAACGGACGGCTTACGGCGTACGTTGCGGTCTTTCTTTAGATTGAGATCCATTTATATATTTCTTGTGATTAGTCTGTTAATCAAAAAGTTAAAAGTCGTGGCATCCTTTAGTTGTTGTTACAATTTTGTCGTACCAGTTTGAGCTACTCCCGTTTTATTAAATTGTAAACTTTTTTGGGCCTTTCAAACTAAGGTAACCGCAATTTTCCATTTTCTAAAGTTTGCCTGGGTATATAATTTATAAGGTGACATGCACAGGTTATGCACCCGCAAAATGGCAGTTATGCACTGACTATCGATTCATTATCCACCAAATTCACACACTATCCCCATGCAAAGGTCAGGATATTCACAAACAATGTGCAAAAAAGTTTCACACATAAGCCTTGATGATTTGCACATTTCATCTTTGGAAACGTTCCGCCATTTTCGTGTCCGGGTTAGCGGTATAAACTGGTGTGATTATTGAAAAGGGGGCAGGAAACACGCAAATTCCAGCCCGGATTCTGTACTCTCCTTCGCTTTGATATCGCTTTGGTATCGCTCATCCTACGTTGATCTTACGTTCATGAACGTAGGATCAACGTAGGATGAGCGTTACCAAAGCGATATCAAAGCGAAGACATACCACATCTTGTCTTAATACAGAAAAACTTTACAGTTTTTATAGTGAGGATCAGGATTGACTTTACAGATAATTGTAAATTCAGTATGGACTTTACGGATGCACAATTTAAGCTTTACATAGCAATTTGAGTTTTT
>CABHOY010000053.1 GCA_902168105.1 uncultured Flavihumibacter sp.
TGTTCCCCACCTCCCTAAGCCCTTTATATATTTTTACTGAATAAAATTAAGGCTCCGCATATATGACTACGCGTATAGCGCTATACAAAAGAAAAAACCGCCTCAATTATTATTGAGACGGCTTCTTCATTTTATGCATGGTGGCAGCCTGAAACAACATCATGCGTCTGGGATCTCAGGCTCTACTAACTTCGCAAGTTTTTCCAGTGATTCTTGCCATCCCAGATAACACATCTCTGCCGGGATCATAGCAGGTATACCTTCCTGGGTTATTTTTATTTCTGTGCCCGCAATATTCTTTTTAAGCCAGACAGTGGTGATCATTTCTCCTGGCAGATTAGGGTCATCAAATTTGTCAGTGTATTTTAAGAACTCGTTAGGTTTGAGCTCTACGTATGTTCCGCCAAACGAATGGCTGTTGCCGGTTGAAAAGTTTTGAAACGACATTTTAAAAGAACCACCGGTAGCAGCATTCATTTCATGAACGGTACAAATAAAACCATAAGGAGGTAACCATGAAGCGATTGCCGGAGCTTCAGTAAATGCGCGATATACCTTTTCCGGAGTTGTTTTGAGAACCCTGTGCAGTGAAACGGAATTGTTTGACATAAGATGTATTTTTACTCCTACTCATCTGGCTTTTCGGCTTCGCCCGTTTTTAGAGTGGTCGCTGCTCCACTTGTTTATCGATTTGTTTCGACACAACAAAGATGGCAGGAAAATCGGATTTTGAAGGAGGGTGGATGCGACATTATAAGGGGGGATTTCCGACCTGCCTGAGGGAGGTTAAGCCCGCTTCTGATAAAAGACTGTTTACCCGCCCTGCATTTGAAGTTCCCTCGAGGTAACTAGTTACCCGGAGGGAACCCATGCTGTTCCTACCTGGATTCTTCGGTAAGTTTGCCCCGAATTAATAAGCGCTGAGAGAAAAGAGCTAACGCTAAATCCGATCAATAATGTCATTCAGATTAGTGGTGACTTTGTTTCTTACTGTCTCCTTTCTTGGGTGCCAGGGGCAAATTAAAACACCGAAAATGGAAAAAGAAACGTCAAAATTGAATCCGCTGTTATGTGATCCTGCTACCGGGGTCTGCGAAATACCAACAACCAGGAAAGGCGGCAATACGCAGCACATTGTTTCGAAAAACAAGCTGGTTAAGGTAATTTACTTTACTGATCCTATATGCTCTTCCTGCTGGGGAATAGAACCACAGTTAAGAAGACTTAAGCTGGAATATGGTGGGGATGTAGAAATAAGCTATCATATGGGTGGCCTGCTGCCGGATTGGAGCTATAATAGCGGTGGAATAAGCAAACCGTCGGACGTGGCTCATCATTGGGATGAAGTGAGCAAGTATTATAAAATGCCCATCGATGGAGATGTCTGGCTTACAGATCCTCTTGATTCCTCTTATCCTCCTTCCATTGCATTTAAGGCGGCTCAGCGACAGGATAAGTCAAAGGCCGTTGTATTTCTCAGAGTGATGAGAGAAATGGTATTTCTGCGAAAGCAAAACATTGCTAAATGGGAGCATATCGAACAAGCCGGCATCCAGGCTGGTTTGGATATTGAGCAACTAAAAGCTGATTTTGAAGGTAGCGCAAAGGAATTATTTAACGATGATCTGGCACTGGCAAGAAAACTGGGTGTAAGAGGGTTCCCTACTATATTTGTTACCAACGCTACCGGTGAAACCGAAGTGGTCTATGGCTTTAAACCCTATACAAGTTTTGAAACCAGTGTAAAGAAAATATATCCTAACGTCCAAAAGATAACTTATGCGAAGGACTGGAAAAGCCTGTTTGAAGTATATCCGACACTGACTTTGCGTGAATTTGCTGAACTAAGCGAGCGCTCTTTCCTGGAGGCGGAACAGCAGTTAACAGATCTGGTGAAGGACAAGCAGCTGACAGTTTTTGATAGCAAAAATGGCGCGATCTGGATCAGGAAGTAGTATAAGTTTATCATCCGCGGGGTATGTCGTCCCGCGGATTATTTTTTGAACATGGATGTACGATAGGCTATGCCCCAGTTGGCAATTTCATCAATGATCGGTTTAAGTGTCTTACCATACTCAGTGATTTCATATTCGACAGTTACGGGTTTAGTATTGCATACATTACGGCTGATGAGCTGATTAACTTCCATATCCTGCAATTCCTTTGACAACATCTTCGGCGCAATGCCTTCTACTTCGCGGAGCAGGTCCATAAAACGCAATTTATCGCCCTGTAGCAGGGTGCCAAGTATATGAAACTTCCATTTCCCCGATAAGATCTCCATGGCTTCTTTAATGGCCTGAATTCGAACTTTGCAAATTTGTGTAGTGTTTAATACCGACTGCTTCTTCATACTGCCTTCATTAATGACAGTATAAAATTATTGTTTTCTACATTACTTTCCTAGAAAGTACTATCCAAGTGGAGATAGGGCCTATGACCTATCGCAACCCTTTCCCTGATTTTTATATCTTTGCATCTTACTTAACATTTTGCTGCTATGGCCAACCCATATATATCCCTGTTGCGTACAGCCTGGCGTTATGCGCGAAAGGAACGGAAGAAGTATGTATTGGTATACGCCATGTTTATAGTTTCCGCTGTTATTTCCGCATTATACCCTGTGCTGTTGGGATGGTTTATCAATAAGATCCAGCGGGATACGCAGCAAGTGCTGCATTATGCCTTCTTATACGCTGCCAGTTATTTCGCCCTGAAGGTGCTGGAATGGTGCTTTCATGGTCCTGCCCGGGTTATGGAGCGTGAGCTTGCTTTTAATCTGAGCCGTAACTTTTTGCAGGAACGATATCACCAGGTATTACATTTGCCTGTAAAATGGCACCAGGACCATCATAGCGGTGCTACAATAAATCGTATACGTAAAGCATATGAGGCTTTGAAGAGTTTTTTTGATCAGGGATTTATGTATTTACGTGCGGTAGGCAAGCTTGTTTTTTCGGTGGTAGCTATCTTGTATTTTTCACCGCTATTTGGTGCTATCGGCATTGTACTCGGTATTATCAACATTTGGGTGATCTTCAAATTTGATAAGCCTTTTATCCGTACGCTTGATCAGGTGAATGAAAAGGAACATGTGGTTTCTGCGACCTTATTCGACAGTCTTTCCAATATCATGACTGTTGTTACCCTACGCCTGGAAAAGAGCATGGAAACCGGTCTGTTGGCTAAAGTACATCAGATACTGCCTCCGTTTAAAAGAAACGTGCGGATCAATGAATGGAAGTGGTTTGTAGCTGATATGCTGATAACTGTTATCTATTGCGTAGTTGCAGTAGGGTATATTCTGCAATACTGGGAACCGGGAAAGGTGTTTTACATAGCAGGTCTGGTAACATTACTGGGGTACGTGAACCAATTCACCAGTGTGTTTTATGACTTTGCCTGGCAATATACAGATATCACCCAATACAATACTTCTGTACAAACTGCGACCAATATTGATGAAGCTTTCAGGCAACATCATCGCCCGGATATGTCTACAGATCTTCCGGATACCTGGCAGGTTATCCGTATGACGGACTTAAGCTTTTCACACCGCGATCGCTATGATGTCGCACATGCGCCGCAAAGCTTACACGGGCTGAATATTGTTATACCCCGTGGTAAACGTATTGCACTGATAGGAGAGAGTGGTAGTGGCAAAAGTACGCTGCTATCGTTACTTAGGGGACTATACGATCCGCAGCCGGGTATGGAGCTTAGCGTAGATGGAAAACCATATGATCTGGATACGCTCAATGAAACAGTGACGCTTTTCCCGCAGGAGCCTGAGATATTTGAGAACACTATCGCCTATAATGTTACGCTTGGTCTTCCTTTCAGCGAAGCCGACATTGAAGAGGTGTGTGAAAGTGCACATTTTACAGAAGTGATCAAACAACTGCCCCAGGGCCTGGAATCTGATATACGTGAAAAGGGAGTTAACCTTTCCGGAGGACAAAAACAGCGACTGGCCCTGGCCCGAGGTATACTTGCGGCCCGTGAAAGCGAAGTTGTGTTGCTGGATGAGCCGACCAGCAGTGTAGATCCCAAGACGGAAGCTATGATCTACAATAAGCTATTTAAGGCCTTTGCAGATAAGGCCGTGATTTCCTCCATTCATCGTTTGCATCTGCTGGCGCAATTTGACTATGTATATGTGCTGCAGCAGGGACGTATTGTGGATGAAGGCACGTTTGAGCATCTGCGGAACAACAGCCCTATTTTTCAGGACCTATGGAAACACCAGAAGGATATCATGGGGGATCATTACAAATAGCCGGGCTTTCTTTAGTAGATGTCCGCATCAGTACCGGTTCTATTGAAGCGAATATGAGACGTTATTATATCGTGGTTACTTTCACTGAAGCGAAATTACCTGTTACTCAAATCATCCTTTATGTTATCCAGCCAAAGGTGATGAGACAGGTGAGAAAGGTTTTTCTCAGGTTGAAATCCTGTACGGTTAATAGGCGCGCTGTCTGTCCAGGAAGATTTTCTATCAGGAATTAACAGGTGATATTCGCTGGTGGGCAATTTAGTAGGCTGCGACATGCCAACATAGTCCATCATACCTAATGTATTCGTACCATAACGTGTCACCTTACTACTCTGCCTGGAGAGATAGAAGAAAAACTCTGTAGAACTTCCTCCCAGATCATCAAAAACTAACGCTATCCTCTTAGGGTTCCTAAATAGGCATCTCCCTGATCTATTGGTTGCGTATAAAAGTAAGGTAACAGGTATGCCTAACCGGAATTGCCGCCACCATTGCCTCTCAGGTCTACGATCAGATTTTCAGTATTCCGGATGAGCGAATCATTTTTCTGAATGATCTCCTGTACCTTATTGTCGCGATTGAAGGAACCTATCGTCAGTAATACATTTTTGTCGTCAAGTTTCTTTAAGGCAAGGCCCAGGTTATAATTCCGCCAGGTAGAGAGCTCCGATCTTTCGGATTCGGTCATTGCATCAGGATATACCTTACCCCAAAGTTCAAAATTCCAGCGCTTCAAAAGTCCTCCACGTTGCCTCGCAGGGAAGTCGGGCGTTAACCAATTATACTTATCAAATGTAAACCCTTCCTTATCTTTTGTCAGCGTGCTATATACAAGCCCTGTCCGAAGTTTGCTGTCAGTGCTATGTATGATAACGGCTTTATAGGTCTTAGCATCCACTTTATAAACGCCTATTTTTACAGATGAATCCGGATTGATCCATAGGCCTTCAACTGCGTCACGTTTTCCTTCTTTAAACTTTTTTATAAAATCGGCTTCTCTTATGTTGACGTACTGATATCTGGTAGAGTCTCCGACGTTATACTCAAAATCAAAATGTTTATCGTTGAAGAAAACAACGTATTGTTTAATGATAGAAAAACATCTGATCGGATCAGATTCCGATACGGCGCTTCTGCGGAGGTTTTTGATAAGTTGTTGGTATTCCGGCCGTGTTTTTCCGGTGACCCTGGTATAAATATAAAAACTGCAGTTAAACCGACATAATGCTTCCGTAATTTTATTTTAATAAATACGGATCTAACTGGCTTCGGGCACTTTACCGGGGAAAGTAAGGCATAAAAATTGTGTTTGGTATACTACAACCGCGAACTAATAGAAACCCTTTTTCAAGTCACAATTCAATCAAAAAAATGAGAAACCTATTCTTAGTGCTTACTGCAACTGCTACACTTGCGTTGCATGCATGTTCCAATGACAATGAAGGACCCAACGAACCTAAGTATCCACCTGTAGAGACAGCAGACCCTAACACTGATTATCAGCCCGCCTTTACGGGGCAAACCAGAGGCCCTGGTGTGCGTACGACAACTAAACTGGATACAACAGTAATTACATCGGCCCTAACGAGTCCCTGGGGTGTTAAAAGCCTTCCGGATGGAAGATTGCTAGTAACGCAAAAGGGAGGTACTATGCGTATTGTTACACAGACAGGTACAGTGAGTAGTCCTATCACCGGATTACCTGCAGTTAATGCTAATGGTCAGGGTGGGCTGCTGGGCCTGACGCTGGACCCTGCATTCAGTACCAGCCGGATGGTGTATTGGGTGTTTTCTGAAAATATTGCCGGAGGCAATGTTACAGCAGTCGCCAAAGGACGCCTGGCGAATGATGAAAAAACAATAGAGAACGCGACAGTCATCTATCGTGCTATTCCCGCCTATAATGGCACGCTGCACTATGGCGGACGTATTGTATTCGACGCACAAGGGAATCTTTTTGTGAGTACGGGTGAACGTTCGGACCTTGTTACAAGGCCTTTGGCACAATCTACCACTGCTGCCCTGGGTAAGGTATTACGTATCACAAAAGATGGCCAGCCGGCGCCAGGTAACCCGACTTTTGGTGAAGGTGGTTTGCCGGAATTGTATACCATCGGACACCGGAATCCGCAGGGATTGGCTATTCATCCTGTTACTGGCGAGTTATGGCAGGCAGAACATGGTCCGAGAGGTGGTGATGAAATAAACCGTATACAGGCCGGAAAGAATTTTGGTTGGCCAACCATTACTTATGGTATTGAATATAGTGGTCAGAAAGTAGGGGATGGCATTCAGCAGAAAGATGGTCTGGAGCAACCTGTTTACTATTGGGACCCTGTGGTGTCACCCAGCGGTATGACTTTCTACGCTGGCGACCGGGTTCCTGAATGGAAGAATAATCTGTTTATCGGCGCTTTAAGCGGCCAGCATATAGTGCGGCTTGTTATTGAAAACAATAAGGTTGCGGGAGAGGAAAGAATACTTGCCGGAGAAAATCAGCGCTTCAGGGATGTCACACAAGGTACAGATGGAGCTTTGTATGCTATTACTGATCAGGGAAGGTTATATAGATTGGATAAAGCGGAATAATAGTATCTGAACTTTTTAGAGGGCGGCATAGTGTCGCCCTTTTTTATACTCAGAAATGCTTTGGCCTGTCGTCCTTTTAAAGAACCGGCTGAAGTGGCCCGCGTCTTCGAAACCAAGTTCATAGGCAATTTCTTTCGCTGACTTATCCGTATAATAAAGTAATCTTTTTGCCTCATCGATTATACGGTCGTGAATGATCTGTAATGGCAATTTATGATGATAACGTGTAAATAGATTAGATAATGTTTTAGGAGATCTGTTTAGCTCATTGGCATAGAACTGAACCTGGTGTTGTGTTTTAAAATTCCTGTCTACTAATAGATTATACTTTCTAACGACGTCGAATTTATCAGATTCAAGGGGCTGCTCTTTGACGTATTGATCTTTGGCTAATCTTGTACCAATGATGATCAGCCGTTTTAATAACAGCTTAAGCATTTCCGATTTTGTGCTGTCTTCCATTTCAAACTCTTCAACAAAAACACTTCTTAACATTTCCAGTTTTCTCTGATTGGATCTGTCCAGCTTAATAAACAGGTGGCCGTAGGAACCATAGAACAGGAAGCCTGCGCAGCTCACTTCATTATCATGATCAACAATGCAGTAAAAATCCCGGTTATATTGCCAAGCAGTAATTTGTCCGGGGTCCTCAAATGTGAACGACTGATTGGAAAACAGCGGTAACAGGCACCAGGAGGGGAAGGTGTATTCGACGTTGTCGATATAAACCTTCTGCGCAGGACCACTATTTAAGGCGATTGTAAAAAGCCGGTCTGCTGCCGATTCTGTTCTCTTACCAGAAAATACTTCATCCTGTAGAAAACGAATTACGCCGCCTGATCTCTGATCTATGTGTGAAAATTTCATCAGGTCATTTTACCTTTAAAATTTATAGTTAATCAATAGCTTTAAAGTTGGTCATTGAATAAACTTCTGCAAGTTAGTATATCTGATATTCAGAATGTGGTGTTTTTTACTGACTGTATGGTGTAATTCAATTGTCTTCAACAGATTAAGCTAGCGATGGCCAAAGAGATAGAAGATGCATGCCTGAGTGAGGGCATGCATCTTCTATTATAAATGGATCAGTACAGTCGTCTTAAATTTCGGGCGCAACGGGGAAGTCGATCGGCACCTTCACAATAGCGTTCAGATAATTGCTAAAAGTTCTTTCAGAGATGATCATTAGCGTATCAACAATACTTTCGTTGGTATATCCCACTGCAAGGAAGTTGTCAATAGATTCCTGGCTGGCAAAGCCCTTTTTATTGGTTACTTCTTTCACAAACTGAGCTAATGCATCGAGCTTGGGATCAAAGCTTATGTTGCCGCGACGGATTTCCAGGATCTGTTCATCTGTAAAGCCGTTTAGCTTCCCAATAACGGTATGCGCGCTGGTGCAATAGTGACAGTCGTTTATACCGCTAACGATAAGATTAATAACTTCTTTCTCTTTGATGGTAAGAGAACTTACTGCATTAGACAATGTAAGGTAGGTGGCCAGGCCATTTTCCGAACTTGCCATGAACGCATAACTGTTAGGGACCTTACCAAGCTTTTGTTTAAGCTTGTCAAATATTGACTGGTTGGCAGGACTGACTTCTTCGCGGGTTGGTATTTTAAATGCTTCCATTGCTGATTGAATATTATGTTTTGTATTAATTGACAATACAAAATTGCATTCAAATCATCCTTCGAAAAATGGATTTAATTCCCGAAGACTTGCCAATTTTCCTATTGATCAAGCAAGTTCAGACGGATCAGGCTTTCAGCTGTCGCCAGTATTGCATCTTCAGTGGAACGTGGCGACCAGCCCAGCGTTCTGATAGCTTTGGCGTTGGTTACGTTCATTACCTTACCAAGCAAGGGGATTATTGCCTTAACCTTCGGATCTTTGAGCGCTGCAATACGTAGCAATGTACCCGGTAGCTCTTTGGCATTGACTTTATTGGCAGCTTCACCCAGCTGTTGTTTCAGGATTTTTGCAACTTCGATCATCCAGATGCTTTCACCTGCGGTAGCAATAAAACGTTCGCCTTTAGCGTCGGGATTGGTCATTGCGCGCAGGTGCAGGTCTGCTACGTCACGAACATCGACGAAGCCAGAGTTGATCTTAGGGCACCCCGACATTTTGCCGGTCAGCAAATTTTTGATCAGGTGAATGGAATGTGAATATTCGGGTCCTAATACCGGGCCCATTACTGCTACAGGGTTAACGGCAGATAGTTCCAGTCCGTTACCTTCCCGTTCGATAAATTCCCAGGCGGCCTGCTCGGCCAAAGTCTTTGATTTCTGATAAGCCGGAGCTTTACCTGAAGTATTGGTCCAGTTGGTCTCGTCAAAAGGGGCTGTTTGCGGAGGATTGCCATATACTACAGCGCCGATAGCGGAGGTCAATACCACACGCTTTACTCCGGCGTCTCTTGAGGCGCGTAATACCCTCAGTACACCTTCGCGCGCAGGAATGATCATCTCATCTTCATGCTTATAATTTACGATCGGTGTAGGTGAGGCGACATGCAGAACATAGGTACAACCGCTTACTGCCGCTGTCCAGTTAGCATCTGCAGACAAGTCAGCTTCAATAAATGTTAAACGGTCCCCAGCTTCCAGGCCGCCTTCCTTTAGCATCTCTCTTACTTCTGTTTCCCGGCTTAATGAGCGGAGCGTGGCCCTTACCCGGTATCCTGCATTTAATAATTGTAAAATACAATGTACGGCAATAAAGCCAGCCCCTCCAGTCACCAGTACTGTTTTTTCGACATTCGAATCTGTATTCATCGTTGTTAATTTGATGAATCAAAATTCGGATTGAAACAGCAGAATCATTTTGTTTAAAAGGCGCAATTTGCTTTGTTTAAAAGGCAGGGTTATAAACTGTAGATGGTGCCTATGGCACGGTATCAGTTTATATTCAACATGTGGCCAGGCGGTTTGTTCTTTCAGCTGCCGGGAGGCAATCCTTCATATTGCGCTAACTGTTCGGTCAGCATTTCCTTGTAATGTTTGAATAGTACATCCTGCAGATGGTCGAGCACAGCGAATCTCACATCTGCCATTAAATTTAACTCTTCATCAACAAAGGCATTATCTTTAAAGTAGAGATACTGGGTGTAAAGAAAATCTTCTGATCTTTTTTGCAGATCATCAGCAGTGTCTTTTGAGATAATACCATCATGGAGGAGGGATTTCAGCTGTCTCTTTAATTCAGGTTCTTCTTTATGTTTCAGTACATTGACAGCAGATATTATTTCCTCCAATGATAATGCGTCATGATAAAATGGCTTGAGAATAAGGTTAATGCGTTTCAACAGTTCTACGTATGTTTCTGTACGTTCGTGCACAGCGCGGAAAGAGCGGTATTTTTCCATAACTAACGCGGGATTATTTCCCTTGTTGTAGAAAAATGCGAAGGCCTGCTTGTCAAGTAATTTAAGTTTTTCATTGGCGGCTTCCACATCTGCTTCCAATAGCGCTATCACCTGATCGCAATCCTTTCGTTTATATTTCTTTCCATCAAAGTCAAAGCTTCTGACATCGATGTTTTTCTCTTTGATCGCTGTTACAGTGTTGATATCGCTTTTATAGTTTGCGATAGCATTAAAGATCCCTACATGTTCTTCAGAGAAAAGTGATTCCAGGTTTGTAACGGATAAAGGCGTATCCTTTACAGTTTCCATATCCCATTCTAGTACTGCCGGGTAGCGGCTATCATAAAAGCCTTTATAAACGGGTGGAAGATTATATACTTCATTTCTTGTATGATACCAGGTATCAAACTCTTCGCCATCGTAGTGTATGGCGTTACTTTCCAGTTTAACGGAACGGTAAAGTTTTGTTGTAAGGGATTCCTGTATCTGGACGATATTATCAAAAATAGCCCAGGCATTGGTTTCGTCAGGTACGGCATCCATGGCAACCTGTTCCAGGTGCTGTTTCCTTTCCTCCAGGGAAGGATGGCTGGCCCATTGATTTTTGAAGTTCACTCTGGAAGAGGAGAAAGAACTGACAAACTGGTAGGTAACATGCGGTAGTCCCTGTGCTAATGGCAATCCATGTTTATCTGCCAATGAGCGGAAGATCGTTAGTTGATTGAGGAAGATATTACGCGCTATTTTCTTCTCTTTCAAACGTTCGTTAGCAGAATTGATTGAAGAAGAGAAGCATCCGCTGGCTACTTCGATCCTGCTTAATGCTGTTATAAGATTGTTCCCACCAGCCACGCTGGCTGCAACCGTGTCGGCATGAAACTCCATTTCACGGCTTAAGGCCATATAACTGATGTTAATGAACTTATACATTCCTCTGAGCACCCACTGAATACCGGCGGCCATTTTGAAGGTAAGTATTCCAAATAATGCCAGGTATTCATGTATGTTCGCCCATCCCTGGATAAAAGAAACATAGCTGGTATTGTCATACAGCATATTGTGAATGATCCTGTTGGCGCTATAGGTGAAACTTCCAAGCTTCATGCTACGCTGACTGAAATGACCGAATTCATGTGCCATTACCGCCTTAAACTCACTTACGTTAATACTGTTGACCAGTCCGAGCCCTATCTCAAGGTTTTTGCGTATTGGCAGGAACATACTCCAGAAACTGGAATGGTAAAACACACATGCGTTGACATCAGGAGAGAGGTATATCTTTTTAGGAAACTGTGTATTGGTGTCTGCGGTTAGCTGCCTGATAAAGGCAAAGAGCCTGGGTTGCTCTTGTTCTGTTATTTCGACCCTGGCGTCGTTCTCATCTTTTGACACCGCGAAAATGAACTTTATCATAAAGTAAATAACAGAGGCGCCAAATACGATCAGGCCGAAGCCGAGAATGACAGTTAAAATCCGGGGAATTTCCGTGATGAGCCAGTACCCTGCATAACAACATAACGCTGCGAGGGCGACAGAGGCGGCAAGCAATATGAGATAAGTCAGCAGGAACAATAATATAGCGCCAATTACTTTTAACGCCTGCATGCGGAAAGTCGCAGAAGGCTGTAATTTTTCTGCGTTGATATTTACTGGAGCCCCGGGATATAAAACCTCTTTCATCTGGTATAGAACGGTATTTTGAACTAAACTTTAAATATAGTTCATTTTCACTTATTCCGTAACGGTTACCATAGTGGAAACATTCAAGCTCCCGCCATCTTTACATATCGCTATAATGCCAATACGGCCACTTCTTAAAAAGAAGCGGCCGTATTGGTTGCTACCAGGCTTTGTAAATTTTGTTTATAGTATACGGAGCAGGTTAAAAGACAATAGTTAACCTTGGACGTTTGCTGGCATCAGGATAACTGCTGGAACAAAAATTCCTGGAGTTCCAGTAATCTTCATTCTGTAACTGTATCATAAAGCCGTAATTGCCGGTGGTATACATTTCACGTACCAGTTGAGTCACATCAATGTTTATCAGATCCAGGAACGGAGAATCGGTATGTGCGATGGACACCTCACCCAAACTAGTGGTAGTTGGCTGGTTAAACCAGTTCGTAGAAGTCGGAACCCAGCTGCTAGTGACGCCTCTGATTACAAACGCGTTGTTCGGACCGGCATTTGCATGTACCAGATCACCATTACCTGGAGTAGGATTGGAGTAGAGCGTCAGGTATGCTTCTTCCGGAGGTATTTGTCCACCGCCAGATGGAATACCGCTGAACTTGAACATACTCCTCATGTTAACGGGAGAACCGTTAATTGTCCATGAAAGTGCGATCAGTTCCTGGGTAGGGTAAAGCGAATAGTCACTGCCACTAAGATCGCCTACACGCATTTCTACATTTGGGGATGCCAGTCTGCCGTCTGCCTGTAATACTACAGTGCGGTGTTCTGTACCTGTGGAGGTGGCAGTAGCGGGATCAGTTTCTATTTTAGGACTACTTTCCTTTTTACAACTTGTTATAATCAGGCAAAGTGCAACGGCAGGCAAAAGCAGCATTCTTAAAGAATAATAAGGTTTCATAAAGGGTAATTTTGATTAACGGATTAACTAGGGTTTTAATTTTTCGGGACCAATGTTGAATTGCCTGGTAACGTCTTATGGTCAGGAAATCGCTGGCAATATTAGTAATATCCACTGCGGGGAGAATGCAATAAAATGGGGTAGGGGTTTCAATAATTTGCGCTGGGCATTGTAAACTTCACACCCGAAGTGTCGTTCGCATTAGGATAAAATTCTTCGTCCGTTACAATTCTTAATATCAATGCCGACATTTGGAGGTCATCTGTTTTATAGTACAGTTCCCGGCGCCAGGTATTAGATCTCATAACCAACAGACCGGCTGTATTATCAACGATGTAAGTCATTTCTCCATCTGTTACTCCTTTATTTAAAATAAGTTTGCTTATAGTATGATAGGTACTATTTACGGTAAAGACTTCTTCTTTTTCAAGGAACAGGGCTGAGCTATCATATTTATCTCTGAATAGCCATTGTTGTCGGGCAGAGTCGTATAATAGTGAAAATGATTCACCCGGTTTCGTATAACGGTATAACATACCTTCGTGCTGAAGGCCATACTTTTGTATAGACGCGGTATCCTTATTTGTCCAAATGAATGTGATGGAATCATCCGGAATTTCCCGCCGGGAATTTGTGTCGTTAGCACAGCCGGTACAACATACTATAAAGAGGATGAATAAATACTTCATGTTTTAAATCTGTAAAAATATTGAATTCTGCTAAGTTGCAGTAAGTGTTTGGGGAGGCATTTCAAACCAATGATGACCGGATTATCCTTGCAGGCAGTCTGAATTTAACAATTGTAGAGGTGAATGGGGCTTTTTTATCTAAGCTCAATAAAAGCCACCTTATTATTGAAATGGCTTTTATCGGGCTTTAAAATGCTATTGTAATATCAGCATAATGATGTGGTGGATCGCTCTCATACACTTGATGAAGCAAAATTACTTAACTAACAGATTCTTCTTCTTTTTGGAATTTTGACCAGATGTAATTAAACAACCAGGCGCCCAAAATTGCATAAACAGGCATCGCCAGGTATGATTGAAATACAAAGGTTAATAATAACAGATTTACTGCCACAGCTCCAATTACTCCCAAAACAATGGCTATAAGCGCACCGTTTTTTTTATTCTTATTTCGTCTGAAATAGCCAAATACGCCTCCGATAATTGTGCAGATCAATAAAATTTCTATGCCTCCGAGTGCAAACATGGTGAAGTTTTTTAGTGTTAAATAATTTATTACAGCCGTCACAAATGACTATCAATCCGCTTCCTGCTATGTGCCTGCCAGGGCGAATAGCTGCTTATGGATATATCCGTCATAGTAGTGCTTTTATAAAAATAGAGAAATATTTTAATATGACTTCTTTATAGCTGAAGAATCTTTTCATCGATTGGACTCAGGGGCGTCACACTACCTGTTAACTGTTATCCCGTTATAATATCCTGCTGGATGGGGTATAATAAGGTGGAAGATGCCGGTGTGAAAATTTCGGCTGCATTTTCCCGGTTTTAACTATTTTTACGGGTAAAGCTGACTTCTGATTCAGGAATATGAGTAGGAGGGACGCAAGCTGATATTCCGAACGATAGAAATTCTAAGCAAACCGTTGACAATGAGGAAAAAAAAAGAGAATGTACGAGAGGTATTTCCTGCAACTATCGACAGATTAATAGAGCGGGCGCAGGACGCCGGTAAAACCCTGACAGATACGGCTATCGCCGCCGAACTTGGCATTCCGATAGAAACATTCCAATTATACTATCAGAAGGATAAGGCGCCATCTGAAATTTTCGACCAGATGCGGAAGAAATTCAAACCGTTTATTGGCACACTATACATCGAGCGTGTAATCCTCACTGATGAATTTGATGAACCAGATGAAGCTGATCTGGAAGATGATGAATAGGAAAGTGAAAAGAAGCAGGCTCAAATAGATTTATTCCACTTTGGAAATGCCCCGAAGATATCCTGGTGTTGCCTTAATAAGTTCCGTTTTAAGGTTTCCGGGCAGTCCGTATATCCGGCATCGTCGGTTACGTACCAGTAAATATTTAATGCCTCAATATTTTCTCTGGTCATCTGTTTCTTCCAGGCAATATGTGCAGGCGTTTTACCAAACTGGCGACCATTGACGATTTCATCTTTGAGGCCACTGAATCCTTCCTTATTTGAAAGAGAACCATCTTTTTCAAGTTTTCCGGAATGCCCGATGTAGATTAGCTCAACCCTCCCTTTTTTTAAGGCATAGATGACATAGACCCCACTCTTATCGGCAGGTGCATTGCATACTGTCTGGAGTTCTTGTTCAGGAGTGAGAAAAAAATGGTCTTGTGTTTTGTATTTGTCTAATATGCTGAACATGGCGTAAAGGTAGGATATTTTGCCTGACCATTGTACGTGAGCGATGCTTCATAAGTACTTTTAATAGGGCTTTTTTGATCTAAAGGTTTGGGCTGGTAAAAGTAATGTATAAAACGATAATGGCATAGTTATCTTGGGTGCTATTAGCTTTTTAGTGGATATGTAGGCCAGTGATAAGCAGGCTCGGAGCAGGTAACTGCCGGTAGGACAATGCATAAGGGAATGGTATTACGATCATTTGCGATAGTTTCATACCTTTGCATCCCAATTGAAGATTATGCTTGAAAATTTGAAAATAGGAATATTAGGAGGCGGTCAGCTTGGAGGTATGCTTATACGGCATGCTATAGATTTCGGCCTCAACATTTCCGTACTGGATAAAGACGCAAATGCGCCTTGTGCACGTTATACTTCTTCTTTTTTCCTTGCCGATCCTACATCTTATGAAGCTGTTTTGGAATTTGGCAAGGGGCTGGATGTTATTACGATAGAAATGGAGGCGGTAAATATTGACGCCTTACGTGAACTTGAAAAGCAAGGGAAAAAGGTTTTTCCGGCTCCTGATACTATTAAGGTGATCCAGGACAAGTTTACCCAAAAACAATTCCTGTTGTCGCACAATATACCGGTAGTACCGGGCGAAGCGATTGAAGGCAAAAGTGATCTCCACAAGTATGAAAATAAACTACCAGGCTGTCTTAAAAAACGTCGCAACGGGTACGACGGCTACGGAGTGATGGTGTTGAAGACAATCGCAGATATTGATACTGCTTTTGATGAACCATGTGTGCTGGAAGAGTTGGTGGATATTAAACATGAACTTTCTGTGATCGTGGCAAGAAATGAGCATGGAGCTGTAAAATGCTATGATCCCGTGAAGATGGTGTTTTCCGGAGAGAAGTTCGTGCTTGATTTTCAGGAAGCTCCGGCTCAATTGGAGGAAGGAATATTAAAAGAAGCCACAGCCCTTGCTGAAAAGATAGCGGATGCGCTCAAGCTTGTTGGTATCCTTGCTGTAGAAATGTTTGTCACACAAGATAATAGACTTTTGGTGAATGAACTGGCTCCGAGACCACATAACAGTGGTCATCACACGATAGAAGCCAGCACTACATCACAATACGAGCAACTGCTCCGGGCCATATTAGGTTTGCCATTGGGGGCCACTGGTCTTCATTATCCTTCTTTGATGATGAATATACTGGAAACTGCTGCACTGAATTCGAACAGACAGGAAAAAGTACAACAGTTGTTAGAAATTGAGGGAGCGCATCTTCACTGGTATGGTAAAAAGGGTAACAGAATAGGCAGGAAAGTTGGTCACATAACCATCACAGGTACTACAATGGAAAGCATTGTTGTAAAAGCTGAAACCATTCGGAAAATTTTAAACTAAAAATATGAAACAGGTAGAAGTAGGCATTATTATGGGCAGTAGTTCCGATGCGCCTATTATGCGTCAGGCAATAGAGGTGTTGAAGAAATTCGACATAGGCTACGAGTTTAGCGTTGTGTCCGCACACCGTACTCCCCAAAAGATGTTTGAGTACGCAGCTACCGCTGAAGGGCGTGGTCTGAAGGTCATCATTGCTGGTGCCGGCGGTGCAGCACATCTTCCGGGTATGGTTGCGGCTATTACCACTTTGCCTGTAGTTGGTGTTCCGATCAAGTCTTCAAACTCTCTCGATGGTTGGGATTCCTTGCTGTCTATAGTACAAATGCCTGGCGATATACCTGTAGCCACAGTAGGTGTTAATGGCGCCCGTAACGCCGGTTTACTGGCAGTACAGATCCTGGGCACCAGTAATAGTACACTCAGGGAAAAGCTGGCGGCATTGAAAAAGGAAAACAGTGATAAGGTAGCTAAGCAAAATGAAACCTTAGATCAATTTGAATAGAAAAGCTGTCATGCTTTAATATTAAAATAGTAACGTATTGCATAAAAAAACCGCAGACATTGAGTCTGCGGTTTTTTTATGCGTCTTGCCTTATAATGTATTTAATCATCTTTCAGCTATTATGTATTAGTTCACGTCTTTCCACCAGTCCTCAAATACCTGTTTATCATTGCGCAGATCCACCAGCTGGCCTATCATGGGTGTCGCCAGCGGAACATCTGCAATCGCCTTTAACCTTCTCAAAGGTTCATCCCAGGGGTGATTGCCCAGGGTGAACTTGGATGAGTGTACTGGCAGTAGTCTTTTTGCCTTCAGGTCTTTTGCAGCCTGCAGGACCTCTTCCGGTTGCATATGAATGTACTTCCATGCAAGGTCATACTGGCCGTTTTCAAGGATCGCAAAATCTATCGGCCCAAATTTCTTTCCTATCTCAGCAAAATGAGTATCATAACCACTATCACCCCCTATATAGATCTTTATGGCCGGTGTTTGCAATACATAGGACTGCCATAGCGTATTGTTCCGGGAAAAACTTCTACCTGAGAAGTGACGGGTAGGGGCTGTATGTACAACAAATCCCTGTCCCAGGTCCACATCCTGCCACCAATCAGTCTCAATGATCTGTTCAGGCGCATAGCCCCATCTTTCCAGGTGCGCTCCAACTCCAAGCCCGCAGATCACTTTACCCACCTTGCCCTTTAGTGCGAGCATAGTCTTATAATCCAAATGATCATAATGGTCATGTGATATGAACAGGTAATCTATTGCCGGGAAATCATTAACTGTGTAAATATCAGCACCTTTAAATGCCTTAGTCCCTCCGGGTATAGGAGAGGCGCTACCGGAAAATACGGGATCTGCCAGGAAACGCTTTCCACCCGCCTGTATATAATAAGATGAGTGCCCAAACCAAACCAGCACATCCCGATCGGCGCCGATCGCTAACAGATCAGTTTTTACAGAAGGTAATGAATCTACCGGGCGCAAACGCACACGTTTTTTGAACACAAAATCATATAGAACGCCGCCCATGCTATATCCCTCTGAAAGTTGCGGTGTATTGTGAAGGTTCTGGAACTGCCCGTCTTTATAATGCGGCGATTGTTTGATCAATTCTAATCTCGTTCCCGAAGGTTTATCCCCGAATAGTGGATGTCTCATATATATTAACACTGTGATTATCAATAATACTAATATAGTAAGTACTATCTTCAGGCATCTGATAGTTATCCTGATTAATTTCTTCATATGAGTTATTGACGAATCAGGTGTGCGGATATTTTAACAAAAGAAAAAAAACTCATAGGTGTGCAGCCAGGGTAGTAAAGGTAAGGTGAACAATAGAAAGTGAAAAGACATAATTATGGGCGCCATCTTGTCCGGAAGCGGACATGCTCCATCCATATTCGGACAGAAATCCCTCCGGTAAATGATCTGATCAGCGTGTATAGCAGCATCTTCCGGTTTGGCAGTTTAATTGTATAGGGAAAGTACATTTATGCCACGGATCAATAAATACTGACACATGCTAAAAAACTATTTCAGGATTGCATTTCGTAACATTAGGAAGAGTAAAGGTTATACAGTTATCAATGTTACGGGTCTTTCGGTAGCGTTTTGTATATGTATTTTTATATTCCTTATAGTGTATCGTCAGATTTCCTTTGATGCTTTTCATGAGGAGAGTGACCGCATTTTCCAGACTTACCTTTTCTCCAATGAACCCGAAAAAGCTGATAGAAGTGGTGGAATGCCCTTACCACTCATTCCTGCGTTAAAATCGGAATACCCGGAAGTGGCTGCCGCTGCAAGAATTATGAGTGGAAAGAATTTGGTGGAGTATAAAGGAAAATACTTTGATAAGCTGGTCACGATGACTGATCCTGATTTCCTGCAAGTGTTTTCATTTCCTGTAATTAAGGGAAACCGTGCAACCGCCCTGAATGAACTAAGTAGCATTGTTATCAGCCGCAGTATGGCAACAACAGTGTTTGGTGGGGAAGAACCTATTGGAAAGCAGTTACAGTTGGGTAGTGACGCAAACAAAAAAACATATCAGGTTACGGGTATCCTGGAAGATTGCCCTGGTAACTCATCTGTCCAGTATGATGCGCTTATCCGGATAGAAAACTCTTCCAATTACCAGGTGAACAAGGATAAATGGGATGCATACATGCTGACTGCCTTTGTGAAACTGGCGTCAGGCGTAACACAATCTTCACTGGAAGCCCGCTTAAAGCCATTTGCTACGAAGTATTTTCCTGGTGAAGTGGAAGGACTTAAAAAGAAAGGGGCTAAACCTGATGAACGCGGGGACCTTTTTGCATTAAGATTACTTTCGCTTTCAAAAGTTCATTTTGATACGGAAATATCAGGTGGAAGGGGCACTCCTGTTGCCCTTATCTTTGCATTATTGGGGGTCGCTTTTTTTATTCTGCTAATTGCCTGTATAAATTTTATCAACCTTAGTATAGCAAGATCCTTTACGCGTGCGAAGGAGGTCGGTATCCGCAAATCCCTGGGCGCTTTTAAATCGCAGCTTTTTTTACAGATATGGGGCGAAGCCACTATCATATGTTTTATCGGCTTTGTCGTAGGCGCAATGTTGTCATACCTGTTGTTACCATCGTTTAATGCGCTGTTCCGGGCAAAGCTTAATCCTGCTGATGTGCTTCAGCCTGGCGTTTTTGCCATGATAGCCGGGGTATTCGTTCTTGTTACGCTAATAGCGGGTGGCTATCCGGCATGGAAAATGTCAAAGTTTAATCCCGTGGAGGTATTGAAAGGCAAAGTTACAATGAAGCGGCCGGGCGTATTGCGTAATTCATTGATCATCGGACAATTTACGATGTCAAGTCTGTTGATCTGTTGTACGGTCATCGCTATTCAACAGGTTAATTATTTGCGTAAAAGGCCTGTCGGGTTTAACAAAGAGGAAGTGATCAGTATTCCTGTAGGCCGTAACGTGAATGGCAGAATGGCACTGGAGCGGATGCGTAATAAGCTGGAGGGGAATCCCGATATACTGTCCATCACAGGCACTGGCGTTAATCTTGGCCAGGGAAAAGATCACACCAGTAGCAGGTCTGTGATCGGGTTTACCTATAAAGACAGGGAAATTTCCACTGACTGGCTACTCATAGATTACGATTATCTTAAAACGTTAGATATAAAACTGCTGGCAGGTCGTGAGTTCGATCCGGCCTATCCTGCAGATTCTGTACGTCGCGTCATTATTACGGAGAGTATGGCCAGAATGCTTGGCGAAAAAGAGCCGGTAGGAAAATTTTTTCAGCCTGACGGAGAGACTCCGGGATATGAGATCATTGGTTTAATACCCGACTTTCATTTGTATTCTTTGACGGGTGAAACAAAGCCCATTACAATGCATCTCAGTCATAGTGAGTCTATTGCCTACATATTCGTAAGAGTTGCGCCAGATCATTTGCTAGGCGCCATGGATAAGATCCAGCAGGTCTGGAAAGAAGTAGCGCCTCAATCAGAGTTTCTTGGTTCATTTTTAGACGAGAATGTAGACGCCTGGTATCATGATGAACGCTCTCTTTCACAGGTTTTCAGCATTGCTTCTGGCGTGGCTATCCTGTTATCCTGTATGGGTTTGTTTGCTGTTGCATTAATGATCATTGAACAACGGACAAAAGAGATCGGCATCAGAAAATTATTAGGGGCCAGCGTTAGCAATATTCTTATTATTATTTCCCGCGACTTTGTGAAAATGGTGCTTATTGCATTAGCGATTGCGACACCCCTCGCATGGTTTGGTATGCAGAAATGGCTGGATAAATATCCTTACCGGGTAGAAATAAACTGGGCTGTTTTCTTAATCGTCGGTGTTGTTACATTACTGATAGCATTGCTGACCGTGAGTTTTCAAAGTATCAGAGCCGCGCTGATGAACCCTGTGAAATCGCTCAAAACAGAGTGAATAAACTGATGTGTTAGATCAGGCGGAGCCGATAAGCCTTACTTAATTGCTGCAATAGTTAAGTAAGGCTTATTATTTTGTTTTAGTATGATCGTCGAAATATTAATCCATTTTTATGGAATAATTCATTTCATGCATCTATTGGAAAACATAACCAATATGCCCAGGGAAAGCGCACGCTTGAATAGTTGTAAGATGAAATTTAAGATCAGTTTGGGATTGCTTCTCTTATTCGCGTTAAGAGCCATCGGTCAGGAATCTCCAATAGACTGGGTTAATAAAAATGCACATGAACTGACATCAGATTCCTTTTCCGTCAAGAGTGACTTATCTTTTTTAAAGGAAGAATTGCGCGGAAAGAACATTGTTGCGCTTGGTGAAGCTTCACACGGAACCCATGAGTTTTATGTTCAGAAAGCCCGGATCATATCGTATCTCATCAGTGAGTGCGATTTTAAAATCCTCTCATTTGAATGCCCTGAATCTATCATGAAGCCAATTAATTTATATCTGCAAAGCGGAGAAGGGGATCTGGATGAGCTTATGAAAGACATGGCCTTATATAATGCTTCCGAGATCCACACGCTTTTTATGCAGATCAGGCAATATAACATCGATAAGGCACCTGAGCACAGAGTGGTATTGACAGGATTTGACAGTCAGGATTTCTGGGGCGATCCTTTCACCCGTGATCAACATATGTCGGATAAACTGATCAGATCTTATGAAGTAAATAAGTACAAAACTATTGTGTGGGCACATAATGTTCATATACAGAAAGATACTACAGCGAAGTTCATGTCGTTGGGTGCTTACCTGAAGAAGCAATACGCCAATGCGTTTTATGCAATTTGTTTTGATACTGATAACGGGACGGTTAATGTTTGGAATGATGATTTTGAGGAACACACCTTTCAGGCAATGGAAGGAAGTTTATCCAATACACTGGCTAAAGCCAGGTATGACGCATTTTTCTTACCACTTGATCGAAAAGCAAGTCCATTTAATGGAACTATTAGTCTCATTACAAATATTTATTCCAATTGGCAGGAGCCAAAGCCCTTGCCCATCAAACCGGGTTTAGATTTTGATGCTATGATCTTTATAAGGAATACTTCTGCTTCAATTAAACAGATCCGGAAGTAGGGATCAACAAAATTCACGGTTGCCATCTTATGCATATAGGTTTTTCCAGAAATGATTAAAAGTGGTGATGTGTAAACGAAGCGTATAGGTAAACTGTGTTTAACAGTGGTAAGATAACATTTTCCGATTTTTCAGACAGCAGTAAACAATCGCAAGTGAACGGTTGTTTACAACTTGGATTTCGGCGAATTGACAGACCGTTAAATACCAGTACCATATTCATGATACCAAAACAAATTTCCACGACAAAAGCCTCTGAATAACCAAACTCCAAAACACTATCATATGGCAACACAACAAATGGCTCAGGCTGCGCGCCAGACCAGTGACGATGTGATCGAACATGCGTTCGACCAGACTACACGTTGGACCCGTGACTATGTATTTGATATCCTGAAAGATCTGGGTATCCACTACATTTTCGGTGTACCAGGGACCAATGAAATTCCTATTATTGATGGTACTTCTTACCCCGAGAATGAAGTTCGTTATATTGAGTGTCTCCACGAGAACATTGCCATTGGTGCGGCAATGGGATCAGCCCGGATGACAGGTAAACCAGGTGTAATGGTCGTACACGTTACGCCGGGTATTGCCCATAGCATAGGCAATCTGTTCAATGCTTACCGTTCCCAGGTACCGCTTGTGATTCTTTGCTGCCAGCAACAGAATGAGCTGATCACCCAGGAGCCTCTATTGGCATCTAATCTGGTAGACCTTGCCAAACAGTACACTAAATGGGCGCATGAAGTGCGTACCCCTGATGAGATTCCATTAGTATTACAACGTGCTTTTAAAGAAGCTATGGCGCCGCCTAATGGGCCTGTATTCGTGTCAATCCCATGGGACTTTACCATGGTGGCCATTGCTGATGAAGATAAGATAAAAGGTGTGACCCGTATATCTCCACATTTTACAGGAGATGATGATGCTATCAAACAGGCAGCAAATATCCTCGCAGCAGCTAAAAATCCGATCATAGTAGCCGGCGATGCAGTAGGTTATGCAGATGCCTGGACGGAATTGCAGGAATTGGCCGAACTGCTGGGCGCACCAGTGGTATTACAAACCTTTAGCAGTCTGGCTAATTTCCCTAATAACGACTATCATTGGCAGGGAGAATTACCCGGCAGTCAGGCGGGTGTCCAGGGCGTGTTTAAAGATCATGATGTGGCATTCCTGGTCGGATTTGGCGCACAGGCACAGCTGGCAGTATATAAGTATTCTGATGGGCCGCTATTTCCTCCTGAACTGAAACAAGTATACCTGACTAACAATACCTGGGATATCGCGAAGAACTATTACGGAGAAGCTGCAATATTCGGCGATATTAAAGCAACACTGCCCATTCTGAATGGTTATATTAAGCCAACTCCTCCCGCAGGTGCTGCTGCCAGGAATGAACAGATGCAGTTGTTGTCTGTAAAAAGAGCGGCGGATTGGGATGCGTATCTGGCAGAAGCTATGGCGCAGGAAGATATCTGGTCTGTTGTTATTGCTAAAGCATTAAAAGATGAGATTGAAGAAAGGAAACTGGCTGACAACTTCGTATATGTGCATGAGGCAGTATCAGATGGAGCGCCATTTCAATATTATCTGCCATTCAGTACCAATGGTGCTAAACCAGTCAGTTATTACTGTGTAGCAGGAGGCTCATTAGGTTGGTCAATGCCGGCATCCCTGGGCATTAAACTGGAGAATGCTTCATCACAGGGCACAGGTACAAAGCTGGTGATCAACGCAGTGGGAGATGGGTCTTCTCTGTTCTATCCGCAGACCTACTGGACAGCAGCGCATGAGCAATTGCCTATTCTGTATATCGTTACAAACAATCAGGAGTATCATACCCTACAACTGGGATTACAACAGGTAGTCGGTGCTTATGGCAGTGCGCCCGGTTATGGCTGGAAACCCAAAACGATGGACCCTCCATATCTGCGTCTCGAAAGACCAAAACTCGACTTCGTAGCACTGGCGAAAGCATTTGGCGGTGAGAACGGAGAAATAGTAGAAACGCCGGGTGCAGTTAAGGCGGCGATCAAGCGAGGCATTGAGCATGTACTCACTGGTACTACTTCTTATATACTGGATATGAGAATAGCCGGCAATACGCCAGCAGCTCCATCCACGTCTAATGCAATCACTGCACATTACAGCAAGCAACCAGTATTGGATTATTTCCACCAGAATACAGTAAAAGCAAAACTGTTGTCTGTAGGTAAAGGGAATATACCATCCAATATTCCTTCAATCTTCTAAACCATTGCTGGTTATTTTTCTAAAGATCGTGCAAAATGTCTTCGCTAATTAAGTTGTCTGTCCTTCCTGCTGTTTCAGGTCAGGATAACGGGAAACCAGTTCCTCGTGCAAAAGGCGCATACCGCATACATATGTAGACACCAGTATCCTTTTGCCCTTTCCTTTGTGAGGAACGATATGCAGATAGTTCCAGGCAAACTTGTATCCTTTTACGTCTTCCAGCAGGATTTCCCTGTTAACAAGTCTGGATACTTTACGAACACTATTATTATCCCAAAAGATCTTTTCATCCGCCTGTAAAATACCACATACAGAAACGCCAATAGCAATAAGGGATAAAGGAAAAATGAAAAATATGCCTTTCCTGAGAAAGGGATCGACGAATGAGTAGGTCAGCAGGCCAGCAAATATGCATATCAGGACGCCGAACATGATGTAAGTGGCATTCCTCCAACCGCGGGTCAAATAAAAAACGTCTTCCATGGAGTGATCATAGATATTTATTGTAAATATAGATCTTACCCGTTAAAATCCAACTTTTAACATAGCAATCCTAACCTGCATCGGATCAAATAAAAGGGCCTTCGGGAAGCCTTATAATTTGCCAATGCAAGAAACCGCTATCGAAGATAGGTATCAGGAAAAGTGCCATTTTTAGTGCTCGGTTTTTATTTTGACATTTTTGTCTAACAAAATAGATATTTTGTACCATATTTGCGTAATAACTGGAGTGTTAATATTAAAAATCGGAAATCACGTGGGCTTAATAATAAGGTCATTGAATTATGTTCATCCAGATAATGAAGAGCTATTCCATGATTTGAGCTTTATTTTAAACGATGGGGAAAAGGCCGCCTTAGTTGGAATAAATGGTGCTGGAAAGTCAACATTACTTCGCATAATTTCAGGAAAGCTTCAATCAGCATCAGGAGAAATTATCTGTTCTGAGAAACCGTGGTATGTACCGCAACATCTGGGAGAGTTTGACACATGGTCTGTCGCTAAAGCATTAGGAGTAGATACGAAACTAAATGCGCTGCATGCAATTTTAGGCGGAGATACTGATTTAAAGCACTTTACAGCGTTGAATGATGATTGGGATATCGAAAATAAAGTTAAAAGGGTGCTTGAAAAATGGGGACTTGATGATGTGGATGAAAATCGGTTATTAGGAAGCTTAAGCGGCGGTCAGAAGACAAAAGTTTTTCTTTCAGCAATGGACATGAATAGTGAATATCTTATTCTGTTAGACGAGCCTTCCAATCATCTGGATATGAAGACCAGAATGAAGCTTTATGATATGGTCCTTCAAAGCAGATCAACCATGCTTATAGTTAGTCATGACAGAACATTGTTGAATCTGATGAACAAAACTTTAGAACTCAATGAGAAGGGAATTGAAGTATTTGGTGGAAATTTTGAATTCTATCAGCGTAAAAAAATGGAACAGGTAAATGCATTGCGCGCCCGGTTGAACGTGCAATCTAAGGCATTGAAAGAGTCAGAGAAAAAAGCTGAAGAGATGGGGGTGCAAAGGGCACAGCAGGAATTCAAAGGCAGGTCTGCAGGGCTGAGCAATTCAATACCGCGTATTATTGCCGGTGGTTTAAAAAACAAAGCAGAGCGTAGTACTGCAAGAATGATGAATGCACATGAGGAAAAAATGACCAGCCTTCGGAATAATATTGAAGAGACCAAAGCACAGATCGAAGAATACGAAATTCTGAAAATCGAGATCAAGGCGCCGGAATCAGAACACGGGAAGTTGCTTATAGACATTGCAGATGTTAGCTTCGGATATAACGATAGATCATTACAGCGCAATCTTAGTTTCCAGATCAAGTCCGGCGAACGGGTACAGATCGACGGCGAGAATGGAAGCGGAAAGACGACGTTGTTAAAAATAATCACAAGAGAGCTCGAGCCTTTTGAAGGTAGTTATGACAGTGCAGCATTCACATATGTTTATCTTGATCAGAATTACTCAATGATAGATCCCAGGTTAAGTATTTATGAACAAATAGAAGAATATAATAGACGCGGATTAGAGGAGCACGAATTAAAGGCATTATTGGTTTGCTGCCAGTTTGATCCGGCGGCTTTTGATAGAAAATGCTCCGGATTAAGTGGTGGAGAAAAGATGAAGTTATCGTTGAGTTGTTTATTGGCTGGTAATCAGGCGCCGGAGTTACTGATCCTTGATGAACCGACAAATAATCTTGACATTAAGAGTTTGGAAGTACTGACTTTGGCAGTGAAGAATTTTAAGGGTACTTTGTTGGTGATTTCGCACGACAATCATTTTGTAGACGAAATCGGAATTGATTCCAGAATAAGTTTAACTTAAAAAAATGCCACTTAAAAATACGGGTACTGAACAGCTTATAAAGGATACTGCAAAACAGCTACTTTTCGCAGAAGGGAAACTCCATGCCACTACACAGGAAATAGCAGATGCCGCTGGTGTTAACAGGACCTCACTACATTATTATTTCCGTTCGAGAGATCTGCTGATCTCTGCCATATTTCAGGATGCTATGCAGGGTCTGAGCCAGCGCCTTGACGAATGCATGCTATCTGAAACGTCTTTTAAAGTTAAGACAGAGAATATTATTGCAGTTTTCCTTCGGGATATGATCCTTTTCCCTTATCAGGAAACATTTCTTATCACTGAGATCAACACTTTTGGTAAGAAACTGATAGGTAATATCCAATCAGGTCCCGTGAAGTCTTATTTAAAAGAAGCTGCTGACGAGATGGAGAAAGGAACCATTGAAAAGATGAATCCAATTCATTTTTTGATGAACTTATTTTCGCTATTGTCGTACCCAATAATTATGGCCCCCCTTTACAAACCACTATTCCGGGTTTCTGAGAAGGAATTCCAGAAATTGATAGATGAGCGGGGGAAAATTATTATCAATTTGCTATTTAGAAAATAAGATAAGAGCCCAGGTCCAGGGCGGACTCAGAAGAGTGTATAAGCAAAAAGGCCGGAGATGTCCGGCCTTTCCACTTTGCTGCCAGAACAGGTACGTATTCGAACCAGCTGGTACTGATTTTTAAGAAGGTTGTATCTGATGGAAGATTTTCATTTAAATGATCCCCAGCGTCTTCAGGTTAGTTATGAGACAACCTCTTTTTTATAAAGTCTCTTTTTACGCCTTCTTATAATGCATACATACTACACCATTGGCGAAGGTCTTTGTGCTTACCAGTGTGAGTTGTGTTATGTCGGATATATTTTTGAAAAGAGGCATACCCTTGCCCAGCAGAACAGGGTTTACAAACAACCAGAATTCATCTATCAGATCGTATTGCAGCAATGAGTGAGTTGCTGAAGGGCTACCGAATATAAGTATCTCAGTACCGTCCTGCTGCTTTAGTACGTTTAGTGCCCATTTCAAGCTTCCGTCATTTTTCTTCGAACCTCTTTTGGGCTTCTTGTGATACAGGAGTAAAGAAGTTTACCAGGTTACCGTCTGGATCTCTGAATAGGATCGAACGATTTCCCCATGGCATTGTTGTTGGCGCCTGTACAATGTCTATACCTGTTACATCAATTAACTGCTTGTATTTATTATCTACATCATCAACCAGGAACTCAATAATAACGGACCTGTTACTGGCAGCATCAGCAATACCATTACCGCCGAAGAGAGCTAAAGTACGGGTGCTTCCTATCGCTAAGACCCCTGAAGATGTTCTCATTTCCGCAAAATCATCAGTATGCCATGTAAATGGCTTCCCGGTGGCGGTTTCATAGAACTGAACGAGGCGCTTAATATCGGCAGTAATAATGCGAATTGAAGAAAGATTCATATTGTGTTGATTTTAATTGAACACGAAATAAATCTACTCGGGTGACAACCCTATGTCAGTAGGGGGGATTCTAAATGAAAATATAGGCACTAATAAACTCAAGTTTCTGCACTTAAGCGGCTATTGCAGGACACGAACATTATTACAATGTCTGAGGGTTTCCCAATCTCCCTGTATAGTTGACTCATCTGCAGGTATATCATATACCTGACCTTTCATCTTAACTTTAACTCCTCCTGGAGAGATTTCATATATTATATTCCCGCTTTTAAAGGAAATGATCTGATCTTTGATCGTAAGGTCGCCGCTATTGTGCGGATAGTACATTTCTATGCTTTCATCATTAGCCAGGAAGGCATAACGGAGTATAGCATCATATTCGAAGAATACCACCTTTTTTTTGTTCTTCAGTGAAAAAGAATAGCGTGTCTCTCCCTGCGGATATTCTTTTATAATTATGGTAGTATCTTTTTTATTGTATTTTGTAGTGGTCACCTTATATATATAAGGATATTCACTACTGTTATAGCTATGCATAACAGATTCAAGTAAAACCGGCTTGTTATTGACTATGGTGTATTGGTCCCTGACATAACAGCAAATACTATTACCTCTCCATTGGGTTGTGATCCTGCGGTTTTGATCGTCAAATTCGAACAGTTCACAGCCCATGCTTATAACATCTGATAGCTCTTCATTGTATTCAAATGTATTCGTCTGCCATAGATAGATGTTATATCCGAGACCGTCGCCGCAAAAGGAATCACCGCTGCATATTGCCAGATCAGTGTGTCCGTCAAAATTATAGTCCCGGTAAATAAATAGCTTTTGTACATCAAAGGGGAGGGGCTTCGGTGTCGCTTCCTGCCGCAAAATCAGGCTGCTATCATTTTTTGAATAGATAGAGACGTCTATATAATTATCGGTATCATCAGATTTCTCCACTTCCATGTAGAAATCATTCCCGATTGACACTACTTGAGCTACGGCATTAGAGGAAAGTAGTAATAGTAGAAGAGTTGTTCTTATCATAAAGTAGGGATAAAATCGAAAACAGTTTGTTAGTGGTCCGTTGTTTTTTGCTCGTCATTTACATATTCCAGAATGTCACTCGGCTGGCAGCTTAATGCTTTACAAATTGCATCTAATGTGCTAAAGCGAATTGCTTTTGCTTTTCCTGTCTTCAAGATAGAAAGGTTGGATAATGTCAAATCAACTCTTTCAGAAAGTTCATTTAGAGAAATTTTTCGCTTCGCCATCATCACGTCCAGGTTTACAATAATTGGCATAACTTAAATTGTTAAGTCGTTTTCAGATTTCATGTCTATAGCATTTTGTAACAGTTTTTCAAATATCGCTGCAGCAGTTGCAACTACGACAGAAGCAAAAGTAGTCACGATACAAATGGCAAGAAAACCTGCAGGGTCGTCCTCTTTATCATGGAATATCTTTATGTATAATCCTGCTGTCACAATTAAAGCACTTAGCACGATCGCACAATACTTTATGCTCTTTAATGCCTTAACTGAGTTTGATGAGAATACTTTATTTTGTCCGATATATCCGAGTAATTTGAACGCCTTGTATAGTGCAACAAAAAAGGCGATCGATGTTGCGTATCCATACAAGATGAATGGATCAGCGTAAATGCTAAACAAGTCTAAGTTTGTAGCTCTTCCTTCGGTTAAGGGAACCCGGATCAAAATGGCAAGTGCCACAACGCCGATAAGCACGATGACTGCCTGAAGAAATATTATGGAAATTCTTTTCATAATGATGTTATGATTTTGGACCAACAAGCCAAAAATAATAAATAATTATCGATAAACAATAAATATTTATTGTTTATTTTGAAGTGAAGGGGGATGAATTTCGTTCTTTTTAAACTGACTTATAAAAGTCAGTATTGATTGTCAGACTGTTAGGGTTAGTTGGCACGTCAGCTACAATGACCGCTAAGGAGCGGGGCTTCATGTTGTTTGGGTGTCAGCATTCCATCTGTCTGGTGCCTTTGACGTTTAGATTATCGCCTTGTTATTAAGGGTTTGTAGTCAACAGATCATCAACAATCTACTTTGTCCGGATTTTTCCTTCGGTGCACGGTGAACGCAAGGAGGAACCTGACTTTCAGGATGATCAACCGCCAATCTCCATAGGTGACCGAGGCCTAAACTTATTGGGCGGGCATTAGGTTTAGCTTGATAGTGCAGATCAAAGAAATGTTCACTTAAGAATGATTCAAAACCTTCATCTGCTCCATCATATAGCTTTTTGAGTTCATTACGTATTTCTGGAATAAGTACTTTCTTTTCGACTTGTGAATTTGGTAATATTTCACTTGACTCGCCATAGTAAGTGCATAAAAAGGTATCGACCGGTATAGGAGAGCGATCCACATGAAAAGAATACACATCGGTTGGAAAAAAAGGAAAGGCATCATCCCGATCATAGTAGTTGATCACATTAAGGATTGGTGATGCACCATGAGCTTTCAATACTTTAAAGTCATTTAAAAGAATTTCCCGGGCAAGTCGCCCTTCCTCACTCAGCTGAAGTTCACGAAGTTCCTCTTGTTCAATTGTTGTGATATTGCCGCTTACCTCTATCTTTCTAACAATCTCAGAAAAATCACCAGTTAGCTTACGCATCCAACATATCGCATTAATGTCTCCATTAAATGGCGTAGAAACAAGGTCTTTAAAATTCGTAACACATTGAATTTGATTCTCAGCGTGAGATAAATCTATCATAATGGTAACTAGTATAAAATCATTTGGCAACGAAGTATCAAATAGTATCCGGCCAATCCAGGACGAATACTGATTGAAAAACTTTTGATGAAGGTAACAACAAAAAGCTAAAGGATAATATCCGGCCTTGCTACATGTATGCTTTGTCAGCGCTGACTTATTTTATGGTTTTGTTCTTCCCCTGAAGGCCATAAGGTGGGAATTAGATAGAGAGCATATTATTCACGCAGGTACTTTGTAATAATTTTACTAATAGTGTCTGCTTTATTAAAAACCATGAGATGTCCTCCTCCTTTAATGCGATAATCAGGATGCACGAGCCTGTGGGTTATTACTCTATCGGCCGTGCCGTGGATTTGAATAGTTCTCTCCGGCGCTACTTTATTATCCCAATAAGCAATACTTTTCAATGCCCAACGGAAAAAAGATACATCCGTATGTGCCAATAAATTGGTTAATGTCTTTTTATCTTTTGGCGACCGGGCGCCGAAATACCGATAGGTGAGAAAGTTAGTACGTCGTATTAGTGAACCGGGAATGATTCGATAAAATCCTAATTTCATAAAAAAGAACTGTACCCTGTTCAATTCACTCTTTGTTTTGACGGAAGAGATCAACACCATTTTATCTACCTTTACTTGCTTGGATATTTCCACAGCAACTATTCCTCCAAAAGAAAGTCCGATGATATCTGGATTTTCAACTGTGATCTGGCTCTTTATCCTACCTGCATATTGCGTTATTGATTCATTTGGCAACGCAGGAATCCAGTTTATGTAAACTTTATGATATCCCGGAAGTTTCAGGTTCATGAAGATACTTGAGTCTGCCCCCAGACCACTAAAAAGATAAACAGTTTTTTGTTCTTTTTTGGCCGTATCCTGCGGAGTTTGAGCACCTGCCGCGAGACTACTAAACATAAATAGAATCCCAAAAATCACTTTCACGCTTTGCGTCATATATTTCCCTTACTTCTTGCCTGCGAGGCATGTTTTGTATAGTTATTACGTCATACTTACTATCCGGAGGTCGCACAGGGCAAAATAGAAACAACATCCTCAGGTGGTTTGTACCGAATTAAACCACATCAGGGAACTATTTCGTTAAAAATGGAAGATGATAATTTTTTTTTTAATCATTTCCGATTTAGCTCGTTCCCCGCGTTTATCACAGCTTCATTCACCGCTTTCACCCTTTCAATATCCATTTTCTCTACGGCCCTGTCATAGGTCAGTATACCATTCACCTCATGTTCAACATCGGTGGTCTGCGTGTATACGGCAATACTTAAACCCTGATATCGCATCAGTTGCTCCACCTGATCCATCAGGAGTACATATCTGTCGGTTAGTCTATCTCTGGTCGCCTCATAAGCATATGCATTATTTTCTACCGGCCACATATGTCCCCGCACAAACAGACCGACGCCACCAAATTCACCAAGTGATGCGGCGCGTTTGCCGTCAGGTTTTGAAGCACCCTTTGGTCCAACATAAATATGCGTATCTACAAAATCGCCATTTCCGGGATCTCCAGCTGCCTGTTGATAACCGGGATTATTATTAAAGCCTGAATTGCCGTTTACCAGTCTTGACGGATCGAGTTTTTTCACCCAGTCAGTTATCTCTTTTACATCAAAAGCGCCCCAATTCTCATTGAATGGCACCCAGGTAATGATAGAAGGAGAATTATAAAGATCATCGATCATGGCATGTAATTCTTTTCGGAAAACGCTTCTCACCTTTGCCGTGTCTTCATGCTGATACCAGATGGCTGGCATATCCTGCCATACTAACAGTCCAAGTTTGTCCGCCCAATAATAAAAGCGTTTGGGCTCGGTCTTCATGTGTTTTCTGATTAAATTAAAACCAGCTTTTTTGGTAAATTCGATGTCGTATTTTAATGCCTCCTCTGTAGGTGCTGTGAGAATACCATCAGGCCAATATCCCTGATCAAGTAATCCAACCTGCATCACAAACTTATTATTCAACAGCGGTCTTATTACGCCGTTCACGTTACCAAGCTTAATATCACGCATACCAAAATAACTCCTGATCTCATCAGTGATATTTCCTTTGTTATCTGTCAGGGCAATGTTAAGATCATAGAGAAATGGATTATCAGGTGACCATAACCTGGGATCATTTATCGGAATATATAATTTGGTTCCTGAGCGTCCTGAGATCTCAGACACTACTTTCTTTCCATCAAGTGCGGTAGCCCGTACCTGTGCTGCATCAGCATCTACAAATACTTCAAGTCTGTTGTTTACAAGATCAGGCAGTAGCCGGATGTTTTTAATGTAATGCTCACTTACCGGCTCCAGCCATACACTTTGCCAGATGCCTGAAGTAAAAGTATAATCTCCCCGGGGACCATTTTTGCCGGAGGGTGTCGTACCATCATTCGCATCATGCGCCGCAACGACGATTGTATTGATACCTTCTTTTAGAAATTTCGTGATATTTATATTAAAAGAACTATAACCACCGGAATGTGATCCTGCTTTTTCTCCATTGACAAATAAGGTTGCATCATGATCAACCGCCTCGAAATTTATAATGATCTGTTTGCCATTCCAGGCTGAAGGAATTTTAAATGTCCGGCGGTACCACATGTTTATATCCTGGTTACGCTCAATGCCTGAAAGAACGGACTCCGGGCAGTAAGGAACCAGTATCTTTTCGGCTTTATCACTAAAACTCACTGGCTTAACGGGGGCTAATGCGCTGGCAACGTGTTTACCGCCAATATAATCCCATTTCCCATTTAAACTCATCCATTCCTTGCGTTCCAACTGTGGACGGGGATATTCGGGAAAAGGAGCTGTTGCCTCCATTGCTGTCTTTGTCCATTGGGTAGGTAGTTTGACTTGTTGCGCTAAAGTTTTAACAAAGACTCCGTGGCACAATATGAGTCCCAATAAAAGCAGGCATTTTTTTGTTTGCATATATTTGTCAAGGTTACACCAGAAACAAAATACATTTTTTTCTTCAATATCAAGATACTCCGGCGATTAACCTCTTTCAGAAGTCCGGAACGATCTTTATATCAATAGCTCAGCGACCGGAAGATGGAAGCGACCGTATAGCAGACCTCTGAGTGCATTATAGTTTGGCGCTGAAAGAGAATTGACGATGGTGGACACAATGTAAAATTATCTGTTTCGGGACGCGGTCTTAAAAACCTCTTTTACACAACTCTTCTCTCATGATCTTTCTTACCAATTTATCTGCATCAATATTATAATTGGTATCAGTACCCCGTTTTTGATGCGCTTTTACTTTGGTGAATGTCAATTGGATCTGGGCTCCCAAGATATAGAGCTCCTTCACCAGTTCTGCATTACGTATTATCGTTCCCTTACTGGTAATGAAGTTTGCCTTGCTGAGTTTATTTTGTCGCTCCATCAATCCCGTTACATACTGGCTGTCAGAGTAAATGTGCAGGCATTGGATGCCCTCAAAGTTGTTCAGTGCATATGTGATTCCTTCTATTACTGCGGATAATTCCATCCTGTTATGTGTAGTGCCTGGTATTCTTCCGGACAAGACCACCTTCCCCGTGTCTGTCAATATGATAGCAACCCATGCCCCCTGGCCACTTTGGGTGTCACAGCTTCCATCTGTATATATATCCGCACTATTGATCATGGCTGCAAATGTAAGAGGAATTTCGTCCACCATTGTCATCTCACCTTCACGCAAGGGGGCAGCTATCATCTCCGACCTTTCCACTTTAGTGCAGCTAACAGCAAAAAGTACACAGCACTATATACAGGATAGAGTTATTGAACATGTCAAAAAACAGTTGTCAATGAATTTTTGTACAACTCTTTTATTAATCATTTCCATTACATATTTTGTAAAATCAATTGGACGGTCTTTCTGTTTCAAAATAGTCCCTATTGTAAAAAAGCAAAGATTCGGGTATATTCTAGGCCGGTTTATGCTTGACAGCCACAGTCACGTTGAATTTATTATCTACGAATTTTATACTTCAAAATGGTCTCACTTAAAACAATGATCCGATGAAATTTACTTCAACCACAGTTATGTTACTTGTCATCTTGATGAGCGCTTGTTCTCCCGAAAATAAAGATAATACGCTATCTGCTGAAGAAAAAAACACTGGTTGGCGACTCTTATTTAATGGTACGTCAACTGAAGGATGGCATCTTTACAACAGGGAGAACAATACCGGGCAATGGATTGTGAAAGATGGAGAATTAGTTTGTAGTCCTGCGCCCGGTAAAGAATTGGGAGACCTTGTGACAAATCAAAAGTTCAGCAATTACGATCTGAAATTTGATTGGAAGATTTCCAAAGAAGGTAATAGTGGGGTATTCGTTAATGTGATAGAAAGATCAGATATTCCCACAGCATGGGCTTCAGGGCCTGAGTATCAACTGCTGGAAGAATCACATCACGACTATCAAAATGAACTGAAGCGTTCAGGATGCATCTTTGGTCTATCTCCTCAACTTAATAATGTATCATTGAATCCTTTTGGCGAATGGAATCAATCTGAAATAAAGCAGATAAATGGTAAAGTTGAGTTTTACTTAAATGGGCAGTTAACAATAAAAAGAGATCTTACTACACAAGGATGGAAGGATTCAATAGTCAACTCAAATTTTAAGCATTTTCCAGAATTCGGCAAAAGCATTGTTGGCCAGATTGGATTGCAGGACTGGAATAAAGGGATAGCATTTAAAAATATAAAGATCAGGGAACTGTAATGAAGAATTTATTAACAGCATTTTCAAATAACAACGTTCGAACTGCAGCATCCAAACATCATTCTTGAACTAAGAGGCCCGGAGCGGACCTTGACGATCATAAAAAAGCAAAAGAAGCCGTCTCAAATGTTTGTGAAAACAAGGAGGCGGCCTTTTTTTCGCTGCGTCCCATTTAGTGTTACACTGTAAGAAATATTTCTCCATCTGCTGGTACAAAGCATTGCGCAGATAAACCTGCTTCTGTAATTGCTTTTCTGATATCAGTGCGATTTTCGCGACTGTGATTGGTGTTTTCCAGGTGTACTACGTATACTTTCGCCTCGGGCGCATATTTACATACAGTGATCACATCCTTAATATCCATAACAATAGGATGGCCTCCATTTTGGTCTAAGTCCATGCGGCCGCCGCCTCCGTTTACAACGATGTGTTTAGGATGATAAGTATCTATAGCCTTCCTGACATCATCGCACCAGATGGTGTCGCCGGCAATGTAAACGTCGTTTAAAACATAACCCGATACGGGGCCTATTTTTTCTGCGATCCCGGGGGCGCCGTGACGGCCATTGGTGCGGTGGATAGTTACGCCATTCCAGGAGGCGGTATCGCTTACGGGCACCACGTTGGCGAAGCCTTGTTCATTACGTATGGTGGCTTCGTCAGCGGGCTGGCAATAGACAGGCGTACTTTTAGAAAGCAGTTCCTGAGTATGTGGATCCCAGTGGTCCTGGTGCATGTGGGTGACTAGCACAGCATCTGTTTGGGCAGCCACTCCGGTTGCGGTTATTCCTGCAGGCAATGCCACCAGGGGAATGGGAGTTTGGTCGCTTGTAAAGGGGATGGGAGGGAAGGTTCCGACATTGGCCAGGAAGGGGTCTACCAGCAGGTTTTTGCCATTGAGATGTATGAAGAGCGTTGCATGGCGTATTAATTGTATTTGCATCATAAAATTCATTTAATTTTGTTCTCGCAAATCTCGGCTGTCATGGGAATTTATTAATGAAGTTGACTTTTTTGTAACCTGTTCACTTTTTTGTAACCATGGATTACGATCGTTTCAAATACTGCGGATTAAATGTGGCGCTGAACGTATTGTCAGGCAAATGGAAGCCAGTGATATTGTTTCACCTTTTTCATGAGGAAGAGGTACGCTTTACGGAGCTTTGGCGAAATATTCCCAAAGTGGCAAAAAAGGTGTTGTTGGAACACCTGAAACAAATGGAGGAGGATGGTGTGGTTATCCGAAGGGAAAAGAATACGTTTCCGCCGGAGGTGTATTACAAGATCTCTGAGAAGGGAAAAGCGTTAGGGCCTGCTCTGGCGGCGCTGGAAAGCTGGGCCAGGGAGCACGCGGCTGAAGACGTGGCGGCGATGAGGGCAGCAAAAAGAGTTTCGCTTTGAATATAGAAGAAAGAATTACCAGGTAGAATACAGAATACTTACAGCACTTTCAGGAATAATAGAAAATACGGTACCCGCACTATGAGCCAACACCCAGTGAATCGCAGGTTGGCGCCTGTCTACATAGACGTGATCATTTTTTTTGTCAAACATTCAAACTTTGGAGGATTATTTTTTGTTATTTGAAAGAGTCGATTATCGGGTTCGGTAGCGGATACCGTCGACACTAAAACTTATGTCAGCAAAAAAAATACTTCCGAGAAGCTATGGCCGTTCTACCAGCACAAAAAGCCGATATTTTACTGTCATTAATTATCAAAATTGCCCGTGTTAAGGCAAAGGAAGAGTTGCTTACCGTCGTCAATACCGAATTGAGTCATATTCTGCCTTTTGTCGACTGGATGATACTTCGCTATAATAACACGAATAAGACTGCTCAAAGATATATTTCCGGCACTGACGGAAAAAGATATTACAATGTTGACCATACTGCCATAGATGACGGCATTAGCGAAGCTCATACGCATATCTTAAACTATATAAGTTCTCAGTTGCCTATATTGGATGATGACTTTTCCGTAGTGGAAAATCAAGGGATGAAGCAATGTGTTACTATCAAACTTATTGAAGGGGTGGCATTATTAGGTTTTTGGGTCGTTTTGTTTGAGCCGGATCGAGCTTGCGATCAGGAAATGTCGGAGGTCCTCAGAAAGATATCATATCCGATTGCGATTGCTTTAGCCAATATTATTGCTGCGGAAGACAGCTTCAGGGACGAAGAAGAAAAGAACAAACTGTTATTATTGAGTAATGAAATTGCTACCATTAAAAAGAGGGAAGATCTGCCCCACTTCGTAAATGGACTTATAAAGGAAATGTTTGCTGTATCCGAATTTGGAATTGCTTATGTGGATGAGGATGAACAGTTTTATGGAGCATTTCATATGGAACTGGGAAGCGACATTAGAGGATTAGAAGAATTTGAAGAAGTTACTTCAGCCAAATATAATGTCACCGATGTTGTCTTCAAGACGATTAAGGAATCAGAAGAACCTATACTACTCAATATAGATGAGCTTTTAACCAGGCCAGGAATACCTGCCTATGTGGAATTTTGGAAAAGAGCTGGAATCAAAGAGATCCTATCGGTGCCCCTGCGCGACGGCAGAAAAACAGTTGGATTTGTTAATTTCCATGTGGACGGGGATCAAACAATTCTAAGAAAAAATCATTTACTCAAATCGGTTTGCGCACAGCTATTGATGGCAATTTCCAATATTCTGGCAAATGAAAAAATACAGAAAAGAGACGAGGAGAAGAGTGTATTGTTATCGTTGAGTAATGAAATCGCAGCACTGAAAACAAGAGAAGATTTATCCATTATTGTGAATACAAGAATAAAAAAGTTGCTGTCTGTTAATGAATTTGGTATTGCGCAAATCGATGAGGGAGGAGAAACTTACAGTGCTTTTGTCTTAGATTTTTCTGATAAAACGAGAGGAACACCTGGATTTCACGTCGCCACATCTTCCAGATATAGCACAACGGACCCAATTTTTACTGAGATTAAGAATTCCGAAGATCCCTTTTGGTTTGATGTCGCAGAAGTGGCAGGGAAAGCGGGAATGCCGGGATATGTCAGGTTCTGGAAAGAGGCCGAACATAGATACTATTTGCATGTACCGCTCCGGGTAGGTGGCGCACTCGTTGGGTTTGTGCCATTACATTTCGATAATATGGACGCCGCTAAAGGGAAGAGCATGTTGTTGAATGGCATATGTGCGCAAATCGGGGTAGCTGTTTCTAATATCCTGGCTAATGAAAAAATGCTTGCCAGGGAACAGGAGAAAAATTTGCTTCTTTCACTGAGTAATGAAATAGCCTCTGTTAGAGACAGAGAAGGTCTTCTAAAGGTAGTTCGTGAAATTATAAAAGAATTATTTTCTGTTAAACAGCTGAGTTTTTCGAAAATCAACGAAGGGGGCGATACCTATAGTATCGTTTTAATAGATGTTGGCGAACTGATAAACCGGCATCCCGACTTAGACAAAATACTGAAAGCCAAATATGATGTCCACGATGCCTTGTTTGAGGAGGCCATCGCTTCAGAGGATCCCATCTTGTATAATATCTCGGATTTACTCAGCCAACCCAATCCGTCAGCATATATTAATTTGTTAGATTCAACCGGGGCTGAACAATTGCTCACAGCTGCTTTGCGTGTTGGGGGCATCCCTATCGGAGCCGCACAATTTGTAATTGAGAACGGTGTCAAATTTGATGCTAAAAGTACATTATTAAAAGGGGTATGTTCACAATTGGCTGTTGCCATCTCAAATATCCTGACAACTGAAAACAATCACGAAAGGGCGATAGAGAAGACTAAATTGCTTGATTTCAGTAATGCCATCGCTTCGATACACGATAAGATGCAGTTTCTTAAAGCGATCAATACGAAGCTTAAGGATCTTTTTCGGTTTTCCCATGCGATGATTGCGTGTATCGGTGAGGATAAAAAAAATTGCATCACTTATATTTTAGAGCCTCAGGGGGAAGATTCAGCAGAATGGGACTATGGGCAGGTATTTATCGACAACATACCTTTGAAAAATATCGTGTTTGAAATGGTATCTGGTGGTTTCGTATCGGTGGATCTGTATGAATTAATTCGTACAGGTCTCGCACCCGGTTTTATACAGAGAAATTATAATATCGGATGTTTGGAGATGCTACTGGCTCCGCTAAAGGAAGATAACATCACGATTGGATTTTATATGCTTTTTTCCAAAGAGAAAGGAGGATTCGACGACAACCAGTTAAATATGCTGGCTGGTGCATCTCATCAGCTATCTATTACTGCTGCGAACATTGTGGCGAATGAAAAGATTGAAAAACAGCTGGCTGAGATTAATAGTTATAAGCAAAGACTGGAAGAGGAAAATTTTTATTTACAACAGGAAATTGAAACGAGTCATAATCATTCTGATATCATTGGGTCTAGTCCTGCTATTAAATCAGTATTGAAGCTGGTAGAGCAGGTGGCCCCTTCAGATAGCACTGTTTTGATACTAGGGGAAACCGGTACAGGAAAAGAATTGATTGCACGTGCCATCCATAATTCTTCGCCGAGGAAAAAAGAGTTAATGATCAAAATAAACTGTGCTGCACTTCCTGCCAGTCTTATCGAAAGTGAACTTTTTGGTCATGAGCGGGGAAGTTTTACCGGCGCCATTGACCGAAGGATCGGTAAATTTGAGCTGGCCAATAAAAGCACGTTATTTCTGGACGAAATCGGCGAGTTGCCGCTGGAATTGCAGGTAAAACTGCTTCGTGCGTTACAGGAAAAGGAGATCGAACGGATTGGTGGCAAAACTACGATTAAGATAGACGTCCGGATTATTGCAGCCACCAATCGTAACCTTGATCAAATGATTAAAGATGGCCGGTTTAGATTAGATTTATATTATAGACTACACATTTTTCCTATTTTGTCACCCCCACTGAGAGAACGCAAAGAAGATATTCCCGTGTTGGCGGCACACTTTGTATCCAGATTTGCAAAGAAGGCCGGCAAGAACATTGGCGCATTAAACGCAAAGGTCCTAAAAGAGCTGATGGGATATAACTGGCCAGGTAATATAAGGGAACTTGAGCACGTCATAGAACGTAGCGTTGTATTAACTAATAATGAAACCATCCGCTCCGTTTATTTACCTGTTTCGAAAACAGTAGCTGACAGTAGTCAGACAGAGCTGATAACAGCGACCAAAACGCTTCAGGAACAAGAGAAAGAGTACATCTTAAAAATTTTAAAACAAGTTAATGGAAGAATATCCGGTGCTGGAGGAGCCGCCCAGTTATTAGGAATACCGCCTTCGACCTTAAATTCCCGGCTCAAAAGGCTCGGGATCCATCGCGAGCATCATGGTTAAAGCCCCCTTATGCAAATTCAACCTGTCACTCGCGACGCCTTACTGCTGCGGGTGTTATGTTGGTGCTGACGTTACAGTTGATCCACACACACACCATTTAGCTTAGAGTGGTAAATTCATTCTAAAGGTTGTAGGCGGACACCCGAACCGGGATTTAAATGCTCTTGAAAAATGAGCTATATTTTCAAAACCTGTCATATAGCATATATCGGTAATGGTCATTGTTGTACCCAGCAATAGTTCTTTTGACTTCTCTAATTTTCTTTTCGTTATCCACTGGCGTGGAGGCATATTGTAAATTGCGGCAAAATCTCTTCGAAAGCTGGAGAGGCTTCTTCCTGATAACATTGCCAACTCGCGTAACGAAATGGAGTTGGCTATATTTTCTTCAACCGTGGCGGTAATATTCGAGTGAAAATGATCTCTGACGTCCAATAAGTGAGTTATTATTCCATTAGGCAATTTGGATAAACAAAATAACAGCTCAAGTATCTTTAATTTAACAAGGTTGGCGTTTACCGTTTGCGGCATTTCGATATATGGCTCAAGAGAAGCAATATAGTTCTGCAGGTCTTTTTCTGCAGCGCTCACTACGATAGGAAATGATTCGTCTCTTGTATTTTCTCTCACTGTTGCAATTTTCGTAAATTCCCTGACCAACTCGTTGGCTAAAAAGAACTGTAAATATTCGGTGTTGACACCGCAATCCCGTTCCGTATTTTCCTCTAATTCAAAAAAGGTGTTTCTTTTTATAAAGACCATTCTTTGCTGGCGAATTTCGTAGGTGTCATGCGCACAGCGAATTGTTATTGATCCATCAAGAACAAAAAATAATATATTCTCTTCTGAGTACAACGTCGCCAATTTACGTCTAGTACAGGTCAAATGCCGGATTACGGGGCATCCTTTAAAGGATAATGTCTTAATGTTTTCCGGCGTAGATTTTTGAATTATGGTATTTGCTGGCTGCATAATGGTACTGAGTTTAGAATATAAGCAATGGGGTGGTTAGGTGCTTCGTTAGTATTTCAAAGCAGATGCCATTTTGTATAGAGTCTGGTTATCAACGTTATAGTGAGTTTAGCTGCTATGCCTGGTAGCGATATGTCGCTATTTAGCCGATCAGTTGTGAAATAGCGGAGCTAACTGCTCTTGGGCGATACGAAGGTTAGCTGAGATAAGTGCATATTGGGATCTGAAATTTCAGGCAGGTGGCAGAATGTATTTAAGGCAGATAGTTGGGAATAGTTCTTTTAGAGGAAAAAGTTGAGCGATTTGGTCTAATGACATTGTAAGACTTGTTAGAACTTTGATCAGGGAAAAAGCGCTTTCCAGGTTCAAACTGTATTATATTATAATGATGAAACTTGTAATAAAAAAAACATGAAGAATAAGATCCGTGTAGGCATCATAGGCGTCAGTCCTGAAAGGGGATGGGCGTCAATTGCTCACATCCCTGCATTAAAGGCATTGTCAGAGTATGAAGTTAACTGCATCAGCAACCGGAATCAGGATCTGGCAAATGCTGCTGGCATCGCCTATAATGTACCATTTGTTTTTACGGATAATATGGAGTTGATAAACAGTCCGGAGATAGATATGGTGGTTATTACCGTCAAAGTGCCGGAGCATCGTAAACTTGTTGAAGAATCGATCATTGCCGGGAAAGCGGTTTATTGCGAATGGCCGCTTGGTAACGGTTTTGAAGAAACCAGTAAATTGGCGCGAATGGCGAAAGAACGGAATATCCATACTTCTATAGGGTTGCAATCGAGGGCGGTACCCGGGATTAATTATGTAAAGGACCTCGTGAAGGACGGTTACGTAGGGGAAGTTTTGTCCACGACAATGGTCGGATCCGGAATTATTTATGGTGCTTTTACTGAGCAGGCAATGGCGTATACCGTTGATGCAAGGAATGGTGCAGGGATGATATTTTCTACTTTTGGACATGCATTGGACGTTCTTTGTGATACGCTTGGTGAATGTGTTGCGTTAAATGCTGTGGCTTTGAACAGGCGAAAAACGACTACTGTCATAGAAACTGGAGATAGTATTCCGATGACGGCTTATGACCAGGTTGCGGTTTCAGGCGTTCTGAAAACAGGCGCTGTAGCGTCCATTCATTATAGAGGTGGAACGTTCACCGGTACCAACTTCATGTGGGAGATTAACGGAAGCGATGGAAGTTTGCTCATCACTGCTGATGGCGGTCATCCGGCCGTATTTCCATTGACGATAAAGGGTAGTCATGGCGACGAAAGAGAGATGGAAATACTAAATATCCCTGCCGCATACAATCTCATTGGCAGGAGCGATCTTTATCCTGCAGCGTTTAACATCGCTCAGCATTACAGAAGATTATCAAAAGACTTGCTAAATGGCACGCAATTGAGCGCAGGTTTTGAACATGCTTTGGTCCGGCATAGGATGATCCAGGCCATAGAAATCAGCGCAGAGACTGGCGCCAGGCAGATGCTTTAATGTTGTCGTCCCCTTTAAATAAACCAGGGCAGCACCCGTCGCGGAAAAGCGGTTCAGTAATTGAGGCACGCACTTAGTTTCTTTGTCATTCGTTTACGCATGGTTGGAAGATTTGTTGTTTATGATCATCTTCTTATGGCTTTTTCCCCATTCGATCATCTCATTGATAAGAATTCCATATTGCGTAGCATATTCTGTAAACTCATACTCGACCATCCCAAAACCGTCTTCACTGACTGTGCGCGTTATTAGTTTATTGTCTTCCAATTCTTTTAGATTTCTGGATAACATTCTTTGAGTAAGGCCTGGAATGCTGCGTTGGATATCGCTAAAGCGCTTATTGCCATTGCAAACGGAATGGATAATTGGCATTTTCCATTTTCCGCCTATCACGTAGATGGTGTCCTGCAATGCTTTTATATTGTCTTCCAGATGAAGGATTTTAACGCATTTCTTTTCCATGATGATACTGGTATCACTGATGATACTGAAGACAAAGTAACATCATTAGTGTGATATCTTTGCATAAAATTTAGTCAAACTATATATAGCAAAATAGTGCCGAACTGGCATGCAATAACACTTTGACCGGTGGTGCGTTTAGCTATAATAAAATTTATCTTATATGAGAGCAGTTATATTAAAGAAGCAAGGTGGAGTTGAAAATTTTGAGATGAGCACTGTTCCCATACCGGAAATAAAACCCGACGAGGTATTAATAAAGACGCGGGCAATCAGCATCAATCCTGCTGACGCTATTGTAAGAGAAAATGAAAACGTAAGCTGGATATTTGGAGATAAGCGGCCTTTGATTTTAGGATGGGATGTATCAGGAGAAGTAGTGGCCGTTGGCAGTGATGTGCAGCAATATAAGAAAGGGGATGAGGTTTTTGGAGTTATTCGTCATCCGGGCATTGGAAGGACCTATGCCGAATATGTAGCAGCTCCGGCTGCAGATATTGCCCTGAAACCGGCAAATGTTACTCATCAGCAGGCGGCTGCAGCAACGCTGGCAGCACTAACGGTTTTACAACCTATGCGTAAGGTAGGTGTAAAAAAGGGTGATCGTGTATTGATAACTGCCGCTGGTGGTGGGGTAGGGCATTTTGCTGTGCAGCTGGCAAAATATTATGGGGCATATGTCATCGCGCTGGCGTCAGGTGCGAAAAAGGATTTTGTAATGAGTTTAGGCGCTGATGAATTTATAGATTACCAGTCCCAATCTTTTGAAAAGGAACTGCATAATATAGATCTGGTTGTTCATGCGGTCCGTACAGAAGGACATCTCCTGCGTAGCCTGGAGGTGATAAAAAAGGGTGGTACGCTTATCAGCCTGTGGTCGCATATTACAGAAGAAGAACGCCAGGCTGCTCTGGGAAAAGGAGTGAATGCTTTTTACAATTCAATACAGTGCAGCGGGGATGACATGAAGGTGGTGGCGACCCTGCTGGAAAATGGTGCACTCAGACCATATGTGTCAAAAGAGTATACACTTGATGAAATTCCGGCGGCGCATCTTGAGATCGAAAAAGGGCATACACAAGGTAAAATTGTCGTAAATATTTAATATGAATAGCATTAACAAACGTGATACCGATCAGGTACAATTTATAATGTCTGCATATTGCAGATATGTGGATACTAAGCAGTGGGAGTCGCTCAGTGCCCTAATTGCCGACAATGCAAGTCTTGAATTTCAGGATATTGAGGGAAATACGCTTTACGCGTTCACCGGGCCGTCGGGTCTTGTGGAAGCGTCTAGAAACGCGATAACGGAACTGGTTACCGTACATCATCTGCACAATCCGGAAATTTCATTTTCTGATGACCAACATGCTTCTGCTATATGGGCGATGGAGGACCGTTTTTACAAGCGTGACAGTTCCGGGAAAAGCATTAGGGTCTTTCATGGTTATGGGCACTACCACGTCACATTCGTGAACCAGTCAGGTAGCTGGAAAATTACCAGCTTAAAGCTGGCGCGGCTTCGGCTGGAGCAGTATTAGCCGGTGACAGACAACTTTAATGTACCGTCTATGCCGATAATATTTCAGGGAGGCCACCTATCTAATCATAGATAAGGGGGCCTCCCTTCTGTTATTTTTTTAAAGTAAGTGACACATCATTTCAGATATTTCCGTAATTCTGCTGCCGCCTGCACAAATAACGCGCGGGCCTGTGGAGTATCTGCAAGTCCATTGAGCAAACCAAAATCATGAATAGTCCCGTTGTAACGTACGGTAGTTACCTGAACGCCTGCCTCGTCCAATTTTCGACCATAAGCTTCTCCCTCATCCCTTAGAACGTCGTTTTCGGCGACCTGGATGAGTGCCGGAGGCAATCCTCGTAGTTGTTCGATAGTAGCTTGTAATGGGGAGGCATATATATCTTTTCGTCTTTCAATGTCAGGTATATACATGTCGTACATCCACTTCATCAATGGTGTTGATAGAAAACGGTCTTTTCCAAAGAGTTGATAGGATTCGGTTTCAAAGTTTGCATCCACAATGGGCCACATCATAATCTGTAACTTTATTTCCGGACCTTTTTTTTCTTTGGCCATAAGGGCTGTTACGGCAGTCATGTTTCCACCTACACTATTCCCAACTACAGCAAGACGTTTGCCGTCTACATTGATTTCAGCGCCGTGACTGGCTACCCATTCCGTTGCAGCATAGATTTCATTAATAGCCCGGGGAAATGCAGCATCCGGTGTCCTTGTATAATTTATGAATACGCCGGCCGCGCCTGACAGCACAGCTAAATCGCGTACCATACGTTTATGGGTGGGATAATCACCGAGTACCCAGCCTCCACCGTGAATAAAAATGAATACAGGTAGTGTTGTTTTTACACCCGCTGGCCGTACAATGTTTAGTTTAATTGTGTAGCCGCCTGTAGTAATGGTTTTTTCTGATTCATCAATGCCAGACAGATCTACCTTAACGGCGTTTTGTGCATTTACGAGAACCATACGGGCATCGGCCGGCGACATAGTTTCCAGTCCCGGTCCTCCTGTATTTAATAATTTAAGAAAATTCCTGGTGGCTACAGACAGATTGGGGTCGGTCGCATAATCTTTCACCTGACCAAAGGTTTGCAGTACGGAAATTGTGAACGCCATAAACAAGATGAGTTTTTTCCCTCGTAAGAAAGTATAGTCTTCGAATTTTAGTCTCAACAACTGTTTCATCGCTGTGTTATTTTATTGATTATTGTAATTATTCAGAAATGATATAACAAACAGGAGATCATGACCGGTATGAAGAAATGGCAAATTGGGGCAGGTTAACAGGTCATACGTCTGCATATACAAGTTTGGTTTTCTGAACCATTAAACTTCAGCACGTGTTCCTGCTGGAAAACAACTGTAGGCAATGCGCCCCCCGATGTTCCGGGAAAAGTATAATTCCAGTCCTCTACACGAATGGTCTTGGATAGATTCTCGCGGGTCTTTTCGTGGGCGATTATTGTAGCACCCGCATCATGTACCCATTTATTGCCATCAGCATGGTCGAAATGCCAGTGGGAGTTTATAAGATATTTCAAAGGCCCGGCGCTGATTTTGTTCATCTCAGTTAGAATTTTCTGCTGTGATACCGCGATACCGGCATCTACCATCAGTTTTCCATCCGGACCCGCGAAAACTGCAATATTACCACCTGAACCTTCAAGTACATGGATATTACCACGTAAAGGCGTCACTTTTATAGGCGATTTGGCCGCTTCATTCCTGATGGTAATCACAGGACTTTCTGCTTGCGCAAGTATATGTTTTGAATCGAGAAGAAGTCCGGTCGTAATCACCCCTATATTGAGGAGAAACCGTCTTCTGGAGGCGGTGTTTTTTTCATTGCTCATATCAATACTTCATTTTTAATTGTACTTTAACGTTACATGAAACAGGTACCTCGTTGCCATGATTATCGGTAGGTGCTGTTTGAAAATGCCTGCATTAATACCTGTTCTATTTTTTTACCGGTGCCGCTAAAGCCCACTCCTGTCTCGTTTTGGGATGTCCATTCATACTTTCAATAATGTTTTTTTGCCGGGTAAGCGTTTCTTCCAGTGATTGTGGCCCCGCCCATTGCCGGCCGCCAATATGCCAACCATCGGGATGAAGTTCTTCAATCAATACCCAGACAGTTTCTCTGAAAGCCTCTGAGCCTTCAAATTTTACCATCACATCAGTTAGTGCTGCAGCCAGCGCATGTTTTTCCTCACTCGAAAAAACACCTTCAACTAATTTTACATTTACAAAGGGCATAGCATACCTCCATTTTTTTTGATAAAAGATTTTTGCTTTTGTTTTTACGTTGTAAAGGTCAAGTTTGTGTTACAAAACCATTATTCTATTTCATTCATTTTTTTTGTTAATTAAAGGCGGATCTGCCATCATCGCCGTCTTCATATGTGTTAGTTACCATCCGCAGGCTAATGGCATGACAAAGCGGTAGAGCCCTCAACCAGAGCTGTACCGCTTTATGTGGGTAGAAATGCTTTCTCCGTTAATGTTCTGTGCTATAGGTTTGCCTGGTCCCTGTCGCCGCTGCGGTCTGGATAGCGGCGATCATTCTGTGGCGGATCAGGGCATCACTAAACGTTGGAGCTGCTCCCTGTTGTATAAGCTGGTAGATCTGACCTACATTGTTGGGAATGTTCGGAAGGTTCTTCCCCGGTATCAGATTGTATTCGTCCGGAATATCAAGTACCTCCATAGTTCCGTTTTTACCCGTGCTGGTTTTAACAGTAACATCAAAGACAGCAAGACTACCGCCGGGAGCCGAAATTTGTATATCTCCCTTAGTGCCATTAATTTCCCAGAAGAAATTAGTGCCAGGCAAAGTGCCACCTCTGAAATGTATGGTCGCAACAGCACCTCCCTGTAATGTACCTGTAACTGCTACCTGATCTGCTGTACCTACAGGTACCACTTCGCCGGTTTCAACCATTTTTGAACTTTTTCGACTGATCGCGGTTGTCGCAGAAAGCTCTGTGAATTCACCGAGGACATATGCCAGTGCATCAACAGCGTTGCCAAAAGTAACATTTATCATGCCGGTACCATTTTCCGGATCAGCTGTATAATCATTGGCTTTGAGGATATACTCCCCGTAAATGATGCCAGAACCGATCATACTGGTGGAAAGTACTTCCCCGATATTTCCCGCGTTAATAAAATCTCTGACATAACGAATAGCAGGTACGGCCCTTGACTGCAACATGATATATCCCTGTAGCGCCTTCTCTTTAGCCATGTTCGCCAGCTCTTCTGCTTCTTTCAGGGTTTTGCCTAGCGGCCATTCACTTAATACGTTCTTCCCGTCAGAGAAGGCTTCTTTAATGATATCATAATGTAATGGCACTCTAACAGATACCACTGTCAGATCTACATCCGGACTGGAAACAAGCTCTTTTACGCTTTCATAAATGTGGGGTACGTCCACGATGTTTCTTAGTGCAGATATGTTTTCTTTTCTGCGGGTTGAAAGTGCCGTGATTTCATATCCGGACAACACCTTAAGTGCGGGTATATGTGCCATTCCTGCCCAGCCTCGTTCTGGCGTAACACCTACTATTCCAACCCTGATATTCTTATTTGATTTCATGATTTTAGTTTCGATATTTATTGATACAAAATTACTGGATGTATCCTATGATTTATTCTTAGTATCACCGATGATACTGTCAATGGAATGATTAGTACCGGATAAGAAGAAGTAGAATATATTTCCGGGTATATGGCGGTTATGGAAAGAAAAGATTAATCAGATTGTTATGCATTGCACTGAACCTTTGAGTTCTGCAATGACATTGTAGGAAAGCTTTCTAAATCTTCCAGGGCAAATATCCAGTCATAAATACAAATCAAATAATTCTGGACGCAATCTTTAAATTAATATCCAGGCTTTGTTACATGTTTTATTATACCTAACTTCATTGGATGATAGGTTCAAAAAAACAAATCTGCTGCAGCCACATTCTTAATAAAGAACGGGATATTCTATTGGTAGTCCGGACCGAAGAATATTTTCAGTTTCTATGTGGCGAAGCACATGATGATGAACCGGAATTAATAGACCTCAATGAAATTTTAGCCTATGATCCTTCTATTGAGCATGTTCTTGAACTAAAAGAGAATCATCTGATTGAAAGAGAATCGATTGACGGGCTTTGGATATTAAGGTATGACATACATGCGGAAGATTAATCTTGTTAATATTAAGACTGAAAGCGATAAGAGAATTGCAACAATCTGGAATGATTACGATTTCAGTTTTTTGCCGGCTCTGGATAATTCATTTCAAATAAGAAGTGAGCAGGAAATTAAAGTGAGAGCTTTTATCCTGGCAATAATAGTGCAGGTATCATTCGATATTGTAAATCCGAACGATGGCCTGGAGTTCATCTGTTCTAATAATCTGGAAACATTCCTTACAGATAATGAAAGATGGTTTCTTGAAAATGCAGTTGAAGAGGATAAAATTAACGAAACATGGAAATCTGAATGTGTTTATACGTTGCTATGGGCACTTTCTGTTGTTGATAACCTGGAAGATTTTTCAGATTTATGTGATCTGAATGCAAGCGAAAAAGGGTATCCTTTTTTCGATACGGACACCGATCCGGACAAGTTTTTAAAAAAACCGGTATTCAAGGTGAGAAGTGTAGTTGAAATCATCAAAATGCTGGACATCTATTCCCGCCTGGATTATATATGTGATTGGTGTAAAATAAATAACTTAGAATGCCCCGTTGACTCAGCGATGATCTATGAAAGAAGATATGCACTAATGTGGCTGACACAAATAGTTGATTGGGATAGTGTTGAATGTAATTCAATTTACTGTTAATAGTTTGTTCAGTGGTAGTATCGTCCTTTACATAATCTAAGAATGTATTTTCTCTGAGATACGGATCACATTGAATACGACCGGCGCCTCATCGATCGTGATAAATTCTAGTTCATTTTTACTTTTTATGATATAGTTTACGCGTATTGACCTGGTAGGATATCTGTACTTAAGCGTCAAGCTCTTCTACAATTATAGCATGCACGGAAAAAGCAGTAAATTTATTGTGACCAAAAGCAACTGCTATGCGACCTGCCTTAGTACTGTCTGCCATTATTATTATTGCCTGCTTTTCCTGCAAGGATAAAAAAAAGGCCCCTTCCGCTTTGCTTATAAAAGATATGAACCTGAAGAGGGGCGACATAATTACCTGTGGGCCGGCCGACCAGCAATTGGGTAGTATTGCATTTGATATTAGAGGTACAGGCCAAGTCAAAGAAGATTTCAGGTTGGGTTTAAAATTGTTGCACTCGTTTGAATATGATGAATCTGAAAAGGTATTCGCCCGTATTATCGATGCAGATCCTGCATGCGTCATGGCCTACTGGGGGATAGCCATGAGCAACTTCCACCCGCTTTGGGAGCATCCTACGCCAACCGAATTAAAGAAGGGCGCTCAGGCTGTTGCACTCGCGCATACCATTACTAATAAAACAGAAAAGGAGGCAGATTATATCGAAGCCATTGGCGCTTTCTACGATCAATACGATAAGCTGGATCACAAAACCCGTTGCAACAATTTCGAGAAGGCAACTGAAAAGCTGTATATGAAATACCCCGCCGATAAGGAAGCTGCTATCTTTTATGCCCTGGCACTGGATGCCGCTGCCCCCGTGACGGATAAATCTTTCACTAAACAAAAAAAAGCCGGCGGCATTTTGAACGCTTTATATCCCGACAATCCCAATCACCCGGGCATCGTACATTATATCATTCATACATATGATTATCCTGGACTTGCCGCAGATGCATTACCTGCTGCCAGGCGGTACGCTTCTATAGCTCCTTCATCGGCCCATGCCCTGCATATGCCTTCCCACATATTCACCAGGCTTGGGTTGTGGGATGAATGCATTCGCTCTAACCAGGCTTCCGTAACTTCCGCGCAATGTTATGCGCAATCATCAGGTATAAAAGGACATTGGGATGAAGAGTTGCATGGGCTGGATTATCTCATGTATGGATACCTGCAAAAAGGCGCCAATGATTCGGCTAAAATGCAATGGGACTATTTGAAAACAATACGTGAAATTCATCCTGCAAATTTTAAAGTTGCTTATGCATTTGCAGCTATTCCCTCGCGGTATGTGCTGGAGAATAAAATTTGGCCGGCAGCAACTGTATTACAGCTCGATAGTGCCAATATACAATGGCAGAACTTTCCGTGGCAAAAAGCTATTTATTATTTTACCCGGCTGATGGGTGCGGTGCATACAAATAATGGGGCTGTTGCTAAAACAACACTTACGGAATTACAAAGACTGCGCGATACATTGATGGCGCAAAAGGATACATATAAAGCCGGACAGGTGGCCATCCAACTCAAAACAGCGCAAGCGTGGATGCAGCTACAACGAGGAGACAGCGAAGAAGCATTATCGTTGATGCAGGAAGCAGCCGATATGGAAGACAAAACAGAAAAGCATCCGGTAACGCCCGGAGAAGTGTTACCCGCCAGGGAATTATTGGGTGATATGCTTGTACAAATGAAGAAATGGCGCCCGGCACTGAAAGCTTACGAGGCCAGCCTGAAAACACATCCCAATCGCTTCAATAGCCTATACGGCGCCGGACTGGCTGCAGAAAAAGCAGGTCTAACAGAAAAAGCACAAAACTACTATCGAACTTTAATTAATATCAGCGAACCTCATTCCAACAGAGCAGAGATCGAAACAGCAAAACAATTTTTAAAAGCAGGATAAAGACTATTAGTGATAAATATTATAGTTTGGAGTTTATCTTTTTGTTATCAGAAGCCATACATTCCAAATGGAACATTCGAAATCCTCTTACAACATCTCTTCAAAATATTTCATATAGCTGGTCTTTGAGTGCCAGAAAGTTCGACTATTTCCTTAATGAGTTGATGTAATTCATTGAGAAAGAACAGAGCGGCGGGCCTTCAGCCTGCCGCTCTGCAAAAGGGCTGAGCGCCTACGTCAGAAGAGGTTAACATGTAAACTCAAAAGAAGCACAGGTCCTAACCGTTAGACCACAAGTCCAATCGCCTACCGTGGGCGCTTTTTTCTGTTCTGTCTGTACATTTCTACTCAGCTTTGCAATAATTATTTTATTTAGTTTTAATTTCTTAATTTCTTTTTTCATAATCGTTTTGTTTGGATGAAGAATATACTATCGTTACTAATATAACTTATATCAGCACACAGGACAATCCCCGGAAGGGGTGAATTATTGAGGGCTAGAAAGCATTGCAAAAGGGCAGCCAGTAATGCGTGCTTGCATATTATTATCACGAAGACTTTGTATTTTGTGGTCTATGATCCGGCTATATGAAAACTTCAATCAGGGTAGGGCAAAGGTAGAGCTGTTATATGCTGACGGCGTAATGAACATGGCTTTCTGCCAGTACCACCGCTCTTCCGAGGATGCGTTCTTTATGCCTTACGCTGCACTTACCTACGTACGCGAAGGCCGGAAAGTGGTTTTCCTGAACGGTGAACGATATGATATGAAAGCTGGTGATGCGCTTTTCGTTCCGAAAAATTCCATTTTATATTCTGATATTATCGTGAAACGGGAACCTTTCGTAAGCCTGAACTTACTGCTTGGCGATGCAGATACCTTGCTCAGTCCTATGGCCTGCCACGTTGCAGACCATATGCAGCTGCAATATTACGCCAGCGATCACAACATGAGTCTGAGCACTTTTAAACGGTGGTTCAAGAAGAACGTGGGCTGTAGTCCTGGTCAATGGATGATCGAAAAACGATTACAACAAGCAAAATACCTTCTGCAACACAAGCGTCTATCCGTAAAGGAAGCCTGCTATAGGAGCGGGTTTGAAGATGTATCTTACTTTATCCGCAGGTATAAACAGGCCTACGGCCATACACCAGGCCAGGTAGAAATTTGACCTTTTTGTCCTATTCTCTCATATTCCTACGCTGTACTTTTATAAAAAAAATATGATCTCACGCGAACAAGCCCTGCAATTTGCGGACGAATGGGTAGCCGCATGGAACGCGCACGACCTTGATGCGGTACTCGGACATTATACAGAGGATTTTGAAATGAGCAGTCCCTTTATACTACAAATGGGCATCAGCCCGGATGGCCGCCTGAAAGGAAAGGAAAACGTGCGGAATTATTGGGAGAAGGCGCTGGTGAAATATCCCGATCTTCATTTCCAGCTGCATGAAGTTTTATCATGCATGAATACTGTGATTATTTATTACACGAGTGTTAATGGAAAGAAAGCGGCGGAATTTTTTGTGTTCGACGAGGATGGGAACATATTCATGGCGATGGGTCATTACAATTAGAAGGATCGCGGTAGAGGTATGGAAAACGTATTTAAATAGAAGATCCGCTGTTAGGGCGGATTTTTTTATTAGTGCTGCCCTGTAGCAGTGGATACTCGAACCCAATGTATAAACCCGGTTCTTTTTTATGGTCTGCTTATTCACCACCAGGTTACTCAACTGGCCGGTGCTGCCCTGTACCTGCCGCACGTCCGAATTTTTCCATTAAAATGTCACCGTATTTATGTGTGTTGCACGTCCGATTTCATACTTGTTTTAGTTGGAGGGATCACTCCGGAAATTATCCAGTCGTGCATGACCAGGTGCGTAATTAAAATTCCACAATTTAAAATTTCACCCATGAAAACTTCACTAATGAAAAATCGGATTATGAAAACATTCAAAAACAACTTCTTTCCAGTAGCGGTTACAATTTCAAGTATGCTACTGCTTTTGTTCTATTCCTGCAAGAAGCCAGAGCAACTCCCGTCTATGAATAAGCTGGCCAGCGCAGAAGGAGCGAAAGTTAGTGCAGAATTGCTGGTAGAAGCTAACCCCAATGCCGATGCGGCATTCAATTCATTCAATTCGAGCTTTCTCATTTCTTCCGGTACCACACAATATTATAAAGAAGCCCTGAATGTTTCGGGCAAGGATTATTTCTGGCGGCAGGCGCTGGATATTCAGATGGTGGAAGATGTTTACCTGCGTACCCAAAGCGATGCTCACAAAACTTTGTTAACCAATCTGCTGAATACTTTTCTTCAACAGAACCAGGGCAGTGGTGGCCTGTATGACTGGAATTGGAATGATTATAATGATGATCTTCAATGGGCAGGTATTGCCTTTGCAAGAGGATATCATATAACTGGAAATTCGACTTACTTAGCTCAGGCTAAATATGCCTTTGATCGCAGTTATAATCGTGGTTGGACAACTGAGTTAGGAGGTGGTATCTGGTGGGATGTAAACCACGAAAGTAAATCCGGATTGAGTAACAATCCTGAGATGATCCTGGGCTGTTATATCTATGAGGCAACCAAGGATATCACCTATCTGAACAAAGTGATAGCGATATATAATTGGGTAAGGGCCACCATCTATGACCCCGCTACAGGAGCAGTATTTGAAAATATACGGCCGGACGGAACGGTCAGTGCCTCAGCCAATGTCTATAATATCGGTGCTTTTGTAAGTGCGGCCAACCATCTTCACCGCCTGACCGGCAATTCAATGTATTATGATGATGCCAAGCGGTCAGTCGATTATGTAAAGAATAATAAAACCGTTGGTGGAATTATGACCAATGGCCAACGTCAGGGTACCTGGCAATCCGAATTTATAAGAGGTCTGGGCGAGTTCGTTCGTGACAATAATCTCTGGAGCACCTATTATACCTGGATGAAGCAGAACGCCGATGCGGCCTGGAATATCCGCCGTACTGACCGCAACCTGATGTGGAATACCTGGACAACCATTACACCTTCCGACAACATAACAACGGCGGTAGAATGTGTGGGAGGGGTAATTATGCAACAGATCACGCCGACAACACAGCCTACAGGCATCGTTAATAATTCAGTGTATAGGCTGACTCCTAAAATTAATGAGAATAGTTCCCTGGACATTGCTGGTGGCGCCAGTGGTTCCCTTGCTGAAATATGGGATTGGCATAGTGGGGGAAATCAGAAGTTTCAAATAGTTTCCCTGGGGTATGGCTATTACAGACTTGTACCGCAACATAACACGGGAACTTCTCTGGATGTAACAGGGGGAAGTGCTGCAAACAATACCCCTATAGAAATATGGACCAGCAATAATAATTCTTCACAGGCATTTAAACTGGTTTATGATTATCACGGCTATTATAAATTAAAACCAAAATGTGCACCATCCAGCTGTGTTAATATACAAGGAGCTAATCCAGCCAATGGAACGAAATGTGTCCTGTGGCCTGAATCCAATGTGGATCACGAAAGATTCTCCCTGACTATACAATAACCTGAACTGGAAATATTGATCGTCCTGGAAAAGCTGGTGGTTAAAAAAACGAATCCCGGTTGCCTTATGCAATCGGGATTTTTGATGGTAAGAAAAGATGTAGCTGGTGTGCCACATGCATTCGCCAACATAAAATTGTTTTTCCTTCACTAGTAAACGAATCTTATATATTATACATAAATTTTATTTATAGAAAAAAAATATTCAGAATTTTGTTGATGATATTGACAAACTCACTAAATTGCATGTCATTACTAGTTTTAGTAGTGTTAATTTCAAAACGAAAATTATGTACACAAAACGACTTTTAGACAAACCGTTGGCCGATCTGGTCGACTTACCTGATCTCTCAGGTTTGAACTCAATTTATGTCCTTGCTACAACCTGCTTCTCCCTATTAGCCCTACTACCTCGACTATCCCTACTATCTCTACCAGTCCTACTATAATTCCCCAGGACTCGTTACCCCGTCTTTACATAGTTTTTTAACAACTTCTTACGATAAAACAATTCAACGCATGTACGTACGTGTGCAAATTTTCTTTGCGCCTGCCTATTTGCTTTGAAGCTGTAGTCATTTTTTAATAACTAAATCTAATAACATGGAAATGTTAAGTCATGTCGCATTCCTCATAAACGAGGAGATTCCAAAGCAATTGAGAAAATCGTCCACTCTCCATCCGAAATTTATCAGCCAGATAATGTTCGGAAGATTCCCGAAGCTGGAATCGCTGGATCGGGTGTTCTTGTCATCACTCAAAAATTCAACGAAGGAAGAAACGATTCGGATCGCCGTAAAGTCTTGTCAGTACAGCATTGTACCATTATTGGACAAATTGATGGAATGGCTTCCGGAGGATGAAGCCAGGCGGATGGACATCCCTGATCCTGATGATGGGAGAAAACGTTTGTTTAAGTTCCTTCACAGGCTGCTCTATGATTTGCATCTGTACCTGGAGAAGAATTTCTACCAGTACATGGACGATGAATACAAAATCCCGGCGTACAGCAGGCACTTGTTTCACGAGTTCATTATGTCGACGTTAGTCACTGTAAAATGTTCGCCCCGATTCCGCTCTCTTGACAGCCGCCTGCAGCACATCGTAACTGCTCCACTGGAACTGTCAGTTTCAGTGTCGGGCGATGACTATCTCACTTACTGTAATCGCGACTATGTTGAGAAGTTAGCGAATCAATTACTTGCATTTGTGAGGAAAGGCAATGACAATGTCTGGCGACTTCACAACCGGCTGCAATACATTGATTTCAACAGTGTGGAATATGTCCGGTATCTGATGTCTCAGTTCAGAGAAGAGAGCACTGCCATCACGGGTAACAAGGAAAGGTATATATGGCTCATCGAACGACGAAAGAAGATTGCTCATCAGTTGGTTGAAAATGGAACATCCTTCCGCGTTGGCCAGAAATCGCTCAAAGCGTTGCTGGACGAATGGTTGAAATGGGAAATTTATCACACGAAAAGAATGTTAGACCTCGAAATGATCGGCAAATAGAAATGTTAATCACCATTTATTAAAACTCAGATAACCAAAGTATGAATAACCAATCTCTTACTATCAATTTTATCCGTCACTTCAACGCATTTTATACACTTGTCCACGAGCACGAGCGACTACGTGCAAACGATATTAGCCTCTATATGGCATTGTTTCAGTTATGGAACCTCGAACATTTTCCAGTATCGTTAATCGTCAGCAGGAGGGTAGTCATGAAACTTTGCAAAATAGGATCGCTGCATACATACACCCAATGTCTGAAACGGTTGCACAATTTTGGCTTGCTGACTTATGAACCGTCCGAAGAAATTTTTTCACGTAGCGTGGTAAAAATGCTACCGCTGGAAAAAAGTGGATCACATAAGCATGCTAAAAATGACACCGATATGTGTAGCAATAAGGACCCGGGTAAGGGTAGCAGTTTTGACACCGCATCGGTGTCAAAACTGCTATACCTTAATAATAAACAAATAAACAATTTTATAAACGAGAGTAAAACAGCGCGCCCGCAAAAAAAAAGTAAAGATAAAGTTGAGGTGCCGGCGGCGCCGGAATTATCCGAAGTACGCACCTATTTCCGTGCCGCTGCACAATCGGAGAAAGAGGCCGAACTGTTTTACTATCATTACAAAGCTATAGGCTGGACTATGAGTGGCGTGCAGATCCTCGATTGGACGGCCGCCGCGGAAAAATGGATCAGCCGCATTCCTTCAATAAAAAACAAAACAATTGAAAATACAACATCAACAACCGGAGGGCTCCGATCAGACGAGAACAAACGTTACGATGAGCCCATTTGATTACCACTACATGCTGCAGCAGGTGGAAGAGAAGGGCAGGGATCTGTATCGTCGTGATTTTGTTATCGATGATATCGACCGGCCTGTTATAACGAAGCTGATCGCTTATTTCCTTCGGGATGGAGAAGTCGCTTCAAAGGAGAAACTTGATCTGCATAAGGGATTGCTTTTAACGGGGCCAGTGGGGTGCGGGAAAACATCGATCATCCGTATCCTGGCAAATTTCAGTCTGCCTGACCATCGTCCTTTTATCAAATCTTCCCAGGAGATAAGTCTCGAATTTACGGACCTGGGTAATGATGTGATCCTGAAGTATAGCAAAAGGGCGTTTAATCCTTACAGACGAATGCCGCATGTCCATTGCTTCGATGATCTTGGCTTTGAACCGCTGGTTAACTACTGGGGAAATAAGATCAATCTCATGGCGCAGATCCTCTTCACCAGGTATAATCTGATGCATTCTCATGGGATGATCACACACGTAATAACAAGATTAAATGCCGCAGAACTGGGGACGATCTATGGTGATCACTTACGTAGCCGTATGCGTGAGATGTTTAACCTTATTGCCTTTCAACCGGATTCGCGGGATAAAAGAAAGTAATGGTGTGTTTGAAAAAGTAGAAACAACGGCTGGGTAGTTTTGCCCGGCCTTCATCTAAATAAATATAAAATCGGGTAAAACACCCGATAATTTTTTCAAATAAATATTTACTTATGGCGAGAACAAAAAACGTTTTATTAACCGGATTTAAGGTTAGTAAGGCAGTATTAGAAAACCAATTTGTAACTAAGACAAAAATGGGGCACGCCTTTCTGGCTAAGTATCCTGATATGAGCAATGTGGTTCCATCCGCATCTCAACTGGATGAAAAGTCCAGATTTGCAGCAGCTGTGGCCTACGCCAGGGAAATTGTTAATGATCCGGTACGGAAAGAAAATTATAAAGCGCACCCTGGAAGTACGGTATATCACAGCGCTATCAAAGATTATCTGAAAAAAAGATAGTAGTGCAGCAAGCGTCCTGCTGCACTACTATCTTACTTACGTGCTCTTCCCCTTATTTGCTACCCTAATTGAACTTCTGTATGACAGTGTTCATGATCTTACGTTATTGCATGACGCTTCTTTTAATAAGTCTTTTTGATTACCTTTCTCCATTTTTTGTGTAAAGCTTAATTGGCGCATCTGTAAAGCGCATAGTGAATTTACAATTGACTGTAAAGTTAATCCTGCAGCATTGCCATAAACTGTAAAGTTTTTCTGCACCATATATTCTTTTGTTTTCCCTCTAGTCCGCTTAGATATCGCTTAGATAACGCTAATCCTACGTTAATCCTACGTTCATGAACGTAGGATTAACGTAGGATTAGCGTTATCTAAGCGATATCTAAGCGGTAAGAATGCCACTTTAAAAGTGAGTATGCCGATTGGTGAGGCTTTTTTGTGAGAAAATTGGGGAAAAAGGTTGCATTAAAAATGACTTGTAGATTATTGCTCTTCATAACTTTGTAACAGCATATGTAAGCATGATCAGCGTTGTGTGCTATTCAAAACTCAAAATAACTTTTACATCATGAATTACTTAAGAATGATTGCATCCGAAGTAAAACCAATAGTTAGTCTATTAACTACCAGATACCGACTATTTCATCTGTTCCTGCTACCTGTTCTATGCGTCCTACCAGGCCTACTATCAGGTGTTTCAACGTCCCCGCATATCCAATTAGCTTTATCTGATTTTATTATCCATTCGCATGCAGAACCGCCCATTTCTTATACTTAAAAAAGATTCAGTTCGTGAGATGATCTTAGAAGAAAAGATCGTCTACGCGGCAGCGGAAAAGAACTATATATGTCTTAAGCTAGTAGATGGCCGTACCTTTAGTATAAGAAAAAGTCTTCAGAGATTCCAGGAAGAACTTACTCCCAATCATTTCATTCGCATACATAAGAAATATGTCGTTTGTATCAGCTATATCAGATTTGTTGATAGTGAAGTCACTATGGTTGTAGGAGATCCATTACCCATTGGCCGGGAATACAAGGAGGGTTTTCTCAGTCATTTCCGGATCTGCTGATAACGCCGGTGCATTTCCGTCCTTCCGTTTTTGCAGTTCGTCCTCACATTTTTGCAGTTTAGATACATGTAATTGCAGTTTGGATACATCCTCCGGATCGGCGTTATTAATCTCACTAATATTGTGTCAGCAATCGCGATCAACGGGGCTGTGCCTAAAACAGGGGAGAGGCACCTCCTGTTTGACCTGGTGATCAGGATTGTGGTTAAACAACATTTTTTAATCACTAAAACTTATCACTATGGCATATGTAAAATCGAACCCCTTCACGAAAGGAACATCCGGCACTGTCGGAGATATGATGAACTTCCGTGTTAGAAAGGGAAAAACAATAATCGGCATGAAGCGCGGTCCGAGTACCAAACCGCCGACCGAAGAACAGCAGGAAACACGCGAGCAATTTGTAATAGCTTCGCTGTTCGCACAGGATGCAATAAAAGATCCTGCCATTAAGGCGCTGTATCAGAAGGCCGCAAAAGGTGGTCAGACTGCATACAATGTAGCTTTGAGGGATGCAATGAATCCACCGGTCGTCTATGATGTAAACATCAGTGGCTATAAAGGAACCGTTGGTGACCTGATCACTGTCAAAGCAAGAGACGTCATTACCCCGAAATCCGTAACAGTTGTCATCTTTTCACAGACTGGCGCTATATTGGAACAGGGCGATGCTGTCATCAAAACAAATGACCGGCGTATCTGGACTTATACCGTAACTGCTGCCAATGCAGCACTCACCGGTACCCGGATAGTCGTTACTGCGATGGATTTACCCGGTAATACAACCGAGCGAACATCCACAATTTCCTAAAAGCGTAAACCAGCGTCCCGGTGTTAGCCGGGGCGCTTTTTTTATATTAAGACGTATGGAGTGTGAGAATTTTTAAACGTTTATCCATACAGATATTAGGAAGTCCGGACATAAGCGCCTAAAAACAAAATGCCGGAGATATTGAAGTGCCTGGTATCGGAGTGTTTACGAACCAATTGATGTTGATTTGTAAGTTTAATGAAGTCTGGCTGTGTGGACAGATTACGGGTTTTACTACCAATATTACTAATTGGAAAAGGGCTTGTCGAAATCTGTAATTGTGGCGACAAAAAATAAGGTATGGAAGAGAGTATAAGAATCGAACCAACTGGCACTGATTATTAAAACGTCAGGTTGATATACGGTGAATCTTACTGTTGAATCATTCTTACACTAGTGCTTATTGTATAGGATTGTATTATGCTTTTTATCGACAACTTTTCGATGTACCTTTATTTTTACACCCACTTAAACGGTTACTTATGAAATTTGTTTTATCTATTATTGCAATAATCTTCAGCGTTAATGTCATTGCACAACAACATTATTTAAATGATAGTACAGTCCTTACATCAGATAGTGTAGCACTTTATCTTAAAGTTGCCGGCAAGGGTACTCCCTGCATATTTGTTCATGGTGGTCCAGGTGCCTGGAGCTTGTCTTTTGAAGCAATGGGCGGGAATGTATTGGAAAAACAACTGACTATGTATTATTATGACCAGCGGGGATCTGGTCGCTCCGCTTCCGCCAATAATTATAATATTGACAGGATGGTAGAGGATATTGAGAATATCCGCTCTTTTTCTGGGCTAGATAAGATTTATATTTTAGCACATTCGTTTGGAGGTGTGCTTGCTTATAAATATGCAGAGAAGTATGGGGCGCATTTAAAAGGTTTAATATTATTGGACGTGACCTTACATCTCCCCAATTCACTTAATGCGCAGGTAAGTTTTATTAATCAGCTGCTTGGTTCGCAGATAACTGCAGATTCTATAATGCCTGCGTTTTTCGCAGCTAAAACCAAATTGAGAGAAGCGCAACTGGAATATAAAATGTTATCGGATAATAAATCTACTGTCGAGAAACTTGATATTATCGATAGGTCATATCCTCGTAATAATGCCTTTGCCAGGAAGGCGCTAGGGATGCCAGAATATTTTACGGACTTTACTCCGGGAACGAAGAATGTAAATGTACCAGTATTAATTATCTCCGGAACGGCGGATCATAATGTCGGTCCGGATCATTATAAGCTGTTCAAATTTCCTAATCAACAGGTGAAGATTATTAAAGGAGGGCATATGCTTTATTATGAGAAAAATAAGGAATTTGCAGCAGCAGTTAAGGAGTTTATAAAGAAATAAAAAAGGCCAGCGAATATTTGTTGGCGTTTGTCGACCAATAAGAATCGAACTTTTTGAGTTTGATTCTTATTGGATTACATTAAAACAGATGTTTTTGTGCCCAGTAGTGAAGTGTCCAACAAATATTTTACTTACCCACAGGTTTACTTAAACTTCAGATTTAGCGAAATGCTATTTGCCTGCAAACCATTGCTTTGATTATAATGCCCATATCTTAGCTCTAGCATATTGAAATGCTGGATTCCAAATACACCGTGGGGAGGAATGATTCGTATACCTGCACCAAAAAAGTGGCTGTCAAATCCAGACAGGTCATAATTGCTGCTGTAGTACTCCTCTGCACTGGTATGGACCTGATATGGAGCAAAATATTTAGCACCCTGCTGATGATTATAACGATAAAAAGGCGTTAGCGAGTAGAACGGAGAAAGCTTTATGGACGTCTCTAGGCTGGCGGTGTGCGCATTTATATTCCAATTATCATGATAATAGCGATAGTATCCTCTTAATATCACCCTGTCTCCAAGGAAATAATTTGCCCTGATGCCCAGTGGTATTTTTAGTCTGCTGTCAGGAAGTTTTTCGGTATGCACACTTTTATCACTAAAATAAACCCTGTGGAAAGGCAAACCAAGGTAGCCTGATTGATAAATTGCATCCATCAGGAACATGAGCTGGAACCTGGAATTGACAATTTGTGACCAGGAAACACTGGCGCTGTAGGTCTTTCTGCCGGCAGTACCATAATCATCCTCATCAGCATTTCCGTTGTTACCATTTGTTCTTAATTCAATGGGATAAATCAGTTTTAGCTGGTCCTGATATGTTTGCAGTTTTATTGATAATTCTCCCATCCGGTTGCGCGTCTTCTGTGTGAACAGCAGATTGGCTCCTACGGATTGGTAGTCAAATTCATGTGAAAGAGAGATGCCGGCACCAAAGGTTGTACCTTTTTTATTCTCCATTTCCCAGGATATAGATGGATAGAAACGCGTGTCCGCAGAGGACGCAGAGGAAATAGTTTTTGGATCAATGTTGTCTGACGATGCAGACGTATAGTGATCAATGCCCAGTTCGATATTCCAAGTATGTTTCCTTGTATGCGCGTCGTACTTTGAGAGCGTTACCTGTATGGAATTAGACAGATCTGTCAGTCGCTGTGTACCGATACCTCCTGTTACCGCAGCATGGTCTCCATTTTGGTGGTAATAGCTGGATACAATATTTACTTCTTCCAGTTGGAGCTTCCTATTTTTATATCCACTGCTATCGGCAGCAGATTGTGCATGGGCATACAATATTCCGGCGAACATTGCCAATATAGCCAGGTTCAGTTTTTTCATAATTCCGATTCAATATTTCAATTGCAACCACAACCTCCGCCGCTCTTTGCGCCGTTAGCTCCGGATGCACCTTCGCGATAAGATTGAAAACTCTGTTCTGTTTTTTCAACTTTTCTGTTGCCCAGAGTCATTTCACCGTCATTCAGGCGATTTTTCTGGTATTCTTTTACGGTGGTACAGGAGGTCAAAAGCATAGCCGTAATGCCTCCCAGCAGTACCAGTCGATGAATTTGTATAGTCATTGTAGCTTGATATTATCCGAAGTGATTAATCTATTATGGTCGTCAATAATTATACATGCAATTTGTTTAATCTGATTGATCATATTCATACCGGCTTTTATACCCATTATCATAACAGGAGTAGCCATTGCATCGGCTATTTCAGCATTAGTGCTAATAATAGAAACACTTTTGATGCCGGTGACCGGGAGTCCTGTTTTGGGATTGATGGTATGAGAATATTTTTTGCCATCAATGATGACATATTTCTCATAGTTGCCGGAAGTAGCAATAGCCTGGTTAGAAATATTAAGATAGGAAAAGGGGTGGTGTTTACTATCCGGATCAGCAATACCTACTGTCCAGGGGATACCGTCAGGTTGGGTGCCCCAGGCTGTGAGATCGCCGGCTGCGTTTACAATACCACTGTTGACGCCTCTCTGTTGTAGTAGTTGTTTGGCTTTCTCGGCAGCATATCCTTTGCCAATACCCCCAAAGCCTATACGCATACCTTTTTCGAGCAGCATTACTTCATGCCGGTTAATATCCACGCGGATATTCCGGTAGTTAATTAATCTTACCATTTGCCTGGCGGTAACCCGATCTGGCAAGGTCTTCATGTTTTTGTCAAAATTCCAAAGGCTTTTATCTACCGAGCCATAGCTCAGGTCAAATGCTCCTTGCGTGATACGGGAAATTTTTTCAGCCCGTAAGATCAGTTCGCAGACTTCCTGATCTACTGCAACTGGCTGGATACCAGCGTTGCGGTTAATCAGGCTAGTTTGACTGTTGTCATTATAAGTTGTGAACAGACTTTCGATCCGGCGAACTTCATTAATCGCAGCATTGATATGGTCAGCAGCATTGGACGGGTTGTCGCTTACAACTGTCAGCTCAAAGCGATTGCCCATCAGCTTTAATACTTTGCGGTACACATGATTTGCCAGACACACTATCTCATTTTCCAGTTCCATGAATGCTATTTTTAAGCTGGGCAATAAACCCTTCCGGTGTTGTGTTTGGAAATCCGTCCCAGGTTCTGATGATCTTCCCGTTTTCGTCCAGCAATAGTGTGAATGGAAAATGGCCTTCGGGATTATATTTATCCGCCAGTGCATTATTCATTTGCTGCTGCTGTTTGCTCAGCTGGTTTTTTTTGGAACGGGGAAAGTCAGCATTGAGTAATACCAGATCCTCGTCGGCGTAGTTTAAGAAGAGCTGGTCATCAAAGATCTCATGTCTGAGGCGTATACATGGTCCACACCAGTCAGATCCTGAAAAGTTTAGTAGGATCATGTGGTGTTTTTCTATAGCTTCCTGTTTTGCTTTTTCGAAATCTGTTTGCCATAAAGGTGTGCTAAACATTCCCAGGAATGACAATGTCAATAACAGTACTTTCATATAATTGGTGCTATTTTCCTTATCAGATATTGTTGCGAAGAAAGTAATTTGAATGCAAAAAAGTTGTTAACACGTTGATTTTAATGTGGTTTTAATGTGTTTGTGGAAGGGGTAGTAGACCCGTTTCGTAAGCTTTGTACGGCTGACAATCAAGTTGATTAGAGAATAGGAATACAAAACTAACGGGCAATTCTGAAGAAAATCTGAAAGCAGATTATTTTGAATTTTTACGGCTGATGCATCATGTGAGAAAGCGATTTATTAGGGAGTGTTAAGATAACTGTGTAAAGAATAAAGAAACTTGAAGTATTCTAAAATACATGAGGGAGTAATAATTCAATTAATAGCGGGTTTTCTGTTTAAGTACCCGGTAGCGGAGCGCTTTCGAACCAATTAGTATTTATTATTAATAGGCTACATGTTTGTTAATATACAGATAAATTTTTCCGGCCCATTTAAATGTAGTTATTTAAATAATAACTGAGCAAACTTGTAGAGGTTATTGCGCCAAACAGGCCAGGTATGGCCGCCGGGATATTCGCTGTAGCTATATTTAATCTGCATTTCATTAAACCTGGCCAGCATATTCTGGCAGTTGTTATAGGCTATGTCTTCTTTGCCGCCCATAGAGATCCAAAATTGTTTTAGGTTACCATTAATTTTATCGGCTGACTGCTTCATAAAAGCGTATTGCTGCTCCGCAGCGGGTTGCTTACCGCTAAACCAACCGGAACTGAACACACCCAAATAGGCAAATTGATCAGTATTATTGACACCTGCGTAAAGCGTTTGTATGCCACCCATAGACAGGCCGGCCAACGCTCTTTGGTTCGCGTTTGCTATTGTACGATACCTTTTTTCAATAAAGGGAACAACTACTTGCATAAGCTCATTTTCAAAAGTCCGCAGTGATTGCTCGTCAAAGTTTCCTGTAGAGACATTGCCATCCATCATCACCACCAGCATAGGTTTAGCTTTTTTTACAGCGATGAGATTGTCGATGATCAGGTCGGTCTTGCCCTGTGCACTCCATCCTCGTTCGTCTTCGCCTCCGCCATGTAAAAGATAAAGTACCGGATATCGCTGATTTGTAGCACTATCATAACCTGGAGGTGTGTACACAATACAACGACGCCAGGAATTGGTGACTGATGAAAAGTAACGGTTGGTTCGTACATCGCCATGAGGCACATCATTAATAGCATAATAATCGCCGTCAGCAAAAGGAATCTCAATACCAGCAGCCATACGGCCCATCCCATAAAAAGTTTCGCTGGCCGGATCAGCAAGGGAGACACCGTTTATCATCAACGAGTAGTAATGGAAGCCTTCGCCGATAGAATCAGTAGTGCCTGTCCAATAACCTGCAGTATCCTTCAACAGATCATATTTTTTACCAAGATCAATCTGTACCCGTTGTGCCTGTGGAGCTTTCAAACGAAATACAACGCGGCTGTCGGGCAATACCTGTGGAAAGCCCGCATTACGCACATTCGTAGTCGCTGGCGTACCAAGCACTGTATACTTTGTGAAAGTAGACGGATCGATGGGCTTAAATAGAAATTGAGAAAACATATACAGATCGTTTTTCCAGACCTCGAAGTCATGCTTGCCCGATTCTATATAATAAACGTGCGGTACCTTGTTTTTATATAAGTAGTCATGTGTACGTTTACTGAAGCCAATCAGCCTGTCGTTATCACCGCAGGAAATCCAAAGTAGCCTGAACTGCCTTTTTGCAACTTCCGGATCAGACAAAAGTACCTCAGGACTTTTGGTATTAGGAGCCGAAGAAAAACCGCCAACCCAGGCAAACCGATCAGGATTACCTAAGCCAAAGTTAAGCGATTGACCTCCTCCCATAGATAAACCCGCAATGGCACGGTTCTCCCTATTAGTAAAAACCGGGAATCGCTTTTCAACAAAAGGAATAAGATCCTGCAGCAAGTCCTGTTCAAAAGCAGCGAATGCCTGTACTTTCTCAGGTGCCATAATATTGCCGGTAGCACGATCGTCTTTCATGGCTCTTCCGTTTGGCATAACAACGATCATTGGGGCTAATTTACCATCCGCATACAGGTTATCCAGGATCACATGCGGAGTGCCACCGTTAAGCCACTCCTTCTCATCGCCTCCAATGCCATGTAACAGATACAATACAGGATATTTACCTTTTTTAGAATAACCAGGGGGCGTATATACTAAAGCCCTGCGCGTAGTACCCACTGTTTTGGATGTGTATTGGATTGTATCAATTTTTCCGTGGACAATATTGCTGCGCAAGATATCAAATTCCTTCGGGGCGTGGATCACACCTGGTTGTGCATGGCCGGTTATATAGGCTATGCAAAGGGCTACAATGGTAAGGGTTCGTCTCTTCATAGTTGTTATAAATTTAGTTTTGGTATTAGTACTTCTTTAATATGCGTAAACGTAAAAAATAACGGGAATGCTATTAATATAGCATTTCTTTTTTAATCCTACACTATAAATTGTATTTATAACACTTAATTTCTACCGGTAAATAGAAGAATATTACGGAGAGACTTAGGATGGCATGACATGACAATAGGGAGTTGCCAGACAGTAAGTTCTCAATGATTTATTACACTCCCTTTCTTGCTCTTACACAAATAAAATGTGGATTTTTTTTCAGGAAAGCATATTCTTCTGGAAACACTTGCTGGCAAGCCTCTATTGGCTGTGGTGTAATGATATGGTCTATGTCCAACTGGTTTCGTTTGAGGGCCTCCTCTATTTCTCTCCAGGGCCGGTGATATAAATCCATATATACATCAAATCCCTTCCAATAGACAGATGCCAGCTGTTTTTCGGAAAGATTTTTTTCCCGGAGGGCCGGGCTATCTGGATGATCTGTTGAAAAAATAAGAAGTCCGCCTTTAACAAGAGTGCGGGCAAACTCCTTAAACACAAAATTCAGATCATTGAGATAGTGAATTACCAGCGAACAGTATATAATGTCAAAGCAAGCCTCTTCGAAACAAGTGAGACCATTATTCAGGTCCATCACCATGGTAGGAACAGATCCACTGGTTATTTTATTAGTAAGGGCTATCATTTTGTCGCTATAATCAATGGCAGTTACAATAGCGCCTCTATCGCAGAAATATTTCGTTACGATTCCAGGACCGCAGCCAGCATCAAGGATTCGTTTGTTAATCATGTCTTCAGGTAGAAGTGATAGACTACCTGGTCTTTCGTAATATGCATTCCAGGCATTGCCTGTAATCAAATCTGCATATTGCATCACAAACCCGGAATCCGAATAGACATGATAAGATAACGACATGTAGTAATCAGGTTAATTTTGAACTTTGAAACACTGTGAATCTAATCGTGGCTTGAGTTCATTTGAAAAGACCTGATAACAAGGTACGATAACTATAAGGAACATAATGATATATTCCTTTAACAATATATATGTTGCAATATTCGTGGAAGTCTTCGATTTCCATCCTGGGAAGATTAATTATAAGGGGCCAGAGTGGGCTCGGACGATTATACAAACAAAAACGCGGGAGATTATCTCCAAGTGCCCAGTAGCGGGACGTTTTCGAATCAAATGATATTGATAATTAGGGAATTAATGTTATTTAAATAGCATTTATTAATGCATATACGAATGAGGCTTGATTGGGTTGACTTACCCCTGAAGGTTCTCCTATGGTCCATATCATTTCTGAGCCCCAATGTCTATTACACTTTACTGCGCTTTGTAGCGCACTGTAGTTCTATTGATAATTACCGGTTCGCTAAACTTGTATAGTACTTATAGTTTCAATGAAAGGCTGTTACCAGTAAAAGTCAATTCACGTAAATACTTGTATTCTCCATCTTCCTGCAGGATAACACATTGCTCCCAAAAGCGATCATCATCCAGCGTGCAGGAAGAATGAAGGTACCTAGAATTATTCCAATAAGTAACAGTCATTAATTGATCAATGACAGATTCTGCATCATAAAAGCGGGTAATGCCAGTAGGAAAGTATTCCCATTCGTAAATGCTTCCTTCTTCTGGCATATACAAGAGATATCTAACGGTATAGTCGTTTTCTGACAGACCCTTTGCCCCAGTTACAAGTAGGACAAAACGTTTGTTTACCGGGAATATGCTGGAAAAATGTTCGGTTCCATACATGCCTACCATATTATCATATTTATAGGGATAGTGTATCCGCAATTTTTCTGCTAATGGCTGCAATACTGCAATTTCCAGATAATGCCGGAATGCCAGGTTTATTTTTTCCTTTTTAGTTTGTTTAACGATGGCCACCAGATATGGAGCCCTCGAAAATTCAAACATTTGAACATTTGTATAGGATGGCGAAAATTCTTGGTATGGTAAATAAATAGTATTGTTGAAAACATCAACAGGGAAGACACTATCTTTTGCCAACTCTTCATCCACAGTTTCAAAGAATATCAGCGATGGAATAAAGCACCATTCGCCCTCATAAAAGGCTCCATGAAAACTAATACTATAAGCGTTGCATTCTGTAGGTTGTAAACCAGTTCCTGGCGGTAGTGCTTGCCATCCTTCCTGTTCTAAAGCTCCCGATGCTTTACTGATGATGGAATAGCAACCGTCAAACTGCGACGTTAAAAATTCCAGGTCATCAGCTGGCGGAAACTCAGTTACAAATGTAGCGGCAAAAAATTTATCCTTTTGCGGATTAAATAGGCCGTTACAATAACCCTTTAACAGGGTACTGGTTACCCTGGGATATAATAGTTCCCACACTTCGTCAAACTGATTATTCATAGCATCAGGTACGTTTTGGATGAGTAATAAACAATATAAATCTCAGGTGATAATATTCCGACCATCTGACATTGCTTATTGGTGAGTTGTTTTAGATTTTTAACTATCTTAAATGCTCAAGGTGTAATATGTTTTTTTTATTATTCTTGACGATACTGTATGACGAATCATAGTAATTGTGATCAAATGTTAAGATGTAATATATTCGCTTAATGTATTTGGGTTTATTTGCTTCTGATTTTAAGACATCCATTATAAACAGAATCTTTTTTGGGCTTTTAAAATTCTTTGAGTTGATAAAAACGGATAATTTGTGATATTGGATTTTTTGTATTAAAATATTTCGCTTCCCCCATATGTTAGTACTGCTCAACTGGGCTTCCCATAAATGCTTTTGTAACAGAGGCAATATGCTCTTTTGGCTTAAGCGAAAAATAAAATACAGGAACATTGGCATACAAAGAAGGAACAAGCCCTTTACCCAATAGCGCTTCATGTAAAGAGCAAGAAAGAACGAAATGCCAATCAAAAGAAATAGTAAAGCAACCAAAATCTTGAACCTGCCTGGTAATCTGTCATAAAACAGTTGTTTTTGTGATAAAGTCTCATTATCAAAATTAATAAGTTCTCGTATTAACATTGAGATAACATGAAATTGTATTCTTGATAACATTAAGTTTAACCAATATAATAACTATTTTCTAAAAATACTTCATGGGATTGTATTCACAAATTAAGAATAAATTACAGCAAGCACAGTTGCTAGCTGCTAGTAGTTTCAATACGGGAATGGTCGCTTAAAAGGTTAAAGAGATAAGCATCGCTTTGCTTTGAGTAATCGACAACTTTGGAAACTAATAGAATGGCATTTGAAGACTATGGACATGGCAGGCAGCCTTAATCGCGTCGTAGACAAATGTTTCCCAAGAGCGTCCAAAGTAATAGACTGTTTTTATGTTCAGCAGCTAGCCTTTGATGGCGTACAGGAAGTTCGGATAAAGTACCGCTGGGAGTCATGGAAGGAGAAAATCAAGCTGTCGACCAGGATAAGAAAAAGGGAAACTGCATATCATTCCGAATTCCTGTCCAATGGGATACCGTTAAGCAACTGTTAGCTCGTAGTCGCAATTTACTATTCAAATTTGCGTATTGAGAACCGCGCAATGAAGAATCTAATCGAAAAAAAGCTCTAACGCCCCAGGGCCAAAGGGATGCAGTTGATTACCTGGTGAAGCAGGAGCAACTGAGTGTCCGCCAGGCGTGCAAAATCATATCCATCCCACGTAGTACGTATACTTATCAGCCAATACCCAGGAATGATGTGGCTATTCAAGATGCACTATCTGCATTAGTTGAGAAATATGTTGACATCGGGTTCTGGCAAGCATATCATCGGTTAAGAAATAAAGGATTTATCTGGAATCATAAGAAAATCTATCGCGTGTATACTAATCTTAAGCTCAATATGCGTAGGCAGATTAAGCGACGCTGGTCCAGTTTTAAGGGAAGCTTACAAGTGCGATATGAAGTTAAGCACATTTTTAAATATATCTATAACTTGATTTTTCATAATCCTTTGCTATTCATTCTGATACAAAAATTAAAGTAATAACATCGACGCTCAACTACGAGGTGCCATTTATAATAGACGAGTTGCTGATCTCCGCCACCAATTAATAAAAAAAGTAACACGCTTTTAGTTGCCTTCTTCCTATGCAGGCCACAATATCATCTTTCTTATTTTTTGATATGGCATATCCATAAGCTACGCTGACATTGGCACAGTTCAGTACATTAACAGATAAACACAAGTAGTATCAAACAGCACAGGTATTTGTGTTTCCTGGAACGTAAATTTCGGCTATAAAACATGCCATTTTACGATTTATTTACAAACGTTACATTTTTATTTACAATCCAGATTCTACTCTCTAAAGGGTATCAAAGTAACTTCGCTGCATGAATACACATCACCATTAAAAAGCAAAAAATAACACATGAAAAACAAAAGAATCGTTTTGTCCTGCTTGATTATTCTGTTAATAGGAGTAATTTATTTTGCCGTACAGGCTCAACAAAAAAATGATACTCATCGCACTAACTTTTCTGGCGAATGGAAATCCAAAGAGTCGATAAGTATGGGCGGAAATATTGTTTGCGTATATGAAGAGGGGGATCGTATGCGCTCAAAAACAATGAAAATAGCAGAGCAGGCAAATTTTCTAACCATAGAAATACCAAACCCGTCTCTTGGGGCAGCGTCGGGTAAAAGCAAGGAGAAACTGACCTTCGACGGTAAAGAAAGCCGCATTAATCATGATCTGGAAAGAGGAAAGAAGTTTACCGTAAAGTTGTCAACAGATGGACAAACTATGACTGTTAACTCAATTGTACACCTGATGGTTGTCACTCCTTTCAATATAAATGTTCAGAAACAAGCATTTGTTTACGTAACAGAGGTTTGGAAGTTGAGCAATGATGGAAAGTCTATTTCTGTTCAGGCCAATGCAAAATCAACCTCCTGGGGTGGCGAGCGTTCCTGGGAGACCGTATTCGATAAAGTCCGTTAGTATTCAATTTTTTTTACAGGCCTGACTTATTCGTATCGATTCTTTTGTCTTTCAAATGAGTTTTGGTTATCTATAGAGTGAAAGATTTGGGAATAATATATATAGATATACGATGTATTAAAAATATATGTCAGGTTAGTGGCAAGAATGGTCTTGACGCTATGACGGCAGTGGCTTTACTAAGGTACCGCAGGAGAAGTGTTTATGCTATAATCGAAGATAAAAAAAAGAAATATCTGGACTACCAGGCCCATAGCAGACGTTAACAACTTAAAAAGCAAAGAAGCCGTCTCAATAATAATTGAGGCGGTTTTTTCTTTTGTATAGCGCTATACACGTAGTCATATATGCGAAGCCTTAATTTTATTCAGTAAAAATATATGAAGGGCTTAGGGAGGTGGGAACAAGTTTTTGGGCTCTTTCGGCCCTTTCTTATGCAGTTTTCTTCCTTAGATTGTGCGCCAGAGCCAATAATCCGGCCTCAATAGTCACTTTTTCAATGCCTCGTAGCATAAAACGTTTAAAGTGATGATTGTGCTTGATATTACCAAACAC
>CABHOY010000054.1 GCA_902168105.1 uncultured Flavihumibacter sp.
TCAACGTACTTATAGTCCACGGTCCTTTAATAGCTTCAACTGCCAACGGCGGAATAACAAAACGAAGATTACCCAGGTCATCATACACATAATAGGTACATAACCAACCAATATGTCCGGTACCAGGACTGCTGGAGATCTGCACTTTCTTCAGAACGATTTGCCCATTTTTGTTTTTGTATTCTACAGACTGATTCTTCGCCTCGTCGATCACTATATTCTTATAGAGCTGCCCAGCTGCATAAGTGCCTGTACTCGTAGGAAGGCCAGTACCAATATCCCAGATTCTTACAGAATCACTCAATGTATTGGCCTGATATCGACTTTCCTGCGGGCGGTTAACCCAGCTGCTTCCTGTACCGTATGTTTTAAGAGGACGGCTAAAGGGAGAGGCTTCGAACTCTGTTTTTCCATAAAAAATACTATCTCCTGCTACCCCGGGATTCAGTACACCATTGCGATAGAACACCTTCTGTACCCTGAAAGGGTCGCTTTTAAACTTACCATCACTTACATTGCCTGATTGCTGCACATAAGGCAAATAGGTATAGCTTTCCCTTCCCAAGCTGTCATAAACTATCGCGGCTACGGCATCCCCTCCAGCGCTGCTGACACCCTTCGACACGGTTTGTAAAGGTCGCCCAAGACCGTCGAAATATTGGGTGGTCTGTTTTACTTCTTTGGTCTTTTTCGACATGAGTACGGATACTGTTGTATCCGTCATTGGCATGTCTGGCTCCCAGCTCCTCACATAATTGGTAACTGTGTTAGTATATGGGGACGGTGTCTGTACAGGAGGCGATACCGCCCGCGTGCCGCCCGGTCTGTTTGTCTGAGCAGATAAGACACCGGTGTGCAAAATACCCACCAGTAACAATCCAGCTGCAATTCTATGTCTTATAAAATTCATGTTGGTATAGGTATTATTTGGTAATAGAAGCCTGGAACTGGTAATCCATCTGTTTCAATATCCTACCTTCCTGGTCTTTAATGACTTTTAATCTGCCAAGGTTATCATAAGCGTAATAGATGATACGGTTATTCTCATTACACTCTGTAGTGATTCCAACCAATGGGTCATAAGTATAAGTATACATTGTGGATCCAAGAGGGAACATTCTCAGCTCGTCTATAGATCCCGTTCCTGCGATGCTAATAGACGTAACACCTGTAACCCTATGCTGGAAATAAGTCCATCCTTTTACAAACTGGCCTTTTATCGGATAACCAGCTATCGATCCAGGTATGTTATATGGAGAAGTGTTCTTTGTCCAGTATGAAACCACATAAGTTTTAGATGCCGTAAGCCTTGTTTTGGAGACAGCACCACTTGCAATATTGTAGCATTTCTTACCTGTGATACCTGCCGTATCAATTGTGGTACCGGAATATGTCCAATTACCCTTTCCATCCGCTTCAAAGCTGCTGTACGCAATAGCGGCAGTGTCCGCATTTGTCGCCTTAACCACCGGCACTAAAGGATTATAATCCCATAAATAGCAAGTACTGTCCCCACCTGAACTATGCGCAGCCAGCAAATTGCCCGTAGCGTCATAATTATCCAGATAACTCTCTGCATTATAAGCATTATGCAGCACCAACTGCCCGGCTGAATTAATGTTCGAGACAGTTGTATCCGCAGCCGGACTATCCGTACGCAACTGGTAAATCACCTTTGGTTTGTAAGCATTGCTGAATTTACCATACTCAATAAAAGCACCCTGTACCAACCGTCTTCCTGAGGTTCCTGCAACCAGCGTCTGTTCTTCTATAACCGGCGTAATGATATGCTGCAACTTCATTTGCTGGACAAATGAACTGTTACTTGCGCTTGTATAATCGTCAGGATAGCGGTACTTTTTGATAATCGTCTTGCCGTCGCTGGATAGGGATTGCATACCCGTAACCTGTTTATGAGCAGCATTACCATATGAGAAGTTCTTAACCGTAACGATACTCTGGTTTCCATTAAAAATTGTATCCGTTTCTTTGCTTAACACAGGCCATTCTGAAAAATTATCATAAAATTTAATTCTGAACACCGGCTCGGTCATTGATGCACTAACATTCGCTATTTCGTCAAAAGCATATAGTTTCATTCCTTTTATAGTCTCACCATTTGCACCCGAACTATATTGATTCTCAATCACCCTCACTTTCACACCGGCCGAATCGTAAGACATGCTCTTTAAAAGCTTGCCATTCCACAATCCCGTTACTGACGGTAGAAAAGGCAATTCTGTATTCGCATTCTCATAGTTGAAATAATAATATTCATTTCGTCCACCTTCTCCGTGCTCACCCAATATTTCAGTTATTTTATCATATGCAACCGGATTCGCCCCCGAGTTCAATCCTGCACTAAACACCGTACTGGATTCTCGTCCCACATATGCAGCTGTATAGTCACAAGGCATAGCCACGCCGGTATTTGGATCTATATTACTTGTATATTGAAATGAAAAATACATAACCGGCCTTGTAAGTAACCTTCCGGATGAAGTACTGTCGGTGAGGTTATATTCATATTTTCTTACATTGTAATAACTTTCTTCGGCCTTATCTCTTATGGCCTTAATTCTTAGACCACCACCAAATTTTGTTAGCGTTTTGACCTTCTTATCATACGCCGCCCACATTCTTGTAGAATATCCTTGAACGTACCTGACCTCAACCGTATAGGTACCAGGATAACACGTCTCAGTCTGGTTATCACCGTTGAAGAAGTTACTGTAAGATTTAAAATATTGCCCGTTCTTGTACACATTTGCATACACTACCTCAAGATTAGGATTAATCAGATCAGGTCCGTTAGGATCAGTTTTGAAATAAAGAAAACGGAAATTGACATTTGGTGTATCGTTAGCAATAACAAACGTATACGTGCCCCTGCTGGAGGGATAATTATCGTCCGCTTCAACACCATAACTTTCTGGTATAACATAATACCTGTCGTTACCGATAAGATTCGAATAATCGTTTAGCTCATATTCGAATTCTGTACTTCCAGCCGTAGGATACACTATGGATGACAACACGCCCTTCCTCATATTGGCAATTGTTGTATCAGGCTCTCTATTTGCTCCATCAAGATATTTTCCAGCTTGAGGAACATTAACCGCGGGTGCTAATGTCGTATTAAGTCTCCCATTATAGTAACCCCAATAATCAATTGATCGTGTTACTTTGGGCGGCAGATTTGTTGGATCGAAGTAAGTAAATTTGTAAGGAGGCTTCCTGAAGGCTGTACTACTACCATATTCAGTTATTGAATCCAGCCTTAATCGGGTATTGTTTGATCCGGTGAAATAATTATAGTAAAAAGCAAAACCCTTGATTTGCGCTCCAGCTTGATTTTTTATGATGAGATCGGATAATTTACCTGGTTTACTACTATTGATGTACTCCAGGTCTGTCCGGTCACTGGTACTAAAATCAACCGTTCCTCCAGGGAAAATAATTTGTTTGAGATATAGTTCATGTACGACCTGCTTATTGCTGTAGTAGTTTTCATATGTACCCGCAGGGCCGGAAGAACAAGTTCCGGAAAGCCCCGTCTGATTATATTTCTTTTCTGACCAATACAGTGGTGACACGATATCGCGCCCCATATCGTATACAAACTTTATAGTATTTCTAGCTGGCGTAACAATGGAGTCAAGGTACCATGCAGTTGTAACCGGTGTTCCTGCTGTAAAGGATAGTAATGGAGTTTCTTCAGGGGCTGGTGCAGAAGTAGAGGGGTATCTATAATCTGTTGTAAGTTCAGAGCCGCTGAAATAGTATTGGTTTCCAACGCCATCCGTAATCTTCCATCTAGCGAGCGTTTCCAGGAACTCTATTAACAATGTATTTTGTTCATCCGTCAATACTTTTGCCCCATTGGCCTTCTTTCCCAACATGAATTTTCCTGTGAATCCGGAAAAATTGAAACTGAAGAGATCAGGGTCTGAATCGATGCTCCCACTCAAAACATTATGTAGATATTGTCTGTCAGCAAGCGTATTGGATGTTTCATCATATTCGTTACCTGCCTTGTTGGGCGGTAAAATACCAGCCCGGAAAAAACCGCCGTTACCAAAATCATCAAGGCCTCGTATAGTCCGGGTAATAACACCACCAGCTGATAACGACCAGCCTAACCCTACCCATCCAGCATTTTCACCGACCCTTACCCCATTAGAGCTATAAGAAAGCGCAATTGGAAGAGAAAAGTCATTCATTTCAATATTGTAAAGAGGGACAGATATTGACGGCATGCCGGAATAGTAACTTACGGGAGTCTCTCCAAAACGTCCGAGAGCGGCAGCCGTCGGCGATGGTGATATTACTTTTCCAGGTTGATAGATTTGTTGTGCGCTTATGCCTCCCGCAAGAAGAATGACTAAAGAAACTACTAAAAGAAGCTTTCGATACATAAGTATAGTTTGTATTATTTTAGGCCATAGTAATCCTAATAAGGCAAAATGAAACCGGATGGTTAATTGCGATAATAGACCTCACAAAAAGATGATGATTACTTTGACATTAATTTGTTTATTGAATTACTCAATTGCATTATACGCTGTTCCTGTGCTTTGTTGCGTATGGCTTGGTCTTTAATTTCCTTCTCCTGCTCTATCAAATGCAGCGTCAACTCCTCAATCTTTTGCAACAAGATCTTATTCATTTCCCCCAGATCAAGTTTTTCCGTTGCAACTTCCTCGGCAGAAGGAACACCTGGCAAATGCTTATGTAGTTTTATATAAGCTTCCAACTCTTGCAGTGACGGCAATTTGTACTCGGGTTCAAACACAAAATCAGCCCATGTTTCCTGATCAACCTTAACCCTTCTCGCCCGAATTGGTCCTTCAACTGCCAGCTTAAATGCTCCAGCATTGGCAGTTGGGGTACCTATCGCCAGACCGCCAGCAATATAATTGGTTCCAGTTCCGGTATAATATGCGGTATTACCTGAACTGGTTCCATAAGTATTAACATAGGAATCTACCGCACTTTTTAAGGTAAAGAGGGTACCACCGGGCTGATAATCAATAGGAGCTGCCACACCATCATGAACTACAGGGGACACATCATAATTAGCCCTGAAATGGTATGAGGTATTGCCCCTTAACCAAATAATGATGTTTTTTGAACCGTTATCATATGAAACGTCTTTCCATCCGGCAACAAAGGTGTTGCTAAAGGGACTTTTCTGTCTTACATCCCCATCAATAAAACTCGAACCGTGTCCAACGTTATCTGCGTGATACCTGAACTTTGCTATAACAGTACCCCGCCAGCTGCTGTCTTCATGAACGTTGGTCCGGCTTAGCTCTAGTTCTGAAGCCCTATGATCTGCTTGGGCCCCGTCTTTAAATGTGACGATATAATACTTGTTAATATCTCCCTTAATTTTAAAATATCCTGTATCCTGCGCTTTAAGCGGTTTGATACCTAAAAATGCCAGTATACCCAATAAGACTGTGACTGATCTAACCATGTGTTTCATACCTGTTATATTAAATGCTTTAAGAAATTTGGATTATTGTTAATGCCAGACATAACCTAGTCTCAACTTAATAGGACTGGCTGGCGGCGCATTGCGCCTGGCTAAAAAGTCGTACAACAGCATAATATTCCCTTTCAGCTTCGCACTCACTTTATACTTCTTGCTGATCCCCAGCAAGACACTCCCTTGCCAGCCGCTCCAGCTCTTCAACTGATCAACGCGAGAGATTGTAGTCACATGATTCTGTTCAAAGCCGCCGTTCACGAAAAATGTCCCTTTCAGCTTCCAGTCCACAAAAGACCGTAGCCCTACGCCCTGATGACTGATGGCAATATGATCCCAGCCCGTGCCCAGACCTAACTTGTAAGATGCCCCGAAACCTGCCGTCCCGTTTTTATGAAACTTGTAGCCAACCTGCCCGGCTATATCTGAAGTAGTAGGGAAATAGCGGCTGGATTTCTGAAACTGGATGTTGCCGCCAAACTCTAAACGTTGCAGGAAACTCTTAGTCTTCATCGGATTAGGTTTAAAGTCGGGCATATCACCGGCATTATCCAGGTCTGGGAATTTGCTCTTCAGTTCATTCAACTGTGAACGTGCCTGGTCCATCTGTTGGCTAACAACCTGTCGCGCACCAGGATCATTTCCTAACCTTTGCTGTATCAGCTGCTCTACCTGGCTGCGAGTTTGAAGCCCCTCCAAACTTTGTGCTGTTGCAGTTCCCGGTGATCCAAGATTAAAAAGACTTGCTAATTGTGAGTTGCGGCGAATAAAATCATTGTAAACAGGCATTTTCTTCAACAACTCCATCGCTTTTGCTTCAGCCTTCTTTTTATCTTTCAACAAGGTTTTGTATTCGCTGATCTGCTGACCGTAGTAATAAGCTTCTTTATTGATTTTCTGGAGGTCTTTGGTAAAGCCTGTATATTGCGACAACTGATCTTTCAGCTGCTTTTTGTGCTCCCTTATATAAGCCTTTATCTGGTCAGCCTGCTGCAGTTTCCCCTGAAGAGATTCAATACTACCAGTAACATCAGCCAGTTTACCCTTGGAAGCTCCCAGCAGGTCTCCTTTTCCCTCCAGAAATTTCAGGGAATTCCCCAGCGTGTCCAGATAACCACCCCCACTGCCCAAAGGCAGTTTGCCTGTCACTTTATTTTTAAGTCCGGCCTTCAGACTCCCCAAGCTATCTATCGATTTGGAGAAGATATTGCCAGCTGCCACAGAGTCAACCTTCCACAGCCGGGTCTTCATTCGCTTTTCCTGTTTAAGCAAACGGCTCAATGCTTTGTCAGTACGTCTGTTTACCTGCCGCTGTACACACATAGATTTATGCTTTACCTGCGAGAGGTATTTCGCAGGCAGCTGTGGCGCTTTCATAATGCTGCTATCCTGGACTGGAGACGTGGCATCTTTACGCTGGGAGTCAACAGAACTGTTCATACTTATCATAAGCAGACTTACAATAATCCAACTACTCATATGTATAGGCTAAGATCTAAACTGAAAATGCTGATTTGGTACGAACAAAGTATAGGTAACCACAACGGCTATTGGGCAACATAAAACTTTAACTGGTGCCAAAGGTCATGAAACGATACGAAAAAACACATAACACATTCGTTGTATGTCAGTTGCGACACATCCGTATACCATTTTCACAAAGAAAACATACAGGAGCGCACTCTATTTGCGCAGGGATATGAAGAAGTTATAAGTTTACGATTGCTGGTGGGCAATGTTGCTGGTAATAATATTGCATGCTTCATAGGATAGTCTATCATTACGATAACTATATTCAGCGAAGCGTTTCGGGTAAACTAAGTCATTAGGTACGTGAGCTATTAATTCATCCCTATGGAAACTCATAATGAGTTCGTTCACTTCTCCTGTACCTGTATAGATGAAATCAGTTCTGTCGAAATAGAGATAATAATTGGCTATGTTCTTAAAACTTTCCTCAAAATTGATTTTTACGTTTGTACCGGATATCACAATACCATTTTGTTCAATGCCCCTGGCGGCAACTCGTCTATCAGATTGTGATAAGTTATCCAAAAACAGAACGACTAGTGAGGTTTTATAGTTGGACTGCGAAGCAAGAGAGACAACATCTATGAATGAAGGGTCATTAAACACTGTTTCAATGACGATATCTTTGCCACATTTAATGAAATTTGTCGCCAAATCCTTAGTACGCTCTTTGTAAACATCCGTCATTAAAACTTCAAAGGCTTCCAGCTCGTTTAAACGTGTGCGGATAAAAGTTGATTTACCTGCTGCATTACAGCCAGCGACAAAAATAAGTACAGGATTGGCCATCAGACGATTTGCTTAATAATCGTGTCGTTTATGCGTATAGGCATATCGTTCTCATCATAGACAACTTCAATTGTCACCAGAAATTTTTCTCCAGTAGGAAGCTCTTTCCTCCAATAGCCACCATCTTCTTTAAATTCAGCATAAAATGGATTTCCTAGCTCAAATGCACGTTGGCGGCCCAATTCATGCATATTTCCCATGTTTTTCAAAAGGCGGTCAACAATTGACAATGGTCTCATATTATAATTGGAAAAGGTTAACTATCGTACAAAATTACCTATTTCGATTATGTATTAAAAGAACATAAGCAATAAAAAATTTGTCATTTTCATTCCTCCTCCCTCAAAAAATAAAATACATCCCCCGTAGTCCGCTCGGCCAGTTTATATATACTGGCGAGCCTCAGGTCCTTTTTCCCTTTTTCTACTTTAGACAACCAGGCCTGGTCCAGCCCCGTATCAGCGGCAAGCTCGCGTACAGACCAGCCCTTTTCCTTACGATATTTTACCAACCTTTGGCCCACACGATCCAAAATATACTGGTATTCTTTTTCTTCCCTGTTATTCATCAAAATGAAAGTCAAAAGATTTTTTGAAAAAACCGATGTCCGATCGGACATCGTGTCGATTTTTTCCTTAGCTTGCAAGTATTAAACTGAGTAATAGCGACTTAATAAGAACATCAGCAGTAAATAATTTTATATAGTTTTGCGATCTTCATAAAGATTTTCGCATCGAAATTGTCTTGGTTCCCGAAACTCCCCATTTCAAACGACCAACAAGACAACGTCGAGTAGCGCCATGCACTAGCGTGGGCGCTCGCGTTGTTTGGTCTAGGCGCTGGGGAGTGCCAGGGAACATCAACGTAGAGGCCCACGTTTCTTTTATACGTTGGTTCCTGCATTCATGTGCCTTGTTTAAAATGCAAAATCAATGAAAACAATTAAAAAATCAGTTCGGAATGTCTCCCTCTTCCTGCAACTCCTGTATTGTATTTTTCTTGACCTGCCCGAAAAGTTTAAAGACCGTGTTTGTGAAGAATGCGGCATCAGTATCCCCACGTTTTATCGACGTTTACGGGCAGAAAACCCTAAATGCAGCAACGCCGATAAAGATAAAATAGCTCAAATAGCCATTGAA
>CABHOY010000055.1 GCA_902168105.1 uncultured Flavihumibacter sp.
TCGCTAACCTTTTTTATATTTGCGGGAATTTTACAACAGCCGTACCTGTACCGTAATAAGAAATAACAATTTAACGATCACATTTACAATGACCGAGACAAAAAATAAGACCGCAGCTGAAAATACTCCCGTGTCTAAAGAATTCCAACTGGAAGACTCTTTCCACAGGGCGGAAGATTTCTTTAACAAGAATAAGAACAGCATTATCATAGCCCTGCTCGTAGTAGTGGTGGTAGTGGGCGGTAGTTTTGCCTACAACAAATTCTACAAAGGTCCTAACGAGAAGAAAGCGCAGGACATGGTATTCCATGCACAGCAATATTTCGAAAAGGATTCTTTCCGTGTTGCATTAAATGGAGACGGTAACTATTACGGATTCCTGCAGGTAATTGATAAATACGGCAGCACCAAAACAGGCGAATTAGCAAAATATTATGCAGGCGTTAGCTACGTGAAACTGGGTGAATTCCAGAAAGGCGTAGATATGCTGAAAGACTTCAACAGCGGCGATCAGCTCGTACAGGCAATGGCTTACGGTTTAACCGGCGATGCTTACATGGAACTGGGCAAAACTGAAGAAGGTATCGAATATTACAAAAAAGCAGGTCACCACAGCAACAACGAGCTGACTGGTCCTACTTACCTGTTCCGCGCAGGTCTGGCACTGGAAAAAGCAAATAAACCTGCTGACGCCATTGCCGTTTACAAAGAGATCCGCGAGAAATACCCACAGACCAACGAAGGCCGTGAAATGGATAAATACCTGGCGCGCCTGGGTGAAGTGAAGAATTAATTGATATTTTAATCAGGTCATGTCAATACATAATCAAAGCTTATTGAACGATGCTGGCATTCTCAATTTAGAGGATGCCAGTGTTGTTATAGTATATACCGAATGGAATGATACGGTGATCAACGAACTGGTCGCCGGTTGTGACAGGTCACTGGCACAATACAACGTATCGAAGGTCTCTAAAGTAATAGTACCGGGCGCATTTGAACTGCCGTTCGCCTGCAAACAGTATTGGGAGCGTACCCAGGGTACCTCAAGACAACCTGGCGCTATTATTGCTTTTGGATGCGTGATAAGAGGAGAAACCCCGCATTTTGACTATGTTTGTAAAGGTGTAACGGAAGGGATAATGCAATTAAACCTGGATTTACCGGTACCCGTTATCTTCGGTATCCTGACTGTTGACAATATGCAGCAGGCGGAAGAAAGACTGGGGGGCATACATGGGCATAAAGGGGAAGAAGCCGCGGTCACCGCTCTGAAAATGATATCTATGATGCGTCAATTGTAAGCATAACTGCTAAGCCCCATATTAGTCACGTGTGATGTTCATTGTCGCTACAGTTTCAGCCGGTATACCTTTATTCCTGTTGCCTGCAGGTACCAAAACTGCAGCTTATAACTAAAGACTAACTCAATGAACGTACAGCTTTTTATTCCATGCTTCGTAGATCAGCTGTTCCCGGAAACAGGCTTCAATATGGTGAAGGTGCTGGAAAAGCTGGGATGTACCGTTAATTACAATACTAACCAGACCTGCTGCGGACAACCTGCTTTTAATGCAGGATATTGGGACGAAGCCCGTTCCGTCGCCAACAAATTCATCAAAGACTTTCATACCGTCGATTATATAGTTGCGCCAAGCGGTTCCTGTACAGGGTTTGTACGTAACTACTACGGCAAGCTGTTTGACAATTCAGCCGCACACAATGATGTAAAAATGCTACGTAAACACCTGTATGAATTCACTGAATTCCTCACAGATGTACTGCATGTAACAGACATTGGCGCCACGCTTAACGGTGTAGGCACTTATCATGACGCCTGCGGCGCTTTGCGTGAATGCGGTATCAAGGAAGGGCCCCGTAGCCTGCTTTCAAAAGTGAAAGGACTGGAGCTGAAGGAAATGAACGACTGCGAAACCTGCTGTGGCTTTGGTGGTACATTTGCCGTGAAGTTCGAGCCCATCTCAATCGGTATGGGAGAACAGAAAGTGAATAATGCCGTTGCCAGCGGCGCAGATTACCTGATCTCTACAGACCTTTCCTGCCTGATGCACCTGGACGGCTATATCAGGAAACATGAACTGAACATTAAAACGATGCATATTGCTGATGTACTGGCCAGTGGCTGGTAAGCAGCAGAAGACGAATTTTAAATCATTAGAAAAATGAACTACTGGCTTGTAAAATCTGAACCTTTTAAGTACTCGTGGGACCAATTTGTAAAAGATGGAAAAACCTTCTGGGATGGCGTGCGCAATTACCAGGCGCGCAATAACCTGAAAGGCATGAAGAAGGGTGATCATGTATTGTTCTATCACAGTAATGAAGGTCTGGAAGTAGTTGGTATTGCCAAAGTAGCAAAAGAACACTATCAGGACCCCACCACACCGGACCCTAACTGGGTAGTGGTTGACCTGCAACCGGTAAAACCTTTCAAAACGCATGTAACACTGGCGCAGATGAAAGTGGAGAAAAGACTGGAAAACCTTTCCCTCATCCGTCAGGGCCGTCTTTCTGTTTGTGCAGTTACCGAAGACGAATATGAGACCATCATGGAGATGGGAGGTATGAAATAATTTTATGGAATTTTAGTTTCCAAAGCATCTTCTTGTTATAGTATTTATCCTAAAAAGATTTTCCTATGACAAGAAGATGTTCTTTTTTAAAGTACGCCCGGATTGTTATATCTTATTTTGTGTTTTCGGTCGTACTGCTGATCAGTGCCTGCGGGCAACCTGATAATTTTCAGGGAGGGACTAAAAGCTTAAATGAAGTAGCAATGCAGGTTCGTGAACCTGTTGCGTATGTAGAGAAGCCAACAGCAGACGAAAAAGAGGGAGTCATTAACCCTTCATCAACCGGGCCGTCAGCTGGTTATACAGATATTCCCAAAAAGATCATCAAAGAAGGTACTATCCGTTATTCCGTTCGTGATTATCAACGTTCGCGCAAAGAACTTATAGCTGTTATCGCCCGTAACGGCGGAGAAATTGTAAATGAACTTGAAAGTCGTTCGGAAGTTTCCCGGCAAACACAGATTGAGATCAGAGTAGCTTCAGCGAAGTTTGACAGTTGCCTCAATGCGCTGGCGGGTGCAGATGAAAACCTGATAGAGAAAAAGATCACCTCAAAAGATGTTACCGAAGAATATGTAGATATGTCGGCCAGGATGAAGGCCAGGAAGGAAGTTGAGCAACGTTACCTGGACATTCTAAAGCAGGCAAAGTCGGTAGAAGATATACTGAAAGTAGAAGAACAGCTAAAGACTATACGTGAAGAAGTGGAAGCTGCTCAGGGACGTTTGCAATACATCGACCACAATGTATCCATGAGTACTATCCACCTCTCTTTTTATCAGATAATTTCCAATACAACACCACAGGGACCGGGCTTTTTCTCCCGTTTATTCTTCTCCATCAAAGATGGCTGGAATGGTTTATTGGTGGTACTTGTATCATTGACCGGACTATGGCCGTTATGGTTAGCGGCGATACCGGTTGTTATCGTTATCCGTAAATATATGAAGCGCCGCCGTACGCTGAAAGCAGAAGCTTAATTATGGCATGCTGGCCGCTAAAGCAGCCATTGATTTTTTCTTTTCCAGGTCGCGTTGACGTTTGAAGATACCTTTCGTTACAAAGTAACCGAGGGATGCACCCAGCCACACATCACTGCCCCAGTGTCTTTCCTGGTAAAGACGGGTAGTACCCGTCATAATAGCGATGGAGTAAGTAACCCAGGGAACCCAGGGATGTTCTTCACCATAGGCCTCCGCCAGGGCGGTAGCTACAGATGTAACTGTCAGCATATGTCCGGAAGGAAAGGAAGTATGGTATTTATCCATGGAGAATGGCGCATTGAACACCAATGGATCATCATAGTATGTTGGTCTGCCGCGTCTTACTACGGATTTGGCAAAAGTGTAGATCAGGGTAGAGATCAAAAGGGATTTCGCTGTCATCAGGGATGTATGTTCCAGCTTGCGGTTACCTGAGATAACGCCTGCCACATACATACCGCCTACGAGGTAGGGAGAGTATGCATTACCAAAAGGCTCTACCTGGCCGGTTACGCTATTCCAGAAGTTGGTATGATTGCGAAGGAAGAATTGCTTTACTTCATAATCTGTCGCCAGCAGGCCGCCTGCAGTACCCAGTACCACGCCAAGTTTAACGAAGTCTTTTTTCTGCCAGTGAGCAGGTCTGGCCACAGTATATTTCAGATCACTCCAGATACTTCCAAGATAGGCGCCGTTTATGCGATAGCGTATCGTGGTATCAGCTGCAGTAAGAACATGTTCCTCTTTCGTTCCGGTGCTATCAGTATAGTTGGTATGTGTGGTATCCGACTGTGCGCTGGCATTCAATTGCACGAATAGTCCGCTACACAGTACAAGCGTTTGTAAAATCTTCAATTGCTGTTATTTATGGCGATAAAGTTACGGTAAATGTTAAAACCCGTATATTTAAATTTAAAAAATGTCTTGTAGAAATGAAGCCTAAATTGGTAGTTTTAACAGGTGCAGGTATCAGCGCAGAGAGTGGGTTGAAGACGTTCCGTGACAGTGATGGCCTATGGGAAGGGTATGATGTGTATGAAGTTGCGAGTCCGCAGGGATGGGCGAAAAACCCTAAACTGGTACTTGAATTTTATAATGTGCGCCGCAGGGATGTGAAAGCTGCTGCGCCTAATGAAGCGCATCTTGGCCTGGCCAGGTTACAAGAAAAGTTTGATGTGCAGATTATCACACAGAACATTGATGACTTACATGAGCGTGCAGGGTCGAAGAACGTGCTGCATTTGCATGGAGAGATCTTCAAGATGCGCAGTGTGCTGAATGAGTCACGAAATTACGCTATAGAAGGTGATATCAACCTGGGGGATATGGCGGCAGACGGAGGACAATTACGACCAGATATTGTGTGGTTTGGAGAAACGGTGCATAAGATCGTGGACGCCGCAGAAATAGTGATGTCCGCTGATATCTTTGTTGTGGTAGGTACTTCGCTGGTGGTGTACCCGGCTGCAGGTCTGGTGGATTGTTTGCAGGAAGGAGTACCTTCTTATGTAATTGACAAAAAACTGCCAGAGATGTCTCACAGGGACGGTCTGGTAAAGATAGAAAAGCCTGCTTCGGTGGGGATACTGGAGCTGGAGGAAGCGCTGTCGAAATTATAACGTTATAAACGGAAAGGGCCATATCACTGCTGATATGGCCCTTTCCGTTTATGGATAAGAGGTAGTTTATTCAAAACTTTCTTCAAACCTGATATTGTATTCTTCCAGCTCTTTTAGTACAGGATTGTATACGTCCGGCATGATAGGGATCTGTAGTCCTTTGAGGGTGATCTTTTCCTGCAATAATAGTTTGGCGAATATACCCAATGGCAGTCCGACTGTCTTGGCCATAGCGGTACGCAGACTATCTTCTCCCTGTGTGATCATATAGCTGTGCAGTCTTGTGGTCATGCCTCTTCTCTCGAATTCTATTTCATGCGTCATGACGATCATGTCCTTATCGGAGGATTCCATGCCCAGTTTGGATTCAACTACATGCTGGAGAATGGCTGCATTGGTTTGTTCACCGAGACCAATGGTATCGCCATTCAGCAACCCGAGGAACTTCAACTGACGGAGTATTTTGGATTTTGCGCTGATACCAAGATAACCTGCAAGGTTTTCTTCGTGGCTCAGTTTTGGGTCCTGGTGTATTTTCTGACTGGTCCACTCGTAGTAGGTCATTTTATCGGTGTGGGTCTTTTTGGAATCGTCTGTGAGACCCAGTTTAACGAGGGTGCTCCATCCTTCGCAGAAGTCGGGGTAGCGCAGTGTGGCCCGCATGAAGGTAGGGATCTCTTCCAGTTTATAGGCGCTCATATATCCCATAGAGTCACGGTTGGGATAATAAGCCAGTTTGCCCAGGCTTGGAATATGAATGGTCTTAGGCTGATCGAAAAGTTGCTGGTAGGAGATCTCTCTGACTTTTCCCTTTTCGCGATAGGTGGCGCCTGAACTACCTGCGAGGACGATATTACGGGCGTTCCATGAGATCTTATACTGCCAGGGATTATCATTGCTTTCGGGAGAAACCAGTCCACCGCAATAAGAACGGAAGGCAGAGATCTGTCCGCCTTTCTTTTCGATGGAGTGAATGAGTTTCATGGCGCTCATATGGTCGATGCCGGGGTCTAGTCCCATTTCATACATGAACAACAACCCCGCCTGTTCTATTTCTTTTTCGAGTTGTTTTATTTCAGGATCGATGTAGGATGCGGTCAGCAGGTTTTTACCGAACTGAAGGCAGTCTCTGGCAACGAAAATGTGTAATGGGGGAGGCAGCAGGGAGATGACGAGATCAGTTTCCTGTATCAGTTTCTGCCTGGAAGCTTCATCCCGGATGTTAATGACGGCTGGGGTTACGTAGTAGGATTTACCGGTTTTTGACTTAATGAGTGCAAGGTCCTGATCCGCTACAGTGATATGCCATTTTTGCCTCGGGGCATTTGACACCAGATAGTCGATCAGGCTTGTGGCCGATTTACCGGCACCAAACAAGAGTATATTCTTCATATTAATTTGTTCATCTTTAATATGGTTACCGAACAGGGATTTAACATCGGTCGTGTTACTAATGTTCGAAATTTCAGTAAATTTCGTTTTTAACCTACCTGAATTCTAATTAACTGTCCGTGACCCTTTGATTTTCACCGGGTTAAAAACAAAATCTTTGCCAATATTTTATTTTCCCAATATTCCAGTTTTTTCTTATATGGAATATTAATTGAAGGAGTTATTGCAAATTAAGGATTAAATGGAGGATCTGCGGAAATTGTTCCTGGTGCATAGTGTATTTGTTGCATATGACAATTCCTTTTTTATTCACATTCTCTGTCAGAACGGCCGGAATACGGCCTAAAATGGCTATATTTGCATCTATTTATTTTTTTACGAAATAAATTGTAAACCAACAATATACAATGTCAGAAAATACGGAAAATCAGCAAGACGGCAGGATCATCCAGATCAACATTGAGGAGCAGATGAAAACGGCCTACATTGACTACTCCATGTCAGTGATAGTGGGTCGTGCTCTTCCGGATGTCCGGGATGGTTTAAAACCTGTACATCGCCGCGTGTTGTTTGGTATGAATGAGTTAGGGAATAACAGTAACAAGGCCTACAAGAAGTCAGCCCGTATCGTAGGAGAGGTAATGGGTAAGTTCCACCCGCATGGTGACGCCTCCATCTATGATACCATTGTACGTATGGCCCAGCCATGGAGCTTACGTTACATGCTGGTGGACGGTCAGGGTAACTTCGGATCTGTGGATGGCGACATGCCGGCGGCAATGCGTTATACAGAGATCCGTCTGCAACGTATGGCTGAAGCGATGCTGGAAGACATCGACAAGGAAACCGTGGATTTCACGCTGAACTTTGACGATACCCTGGAAGAACCTACCGTATTGCCTACACGTATTCCAAACCTCCTGATTAACGGTGCTTCAGGTATTGCGGTAGGTATGGCGACCAACATCATGCCGCACAACCTGACTGAGGTGGTGGATGGTGCGATTGCCTACATTGATAACCGTGACATTACAATTGAAGAACTGATCAAGCATGTGAAAGCGCCAGACTTCCCGACAGGTGGTATCATCTACGGTTATGAAGGGGTGAAGCAAGGTTTTGAGACTGGCCGCGGCAGGGTAGTAGTACGCGGTAAAGTAAATGTAGAAACTTCGAAAGCAGGCCGTGAGCGCCTGGTGATCTATGAGCTGCCTTACCAGATCAATAAGGCTGCCCTTCACCAGAAGATCGCGCAGCTGGCTGACGATAAAATAATAGAAGGCATCTCTGAAGCGCGTGACGAAAGTGACCGCGAAGGCATGCGCCTGGTGATAGATCTGAAACGTGAAGCGATCGCTAACGTGGTGATCAATCAGCTGTATAAATATTCCGAACTGCAAACTTCTTACGGTATCAATAACGTGGCGCTGGTTAAAGGCCGTCCGCGTGTACTGAACCTGAAAGACATGTTGTCCGAGTTCGTTGAGTTCCGTCATGAAGTAGTAGTACGCAGAACACGTTTTGATCTGCGTAAAGCAGAAGAAAAAGCGCATATCTTACAGGGTTACCTGATAGCGCTGGACCACCTGGACGAAGTAATTGCGCTGATACGCGGATCCCGTACGCCGGAAGAAGCAAAAGAAGGCTTAATGAGCCGCTTCGAACTGAGTGAGATCCAGTCTAAAGCAATACTGGAACTGCGTTTACAACGTCTGACCGGTATGGAGCGCGATAAGATCAAGGAAGAATATGATGAAGTAATGAAACTGATCGCTTACCTGAAGGAGATATTATCTGACGAAGGACTTCGTTTCAAGATCATCAAGGAAGAACTGGAAGACGTGAAGAAACGTTTCGGTGACGAGCGTAAAACTGAGATCCAGTACCTGGCCAGCGAAATGCGTATGGAAGATATCATTGCAGAGGAAGATGTGGTGATCACCATCTCTCACCTGGGTTATATCAAACGTACATCTGCTTATGACTACCGTCAGCAGAAACGCGGTGGCCGTGGTGCGCTGGGTGGCAAAACCCGTGAGGAGGATTATATTGAACACCTGTTCGTAGCCTCTACACACCATACCATGCTGTTCTTCACAGAGAAAGGCCGTTGTTACTGGCTGAAGGTGTATGAAATCCCAGAGGGTGAAAAGAGCGGTAAGGGACGTGCGATCCAGAACCTGATCAACCTGCCTACTGATGATAAGATCAGAGCTATTATAGACATTAAGGACCTGGGTGATAAAGATTTTATCAGCTCTCATTATATTGTGCTTTGTACCGCTAATGGTATCATCAAGAAGACCCTGCTGGAAGACTTCTCCCGTCCGCGTCAGAATGGTGTGAACGCTATCACTATCAACGAAGGCGACCAGCTGCTGGAAGCTAAGCTGACCAATGGTAACAGCGAGATCATGATGGCTATTAAGAGTGGCAGAGCTATCCGCTTCCCGGAAAATACCGTACGTGACACAGGACGCGGAGCTATCGGTGTAAGGGGTATTGAAGTGGATAATGACAAAGATGAAGTGGTTGGTATGATTTGTGTAAATAAGGAGGATGCCACCCGTACTGTATTGGTGGTTTCTGAGAAAGGATTTGGCAAACGTACTGATATTGAGGAATATAGAATTACCAACCGCGGTGGTAAGGGTGTTAAAACCATCAATATTACAGAAAAGACAGGTAGCCTGATCGCGATGCTTGAAGTAACAGAGAAGGATGACCTGATGATCACCTGTAAGTCCGGGATCACTATCCGTATGGCGGTAGCTGATATCCGCGAAGCGGGTAGGGCCACACAGGGGGTTCGTCTGATCAGACTGGACGATACGGATGAAATCGCGGCTGTAGCCCGTCTGGATGAACAAGAGGAAGACAAGCTCGTAGAAGGTATGGAAGGAGAAGGAAGTGAACAGATCCAGGATGACAGCTCCGAAGATCCGGGAACAGCCGCTGCTGAAACCACGGACCAAGAAACGCCTGCAGAATAAATTATAAGAAACCGCAAAATATTTGTGCGAACTAATAATGGTTAACCTGCGGCAGATTGTATTTATTATGGTTGAAACAGGCATTAAAATCTAAGGCCATACTTATAGACAACAAAAAAATATTGAGCAACATGAAAAAACTACTCGTATCATTGGTCTTTTGCAGTGCAGGATTGGTTGCCGTAGCACAACGTGCTAAAGTAAGCAGCGCAGAAGAAGCACTCACTAAAAAGGACTATGATAAAGCGAAAGCCGATATTCAGGCAGCACTGGAAAATGAAAAAACCAAAGGTGATGCGAAAACCTGGTATGTAAAGGGTAAAATTTTCGAAGCAACTGCAACTGAGAAAAAAGATACCAAAGAGGCACTTGAAGCATTTGATGCTTATAAGAAAGCACTGGAGATCAATCCTAAAATGACTGAAGCCCAGCTGGAAATGCACCAGCGTATGTTTAACCTGTATGCTACCATTGGTAACGCGGGTTATGCTAGTCTGAACGATCAGAAATGGGATTCCGCGTTCATATATTTCAAAGATGCATTTTCAGTTGTTGACTTTTACAACAGCAAAGGTTTCGCCAGTGCGCTTCCTACTGATACATCTATGATCTTCTACGCTGGTTATGCTGGTAACCAGGCTGGTAAAAAAGACGAAGCGCTTACCTACCTGAAAAAGGCTGTTGACCTGCATTTCAAGGCTGAACCAGCCCTGTACGTGATCCTGGCACAGACTTACGAGGAAAAGGGCGACAATGCTAACTGGCTGAAAACTATCGAAGATGGTAAGGCTATGTTCCCTAAAGACAAACGTTTTAACGATATGGAGATGTTATACTACTCCAAAACCGGTAAAACTTCAGAATTACTGGGTATCCTGGAAAAGAAAATGGCTGAAAATCCGAATGATTTCCAGACAATCCTGGACTATGGTATCCGTGTGGATAACCTGGCAAACCCTCGCAGCGAAGGTGGTCAGGATGCAGCAAAACCAGCTAACTACGATGAGCTGATGGGCAAAGCAGAAGGCGCATACAAAAAGGCGATCGAACTGAAAGCTGACGATGCAACTGCTAACTTCCAGTTAGGTGCGCTGTATTTCAACCGTGCAGTAGGCTTCAACAAAGAGCTGAATGCAATGGACAGCAAATCTCTGAACACGCCTAAAGCAAAAGAACTGCAAACTAAAGTAACTGGTCTGATGGATCAGGCGCTGCCTTTCTTCGAGAAAGCAGACGAGAACTTTACTGCTAAAGCAGCAAGCCTGGAGCCTAGCGACAAACAGACTTACGAAAGCTGTCTGTATGCACTGCAGAAGATCTATGCTATCAAGAACGAGACTGCAAAAGTAGACGCAGTTAAGAAAAAGCTTGAAAATCTGAAGTAATAACACATTACTTTACCTTATAAAAAAGTCCCGGCTTGTATAACAGGCCGGGACTTTTTTTATGAATAAATGATCTTTATTTGTGTGTCATGAAATGGTACGTCCAGAATGCGCCCAGGATAATGAAAAGCACTACGATCACAATAATAGCCAGTTCAGTATAATAGGACACCTGGGTTTTACGACGTTTGCGGGTACGTAGCTTACGCAGCATTTCCCATTTCATCTGTCGCAGCCATACAGGGATCTTTTCCTTCTGCTCAATTGCAGATAATCCCTCAACAGCTTCACTGCACATCTCACAATCAGCCAGATGAAGTTCTACTTCATGCTGTTGTTCCGCCGATAACCGCCCCTCCACATAATCCAGCAATTGCTGTTGTGTGGGACAGGCCGTCGTGGTGAAAATATCCTGATATTCTTCGTTCATAAAATCGTCAATAATTAAATTCGTGCGTACTTATTTGATGCATTCCTGCGTACTTGCCCGGCTATCCCTGTGCACCTAATAATAGCTTCAGGTTACGTTTTCCGTTCTGAATATAACTTTTTACCTGCAATAAGGTATAACCTGTCTGGCTGGCAATATCCTGGTAAGATAGTTTCTGCAGGTAAAATAGTTTGACACAGGCCCGCTGTTCCGGGTTTAATTGTTCCAGCGCATGCTGCATATTTTCCAGTAAGTTATCCTTTTCTACGAATCTGGCTTTGTCTTCCTCCTGGTCGGCGGGATTGTTCAGGTGTTTCTCACTGACTTCTTCCTGTCTTACCTGGCTTTTGTGCCTTAACTGCATCAGGCAGTGGTTCCGGGCCACCTGGTAGATCCAGGCCCTGAAAAATTGCACCTTATGCTTGTTGATCTCTGCGAGTACCTTCAAAAATATCTGTTGTACACTGTCTCTTGCATCCTCTTCATTTTTAAGGTATTTCATACACATACCCAATAAAAGGATCGCATACCTGTCAAACAGGATGCCTATCCATTCGCTGTTATCGTCGGTCCTGAACCGTTCCAGCAGCTCTTCATCTGTTAAGTCCTGGCTATTCTTATAAATCACTGGATAAAGATAAAATACTTATAATATAAAGATGCCGGGACGGTAAAATTTCCATAAAAATAAAAGTGGCTGATAATAAACGGGTAAGATCTGAGTGTGCATGGGAAGCATGCATGTCGTTTACAGGCCAGGTTTTAAGCCCGTAAATAGCTCCATTTGATTTAATAAGGGAATTGCTTCAGGGCTTTTACCTCACGACTTTATGGAGGCTTAAAACGTCCCGATGGGGGACCGGGATCAAAGGTTATCGAGTGCAGCCTGTGCCTTGTCTTTCATGCTGCCGTTCATCCGTACGACTTCTTTGAACATACGGCGGGCTTTACCGGTCTGGCCTTTGCTGCGATAACATACAGCCAGCTGGTAGCGGGACAGTTCTCCGTATTTACCAGGGCTTTCGGCAAGGTGTTTATAGCGGGAGATCGCTTCATTCAGGTCTCCCTGCTGGTGATACACCTGTGCAGCTTTATAGAGGAACTCGTCTGTACCGGATGGTTCAGCAGTCGCTTTCTTTTCGGGAACATCTTCTTTTTCCTTTTCCTTTTTAACCGGTGCCGGTTTGTCTTCCGTTCTCTTAACAACCGCAGGCGTATCCTTGTGTACTACAGCAACCCTGGTTGTTTCCTTCGCTTCTACCGGCTTAGACGGTGGAGGCGGAAGTTTCTTTGCGCTATCCTTCGTGACGGCAGGCGCTGCAGGCGGTTTAACTGCTGTCTTTAGTGAATCTTTTCTCTCTACAAGTTTAGGTGTAGCTACCGGTGCTTCCGGTGAGGTTGTCGTAGGTGGCGTTGTTTTTAAGGCAGGTGCTTCTTCGACACGTACGGGAGTGACTACGGCTGCCTGTAAAGGCGGATTCTCCGGCTTTGCGGCAGGAAGTTCTGCATTACTTGCAATGGCTTTGGATACGGGCGATTTCAGTTTGCCCTGTTGCTGCACGAGATATATTACGCCTGCACTAATAGCAATGGCCGCCACAACCCAGAAATAGATGAGAAAACTTTCTTTTTTCTGCTCCTGGCGTTGGTAGCGTTCCACTTTATGCACCTGGGATATCCGCTTAATACTGTTGCGGATGTATTGTTGCATGCTTGTGGCGAGTGGCTGGTATTTTTCCCTGTACTGTTGTTGCTGGAGTACCTGCAATGCATCGAAACAGAGATTACAGTCAACAAGATGCTGTTCTACCAGATGTTTCTCAACATCTGTCAGACGACCATCCAGGTAACGGGGAAGTTGATCCCTGTTCAGACAGCGAATGTTACTGAAGATCTTCAGTATTTTTTCATTGTTTTCCAAGTTACTCATAGGTTTCATTCATCAATAAGGAAGCCATTTTTTGCTTTGCTTGCTGTAGAATCTGCCTTGTTTTTTCAATAGTGTAATTTTTTGTTGCTGCCAGTTCTGCAAAAGACTTAGCATGAAGGTAGAATTCTTTCAGAAAATATTTTTCTTCTGCGGGCAACTTCTCCAATACTCCTTCCATTGTTGCTGCCAGCAGTTGTTGTTCTTTGAGGTTGGTAGCTGCTTTCTCTACTTTGTTTTCCATCTGTTGCTGTTCCCTGGATTCCGTACTGGGAAAAAATGGACTATTCTTTTCTGTCTGAGCTTGTTGTGCCCTGATAGTATAGTGGATCCATTCATTGGCTTTCGGGATCGTCTGGGTCCTTAAACTGGCGCTGAGGCGCTGGAGCAAAGCGGGATAGACTTCTTCGGGAGTAGTAGCGGGACCGTTATTAAGGTAGGGTAAACAAACGGCAACCATGAGGTGGCTGTATCTTTCCATGAGTACACCTTCCGCTTCCTGGTCCTTCAATTTTCTTGCCCGGGAAATCAATTCTTTATCTGATAAATTAGTTAGCTGCTGTAGCATAGTGTTACCTATATTTACATATAAAAGACAAAAATGTTCATTTTGTTGTCTTTTGACATATAATTATTTTAGACAATTAATATGCCATACGCAATTACCGTTGTTCCGGTCATGCCATTACGGGCGGAACCATCTCATAAAAGTGAAATTATCTCACAAGCCTTGTGGGGGGAATGCAGTGAAATTATTACAACCGGATCTGACGGTTGGGTAAGAGTAAAATGCCAGTTTGACGCGTATGAAGGTTGGGCTACTTTTAATCATCTGGAAATCATTGACGAGGAGTTGTTCAATGCCCCGTATACGCATTATACGGCGGGCTGGGTGAATAGCGTGCAACTGAATGGTAAACCGATGCATGTGCCTTTCGGATGCGCGGTAAAAGGAGCGGAGCTTGTTACAAACTGGGGAAAGGTAAAGGTACAGTTTGAGGATCAGCCGATTGAGCGGGGGAAGGGAGATGCGGTAGATACGGCAACCCTTACAGCAGCAGCTTTCCTGTATCTGAACACGGCATACCTGTGGGGCGGCAAATCGGTATTTGGCGTGGATTGTTCAGGATTTGTGCAAACGGTATACAAGACCCTGGGGATAGACCTGTTAAGGGATACTTACCAGCAGGCGACGCAGGGTGTAACGGTCGACTTCCTGCAGGAAGCGCGCCTGGGCGACCTGGCTTTCTTCGACAACCCGGAAGGGCGTTTCGTGCATGTGGGCATCCTGCTGAACGATCATGAGATCATTCATTCATCAGGGAAGGTAAGGGTAGACCCTATTGACAATCAGGGTATTACTAATATAGATACCGGTGTAAGAACACACAGGCTGCGGATCATCAAGAGAGTATTTTAGGGCGTTTGAAGCAGCGGAAACAAGTGATGGGCGAGGCTGCCAGCCTGGCAAGACGATATTAAACGGAACATCCCATAGCGGTAATAAAGATTACTGAGCTATGGGATGTTCCGTTTAGGGAATGGCATGCAGCCGTTCCTCTCTTAATTATTTATCACCGAAAGTCTTGTTGTAGAACTCGATACTTTCCAGTATGATGCGTTCTGCAACGGCTTTGTTCTGGAACTCAGCCACTTTTACGGTTTTATGCTCCAGTCTCTTATATTCTTCAAAGAAGTGACGGATCTCTGCCGTGAAATGCGGAGGTAATTCTGAGATATCGTTGATGTGCGCAACGCTCATATCGTTTGCAGCTACAGCGATGATCTTGTCATCCGCCTCGCCACTGTCGATCATCTGCATTACACCGATCACTTTTGCTTCCATGATACACATAGGAACAACATCAACCTGGGAGAGGATGAGGATATCCAGCGGGTCATGGTCGTCACAGTAGGTTTTTGGAATAAAACCGTAGTTAGCCGGGTAGTATACGGAAGAATACAGTACCCTGTCGAGCTTCAACAGACCACTTTCTTTGTCCAGTTCATATTTAGCGCGACAGCCTTTAGGAATTTCAATGATAGCATTCACTATGTTAGGCGCTTCTGATCCTGTGCTGACTGAATGCCAGGGATTGTTCGTCGTCATCTTCTACTTTGTTTTTTCGTTTATTATAATTTGGTGCCCCTGCATCTATTCCGCATTGCAAAGATATAACAGCGCAAAGTCTTTCTTCGGGACCCTGGCAACTGTTTTACCGTATGCTAATGTGGAATTTAGAATAAAATGCTGGCGCGTGGCAAAAATAAGGAACTCAACTGTAATTTCGTAATAGATACAAAATTATACAGATAAGAGTATTTATAATATTTTAATTAACTGGGAAGCGGAGCTGTTGTATCCTGAGGCAGCATATCGACAGAATCCAATGGTGCACTTGCCGGAGGCAGGTAATTTGGAATAATACTTTCGAATGTGAGAGATATTTTCCAGCGGCCATTTTCTTTTACGAGCTGCAATCTTTCCTTTTGTTTAGAGGAAGAGTTCAATACGGTAACAGTTGCTTTGTCGCCGTTTTCTTCTGTCTCTATGACCTTTATCCCGGCTTTTTTGATCTTATCCCGCTCTGAATCATTACGGCGGGCATCGAAGAAGGAGTAGAGCTGTATTACCTGTTGCGATTCCTTGGTAGCGTAGTCCCGGGCCAGGTCAAAGTTCGAGTCCTGTATCGCATGCATAAAGTTGAGCGCTACTTCCTGCGGGGAAGCGCGTTTTTTGCAACTGCTAAATACAGTACCGAAAAATAATACCAAGGTGAGGATACGCAGATAACTGGTCATGCAAATGTTCTATTATAATACAGTTAACAAAAATAGGTGGAAAGTCGAAAATTACAAAGTGCAGCTAGTATTGCGGTTGTAATTTTTAAAGATCCGGACCTGTTTTTGAAAATTGTTGGTTTCCTTGTTGTAAACCGGTATAGGCAAGGAATACTTTTAACAGTTTACGTTTTAAGGCGTGAACATACTTAAAACACTGTTAAGGAAGTGTTAATTATTAATGATCTTCCTTCTCCTTTGCTCCTTCATACGCGCGTATGATGGCCTTTACCAGTCTGTGTCTTACCACATCTTCTTCATCCAGCTGGAGGTAACCGATACCTTCTACATTGCGGAGGATGCGGGTAGCCTTCTCCAATCCTGATTTCTGATTTTTAGGAAGGTCGATCTGGGTAAGGTCTCCTGTGATAATGGCTTTTGCAGAAGAACCGATACGCGTCAGGAACATTTTCAGCTGAAGATCGGTTGCGTTCTGCGCTTCATCGAGGATGATAAAAGCATTGTCCAGTGTACGTCCGCGCATATACGCCAGTGGTGCGATCTCAATAACGCGGTTCGTCATGAAATAGCTAAGCTTATCGGCGGGGATCATATCATCCAGGGCGTCATATAATGGCCGCAGGTATGGATCGATCTTTTCTTTCAGGTCGCCGGGCAGAAATCCGAGGTTTTCACCTGCTTCTACGGCCGGGCGCGTCAGAATGATCTTTCTGACAGCTTTATTCTTCAGCGCTCTTACTGCCAGTGCTACAGCGGTATAGGTTTTACCAGTACCGGCAGGCCCTATGGCGAAAATGATGTCGTTCTTGTCGGCCAGCGCTACCATTTTCTTCTGGTTGGCTGTTCTGGCTTTTACGTTGCGTCCATTAGGACCAAAAACCAGTATCTCGTTGGAATTACGGTCTTTGAAGTTGTCTACCTTTTCCTCATCGCCAAGGATCTGTTCGAAATAGTTTTCGCTGAGATTACCGTTACGTTCGAGGTAGGAAATGATTTGTCCGATTTTTTCCTGTGCGGTAGCTACTTCTTCCGGAGCGCCGGACAGTTTGAGCTGTGTACCGCGGGAGAGAATCTTTAACAGTGGAAATTTCTTCTTCAGCAGATCAAGTTTTCCATTGTTAACTCCGAAGAACTCGATAGGGTTAATGCTATCTAAGCTGATAATTGATTCTGTCAAGTGATTTCTTATTTAGAACGTTTGAGGTATCTGTATATAAGGTGTTTAAGGCAATATAACTTAAACGCATTACATTAAGAAACCTATAGTTTATAACTTGTTTTTTTGACGGCTGCTACTTTTCTGCGATGGCAGGATTTCATGTAAGCCACCATCAAATAGTACTCCTAAAACTGGCAGAGAGGTATAAGCAGATACCACACCAGGAAGAGCAGCAGCCATACCAGCAGCGGCAATAACCACGCCAAAGCATTTTTCCTGTGCAGTGTCACTTACTTTGTCAGGAATACAGTGAGCAGAGCTACCATCATCCACCTTCATACAAAGAGCTGTAAAAAAATTCAGTGATCCCTCAATTCCGGTTTATCACTTTCCGATTTCATGAGAATGAATACTTCATTGCTTAACGTGTTTTTATTTGTGCCGCTCTGCGAGTTTTGCCCAAAGATATTTATCCTTTCACACTTGTAGAAAAAGGGAAATCCACATTGTGGAAAAACGCAAAATTACGTGCTTAAGTAATATAAATGACTGTTGCGCCGGCAGATAGTTATAAAGAATAGGTATTTTTAATCATATATTGAGTATTTTTAAAGGGATTATCGTTCGGGATTTTATGATGAATGCCATAATGGGTAATGCGCTGACAAGGGTCATTCCTGCGCTATTACTGGATCTGCACGGTAACCTGCTATATGTCAACCAGGGGGCGGCAGGATGGTTGCAGATCCCGGAGGGGGAATTTCATCCGACAGCGAATGTAAGTAGTTTGCATTTTAATGATGTTATCGGGACGCTTGCAGGGGTTTACTGGCCCATGCTATGTCACTTGCATGCCATAGGCAGAAACGCCTGTGTGGATATGTATTGCCATACCCGTCAGTGGGTAAAATGGCAGCTGACGGCTGTAGGAGAACATTTTCTGCTGACAGGCACTGATATCACAAACCTTCGCCCGGCGGTAGACAGTTATTCTCTTCTGCAGGCGCTTCCCTGCGGCTTACAACAGTTTACGGCGGAGGGTGTCCATTGCTGCGCCAATGGTCTGCAGCAAAGTATATGGGAAGAAATCGATCCTGCGCTGTCACGGCCTGGCTATAACCTGTTCGAAGAGCCGGTTTTCCGTGAAACTGGTCTTTGCGAGCTATTTGAAGAGGTGCTGTATACCAAAGCATCTGCCAAAAAAGAAATTTTACTGGGCTACCGTGAGCATGCCACTAACGGGGTGATCAGGATCCTGCCATGTTATTATGACGCAACTGTATTTGCCGTGATGGACGAGCAGGGCGCTGTTAAGACCTTACAGCTCATGATGCAGGACATTACAGACAAACAGCTTGCTTTCAGACGCCTGGAGAAAAGTGCCCGCCTGCTTGACCTGATCATTGAGCACCTGCCTATCGGTTATATACAATTTGACCATTTCGGCTTTGTACGCCGTATTAATCATACGCAACGCGAATTCTTCCAGTACGAATATGATGAAGGCGAGGCGCCTTTCAACATCATGAGTGATCCTTTCTCCCGCCTGTACGGTCTGGACGAACTCTTCATGCATGTGATGGCCGATAATAAAGTGATCCGCGTGGAAAAGCAGCTGGACTTCTCGAAGGACAGTCGCTGGACGGCACAGAGCCGGGAAGTGTGGCTGGACCTCACACTGTTCCCACTTCGGGACCCGGTAGATAAACAACAGATCGTAGCTGTGCTGGTGAACGATATTACGGACAAGAAGCAGGAACAGCAGATGCGGAACCTGTTGCAGCGTAATACGGAACAGTTACATCTCTTCTTTGACGCTGTCGACATGGGATATGCCACGATGGAAAGAGACGGGAGGCTTTCTTTTGCCAACCGGAAGGCAGAACAGATGGCCGGCAGGCAGATCATGGAGGGAGAGAACATCTTTGATATCATGCCTGAACTGGGACATGCCACGCCGTTCAAGGTCCGCTTTTCAGCGGCGCTGGCGGAACGTGTCTCTTCGTCTTTCAGCAGTTATTTTCCACGCCGCTATAAATGGTATGAGTTCCTGATCACTCCTATGAGGGATGGCTCTGTCTCTGTTTTTATCCGCGATATTACGGATAGCCGTAATATGCAGAAGGACCTGTTCCGGGCCAATAAACAACTGAATAAGCTGAACAAAAGTCTGGTGAATCAGAATCAGCAGCTGGAAGACTTTGCTCATATCACTTCGCATAACCTGCGGGCGCCAATTGCTAATCTGAAAGCACTGATGCAGATGCATAACGATTCGGCATTAACTTCCGAAAGGGAACAGTATCTTACCTTACTACAGGAAGTAATATTTAAGATCGATGAGACGCTGAACGACCTGGTAGATGTTGTACAGATAAGAAAAAATGTTGACGTTGACACGGAACCACTCATGCTTTCGGAACGTTTGCAGTATGTGAAAGATGTTTTATTCGCAGATATAGAAAAGAGCGGTATCGAGCTAACCACCAACTTTGAGCATGCACCTGTGCTGGAGTTTCCCCGACTTTACCTGGACAGCATCCTGCAGAACCTGGTGACCAATGCTATCCGCTACCGTACGCTGGAACACCGGCCCCGCCTGCATCTTAGGAGCTGGCAGGAGAACGGGCAAATGATACTCACAGCCGAAGACAACGGTCTTGGGATTGATATGGAGCGTTTTGGTCACAAGCTGTTCGGTTTCCGGAAAACGTTTCATAAGAATAAAGATGCGAAAGGGATCGGCCTGTTCATTACCAAAACGCAGGTGGAGGCAATGGGTGGAAGCATCCGGGCAGAGAGTACACCGGGTCAGGGTACGAAATTTATCATTACCTTTAAAACAGAATAAATCCCTGTATGCAATTGCACAACATGATTTTTATCGTAGATGATGATCCGATTCATCAGCAGATCGCGAACATAATGATCAAACGACAGGGTATTGGAGAGAATGTGAGGGCTTTTTCTGATGCGCAGGATGTATTGGACTATTTACGCCAATACTCTTTTGAACCGGAGCAATTGCCTGATCTGATCTTACTTGATCTTAATATGCCAGTAATGGACGGATGGGATTTCCTGAACGATTATGCCGGGTTTTATAAAGATCTTGCAAAACAGATCGGCATCTTTGTGCTGACTTCATCTATTGATGATAAGGACCGTAAGAAAGTGGATAATTACTCTTTCGTGAAAGGGTACCTGACCAAACCATTGTCAAGCGAGATCATTACCAAGTTACAGGCGAGCTGATAACAGCGTTATATTATTAGCAAAGAGGGTTATACTGACATCAGTATAACCCTCTTGCATTTTCTTACAGTATGTGTTTGAACACAGAATTTTAATTATGCGTGTTTCAGTGCGCTGATCACTGCTTCCGGATCTTTTGCAGAGAAGATATTGCTACCTGCTACCAATACATTCGCACCTGCATCGAGGATGCTGCCTGCATTTTCTACGGTAACACCACCATCTACTTCAATCAATGCATGTGCTTTATAGTGATTGATCATCTCTCTTGCCTGACGGATCTTTTCATAACTTTTAGGAATGAAGCTTTGTCCGCCGAAACCAGGATTAACACTCATGATCAGAATGAGGTCAATATCGTTAATGATGTTCTCCAACAGGTGCACAGGTGTATGCGGATTTAACGCAACACCGGCTTTCATGCCCAGTCCTTTGATCAGTTGTATATTCCTGTGCAGATGCGGACATGCTTCATAGTGAACGGTGAGAATATCTGCTCCGGCTTTTTTAAAGTCCTCAACATATTTCTCAGGTTCCTCGATCATCAGGTGCACGTCACAGGTCTTTTTAGCCACCTTTTTTATGTGCGCAATTACGGGTAGTCCGTAACTGATATTAGGTACAAATCTGCCATCCATTACATCCAGGTGCAACCAGTCAGCCTCACTGCGATTTAACATTTCTACTTCTTTACCCAATTCAAGGAAGTTGGATGCCAGCAAAGACGGTGCTACAAATGTGTTTCTATTTTCCAAAGCCACGCGTTTAATAATTAGTTAATGCAATGCATTTTAGTCGGTTACGAATATAACAGTTATTTTTTTAGTTTGTCCAGTGCGGCCTTTGCTTCCGGATAATCTTTTTTGAAGGTGAGCGCCTTTACATAGTCGTCTATGGCGTCCTCTTTACGGCCCAGGCTTTCATGGCACTGTGCGCGGTAATAGTAGGCTTCCGCATTGGCGGGGGATGCTTTGGCGGCCAGGTCAAAGTAGCGGAACGCTTCTTTGATGTCCTTTTTCTTCATATTGATCCTTCCTAAGGCGAGGTAGGCCCTTTCGTCGTCAGGGTCAGTAGTAATGCTGTTGTTATAAGTAGTAACCGCCTCGGCATAGTTGCCGGTCATCTCGTAGTATTGCGCCAGGGAGATCAGGGGCTCTGAGTTCACAGAATCCAGTCGTGCAGCCAGTTTGTAGTACTTAACGGCGGCAGGTGAGTGGCGGACCAGCAGGAGATCGCCCAGCTCCATTACGGCGCTGTAGTCACTCTGTAAACCGGCCTTGTCGATGGCGGTGGTCAGATGACTGATGGCGAGGGTTGTATCCTTATTGTCTTCGGCGATGCGGGCTTTCAGGTAGAAGGCTTTATCGTGTGTACCGGATGATTGTCCTAATATGCTGGCTACACTGTCTGCCGATCTATACTGTTTGTTTTCGATCATGGCTGTGGCCAGCTGGTATTGCAGGTAAGGATATCCCGGAGCCGTTTGCAGGGCTCTTTCAAAATGAGCAATTGAACGGGGATAGTCTTTCACTACCAGGGCTGCTTCGCCGGCGCCTGCCCAGAAGTCTGTGACATCTGGTTTCAGCTGTGCTGCCTTTTCAAAGTCTTTTTGTGCCAGTGACGGGTCGGTATTAAAGAGCAGTAAGGCCCTGCGGAAGTAGAGTGCTTCGTTGGCCGGAAACTGCGCGATCGAGTCCGTTAATGGCAATACGAGCGGCGCATAAAGGGCGGAGTCAGCGTCGTTATGAGTAGCCTGCTCTTCCGGTTTACCAGATTGGCAGGAAAAGAAAAAGGGAATGGACAGTGATAAAAGAAACAGGTATTTCATATGACAATAATATAAAAAATGCTCGATGTTTTGGAGTTATGGGATAGGAGGTGTGGTATTAAAAAAATAGCCGCCCTTTTTAAGAGGCGGCCATTTGTATGGATCATTGCATGCCGGATCAATTGGCTTTCAGCCAATCTTTCAGTGCGTTATAGTCGTTAGGGAGCTGTACGGCTTTCTTTTCGAGGTCGTACAGGGATTGCACCCTTTCAGGGGTAACGATCTTTTCCTGCAGGGAAGCGGGAGCGGTATCGGCAAATTTAACCGGATGGGCAGTTTCCAGGAATACACCTGCAACGTCTTTGCCGGTAGTTTGTTTGAGGTATTGCTGCAAACCGAGGTACCCTACGGCGCCGTGAGGGTCCAGCATATACTGGTGTGCTGACCATACCTGTTCCATTGTGGCAGCAGTAGCCTTATCGTCGAAAGAGATGGAGGTGAGCTTCTCTTTCAGGGCAGGCAGGCTGTTAGCGAACAATTCCAGGATGCGCACGAAGTTGCTTGGATCAGCTACGTCCATGGCGTTGGAAAGGGTCGGAGTGGCTTGTCCAGGTGTGTACTGGCCTGTTTGCATGAACCTTGGAACGGTATCATTCACGTTGGTGCTGGCTATAAAATGTTTTACGGGTAAACCCATAGCTGCAGCCATCATACCTGCGCAAATGTTACCAAAGTTGCCACTGGGCACGGAGAAAACAACATCGGGATAGGTTGTTTTGAGCTGTTTCCAGGCCAGCAGGTAGTAGAACATCTGCGGTAGCCAACGGGCCACGTTGATAGAGTTCGCACTGGTGAGCAGGCAATGGGCCTGCAATTCCGCGTCCAGGAAGGCGGTTTTCACCATACGCTGGCAATCATCAAAAGTACCGTCTATTTCAAGGGCGGTGATATTACCATTCAGCGTAGTGAGTTGTTTCTCCTGCAGGGTGCTGACCTTACCGGAAGGGTAGAGGATGACCACACGTACGCCGGGTACATTGTAGAAGCCATGGGCCACCGCACCGCCGGTATCGCCGGAGGTAGCTACTAGGACAGTTACGGGACGGGTATCATTCCGTCTGAAGTAGCCCAGGCAACCAGCCATGAAGCGGGCGCCTACGTCCTTGAAAGCTAGTGTAGGACCGTGAAACAGCTCCAATGCGTAGATGTCGCCTGCCACCTGTTGTACGGGGAAAGGAAAGCTAAGTGTATCTGCAATGATCTGACGCAGCGTAGCTTCCGGGATCTCATCACCAACGAAAGGCCGGATGGCAGTGTAGGCTATATCAAGGTCATTATGTTTTTCGATGTTATCGATAAAATCCTTTTCAAAAGCAGGAATGCGTTCCGGGAAGTATAAACCTTTATCCGGCGCGAGGCCCTGTACTACTGCATCTTCGAAAGAGACAACATGTTGTTTATTCTGTAGACTGAAATATTTCATTAGACTTTACACTTTTGTAATTTTCACACCTTCCGTATTTATTTTCGATACGTGGATCTTGTAGTCCACGCCCAGCGGCGCATATACAGCATCCATCATAGCGGCCACCTTACGGGCATTTTCTTCGCCCCTGCTCAGCATGAAGACGGATGGACCGGAGCCGGAGATGCCTCCGCCCAGTGCACCTGCTTCCTTACATTTTACTTTCAGTTCATAGAAAGCGGGAATGAGTATAGCACGTACTGGTTCAACGATAGCGTCTTCCAGTGAGCGGCTGATCAGGTCATAATTTTCCTGGTAAAGGCCGGCGACAAGTGCGCCTACGTTACCCCACTGACGGATAGCATCCGTCATCAGTACTTTTTGTTTGAGTATCTCGCGGGCATCAGAAGTTTTCACTTCTATCTGCGGATGGATAACGGTCACCCACAGTTCAGCCGGTGTATGCAGGCTGGTAATGTCAAGCGGCTTATAACTACGAACAAGCGTAAAGCCACCCAGTATTGCGGGGGCTACGTTGTCGGCGTGAGCAGCACCGCTGGCCAGTCTTTCGCCTTCCATAGCAAAACGTACAAGTTGTTTAGGGGTAAAAGGATTGCCCAGCAGGTGATTGGCGCCAACAACGGCGCCGGCTGAACTAGCAGCAGAGGAGCCAATACCGCTGCCGGGTGGAATATTCTTGAATAGCTCCAGTTCTATACCAACATCAGGTTGTCCATACTTCTGCAGCAATGCCTGGATGGCCACACCGCATACATTCTGGGCAGGATCAGTAGAAAGGGAGGCGCCATGTACGGCCGTAATGGTAACGCCTGGTTTATCACTCTTCCGCATGATCATTTCATCGCCGGGAGCATCCATAGCCAGTCCTATCACATCAAAGCCACAGGCTACGTTTGCAACAGTAGCGGGGGCAAATACTTTTATACAGTCATTTTCCATGAGGAGTTCAAAATTTAAGGTATATATACTGATATACGGTTTATCTGGCTGATCTGATGATATCAGCAAATATACCGGAAGCCGTTACATCTGCCCCCGCACCGGCGCCTTTTACGATCAGTGGTTGTTCCGCATAGCGGTTGGTGGTATAGAGTACGATATTGTCTTTCCCTTCGAGTTTAAAGAATGGATGATCGGGAGCGATGGATTGTAATCCAACAGAGGCCTTTCCATTTTCATAGCGGGCTACGAATTTCAGGCGTTTACCTTCAGCATCCGCCTTTTCACGGAGTGCCAGGAAATGTCCCTTATGTACATCCAGTTGCTCATAGAAAGCATCTACAGAAGGAGCTTCTAAAGCTTCTACAGGAAGGAAGGAATGGTTTGTGATATCATCCAGTTCCATCCTGGCACCGCTTTCGCGTGCGAGGATCAGGATCTTGCGCATCACGTCTACACCGCTAAGATCTATACGTGGGTCTGGTTCCGTGTAACCTTCGTCCTGTGCGGCTTTCACTACCTCGCGGAAGTTGGCGCCGTTAACGAAATTATTGAATACGAAGTTGAGACTACCACTTAATACAGCTTCAATACTGTTCACTTTATCGCCGCTGCGGATCAGGTCATTCAATGTATTGATGACTGGTAAGCCTGCGCCAACGTTGGTTTCAAAAAGGAAGGATGCATTGTATTTACGGGCCAGGTCTTTCAGGCTCTTATAATATTCATAGTCTGAAGAGCAGGCGATCTTGTTACAGGTCACCACGGAAATACCATGCTGGAGGAACTCTCCGTAGGTAGCAGCAACATCCTTACTGGCAGTATTATCGACAAATACGCTGTTGCGCAGGTTGAGTGATTTTATCTTTTGCGCGAAGGCCACCATGTCAGAAGATTCGCCACCTTCAAGCACAGACTTCCATTCAGCAAGATGGATAGCTTCATGACCGAAAGCCATTTTTTTACTGTTGGCGACACCGGCTACACGTACGTGCAGGCCGAGTTCATTCATGAGATATTTATGTTGCTGCTGTAGTTGTTCTATCAGTTTGCTACCTACATTACCAACACCTGCGATAAATACGTTGACCTGTTTGAGCGGTTCTTCGAAGAATGCTTCATGTATCACGTTGAGCGCTTTTTTAACATCTCCCTTATTGATCACAACAGATATGTTCTTTTCGGTAGAGCCCTGTGCGATGGCGCGGATGTTCACACCGTTACGACCCAGTGCGGCAAAGAGTTTACCGCTGGTACCGTGGTGGTTTTTCATCTTATCGCCTACAACGGCAACGATGCTCATGTCTCTTTCAACGATAAGCGGTTCTATACGTTTTTCCAGTATTTCCTGAGAGAACTCACTGTCGACCGCTGTTTTAGCCTTCAGCATATCCGGTTCATGGATACCTACGGTGATAGAGTGCTCGGAAGAACTTTGTGTGATGAGGATCACGTTAACGCGCTCACTCAGCAAAGCTTCGAACAGTCGTTTGGAGAAACCGGGGATACCCACCATGCCGCTGCCTTCCAGGGTGAGCAGCGCTATTTTCTGGATACCGCTGATACCTGTTACGGGGTAGTTACGGACGTCACCATCTTGTGTATGGATAAGTGTACCGTAATCGTCCGGAGCAAAGGTATTTTTGATCCAAATGGGAATGCGTTTGTCCATTACCGGTTGGATGGTGGGAGGATAGATCACTTTAGCCCCGAAGTGAGAAAGTTCCATTGCCTCTTCATAAGAGATATGCGGGATGGGAATAGCCTGTGAAACCATACGGGGATCGGCAGTCATCATACCACTCACGTCGGTCCATATATCCAGCACTTCTGCATGCAGGGCGGCGGCGATGATGGCAGCGGTATAATCGGAACCGCCGCGACCGAGGGTAGTGGTTTCGTTATCTGTAGTAGCTGCAACGAAACCGGGAAGTACGACGAAATCAGCGCTTTGCTGCTGGTAGTACTGTGCGGTCTGATGGTTAGTAGCGAGGAAGTTGACTGCTGCGTTGCCAAAATTATTATCAGTAACGATCAGTTCGCGGCTATCTTTCCATGCGGCATTCAGTCCGCTGGATTTCAGTTTTTCCGCGAGGAGGTAGGAGGAAAGCAGCTCTCCGAAGCTCATGATCTTATCCAGCGACCGCGCACTTAGTTCTCCGACCTGAAAGATGCCATCACAGAGGATATCGAGGGTATTTAACCGCTTCTTCACCTGGCTGATGATGCCACTTTGTACAGTGATAGGGAATAGGGTGCGGATGGTATCCAGGTGTTTATTTTCGATCTCCTGTAATACGTTCCTGTATTGTTCCTGTCCTTGTCCGGCGAGCTGTCCGCACTGGATCAGCTTATCGGTAATGCCACTCATGGCGGAGGCAACAATGGTAAAACGCCCATTCGGTTTTTTATGCTGTATGATATTACAAACCTGTTCTATGGATTGGGCGCTTCCCATGGAAGTTCCGCCGAATTTTAATACTTGCATGTCTGAAGATGTTGATACGTAAAAAGTCCTGTCCCTTTGCGGGTGTACCACCTGCGGTGGTCGTTGGATGATATGTGAATATTAACCCCGCACCGGGGTTGTAATAGATGTAATTGTAATAGTGCTGATGCTTGCGCCGGAGATGGAGCAAGAAGCAGATGTGAAGTATGTAACTATCGGTAGCACTATTAGGAATAATTTACTTTTCGCTAACAAAAGTCTGGAAATACTTTTGGATTAGCAAATCAATTGTCAAAGTTTTGAAATTATTTAAATTTTGGTAGGGAAAATTGTAAAAAATTCCGGGTAACGGACAGGGCTGGACAAATTTGCTGATTTTCAAGGGGAAAGGGGTGTTGTTAGGTTGCAGGGGGCTTCATATATGCTTTATACATGACGTATACATGGCGTATACATGGCGTATATGTGGACTTGATCATCTTCGGGGTGATTTCCTTACATTTGCCCTAACCACGTTATTCATGCCTTATTTCCGCAATTTCACATATCATATAGACAAGCGCCGCTGGAAGTATTGCTTCCTGCTGGAGGGCATTGTAAGCCGGTAGGACACATTCCGGTACTCCGCACTCCAATCTGGTCATTCGCCGCCGGCGGATGCTTATTTCATTATTTACAGCTTTTAGTACCAGATACCGGTACGGAATACTTGTCGGACAGTCAGATTGCTTTTATTATTGTCATGAAATTGTCATTCAATTTCCACGGTCTACTGCCGGAAGGCAGGAGACAGAAAAACCATTCATTATGCCTCATTATCATAAACTGGGAAATATCCCTCATAAACGTCATACACAATTCCGGAAACCGGACGGTACGCTCTATTCTGAACAGCTGTTCTCTACGGAAGGATTTTCGTCTAACTCTACCTTGTTATATCATTGTCATCCTCCTACCGAGATCGTGAAGGTGGATGAACCTTATAGCGTAGCTCCCCGTATTGCGGAAGAGAAGATGTTGAAGCACCGGAGCTTCCAGGGGTTTAATATTAAGCCGGAAGATGATTATCTGCAGAGCAGAAAGCCTGTGCTGGTGAACAGTGATTGTCATATTTCGCTGGCCGCGCCCCGGCAGAGCATGACGGACTATTTTTATAAGAACGCAGACGCTGATGAGCTGATCTTTGTACATGAAGGATCTGGTGTATTGCATACCCAATACGGGCAATTATCTTTCGGGTATGGCGATTACCTGCAGGTGCCGAGGGGAACTATTTACCAGATAAAGTTTACAGGGACGGAGAATCGTTTATTCATTGTTGAATCATTCAGTCCTATTCGTTACCCGAAACGATATCTCAGCCAGTATGGGCAATTACTGGAGCATGCACCTTATTGTGAACGCGATATCAGGCAGCCGCAGAACCTTGAGACGATCGATGAAGCGGGTGATTTCCTGATCCGTATCAAGAAGAAAGGCGTGATGTACCCTATTCATTATGCGCATCATCCTTTTGATGTTGTTGGATGGGATGGTTGTGAATACCCTTTTGCTTTTTCCATTCATGATTTTGAACCGATCACGGGACGTGTACATCAGCCGCCTCCGGTACACCAGACTTTCGAAGGACATAACTTTGTCGTATGTTCGTTTTGTCCGAGGTTGTTCGATTATCATCCGGAGTCTATTCCTGCGCCATACAACCACAGTAATATAGACAGCGATGAAGTGTTGTATTATGTAGACGGTGATTTCATGAGCCGCAAAAATGTAACAAGGGGGATGATCACATTGCATCCGGGCGGTATTCCGCATGGACCGCATCCGGGCGCGGTGCAAAAGAGCATCGGAGCAAAGGAAACGAAGGAACTAGCGGTAATGGTTGATACGTTTCATCCTTTGCAGATCACGCAGGACGCACTCGGTATAGAAGATGAAAGATATGTGATGAGTTGGGCTGAGTAGCAGCGTAGAGCAAGACTATTTTTATTCGTAGTAAAGATTACTAAGCCGGAATTTATATTTTTATACCCACCTACAACAGACAAGTAAACAGAAATCAAATAATATGGAATACAGGCAATTAGGAGAAAGCGATCTTAAAGTTTCAGCAATTACATTTGGAGCATGGGCCATTGGTGGCTGGATGTGGGGAGGAACTGAGCATAATGATGCAGTGAGAGCAATTCACGCATCAGTTGATGAAGGAGTGACCTCAATTGATACAGCGCCGGTTTATGGACAGGGATTGAGTGAGGAGCTGACAGGAGAGGCATTAAAGGGTCTTGACAGAAGTAAGGTCCAGGTGTTGACGAAATTTGGGATGCGTTGGGACCTGGCGCTCGGTTCACTTGCATTTAAGAGTAAAGACAACAGCGGAAAAGATATCGATGTATACAAATACGCCGGCAAGGAAAGTGTGATCCTGGAGTGTGAAAACAGTCTCAGGAGACTGGGCACAGATTACATTGACCTGTACCAGATCCACTGGCCTGATGTAACAACACCTATCGAGGAAACGTTTGAGGCTGTTTTACGTTTGAAGGAGCAGGGGAAGATCCGCGAAGCGGGCGTAAGTAACTACAACGTGGAACAGATGAAAGCTGCTGATAAGGTGGTTAAACTTGCCTCCAACCAAGTGCCTTTCAGCATGGTGGAAAGAGAGATTGAAAAGGAGCTTGTACCGTACTGCATAGAGAACAAAAAAGGTATTCTGGCTTACAGCCCGCTACAGAGAGGTATCCTGAGTGGTAAGATGAGAGCAGGACATCATTTTGGGGAGGGCGATAATCGTCCGGCCACAAAGGCTTATCAACCGGAGAACCTGAACCGTATTAACGCCTTCCTTGATCAGATCAAGCCGATGGCTGAAAGCAAGAGTGCAACGCTGGCTCAGTTGGTAATCCGCTGGACGCTTGAGCGTCCTGGTATTACCGTAGCACTGGTTGGTGCACGTAATGCAGAGCAGGCAATACAGAATGCGAGAGCGATCAATATTAAACTGAGCGCAGAAGAAATAAAATTCATCAACGATAAGCTGTACCAGGTGCAGCTCGTTTAAACCTACAATGTCAGCATCCGGTACAGTTCAGGATTGTGTGTACCGTATCACTTCATTGATAGCTGGTCCCTTCAGTTGGCCACAAAGCTTCTGCAGGTTACAGGTCAATCGGACAGTGAAAAATAGCAACCGGGTCGTTCCTAAAGGGATGGCCCGGTTTGCTTTTAGGAAGATGATTTTTGTCATAGGCTACTTTTACAGGATCTGTACATTTGAGTAACCCTACAAAATTCCTATACATGACACATTCGGAAATAATAAAAAAGGTAGCCTGGAAAGATCTCAAAGATCTTTCTGTCAGGGAAATGCTGATCGAAAATAACCTGACCCTTCCCTGGTTGTTCTCCTCATGGGTACTGGCATATTTCGGGTATTATATATTTGCATTGCCTTGTTCCGCCTTCTTCTTTCTGACAGGTTTACGGCAGGTACATAACGGATTTCACAACTCGCTCGGTACTAACAGGTTCCTGACATGGTTTACGCTTTTTTCGAACAGTGTGCTGATGATGGCATCTATTCATGCGGTGAAGTTCAATCATATCCGGCATCATAAGTATTGTTTGTCTGACGAGGACTATGAAGGGAAATCGGCCGGCATGAGCTGGTATGGCGCTATCTTTTACGGTCCTGTTCATATGTTCCTGATCCATAAAGTAACATTACAGATCGGTAATAGTAAGTATGTAAAGAATGTGCTGGCGGAGCTGACTGCTATTGCCATTTTTACGTTTATCGTGTTTTATTTTAAGATACCTTTTCTCATCTATCACATCATCGTAATGGTGATAGGAGAGTTCCTGATGGCATTCTTTGCTGTGTGGACGGTGCATCATGATACGGACGAGCATCCCGAGCTGGCAAGGACACAACGGGGCGGCTGGAAGAATAAAATTACTTTCAGCATGTTCTATCACCTGGAACATCATTTATTTCCTGCGGTGCCTACTATTAAGTTACCGGAGCTTGCAAGGCGTATAGATCAGGTATTGCCGGAGCTGGAGAAGAAGACTACTTTCTGATGATCAACTGACGATCTGCATCAGAAAAGGAATGGCATCGGGGGAATGTAGTGCGGCCGTCGATTCCAGTGTCATGGCAGCTGTTGCGGATGCTCTTGCACGCATTTGTTGTTCGTATGCGGTAATAGCGGCATGTGTGTCAGGAAACGCATCATCTGTAAGAGAAAGGCCTAACTCTAAAGCATCCAGCATGGCCATGTTGACGCCTTCACCTGCATAGGGTGGCATGAGGTGTGCTGCGTCGCCAAGCATTGTCAGATCTGGCAAGGCTTCCCACGTTTGATCTAAAGGCATGCAATACTGTGGACGTGGAGTGAATTGTGACGCCGCGTTTTCAAACAGTTCATTCCAGATACTATTCCAGCCAGTGAAAGTTGTTTTGAACCAGTTAAATACTGCTGCTTTATCGGAGAAGTTGATACCGCAATCTTTGCTCCATGATTCTTCTGTTTTACAGCCAGTATAGAATACCAGGCTACCATCTCCTTTGGAACTTATGATAAGCGTTTTATCATCACCCATAGCAAAGATCTTTCCATTCCTCAGCAGGCGATGGATGTTCGGACTGGCGACGGCAGAATTGTACACGGCGCCTTCTACGATAGTGATCCCTGAATAGAAGGGCTTGATAGGAGTGATATAGGGACGGATCTTTGAGTTAGCGCCATCCGCAGCGATCACGATATCGGCTACTGCCGTGGAGCCATCCTGGAATGTCAGTAACCATGTGTCATTGAGACGTGTGAGGGATGCAAAGTGACTGTTCCAAATAACTGTGTCTGGTTGTAAGGAATCGAGGAGGATCTTTTTCAGTGGCCCGCGATCTATTTCCGGACGGAAATGTTCTTCCTCACTGCTTGTTCTTTCATCACCTTCCATAAGGACGTTTGCATGTTTATCGACAATGCTTAACCTGTCTGCTCCGGGACGGTAATTAGCTTCGAATGCCTCCATCAATCCTGCTTCGCGTAATGCTTTTAATCCTGATTCATAATGGAGATCAAGTGTAGCGCCTTGCGACCGTGCGTTTTTACCAGGGTCTCTTTCATAGACTTTTACGTCGGTGTTCTTCATCTGGAGTATCCTTGCGAGTGTGAGCCCGCCGGGGCCTCCGCCTACAATAGCGATCTTCTTGTTTTTAATGGTGCTCATTTCTGTAGATTTATTGTTGCTGTTTTTACTTTAGCATACCTTTTATAACCGCATCGCAGCAATCGGCAAACAGTTTATCGGTGATGATCTGTTTAGGTCGTTCGAGGAAGTCGAAGTATTCATTGACTAATTCAAACATGGGCGCGAATAATAGCGCTCTGTATGCTTCCTGTGGAAGCTTTCTGATAACGCCTGCTTTAGCGTTTAATTCGAAGAAGCGGTGTACAGGTGCGAAGTAATCACCTTCCTTTATATCTCTCTCCTGGTATGCTTTGTTAAGCAGGGGAGAGGATTTACCATATTGCATTAATGCAAAGGCATGCCTGTTATTCTTAAAATAGCGGAAGGCGTTTGTCCATAGTTTTTTTACGCCTGCAGCAAACTCCATATCGGGCGTGAATTTTTCCAGTATTGCCTTTTCGTATGCGCCGAGCACTTCGTCAATGAAAAGTTTGATAAGGAAGTCTTCCTTATTCTCATACTTAATGTAAATGGTACGGGGAGAGACGTTAGCCGCTTTCGCCAGTTTCTGCATACTGAGGTTTTCCAGGCCTTCTTCGGAGATGATCTGCAGGGCGATGGTCCGGATAGCCTCTTCTTTTTCCAGGTTTTTAGGTCTCATGAAAAGTTGTTATTTCCTATTTGTATATCAAAAGTAAGTAAATGTTTGTTTACTTATAAAATAATCTTCAATGAGCTTTCCAACAAATAACAATTGAGCTGTTTAACAAAACAGGGAGGGGGTATCTGCATCTACCTTTGTTGTACACAAGTAAATAGAACATTATGGCAAAAGTTTGGTTTATCACAGGCAGTTCAAGAGGATTGGGACGTAGCCTGGCAGCAGCAGTATTAGCAAAGGGAGAACGAGTGGCGGCGACAGCAAGGAACCCTGCACAGTTGGATGACCTTGCAGCGCAGTACCCTGGTCAGGTCCTGGCGTTAAAACTTGATGTAAATGATCAGCAGCAGATACATGCTGCAGTAGCGGCGGCGATCGCACATTTCGGACGTATTGATGTATTGGTAAATAACGCGGGATTTGGTATTACGGGAGCAGCAGAAGCTTTCACAGATGAAGAGGTGCGTAGTCAGCTGGAAACCAATCTGTATGCGCCGATTGAGATCACCAGGGCTGTATTGCCACATATGCGCAAGCAGCGTTCAGGTCGTATACTGCAGATCAGTTCTGTGGGCGGCAGGGTTGGAAATCCTGGTTTGAGCATGTATCAGGCGGCAAAATTCGGATTGAGCGGCTTCACGGAAGCGCTGGCAAAGGAAGTGGCTCCGTTAGGCATTTTTGTAACCAGTGTTGAACCGGGCGGTTTCCGTACTGACTGGGGTGGTGCTTCTATGAGTTTTGCAAAACAAGTGGAAGGGTACGAAACAACAGTGGATTGGATCGCCAAATATTTTCAGGGTGATTACGTGGCTGTAGGAGATCCTGAGAAAGCAGCACTGGCTATCGTGCGTGTAGCAGAAGATGAGCAGCCTCCTATACATCTTGTATTAGGCAGTGAAGCAATTGGTATCCTGAAAAGTGGTGACGCAGCGAGAACGGCCGAAATGGAAAAATGGATGGAGGTGAGTTTGTCGACCGATCATCACGAATCATCTGATTTTCTGACTACGGAAGAAGGGCAACGATTTAAAGCATAGGCTTGTTAGAATAAAGGCAGCATCCGGTACAGGTGCTGCCTTTATTCATTGGGCTACAGCTGCTGCGGCTGTTACGGCTGAAAGTCGTACTTTCGCGTTGTAAACAGCTAATGCATTTATGAACCTGAGACGTTTATTCTCATTATCAAATATTACAACGGGGATCATGACCCTTTTCCTTGTGCTCGTACTGGTGAATCCATCAGTAAAAGCGGGCGTTATGCAGGGGCTGATGAAAGTGGGATTGTTCCAACCCGGTGTACCAGCGGAAGTGGATGCAGAAAGTGCAATGGCGCCTGACGTGACTTTTTCAGACGGGGAGGGAAAGACATTTACACTTTCCTCTCTGAGAGGAAAAGTGGTATTTATCAATTTCTGGGCTACCTGGTGTCCTCCCTGCCGTGCAGAGATGCCATCCATCAATACTTTGTATGAGAAGTTCAAGGATGATAAAAATGTGGTCTTTCTGACTGTCGACACCGATGGTGATTATAAGAAGGCAAGTTCCTTTCTTAAGAAGCATAAATACAGTTTGCCGTTATATGTGGCTGAGACCCAGATACCCAGGGAGCTGCTTGACCACTCTATCCCAACTACTGTGATCATCAATAAAAAAGGCCAGATCGCACACCGGCAGGAAGGTGCTGCTGACTATGGCAATAAAAGGTTCATTGATTACTTTGATAAATTCATCCGTAAGTAACGGAGTGTAATCTTGTTTTATCCAGCTGATCAAGATAGTATCTTATTTTGAAATGTCGAGTGGTAACCGCAAACTGAGACACTACACTCAGTTCAGTATTATTTGGATTTGATACCCCGAAGTGCTAATATTGCATTAGCAACTAATTTATGCTTAATCCGCATTCATACCATAAAATATCCGATCAGCGTCACAGCAAGTACTACTTCCTGATGGCGGCGCTGGCTATGGATTCCGCACTCTCCTAAAGTGCAGGTATGATACTGCCTCTTACGGGCGTTCTGTTTTCCTTTTAGCATTTGTTTATTGATTTTACTCCACGCCCATTTATAGTGGTTCTACCTGTCATTTCTTCAATGCGCTGAAGCATTGTTTCCAATATGTCTATTACGTGTAGTCAAAAAATATAGTCATACACCAAAATTTCTAAAACCAATCCATCATGCATACAACTTCAGATGCCGCCGTTTCGGCTGTTCCAGCCAATGTGCAGGACTTTTTACCATTGAATGGTACAGATTACGTTGAGTTTTACGTGGGAAATGCCAAACAGGCCGCCCATTTTTATAAGACAGCTTTTGGCTTCCAGTCGCTGGCTTATGCCGGTCCGGAAACTGGGGTGAAAGACCGCGCATCTTATGTACTGGTGCAGAACAAACTACGGTTTGTACTCACTACTCCGCTGAATCCGGATAGTGACATTGCGCGTCATATTACAGAGCATGGAGATGGGGTGAAAGTGCTGGCGCTGTGGGTGGATGATGCCCGTTCTGCTTTCGAAGAAACCGTTAAAAGAGGGGCAAAGCCTTACCTGGAGCCGGTAACGGAAGAAGACGAGTTTGGTACTGTAGTGCGCAGTGGTATTCACATTTATGGAGATACCGTACACCTGTTCATTGAGCGTAAGAACTATAGCGGCCCGTTCCTGCCAGGGTATAAGGAATGGAAAACCAGCTACAATCCTACGGAGACAGGGTTATTGTATGTAGACCATTGCGTGGGTAATGTGGGCTGGAATGAGATGAATACCTGGGTGGATTTTTATGAAAACGTAATGGGCTTCCGTAACCTGCTGTCTTTTGACGATAAGGACATTTCTACGGAATATTCTGCACTGATGAGCAAGGTAATGAGTAATGGCAATGGCCGTGTGAAATTCCCTATCAATGAGCCTGCAGAAGGTAAGAAGAAATCCCAGATAGAAGAGTACCTGGATTTCTATCGTGGTCCGGGGGTACAACACGTGGCTATCGCAACCAACAATATCATAGAGACCGTAACAGCGTTACAGGACAGGGGCATTGAGTTCCTGAAGGTGCCGGAATCTTATTATGCCACTCTTTTGGACAGGGTAGGGCATATTGATGAAGACCTCTTGCCGTTGAAACAATTAGGCATCCTGGTAGACCGTGACGATGAGGGCTACCTGTTACAGATATTTACAAAGCCGTTAGAGGATCGTCCGACTGTTTTCTTTGAGATCATCCAGCGTAAGGGAGCTAAATCCTTCGGGAAAGGCAATTTTAAGGCGTTGTTTGAGTCTATTGAGAGAGAGCAGGCATTGAGAGGCAACCTGTAATTAAGGCCTGTTTTTTGGATATCAGGAATCAGGGATCAGTTATTCCTGCTGTGACCCGGTTTTTCCGGGTTGGACGCACCCTCAAGGGGTGTGTTTTAAGCAGCAGAAAGTTACTGATCTCCGGTTCCTGATTTTTTTTGACCCTTTCATGGTATTGGAAATGTTCGGGAATTTAAAATAATTTGCATAAGAGATCGTTTTCTTATGAGAGTACAAACTTTGTTAGGGGTACTGTTTACGCTAGGTGGGATTTTTCAGAGTATAACAGCGGTATTGATCTACCAGGGCCAGCGCCATTATATTTTGCGCTTTGCCAACCGGAAGGTAGGAGCAGTGATATACGCTATTGTTGCATTGTTACTTTTCTTTCTGGCATACTGGACCTTTAACGCGCAATCGCCACAAAATGCTCCCGTAAGGTAGATTTATAGTATCGTGAATTTGTAAAATTGTGTTAAAATATCTATGAAGCAGGTCGTTTTAGCAGTTTTAATCCTGCTGGGAATTGGCAAGGTGCAGGCCCAGCAGCAATCATTCCTGGATAACCAGAAAATGTTCCCGAAGGTAGGATATGCATACAGGGACAAGGAAGAACAGTTAAAGGAGGAATTTAAGAAGAAGGGACTAACTTATCCGGCTAAATACATCTTTCTGAGATCTTTTAAGCTGGACAGTGAACTGGAGATCTGGGTAAAGAATAGTATTTCAGATACTTTCCAATTATTCAAATCATACCGGGTATGTACCCTGTCAGGAAAAATGGGCCCTAAACGGAAGGAAGGGGACAGGCAGGTACCGGAAGGGTTCTACTACATCAACGATTTCAATCCAAACAGCAATTATCATTTATCGCTGGGAATCAATTATCCCAACTTCGCAGATAAGATCCTGAGCGACCCTAAAAAACCGGGTGGCGAGATCTATATACATGGAAGTTGCCTGACGATAGGCTGCATTCCTTTAACGGATGATTTTATCGAGGAAGTCTATATCCTGGCGGTAAACGCCAAGAATCTGGGCCAGGATTTTATCCCGGTGCACGTATTTCCTGTTAAGTTCGGAAATGTCCGTTCTATGGATTATCTGAACAATTTTGCAATGAGGGAGAAAGAAAAGGATAAAGACAGCACGGCTACGGCCGAAAAATTGTGGTCTGACCTGAAGGGGGCATACGAGTATTTCGAGGCCCATCATAAGTTACCGGTTATACTGGTGGACGAAAAAGGGAAGTACATTATGTAGAACTCTCAACCAATATGGATAGAAAGGGCGTTTCATTTCAGATGGAACGCCCTTTCACTTTTTTACGTTTTTGGGATTTTAACCTTCCGTTAGATTATTTTTTTATGAAAAGTCAATTTTTTTTTGAAACTTAGGCGAAAGGTCAAATCAATTTACTATTATGAATAGAAGAGAAGCCATCCGGAACGTTGCCCTTTTGCTGGGTACCGCCATTTCCGCGTCCACGTTGTCAGCCCTGGAAGGCTGTAACCCGAAAGGCCCTGATAATTATGCCTTACAGGCGCCTGAGACCAAGAAGATCCTTGCAGAGATAGCTGAAACAATTATTCCTGAAACGTCTACACCGGGCGCAAAAGCTGCTAAGGTGGATGAATTCATCGCCATGATGCTGAATGATTGTTATAAACCGGAGGACCAGAAAAATGTGCTTGACGGTTTGAAGAAGGTTGATGAAGCGAGTGAAAAACAATTCAAAAAGTCTTTCGTTGACCTGTCTGACGAGCAAAGGAACACGGTGCTGACAGCAATAGATAAAGAACGTGTTGACTACAATAAAAGAGATAATAAGAAGGAAGGAGATCCTACACACTATTTCCAGATCCTGAAAGAACTGACCCTGACCGGTTATTTTACTTCAGAACCGGGTGCTACGAAAGCGCTGCGTTATGTACCAGTGCCGGGCAAGTACGAAGGTTGTATCCCTTATAAGAAAGGAGATAAGGCCTGGGCCGTGTAAATTTTTAAGCAAGAGAAGAACAAGAGTGTCAACTAAAAACCAAGAATTCCATGAATCTGAATATAAAAGGTCAGGAGCAAAACACGTATGATGCAATCGTAGTTGGTTCTGGCGTAAGCGGAGGATGGGCAGCTAAAGAGCTCACCGAGAAAGGTCTTAAAGTATTAATGCTGGACAGGGGAAAAAAATTAGAACACGTTAAGGATTACGAAACCGCTACAAAAGATCCGTGGGAATTTCAACATCGTGGACGTCTTACTGTTGATCAGCGTGAAACGCATCCTAAACTAAGCCGCGATTATCCATACAGCGAGCATAACGAGAAATACTGGATCAATGACTCCCAGAGCCCATATAATGAAGTAAAACGTTTTGACTGGTACCGTCCTGATATCGTGGGTGGTAAATCCATCATGTGGGGCCGTCAGTCTTACCGTTGGAGCGATATTGATTTTGAAGCGAACCTGAGAGATGGTATTGCTGTCGACTGGCCGATCCGTTATAAGGACCTGGCTCCCTGGTATGATTACGTTGAGAAATTTGCCGGTATCAGCGGTCAGGCGGAAGGCTTGCCACAGCTGCCTGATGGTCAGTTCATGCCAGCTATGGAAATGAACTGTGTGGAGAAAGACGTAAAGGGAAAAGTTGAAAAAGCATTCCAGGGCCGTAAGATCACAATGGGCCGTGTAGCTAACATTACGCAGCCGTTACCCGGCCGTACCCAATGTCAGTTCCGTAACCTGTGTAGCAGAGGGTGTCCATTCGGCGCTTACTTCAGCACACAGTCTTCCACACTGCCGGCTGCAGTAGCTACCGGTAATCTGACACTGAGACCAGACAGTATCGTAAACTCTCTGATATACGATGAGAAACTGGGTAAGGCTACCGGTGTGCGCGTGATAGACAAACATACCAAGCAAATGACCGAATACTATGCGAAGGTCATCTTCGTGAACGGTTCTACGCTGGGTACCACCTTTGTATTGATGAACTCTATTTCCACCCGTTTCCCGAACGGTTTGGGTAATGATAGCGGTGTATTGGGCAAGTACCTGATGGACCACCATTTCCGTACAGGCGCTTCCGGTCGTGCCGAGGGTTTCGACGATAAGTATTTCTTCGGCCGTCGTGCAAACGGGATCTACATCCCTCGTTACCGTAATATCGGAAGCGACAAACGTGATTATCTCCGTGGTTTCGGTTATCAGGGTGGCGCCAGCCGTAGTAGCTGGGCACGTGGTATTGCCGAAATGGGTGTAGGTAAAGACTTTAAAGATCAGTTGTCTGAACCAGGCAACTGGAGCATGGGCCTCGGCGGTTTCGGAGAGTGTTTGCCATATGAAGACAACAAGGTAACGCTTGACAATTCCGTTAAGGACGAGTGGGGACAACCAGTACTGAAATTCGATGCAGAGTTCAAGGAGAACGAAATGAAGATGCGTAAGGACATGATGAACGATGCGGCGGAAATGCTGGAAGCTGCCGGTCTGAAAGATATCAAGACCTATGATAATGGTTCCTATCCAGGTATGGCGATCCATGAAATGGGTACTGCCCGTATGGGACGCGATCCAAAGACTTCCATCCTGAATGGCTGGAACCAGATACATTCTGTAAAGAACGTATTCGTTACAGATGGTGCTTCTATGACATCTGCAGCTTGTGTGAATCCTTCACTGACCTATATGGCAATGACTGCCAGGGCGGTGGACTATGCGGTAAAAGAACTGAAGAAAGGTAATATTTAATAGAGATCAGGAACCGGGAATTACGATCAGCGGATAAACATGTTTTGTCCCGATCGTAATTACTGGTTCCTGATTAATTTAAGGCTATGCAACTCAACATTAGAGCAGAGAAAGAAAATACCTACGATGCTATTGTGGTAGGCTCGGGGATCAGTGGCGGATGGGCAGCGAAGGAGCTGTGCGAAAAAGGTCTGAAGACACTGGTACTTGAACGCGGGCGCAATGTAGAGCATATAAAGGACTACACTACAGCGATGAAGGCTCCGTGGGAGTTTCCCCACAGACTTAACCATACCTTAGAACAGAAGGATAATTATCCTATACAGAGTCAGTGTTATGCTTTTGATGAAGCAACACAACAGTTCTGGGTAAACGACAAAGAGAATCCATACAATCAGATAAAGCCTTTCAACTGGCTCCGGGGTTATCATGTAGGCGGACGTTCATTGATGTGGGGCCGTCAGGTGTACCGCTGGAGCGATATCGATTTTGGCGCCAATGGGAGAGATGGTTTTGGTGTTGACTGGCCTATCCGTTATAAGGATGTTGAGTCCTGGTACGATTACGTGGAAACGTATATCGGTATCAGCGGACAGGCGGAAGGCTTACCGCAGCTGCCGGATGGTAAATTCCTGAAGGCGATGGAGATGAATTGCCTGGAGAAACATGTGGCCGGGAGGATCAAAGAACAATTCAACGACCGTATCATGACCATCGGCCGTGTGGCCCATGTTACGGAAAAACACAACGACAGGGGTCCCTGCCAGTTCCGTAATCTTTGTGCACGCGGATGCCCTTTTACAGGTTATTTCAGTAGCAATGGGGTAACATTGCCAGCTGCTGCAAAAACCGGTAATATGACCCTGCGGCCTGATTCTATCGTACTGGAAGTGATCTATGACGATAAGAAAGGTAAAGCTACCGGCGTGAAGATCCTGGACTCAACTACCATGCAGACAGTTGAGTACTATGCGAACATTATTTTCCTGAATGCTTCTACAATAGGTACGGCATCTATCCTGTTGAACTCTGTTTCCAGCCGTTTTCCGAATGGTTTTGGTAATGACAGTGAGCAGGTTGGACATAACCTGATGGACCACCACTTCGGTGTTGGCGCCGGAGGCGAATATGATGGTTTCCAGGACCAGTATTACAACAGCGGACGCAGGCCGAACGGTATTTATATTCCACGTTTCCGTAACGTGAATGCAGCTACCAAACGTACAGATTACGTTCGTGGTTTTGGCTATCAGGGCGGTGCTGACCGTAACCGTGGTACTTCTTTCGATGGTATAGGTGCTGCGTTCAAAGATTCTATGAGCGAAGCCGGTACATGGTCGTTCGGTATTGGTTCATGGGGAGAGCATCTGCCTTACTATGAAAACAAAGTGACTTTAAATAAAGACAAAAAAGATAAATACGGTTTGCCTACACTTGATATCGACTGTTCTTTCAAAGAGAATGAGCTGGCGATGAGAAAGGATATGGCAGCGAGTGCGAAAGAAATGCTGGAAGCCGCAGGTCTGAAGAATGTGAATACGTATGATGAAATGCCGCCTCCTGGCCACTGTATTCATGAAATGGGTACTGCCCGTATGGGACGTGATCCGAAAACTTCAGTGCTGAACAGCTGGAACCAGGTGCATGCAGCAAAGAACGTATTTATTACGGACGGCGCATGTATGGCGTCTTCAGCTTGTCAGAACCCGTCTATCACGTATATGGCGCTGACTGCAAGAGCGGTTGATCATGCGGTGAAAGAGCTGAAGAAAGGTAATTTGTAGTTTGTTGAGGTTATAATAACAAGCCTGCTGGTGTGATGACCGGCAGGCTTTTTTTACATACTATTTTCACCCATCCCCGCACAATCTTCCCCATCCTTTCCTTATCCCCGCTACATTTCCTAACTTACTTGCTCACTTAAGTTTACAGGCTCAATGAGAAAGATTGTTGTAATGAGCGCATTAGCGCTGTGCGCGTTCACCGCTTCGGTGACCGCCCAGTCTAAGCACTCTTTCGCCCTCGCTAAAAAGGACTTCCTGCTCGATGGCAAACCTTACCAGATCATCAGCGGGGAGATGCATCCTGCACGTATCCCGAAAGAATACTGGAAACACCGCATTCAGATGGCGAAAGCCATGGGATGTAATACTATTGCTGCTTATGTGTTCTGGAACTACCACGAACAGGAAGAGGGTAAGTTCGACTTCACATCAGAGAACAGGGATATTGCTGAATTCGTGAAGCTGGTACAGGCGGAAGGGATGTGGGTGTTGTTACGTCCCGGACCATACGTATGTGCTGAATGGGAGTTTGGTGGTTTACCGCCTTATTTGCTGAGAATTCCGGACATTAAAGTGCGTTGCCTGGACCCACGGTATATGGCGGCCACAGAAAGATATATCAAGGCATTGGCTGAACACGTGAAGAGCTTACAGGTGACCAATGGAGGTCCTATCCTGATGGTACAGGTAGAGAACGAATACGGCAGCTTTGGTAATGATAAACAGTATCTGTACAAACTGAAAGAACTGTGGGAACAGAACGGCATCAATGTGCCATTCTATACGGCAGATGGTCCTGTTGCTGCATTGCTGGAAGCAGGTTCTGTACCTGGTGCTGCGATCGGACTGGACTCCGGTAGTTCAGAAGGCGATTTTGCGGCTGCGAACAAGCAGAACCCGGACGTTCCTTCATTCAGCAGCGAGTCTTATCCGGGCTGGCTGACACACTGGGGTGAGAAATGGGCCCGTCCCGATAAGGCAGGCATTGTGAAGGAGGTAAAGTTCCTGATGGATACAAAACGTTCCTTCAACCTCTACGTGATCCACGGAGGGACCAATTTTGGCTTCACTGCGGGCGCTAATTCCGGTGGTAAGGGGTACGAGCCGGACCTGACCTCTTATGACTATGACGCGCCTATAAATGAGCAAGGCGGGGTTACTGAGAAGTACCTGGCATTGCGTGAGGCTATCCAGTCCTACAGTAAGAAGAAACTGCCTGCTATTCCGGCAGCTATTCCAACCATCACCATTCCGGAAATATCACTGAAACCATATACCAGCATATGGGAGAACCTGCCAGCTGCAGTGAAATCTGTTCAGCCGAAAACATTTGAGGCTTATGGACAGGATTATGGATTCATGGTGTATAAAACAACCCTCATCGGTCATAAGAGCGGTAAACTGGATGTTGTTGAATTGCATGATTATGCTACCGTGTTCCTGAACGGAAAATATGTAGGTAAGATCGATCGCCGTTTGGGTGAACATAACATTGAACTGCCTAAGTCTGACGTGAAAGATCCTGTACTGGAAATACTGGTGGAAGGTATGGGCCGCATCAATTTCGCACAGGCGCTGATAGACCGGAAAGGTATCACGGATCGTGTAACACTGAACGGTATGACGCTGATGAACTGGGAAGTGTTTGGTTTGCCGGTGAAGAGTGAATTTGTACAGCAGTTACAACCGGCAAAGTCAACTGAAGTGAAACCAGGTGAGTTCTTTAAAGGAACATTTACACTTGCAGGTACAGGAGATACTTACCTGGACATGACCAACTTTAAAAAAGGGATGGTTTGGGTAAACGGACATAACCTTGGACGTTACTGGGAGATCGGTCCGCAGAAGAGATTATACTGTCCTGCACCGTGGCTGAAGAAAGGAGAGAATGAGATCATAGTGTTTGATCAACATCAGCTGGAAGCAGCAACAGTGAAAGGAGAGAAGTCATTAGAATAGTCAATGAAAAAGGGAAGCAATTATAGCTTCCCTTTTTCATTGACATCATTTTTTTGTTGTCTGAATTAGCATTGTAAATCTTTTTTTTAGCACATCTTAGTAATGTTAAAAAGCTATAAATCCGTTTATTCTTTTGCGATTCCAATGCTCATTACTCATTGAAAATAAATGAATGATTGAGTAGTGAACGTAAAATATATTTTTTGTTTTCAAGCAAAAAATATTTAGTTTCATATTCGTCACACGAAGGAACTATTCGCTACTATTTTATGACCCATCCTTCGCCTAATTGAACACCCAAATCGCTAAAGAAGAATGAGCACAACACAATACTACGCCCAGAAGAAAACGTTTTTTTAATCCAGCTTGATATTGTACCAAAGGACACTTTCCCTTTTGTTATAAAGCGGCTATTCTAATGTCCGGAACGGATTATTGTTCCAGTAATTATTGGCAATAAATATTGTCGGGGTCATGGCATCATTAAGATTCTTGACGGTCCTGATGCTGGTATGTTATGCCCGTATCAGCGGCGCGCAAAGCCTACACATTGAAGGTATTATTTTTAGTAAAGAGCAATCTGGAATAAGTGATGCTACTGTGGCTTTATTTAAAAAGGCAGATACATCGTTGGTGAAGATCACGCTGAGTGATTCATTGGGACGCTTTTCTTTTATAGCGCCCGATAACATGCCTTATTTACTGCGCATCAGTCATATTCAATATAGGGATACTACTGTTAGTGTTGATCCTGTAAAACAAGGGACAGCAATTATGAAGATATGGGTCACGAAAAACGCGGCAACAGGTTTGCAGGAAATAGTTGTTTCTTCCAGGAAAGCTTTGATAGAACGAAAGATCGATAGATTGGTTTTTAATGTTGAGAATAGCGTAAGCGCAATAGGTGCGGATGTTCTGGAAGTATTGAGAAAGACGCCGGGGGTGCGTGTAACCAACAGTGACATCTCCCTTGTTGGAAAAAGCACGGTGAATGTGATGATCAATGAACGATTGCAGCATCTGTCAGGCGAGGACCTTCTGAATTTGCTGAAGTCTATGTCGGCCGCAGATATTTCAAAGATAGAAGTGATCACGACACCGCCAGCCAAATATGATGCTGAAGGGAATGCTGGCCTGATCAATATTGTAACAAAGAAAAATACAGGTAATTATACGAACGGAAGTATAAGAGCTTCGTATGAACAGCATACTTATAATATCTTCTCTGCCGGTGGAAGTCTTAATTACCGGAAAAAGAACGTTAATATTTTTGGAACGGTAAGTATGGCGAAGGGTGCTACGGGACCGGACGAATCGCTGCGTAGTGAGTTTAGTGACGCCGTATGGGACAGGGCGACGGACAGAAAAGATTACAGGAAGTTTCTGCAAACTTCAGCCGGTATAGATTACAATATAAACAAACGGATGATCGTAGGCGTGTTATATACAGGAGGGATCAGCAGGCCGGATATCAGGGAGTACATACACGTGAATATCCTGGACGCTGGCGCCCATGTACTGGATTCCATGCTGGAAACTACCGCCATGTCAGTTAATAAACGGAACAATCAGAGTATAAATACTAACTATCTATGGGCGATCGATTCGACCGGTAAAAAGCTTAATCTTGATCTCAACTACTATACTTATAACAGCACGAGGAACAGGCAGTTCAGCACGGCGGGGTTCACTAATGAAGCACAGCTTAAGTATGAGAATGATCAGCGCACAATTGCAGATCAGGATATAAAGATATTCTCTGCAACATTGAATATTGATCTGCCTGTAGCAGGAATTAATTTTTCTGCCGGAGGGAAAATAAACAGTATCAGGAATAATAGCAGCAGCGGACTGGAAAATTATTATGATGGTAGTTATCACCTTGATACATCACGTTATAACCATTTTATTTACAACGAAAGTACGCAGGCGTTATATGTTAATGCAAACTATTCCTGGCGTAAGTGGACCACGCAAATCGGCCTGAGAGGGGAATATACACAAACGAAGGGGCAGTCTGTCGTACTGAGAATGGTGAATGAAAATAATTATTTCCGATTGTTCCCTACTGTTTACCTGCAGCATAAAATAAATAGCGATAATGAACTGGGCATCAATTACAGCAAGAGGATCAACAGGCCGGGATATCTGGTTATGGATCCCTTCAGGTGGTATTCCACACCCTATTCTTACAGCGAAGGCAATCCTTTTCTAAAACCTTCTTTTGCAGATAATATAGAAGTGCATTATTTACTGGACGGCAGGTTTAACTTTTCCGCTTACTGCAACCTGGTTAACGGTCAGTTCGGACAGGCATCTTTTCTTGATTCGGCAAGTAATATGCAGTTCTATAAAAGGGATAACCTGGGGAAGCTGAACACTTATGGCATTTCTTCCTCTTTTAATCTGAACATAGCAAGATGGTGGGAAACGAATCTGCAGTTAAATGCTTTCCTGGCCAGGTTCTCTTCCTCTTACTATGGCGGAGGGGCATTGAGTTACGAGCAACCCTCATTTTATATTGTTACGAATAATAATTTCCTGCTGAACAAGCAACGGACCTTGCTGGCAGATCTGAACTTTGAGTATCAATACAGTTCGCAGGACAATTTCTATACCATCCGGCCATTACATGTATTGTCATGCGGCTTTAAATCATTACTCCTGAAAAAGAAACTGGTCCTGGGGTTGAGTTGCAGTGATATATTGGCTTCAGCGAGAGTAAGAGCAGATAATAAATTTAATTACATCAATACTGATAATTATTACGACGAAAGAGGGTTCAGGATCACATGTCAGTATAAATTCGGTAATTCCAATATAAAGAAGAGCAGAGAGCGGAAATCAGGCGTTGAAGATGAAGTAAACAGGTTGTAAATATTACTGTAGGATCTTGTTTCATCATTGTACAAGCTGGTTTCGTCTACCTGTAATAAGCAAGATACTAACGCTTCCATAGTGTTAGCCGGGCGCCTATTTCCTAATTCGCAACGGCACGATGAGTTTGATGCTCATAAGAATGTGATACGAATCGCTATGTTTTCATAGCATAAGACCGGAGTTTATTTTTTCACTTTTTAGATCTTTTTTTATGAACCAAAAAATTAAGTTAACCAAAAGTCTCCAGCTGGACAAAGAAGTAATCAGCAAACTGCAGGAGAAACAAATGGAAAATATTACAGGAGGTATCAAATCTGCCGAAGATGTTGATCTCCCTTCACGTAACTGTTCCTGCATACATCACAGCTGCTATCCTGAAACACAAAGATTCGGAGTAGCAAGATAATATGCTGTTCAAAAGGTCTTGATATCAAGCCGCTAATGCTTCCATAGCGTATGTTGGAAGTTTTAATTCTCATTTTTTAATTCTTTTTTATGAATCCCAAGATCAAATTAACCAAGAGTCTCCAGTTAGACAAAGAAGTGATCAGCAAACTGCAGGAAAAACAAATGGAAAACATCATTGGTGGTGTTAAAGCTGTAGGTGCTGTTGACTCCTCTTCAGGATCCAGCTGCTCATGCCGTGATAATTCATGTAACCCTAAGGACCCTGAGTTCCCAGTTGAATCATAATACGGGTTATCGTCGCTAAAGCTTCCCTAGCGTATGTTGGAAGCACTGTACCCACGTTTCAAATTAAATCGTATGAACCCGAAAATTAAATTAGGCAAGAGCCTTCAGCTTGACAAAGAAGTGATCAGCAAACTTCAGGAAAAACAAATGGAAAACATCATTGGTGGTGTTAAAACCTCAAAAGATGTTGACTCTTCTTCAGGATCTCAATGTTCCTGCCGTGACAACTCATGCGGTACCAGTGATCCTGTTACTACACGATAAGCATTGAATCGATAAGTATAAAGGGGCCGGAAATGGCAGATCCGCGGTATTGTAATTTCTGGCCCCCTTATCTCTTTCCGGAGTTCATAAACCGCACATGTCTATGGTAGAAAGTCATGATATTATAGCCAGGGTCAAGCACTCGATAGACCAGCACCATACTAAATTCGATTCCATTGGGATTAATGGCATATCAGGGTTGGCTGTTTTCTATTATTATTATTATTGTTTGTTCGTTAAAGATGACAGCCATTCCGGCTTAATATCCGGGAGCCTGGAGAAGGTGATTGAAAAATTGAATAATGGGTATACCAGTGATATGTTGTTCAGAGAGATCATAGAATTTGGACATGCATATTTATTCATGACCGATCAGCAATCGGATGATGACGCTGAAATACTCGATGAACTCGATACTATAATAACACAGTTTTCGGACTGGAAACAAGAGCAGAAGGACCTGGACCCGGTAGTGGGTGGTATTGCTGCCGGTAATTACTATTTAAAACGACTGTCGCAAAAGGCAGTGGTCAGCGTACAGTTAGAAGCCCTGATTGAGCTGATCCAGGATTGTTCCTGTGTTGATCCGGAAGATGGCAGCAGGTACTGGCAGTCTTCGTTAAGGAACAAAGAAGTGATCGAACTTGGTATAATGCACGGCGTAGCGGGAACAATCGCATTCCTGACCGGATGTTATAAACAAGGCATACAACAGGAAAAATGTGAGGTATTGATACGGGAGTCATTGCGGTTTATAGCCAGGTATAAAGGCACTGGTGAGAGCGCCGCACTATTCCCTAATATCATTGCTGACGGAAATATCCTTGAGAAATACAATTATCAGAACCTGTGTTATGGAGATGTAGGTATTGGATATACATTTTATCATGTCGGTGAGATATTAAAAGACGCATCGCTTGTTGACGAGGGCATAAGCATTCTAACGCATGCTGCTGCGTACAGGGATGATGCCGGCCGGCATATAAAGGATGCCAATCTGTTGTACGGTTCATCCGGCTTATACACCTTATTTTCTTATCTGTACTCCAGGACTGCGTCGCCTGCATTTAAAGAATCGGCTGATTACTGGCTCGAGAAAACAATAGGCTTCGGCAGGTTTGACACGAAATGGGGTGGATATGAGTCTTTTTACAATAATGAAATAGAAACGGTACATATAAGTTTTCTCCAGGGTATCTGTGGTATCGGTACTGCACTGATAGCCTCCCGGGGAGACGTACCGTATGATTATCTGACTTTTGCTAATTATCCACTATGAGAACGACTGCAGCACATATTGTAGAACAGATCAACGGTAAGATCGCTGCCGCTGATCTGGATGAGATCATCAATACCAACGGTCTTTTTAAAGGGCGGCTCGGATTACTGGTGTATTATTTCTATTCCTACAAATTCTCGCCTTCACAACAGTTCCTTGACGGAATGGAAAGGATGCTGGCTATCATCTTTGATGAAGTGAATGAAGGTAGCGAACAGTTCCTGCGCAATGCATCTTATGCAGATGGACTATCAGGACTGGGCATCGTACTGACAGAGCTGATAAATGAAGGCATATTGGATGAAACCTATCTTATGCAGCTGGACGACCTTGATGATGTCATGTATGAGAACTGCATCACTTTTATCAACCATGAAAATTTTGACTTCTTCCATGGTGCATTCGGTATTGTCAGATACTTTGAGGTCAGAGGAAAGAAAGACCATTTAAAGCGTATTATACATTTGCTATCTACAAAAGCTTACAATAGCGGCACTGAAGCAGATATATTCAATAACAGTGTGCATGATGAATATGTGACAGGATGTAATTTCGGTATTGCACATGGCATTCCGGGCTTCTTACTGATCCTGCTCAACCTTTACGAACAGGACATAGAAAAAGAGTATTGTAAGAAGCTGTTGGAAGATGGTCTTGATTATCTAATATCCTTCCGTAATCAGGCCAACGGCATTTCCCCCTTAGTTAATTTCCCCTACAATATTTACAATGAAGCGGCAGGTGCGAGGAAGGTGCACGTAAATACAAGACTTGCGTATTGTAACAGTGATCTTGGTATAACATTCCTCTTACTAAGGGCTGCAAAGACGCTTGATAATAGCCGTTATGAAGACCTTGCCATGGAGATAGGCGACTGCTGCACGCAGCGGACAAACTTCGACCTGACGGGTGTGGAGGACTATCACTTCTGTCATGGGGCCGCCGGAGTAGCTCAGCTCTACACGAGAATAGCCGGGCTGTGCGGACGATCAATATTCACTGATGCTTACGAACACTGGATAAACAGGACGATATCGTCCCTGGAACAGGATATGCAGCTGGAAGATATTTCAAATGTGAAGTTGTCTTTCCTGCATGGGTGGCCGGGGGCGGTACTGGCTGTGTATGGTTATCTCAACCCTGAATTAAAGGCCTGGGATAAGTTTTTCTTACTTTCTTAATAACGCAGCTCATGAGTAATATCCGCATAGGTATCCTTGAATTTGGTTATAGAGCAGGCAAAACCAGCATAGAAACAGTAGAAGAGGTAACGCAATATGCGGTCAGGGCAGATGAGACAGGGTGCAGCCGGTTCTGGATCGGCGAACATCACCGGCCCTTCAAGACGAATGCCTGGAGCAACCCTGATATCCTGCTCACACTATTGGCAGGAATGACTGAAAGGGTACGCATCGGTACAGCGGGCAGTCTTATCTCTGTTTATTCTCCTTATGCTATCGCGATGAACTTTAAATTCCTGAACAGTCTTTTTGGAAACAGGATAGACCTGGGATTGGCAAAGGGAGTGCCCGATAGTGATTATGCCATACAACTACTGAACAAAGAATTGAACCGTACGAATTGGACGCCTTACTTCGAGAAGAACCTGGAGTTGATCCATGATCTGTTTCATCGGGAAGAGGAGTTATTTGAACGGGATATCGTGTTGCCTCCTTACGGCGGTATGCCCCCACAGTTATGGTATTTGTCTGGTTCTTTTAAGTCACTGGCGCATATAGTCAGGTACAAGACGAATTTCTGTAAATCATTGTTTCACGGTAATGCAGACAATGAGATGGACGCTTCAGTACTTGATCATTACCGTGGAGAATACCTGGAAAGGCATGGTATGTTGCCGGAAGTGAACCTGGCTTTGTCTGTCAGAATAGTGAAGGATACAGATAGTGCTGCGAGGACAGCTGTAACGGGCACCGGCAAGGAGGCTTTTAAGACATTGGTGATATCTGTAGAGGAGTTGTACGATACTATTCATCAGTATCATGAGACATATGATATCAATGAATTTATTATTCATGACGCCTCATCAGATTCATCGGAGAAGATGGAACACCTCTCAATGCTAAAGGATCTTTTTTTCATTACAAATGAAGCAAATGAAGAAGTCTAATATATCATATCCGTTTACTCCTTTTTCTACCATAGTGGTCAGGGCGCCTCTCTTTTCACTGGATGATTTCTTCAGAATAGCTGATCACTGTAAAGAACTGGAACAATTGCAGGGTTTTGGTGAAGAATTATATGCGGATGATACCTTCAGGGAAGCGCTTTACCTGGCGTCTCCGGTGCTGTTCGAGCAGTGGTGCAGGATGTATTGTGAGAAGAAAACGGACGAGCATATTTTAAAGGGCGTGCTGAAATATTATATCAGGGCTACCAACAGGTGTGTGCCATTCGGATTATTCGCAGGTTGTGGAACGGCGCAGCTGGGAGACAATACAACACTACTTATGCCTGAAGGCGATGGTTTTATAAGACGATCGTCGCTCGACATGCATTTCCTGACTACACTGGTAGATACGCTGCGTGGCGACAGGATCATCATGAAATATGCAAAGTATTATCCGAATAACAGTATGTACAACGTAGGCGCGAAGAAGCGATATGTGGAAGGTACTTACCGGAACTATGAACGGGTATACAATCTCGTGTCAATCGGCAATAACGAATATATTGAAATGTTGGTACAGGCTGCTGTTGACGGTGTTCAGTTCAAAGCCTTACAACAGGTACTGACGCAGGACGATGTGAGCGAAGAAGATGCAGATTCCTTTATCACTGCTTTGATTGATGCGCAGGTACTGGTAAGTGAAGTAGATGTACCGGTGACCAAAAATCCCAGGGAACATTTTATCGATCTGCTGAATGGGTATAGTGCAATAGCGGAGGAAAGTGATGCTAAGTATATTGGAAATTTCATTAGCAAACTGAATGTACTTGGAGATGGATTGGATACACTTGACAAGCAGAAAATAGGTAATAATAAAGCGATCTATGATACGATTAACGCCGGTGCGGCCGATTTTGGCATTGGCTATAAACCCAATTACCTGATCAATACAAACCTTTACTATGATCTTGGTAATGCTACCATCGATAAGCAGCTGATATCAGATATTCAGAAAGGTGTGGATATTCTGAGCCGCCTTACTCCTGATATCTCCCAGATCAACTGGGGCGCCACCTCAAACCTGACTGCTTTTAAACAGGCTTTCACCAAGAAGTTTGAGGGTAGGGAAGTGCCGTTGTTACTGGCACTTGATAACGAAATAGGCGTGGGGTATCTTCAGCATTTCAACAACATGGCGAATTATTCACCATTGATAGATGATCTCACATGGCCCGCCAAAGAAAAGAAAGATAAGCAGGAAATAGGCTGGCTCAAAGAACTGCACTCGTTTTGGGTTAACCGCTATATCAGGTCGGTAGAGAAAAATGAGCAGGTAATTGAGCTGACAGATGAAGAACTATCGGCATTTCCTTCCAAAACAGCCGATGGCGCGGATACTTTTCCAGTAATGTTATCCCTGCTGGAGAATGAAACCGGGACAAGTATCCTGTTTCAGAGTGCTGGCGCTACCAGTGCGGCAAATTACATTTCAAGGTTTGCACTGGAGCATGAAGGTATCTGTTCATTGATAAAAGAAATTGTACATGCGGAGGATGAGAATAATCCTGAAGCCATCATTGCGGAAGTCATCCATGCTGCGCAAAGCCGGGCATCTAATGTTTTGATGCGGCCGGGAGTAAGGGCCTATGAAATACCCTATATCCAATGTATCGTGGATAATACGAAGAAGGCGATCCGCTTATCTGAGATAGGCGTTTCTGTAAAAGGAGATACGGTTTATTTACGATCGTATAAATACAATAAGCAGGTCATACCGGAAGTAGCCTCTGCTTACAACTATCATTACAATTCACTGCCTGTTTATCATTTTTTATGTGACCTACAGACACAGCGGCGTATGACCAGTTTTTATATAGACACGGGACATGCGTTTAGAGATGTTGTTTTCTTTCCGCGTGTAGTGTATAAGAACATCGTCTTTTCGGCTGCAAGATGGAGGCTGAGTGCAGAAGATTGCAGTGAGTTGATGGCTGCCAAAGGCGCTGAAAGGGTAATAAAAATGGGCCATCTGCGAAAACAATTAAAGTTGCCTCGTTATATTACGCTGGGTGTTTCACAGGATAATGACTTCCTGCTGGATCTGGAGAATCAGTTTATGATCGAGATCCTTGTAGATGAAATGAAGAAAAGGAAGCGGGTCACTGTAAATGAATATTTCAAGGGGAATAGCCCGTTGAAGTCCCGGGAGGGAGATGTCAACTTTGCCAATCAGCTGATATTCTCTTTTCATAAGAATATCGTTAATACCCGGAAGCCGAGGTTCAACGGCGAATTGAATATGGAAGTAAAGCGAAAGTTTGTTCCCGGTGATGAATGGCTGTATTTCAAACTGTATACAGGGGTAAAGTCTGCCGATGATATTTTGCTGAATAGCATAGCTCCATTAGTTTCCGCCCTTGAAGAAAAGCAAGCGATCTCCAAATGGTTCTTCATCAGATATAACGACCCTGACCCACACTTACGGATAAGATTTTTAACAGGGCCAGAATATGCGCAGGAGGTGATAACAGGTATGTACACTGCTATCAGCGAATATGTCGAAAACGACGTCATCTGGAAAGTACAACAGGATACCTACGACAGAGAGCTGGAGCGGTATGGTAGTACCTGTATCGAAGAAGCGGAAAGCATTTTCTGTTGCGACAGCGATGCTGTACTGCAAACACTGGTGCAATTAAAGAATAGCGCTGATGGCGACGCCCGATGGCTGACATGTCTTCGCAGCATTGATGCTTATTTTGATCTGTTTGGAATAGGCATTGAAAAACGACATGCCCTGATCCTTCAATGGCAGTCGGACTTTGAAAGGGAGTTCAACGCTGATAAAGTGATCAGGACACAGATCAATGATAAATTCAGAAAATACAGAGCGGCAATAGAAAGTATAATGGAACAGCATTCTAATATTATTGTCGGCCGTAACAGCCGTCTGGAAAACTTAGTGCGTGATATGTATAGTAAAGGCGGCGAAGACTTTATTGTCAGTACACTGTCCAGTTACGTACATATGCATATTAACAGGACATTCAGTTCCAATCAGCGGATGCATGAATATGTGATCTATTGTTTGCTGGCTAAACACTATCAGGGTATACAGGTAATGAAGAAGATAAGATAATATGAGGTTCAAATCGTTTATTCAACATGATATCATGGACTGCGGGCCATCTTGTATAAAGATGATCGCAGCATACTATGGGAAGTCGCTTGAACTGGATTACTTAAGGGAGCTTTGTTACCTCAACAAAAATGGGGTGAGCCTGGGTTCTATGAATCATGCCTGTGAAAGGTTAGGGTTTCGCACTTTTGGCGCCACTGTTACCTTTGCTCAGTTAATGGAATGTCCGTTACCGTGTATCCTGCACTGGAATCAGGATCACTTTGTAGTGCTCTATAAAGTAAAGCGGAAACGACGTTTATTCCAATCTGCAAAAGATGAGGAAATACAGCTGTACATCGCTGATCCTGCCCATGGGTCGGTAGAAGTTGATAAGGAAACCTTTCTTAAGAGCTGGATCAGTTCTGCAGATAGCAAAGGTGTAGTACTGCTTTTAGAACCTACACCGGAGTTTTATGCCCTGGAGAATGCAAATGCAGATAAGAAAGGATATGGCTTCCTGTTAAAGTACCTGTTCCCGCATAAACGGTACATGCTGCAGTTGCTGGCCGGCATGCTGAGCGCGAGTGCTATCTCTCTTGTACTTCCTTTCCTGGCCCAGTTCCTTGTTGATTATGGTGTAAAGGATGCAGACCTTACTATCGTATATCTCATATTGCTTTCGCAGTTATTCCTGTTCTTCGGCAGTACGGCTATTGATATGATCCAGAACTGGCTGCTGCTGCATGTGAATGTGCGTATAAGCCTTAACATCATATCGGATTTCCTTATAAAATTACTCAAGCTACCGATCAAATATTTTGATACGAAGGCGGTAGGGGATATTACACAGCGGATAAATGATCACCACCGGATAGAAACATTCCTGACCAGCAGCCTGCTGAGTTCTCTTTTTTCTATGATCAATATCACCGTGTTCTCCATTGTACTGGCCTTGTATGATATGAGGATCTTTGGTATGTTCCTGATCTTCAGCATAGGGGCCGTAGTATGGATCTTTCTGTTCAGGCAAAGAAGGAAGCGGCTGGATTATAAAAGGTTTTCCCGTAATAAGCAGAACCAGGATAAGCTGTTTGAAATGATCACAGGCATGCAGGATATCAAGCTGTATGGAAGTGAAACACCGCGACGCTGGGAGTGGGAACAGTTACAACTAAAACTATTCAAGCTGAACATCAGCAGCCTCGCGCTTGAACAATATCAGCGTGTGGGTTTTGTGTTTCTGTCGCAGGTGAAAAATATCCTTATCTCATTTCTTGCCGCCAGGGAAGTGATCAATGGACATTTCAGCATCGGTGTGCTATTGAGTATTTCATACATCATCGGGCAAACAAATGGCCCGCTTGAACAGCTGGTGTCCTTTGTTAAAGCTGCGCAGGACGCCCGTTTAAGTATGGACAGGATGCAGGAGATCCACAATCGCAGGGATGAACAGGAAGAGGAGGTGGGCCTGATTCAGCAGCTTGAAGACCTGCCTGACATGGACGTCAGCGTAGAGAATGTATCGTTCCAGTATGGCGGACCTAATTCAGCTTTTGTACTGAAGGATGTAAGTTTTACCATCCCGCATGGAAAGGTAACCGCTATTGTTGGCGCAAGCGGAAGCGGGAAAAGCACATTGATGAAGCTACTGCTCAATTTTTATAAACCTACAAGCGGCACTATATTTTTGGGTGATGAGCCATTGGAGAACGTCTCTTCCCATTACTGGCGAACGCAATGCGGCACGGTTACACAGGATGCTTATATCTTTTACGATACAATAGCAAGGAATATTGCACTGGACGGTAAAGCGGTAGATCATGAAAGGATGCAATATGCGGTCAGTACTGCAAATATTAAAGAGTTTATAGAAGAGCTGCCGTTAGGTTATACTACGAAGATCGGCAACAACGGACTTGGTATAAGCGGTGGACAAAAGCAAAGGATCTTTATTGCCAGGGCAGTATATAAAGATCCGCAATTCCTTTTCTTTGATGAAGCTACCAGTTCACTCGATGCCAATAACGAGCGGCAGATCATGGAAAATCTGGAGCGGTTCTTTAAAGGGAAGACCGTCGTTGTGATCGCTCACAGATTAAGCACTGTGAGGAATGCCGATCAGATCATTGTTCTGGACAGAGGAGAGATCACTGAAACCGGAACGCACGACAGCTTGTCCATGAGTCGTGGATATTATTATGAACTGGTTAAGAACCAGCTTGAACTGGGTAATTAAAAGGATAATTTCAATTGATATAATATGCCCGAAGCGGATAATAGAAATGTTTATGAACTGCGTAGCGACGAAGTACAGGAGGTGCTTTCAAAGCCTCCGGGTAGACTGATCGTTTGGGGGAATATATTAGTTCTCTTAGTGTTGGTGACAGGTTGCATTTTACTGATGCAGATACCGGTGCCAAATTGGAAAAGCGCCATGGTACGGGTGCATAAGTCGGAGACAAGAGGAGAGGGATTGCATATTACGTGTTCTGTAGAGGCATTACCTGCTGATAGTTTATCAGCATTGCAGGCTAATGTGCCCGCACGTTTGTATGTGGGCAGGAATATGAACGTAAGATCCGATTACGTTAAAATAACTATAGATAGCTTTTATAGAAAAGGGGATGATCTCTTTATGGAAGCGCATGCACCGTCTACTGCAGCTTCCTCGTTCTACAGGGATATGTATACCAGGTGTGAATGGAAAACAGCGACCGGCACTGTATGGAGCAGGTTTAAATTTTTTGCGGCGAAGTAGTATTGCTGCATGAAAAAAGGGAAGCCGTTTGCAGCTTCCCTTTTTCCTTTTTATTGTTTTGTGATCCTTGCCACATAACCGCCACCCTTCGTCATCTTAATTGTGATCTTCGAGTGATTGTCTGTCGTTCCGGATTCCATCTTACAATCTTTTGCATTGTGGTCTGCATTGATCCCGTCTTTCCAGCTATCGATCTTATACTTGCCTTCCGGAAGGAATGAAAGATCTATCGTCAGTTCGCGCGGCGTCCAGTTGGTCATTGCACCAATGTACCAGTCGCCGTTAGGCGCTTGTCTGGCTACAGCCACATATTCGCCTACTTTAGCGTGTAACGGAATGGTTTGCTGCCATGTGGTAGGCACTGTTTTCAGAAACTCCATAGCCACTGGTTCGCGATAGTAATGAGTGGGAAGGTCGCACAACATTTGCAGCGGACTTTCAAACACCACATACATTGCCAGCTGATTGCTGCGTGTACCCAGTGTCATAGGCTCGCCAGGAACTGCTGCCCAGGCATCGCGCTGTACATTCAACATGCCACCAGGAGTAAAGTCCATCGGGCCTGCGGCCATTCTGATAAATGGAATAGTGGTAGTATGCTGTGGTGTGATAAGATTGGCAAACTTACTGATCTCGTTACCCAATACCCCTTCTGAAGTCAGTACATTCGGGTGGGTACGGATCCAGCCGGTCGGCTTGTAAGCGCCGTGGAAATCCACCATCAGTTTACGGGCCGCAGCGGCCTTTGATACCTTTTCGTAATAGTTGACCATGTCCTGGTCATCGCGCTGCATAAAGTCAACTTTAATACCCTTTACGCCCCATTCCTGGAACTTATCCAATGCCATGTCCAGTTGTTTGTCCAGCACCAGCCAGCTGGTCCAGAGAAGGATATTAACGTTCTTAGCTTTCGCATAGTCAACCAGTTCTTTCACATTAATACCCGGCGCCAGTTTCATCAGGTCGCGGGTATCGCACCAGCCTTCGTCCAGCAGCACGTATTCGATGCCATATTTGGACGCGAAGTCAATATAATACTTGTATGTATCGTTGTTGATACCTGCGCGGAAATCGACGTCGTAGATGTTGTTATAATGCCACCAGTCCCACTGTACCTTGCCAGGTTTCACCCAGCTGTAATCGCCGGTAGCAGGAGGGGCCAGCTGGTATACCAGCTGATTGGTCAGCAGGTCGCCGTCGTGGCGGGCTATCATAACGATCCTCCAGGGGAATGATTGCGGGCCCTGGATATTGGCGAGATAATCCTCACGGGAAGATACCTGTTCGTCCCTGTCGCTGGTCACTTTCTTTTCACGCGGATATGCGGGGAATACGGCTTTCAGTTTGCCACCGCTTTGTCCCAGTAACCACATGCCTGCATAGTTGAACAGGCCGGATTCTGTAACCAGCAATTTGGTGTTCTTTACTTCGAATAATGCGGGCAGGCTGGCCAGTTTTTTATCGTCCAGGCTATCCAGCTTATAGTTGATGTATTTGCGTTCGTTATGGGAGAACATGCCATCTTCCTGTGGGTACCAGGAGCGGCCTTCTTTGTCCATTGTAAAATTGGCCTGCTCGTCCAGCACTTTATAAGGCTTTTTGCTGCTGGTGATCCAGTGCCAGGCAATCCCGTTATCGTAAGCCCTCCATTCCAGCGCCAGGCCGTTAGAGAGATCGAGGTGCAGTTCATTGTATTTGTCAGCGATGGTCTTCGTCTTCTGCATAATGACAGGCGTGAGCGTGGCATCGTGAGTAGCTGTTTTCGCTTTGCTGACTTTCCAGGCGCCTGGTTTATCGGTGTCTGTTTTGAAAGATACGATCGATGGTGCGATCAGTTCTTTGTCGTCCTGCGACAGGCTGTAAGAAATGTCTGTACCAACAGTTACGGTGAGTGTTACCGATTTATCTGGCGAAATAACTGTGTATTTCTGCTGTGCGTGGATCCCTGAGAAGCAAAAAAAGAGAACTCCTGTTATGGACAGGCCTTTGTACATCATTATCTGTGGAAATTTAGTGTCTCATTTATAGTGATCAATTGGCTAGTAACGCGGCGGCAGTCCATAGTATAGGCGCCTGACCATGAAGATCGCCGGTAACACGGGAACGGTTCAGGTAATATTGCTGATCGTTCTTTTTATTGGTACCCTCGCAAACGTCTTTCACGTCTCCGCTTTCATTGATATATTTTACGAGTGTGGTCCATGCATTTCTGGCTACGGGGCCGTACTCTTTTTCTTCAAGCCAGCCTTTCTTTACACCCGTTACGATTGCAAACGTGAACATACCGGAGCAGGAAGTTTCCGCCCAGGCATTAGGATCGTCCAGCAGCTGGTGCCACATGTAGTTCTTGTCCTGCAATTTCTTCAGGGTGGCCATCATTTTTTTATAGCCGTCCAGTATTCTCGGTCTGTCGGTGTGACCCGAAGGTAAAGCGGTGAGCAGCTCGGTCATACCGGCCGCCATCCAGCCGTTACCACGACCCCAGAGGAAAGGTGCATCTGTGGCATGATAGAACAGGCCGTCGGGCTGTTGAATGGCATCGAGGTATACCACCATTTCTCTGGCAGCACGGTCCAGATATTCCTTGTTGCCGGTAGCGCGGAAGGCTTCTACCTGCACTAACGTGATCATATACATGTCGTCAATCCACATGCGTGTTTGCCAGGAAAGTCCTTTTGACTGAAGCTCCTGTTGATTGGCCTGTGGATTTTCGGGTAATTCCCATTGCTTGTCGGCGAAGCTTTTACCTTCATCCAGGTATTTGCTCTGGTTTGTTTGCAGATAAAGTTCCAGTGGAATTGCACCAAATACGCTGTGGTCGACGTGGTCAGGTTTGGGCTTCAGGCTTTGGGATTGTGCCAGTAAAGGTTCATAACGTGCAGCCAGTTTTTGTGCCAGGTCCTTGTTGCCGGTGGCTTTGGCAAACTGAAGAGCGCCATACCAGGTGCACACCTCAGGATAGGTAATGGATTGTGGAGGACCAGGATTACCGAAATTGGCAAAAGAGCCGGCCAGGTAGTGATTGGCGACAAATAATCCGATTGCGGCTGGCTCTGTCCCCATTGGCCAGTCTTTGAAACTTTTCTGAGCAGATACAGTACCGGACGCGGTCAGCAGGCCGGTTAAGGCTATGATTGCCAGGTGTATTCTCAATTTGCGCATAGAATGCTAATTATCAGGGTTGTAAATAGTAACAGAATTTTGATTGATTGACGAACGATTGCGTAAAGTAATATATTAAAATCCCGAATGCAAGATGTCAGAGGAAAATTTGTATGACGGAAGCAAATTTGCGTAGAAAATGTTAACTTAGGAATAGACAGGACTATTCCATTCTTCACACCTAAATTACCTCGTTATGGGAACAGTGCGTGACATCCTTCGGGTGAAGGGCCATGTGGTTTATTCTATCCAGCCAAATGACTCTGTATTTGACGCCTTGAGCGTATTAGTAGACAAAAATGTAGGCGCACTGGTCGTTCTCAGTGACAGCGACAAAGTATTGGGCATCTTTTCAGAACGTGATTATGCCCGCCGGGTTATCCTTAAAGGCAGGGCATCCAAAGAAACACTGATCCGGGAAATTATGACGGAGAATCCTTTTACAGTTTCGGAAAACGACAGTATCCAGGACTGTATGGTAAAAATGACGGATAAGCATATCCGCCATTTACCAGTTACAGATGACCAGCAAAGACTGGTCGGCATGATTTCCATTGGTGATGTCGTAAAGTATGTGATTGATGAACAGCAGTTCATTATTCACAACCTGGAAGATTATATAAAGGGTACGCGTTAACCACCTACTCTTTGTTGTTCGCTACCGGCTTCCCTGTCACGGGCAGCCTTAATATTGCTGTTACCAAAATTCCATGTCAGGGCCAGGTTCACACGTCTGTTCTGCCAACGGTTATTGATGTACATATCAATGTTGTCAAACTTCGCAGAACCACGGAACTGTTCCCTGTTGGTGATATCGGAAACATTCAGCTTGATGTTCAGTTTCTTGTTCATCAGTTGCTTCTGTACGCCTAAACCAATGGCATAGGAGGGCTTTATTTTGTACACGCCCCAAACGAACGGACTTTCATAATAAGCGTTGATCTCAAATTTCCAGTCGTCCGGTAAGGTGAATGTATGTGTAGTCTGATAGTTATAAGCGAAGGTATTGGTCGTCAAATTCACCACACTATCCTTAACATCAAAGTAGTTGTAATTGACATTGATATTGTTGGTGATATTCCACCACTTGAAAGGATCTATCGGAATGGTCAGTGTCGCGTTGTAAACGTAACTACGTTCGAAATTCCTGTCGTAATAGGTCGTTACTTTGGTGGTATCATTCTGTATCATGTACTCCAGCACTACGTTCTTGGTCATACTATAAGACACAGCCAGTACATACTTCTGTTTAAGCGTGTAATTGATCTCTGCTTTGTGTGTGTATTCAGGCAGCATATACGGGTTACCCTTGAAGTAATTGTATTTGTCGATATAAAATACAAACGGGTTCAGATCGCCATAATTCGGCCTGGAAATACGTTTGGAATAGTTCACTCCGATCTTGTGCGAATCATTTATTTTCTGATCAAGTGAGAAGGTAGGGAAGAAGTCAAGATAGGACCGCTTTACATGGGATTGCAGTGTAACGGAATAACCATCTGACTTCGTCTGTTCTGCACGCAACCCAAGCTGGAAATCTGTATTATGGATCGTCTTTTTGAAAATGGCATATGCAGCATAAACATTCTCGGTATAGATAAACTGATTGCTCTGTGTAATGGCATTCTCATATTTCCCATTTAACAGTGAATCATACCTGAGATTATTATCTGTTTTCACAGAGCTATATTTAACGCCCGTCTCTATTTTTGTGGTTTTATTGAATGGCAGTACAAGGTCTAATTTTGCGCTGCGGATGGTGACCTGGTTCACTGGCCTGTTGAGGATAGCATGATCGTTCTTGACAGGGTTCACCACGTAAGCCATGCTATCGCTAAGCGTCATGTAGTTGTTGTCGTTGAACCTTGCCCAATCGGCGTCAAAGCCGATCTCTGTCCCCAATGTGTCCAGCTGTCCTTTATAGTTCAGGTTAAAAGAGACATTGTTAAATTTATTCCTGACAGTGGTACCCGCATATAAGGTTGAATCCAGCTTGCCGTTACTGCTGATAGGCGTATGGTTAAAGCCATCCTGATTGAAGGCGTTGTCATATCCTCTCACCAGTACGCCAACGGTATGTTTGGAAGTGAGAAAATAATCCAGCCCAACTTTATAATTATTGTTTTTGAAATTACGTCTGTTAAAAGCGTTCAGTTCAAAGAAGGCAGGTATATCTCCCTGAATATGGCGGGCCAGATAACGTGTCTGGAAAAAACCTCTGTAACCATTGTTGTAGTTACCAAAGGCGTTGAATTTCTCCGTGCGCCAGTTTAAATTCAGACCGGCGTTGTAGAACCCGTATTTACCGGCGCCGGTGCCGAGGTTGAGGGAACCATTAATACCAGTAATAATAGTTTTCTTGGTCTTGATATTAATGATCCCGCTTTTACCTGCTGCATCATATTTGGCGGAAGGACTCGTGATAATTTCTATCGTTGCAATATTTTCGGAAGGAAGGCTTCTCAGCAGATTGGCCAGTTGTTCGCCCGACAGGTAGGTCAGCTTGCCGTCCAACATGATAGTGGCGCCCTGGTTACCCTGCAGGATGATGTTATCGTCTTTGTCTATTTGTACACCTGGCGCCCTTTTTAAGACATCCAGGGCTGTGCCGCCGGAAGCAGCGAGACTACTTTCCACGTTCAATACTGTGGCGCCGTTCTTTCTTTCAATGAAAGGTTTCTGAGCGGTCACATTTACAGCCTGCAGTGTTTTGCTGGCCTGCGATAAACTCAGTGTAGGCAATTGAACAAGCTGGTGGCCGGCATCAATGGAGAAGGCAGATGTACTGGCGGATGTATAACCCATCAGTGTGGCCTCAATAAAGTACCTGCCTTCGGTGATCTTCTCGAAGGTGGCGCTACCGTCCGTGGCGCTGAGTTCTCCCTTTACAAGGGAGGAGTCCTTCACATGACGCAGTAATACGTTTGTAAAGGGAAGGGGTTGCCCATTTGTTTCGGCTGTCTTAACAGTAATCTTTCCTGAAACGTGCTGGGCATAGATGGTCCCTGTGCCGGCGATGGCCAGGAACATGATAAGCAAAATCTTTTTCATAAGTTCAGATCTCAGAGTGGTGGTAAGGCTGTGTCTTAACTGGTGTTACCCACTCGCTCCCTATACAGAGCAGGTAAAAAGGAAGCATTTCAGGTTTGGCGCCTGCACGTTCCATTCTCAGTTTTTGCAAAGCCCTGCCCTCCAGTGCAATAATGGCAAGGATACCCAGGGTTATAATGATAAATATGGATACCTTTTTCATGCAGGTTGTTTTTTAGAAAGACGACCGGGTACAGAAAAGGTTGCAAAAAGGTATGAAAAATTATTTCAGTAGGCGCTGAATTGTGATGAGTGATCGCTGTTCAAGCAGCACAGTCCTGTCTTTGCTTAGTTCGTCCAGCAGGCCGTTCTGGTTATAACGAACGGTCAGCAATTCTAATCCTTCGTTATATGACAGTTTAAAATCATTATGCAGCTCCTTCATTAGTTGCTCGATCTTTTCCGGGCTATTGTCAATACAGCAGGAGAAACTAATGGCCGCGTTCTGCATTAAATTTATCTTGATCTTCAGCTTGTGGAAACGCTCATATATGTCACTGATCCTATCTTCCGTAATGAAATCAAAGTTGCGGGAAGTGATGGTCAGCAATACCTGATTTTTCTTCAGTACTATGATGGGCGGTAACTGCTTTGTATCAGTTTCTTCCTTAATGACGGTGCCTGGAAGATCTTTGTTCAAAAAGCTCTTCACATACAGGGGTATCTGTTTGTTCTGCAGCGGTTTGATGGTCTTTGGATGGATCACCTGTGCACCATAATACGCCATCTCGATCACCTCACTGTAAGTGATCTCAGGTATGTTGATCGTGTTAGGAAATAACTTCGGGTCGGCGTTTTTCAGCCCTTCCACATCTTTCCAGATGGTCTGGCTTTCAGCATTCAGCAGGTTCGCAAATACGGCTGCTGAATAGTCACTGCCCTCACGGCCCAGCGTTACACTTTCATTCTGATCGGTACTACCAATGAAGCCCTGTGTAATGATGATATTGGTCTTCTTAAACAGCGGCAGTACTTTCTCCTGTACATTCTGACCGGTTACTTCCCAGTCTATATTCGCATCACGGAAGGTCTCGTCTGTACGGAACACATCCCGTACGTCCTGCCAGATATTATTGACACCCGCCAGGTTGAAATACGCACTGACGATCGCAGTACTAAGCAACTCACCCAGGCTAACCAGCTGGTCGTAGTAATAATCGTATGAACGGCCTGGTTTTTCACCCAGGGTCCATTCTGCTTCGGTAAAGAATTGTTGTAACTGGGTAAAAACCGGGTTGTCACGGGTACCCAGCAGTTTGTCGGCCACTTCGAGGTGTTGTTCCTCAACATTATTCAGCAGTTGGGCTGCTATTTCACGTTTACGCAGATAGAAGTTCTGGGCGACCTTTTCCAGTTCATTTGTCGTCTTGCCCATAGCCGATATAACGATCAGGATAGGCTGGTCCGGGAATGACTGTACGATAGCTGCAACTTGTTGGATACGTTCAACACTTTCTAAACTTGCACCGCCAAATTTGAAAACCTTCATATATGCTTAATCTTCCGTGAAAAAAATACGGGACAAAGTAAGGCAACTTTAAATTTGTTTTAAAATTTGTTTCCCTTAAAATGACAGTTCCATTAAAATAGTTCCTGTTTTCGGTAAATTAGCTAAATGTAGGGAATGCATGTGGCAGGTCACAGTTATGAGAAAACTAATCCATTATACATGAATAACAACAGAAAAGTAATGACCCTGGATGAATTCACTATCCAGGAGCTTAGGAATTACCCCGGTGCTACAGGACAATTGTCTGGCTTATTGCGTGATATAGGTCTGGCCGCGAAGCGGGTCAACGTGGAGGTCAATAAGGCGGGTATTGCCGATATCCTCGGGGAGGCAGGACGTGTTAATGTACAGGGCGAATCGGTCAAGAAACTGGATGAATTTGCCAATGATCAGTTTATTGGTTCCCTGCGCAGCAGCATCTATTGCTGCGGGGTGGCATCTGAAGAGGAAGAGAATTTCATTGCCTTTGACGATGAGCATTCTAAGAACTCCAAGTATGTCGTATTGCTGGACCCCCTGGACGGATCGGGCAACATAGACGTGAACGTATCTATCGGCACTATCTTTTCCGTATATCGCCGTTTAACGCCTACAGGCAGTGTGTGCGAGCTGGAAGACTTCCTGCAGCCAGGTTATGTACAGATTGCCGCAGGCTATATCATCTACGGGTCTTCCACCATGCTGGTATATGCTACCCGGCGCAGCGTACAGGGCTTCACCCTGGACCCTTCCATCGGTGAGTTCTGCCTGTCACATCCCAACCTGAAATGTCCGGGGGAAAGTGACATTTTTTCTGTCAACATTGGTTACTATCACCTGTATGAAGATAAGATCCGCAAGGCGATTGACTATTTCCTTGCCAAAGATGACCATGACAAGATCTACCGGCACCGTTTTGTAGGGTGTATGGTGGCAGAAGTGCACCGTACCCTGATCCAGGGAGGGATTTTCATGTATCCGGCTTTTGGAAAATATGCAGGGGGGCGTTTGCGTTTATGTTATGAGTGCAACCCGATGTCCTTCATCATGGAAAAGGCTGGCGGACTGGCAATGGCTACTGGCAGACAACGACTTCTGGAGCTGAAACCGTCCAAATTACACCAGCGGGTACCTGTATTTTTAGGGTCAAGGAACATGATGGATGTCTGGCAACGAATAGTAAATAGTTAGAAAAAAAGAAAATATGAGCTTTTGGTATAACTATTGCTAAACCAGCACTGGTTATTTAAGTCTAATGTAAATTATTTAACATCTATTACCATACACACTACGCTATGACCCGTAAGCTCACATTAACCGTATTTTCTTTTATTCTGACCTTCCATTTATTCGTTTTTTCATGTTCCCGGTCAGCCGTACCTGCTAAAACTGCGCCTGCAAAGGGGAATCCTCCGGCGGCAGAAAGTGAGGAGCCTACAGCAGCCGGGAATGCCAAAATGATAAAGGACATTCTTTATTACACTAATGAGTTCAGGGCGTCAAAAGGATTGCCTCCGCTGAAACTGGAATCCTATTGTTCCCAGCTGGCACAGAAGCATAGTGACAATATGGCCAATGGTAAAGTTGCTTTCGGGCACGACCAGTTTGAGATCCGTAACGACGCTGTGACACTGAAGTTCCATGGCGTATCCGGCGTAGGCGAGAATGTTGCCTACGGCAACCTGGATGCCAAAGGAGTAGTAGATGGCTGGATCAAAAGTCCTGGCCACCGTAAGAACATGCTGGGCGACTTCAACATGATCGGCATCGGAGCTGCTCCTAAAGGAAGGATCACCTACTTTACGCAGTTCTTTGTAAAGAAATAACCGTACGCCGGCAATAGCAGCCGGAATAGTCATAGAAGCGCCGGTCCTGGCGTGGGCCTGATCAGGATTTGTATAGCATAGATCCCGGTCAGGTCCACGCCAGGACCGGCGCTTCTTCGTTCACACAACCGGCCTTTCCTGTAGCATTGAGGTTGCATACAGCTTGCATATAACGTTCATGATCTTCCGTTCATCTTCCGTTCCGAACGGAAGATGAACGGAAGATCATGAACGTTATATGCAAGCTGTATGCACGATGTATCCAGATGATGCCTGGGTATTGTCATTATCCGCTTATTTATGGTGGGAAAACCGCTTTTTACTGTTCAGGCTTGCAGCCTGTTGCTATTTGCATTAATTTAGACGCATGGAAAAGAGGAAGATTATTGAAGTAAAAGACCTGGTCAAGACGTACGGCGATTTTACGGCAGTTAAAGGCATCAGTTTCGATGTATACGAAAATGAGATCTTCGGACTACTAGGACCTAACGGGGCTGGTAAATCCACCACACTGGAGATCATAGAGACGCTCCGGGATAAAACCTCGGGAACAGTGATTGTCGATGGAATAGACCTCGATAAGGACCCTGAAACCATTAAAAAGCTGATAGGGGTGCAGCTCCAGAGTTCCGGGTACTATCCCAGGCTTAATCTTACAGAGCTGATCACGCTCTTTTGCGGACTGTACAACCAGGACGTGAATCCGAAAGAGCTGCTCGCCACCTTCAATCTCGAAGACAAGGCGAAAGCTATGTTCAAAGACCTCTCCGGCGGACAAAAACAACGCTTTTCCATCGCCACTACACTCATCAATAAACCTAAGATCATTTTCCTGGATGAACCTACTACAGGGCTGGACCCGCAGGCAAGGCGCAATCTCTGGGACCTGATCCTGGAAGTACGCTCAAAAGGCACTACGGTTGTTATTACGACCCACTACATGGATGAAGCCGAATTCCTGTGTGACCGTTGCGCCATCGTTGATAGCGGACGTATCATCGCCCTGGAATCGCCAGACGCCCTGATCGATCAGTTAGTAGCAGGAGGTTTCGAAAGGAAGAAAGAAGTGAAGAAGGCGAATCTGGAAGATGTGTTTATCCATATGACGGGTAAGGGATTGAGAGAGGAATAGGTTTAAATCGAAGCGCATTAAAGCTGTCAATTCTTAATCTTAATTCAAAATATCAATGGAGATAGATCTGGAGCAACTAAAGTATCCCACCGGCAAAATGCCATCGCCGGCACCTGCTGAAATTAGCGCCAGCGCATTAAGAGGGTATATCAACGATATCAGGTATCTTCCTTCACTGGTAGAGATCGCGGTACAGACCCTTGATGCTGCACAATTAGCGACGCCATACCGTCCCGGTGGATGGACAGTAGCACAGGTAGTACATCATCTGGTGGACAGTCATACGAATGCGCTGACCCGTTTTAAATGGGCGTTGACGGAAGACAATCCTACTATCAAGGCATACAATGAAACTGCGTGGGCCGAACTTCCGGATGTGGCCAAAACACCGATCAATATCTCACTGACTTTACTGCACGCATTGCATACCCGTTGGGTAAACCTGATGGAAGGCCTGACTGAGGAGCAATGGGAACGTACATTTGTACATCCAGAAAGTGGAAAGATCTTCGCGTTGAAAACTGTTGCTGCAAATTATGCCTGGCACGGTAAGCATCACCTTGCACACATAGAAAGATTGAAAGAGAGAAGTAACTGGCACTAGCCAGTAGTGACAATAATAACCGGTAATGCTGTAGTGGCTTGTAGCACTGGCAATACCAGGTAATAATCATTAAACAGAAGATCTATGGCATCATTAGAGTGGAAGACATTAAGTTCTGAATACATTTACAAGAGCGATTGGTTAACAGCACGTAAAGACACATGTGAGACACCTAAAGGAAAGATTGTTGACTCATACTATGTACTGGAATACAATGACTGGGTAAACTGTGTTGCGGTAACAGCAGATGGTCGCATCGTGTTAGTAAGACAGTTCAGGCAGGGCATAGGGAAGACGATACTGGAAATCCCTGGTGGTACAATGGATGACACGGATCCGAATCCTGAATTCGCCATGCGCAGGGAATTACTGGAAGAGACAGGCTACGATTTCGAAAAGCTGATCCCGTTAGGAGCAGTAGCGCCGAATCCGGCATCCAGCAATAACCTTACACATATGTTCCTGGCAACAGGTGGTAGAAAGGTACAGGATCAGGACCTGGATGAGAATGAAGAAATTGAAGTGGTATTGATGGATCTCGAAGATGTGGAAGTGCTGCTGAAGGAAAATAAGATCCTGCAAAGTCTGCATGTAACATGCTTGTTCTATGCACTGTTAAAGTTGAAGGAATTGAAGCTTGGATAAGAAGTTGGTATTGCAAATAATTATCTGACATAATAGCGAGGGCGCATCAAAATTATGATGCGCCCTCGCTATTATTTTATGTCATTGAGCGGCGGACGTTTCATCCTACATCACCTCCGCAACAATAAAGAAACTGCCGCACACCAGTACAATATCATCTTTATGCGCATTTTGCTTCGCTGCCTGATATGCCTGTTGCACAGTCGCATAATCATGCCCACGCAAGCCATGCTGTTGCGCAGCTTCAGCCAGTTCTTTCTCGTCCATTGCACGCGGGATCTGTGCTTTACAGAAATAATAGGTCGCAGCAGGAGGGAAGAGCGGCAGTACTTTACTCACTTCCTTATCCTTCACAAAACCGGTTACAATATGCAGGTGCCGGTATACCATATGCTCCAGTTGCTGTACGATTTCAGTTATGCCCGCCTGATTATGCCCTACATCAAAGATCGTCAGCGGATCGCGGGAAACGATTTCCCAGCGGCCTCGTAAACCTGTGAGTTTCTTAACATGAGAAAGCGCTGTCATAACGGTAGCTTCCGGCAATTCCCATCCTGCTTTTTGCAGGACTTTTACGGCCGATAAAACACCCATGATGTTTTTCAGCTGGTATTGACCTGTAAGATCGGTATGGATGGTCTTGAGATCACCGTTGTGTGTATGCTGTAATCCTAATCGTAGATGACCTTCAGAGAAATCAGACTGCTGTACAAGCCATTCCTGGTCAGCAAAATGAATAGGAGCACCCAGTGCAGCGGCTTTATCTTTGAAGACAGATTCTATCTCTGATTGTGTTTCAGAAATGATTGCAGGTATACCTGCTTTGATAATGCCTGCTTTTTCAGATGCTATTTCAGACAGGGTATTACCAAGTATCTGCATGTGGTCATAGCTGATGTTCGTGATGACCGAGAGCTCGGGCGTAATGACATTGGTGCTGTCAAGTCTGCCGCCGAGGCCCACTTCAATAATTGCAATATCTACCTGCTCCAGCGCAAAGTACTGGAAAGCCATCGCTACTGTCAGCTCGAAAAAGGAAGGCTCGATTGTTTCGATAGTAGGTTTGAGCTGCGCTACAAACTCTGTTACAAAAGTTTGCGGCACCATTTCACCATTGATCCTGATCCTTTCGCGGAAGTCGAGGAGGTGAGGGGAGGTATATAGGCCTGTTTTATATCCGGCCTGCTGAAAGATCGCCGCCAGCATATGACTGGTGGAGCCTTTACCATTGGTGCCGGCTATGTGAATAGATTTGAACTGATGTTGAGGATTGCCAAGGTGATTGCATAATTCGATCGTATTATGCAGGTCCTTCTTAAAGGCACTTGCACCTACCCGCGTAAACATGGGCAGTTGCTGATACAGATAGTCGAGCGTTTCCTGGTAAGTCATATAAAATAATGATGCCGGAACAAATGTAAAATTTGTTCCGGCATCACCAAAGTAAATATAATTTAGAACTGGGTGGCAGGGCAGCCTACTTTGCCCTCACCGCGCTTGATAGGAATGATACGCAGTGCGACGAAGCCATCCAGACGGTTCTTGTTCTTCTGGAAAAGATTGGACAACATAGTGGATGATCCGATCACCAGGGGGCCGATGCGAAGGCCGAGACCAGCGTCAAACTGACCGTTCCTGTTTACGGACAGTGGCAGGTAGCCACCGATGTAACGGGAATCGTAACGGGGCGTTACCTGGAAATAAGAGATAACGTACGTTTTGCTCGGATCAAATTTGCCGGCGTTGAGCGCCATCTTGCCCGTCGCATTCACGAAGAAGCGGCCGTCAATATTATAGTCTGCCATCAGGTTCAGTGCGGCAGGTGTATTCATTCGGAATTTCTCGCCCGATGCTGTTGGCGTAAAGTACGTCTGGATACGACGGTAATATTGCTGCCAGCTTTCACCATTACGCAGATGGAGGTCGTTCGGATTGACATTTTCTGTACGCAGGTCCAGGTCCGTTACATTAGGAGCCTTTTTATAGGTGATAGCGCCGAGGTCAGTAATGGACAAGCCTAAACGCAGTTTGTAATCGTCAGCTTCAGGGTTCCACTGGGTATCATCATAGCCTGTCAGGCCATCAACCTGTTCACGCCATTCGTAGGTCACGCCTACGTCCATACCGACGCCCATATTACCGAGTATTTTATAGTTGCTTGCATTGGGTCTTTCCCAGTTGGCGATACCTTCGCTATAACCTACTTTCAGCGTACCGGCATTGATCTCTCCGCTGTTGGTGGAGTTCATCACGAAGGTAGCATTATCTACCTGCGCATAACCGGCGGCAACACCGGATAATAACTTCAGTGTAACGCCTCCTTTCAGTACGTTTTCGCCATCATCTTTGAGCACACGGGCGTAAGTGAATCCAAATTCATTCCACCAATGGAAGCTGCCATTGGCGATCTCCATATCATAACGACGGTTTACCAGGTTCGGATTAGGAAAGTCCTGTGCAAAGAAGTTGGCTATATCGGTAGTAACGTTACCACCGTTGGCCATTGCGCGCACACGCCAGGTAAAAGCCACCGATTGCAGTTCATCTATAGAATATAATACAGAAGGCATCATGATGTCCATGTTACCCCATCCAAATTGTTTGCCTGTAGCAGCACTATCCAGGAAATAATCACGGTTCTTTTGTAACGCTTCCAGTGAATCCGGTGGATGCAGCAGAATGGCGCGTGGGAAACGGATATACGTATTTCCGGCAGCAGCATTGATCCCGGCAATATTAACATCCCATTTATAATGAGTGCCAGCCGCAGAAGCAGGATTATTGGGAACACCGTGAATGCCGGCGTAATGGCTATTGGAATATCCTCCTAAAGTAAATTGTGCCTGAGCCTTGAATGCGCCTGATAAAGACATGGCGATAGTAACACATAACAAGCTGAAGGCTCTGAATAGCATTGCTCTAAATGGCATATACAGTAATTAGTTGGCAGTTCGGTTATTCCCCCAATAACGCAAAAACCTGGCCGTTTATTGGCGGGCAGTACAAAAGAAATAGGAAAAGACGTCAGTCTTTTCCTATGCAAATATATTTAAATATATTATTGAACTTTAAAATAAAATCTTATAAGTGCGAATTGCACTTCAGGAGCATCGGCGTTAACGTTATATTTTAACTGGGTTGCAGCTCTTTTTGCAATTTCTATCAACCGGGAGTTATTCAGCGTAGACCCTTTAAGGGCGTGAGAAGCTGCGATAACGTTACCCTGTCTGTCCACCTTGATATTGATAGCGATATAACCTGACTCATCGCCTTCATAAGTGAGGGATGGTTTGCTAAGTAGCGTACGTCCATTGAGGCGGAAATCTGAACGGCCACCGCCTAAACCGCCACCAGTATAGCCACCGCCGTCGGGATTGCCATTGATCTGGCCACGGTCGCCGGGTTTACCGGTATTCCCTTCTCCGGTGGAGTTGTTGCTGCTCTGGGCGTTGTTACCACTATTACTGCTGCTGGAGCTGCCGCCGCTATATACGGCTTTAGGCTTCGGTGCAGGTGGAACGGGCGCCGGAGGATTATCTGATTTTTTAGGAGGCGTTTTGGAAGGTTGTGGTTCCAGGTTCTTCGGTGTTTCCCGTGGTTTCTCCACCGGTTTTTCCGGTTTGGTGATCTCAGGGGCGTCCTCATCATCCTGGGTCGCTATATCTTCCTGCGTAGCATTGTCTGCCGATGGAACCGGCTCGTTTTCAGGGGTGGAAGCACTTGCTTCACCACTGGTAGGTGGATTGGGATTGAGCGGTTGTTCTTCTCCCATACCTTCATCTGAAGTACCGAGATTTACCTCCATACCAAGGTCCTGGTCCGGTAACGGAGGTGGGGCAGAGAAGCCTGCCAACAGCAGCACAACTAACACCAATGCGTGTACGGCAATCGTGGCACCGGCTGCTTTTAAGTTCTTGTCTGTATTGTCTTCTTTTTTCGGCATACACCAAAAGTAAGGATATTTTTTAAAGTGTACATCGTCTCCCAGTCTGGAAATGCCCCTTTATTACATTAATAACTGATTACCTGTTCCAATTATTATTGCGGGCATCAAGTTTATTGAACTACTTTTGTATTGCCTTAGTGTTTTACGATGTCACTCATTTTCTCTCTGTACAGAAAAGCATATGCCGGCTTATCTCCTTCTACCTGGTTATTGGCGGTTGTTTTATTGATCAATCGCAGTGGTGCGATGGCCATTCCTTTCATGACAGTTTATCTTACGCAGCAACTCCACTTCACCGTGCAGCAAGCGGGCGTCGTGATGGCTTGTTTTGGCGCCGGCGCTATCTGCGGTTCATTTATCGGAGGAAAATTGTCTGACAAGATCGGCTTTTATCCGGTACAATTCTGGAGCTTAATGCTGCAAGGATTGATATTCCTGGTATTGGGCCAGATGGAGACCTTGCCGCAATTCTGCATTTGTATATTCGTGCTCAGTTGTGTCGGCGACACTTTCCGACCCGCCAACGTAGCCGCTACCGCTTACTATAGCACGCCAGAGAATCGTACACGTTCCTATTCCTTAAACAGACTGGCTTCTAACCTGGGATGGTCTGTAGGGCCTGCCCTCGGTGGTATCCTGGCAGGATACAGTTATCATTTGTTATTCTGGGTAGATGGATTGAGCTGTATTGTCGCCATAACGGTGATGCGTTTTCTGTTACCTCCTGTAAAGATGAAACCTAAGGAAAAGATCACGCCTGATTGCGAGGTGACCGCTCCCGGTACTCCCAGTGTATATAAAGACTGGGTCTATCTTGCTTTTATTTCCCTGATCACCGTATTTACAACAGGTTTCCTGCAACTGTCCACGATGGTGCCATTGTACCTGAAATCTGTCGTGCATATGGAAGAAGCGCATATTGGGATGCTGATGGGATTGAACGGATTGCTAGTTGCATTCATTGAAATGGTGCTGGTATATAAACTGGAAGGAAGGATGCATAACCTGCTATTCATCACACGGGGTGTCGTGCTCGCAGGACTGGGATATCTGAGCTTTAATATTTTCCCACCTGTTGCTGCAGCCGGATTGGTCTTTATTATGTTGTTTACGGTAGGAGAGATGCTGAGTATTCCTTTTATGAATTCATTTTTTGCACATCGTAGTAGTGAACATAACCGCGGACAATACGCTGGCTTGTATACGATGGCATTTTCGATATCGAGTGTAAGTGCTCCTACTCTGGGGGCTTATATGGTAGGGCATATGGGCTTTTCTGCCTGGTGGTATTGCACGGCGGCCCTGTGCATTAGCACAGGCGCCGGCTTCTATTTCTTATACAAAAAGGTGATCGCCACTACTAGTGTCGAGACCCTTAAAAGTGTGCAAAGTCCTGGGTAAAGTCTCCCTTGATCCTTTCAATAGGAGGATTGAAATATCCATATTTCAGGTGAGGAAATTCCTCATGGATAAGTTCCTGTAACTGTTTAATACCCAGGCAATCACCCACTTCGGTCACACCAAGGCGGCCCAGGTACCAGTCAGGATCAATATTGAAATTCCTCCACTGTATCATCTTGAGGTCAGTATCCCTGATCAGTTTACGCAGCGCTTCATATTCATCTACGCTATCGGTCATACCCGGGAATGTGAAGTAGTTGATACTCGTCCAACCATCAAATTCACGTACCACTTTCAGGCTCTCAATGATGTCTTCAAACACGTAGTTATTAGGACGGTAGTATGGCGTATAGAATTTCTCCTGTGCGGAGTTGGTACTTACGCGGATGCTGTTCAGTCCTGCTTTACACAGCTCTCTTACTGCATCCGGTTTACTGCCGTTCGTATTGATATTGATGCTGCCTTTGGGCGTGTGTTTACGGATCTCAATAATGGAATCGCGGATGGTTTCCCACATCAGCAAAGGTTCGCCCTCGCATCCCTGTCCGAAACTTACGATCGGGAAAGGAGCTGTTTCCAGGTGAGGGACAGTGTATTCCACGATCTCTTCTGCAGTCGGTTTAAAACGCAGGCGGTCCTGTGTGGAAACGATGGATTCTTCTTCCGGTTGGAAAGAGATACAACCTATACAGTTGGCGTTACAGGCCGGGGAGGATGGTATCGGACATTCCCAGCGCCCCATAAAGTAGTTACGGGCAGCGGGACAATGATAGGTCAGCGCACAGTTGTCGGCCAGGTGTTTTACCAGGCGATTATGTGGGTACGCGTCCACCAACTGTTTTACACCCTGTTTTACTTTCTTATCGTCGAAACCGGCGCATTCCTGGCGGATATCCTGTTCGATACGGGTAGCAGGTACGTAAAATTTCCCGTCCAGCCAGCCTACTGCAGTATAGCAGAACAGTGGCAGAGTGGGAGCATCCGGCAAGGTTTCGTATGCAGCCAGATAAAAACCGGTATGTGCGGGAGGAATGAAGGCAGCAACTGCCCATCCTTTGTCACACAGCCCCATTTCGCCGGTTTCGGCGTTTAAACCTATACCACGGCGGCCGGGCAGTTCGTACAGGGAACCGCCTTCCGGCAGTTCTATCCATTCGTCAGGTTCAATCGGCCATGCATCCCAGCCACTGCGGCCGGTGGTGATCATGGTCGTATCTTCAAAGATGTTGCCTTTCCCGTCAGAGTAAAGTATGTATGGAGACTGTTTCAAGTGATCAGATCGTTTCTTGTTGAGTTGGTAATATTCCCACGCAGGTATCAGAGTCTGCTTCTGAAAAATGCGTTCATTTCATCCGCCGTTACGGCGCCTGTTTCATCCAGTACTTCAAGCTGCAATACTTTATTGTTTTTGAAGTCTATAGTGAGCAGGTCATCCCGCAAAATTACATTATTCAATTGGTTCCAGCCAATCAGCTTGTCTGAAAAGGTGCCCGGCAGCTGTAATCCCATCATATCTATCTTCACAAAACAGGGCTGGAAGATCTTGTATTCCGCCCATCCGATATAAGCAGAGGCGACGCCTGTCAGAAATAGCAGGAAGGCAATGAGCGGCTGCATATGACTCAGGAAATAGAGGCAACCGGTCAGGCTTACAATGGCCTGTATAGTACGCGCCAAACTGTTGGCAGCCTGTATGTTCTGGAAACGCTTCATTATAAAAGGGAAGACCAAAGAGGCCAGGCCCAGCAGGATGAAGAAAATCGCCATGCTCCAGTTAGGAGAGGGGCTGTTGTATACGCCTATGCCATTCATTAGGAACAGTATACCTGCCAGTCCATGCATCACTGGCTGCAAACGAAGGCGTGTTACCGCATTAGGGTGTAGTATCCGGATCTTATATTGTTTCATATTGTCGTTGATCAACGGTCGGGCTTAATTATCTTATCTTATCGTTTAACCGGGCCATCAGCATCAATACTTCAGGCCTGGCCGCTTTTAGCCTTTATTGGAATGTACCAGCAGGTTACACAGCTTGAACAGCACACGTGCGCCTACATTTGCATCCCACTCGCTTACTGATGTGCTCACCTCATTCAGATCAAAACCGATCAGTTTACGGCCGCTTGCTATTACTTTCCGGAAAAGATAATAAAGCTGTTCTGTCTCAAAGCCACCAGCGACCGGTGTACCGGTATGCGGACATAACTTAGGGTCTAGTCCGTCGATATCAAAGCTGATATAGACCTGCTCCGGTAATGTAGCTATGATATCATCACAGATCATCTTCCAGGTATCTCCCTCATACTGACGGTTTTTTATATCCTTGTCAAAGAAGGTCACCACTTTGCCGTCGCTGTTCTTTATATAGTCTAATTCTTCTTCGCAATAATCGCGGATACCGATCTGTACCAGTTTGGTCAGCTGGGGAACCTCCTTGATAGCGTTGAACATAATGGAGGCGTGAGAATACTGGAAGCCTTCGTAACCATCGCGGAGATCGCAATGCGCATCTACCTGGAGGATCCCGAATTCACCTTTATGCTCGCCGATGGCCCTAAAAAAGCCGAGGGGCGTACTATGATCGCCGCCTACCAGCGCTACGAGTTTATCGTTTCTGAGTAGCTCTTTTGTTTGACGGTACACCCAGTCATTCATGGCCACGGTACCCTTGTTTACATCTATAAGTGTCTTCTTAAGGAATTCATTCTCACTGATATCGCCGCCTTCGGTCAGGAATTTGAGATAAAGTTCCGCTTCTTTCCGGAGATAGTCACTGCGCAGCAGCATTTGCTTGTCGACATTGCGCATGAAAAAGCCGCACTTCCATCCGTCTTTTACGTCTGAATCGTAAAGGTCCACCTGGTGGGAGGCCTTAAAGATCTGTTCCGGACCCCTGGCAGTACCGTGGGTGTAAGAAACAGTCACTTCCCAGGGAACAGGCAACAGCACCAGTTTCGCATCTTCCTCGGTTGTTGGCAGCCCGAATATGTTGTTAGACAGCAGGCTGACCGAATTGGGATCAAATTGAGATAAATCCGCCATGATAATGTAATTTGATAAAAAGAGGTTGCCCGGAGGCAGACCCCGTCGTAGGGGCAAACCGTCTATAAAACGATTTTTCCGGCGCAAAGATAGTAATTTATGAACCATCGACCATAGGATAGCGCTCACAGCCGCGTTTGCATGGATTCAGCCGTTTTCATGATAAATATCATGTGTTCTTTTATGTAAAAAAATGTGCTTGAAGTTCATTTTGGTGTAATTTTGCGGTTGACAAAGACGTATTTTAATATATACGGCTTTTCGGGTTAAAAGGAATGCTTAACAGGAAGAATTTGAATTATTTGCGATATGAAGAAATCTAACATTGTCTTGCTGATACTTATTGCTGTAACGATTGGAGTAATTGTAACTGTAGCAGGCGATTTCAGTACTTACGAGACTTTTGCCACCGCACGACAGAAAGAAGGGAAAGAATTCCAGGTGATCGGGAAACTGGATACCACTAAAGTATTGGAATACAATCCGGAAAAAGACGCTAACCTGTTCCGTTTCCATGTAATTGATAAAACCGGAGAAACCAGACCTGTCGTATTCTATGGCACCAAACCTACCGACTTTGAGAAAGCGGAAAGCGTTGTATTGACAGGTAAAATGTCAAACGGTGAGTTCAAATGCAGCAAGATACTCATGAAGTGCCCGTCTAAATATAAGAATGACCAGGTAGCTATAGGCAAAGCATAAGCGACCGGCCGGAATATCATGCAACAACATTATTCATTCTATTGTCCATGGACAGCCATCCATGGGCTTTCATACTAGCAGGTTTTGAATACAAATTATATAGGGGAACACCTGTTGCCCGGACAGTTAGGACATTTTTCAGCAGTACTGGCATTTATCGCATCCATGGTAGCTACTGTCAGCTATTTCATGTCGGTGCAATCCAAAGAGGATCTGTTAAAACAATCATGGAAGAAGTTAGCCCGCTGGGCTTTCATCATACAGGCCCTGGCCGTATTCTCCACCTTCGGTAGCCTGTACTACGCTTTATATAATCACTACTTCGAATACAAATACGTATGGAGGAACTCTTCCCGCGATCTGCCGGTAAGTTATCTCCTGTCCAGTTTCTGGGCCGACCAGGAAGGAAGTTTCCTTTTATGGTCTATCTGGCATAGCGTACTGGGTCTCATCCTGTTACGTGTTGGCAAGAAGTGGGAAGCGCCTGTTATGACCGTCCTGTCCTTTGCGCAGATTTGTTTGGGCAGTATGCTGATCGGTATCTATATACTGGGCTACCGCGTAGGCAGCAATCCTTTCCTCTTATTGCGTCAGGCAGAAGAAAACCTGGGATTGCCCTGGGTTACCAACGCCAATTACCTCGACTTTATCACGGACGGTAATGGTCTGAACCTTTCCCTGCAGAACTACTGGATGGTGATCCACCCGCCGGTGCTGTTCCTCGGATTCGCCTCTACCATTATTCCGTTTGCATACGCATTTGCCGGCTTATGGACCCGCGACTATAAAGAGTGGATCAAACCGGCATTACCCTGGTCCCTGTTCTCAGCCATGATATTGGGTACCGGTATTATGATGGGCGCAGCCTGGGCGTACGAATCACTGACCTTCGGTGGTTACTGGGCATGGGACCCGGTAGAAAATGCTTCCCTTGTGCCCTGGCTAACGCTGATAGCAGGTATTCATACCCTGCTGGCATTTAAGTTCTCAGGTCATGCGCTGAAGTCTACCTTCTTCTTTTTCCTGATCACCTTCATCCTCATCCTGTATTCTACCTTCCTCACCCGTAGTGGTGTGCTGGGCGATACTTCGGTACACTCGTTCACCGACCTGGGTATGAGCGGCCAGTTGCTGTTGTACATGGTGGTGTTTGTTGTGCCAGGTTTTGCGATGCTGATCATCCGCAGAAAAGAAATTCCATCCATCGCAAGAGAAGAAAGTTCTTACTCACGTGAGTTCTGGTTGTTCATCGGATCACTGGTCCTGATGATCGCTGCTATACAGATCACCTTCACGACTTCCATCCCGGTATGGAATAAGATCATCAACGGACTGGGTATCAAAAAGCTGCTGAATCTCCAGCAGGACATTGCTCCGCCGTCCGACAGCGTATTCCATTATAATAAGATCCAGATCTGGATCGCAATCGTACTTGGCCTGCTGACTGCGGTTGTTCAATACCTGAAATATAAGGATACGCCAAAAGGCTTCTTTACTAAGAAAATAGCGATACCGGCTATCCTGAGCCTTATGATAACAGGTCTGATCGGCATCTTCGGAAATATGAACTATGATGCCTATGGCGCCGGTTTCCTGGTAGCTATTTACATCATGTTGTTCTGTAGTGTATTTGCAATCATCGGTAATGCTTCATACGTATTCATCGGCCAGAAAGGTAAACTGAGAATGGCGGGTGCTTCCATCGCACACGTTGGTTTTGGTATGGTGTTGCTGGGTATCCTGATCTCTGCATCTAAACGTGAAGTGATCTCGATCGACCGTATGAAGATGCTGGACGGTGGTTTCTTCGGAAAAGAAAGTAAGGAGAATCCAAGAGAAAACCTGATGCTGCCGAGGAACTTCCCTGTGCAGATGGGCGACTACCACGTAACTTATGCGGGTGACTCCGTTGCTGCGGGTGATGCAAAAACTTATTATCTGGTAAGGTACGAACGTCGTGATCCGGCTAACGGGAACATCATCGAGAAATTCACGCTGCACCCGGATGCATTCCTCAGTAACAAAGGACAGCAACAGTTAACGCCGAATCCTGATTCCAGGCATTATCTGACTAAAGATATCTTCACTTACATTACAGCAGTACCTATTAAAGATGAAGCCAATGACACTGCTCAATACAGTTCTCATGAAGTGGCTCCAGGCGATTCAGTGTTCTTCGCCAACGGCTATATGATCCTGGAAGGAATACAGCCGCAGCCTAAAAACAGGAACTATTCTGCAGAACCGAATGACCTGGCAGTAGGTGCACAGCTGAAAGTATTTACAAAGAATAACGAACAGTATAACCTGTTGCCTGTATATTGCCTGCGCGATAGCAGTGTGGAAATGAGCATTCCTGACACGGTAGCGCCACTGTCGTTGTATGTAAGCTTCAGCAAGATCCTGCCGAAAGAAAAAAAGATCCTATTACGAGTAAAGGAATCCGATACATTTAAGGACTATATTGTGATGAAAGCCTTTATATTCCCATTCATCAATGTATTATGGATCGGCATTCTGATTATGATCGTCGGATTTGTAATGAGCATAGTATATAGAGTGAAGGCGAATAAGGCAAAAAATATTCCTTCATAATGTTTTGATCCGGGATACAGGGGCCAGAATAATCCTGTATCCCGGATTAAAATAACACACCTCCTCTCATGAAAAGCAGCTGGCTGCGCATTACACTCATTGTAGTGTCAATCCTCGTGATTGTCTATTACCTGGGTCCGAGACCCGCAAAACCCCGGTACGATCCGATACTCCCTGCCGTACCTCAACATCCCACAGCACTTGAACAGTATATCGCTGTTAAGGAAAGTCATCACAAACTGAAGCCCGACAACGAAGCCCGCGTTGTATGGTTTGACACCCTTCACAACAAAACGCCTTACAGCGTAGTATACCTGCATGGTTTTTCCGCCAGCCAGGAGGAGGGCGATCCTGTACATCAGGCTTTCGCCAAAAGATATGGCTGCAACATGTACCTATCCCGTCTGGACGGGCATGGTCTGGACACTTCAGAACCCTTGTTGAGTATGACAGCCACGGGCCTCTGGCAGGATGCCAAGGAGGCCTTGAGCATTGGTAAGGCGCTGGGCGAAAAAGTGATCCTGGTAACCTGTTCCACCGGTGGTACATTAGGCTTAAAACTGGCAGCTACGTATCCGAATGACGTATTTGCGATCATTAATATGTCGCCCAATGTTGCCATCAATGATGATCTGGCTTTCCTGGCGAACAATCCGTGGGGCTTACAGCTGGCCCAGTTGGTGCATCATGGCAAGTACAGGGAGTCTGTTCCTGAAAATCCGGAAGAGGATAAGTATTGGTATGAAAAATACCGGCTGGAAGCAGTTGTAGAGTTGCAAAACCTTATTGAGACTACTATGGAGCCGACAGTATTCCGCGCGGTTAAACAACCGGCTCTGAACCTGTATTATTTCAAAGATAAGGAGCACCAGGACAAGACGGTCAGGGTATCGGCAATTCTTGACATGGATAAACAATTAGGGACACCTGCTGCCTTAAAAGAAGCGGTTGCTATTCCTGAGGCTGGGAACCATGTAATTGGATGTTATCTCACTGGTAAGGACATTCCGTCCGTAGAGAAAGCGATCGACTCTTTTGCGGAGAGGAAGCTGGGGTTGCTGCCGGTAAGGTAGCTTTTTGCTTCTTCAGCTAGATTAAGCGCTGGGTTTCCGGGCTGCTGTCTATGGGATAAGTCTTTGACCTTCTAGCTTCGCAGTTCCGTCCCTTTTGGGGGAGCGGATGGGGTGTACAGTGATTCTAGCGCTGACCTTCTAGCTTCGCAGTTCGGGTGGAATCACTGGCTGTACTTCTTTGAAGTTCCTAAGTATTGAGCGTTGAAAGGCGGTTTGGCTTTTGGAATACTATCAAACCCCTGGTGGGATGCATCAGCATACTTCAAAGAACTAAAGGCCAGTGATTTCCACCTGAATGCTCGCCGCGGCCGGTCTCCAAAACAATAGCGGGAGTCCCGTACTGTAGCCTTTGTAGCCCCATATAGCCCTTGTAGCCTTTCTGCTTCATTCCCTACATTTCCTTATGCTTACTACATTCTTCATTCTTCATTCTTCAAATTCACGACACCATTCTTGTGTTTTCTCCCCTTAAGTTTAGATCCAGATTATACACAATTACAATTACCTACAGCCATATAAGAGGGAATCACTCTATTGAGTGCCAGCCTGGTCCTGAAGTTTCTAAAGTAGAAGTTTGTTGACCATAGCTAATAGCAAAGACGCTGCTAATACTCATTACCCCAATACCTCAATACCTCAATACTCAATACCCCAATACTTAATACTTAATGGACTTAATACCTCAATACCTCTGAAAGCCTTCACCAGCGCTTCAGAAAGGGTGATTGTATACATATATAGGCCTAATAACCCAGTATTACAGGCCTTTTGATATAGCTATGACTATACAAAAAGGCCTGTAAAGCAGGTCTAATAGGCCTATACATAGGAACACCGACCCTTTTTGAAGCGCTAGTGAAAGCAATTGGAGGTAATAATAAGGTTCAGGCACTTACCTACTTTTGATAGGGCATAGCGCATATTAAGGGCATTGCGTCACGACATAACCTGGGAAGATGATGTGATCTGACTGCATGATACGATACCGTTGCAGAATAACATCTTAGGAAAGTAATCATAGGAAAATATCAGGATGGCATCACAGGATGGCATCATAGGAAGGCATCATAGGATAGCGGTAAGATAACTCCATAGGACATCGGCATAAGAATAGCAGCATATCGCTATCAGCATAAGAAATGAAAAGCGGTTGTCCTTGTTATTATTTGGGAGACCGGCCGCGGTGAGCATTCGGATGGAAATCACTGGCCTTTAGTTCTTTGAAGTATGCTGATGCGCCCCACCAGGGGTTAAATAGTCAACCAACGGCTCAACCGTCCTTCCCAAGCCCAATGCCTAGGAACTTCAAAGAAGTACAGCCAGTGATTCCATCTGAACTGCGAGCCAGAAGGTCAGCGCCAGAATAACCGTAAGCCCCATTCCGCTGATTCCATCTGAACTGCGAGCCAGAAGGTCAGCGCCAGAATATCCTTAAGCCCCATCCGCTAATGCCAATCGCGCCGCCGCCCGCGCCCGTAACTAATTACCGTAATATGACCGCGGTAATTTACCGGTAACATTAGTCAATCGAGTTTTTAGCATATCTTTAATATAATTTTAAGAATAGTTTAGGAGTTTTATGCGTCGTCTCATCGCTTTCATCATCCTGTCAGCCAGCTTCTTGTGCCTAGCAGGGCGCAATAAAACCTGCGCTCAGACCCGCCGCGGCCCCGACAGTATAGCAGTGAGCGCGATCGTAGTCGGTACCGACACCATCCCCTCCATCACACTTCGCATTGTAGAAGTAGTCGATAAGTTGCCCAAAAAATTCCGTAAGCAAAGAGAAGCCTGGACACGTCTGCGTAACGCAGTATATGTAACGTATCCGTACGCCAAATCAGCAGCCCGCATCCTGAAAGATGTGAACAGCCACCTGGCGACTCTCCAGGACAAGAAAGCAAAGAAGAAATACCTGGCCGAAGTGGAAAACAAGATGAAGGCGGAATTCGGGAATAAACTCGAAAACCTGTCCGTCTATCAGGGTAAGGTGCTCATGAAACTGATCAACCGGGAAACGGGTGAAAACTGTTATGAGATCATCAAGGAACTGAAAGGTGGATTTTCCGCCAGGATGTGGCAAACGGTGGCCTTTTTCTTTGGCGGCAACCTGAAGAGCGAATATGACGCCCAGGAAGATAAAGATATCGAGGCTATTGTACAGGAAATCGAATTGTACAGAAGCTCCAGAGCATATAATTAACCTCACTGAGATCTTTCCCTTTTTAAAAAACGGACGACCACTGTAACGAAAGCGGACATTTTTGTTGCTTAAATATATATGAAGGATTGATTATGAACAGCATAGTCATAAGGTATATTTTTTGATCCACTAGCAATGCCAAAAATGTAGTTATGCTCAGAAACTATTGCAGGATCGCCGTGCGGAATTTGCGCCGGCATTCATTTTATACTATCCTGAATGTATTTGGATTATCCCTGGGTATTGCCTGCAATCTTATCCTCTTTCAGTTCATCACTTACCATCTTGGCTTTGACGGCTATCACCAGAAGAAAGAACACATATACCGGGTAGTAACAGATCTGCACCTGGACGATGGCTCCGTGCATTATGAGAAAGGAGCTCCGCAGGCGCTGGCTACTGCCATACAGCGGGAGATCCCGCGGGTGAAGGACCAGGCCTTTCTGTTCAGCAACTATAGAGACCTCGCCTTTACAGTCAGTGTACCGCAAGCCGGAGGTATGGCTAAATTGTTTGCAGAACATAGGAACGTGGCATTTGCAGACAAGCATTGGTTTAACCTGTTCGATCATGAATGGAAAACAGGAGATCCGGCTACAGCACTGGAAGAACCTAATACGGCCGTGCTGACCAGTAAACTGGCAGGGAAATATTTCGGGAATACGGACCCTGTGGGCAGGACCGTCCGGCTGGACGATAAAGTCGATGTCAAGATCACTGGGATATTGAAAGATTATCCGGCCGGTACGGATATGAGAAAGGACATCTTTATATCCCGGTCTACCATGAAAGCGTTTTATCCTGATATGCAGCGGGAAATTGAAACGGAATGGGGCTGGATCAATTCTTCTAATTCCCTGTACCTGCTATTGCCTGATAACGTCAGTGCCGGCGCAGTTAATCGTGCCATTGCATTAGTGAAGCAGCGGCATATGGGGGAGATGGCGAAGTATTATGATTTTCATCTGCAACCGCTAACGGATATACATTTTGATGGCCGGTACGGGGGCACAGTCCCAAGATCGCTCCTTGTGACGCTGGCCATTGTGGCATTGGTGATCCTGGTCATCGCTTGTGTGAATTTTGTGAACCTGGCTACCGCGCAGAATGCCAGGCGTGCGAAAGAGATTGGGACACGTAAGGTGTTAGGAAGCACAGTGACTGGGATCTTCTGGCAGTTTATGACCGAGACGGCCTTTATTACAGTGTCGGCTACATTGCTTTCTGTGCTATGGGTCGTGCTGGCATTACCGGTATTGAACCCATGGCTTGGAACGGACCTGGAATTTTATCCTTTAGCGGATAAGTCGCTTGTAACTGCTTTATTACTGCTGATCATTCTTATTACACTTTGTGCCGGCGTATATCCGGCCCAGGTGTTAAGTCGCATGAAACCTATAGGGCTGTTGAAGAATGTTTCGGGCAATCCCAAACACCCCTGGTTACGTAAAAGCCTGATCGTTTTTCAGAATGTGGCGGCACAGTCGTTGATCATCTGCACATTGATCATCACACTGCAACTTAATTTCTTAAGGACGACCGACCTGGGATTTAATAAGGAAGGAATTGTAATGGTGCCTGTTCCGTCCACGGGCAAAAAAGATATGAATTATGTGAGGGAACAGTTGCTGAACATTCCGGGGGTAAAGGAAGCGAGTTTTTGTTTCCGGCCGCCGGCTTCGGAAAACTTCAGGTCGGGCTCAGTGAAGTTTGATAACCGCGAATGGGAGGCTTATCCGGCGTTAAGTACTTTGGGCGATGCGCATTATCTTAAAACGTTTGGCTTGCAACTGTTGGCGGGAAGGAACCTGGCAGAAAGTGATACTGTCCGGGAATTCATGGTGAGCGAAGATCTGGTTAAAAAACTTGGATTCAAAGATCCGACGCAGGTAATTGGTCACCAGCTGGTGGCAGGTGCTTTGAATGATCATCCGGGTATTATTGTAGGCGTGGTGAAAGATTTCCATCTGCATTCTTTGCATAGGCATATTGAGCCGGTCGTAATGGCCACATTTAGTCAGGATTACGCTTTTGTAGGGATTAAGATCGGTGGGGAGGACCCGGTGAAGAGTATCGGCGGCATCAAACAGCTCTGGCAATCGGTATATCCTGATAATGTTTTTGAATATGATTTCCTGGATGATGAGGTAGCGGCGTTTTATAAGAAAGAAGACCTGCTGGGCAAACTGACAGGTAGTGCAGCTGTTCTTGCAATTGTGATCAGTTGTGTGGGATTACTCGGACTGATCTCTTTGCTGACGGTACAGCGTACAAAAGAAATCGGGATCAGGAAGGTGATAGGCGCGTCGGCCGCAAACATAATCCTCTTATTTTCGAATGAATTTCTCAAATTGATAGGGGTGGCGCTGGTGTTGTCGACGGGGCTTGCCTGGTTAACGATGAATAACTGGCTGCAGGCATTTGCTTACCGGATAGATATCCCCTGGTGGATATTCCTGTTAGCAGGTGCTTGTAATCTCGTGCTGGCGCTGGGAACGATTTGTTATCACTCAGTGAAGGTGGCCATGATGAACCCGGTAAAGAGCCTGAGAGCCGAGTGACCGGCTATTAGGCCATCCATACTAACAGTGTCCGGATTCTGACAATTCTACTGTAAATTCACATATGCATTTGAGATTTGTTATAACCGTATGCCTTCTTGTATGGGGGACTGCCGTAACGTCGCAAGACCTGAGTTCGATACCAGGTGTTCCGCAGAACGCCCTGATGTTCGTAGACAGTGTTGAGAGTAAAACTGGAATGGAAGGACTGGACCCTTCCAAAATAGCCCTGATAGATATCGTAAAAGGCTCAAAACTGAAGGAGAAGTATGGTCCCAGGGGAGAGGACGGGGTGATTTTCATAGAGACCGTCGATTTTGCCCGTAAGCGTTACACCCGCATGTTCAGCGAGATCTCTCCGGATTATGCCAGGGCATTACAGCAGTATAAAACGGATACCGCTTTCCAATACGTGCTGGACGGGGCGCCTATCACTACCAGCATTCCGCAGATGCTTGCAGCCCTGGAAAAGAAGAGTATAGATAGTATATCCGTTTTGTCAGAAGATAAACTCAGGGAAATAAAGGCTAAGAATGAGCCCAACGACAAATTGGTATGGGTAGCCATCAAGAGTAAGACGACAAAGTAAAACCCTATCTTTGCACTCCACCAAAAAGAAAGGACATTTCCGATGAAATTAGATATACTGGCTATAGCAGCACATCCCGATGATGTGGAGCTGGCCTGTGCAGGTACCCTGATGGTACATGCGGCACAGGGTATGAAGGTAGGCGTACTGGACCTGACAAGGGGAGAACTGGGCACCCGTGGCACTCCTGAGATCAGGGCGGCGGAAGCAGCCGCTGCGGCAGAAGTAATGGGATTGGCAGTAAGAGATAACCTCGGCCTGAAAGACGGCTTTTTCCGTAATGATACAGAAGAGCAGATGAAGCTGATAGCGGCCATCCGCAAATATCAGCCAGACATCGTGCTGGCAAATGCATTCGAAGACAGACACCCTGACCATGGCAGGGCGGCCCGCCTGATCGCAGATAGTTGTTTTCTGGCTGGCCTGAGAAGGGTCGAAACATTTGAAGATGGTCAGCCGCAGGCGGCATGGCGTCCGAAACAGGTGTTCCATTTTATGCAGGATACCTATGAGAAGCCCGATTTTGTGGTAGATACGAGTGCGGTGATCGAGCGTAAGAAAGAAGCAATTAAGTGTTATAAGACCCAATTCCTGGGGCAGGCGTCGGATAAAGAACCACAGACATATATCTCATCTTCAGCATTTTTCGATAGTGTGATTAACCGTGATGTGACATTGGGCAAGATAGTAGGTGTGGCCCACGCCGAAGGGTTCAGAACAGCTAAATTGCTGGGTATCAGTAGTTTTAAGGACATTATTAATAATGTTACATGATGTTTGTAGAGATTTAACAACATCAGTAGCAACGATTTGTGACCTTTTTGAAATACTGCATCGTGCCATCCGGTTGACCTGACTTATGAATATGTTCAAGTCCAACCTAACGTCATGTATAAGGCATGTATGAAGCATGTATACGTCATGTATAAAGCGTACTTTGAACTAGTAGCCGGGTGGCAGACGCTATTTCGTCAGTGCACGAAGATATCAGCGATATAAAGTGAGGAGAAGTATCAGGATTAATACAAACAGGTAAAGCCCGGCCATTGGCTGGGCTTATATATTATAACCTCCTAATTGAAATGGAGGGCATTGGTGAGAGCAATAAAATACCATCTTCTCCGGGGAGAAGGCAGTAATTACAGGAAATGGCACCATCGTGCGCGTTAACCATTAGATGAACAGGTCTTGTGTAGCGTCAAATTCATCATTTTTGCCCAGACTGTTTTTAATTAACGGGATGAGTGCAATGCCTATCGTAAAGATTACCAAGAGTACGTTTTTTAGTTTCATAGCCTGTCGTTTTATTATTTATTGTTAAAATTTGGGTACTCTATAATAACTAAATAACGTGCCAAATTGTTCCGTTTGGCTGACATTTATGTTAAGATTGTATTAATGCGCGACTTTTCTATATGGGAAGAACGGGGATTGCAGTGTGACAGCAGTTTTTAGGCATATATAGAGATTTTCAATGTCATGTATTCGAAAATCTATTTGATAAATAGTGAATAGAGGCGCAAATTTGCACCCTAAATAACCAACCGAGACATATATAGTTCAGGTGAATGTATCCGCCAGGGCGGGACTAAAAACATGTAAACAGGGGGATATCATGTGAAGGATATCACGTAACAGGATTAACGTAAATAAATCATATAAGCTCAATGAAGAATGTGACATTATCTCTGGGATCAAAGTTCCCCGAGTTCAAGAAGACCGCTGTAGTTTCAATTGAAAAGGGTAAAGAATTTTATGAACTGTCTTCCGAAGAACTGAAAGGTTCCGGAAAATGGATGGTAATGTTCTGGTGGCCAAAGGACTTTACGTTCGTTTGTCCTACAGAGATCGCTGAATTCAACAAACATTACCAGGATTTCGTTGACCGCGATGCTATCCTGATCGGTGCATCAACTGATTCTGAGTTTGTGCATGCTGCATGGAGAAGAGATCACGACGATCTGCGTGGTCTGCAGTTCCCAATGCTGGCTGATACTTCCAAATCCCTGGCAGAAGACCTGGGTATCCTGGAAGCTAATGAGAAGATCGCTTACCGTGCTACATTCATCGTTGATCCGGAAGGTATCGTACGTTGGGTTTCCCTGTACGACCTGAACGTAGGCCGTAGCGTGAAAGAGGTGCTGCGCGTACTGGATGCACTGCAAACAGACGAACTGTGCCCTTGTAACTGGGAAAAAGGCGAAGCTACCCTGTCTAACAAAGGCTAATTAATTTTGTGAGGTCCATAGTCAATGTCTCTTACGGGACAGACTATGGACTTCTTATTTCTGCTAGATATTTAGAAAAATAATATTATGTTCGCAACTTCAAATACAGATACGGCAGTGCAGTTATTGCAGGCGGTAGGGCTGACAGAAGCTAATCTTTCTGATAGCCTGCGTACCCTGGCCAATACAGACGCCCGTTATCTGAAAGATCTTAAAATAAATGTAACCAACTCATTGTCAGCGCCAACATTGACCAAAAAGGAAGCATACCTGCTGGGATTGTCGGTAGCGGCCAATGAGAAACATACTGAACTGCAGACGGCTTTTGAGAAGCTGGCTACACAGGAAGGGGCGACCGATAAGGAGATCGCTGAGATCTATAGCTGTACTTCCCTGATGAACGCCAACAACGTGTATTACCGTTTCCGTCACTTTGTAAATAAGGAGTTTTACACTGCTACACCTGCAGGTATCCGTATGAGCATTATGGCGAACCCGGTTTTAGGTAAGGAATTCTTCGAGCTGGTAAGCCTGGTGGTATCTGCCCTGAATGGGTGCGAAATGTGTGTGACTTCTCACGAAGAAGCGTTGTTGAAACACGGAACGTCACAACAACGTGTGCTGGAAGGAGTTAGATTAGGAGCGGTATTGAGAAGTTTAGTCGTACTTTTGTAATCTGAAAAAGCGCCATAAATGAGGCCCTGTTGTAAAATAGATCGCTGATTTTATGTTTTTTTTAAATGTGGATATCTTAATATCTGGTCTTTTTTAAAGCAAGTTATTTAATGATATTCAACTAGTTAGGAAGTGTGATTTGTAATTTACATTTACACATTCCATTATTGTTAATAAAATCGGATTGTAATTATTTGCAAAATCAATAAAAAAGAGCGACTTTTGCAATCCAAAATTTTTCTATCATGGCAAGAGTATGTCAGGTGACAGGAAAGAAGCCGATCACGGGTCACCATGTTTCCTTCTCTAATATTAAGACAAAGAGAAGATTTCTGCCTAACCTGCAGAAAAAGCGTTTTTTCCTGGCGGAAGAGGATCGCTGGATTTCTTTGAAAGTATCTGCTGATGGTTTAAGAACTATCAACAAGAATGGTTTGTATGCAGTTGTTAAGGACTTGCGTGCAGCTGGACAGAACATCTAATTGTAAGCATTCACTTAATTTGTATACAAAATGGCAAAAAAAGGTAACAGGGTGCAAGTGATACTGGAATGTACAGAACATAAAACTTCTGGTCAACCCGGTACTTCACGCTATATCAGCACCAAGAATAAGAAGAATACTCCAGAACGTCTGGAGCTGAAAAAGTACAATCCTATCCTGAGGAAGGTTACTGTACACAAAGAAATTAAGTAATTGATCGTTAATCGTTGAGTGTTAATCGTTAGCATGTTAGTGCATTCCTTCGCGATTAGCAATTAACAGGATGACTTTTAACTATTCACTTTAACTTTTAACTAGAAATATTATGGCAAAAGCAGCCTCCAAGAACGCGAAAGTAAAAGATGCCAAGGCAGCCGCGGAATCTAAAATGTGGACTAAAGTGATCAGAGCAGTACGTTCTCCGAAAACCGGCGCATACACTTTCAAAGAAGCAATTGTGCACAAGGATAAGATCCAGGAGCACATTAACCAGAAATAATTCGGCTTTACCAATTATACTATAAAAGCTGTCCGTTATCAGGACAGCTTTTTGTGTTCTCTCAAATATGGTGACCCGTCAAGTATTTTCTGTAACTTACGCACCTTAACAATCGACTACCGTCAATTAAGATGTCCTGTTGACGTTGGACTGTCGGCCGCAAAAGAATAACCATGAGTTTTTTCAACAAGCTATTTTCAAGGGAGAAGAAGGAAAGCCTGGATCAGGGATTACAGAAGACTAAAGAGAGTTTCCTCTCTAAAATAGGCAGGGCTATCGCCGGTAAAGCCAGTGTTGATACAGAAGTTCTGGACAATCTGGAAGAAGCGCTGGTATCTGCCGACGTTGGAGTGGACACTACCGTACAGATCATAGACAGAATAGAGAAGCGTGTAGCGAAAGATAAGTACCTCGGCACAGGCGAACTCAATAAGATCCTGCAGGAAGAGATCGCAGGATTACTGGTAGATGCTCCGGACAGCGGCTTCCGCGATTTTGAAACCCCGGAAGGCAAAAAGCCATACGTGATTATGGTAGTAGGCGTGAACGGCGTCGGTAAAACAACCACGATCGGTAAACTGGCCTATAACTATAAAAAGGCTGGTAAGAGTGTGCTGTTAGGTGCGGCAGATACTTTCAGGGCCGCTGCTGTGGACCAGCTGACTATCTGGAGTGACAGGGTAGGCGTACCTATCGTGAAGCAGCAAATGGGGTCCGACCCCGGTGCGGTCGCTTTTGATACCGTACAGAGCGGAGCAGCTAAAAATGCAGACGTGATCATCATTGACACGGCAGGCCGTCTTCATAATAAAGCCCATCTGATGGATGAGCTGAGTAAGATCAAACGTGTCATGAAAAAAGTCTTACCGGACGCTCCGCATGAAGTGTTGCTGGTATTGGACGGCTCTACCGGCCAGAATGCACTGGAACAGGCACGCCACTTCACCGCAACTACGGAAGTAACAGCATTGGCCATTACCAAGCTGGATGGTACGGCGAAAGGTGGCGTGGTACTAGCCATCGCCAATCAATTCAAAATACCAGTGAAATACATAGGTATCGGTGAGAAGATGGAAGATCTGCAGGTATTCAGTAAAGAAGAATTTGTAGACTCTTTGTTCAATATAAACGACTGATATTAAATAAGTAGCAGCAGCTACCTGTCAAATAATAAGAGAGACCGGATGGTCTCTTTTTTGTTAATTCCCCATGCCACGGCATTATTATTGCGGTGTTTGCCATACCCAACTAACAGGTTCATCAGAGACATGTTAGTATCCGGAGCTAATTCCGTAAGTCGTAAAGAGGAGAGCAGAAAGGTTGTTAACACAGAATTCGCAATTAGGTAATTGACAATTCGCAATTTAATGTGTACCTTTGCAATTCTTTAGTTAAATAACCCCCACTTAGGCTCATAGTCACATAACAGTAAGTCTCGCTGTTCTCTTCGGTTCGTGTCTGGATGTCTTCGTGGCGGTAAGCAAACGGGTAAGACCGGTTTGCATGATAAAAATATTCGCGCTTGAAGACAAAAACTTTAAAGAAAGATAAGGTTAATATTATTACGCTTGGCTGTTCCAAGAATATGGTTGATTCTGAGGTACTCAGCGGTCAATTACTGGCTAACGAAATCGATGTGGTGCATGAAAACAGCAAAAAAGACCATAACATCGTTGTTGTAAATACCTGCGGTTTTATCGACAAAGCCAAGGAAGAGTCCATCAATACCATATTAGAACAGGTTGAATTAAAGAACCGTGGCCGCCTGGAAAAGGTGTATGTTACCGGTTGCCTGAGTGAACGTTACCGTGGAGATCTGGAAGCAGAGATCCCCGGCGTTGACGCCTGGTTTGGTACAATGGAGCTGCCGCTTATTCTTAAGAAATTCGATGCCGACTATAAAGCGGAGCTGATCGGTGAACGTTTACTGGCCACTCCCACGCATTATGCTTACCTGAAAATAGCTGAAGGTTGTAACCGTACCTGCTCATTCTGCGCTATTCCGCTGATGAGAGGGGGACACGTATCACGGCCTATCGAACAACTGGTGGCAGAAGCGGAGAAGCTGGTTAATTCCGGCGTAAAGGAAATCATGCTGATCGCACAGGAGCTGACCTATTATGGTCTTGACCTGTACAAACAGCGCCGCCTGGCCGACCTTTTAAGGGCGCTGGCTAATGTAAAAGGACTGGAATGGATCCGCTTACATTATGCCTACCCACACAAGTTCCCGATGGAAGTGCTGGACGTAATGAATGAATTCCCGAATATTTGTAACTATATTGACATGCCGTTGCAACATGCGGCGGACAATATGCTGAAATCCATGAAACGCCAGATCACACGTGCGGAAATGGAGGAACTGGTTACTGCTATCCGTGAAAAAGTACCTGGTATCTGTCTGCGTACCACGCTGATCACCGGTTATCCCGGAGAAACGCTGGAAGATGTAGAAGAACTGAAAACTTTCCTCGAAAAAATGCGCTTTGACAGGGTTGGCGTATTTACATATAGCCATGAGGAAGGTACCAGCGCATACGACCTGGAAGATAATATCCCCGCTGAAGAGAAAGAACGCAGAGCGCAGGATATTATGGAAGTACAGCAGGAAATTTCCCTCGAGAAAAATCAGGAAAAAGTTGGCAAGGTATTCCGTGTAATCGTAGACAAAAAAGAATCAGGCCGTTACCTGGCACGTACAGAGTTCGACTCTGTTGAAGTGGATAATGAAGTGCTCATTAATACCAGTAAACGTCTGAAACCCGGAGACTTTGTTAATGTCAGGATCACCAAGGCATACGATTATGACCTGGAAGGAGAACTGGTGTAAACAGACCCAGTGATGTCCATTGTGTTGACCGGACCTTATAGTAATTAAAAAAGCAATCAGTTCAGTAGGACTGATATAGTATACCAAGGCTCCCGACGGAGCCTGATCAAAGCAAATCAATGACTACATTTGAAACATTAGGCTTACAAGAGCCAATTTTGAAAGGAATCCAGGACCTCGGATTTATTGCACCTACGCCAATACAGGAAAAAGCTATTCCGGTATTATTAGGGGGTGACAGGGACTTCGTAGGTTTGGCCCAGACGGGCACAGGTAAGACGGCAGCATTTGGCCTGCCGCTGTTACAGCAGATAGATATTAAACAACGCCACCCACAGGGCCTGATCCTGTGTCCTACACGTGAATTATGTTTGCAGATCACCAATGACCTGAAGAATTTCAGTAAACACCTGGGTGATGTAAGCATCGTAGCCGTGTATGGTGGTTCCAGCATCGTGCAGCAGCTGCGCGATCTGAAAAGAGGTGTGCACATCGTTGTTGCTACCCCCGGCCGTTTGCTCGATATCATCGAGAGAAAGGCGGTAAACTTTACTAATGTACGTTATGCAGTACTGGACGAAGCAGATGAAATGCTGAACATGGGTTTCCAGGAAGATATCAATAATATATTATCCAATACACCTGACGGGAAAACTACCTGGTTGTTCTCTGCTACCATGCCGCAAGAGGTTCGCCGTATTGCGCAGAAATACATGACAGATCCTTTCGAACTGACTGTAGGTAACAAGAACAGTGGTAACGTCAATATCGAGCACGAATACTACGTTGTACGTCCGCGTGAAAAATACGCAGCGCTGAAACGTATCGTGGATTTCAACCCTGAAATATTCGGTATCGTCTTTACCCGTACTAAGATAGAATCACAGGAAATTGCAGAATCACTTATCCGTGACGGTTATGATGCAGATGCGCTCCACGGCGATCTGACACAGCAGCAGCGTGATAAAGTAATGAAACGTTTCCGTGAGAGATCATTGCAGGTATTGGTAGCTACGGATGTTGCCGCTCGTGGTATCGACGTTGACAACGTAACACACGTTATCAACTACGAACTGCCTGACGACGTAGAAAACTACACGCACAGAAGCGGCCGTACGGCCCGTGCTGGTAAATCCGGCATATCCATCGCTATTATCAGCGGTCGTGATACCGGAAAGATCCGTCAGATCGAAAGAGTGATCGGTAAGAAATTTACCAAAGTAGACGTTCCGGATGGTTTCGCAGTATGTGAAAAACAGCTGTTCGGACTGGTGCACAAAGTACACAACGTTGTAGTAAACGAAGAGCAGATAGAACCCTACCTGGAACGCATATTCGAAGAGTTTGCAGCCATGAGCAAGGAAGAGATCATCAAACGTTTTGCTTCCCTCGAGTTCAACCAGTTCCTGGAATATTACCAGGATGCGCCTGACCTGAACGTGAAGGAAGAAAGGAGATCTCTGGATGGTACTACCGGCGACCGCAGAAGCAGCGGCGGTAAATTTACCCGCCTGTTCATCAACCTGGGTTCTGTAGATGACTTTACCCGTGGTGACATGTTACGCTACCTGTGCGATACTAGTGGCGTGCGTGGTAACAAGATCGGCCGTATTGACCTGAAGGGTGTTTATTCCTTCTTCGAGGTAGAAAACGATGTGGTAGCGAAATTCCAGGAAGTATTCAAGAAAGCGGAATACAATGGTCGCAGCGTACGTATCGAAATGTCACAGGATGGCGATAAACGTCGTTCCGGTGGTGGCAGCGGCCGTCCTCCACGTGAAGGCGGTAGCAGCGGCAGAAGATGGGAAGGAAGCGGCAGCGGTAGCGGAAGTGGTAGCGGAAGTGGTCGTCCTAGCTTTAAAAAGAGATATTAATCGCTGAACGGTGAGAGACGATAGTCTGTAAACCGACCAGCCGGAATATTAAGTCCACAGATGGTAGTCATTCGAATGCTTGACTATCGTCTGTGGACTTTTCTTTTGATGTTACCGCATCTTTAAATGGTCTGAAACTTGCTTGTTTCAGTAGAGCATGCGGGACAAATGTCGAAAATTAGATTATATTGTTACCCTTAGTGCACCCTTATTATGACGACAGAAAAAAAGCCGAAGCTACAGGCCGTAGTACCGTTTTCCTTGTTCTCCGCCCGGGATATAGAGCTTTTCCAGGAAGGAAAACACCCGCATCTGTACGAGAAATTCGGTGCACATGCCGTAGAGTATGAAGGTGTAAAAGGAACCTATTTTGCAGTATGGGCCCCGAATGCCGCCTTCATATCTGTGATCGGCGATTTCAACGACTGGGACCACTATAGTCACACTTTGTATCCCAGATGGGACAAGTCCGGTATATGGGAAGGTTTTGTACCACACGTAAAAAAAGGTACTCTCTATAAATATTTTATCCGCTCCAATTCAGGTGAGGAGCTTCGCAAAGGGGACCCCTATGCTAACTATTGGGAGTTACGCCCGAAAACGGCTTCCGTAACCTGGCAGCTGGACTATAAATGGAAGGATAAACGCTGGATGGAGAGCCGTAAGGCTCACAACAGCCTGGAAAGCCCGTTTACGGTATACGAAGTGCACCTGGGTTCCTGGCGCCGTCCCGACAAGCATAACCATGAAATTTTTTATACTTACGAAGAGATAGCTGAAAAGCTAGTGCCTTATGTAAAGGAAATGGGCTTTACCCATGTGGAACTGATGCCCGTAATGGAACATCCTTTTGATGGCTCCTGGGGATATCAGGGAACAGGATATTATGCACCCACATCAAGATATGGTTCCCCGCAGGATTTTATGGCGTTCGTGGATGCATTTCACCACGCAGGTATCGGTGTGATCCTGGACTGGGTGCCATCCCATTTTCCATATGATTCACATGGCCTGTACAGGTTTGATGGCTCGCATACCTACGAGTATGCGGATATGCGTAAAGGCTATCATCCCGACTGGAACAGCTATATTTTCAACTATGCCAGGAATGAAGTCCGTTCCTTCCTGTTAAGCAATGCAGTTTTCTGGCTCGATAAATTCCATGTGGATGGTTTGCGTGTAGATGCAGTGGCCTCAATGATCCATCTGAATTATTCCCGCGAAACAGGCGCCTGGGAGCCTAATGAGCATGGGGGAGAAGAGAACCTGGAGGCGATCTCCTTCCTGAAGCATATGAATGAAACGATCTATCGTTTGTTTCCCGACGTACAAACTATTGCAGAAGAATCAACATCCTTCTATGGCGTATCAAAGCCAGTCTTCATGGGTGGACTTGGTTTTGGAATGAAATGGATGATGGGCTGGATGAATGATACGCTGGCCTATTTTAAACGGGACCCTTATCATCGTAAATGGCACCAAGACCAGCTGACGTTCAGCATTGCCTATTCCTTTACGGAGAACTTCATGCTGCCACTGAGCCATGATGAAGTGGTACACGGGAAGTCGCCGATGCTGTACAAGATGCCGGGCGATGATTGGCAGAAATTAGCTAACCTCCGCCTGATGTATAGTTACATGTTCACGCATCCGGGAACGAAGTTGTTGTTCATGGGGAATGAGATCGGGCAAACGACTGAGTGGAACTTCAAATCGGAGCTGGATTGGCATCTGCTGGAACATACCTCTCACCAGGGATTGCAGCAGTTCGTTAAAGAACTGAATCATCTGTACCGGTCCGAGCCGGCGCTTTATATTAAGCAGTTTGACTACTATGGTTTTGAATGGGTGAATGTGTCTGATTACGAAAATAGTGTACTGGCTTACCTGCGCAAAGGATACAAACCGGAGGAAGATATACTGGTGGTCTTGAATATGACGCCGGCTGCCAGGGAAGATTACGCCCTGGGAATGGAAGGCGGCGGCAAATGGCAGGAGATCCTTAATAGCGACGACAGCCGTTTCTTCGGTAGCGGTGTAATCAATACAGGTGTCCTGACAGCACAGGAAGGGTCTTTCCACGGAAAAAGCCATGCGTTACACCTGCGTATTCCTCCACTAGGTGCAAGTATTCTAAAAAGACAATAACAGGAGGTGTAAATGGTTAACAGCGTAGATGTGAATAGACATATAATAGTTTTTCATCTCTGTTAAACTTTTGTTTATTTTTACCATCTAAATACTGCCTCTACTCAGAGAGTAACATTCTTCTGAAGCGGGCGTATTATTAACCATAAACCATCTTTACATGAAGACCTATCTCCGAACAACCGGATGGGGGCTAGCCGCGCTTATACTGCTGGCTTTTGCCTTCCATGCCTGCCAGAAGGACAATTCCACGTCCATGTCACCTGGTGCAGGGCAACAAAGATTAAGTATTTATTTCGCCGACAACCCGGGGTACTTTGACAATGTATTCCTGGACATCCGTAAAGTAGAAGTACTGGTTGATACCTGTACCACTACTGATGGTGACGGCAACTGGGGGGATGATTATCACCGCTGCTGGTGGTGGGAAGACCGCCGTGATGACAAGGATACCTGCCAGGTGTGGGATTCCCTGGGCATCCGTGCCGGCGTGTATGATGTATTGTCCCTTCGTAACGGTACCGATACCTTGCTGGGAGACGGCATTGTGCCTGAAGGCAAGGTAAAGAAGATCAGGATCACCCTGGGCGACAACAACTACCTGGTGAAGGACAGCACAACCTATCCGCTGAAATCACCTTCTGGTCAGGTACGTATTGTGATCGAGGTGCGTCACAGCGAATGGGAAGAATTCTCTGACGACAATTTCCGCCTGTGGCTTGATTTTGACGTAGACCGTTCTATCATCCAGACCCGCCAGGGACAGTTCATTCTGCGCCCTGTGATCCACGTGTTCACATTGAAACAGACCGGTAGTATTTCGGGCAAGGTTACGCCATGGAATGCCTATCCTGTTATCACGGTGTACAACGATCAGGATACTTCCTATGCATTACCCTGGAAAGATGGGGAATATAAGCTGAGAGGGCTGAAAGCAGGTACTTACAATCTGTTTGTAAATGCTTCGAATGGTTACAAGGATACGACGATCACAGGTATTACTGTGAGCAGAGGTGAGAATACGAAAGTAGACGGAATTAAGTTGAATAAATAAGACAAAAGGTTTAAGCAAAAAGACGACTATTAAGTACCGGCGCAACTTTGTTGTGCCGGTTTTTTTTTATGCCTACTTTTGAGGAAATTATTCCTATGAGAAAAGTGAGTGTATTTTTATTCCTACAGTTCATGATACTGGCGGCTTTCGCCCAAATGCCCCAGATAAGAGAGAACAAAGTGGATGGGCAGCAGCGCAAACAAGGTGAATGGCAGGAAGAGATGCCTGAAGTTCGCGGTGAACCGGGTTATACCTGGGAAGGTACTTATGTCGATAACCTGAAGGAAGGCGTGTGGAAGAAATTCGCATTGTCCGGGGCGATCATTGCAGAAGAGACTTACAAACATGGTCAGCTGCACGGTTATAGCCGTTATTTTTATCCCAACGGACTGGTAAGTGCAGAAGGTTCTTTCATAGCAAGTGGTATTAGCGGCGAAACAGACAATTTCAGGATAATAGATCCCATCACCGGAGAAGAGCGTTTTGAGGAAGTAAAGAGAGATGGCAGTTCTCAACGGAACGGGATGTGGAAGGTATACGACGAAGAGGGTAAGATGATGAAAGAGTATTACAGAAGAGGAGAGCCTATCACAGAAGAGGAATTCGGTAAGGCACAGGCAAAACCAGCAACACCAAAACCAGCGCCACCGCCGCCACCTCCATCATCATTGCCACATCAGAAGAAGAAAGGAAAATCATAATATTCCCATGTAAGCTTTATAGAGAAAAACCTACACGCCATCATCGGCTTAACTGTTACAAGGTCTCATTAAAGAAAAATCTTCAGGCTCCCTGGTCTTTGGCCAGGGAGCTTTTATTTTCAGGCAGCGTTCTTTTTCCTGCTCAGGGACCGGTTCCAACGCGGATCGCTTAAAAATGGCCTGCTGTCAAACCAGTAGAGCCATATGAGGGTCACTACGGTAGCTACAATAGAACCTGCTGTAACGTCCTCCAGGAAATGCTGGCTCATATACATACGGGAATAAGCAACAAGGATGGCAAGGACGAGGTAAAGATAGCCAAAGGCCTTCCGGGGAGTAATGTAGGTCAGTACGACTGCCAGCGTGAAGGCACATACGGTATGGCCGGAGGGGAAGCTCAAATTGTTTGACAATACTTGCACATCCGGAACATAGTAGATGGGATGTGTGTGCCCGGCAAAATAAAGGCTGGGCCGTGGCGCGTTAAACAGGTTCTTTAGCGGCACATTAATAAGTGTGGTCAGTATTAGGCTGGAGGCCATCAGTACACTGCTCCGGTAACTCACGAAAAGCAGTAGCAGACAGGCCACAACCGCAGAAATCGAACTGCCGAATTCAGTCATAAAAGGAAAGAAAACGTCTCCGGCAGGGAAGTGAAGTCCGTTAATGAAAAAGTAAATATCTTCTTTGGTATAGAATACCCTGGCGACTAGTATCGAGATAAGTAAAATGATGTAGGGAATCAGAAAGGGATATAGTTGCCGGGTGTTAGCAGTTAATCTTTGCAAGGACGCTTGTTTTAACGATTAAAATATCCAACAAATATAAAAAAAGGAACGCATGGTATACATCAACTTTAATGTATGCCATGCATTCCTTTTTAAGGAAAACAGAATGTGGGTAGCTTTTACACCGACGAGTTGGAATTATCCTTCTTCCTTTTGTTGTGAGCAGCTTCACCACCTTTTTTACCTATTTCGGCCATGTGCTGCCTGTTTCTGCTGACAGCTACTCCACCTTTACGTCCGGCCTCCCGGGCTTCAGCAGAGTTAAATTCGTGAGCAACACCCTGAGCATGAGCTGCGCGGCCACCCTTACTGGCTATAGCGCGTTGCATCGCTGCATCCATGGATGCGAAACCACGTTTATCTTTGCGGTTTGTAGTACTCTTTTCTTCGGATGATGTTGATTGTTTGTTCTCTGCATGTGCGCCTGATTCTCTTGATCCTTGCTCTTGACTATCCCTTTCCAGTTTTTCCTGTTCTTGTGTGAAGTGATTGCTTTGTTCTGCAGCCATAAGAATGAATTTTGAAAGGTTAAAAAATGGGTTCCATTTAACGGAGGAAATAGAAACGATTCGTGAGAGTAGGCACAACTATTATGCCGCGTATGCCAAAATCGTTGTATAACCTATTGTATAACAGCTTTAGCGAAGGGGAATTCTCACAAAAAGATAAGGATCGTGGAGTAGTGTTAACAAACTGTAGCATGAGAACGACACTAATTAAGTAACAATAAAAGTGAATGAGATGTTAAGAAATGAGATTGTTAGTCTTCAGTAAATCATTTTGTAACTCCGTATTAACACAACTCAGCCGTTCAGCATTTTTCGACTCGTTCATTTTGTTCATTTTGCCAGAACAGCCTTTGGGGGCTTTGTGTATCAGTTATAACATATTAATTTTGGATAACTCTAAAGTTGGCATAGGTTATGAAAAGGCACTAAGATCTCAATCTAATGTGCCCTTTTTTTTATGTAGGGTTTAAAACTACAAATCCCAAATTCTGTAAAGAATTTGGGATTTATAATCAGTAACTGTCTTAGAGAAGTATACTACCTGATAACAATATTGTCAAACTTCCTGTCTACAACAATATTCACCACGTTGCCTATAAAGTTAGCAGGAGTAAGCTTTACAGCCTTTCCATCCAATACATATTCTTTCGCCTTGAACGGTAAGCCATGTACGTGAATGTTGTGTTTCCGGTAAGCAGCATTATACTGTCCGAAGTATTTTTTACGCAGCGCGAAGAAATGTTTTTCTGATGTTTGCTTAAATCTGATATCGTTGTACTGACCATTCTTGTATCCATAATGATCGCCGGCATCTTCATACAAAAAGCTACTTGTTTGTTCGGTAGAATAATACACCCGTAAGATCATCTCTTCTGTGTTGCGTTCTTCTACATGCTGGATCTTCGGATAGTTCGGGATTACTGCACCTGCTTTTACGAAGAGCGGCATTTCATCCAACGGAGTTGCGATCTTGATCACTTGTCCGCCGTTATATACATGGTCATTCCAGTAATAGTACCATTGTCCTTCCGGCAGGTACACTTCTTTCTCTTTCATGCCTGGCTCGGACACATGACTGATCAGCAGGGAGTCTCCCAGCATAAATTCATGCGAGCGATCGTAGGTCTGTTTATCGTGCTGCGCAACAAATGCCAGTGGGCGTATCATTGGCGTACCCCAGCGGCTGTATTGCCAGAAAGTTGTGTAGAGATAAGGCAGGAGGTGATAACGCAGCTGAATGAATTTCCTGGCTACTGCTTCATATTCTGTACCGAAGCTCCAGGGCTCCTGGTTAAAGCCTGTTTCATTGCTGGCGGAGTGTGTACGCATCAGCGGATGGAATACGGCCAGCTGGATCCAGCGTACATATAGTTCGCCATCAGGTTCACCAATAAATCCGCCGATATCGCTTCCTGCAAAAGAGATCCCCGAAACAGAGAGACGCTGACATTGGATGGACGCCAGTGACAGGTGGTCCCAGCTGGATACGTTATCGCCCGTCCAGAAAGACGTCCACCGTTGTGCACCTGCGTAGCAGGAACGGGATATGACGAAGGGTCTGTTAGGCATCAGGAATTTCCTCATACCGGCCGCAGTCGCTTTACTCATCAGATGTCCGTACACATTATGCGCCTTACGATGGCTCACCGCTTCCCCGTCATAGTCATGACGCACATCTTCCGGGAAGGTGCCCATTTCAAATACTGCCGGTTCGTTCATGTCATTCCATACTCCTCTGACGCCAGCGTCAACCAGACCTTTGAAGAGACTGGCCCACCATTTACGTACTTCAGGATTGGTATAATCAGGGAACACGCATTTGCCCGGCCATACATCGCCTTCCATAAGTGCGCCATCCTGTCTTTTACAGAAATAGTTGTTCTGCATGCCCTGTTTATAAATGTCGTATTCAGGATCTACCTTGATACCCGGATCGATGATCACGACCACCTTGAAACCCTGTGCCGCCAGTTCTTTGATAAGGCCTGCAGGTTCAGGGAATCCTTCCTTGCTCCAGGTAAAACAGCGGAAACCTTCCATATAGTCGATATCCAGGTGGATCACGTCACAGGGGATCTCGCGTTTACGGAACTCTGCTGCAATTTCTTTTACCCTTTTGTCGGGGTAGTAGCTCCAACGGCATTGCTGGTATCCCAGTGCCCATAAAGGGGGCAATTCTGCCGTACCTGTAATGCTGGTATATCCTTCTGCCACTTTCAGCAATTCAGGGCCGTAAATGAAGTAATAGGTCATTTCTCCACCCCTTGCCCAGAAGCTTGTTACATTTTCCCTTTCTTTACCAAAATCGAAGATGGTACGGAAGGTATTATCGAAGAATATTCCATAAGCTTTACCACGGTGTAAACCATAGTAAAAGGGAATATTCCTGTATAGCGGATCAGTGTCTTTCTGGAAGCCATATGCGTCAGTACCAAAGTTTTCCAGTCGCTTACCATAGAGGTTGAGATCGGTCGGTTTATCACCCATTCCATAGAAGCATTCATCTTCCTGGATCTGCTTGCTGCAGTAAATGATCTTACCACCTTTTTGCAGATAATATTGCCAGTGAAAGCCCAGCTCATCCTGGTTTATGATATCGCCTTCGGTATCGGTGATGGTGAGGCGCATATCATCCCTGGAAATGTAGATGCGTAAGGCTTCTGTATATATTTCGAAATTCTCTTCGAATTCGCGTAATCCGAAGGTAACAGGAGATTCTTCAAGCCGGTCGCTGACAGCGTAAGAAAAGTCCCTTTGAAAGTTACCGTCCGCCGCATAGCGGAAGCGAACGATTTTATCTGAAACGATCCTGACTTCCAGTATGGTTTCCGTTGTATAAAAATAGAAGTAGTTCCCTTCTTTTTTCCACTCTTTAATTATATCCGGATAATGTTTGGCCGAATACTTACCCGATGAGGTTGTTACTTGCATAATTCGCTTTTAAATTTCGTGAATCAGATGTTCCTGTTATAACAGCTGTATCACTGCGTGAACATCCCGATTCCCATTCCCTGTAGGCATCCAAATTAGACAAAAATATTGTTTTAACATTGTTTACGATGGACACTCTTTACACGTTGTTTACCAGTAAAATTAACACATTCGCTAAAATACCTATGTAACATATTCGTGTATATGTTATCTTGAGAATCAAATAATGTACTTTTTGCTTTAACCTATTTTTCTCCGGGGGTGCTTTCGCAGCACCCCTTTAGTATTAAACGCTTTATAATTTAAACGCACCGAAACTTGCCAGTTTTTTACTACCTGACAGCCATATTCTTTTGCCATCGGGAGTTACGCCTGCTACATGATATCCTTGCCTTCTTACAGCATACCAGTGGAGCCCGCCATCTTCAGAGATATCTGTACCGGAGGTTCCTGTTGCAACATATGTATCGTGTCCGATATATTGAATACAGGAACGATAGCCACGGGGAGGTGTAGCGACGGGGTTCCAGGTGTGGCCGCCATCTTTTGTAATAAGGCAATTGCCTGTTGTGAGCGTGTCTTTTGTATAATCGCCACCCACTGCCACGCCATGCTTTTTATTGGCGAAAGCAACGGAGAATGCACCGGTTCCCGGACTACCATGCGTGAAGTCCCATTCCACGGGCGTCCATTGTTCCCATCCACTAATGAAACGGCTCTTATTACCACCGGTAACGAAACAGGCTTGTCCGCCGGGCATAATGCGTACGCTGGTGCCACTGGCGGCGAAAATAGCCTCGCCTTCTTTAGCAATCGGGGAGGCGTTCGCCGGGTCCTGCTGCCAGGTATTGCCACTGTCTTTCGTACGGATAACGGTAAATTTTCCGTTGATAGGATCGCCAATGGCGATGCCTTCCCGGGCATTCCTGAAAGCCATGCCATCAAAGAAAACGCCTTTAGTATTGTTGGTGTACACTTCTTTCCAGGAAGCGCCTCCATCCGTAGTTAACATCAGATGAGCTGGTTCTCCTGCATTTAATAGCAGCGCCCGCTTATCACTGAAAGCTACCAGTGAACGCCAGTCGCAGGTATCATATCCGGGTACGGTGATCCATTCCCAATGTGCGCCGTAGTCGGTAGTACGGCCTACTTTACCTTCTGTACCTGAAAGCCAGATAACGCCGTTATTGAGGACGCTCATGCCACGTATACTTTTGATAGGAGGCGCTTCATGTTCATGGATACTGTATCCGGCCTGGGCATGCGCCTGGAAAAAGAGCAAAGAAAAAAACAAGGCTAAAAAGGGCATTCTGTAGTGTGAAACCTTGACTATGGCAGATGTAGTTTTTCCGGGCATGTTGTTTTCTGGTTTTAATGGGATGCGTTATGGGAAGAAAAATACAAAATCATTAGAAAGTGTGCGGCAGATTTATATATTTGCAAGCACTGCGTTATAGTGAACTCAGTATTTTATAACCTCTATTATTTAAAAGCATTGCAATCGCGGGCGCAGATGACGAGGACCTTATTATTTTTTTTCCTGTGTACCTTATCCGTATCTGTGTTGAGCGCACAGGATAAGCCCTACATTTTCGATTCTTATGGCGTAAATGAAGGTTTATCCCAGAACTCAGTATATGATATCCTGGAAGATAATCAGGGGTTTATGTGGATCGCTACGCATGATGGCATCAACAGATTCGACGGATATGGCTTCAATGAATACAGGTTCAATCCAAGTTTACAGGAACGTGCCGGTCAGGGAAAAGGAAACCTGGTGATCCGGAACAACAATGGGGGACGCGCATTGATTAACCGCTTTGCCCTGAAAGGGTATAAGGGGTATTCTCTATACCGCAACAGGCGGCATCAGCTGGTGCTGACGCACAATTACGGCATAAGTGTCTATGATGAGTATAAGAACTCTTTCGAAACGGTGCTGGAAGACACCACCTATGAGAATAATGGCGAACGCGACAGCGGTAATAAATTCAGAATACTCGGTGAGGATTCCATCGCGCACAATCTGTGGGTATGGCGGCCTTCCAAAGGATTATATATACTGGACGATTCCACCTACGCTAAGAAGAAGGTGATACTTTACCCTAAAGCGATGTTGCGGAAGGGAATAGCTGCTAACGCCGTTTTCAAAGACGGCAACACCATCTGGATGAATTTTGAACCGGGCGAGCTGCTGGCCATGAACACTCAGAACATGCGGCTTACTACCTATTGCCTGCCCGGTATTACCTCCCATATTGTACTTCGCAACCTGAACAGTGACTCTCTGATCATCGCAAGTAAAGGACATCTGATCATCTTCAATAAAAAACTGAATAAGTATAGCGATCTGTCATTCGATCAGCGTGATCCTAAAGACGCGAACTTCGTTCCTTTATGCCTCGAGCTGGACCTGAACGGTAATATCTGGATAGGTGGAACCGATGGTGTTATGATCTACAATGTGAAACGTAATGAGATCGTGAACCGTATTGTTTCCTTCAATGGATCAGAAAGCCGTTCATGGAATGTAGTGACCTATCTGTACAGGGATGCGGCCGATAATATGTGGGTGGGTACTGATGGCGATGGCATCAAAAAATATTCGCCTAACAAAAAGGTTTTTAACCTTTACCGTTCTCCCGCTACCACGCATAACATGGTGAGGGCGGTATATAAGCATGATGATGGTAAACTGTATGTAGGACTGCTGAATGACGGACTGGATATTTATGAGAAAGGAGGTAAGTTCCTGGAACGTATTCCCGGTGATGACAGACAGAACATTTTCCCCGCGAAGAACCTGAATGCCATTTGCAGAGAAGACTTTGAGCACCTGTGGTTCCACTTTTCTGAAATGCATCTCGGTCTGTTCAATGTGCGTACACGCAAGTTCGAAGACCTGACAAAATATGTGACCGCCATAGGCTTGCCGCCGCAGGAAGATATTTATCCTTTTCTGTTTAAACGGACCAATGGCGAAGTGTACTTTAACTATGGCAGATATTTGCTGCAGATAGTACGGGGAGAAAGGGGAGGATATAAGGTGGACATTGTTCATGAATTTCCTGATGAGATACTAACTACTTATTACGAAGACCTGTTGGGAAATAAATACGTAGGCACCAAGGTCGCTGCATATGTAAAAAAGGTGGGTAGTACCCGCTGGGATATTATCACTTTGCCGCCTGGCACAATTGTAAAATCAATTGCAAAAAGAGCTGCTAAAGAATTGATGCTGGCTACTTCAAAGGGGCTGTTCGTATTAGGTGAAGATAACCTGCGCAAGAAGCATTATAATAGCTATGATTATCCGGCATTGATCAACGACTATTTGTATGGCGTATTGCTCGACGAAAAAGACAGGATATGGGTAAGTCATAATAAAGGATTGTCGCAGATCAATCCTGACAATGATGAGATCACAACATACAATTATGAGGATGGTTTGGCATCGAACGAGTTCAATACAGGTGCATTTTTCAAATCGGTAGACGGAGAACTGTTCTTTGGTGGGATCCGAGGTTCGAATGGTTTTTATCCAAAGGATTTCAGGAACAATCCGTCAAAACCAAAGGTGGTGATCATGCGTATGGAAGTGCTGGATAAACCATACGAATCGGATACGGCATTGTCACTGCTTCGCAGGATAGAGTTGCCTTATAATCACAACACGATCGCTATCGAATTTGTACCGCTGGAATACACTAATCCACTTAAGAATAAAGTACAATACAAACTTGATGGGGCTGACGAGGATTGGGTGCAGGCAGGAGCATTTAGAATGGCGCGTTATACTAATCTGCGGCCAGGAACATACACATTTAATGTGCGTGCTTCCAATAACGATGATATCTGGAATTCAACGCCTACCTCACTGGAAATAACGATACGGATCCCCTTCTGGCAGTCGCTGTGGTTCAGGTTCTTATTGTTACTACTATTATTGGGAGTAGCATATTACTTCTCAACATTGTATCTTGACTACAAGATCCGTCATGAGAAGTTGAAGCTCGAGAAAGAGCAAGCGGTAGACCAGGAACGTGCAAGGATCTCCAGTGATATGCACGACGACCTGGGATCGGGGCTGTCTACGATACGCCTGTTAAGTGAGATCGCGAAGCGTAAAATAACGGATACATCGCAGACGAAGGAACTGGAACGGATCTCAGAGGCGGCGGGTGAACTGGTAGACAAAATGAGCGAGATCATCTGGGCAATGAATTCATCAAATGATTCGCTTGAAAATCTCATCGCCTACATGCGAAGCTTTGCAGCTGATTTCTTGGAGCATGCACACATCACGCATCAGTTCTATATTCCGGATGCTATCCCTAATATTAAGCTAAGCGGAGGGACAAGGCGTAATATATATCTGGCTGTAAAGGAATCATTACATAATGTGGTTAAACATGCACAAGCTTCTGAGGTAGTAATACAGATAGAGATGCATAAGAACATGACGATTATGTTAAAAGACAATGGCAAAGGTTTTGATCAGGAGAAAGTGAGGTTGTTCGGGAACGGTCTGAAGAACATCCAGAAAAGAATGCAGGCCGTAGGGGGACATGCTGATATTACATCGCATCACGGTACGATAGTTTTGTTAGATATCCCATTAATTTAGTCTAGATTTGTAAGGAACACAAAAAAACATATACGTTGACCTCTCTCTAAACAAACAACTGATATAATGACTGTATACTCGAAAAAGAAATCCCAGGATAACATGGATATTATTTCTGTGGCGATTGTAGAAGACAACCATGATATCCGTACAGCCATGGAATTGTTGATTAACGGCTCGGACGGGTATGCTTGTATAGGGGCGTTCAACAATGGTGAAACTGCAGTAGAGCAGATCCCGAATCTGTTGCCGAATGTGGTGTTAATGGATTTTAACCTTCCCGGAGGTATGAACGGTATCGAGTGTATCGCCCGGTTAAAAGGGGAGTATCCGGATATGCATTTTATGATGTTGACTGTATATGAGGACGATGATAAAATATTCCAGGCCCTGGAGGCAGGCGCCAGTGGTTATATCCTGAAAAAAACACCGCCGAGCGAACTGCTGGGCGCTATCCGTGATCTGCATGAAGGAGGTTCTCCTATGAGCTCACAGATAGCACGCAGGGTAGTAGCATATTTCCAGAAGCAGGCCAAACCCAATCCCGCACTGGAGGCATTGACTTCCAGGGAGAAAGAGATCCTGGACCAACTGTCTAAAGGATTTTTGTACAAAGAGATAGCAAGTAATTTGTTCATCAGTATTGAAACGGTGCGCAGGCATGTGCACAATATCTATGAGAAGCTGCATGTGAGAAGCCGGACTGATGCCGTGAATAAATATTATAACAGGTAATCAACTAGTTAAGTCATTTAATAGAAAAGGGCGCAAAGATCTTCTTTGCGCCCTTTATAATGTTAGGTACTGAGTAGTTTACATCTGTTCATTGTTTGTCCCTAGTTTCCTCAGTGCTTTACGCACAAAATGCGCAGCAAGGACCATTGAGGCAATCAGTAAACAGGCCAATTTAAATAATAGACCAGCTTTCATAGGTAAAGTCTTATTAGTAAATAAGTAAATGTTGTTATCTCATCATCTGCCAGGAATTGAATCTTTCCAGCAATCTGATGAATTTGCTGCTTAAACGGTTCATGGAGCGCTGCTCTTTTTTAACCATATAAGTAATGAGGAGCGCAATGGTAAGCACTGATAACAGTGTGATAAAGAATGTAGTTTTCATAGATTAGGACTGAGGTTTATTTTCAAAAAGACAACTAGTTGTAAATATAAAATATTTGATTATATAAATCGCATTTTCTGAATAACTTTTGTGAATAAATTTTCCAGCCCCTTTGTACAATATTTTGAAGAAATTATATTTGTTTTATCGCGGTGAACCGGAAAGCCATGCCTGGACCGAATATCTTCGTTAGCGGCACCCTCAAATAATTGTTATCCATTTATTTAAGCATAGTGTATAACTAATACTTGGGATGATACGCTGAAACCTGTATTTTTGCCAGCAACCGGATTTTGCTAAAACTTTTAGTAAATTTGCCTTTCCGGACAAAATGCCCCATCTTGACTGATATTGAGGAACCTGGCGTAATGGAGGCATGGAAAGCCCGGCATTGTAACAACTGTAAATTGGAATTTCTATATAATTATGGCTACTACGGATAAGAAAGATCTCTTAAACGCCTATACCGAAGATTCGATCCGGTCACTCGACTGGCGTGAGCACATCCGCCTTCGTCCCGGGATGTATATCGGTAAGTTAGGCGATGGCTCGAGTATGGACGATGGTATCTACATTCTGTTAAAGGAGGTGGCGGACAACTGTATTGACGAGCATACCATGGGTTTCGGCAAGCAGGTGGACATCAAGGTAACTGAGCATAGTGTGACCATTCGTGACTTCGGCCGCGGTATTCCGCTGGGGAAAGTGGTGGATGTGGTGAGTAAGATCAACACAGGGGCCAAGTATGATAGTAAAGCCTTCCAGAAATCCGTTGGATTGAATGGTGTGGGTACTAAGGCAGTGAATGCCCTGTCCAGCTATTTCAAAGTGGAATCGATCCGTGACGGCCGCTCCAAAGTAGCGGAGTTTGAGCGCGGAGTGTTGATAAAAGAGCATAAGGAAACAGCCACAAAGGAGTCTAATGGCACATTGGTGACCTTTACGCCTGATGATACGGTTTTCCGCAATTACCGGTATATCCCGGAATTCCTGGAGAACCAGATCTGGAACTATTGTTTCCTGAATGCAGGCCTGACCGTTAACTTCAACGGTACGAAATATGTCTCCAAAAATGGTCTCCTCGACCTCTTGCAGCGCAAGACCAACGAAGATGAGCTGCGTTACCCGATCATTCATCTGAAAGGAGAAGACATAGAAGTGGCTATTACCCATGAGAATCAATACGGTGAAGAATACTATTCATTCGTGAATGGTCAGCACACCACTCAGGGCGGTACCCACCTGGCAGCCTTCCGTGAGGCATTTGTAAAGACCATCCGCGACTTTTTCAAGAAGGATTATGACGCTACGGACATCCGTGCTTCTATCTGTGCCGCGGTCTCTGTAAGAGTGCAGGAGCCGGTGTTTGAATCACAGACTAAGACCAAACTGGGTTCCCTGACAGTATACGAGAACGGACCGTCCATGAAAGCGTTCGTACTGGACTTCTTCTCGAAACACCTGGATGACTTCCTGCATAAGAATCCTACCACTGCGGAAGCTTTAAAGAAACGTATTGAGCAGAGTGAGCGTGAGCGTAAGGAGCTGGCGGGCATCAAAAAGCTGGCAAATGAAAGGGCTAAGAAAGCAAACCTGCATAACCGTAAGTTACGTGACTGCCGCATCCATCTGAACGAAGAGGTGAGCGGTAAAGATAAAAACGACATGGAAACCAAACGTTTGAATACCACCATCTTTATTACAGAAGGTGACTCAGCGAGCGGTTCCATCACCAAGTCCCGTAACGTGGAAACCCAGGCTGTATTCAGTCTGAGAGGTAAACCGCTGAACTGTTTCGGTCTGACTAAAAAGATCGTGTACGAAAACGAAGAATTCAACCTGCTGCAACATGCACTGAATATAGAAGAAGGGTTGGAAGGCCTGCGTTATAACAGGATCGTCGTAGCTACTGATGCTGACGTGGACGGTATGCACATCCGTCTGTTACTGCTCACTTTCTTCCTGCAGTTCTTCCCTGACCTGGTAAAGAACGGTCACCTGTACATCCTGGAAACACCGCTGTTCCGCGTGCGTAACAAGCAGCAGACCATCTATTGTTACAGTGATGAGGAAAGGCAGAAAGCCATTAAGAAACTGGGTAACAAGCCTGAGATCACCCGCTTTAAAGGTCTTGGTGAGATCTCGCCACAGGAGTTCGGCACTTTCATCAATGAAGACATGAAGGTAGAACCAGTGATCCTTTCCCAGGACACACATATCCAGAAGCTGCTGGAATATTATATGGGCAAGAACACCCAGACAAGGCAGGAGTTCATTATCAGTAACCTGCGTTACGAGAAGGACCTGGTAGAGGAAGCAGAATAGGAGTGGGAGCAGGTATTTAAATCAGCATTATTTAAGATAATCAATGGCACTGTTACATATCGTTTTCGGTGAATCGTCCGCCACGGCACTTGCTGCGGCATTTGAACTGGATGAGCAGCTGAAAGGAGACATACTTTACTTTGAAGATGATCTATCGGTAGGTCCTCTTTTTATCCTTGACACCAAAGACGGTCAGAATGCCCGTAAACAATGGTGGATGCAGCTGGCAGGCACACAGCCGCAGTCTGTAGCAGAAGGTGGTCCCGACACACAGGCGCCGGTAGCCGTCGCCACAGTTGCTGAAGAAGAAGCAGGCGACCAGGAGAAGTTCCGGCAACTGAAAGCCTTGCTGAAATCAGAACCAGAACAGGAAGTATACGTATGGGCCGGGCAGAATGCCAGGGATGTATGCGGATATTACTGGCTGGTGAGCCAACTATACGACTTTTCCGGACGTATTCATATTATCTACCTCAATAACCTTCCCTTCCTCAACGAAAAAGGAAGTGTATTTTATCCTACCCACCTGCATCAGATCCTTGCAAAAGAATTCCTGAAAGCAAAGAAGCTGGCGAGACCCGTTTCCCTGGCGGAATTTGAACTGGATGGCGACGAATGGAGCAGGATGATGAATGAGAATGGCGGTATCCGTTTGCTGGAAGGTGGTAAAAAGATCAAAGGAGAGCCAACTACTTTTTATGATAAAGAACTGGTGCAGCAATCTACTGCCGAGTTCCAGAAAGCATCCAAGGTAGTGGGACTGGTGACGGGAAAATTGAAGTACCCGGTAATGGACCAGTTCCTCGGATGGAGACTGAAGGAGCTGATCAAACAAGGGAAACTGGAGAGTAAGGGAGAACTGAAAACGATCAAGGATTTTGAAGTAAAACTGCCGACAGAATAAGCAGGTAAAATTATAACCGTTCAATAACTTACAAATGATAAAAGTAACGCCTGTGCAGCTAGTGGGAGAAGATGAAAGAGGTAGTAACTACGAGTGGAATACAGACCGTAGCGGCGACTTCATTCTGTGTTACCGGAAGGCTGGCAGTAGCAGCGGACAACATTATCATGAAGGGAAAGCGGATTACAAGAATCCAGAGGTCCTGTACCTGGTAAGTGGTAAAGCAGCAATGGACTGGTGTCCTCTTGGTGGTAGTAAAATTGAGACCGTAGAGATGGAAGCGCCCGCCAGAATAGAGGTGCCTGTCAATGTATGGCATCAGCTGATAGCGGTGACCGACTGCTGCTTTATGGAACTGAACTCTATGGCTGACGTACGGAAAGACTCCGTGCGCATCTGGAGAGATGAATTTGAAAAGATGATCAATAAATAAGATTATGAGCGACATCGATAATACACAACCGACAGACGAATCATTACATAACATCCTCCATCTGGGGGGCATGTATGAGAATTGGTTCCTGGATTACGCTTCGTACGTGATCCTGGAGCGTGCGGTACCCAGCGTGGAAGATGGTTTAAAGCCCGTTCAGCGTCGTATCCTGCATGCCATGAAGGAAATGGACGACGGCCGTTTTAATAAAGTGGCGAACGTAATAGGTTCTACCATGCAGTTCCACCCGCATGGGGACGCCTCTATCGGGGATGCCATTGTTAACCTCGGACAAAAAGACCTGCTGATCGATACCCAGGGTAACTGGGGTGACGTACGTACCGGCGACGATGCCGCAGCAGCACGTTACATTGAGGCGCGCTTATCCAAATTTGCACTGGAAGTAGCCTTCAATCCGAAAACTACTCAATGGCAGCAGAGTTATGATGGCCGTAAGAATGAGCCATTGTCCCTGCCAATGAAGTTCCCATTGCTGCTTGCACAGGGAGCAGAGGGTATTGCAGTAGGCTTATCTACCAAAATATTACCACACAACTTTATAGAGCTCATCGATGCCTCGATCAAATACCTGAGAGGAAAGAAGTTTGAACTGTTTCCTGACTTCCCTACGGGTGGTATGATAGACGCAGCTAACTACAACGATGGTAAAAGAGGTGGCAAGGTACGTGTACGTGCACATATCGAAGAGAAAGATAAGAAGACCCTGTTGATCAAAGATGTGCCTTATGGTGTTACGACGACTGCGCTGATGGAGTCTATCGTGAAAGCCAATGATAACGGAAAGATCAAGGTCAAGAAGGTCGTCGACAACACGGCAAAAGACGTGGAAATAGAAGTACAGCTGGCGCCAGGTATCTCTCCGGATATCACCATCGACGCCCTGTACGCTTTCACCGATTGTGAGATCTCTATTTCACCGAATGCGTGTGTGATCATCGAAGATAAACCACGCTTCCTGACAGTAAGCGACCTGCTGAGATCATCTGCAGACTTTACACAGGAACTGCTGAAACGTGAACTGGAAATTAAACTGCAGGAACTGCAGGATAAATGGCACTATACATCCCTGGAAAAGATCTTCTTTGAAAAGGGCATTTATAAGGAGCTGGAGCAGAAACACAAGGATTGGGAAGCAGTGATCGTGGCAATCGACAAAGGATTTGCCCCTTATAAGAAAAACCTGAAGAGGGAGATCACACGTGAAGATATCCTCAAGCTGACAGAAAAGCCTGTACGCCGTATCTACAGACTGGATATTAATGAACTGAATGAACAGATCAAAGCCATAGAGGCTGATATCAAGCAGGTGAAACATGACCTGGCTAACCTGGTTGACTTCACAGTAACTTATTACGAGGGACTGCTCAAGAAATACGGTAAAGGTCGTGAGCGTATAACCGAGCTCAAAACCTTCGATACCATCCAGGTACAGCAGGTGGCGATTGCCAATGCCAAGATCTACGTGAACAGGGCGGATGGTTTTATTGGTACCTCGCTGAAGAAAGATGAGTTTGTGGCAGATTGTTCTGACCTCGATAATATCATCATCTTCCGCAGAGATGGTAAAATGATCATTACCAAAGTAGCGGATAAAGTATTCGTAGGTAAGGATATCATTCATATCGACATCTTCAGGAAGAATGACGAGCGTACTACCTATAACATGATCTATGTGGATGGCAAAACCGGTATGAGTTATGCCAAACGCTTTAACGTAACAGGTATCACGCGCGATAAGGAATATGACCTGACCATCAAAGGAGAAAAGAACTCTAAGGTGCATTATTTCACTGCCAATCCGAACGGGGAGGCTGAAGTAGTGAGCATCAGGTTAAGTCCTAATTGTGCGGCAAGAAATAAAGAGTTTGACCTGTACTTTGAGACCATCGCCATCAAAGGGCGTAACTCTCAAGGTAACCAGGTAACCAAATACCCGATCCGCAGTGTCAAGTTCAAAGAGAAAGGCGTTTCTACCCTGTCCGGACAGAAGATCTGGTACGATACCGAGGTAGGCCGTCTGAACACTGAAGAGAGGGGCGTTTATATTGGTTCTTTTGAAGGAGAAGACAAGATCTTCGTAGCGTTCAAGAACGGTACTTACGAGCTGACCAACTTCGAGGTGACGAACCGTTATGACCCGAATGAGCTGGTTTATATCGAGAAGTTCAATCCTGAAAAGATCGTTTCCGCTATCTACTTTGATGCAGACAAGAAACAGTTCAATGCGAAACGTTTCAAGATCGAAACGCAGACAATGAACAATAAGTTCCTGTTTATCAAAGAAGGCGCAGGAAACTACCTGGAGATGATCACCACTCATGCAGAACCTGTTGTACTGTTGAGAACAGGCAAGAAACGGAATCCGGAAGAGGAGGAAGTTGACCTGGCTGAATTTGTGGAGGTAACAGGTTACAGAACTGTCGGTACCCGCATTGCCGGAGAAGAACTTATCAGTGCCGAACTGGCGACTGAGGAGGAAGAACCGGACGAAGGAGTACAGGGAGAATTATTCTGATAATATCTTATCAAACTATAGTAGCCGTCTCGCATTCTGCGGGACGGCTTTTTAATTAATTAGGATTAACAGCGTGGCTTCTATAACTTGGAAATAGGTTAATTATAGGTCCAATGAAACAAGTCATGCTATGGCTGCTCCCGCTGCTTGGAGTATTGCCCTCACGTGCGCAGGAGCGCAACAATCAGCTATTTAAGGTCTTCAGCAGGTATGATTACTATCAGTCGGCGCAGACTGGTAGTATTGTTTGTGTAATACCTGACAGTTTGCAGGCCGCCGATTATCAGCTTGTGTTATTCAGTGATGGAAAGGAACTAGGTCGTAGTACAGGTGCTACGGGGCATTGGTTAGCTGCGCCGGTGGCTTTAGATGGGTCGTTTACAGTTTTAGCTACCCCTCTTTACCACCCTGTAAAACTAACTACCCTCCAATACCGGCTGTTACGCGGGCAGACACTTGCAGATAGCGGTAGTGTTACCATCAGGCAGTTAGCGCCGAAAAACAATGCGGTGCAGATAGACCGTTTAACAGGTGGTCTAATAGCTGACGGATTGCCGTTCTTTCCCTTTGGTTTCTATTGTGTAGGAGTGGGGGATCTGGCAGAGAAGGAGGTAGCTCACGGCTTTAATCTGATAGGAACTTACCAGAGTAATCTGGCTGCAACTTTCAGCGAGCGGAAAGCTTATATGGACCGTTGCGCGCAGTTGGGCGTACGGGTAAATTATGGTGTGAACTCGCTGGTAGGAGGCGGTCATAATGGTGCTAAGGGACTGGATATGACCGAGGATGAAAAGCTGGCGATATTAAAGAGTGAGGTCCTGGCATTCAGGGAGCATCCTGCTTTACTGGCCTGGTATATTAACGATGAACCGGATGGGCAGGGAAGGCCTCCGGCAGTATTGGAAAAAGCGTATCAGCTTATTAAGGAGCTGGACCCATATCACCCGATATCGGTGGTGTTTATGATGCCGCAAAAGATCAATGACTTCCGCAATACAATGGACATTGCCATGACCGACCCTTATCCCATTCCGGGGCCGGCCGATAAGGTAGCGGAAGATGTGAAAGTGATCCATAGCAAACTGAGTTATGAAAAGTCGGTATGGCTGGTGCCCCAGGCCTTCGGTGGACAGGAAATGTGGTCCCGCGAGCCAACAGCCCGGGAGATACGTGTAATGACCTATATGGGGCTTTTAAATGGCGCAAAAGGTATCCAGTATTATGTGCATGCTCCCGGTAATCTGAACCCGCAATCTGTTTCTGCCTGGTCCGCTTGTAGCGATATGGCCGTGGAAACAGCACAGATGTCGCCATTCCTGTTATCTGCTGACGATGCGCCTGCTGTCCATAGTGACGACCGCACTATTCTGACGAAAGCATTTCAATATAAAGGAAACCTGTTGATCCTGGCGGTCAACAACGAGAATAAGCCAAAGACATTATCTCTGCATGCAGATGTGAAAGACGGAGCATTGTCTTCCCAGGCAGAACTCTGGTTTGAAAACAGGACAGTTCCATTTACTGCCGGGAATATTTCAGATATCATTGATGCTTATAGTACTCGTGTGTACCTGGTGCGTGCCAGTGGTGACACATCGTCGCCGTTACTGTATGCTGGTAATCTGACGTTGAACCCTGGTTTTGAGAAGGTGGTCAGCCCCGGCTTACCTATCGGCTCTAATGTGAAGAGTACATCCAGAAGCAAGGCTGATGTCGGCGCTACCTTTTTTGCAGATTCCAGGACGAGTATGGAAGGAATGTTCAGTCTGCGGTTAACCACTCCAACAGACAGCGGTGGAAACAAGATCCGCCTGGTGCCAATGGTGATCAATGCCGGCGACAGCTATACGGTGTCTGTATGGGCAAAGGCTAAAGCACAGGAGAAGATGCCTTCCTTCAGAATGACGATGGAAGCGGCTGAACAGGACCGTGTATTCAAACTGAACACTGACTGGCAGAAATACAGTTTTACCTTCCGTGCCAACACTTCATCAACCAATGCGATACTGACATTGGAAGTGCCTGATCAGGGAACCGGTTGGTTCGATCTGTTGCAGGTCTGCCCGGACCCTGTGATCCGTTATGAGATCAATGCAGATCATACTGCTACTGTTAATATCAGCAGCAGCAATGACAATGAACTGCGATACGCCGTGGACCATATGCCTGATGCGGGATCGGCTGTATATCATTCACCGTTAAAGGTCAATACTGCCAGCACCGTATATGCGGGACTGTTTGAGAAAGGAAAGCTGATTGCGGGCAGCCAGGCGTTCATCCCGGTAAATAAGGCACTGGGTAAACCTGTGACACTGGAAACACCTTTTCATCCCGTTTACCCGGCTGCTGGTGCGGCAACACTGACCGACGGCATCATGGGTGCGACAGCATTTAAAGATGGCCGCTGGCTAGGCTTCTCGGGTAAAGACATACATGCAACGATCGATATGCAGGCTGTGGAAAGTATCGGAAATGTGAAAGTGAATTTCCTGGCAGATCCGAACAGTGGTATTTTCCTGCCTTCTGAAGTATCAGTCTATATCTCTGTTGATGGTAAAAAATATGAGCTGGCAGGTACTGATAAGAACCTGAAAGGATCAGTTAGGGGAGAACCTTATCTGCAATCATTCCAGGTCAATATAAAGAAGAAGAAAGCACGTTATATCCGTGTTATCGCAAAAACGATCGGCACTATTCCGGACGGCTACCTGTTTAAGGGCAGTACTTCCTGGTTGTTTGCAGACGAGGTGCTGGTGCAATAATATAGAAGAGACCAGATATAATAAAGGCGGACCGTTTGTATGGTCCGCCTTTATCATTTATTGTTTAGGCTTTTTCGGCTGTTCGATCTCTTCGTTGATCTCTTCAGCCGTACGAGGCTTTGTTAGTTTCTTTTGTTTCTGATTCATCGGTACCGGTACGGGAACTTTCCCCTGGGGCAATGCATCGTTGAATACTTTTTCGATGTGTACCCATTTTCCCGCCTTCCATTTAAATCCTTCATAGTCCAGGTCGGGTACGAAGGTAGAAGGTTTGGAGGGCTGATTACTTTCCGAGATGAGATGATCATATACGATCATGTCCATTTCTGCATTGTAGCTCATGCTGATAGTCGCTTCTTTCTTAAACTCCAGGATGAAGCGGTTACGTGTCTTTTTAGGAACGGTGTCTTCCGCGAAACTGAAGAAAGGCCCACCGAATACAGGCTCACCGTCTTTGAAGGTCAGCATATCCAGCAGTTTCTTCTGACTACGGACGTTGTTAGGGTCCCAGCCAAAGAGCGTGTAATAGTTCTTATTGAAATAGCGGCGTTGCAGGATCTTATAGTAAAGACAGCCGTACCAGTTCTTACTACCGGCGATGGTGTCAGTATTGTTCATATAATCAGAATAGTCAAACAGGGGGAACAGTTTCAGTTCTCCACTGTCAGTTCTCATTTGTATAGCACCATAGTGATGGTAGAAGCTGGTTTCCTGTTCCAGGCCCCAGCTAAAGATCCGGAAAGCACTATCTGCCGGATACTGGATGGATATGGTGGTCAGGGAGTCGAACCTAAAGTCGAATGAGCCGGGCGTTTTCAGTGCCTGTACCAGTTTCGGAATAAAACGGTCATTTGCCTCCTGCCTGGTAGCTTCATCCCTGCCTCTCAGGATGAGTGCAGAAAGTACCTGCAGGGAATCCTGGCGGGAACGCAGGATAGCTTCGTTAGCAGGGCTTATTCTTACACGTTGGGCTTTCAGGCCGGTAAACGTGCAGAAAGTACAGCATAACAATAGAAGACAGGCTCTGATCATAATTTTATTTGAAATGAAAACTTTATCTACAGGCTTATTACGTTATATGATACAAAATTATTGTATGATCTCCAAAAATTCCATTAGTCCCTTACAGCGGTAGTCCATCAATGGATGGGGGAATGGCAGATCCGGTTTGGTAGAGGGGATGAATACGGTGGTCATTCCCTTGTCTTTACCGAATTTCATGTCGCTCAGTGTATTACCTACCATGACAGACTTCGAGAAGTCGATCTCCGGAAAGTCTGCCTTTGCTTGCAGGGCCATGCCTTCATTCGGTTTGCGGCAGGGGCTGTCATTGTCAATGTCAGGACAATGGTAGATCTTATCTATCCTGCCTCCCTGGGCGGTGATGACCTCCAGCATGTTTGCATGGATGTCCTGCAATCCCTTCTCTGTTAAAAGTCCCCGTCCGATGCAGCGTTGGTTTGTAACCATTACAATCCTGCCGAATTTACCTGCCAGGGCAGGTAAAGCGCTTAGCACACCTTCTTCAAAGCGGAACATATCCCAGCTGAGCACATAACCGTCTTTTATTTCGTTGTTGACCACTCCATCCCTGTCCAGGAATAATGTCCACGAAGCATCAATATGCATAATCTTTCATTGCAGGTTTAGGAACGGAAATCTGTTTGTACCTGCTCATAGTCTGCCGGAATTCCGATATCGATAAAATATGTTTCACTGATAAATCCATACAGCTGTCCGTTTTTCACTTCCGGTTCCAGCACTTCTTTTTCGAAGGAGAACTGTGTGGGCAGCTGAAGGCTTTCCAGGTATTGTTTTGATGTCAGGTATACGCCTCCGTTGATCAGTCCTTCGTCGCAGTATTTCTTTTCCAGGAAAGCCGTGATACGCGCATCCTGGTCCAGTTGGACGCTGCCATACCGTTCAAACTCCCGCATAGGCTTCAATGCCAGTGACAGCTTGCTTTGCACCTGCTGGTGGAAATTGTGGAAAGCAGGAAGGGATACATCAAAGAACGTATCTCCGTTCACGATAAAACACTCATTTCCTTTCAGATGCGAAACGGCATTTAAGATAGCGCCACCGGTACCCAGAGGCTCTGCTTCAATAGCGTAGGAGAACGCTATCGGTAAACCAGCCTGTTGGCACCATTCAATGACCTGTTCCGATTTATATCCCAGTGATAACACGACATGTGTAATGCCTTGTTTGATGAGATATTGCAGCAGATAATACAGGAATGGTTTGTCATTTACAGGAGCCATACATTTTGGCTTGTCGGCTACCACGCTACGCAGGCGGGTACCTAATCCGCCGGCCAGTACTATACATTCCCGGATCATGCGAAGAGATTATTTTCTACGATTTCACAGATGATATGTCCGACGGTGATATGTGATTCCTGGATACGGGGTGTATCGGAAGAAGGCATATTCAGCAAATAATCGCTGTCATCTTTCATTTTACCGCCTGACTGGCCGGTCATACTTACGACGATCATACCTTTACCTTTAGCTACTTTGTAGGCTTCAAGGATATTGGCAGAATTGCCGGAAGTAGAGATCCCTACCAGTACGTCGCCAGCCTGGCCGATACCACGCAGAATGCGGGCATAAACCTGGTCATAACCGTAGTCATTACCTACAGCGGTGAGGTAGGACGTATTACAGTGAAGCGCTTCTGCGTACAGTGGTGTTCTGTCTTTATAAAAACGGCCGGAGAATTCCGCCGCCAGATGTTGTGCATCTGCTGCACTGCCACCATTACCACAAAAGAGGATCTTATGGCCCTGTTGCAGGCTGGAGGTGATCACCGAGGCTACCTGCTGGATGGTATTCACTAGTTTTTCATCCTGGCAGATGGCTTGTTTTACTGCAATGCTTTCCTGTATTATTTTGATGATATTGTTCGTCATAGAATAAGTCTCCATTTGTTGTTAAAGGATCAGATGCACCAGCTGTTGATCCCGTTGTGCGTGAAATGATAACGTTTTACGTCCCCGCCGAAGGCTTTCAGGGCCTCAACCACACTATAGCGGCTATTCCCCGGGCAATAGAAGATCATAAAACCACCGCCACCGGCGCCGGAGATCTTTCCGCCTGAAGCACCTGCGCGTTTGGCTGCTTCATAGATATCGTCCAGCTGTGAGTTGGTGATACCTTTCGCCATGTTCTTTTTATGCTGGAAACCAAAATCAAGGATCTCGCCAATTTTGTCTATGCTACCACGGAGAAGTGCTTCCTTCATCATAACGGCCTGCTCTTTCAGGTGGTGCATCGCCTCAATGGAGGCTTCTTTCTTCTCGTGTACGTTCTTTTGTTGTTCGGAAATAATACTGCTGGATAAACGGCTGGTAGAGGTGTAGTATAATACCAGGTTATTTTCCAGTTCGTCCAGGTATTTCTCCTTTATGCGGAGGGGATTCACGATCACCTTATCGCCGTTATAGAATTCCATGAAGTTCACACCGCCAAAGGTCGCTGCGTATTGGTCCTGTTTGCCTCCCGCCTGGTTCAGGTCTTCTCTTTCAATTGCGTAGGCGAGGTGTGCCATATCATATTCTCCCAGGGGAAGTTTCAGCCACTCAGCAAAAGCACCCAGTACTGCTACCACCAGGGTAGAGGAAGTGCCCAGACCGGAACCGGCAGGTGCATCCACGAAGGTGGTCAGTTTAAATCCGGAAGGGATCCCGTAGTCTTTGGCCACCCGGTTGATCACTCCTTTCAGGATATCCAGTTTACCGTCGATCGGCAGCGGGAAAGTAGCGTCACAAGTCAGTGTTTCGCCTCTGTCGGCACATTCGAACAGGACTTTTTTATCAGTGATAGGTTCTATTGATGCGCGTGCATAGAGCGAAATAGTGGCATTCAGGATAGCTCCCCCGTACATATCCGAGTAAGGGCTTACATCTGTTCCGCCTCCGGCCAGGCCAATGCGTAATGGTGCTTTGCTACGATAAATCACAGTAATTCCGTTTTTATAAGTGCTGCAAGATAAAACAATTGGGAATGCATATGAGCCTATCTTGTTTAAAAGGAGTTAAAATATATCATATGTATGCCTGGATAAGTTTTTCCGGGTATCGGAGGGATGATGATTCTTTTTATGGTATCATAGTTGAATTGCGTTCCGGTTTAAATGTGTTTCCCTGAGCCAATCGTGTTCCCCCTTTAATATTGCGTTTCCCCGATTAAATCACGTTCCCCGATCAATCGCGTTTTCCCGGGGTTGACACCCCGCGCTACAAACAGGGGCCCCCCAACGGGGTCCTATCTGCATGATATTCACCTAATTGTTTTTAAAATGAGGTATTTGTACCCGTATTTTCGGCGTTCTATCGTTGTCTGTAGTGCCTTTCCTCAGTTCGTCCATATCACTTCACCGTCATCTCCATATCATTTTAGGGGCATCTCTATATCAAAAGGATATACATATGACGGTAAAGTGACGGCCAGATGACGGTTAGGCGATATGGAGATATAGAGATCAGAGCGTATTCAGACTGGTTTTAACCCGATTTTATAGCCTAAATATCATTTGGAAGGAGCTGGGAAGCTGAGATGGGGAAATACGCTTTAAACATATACAGGACGTATACATGGCGTATAGGTGGAGTTGAGTTGGACCTGAGATAAGGGAAATACGCTTTAAACATGCCTTATACAGGACGCATACATGGCGTATAGGTGGAGTTGAGTTGGACCTGAAATAGGGAAAATACGCTTTAAACATGCCTTATACACGGCGCATACAGGAGGTATAGGTGGAGTTGATGCAAAATAAAGGCGGACCAGCGGCCCACCTTATGAAGTTCTATTTGCTGGCAACCAGTTTATGGATCTCAGCAGCCAGGCGTTCCCATGAGTACTGCTTTTTCTCTATATGGATAGCCGCCGTCATATCGGCTTCCCGGTTGTCGTGATAATATTTTTCGATAGCGGAGGCAATATCTGCAGGTTCGGGTTCACACTGGAAGCCTACGATATTGTCGGGCACCATTTCCACCAATCCACCTACCCGGGTCACTACCATGGGCTTCTCGAAATGGTAGGCGATCTGGGAAATGCCGCTCTGCGTGGCACTCTTATATGGCTGTACTACCAGGTCAGCGGCGCAGAAATAGTTCTTTACGGCATCGTTGGGAATGAAGTCGGTGTGCATGAGCACTTTATCACCTAGCTGAAGCTCTTCCAGCAGTTGGTGATAAGGGGCGGCATCTTCATAAAACTCCCCCGCAACGATGAGGCGTACGTCCAGCTTTTTCATCCGCTCGTCGGCCATGGCGCGGAGCAGGAGGTCCAGTCCTTTATACTGGCGGATGAAGCCGAAGAAGAGGATGTATTTTTTATCCTGTTCCAGTTTCAGCTGTTCCCTGGCCACTGATTTCGATACGGGCGTACCGTAGTTATCGTAGATCGGGTGGGGGATCAGGGAGGCGGGTTTGCCTGGTTCAAACTGCCGGAGATCGTCCAAAACGGACTGGCTCATGGCGATGAAGGCATCCACTGGTTTAAGGAAGTATTTTGTGAAGGGGACGTCCCCTGCTCTTTTTTCGTGCGGTATGACGTTATCGAGGATAGACACCACCCTGGTATTTTTGCCTTTACCCAGGCGAATAAGGGAGCCCAGGCAAGGTCCCATCAGGGGGAGCCAGTATTTGGTGACGATCAGGTCAGGTCCCCATTTGCGGATCATCCGGCCAACTTTCAACCAATTTAGCGGATTGACGGAATTGATCAGCCTGCGGATACGCAGGTGCGTAGGTGCAGGTTCGGTGGCATATTGGCTTTTGCCGGGGAATAGGAAGGATGGATACTGTACGGTGAAGGTCCAGATCTCTACTTCTGCATCTTTTTGCAGTTCTTCCGCCAGCCTTTCATTGTAGGCGGCTAGTCCGCCCCTGTAGGGCGCGGCCGGTCCAAGAAAGAGGATTTTCTTTTTACCCATCTGCTATTATTTGGTACGGTCCAGGATTGTTTCCACGAGATATTCATTCCTTTCAGGGGCGTTCCTGGTAACCAGTTCGCCGATGAAGCCGGCAAGGAATAACTGTGACCCGATGATCATGGCCAGCAGCGCGAGGAAGAAGATGGGGCGTTCGGTCATTTTATACTGGGAGTAGATGATCTTCTCAACTGCCAGGTATAATGCGATCCCGAAACCCAAAATAAAAGAAAAGGTACCCAGGGCGCCAAAAAGGTGCATTGGGCGTTTTCCGAACTTACTGATGAACATGATGGACGCCAGATCCAGGAAGCCATTAATAAAGCGTTCCAGGCCGAATTTGGACGTGCCATACTTGCGGGCGCGGTGTTCCACCACTTTCTCACCGATATTCCTGAAACCGTTCCATTTGGCGATAACCGGGATATATCGGTGCATTTCTCCATACACTTCAATGCTCTTGACGACCTTTTTGCGGTAGGATTTAAGACCACAGTTCATGTCATGGAGCCTCACACCGCTCATGCGGGTGGTTGTATAGTTATATAATTTGGAGGGGAGATTTTTGGTAAGGGCGCTGTCGTAGCGTTTTTTCTTCCAGCCGCTGACAAGGTCGTATTTGTCTTCCCTGATCATGCGATAGAGTTCTGGTATTTCGTCCGGACTATCCTGCAGGTCTGCATCCATGGTGATGACAACATCGCCTTGGGCGGCCCTGAACCCTTCATTGAGGGCGGCGGATTTGCCATAGTTACGCTGGAACTTAATGCCTTTCACATTCGGATTGGCTGCTGCCAGTTGCTGGATGATATTCCAGGAATTATCAGTGCTGCCATCATCTATCATCCATACCTCATAGGAGTATCGATGTTCCTGCATGACACGGTCAATCCAGGCGGCCAGTTCGGGCAGTGATTCTTCTTCGTTTTTTAAAGGAACGATAACGGAAATATCCATGTTGTATAACAAATGTGTTTAGGATGCTTTTCTATCTAATTAAGTGCCAATCTATGCAACACGCTTTTTACGGATCACAATTGCCAGGATTGCTGCCACAACGAAATCCAGAAAGAGCCCCGTGAGGTAAGATAACATACTTGCCACAAAGGTCAGGTTGTAATCCTGCTGTTTAATTTTTGTCAGCTGATCTTTCAGGTCCGCATCAGTTACGCCTTTCGGAAGCTGCGTCGCTTCCATTTGCTCAATATCCTTGATATCAGCAGCTCTTACGCGGGTTGGCAGTTCCGGGTCAACGTAATTGGCCATAATATAGATAAACAGGGTGCCGATCAGGGTGCCGATCACGAAAACGATGAAAACAGGTTGTAGCGCTTCTTTAAAGCCGATATATCCGCCAGCCTTCCTTTTTTGCTCTAAACCAGCCAACAGGCCTGCTATAGCACAAATAAAAACCTGGATGAAGTTAAATTTGAGGCTGTAAAAGGTTCGTTCATCGGTGAGGTATAGTGCAATACCGGTCAGGATGATCACAATACCAGCGATGATTCCCCATTTAATACCGGGATTAGGATATGATGCATTACTCATAGTACACGAATGACTTTTTTACAGTTGGGCATATTGGCCGTTGATAGTCCCTTTCACCCTTCCTTTCAATTCCGCGCCAATATACGCTGAATTTTTGGACCTGCTGGCCAGATCATCTGTGGTGAGCACCCAATCCTCTTCAGGATCGAATATGGTCAGGTTAGCCGCTGCTCCTTCATTGAGGGCCAGTTCCGGCAGGTTGAATATCTTCCGTGGCTGTATAGCAAGCATTTCCACCAGTCTTTCCACTGATACTTCCGGGAGGTGCTTACGGAATACGCCGAAGGCGCTTTCCAGTCCTATCATACCATTCTTTGCATATTCAAACTCAACCTGTTTGGCGTCCCAGTCCTGCGGCAGGTGATGGGTGGCGAAGCAGTCTATCACACCGGTCTTTACTGCATCCTGTAAAGCTTTCACATCTTCTGCGGTACGCAGCGGAGGATTGAGTTTCAGGTGAGTATCATAGGTCAGGAGGTGTGCATCTGTGAGAGACAGGTGATAAGGTGTTACGGAGCAGGTCACTTTGATGCCTTTGCCTTTGGCATTGGCAATGAGATCTGCCGATTTACGTGTACTGATACCCGTGAAGTGGATACGTGAATCGGTATATTGGGCCAGCTCGAGGTCGCGCTGGATAATCAATTCTTCAGAAATAGCAGGTTTACCCGGCATACCCAATTGTGTGCTGTAGATACCTTCGTGCATCAGACCGTGTGCGGAGATGCTGAGATCATCAGGCAACTGGATGATGGTACCGTTGACTGCTTTAACATACTGGAGGGCTTTCAGCATAATACCGGGCGACTGAATAGGTTTCAGTCCGTCGGAGAAGGCCACGGCTCCCGCGTGTTGCATTTCATACATTTCAGCAAGTGAGGTACCTTCCAGGTTTTTAGTTACAGCTCCGATAGGAAGCACCTGTACGACACTGTTGCGTGTGCGGCTGATCACATACTCGATCTGTGGCTTGGTGTGCAGTGCAGGCTGTGTATTGGGCACTATCAATACCGTGGTATAACCACCCCTGGCTGCTGCGTTAACCCCGCTCTGGAGGTCTTCCTTGTATTCCTGGCCCGGATCGCAGAAGTGCGCGAAGATATCCGTCCATCCAAATGAAACATGCAGGTTATTACCCGTCACCACCCTGGCCTGAGCGGAGGAAATGTCCTTCCCGATCTGGCGAATGATGCCGTTTTCAATCAGAATATCCTGCTGTTGCCCGTGAAATGGGGACGATGGTGCGACTATCTGTACGCTTTTGAGTAATATGTGCATGCTTTAATACTAACTGTGTCTATTCCTTGTCTGATAAAAAATACCGGCTGCAAAAGTAATTTAAATTCGGATTAGGCAGAGCAACCCTTAACATAATACACCCATTATTTATTTATTGATATATTTTCGGAAAATTAAGCCATTTTTCTTTAAGTGGGGGTATCCGGTAACGCGTACGGCAGTATCCGTCAGTTGTCGTCCGATGCCGGAAGAACACAACGGAGAGTTTATCCGATAGGCGTGCGGGTAAATGACGAATATGTGGTTAAAAAGCTACTGAAATTATAAGACAGAAAACAGCGCTCACAAGATAATGAGCTCCCTTTTTGCTTTTGTGCTTCAATTCCTTGAGCATAATTAGAAAAAATAACCCACCTTTGCGCCGCCTCCTGAAAAGGTGGGTTGGATTTAAAGATTATTATTGCTACCTTAAGGCACTTTATAGGCGTATATGTCGTACAGCATATTGGAGGACAATGAATTATTAAACAAAGTCAGGGGTTCCGACGGGAAGGCCTTTGACGAGATCTATCTACGCTATTGGCGTAAATTATACGCTTTAGCCTTTTATCACGTGAGAGACAGTAACGCCGCCGAGGACATTGTACAGGAGATCTTTGTGAGCCTGTGGGCGTCCCGGGAAAGAAGCGACATCAAACACCTGGCCGGGTATCTGGCTACCGCTACCAAGTATTCTGTTTTCCATTATTTTGCACAACCAGGCCGTAATGTGGCATCGCTGGAAGAACTGGGCACAGCCCCGGAAGAACAGCAGGTCGCAGAGAGCCGCCTGCTGGAAAAAGAGATCCGGCAGGAAATAGACCGGCTACCTGAGAAATGCCGGTTGGTATTCCGCTATAGCCGTGAAGAGGGCCTTGCCAACAAGACCATTTCAGAGAAACTGAACATCTCCACCAAAGCAGTAGAAAAACATATGACCCGGGCACTCCGCCAGTTAAGGGTACAGTTTAAACATATGCTACTATTCTGATCATCCTCCGGAAAAAATATTTTCAAAGGGAGGTAGGGTAATCTGTTTTTTCCTACACTATTATATAGAATGGAGTTTGCAGTGATCTGGTCACGAAACTTTTTATCTGTATTTACCAAGCAATTATGACTAAAGAGCAGCTGGCTGACTTAACTGCAAAATATCTGGGCGGCACCGCAACAGCGGCGGAAAGGAAGATACTCGAACAGTGGTATTATTCCTTTGAGGGAACAGAACTGGTTGTGGAACTACCGGCGGGAGAAGATGAATATGTGCTGGGTAGCAGGATGAAAGCTCAGATAGACCAGCTGAATGAACAAGGGAGCCGCCGTGGGCGTATCTATATGCAGATTAAGCGGTTCCGGATGGTGGCTGTGATATTCCTAGTCCTCACTGCCACACTTCTGTCTGTATTTTTTAGCAGTCGCCAGGTATACAATGCGCAGCATCAACCTCGGTTCGTTGTACTGAAAGATGGCAGTAAGGTATGGCTGAATGCGGCTACAAAACTGGTGTATACCGACTATCCTTTTATAGGAGAACGCGGGCTTACATTGACAGGAGAGGCCTATTTCGATGTAGCCAGCGATCCGGAGAAACCGTTCATTATCCGGTCAGGGAATATGATCACACAGGTACTGGGCACAGCCTTCAATATAAAGGCTTATCCTGACGAACCTTTTGCCATTACTGTGACCAAAGGGAAAATAAAACTGGAGGACAGGCAAACAAAGACCATTACCTTTTTAACGCCGAACAAACAGGTAAGATATGAGCATCAGCAACCGCCTGTATTAACTGTAGTAAAGAGCGATGCTGCATATGCCTGGACAAAGGGACAACTTGAATTTTACGATCAGTCATTTGGGGAAATAGCCCGGACAATCAACCGGAAATATAATGTGAATGTAATTTTTGCCAACCAATCATTAGAGGAGTGTATGATCACTGCATCATTTGAAAAAGAGACGCCAGTTTTACGAGTAATAGATCTGTTATGCAAGATCAATAATGCCAGCTATACTTTTAATGCGGACAGTAGTGTGATCACTGTGGAAGGCAAAGGTTGCGGGGGAAATATCATCTCCATTAAGTAAGTGAACTAAACATCAGGACATCATATGCTAAAAACGACAAACAGCACGTAGCATAAATAAAACGTCCCTGCAAAAGATACAGGGAACGTTTTGGCAGGGTATTTCATGTCGCCAAACCTGCATACCCTGGACTCATTATTTTATAACAACAAATCGTATTAAAGTTATGAAAAAAACCGCGTATACACGGGTGCCGTGTATCCAACACTTATTGTTCCTCATGCGATGTTCGGTTTACATATTGGTATTTTTCTATACCTTCTCACTTTCACTGTTCGCTAAGAGCACTGAAGGTCAGGATATTAAGGAGACTAAGATTAATCTCGTAGCCAGTAAAATGAAACTGGAAACGGTCCTGGGCAAGATCCAGCAGATCACGCCGTTCCGTTTTGTATATAATTCTTCCCAGATCAAAGCGGCAGGACCTGTAAGCATCAACGCCAGCAATTTGTCTGTGGACCAGGTACTGCATCAGTTACTGGGGCCTAATGATCTGAACTTTGAACAGAACAAAACACAGATCATCATCACCCGTAAATTTGAAACAGCAGGTAATGATCTTACCCTCGCGAAAGTAGCCGCCGGTGTAGCAGCGGATACCTCTATTACGCTACGCGGAAAGGTGAAAGACGATAAAGGTGAGCCACTCATCGGTGTTATGGTAAGCGTGAAAGGTAAGAACAGGGGCGTAGCTACTGATGCTAACGGTAATTTCACTGTTAAAGCGGACCATACCGATTCCCTGGTGTTTAAAACAATGGGTTTCGCTAATGTAACCGTGAGCGCTTCCGGTAACCTGGACAACATCACTATGCTGTCTGCCGCTACAAGTCTGAGCGACGTAGTTGTAGTAGGTTATGGTGTACAGACACGCCGCGACCTGACAGGTGCTATTTCTACCGTAAAAGGAGCTGATATCAAGAACCTGCCGGTAAGTGACGCGGCGCAGGCTATACAAGGCCGTGTTGCGGGCGTTGACATTGTGCGTTCTGACGGATCTCCCGGTACTACGCCAAGCATCCGCATACGTGGTACAGGTACGATCAACAACTCTGAACCGCTGATCATTATAGACGGTGTGCCGGCTCCGGACCTGAAAGGTTTGAGTGATATCAACAACAACGATATCGCATCAATGGAAGTGCTGAAAGATGCGTCTTCCGCAGCGATCTACGGTACCCGTGCGGCAAATGGTGTGATCATCATTACCACTAAGAAGGGATCTTACAATGAGAAGTTAAATACATCGGTGAATATCTATCGTGGTGTTTCCAATGTACGCCGCTATATACCATTGCTGACTGCACCGGAACTGGTAACACTGAAGCAGGAACGTTATACCAATGACGGCCTCACTGTACCTGATTTCTGGAAGGACCCATACTACGCGGTACAGCGTACCGACTGGCAGAAAGCTTTGTTCAATACAGGGCATGTGACCAATGCAGATATCTCTATCAAGGGTGGTAGCGCTTATTCCAACTACCTCTTCTCTATGGGATATTACGATGAGAAAGGTCTGATCACTAATACCTATTTCAAAAGATATACTGTTCGTATCAACTCAGAGCACCGTATCAACAGTCGTTTAAAGGTAGGAGAGAACTTGCAGCTGACCGCCCGTAAGGGAAACACGCTGGATACTTATTCTTCCCAGACCGGTCTGATATTTAGTGCGCTGCGTTTCAACCCTGCTATTCCAGTAAAGGATGACATGGGCAATTATGGTTCTGCGCAAGCTAACAATGAACTGGGTGATATCAACAACCCGGTATTCACAGCTGAAACAACAGATGCATGGACCAAGAACTATCGCATACTTGCGAACGCCTTCGCTGAACTGGAGATCATCAAAGACCTGAAACTGCGTGTGAACTATGCTTTTGACGGAACATTGAGCAACTCTTTCAACTTTTCACCTAAAACATTAACACAGGTACGTACGCGTGACGATGCGGAATTAACCCAATCTAATACCAGCACCGGCACTCATCTGGGAGAGGCTTTCCTGTCTTATAATAAAACACTGAATAAAGATCATCAGGTTAGTCTGACAGGTGGTATTTCCTATCAGAAATACACCGGCAACTATTTCAGTGCACAGCGTAATGGCTTCGACGATGAGTCTCCTTATGTATTGGTACTGGATAACGGTAGTATCGTGTACAATGCTGCCGGTAACTTCTATGCAACAAACATACTGGCATCAGGATTTGCAAGAGGTTTTTACAGCTATAAAGGTAAATACCTGCTGACTGCTACTATGCGTGCGGATGGTTCATCCAGGTTTGCAGAAGGCAATCGCTGGGGATACTTCCCGGCAGTATCTGCGGGATGGCGCATCTCTGACGAGAATTTCTTCAAGGATAATGTTCGCGCGATCAGTAACCTGAAAGTGACTGGCGGATGGGGCGTACTGGGTAATCAGAACGTAACAGAATTCCAGTACCTGGCTACTGTTATCAGGAACCGTAAATATAATTTCGGTGATCAGCCTTTCACAGGTATCTGGAACTCGAGCCTGGCTAACCCGGATATTACCTGGGAGAAGGCGCATATGACCAACATCAGTGCTGAGATCGGGTTCCTGAACAATGCACTGAATGCCACTATCTCTTACTTCAATAAGAACACCATCGACATGCTGGTGCCAGCGGCTAAACCAGACCTGCACGGAACATCTATCGTGCCTGATGAAAACCTCGGACAGCTGAATAACCATGGATGGGAGTTTGAAGTTGCATACCAGGGTGGTAAAAAGGCATTCACTTACTCCGTGGCAGCAAATGCTACTATTATCAAGAATGAGGTAACCAAGCTGTATTCAAAAGATACTTACATCGGTTCGAGCAACTACGGTCGCCAGAACCAGGAGATCTCACGTACTTATGAAGGACAGCCTATCGCGTCTTTCTATGGTTGGAAAACAGAAGGTTTATATCAGAACCAGGCGCAGATCGATAGCGATCCTTACATTGCTAAAGATGGCAGGAAGGGTAATATAAAACCAGGTGACGTACGTTTTGTGGATGTGAACAACGATGGTGCTATCACAGAAGCAGACAGGGTAAATCTGGGTGATCCGAACCCGCGTGTACAATATGGTTTCCAGGCAAGCGGTAATTTCAAAGGGTTTGACATGAGCCTGTCCTTTACCGGTGTGGCTGGTGTGAAACTGTACAACGCTGATAAAATGCAGGGTCTTGATCCTACATACTCATACAACTATTATGCAGAGGAGTTACAGCGCTGGCATGGTGAAGGTACCAGCAACAGTATATCCCGTATGACGAAGACTGACAACAACGGTAACTACCGTACATCCGACAGGTTCATTGAAAGTGGTAACTATCTGGCACTCCGCAACGTAGCGTTGGGTTATACGATCCCTTCCAGCTTGTGGGGCAGTAAGTCTACTACCGGCATCCGTGTGTATGTGGCCGGACAGAATATGTTCATCATCACCAACTATTCCGGTCTGAATCCTGAACTGGGTTATACAGACGGTAACAAGCAGAGAGGTGTGGACGTAGCAACCTACCCACAGGCAAGAAGTATTACCGTAGGTGCTTCAATGAATTTCTAACGTTTCATTTAACCAATGGACCATGACAACACGTATTCAAAATAAGCTTTTAATAATAGCAGGGGCACTGTTAGTTTCCATGTCTTCATGTGACAGTCTCCTGGATGTGACGCCGAAAGGCACTTATACCACCGCCACTTACTGGCGTAATCAATCTGATGCGATCAACGGGGTGACGGGTATTTATAATGTGCTGCTGGAAGAAGATTTTACAGGACATGCGGAATTCACTTTTGATGATCCGTCTGATGATCAGTATCGCGCCGGCGACCACTCTGAAGATGTGGCCATTGAGGAACTGACCTACGATGCGGGCAATGCACAGGTAAGATTCGGATGGAAATGGAAGTATGAGATGATCAACCGTGCCAACACTGCGTTGATATATATTCCTAAGATCAACGGTATGGACGAGGAGATCAAAAACCGTTGTCTGGGTGAGGCCCGTTTCCTGCGCGCATTTGCTTACTGGCGTCTCATGCTGGTATATGGAGAAGCGCCTGTGGTAAGTGAAGAAGATGTACTGACGGGCAACTATGTGAAACCTAAGGTAAGCATAGACAGTCTGCGTTCAATGATAGAAACAGACCTGCTGGCGGCTGCCGATCTGTTACCTGCTAAAAATGAAGGTAGCGACAGGGGCCGTGCATCCAAAGGATCTGCGTGGGGACTGCTGTGTAAACTGTATATGTACTGGGAGAAACTGGATCAGGCATTGGTCTATGGAGAGAAGGTGCTTAACAGCGGCAATTACAATCTGGCCGCCAAGTACGTAGACAATTTCACACCTGAGACCAGCAACAACGATGAAATGTTGTTTGCCGTACAGACAAGTGATACCTGGGGTTATTCTGACTTCACGACATATTATACGCCACGTGAATGGAATGGTTGGAACTTCCATCAGCCATTGCAGGACCTGGTAGACGAGTTTGAACAGGGCGATGTACGTAAGGCAGTATCTATCATGTCTCCCGGCGATAAGATCAATATTGGATCAACTATTGCCACTTATAGTGCAGATATGTCAGAAACTGGTTATCATTTCCGCAAGTTCTCCTGGTGGAAACCGAATGGTGGTCTGAACTATTCACTGAAAACGCCGTTGCTGAGAACTGCGGACATTGCCCTGCTGGTAGCGGAAGCAAAGATCCGTAAACAGGGAGCGGGTGCAGGTGATGCGGAGATCAATATGGTACGTAAGAGAACAGGACTGCTGGATGTAAGCGGTGCTGGTTTTACTGCGGTCATGCATGAACGCCGTTGTGAGCTGAGTGGCGAAAATGAGCGTCACCAGGACCTGATGCGTTGGGATAAGGCGGGTTTGATCGATATCACTGCCTATTACAATAAGCCAAAGTATGGAAAGGGTGGAAATGTTTTAGTAAATCCTCGTACTTTTGTGCGTCCTAAACACTATTACTTCCCTTTGCCACAGTCTGAAATAGACAGGAGTAATGGTGTACTGGTGCAGAACGAATACTATAAAAACTAACAGGTATAAATTTTTCGGGAGGGAATGGCTGAAAAACCCGGCCATTCCCTTTAAAGTAACTTCTTCATGCAATTAAAAAAGATCATTGTTGCTGTATTGGCTTTGTGTCTGAGTATGCCATCGATCGCACAACTGAATAAAGATGCTACGGAAGCATTTTTGAAAAGGATTGTGAAAGACAAGGCTACAGCTTTTACGTTTGAATACCTGGCGGCGGATAGCGGAAAGGATGTGTTTGAGATTGAGAGTAAAGCGGGCCATATTGTGTTAAGGGGTAACAATGGGGTGAGCATTGCATCTGCACTTAATTATTATCTGAAGAATTATTGCCACAGCAGCATTACCTGGAATGGTAACAATCTGCAGCTGCCTGCAAAGTTGCCTGTTGTTACACAGAAAGAGCATCACAGTACGCCGTATAAATACCGTTACTATATCAATTACTGCACATTCAACTATAGCATGTGTTGGTGGAACTGGGAGAGATGGCAGCAGGAAATTGACTGGATGGCGATGAATGGCATTAACATGCCATTGGCGCTTACCGGTGAAGAAGCCATCTGGCAGGAAGTGTACAAAGAGATGGGCTTTACGGATGCGGAACTGGATAAATTCTTCAGCGGACCAGCGTATTTTTCCTGGTTGTGGATGGGCAATATCGACGCCTGGGGCGGTCCTTTGCCGAAGCACTGGAAAGACAGCCATAAAGCTTTACAGCAAAAGATACTGGCAGCAGAGCGTAATATGGGCATGATGCCTGTGCTACCAGCTTTCACGGGGCATGTACCACCGGCGTTTAAAGATAAGTTCCCACAGGAGAATGTAAAGAAGACCAACTGGGACGCGGGTTTTCCGGATGTATATATCCTGGACCCGGGCAGTCCGATGTTCGATAAGATCGGCCAACGATTTATTGAAGTACAGACAAAGGAATTTGGTACGGACCATTTCTATTCTGCGGATACTTTCAATGAAAATGTACCGCCCACCAACGACTCGAGTTTCCTGGACGCCATGAGCAAAAAAGTATTTGCTTCCATGGCCGTGGCAGATCCTAAGGCAGTTTGGGTAATGCAGGGCTGGATGTTCCATTATAACGCCAGTTACTGGAAGCCTACCCAGATCAGCGCATTGCTGAAGGCAGTTCCAGATGATCATATGATCGTGCTGGACCTGTATACGGAAAGTCACCCGGTATGGAATCATACCGAAGCATACTACGGCAAACCATGGATCTGGAATATGCTGCATAATTTTGGCGGCAATACAGGCATGTGGGGAGCTATGGACTCTGTAGCGCATAATCCGGCTACGGCTTTGCACAACCCGGCTTCCGGCAAATTGCAGGGTATCGGATTGACGCCGGAGGGTATAGAACAGAACCCGGCGCTGTATCACCTGATGCTGGAGAACGTATGGCGTGATCAGCCTATAAATGTGGACGAGTGGCTGAAGTCTTATGCGAGACAACGTTACAATACCGATAACAGCCTGGTAGACCAGGCCTGGCAGATCATGTACAAAACCGTGTACAGCGGCGGACCAACAGAAGGAGCGCCTGAGTCGATCATTGTGGCCCGTCCTACACTGAACATCGCGCATGACAGGGTAAAGACGAAACTCGAATATGATCCGGCGAAACTGATACCGGCATGGGACCTGTTTATTAAAGCTGTTCCGCAGATCAAACCTACGGAAGGTTTCAGGTATGACCTGGTAGACCTTACGCGGCAGGTATTGGGTAATTATGCCAGTCCGCTGCAACAGAAGATCGCGGCTGCCTATCAGCAGAAAGACCTGGCTGCTTTTCAGCTGTACAGCAACCAGTTCCTGGGACTGCTGGATGACATGGACACATTGCTGGGCACACAGGAAGGGTTCCTGCTGGGCAAATGGGTAAGCGACGCCCGTAGCAATGGTATTACAGCGCAGGAACGTAATTTGTATGAATTCAATGCGAAAGACCTGGTAACTTTGTGGGGAGATAAAGAGAGTCCGCTGCACGAGTATTCCAATCGTCAGTGGAACGGCCTCATTAAGGGCTTTTATAAGCCCCGTTGGGAGCGTTTCTTTAAAGTGCTGGCGGTTGACCTGCAAACAGGTAAAAAAGCCGATTTAGCGGCATTTGAGACGCAGGTAAAAGAGTTTGAGTGGAAATGGGCGATCAGTCATGATAAGTACGCATCACAACCGAAAGGGGATGCTGTTAAGACGGCCGTAAGACTTTATGAGAAATACAGGAAAGTTATATAAGCGATTGCAGGCCGGTCGATAGTGAGACGTTGACCTGGTTTGCATATTGATGGACAATGTGAGATGAGCCTCCGGAATCTGTGCCCGGGGGCTCTTGTTTTTTAACACATAGAATAAATTCCATTCGGTATTTATGACTGTCACGCATAGAAAGAGAAAGGGCGTCTCTGGCATAAAGAGACGCCCTTTCTATCAACACACAAAATGAATCATTATCGTTGTCCGCCGCTTACAGCAATCAGTTCACCATTGATCCAGTAAGATTCATCTGAAGCAAGGAAAACCGCTACGTTGGCTATATCGGTGGGTCTGCCTACACGTCCCAAAGGTGTTTCAGACAGGTGCCATTGTTCAGTGGGGCCGCCCATTACACCTGAAGTATGTGTACCTTCTGTTTCGATCAGACCGGGGTTAATGGAATTGACCCTGATTTTCTTCGGACCGAGTTCTTTGGCCAGTATGCGGGTAATGCCGTCTACGGCATATTTGGTGGTGGAATAAACCAGTGCGGTCGGCATATCGAGAGTGCTTACTATTGAGCCGGTATTGATAATAGCGCCGCCTTTATCGCCGAAGCTTTTTACTGCCTGCTGGATAGTGAGGATAGTACCCAGTACATTTGTATTGTACATACTATGGAAGCTGTCTTCCGTGATGTCTTCTATTCCTGCGAAAGAATATAGCCCAGCGTTGTTCACCAGGATATCCGGTGCGCCGAAAGCTTTTATAGTTTCTTCAAACAATCTTTTTACTTCATTTGATTCTGATACATTTGCCTGTATAGCAAGCGCCTTTCCACCTGCATCTGTGATCTCTTTCACTACTTTATCAGCGCCCGCTTTGCTGGCGGCATAGTTCACCACCACTTTAGCACCTTCAGCAGCATAAGCTTTGGCAATGGCAGCGCCAATACCTTTTGATGCGCCAGTAACAATCGCTATTTTTCCGTTTAGTCTTTGCATTGTCTTATGTTTTTGTTGTTCTGTCGTTATTGACAATGCAAAGCTCAGCAATCGGCCACCGTAGAAAAATGAACCAGGCTAATAAAAAATGTTGAACCAGTTCAACATTTCAGGACCTATCCTTTGAGTTTATGATTGCGGATCCTTGATAAGAACTCCGTGGTCATACCCAGGTAGGAGGCGATCACATATTGCGGGAAGCGGTTTACCATGGCAGGATATTTTTCAACAAATACGTCGTAGCGTTGTTCGGCGGTTTGGGTAAGATTGGTAATGACGCGCCGCTGCATAAAGGCGACGGACCGTTCGGCGAGTATCCTGAAGAAGGTTTCAAATTTATAGCTGGCGGCTTTCAGCTGTTGTTCATCTTCAAAGCTTATCTGTAGAAGGAGGCTGTCTTCTACGGCCATCACAAACATACTGGCCGGCTGCTGGAACATGTAACTGTTGTAATCTGATATCCACCAGTCTTCAATGGCAAGCTGTATGGTGTGGTCCTGACCTTCTTCACCGACGACGTATGCTCTCAATGCTCCTTTCAATATGAAATACCGGTGTTTGGCCACGAAATTGGGTTGTACCAGGAACTGTCTCTTTTTCACTTTCATCTCTTTAAAGGCTGCTGTGAATGTTGTTAGTTCTTCCGCGGTAAGATCGACGAATTTACTGGCATAGCGGCCTATGGAAGATGATGTGTGAGTCGTCATGAAGGAGTTGTTTTGCCTCTCTGTGATCCAAATGTAGAAAAATAAATGCTATCCACCAGGGTATTATCCGCGCGCTAACTAAAGGATTGCCTGAATTCCAGCGGCGAAAGGTCAGTTTTCATTTTGAATAGCTTGCTGAACGATTGCGGATGTTCAAAACCCAGTTCATAGGCGATTTCGCTTACAGACATGTCAGTGGTGGAAAGTTTCTCTTTAGCTTTTTCAATCAGTTTACTGTGGATGTGCTGTTGGGTATTCTGCCCTGTCAGCACTTTCAATAAACCGCTTAGATAATTGGGTGAAACATTTAACGCACTGGCAATATATTGCACGGTAGGTAATCCTTTTTTTATCAGCGCATCATCGTTGAAATGAGCCGTTAGCAGATCTTCCAGACGGGTAAGGATCTCATGATTGGCTATTTTCCGGGTGATAAACTGGCGGTGATAGAACCTGTCTGCATAGGTGAGTAATAATTCCAGCTGGGCAAGGATCACATGCTGGCTGAATTTATCAATATTTGAGTGGTATTCGTGCGCTATCTGTTGTATGATACCTGTAAGGATCATCTCTTCTTTTTCTGATAGATGCAGGGCTTCATTTACAGCGTAGCCAAAATATTCATATTGTTTTATCATTCTGGCCATTGCCGTATTCCAGAAGAAATCGGGATGGATGAGTAACAACCATCCCGAATGTTCTAATATTTTGTCTGATTGGATCGAAAAGACCTGCCCGGGTGAGATAAAGAACATTACTCCTTTATCAAAGTCATATTGCTGCTGGCCATATTTCAACTTGCCATTAAAATTTCTTTTAAGCGCAATAGAATAGAAGTTTTGAGTGAGGTGTTTAGGCTCGTCATCACGGAGTTTACTAATGTCCTCCATATTTATCACGCTGATAAGCGGATGTTCTGGTCCGGGTAATCCTCTGAACTGGTGATATTCACTTATTGTCTTGATCTTATAAGGTTCCGTGTTCTTCATATCCGGCGCAATATTATTGTTTGAAGGCAGCGGCAAAATCCTTTGCAAAGTCTTCGAGTTTTATTTTGCCCATAGTAATTGGCTTGTTCTGTTCGTAATCTTCGATAAACGCACCGCTGTGCACACTATGGTACAATTCGACAAGACTTGCCGCGAAATTTGGCTTTACACCATTCCTTTCCAGGTCTTCCAGCATTTGCGCATCAGTGCATAGTTCCCACTTTAAATCCGGATTACCGATAGCTGCACCTAAAAGATAGGCAATCTCGTTGACAGTACGTTCATCGCTGGCGATATACCGTACTTTCTTCCTTATCCCGTTTGCTGTTAATTCCTCTGCAGCCACTGTCGCAATGTCTGCCGGGGAGACCAATACAATTCTGTCATCACCACCGTAGTTCGCACGGATAAAACCAGCTCCTTTGATCATGGGAATATAATTGTAAAGATTGTAGTAGAAGTACCCTGGTCTCAGGTGTGTAACGGAAATGTCAGGCAGTTCCCGGAGCATAATTTCCACATCATGAGCGCCGAGAATCACACCTGTACCTTTATCCAGATGTGCTCCCATGCTGCTTAGATGAACTACCCGCTTTATGCCCGACTGGCGTATGGCCTGTGCGTAATAGCTACCAAGAGTACGGTAATATTCCCTGGGATCAATTGTGGTTGAATAGTTTGTTGGCGTCATGAGATATACAGCGTCTGCGTTGGTAAACGTCCTGGTGAGGAAATCAACATCTTCCAAAGATCCGATAGCAGCTGTAGCTCCTAAAGCTTCAATGTCTTTTTGCTTCCCGGGGTTGCTGCTGATCACCAGTACTGTGTGTCCTTCCTGTACCAGCTGATTTGTCAATGGTTTACCAATATTACCCAATGAGCCTGTTACGATTACTTTCATGTCTTTGTTTTTGTTTGTGCTACAAAGTTCGGCAGGGATAATTCAAGGGAAGTAATCAAATCTATTATTGTTGTAGTCAAAATTCATTTTTTGTACGGGATACCCAATTCGGCGTGTGTTCCTGCTTGGTCGCGGTAACAGGTTAAGCTGTGCTTTATACAGCATTTTGATTCGGTATTCCAGAGGTCATCCGGGCAGGAACAGATGGCATTTTCAAGCATATCAATTGCGGCGCCTGCCTGTTGCCATAGCAGGCGGTTCATTGGTGCGCCATGATGTTCTTTTTGAATGTGGCGGCAACTAAAACGGGTCCGGTCAGAAGCGTATAATGATCTCTGTAAGTTTGTCGATCATTTTCCCCCATGCCTGTTTGGATTGTTCTACAAAGTCTTCTGAGCCGGGGGGCATCTCGTGGGTCAGCGTTAGTTCACATCCGTTTATCACTTCTGCAATGTCGATGACTACCCTTGAATGACTACCTGTCGGATCTTGTTTCACTGACCAGGTAAATACGATATGATGAGGCCTGTCTATCGCGATGTATTCACCTACATGATCGAACCGGTTGCCCTGGCGGAGTACGGAATAGGTAAATTTTCCTCCTACGATAGGTTCGTTATCAAGGCTGATGATCTCTTCTTCACTTCTCACACCTGGTCCGAACATAAATTGTCCCATGATCCGGGTATCTAAAAATGCATTGAAAACCTGGTCGGGCGTTACAGAGAATAAGCCGGTAATTACTGCATGGACTGGTAACTTGTTGGACATGTACTGTGGTTTATTGTACTCAACATTGAGATTCACTTGTTTGTTCTGCCTGCTATCAAATATACGGCGATACCGACTCCGAGGAGCAATGCACCTGATTTCAGCAACTTTGAGGTACCTGGTTTCACGCGTGGCCGGGCGTTACCATGGGTGCTCATCGCAAAATTGACGGTATTGAAGAGGTTTCCGTCGGTGGTCTCAGTAACCCTCGCTCTTTTGAAATACGCTTTCATGAACAGGCCGGTCAGTTTTACGGTCAGTTCAGGAGCAATGGCGTGCCCCAGCTTGAAAAGCATAGATGCTTTACCGGGGTACATGGTTGACCTGGGATGAAGGATAGACTCCCTGACAGCCTGTGCCATTATAGCCGGATCGTGTACCGGTGGAGCAGGTCTTAAGACCTTGCCGGTGTAGTTACTGGCATGATGTATCCCTGGCGTGTCCAGGAAGCCTGGAAAAAGGTCGACGACATGAATCCGGGGCCAGTGTATCAACTCGCCCTTAAGTGCTTCAAAAAAGCCTCTTAAAGCGAATTTACTGGCAGTGTAGGCGCCGCCATATGGAACGGGTAGAAATCCCCCGATAGAAATGTTGTTGATCAGGATACCCGATTGCTGCTGTTTGAAGAAAGGAAGCACCGCATAGGCTCCGCTCATATAACCCAGCAGATTGGTAGCAATTACGCGCTGGTGGTTTTCCCAGGGCGTTTTGTCAAACGGGCCGGCTGCGAGCACACCGGCATTATTTACCCAGACGTCGATCCGGCCTTTCCAGGTGAAGGCCCGCTGGGCAAGTTGTTGAACGGAAGTATTGTTTGTGACATCCGTTCTCACCACCAGCGTTTCAGCACCCAGCTCCTGGCATTCCAGCGCCAGCTCTATCAAGGCATCTTCATTTCTGGACGCCAGTACAAGACACGCCCCATCCTGTGCAAGCTGAAGGGCAATTGTACGGCCTGCGCCGCTGGAGGCGCCTGTGATCACTACGATCCTGCCTGTAATATTGTTTTCCATAAACTACGTTTTAATCTGTGCCAGCGGGCGGATAATGCCCCTGGTAATCCCTGAAAGGAGAAACACATTTTGAGCCAGTTTGCTGTGGCCTAAGGCTGGCTCCGGTTGAAAGCCGTATCCTGGATGTCCCGGTACTGAGAACGGACATTTGATGTCCGTTTTCGAACATTTTTTAGTACAAATGTTTCCAGGACCTTTGTCCCACATCGTTTTCATATTTGGCATGGCAGTTGAAAAACATATATGGCCTTCAGCATTTAAATAACCTGATACCTGACGTATGTTCAAAAGCTATTTCAAAATTGCCTTTCGTAATCTTCGCCGTAACAAGCTGTTTACTGGTCTGAATATTTTGGGGCTGGCTACGGGCATGACCTGCAGTTTGCTGATCTTTTTATGGGTGCAGGACGAGTTGAGTTTTGACCGCTTTAATAAAAACGCAAGGCATATGTACCGGATCACGGCTAAAGTTTCTGATGTAGAAGCTGCAGTTGTGCCGATTCCTGTGGCTGCCACGATCAAAGCTGAAATTCCGGCCGTAAAGAATGCAACAAGGATCGCTGCGTACCAGCGAATGATCACAGTGGGGACGAAGAGATTTGACGAGAAGAATATTTATTTCGCCGATACCAATTTTTTAAAGATGTTCGATTATCCGCTACTTAGCGGAAATGTACATACCGTGCTGGCTGGCCCGGAAAGTGTGGTGCTTACAGAAGCGACCGCGATCAGGTATTTCGGGACTACAGAAAACGTGGTAGGAAAGACGATCTACATTGACAACAATATAAAAGGGACTAACCTGATCGTAACAGGGATCTTAAAGAACGTCCCTTCCAGTTCTCACCTGCGGTTTGATATACTGCTGCCGATACAGTTGTATGACAGGATGAACAGCCAGGTGCTTGCAGAGGCATGGGGTAATTTTGATGTTTATACTTACTTTCAGCTGGATGACAGATCTCCGGCAACTCCTGCTGCACTGCGGAAGATAGAACAACAGGTGGATGCTATGCACGCAAGGAATGATAAACAGATCGAAGCCTCTTTCTATGTACAGGCGCTTATCGATATTCATTTACACTCGCATTTTATGCTGGACGTGCCAGGCCAGGGTAATAACGGTTATGTAACCACTTTTTCGCTGATCGCTGTTTTTATCCTGCTTATCGCCTGCATCAATTTTATGAACCTGGCGACGGCGCTTTCAACGCAAAGGGCTAAAGAAGTAGGCTTGCGTAAAACGATAGGCGCTCAACGTTTTCAACTTGTTTTACAGTTCATGGGAGAGTCTTTGCTGATCTCTTTTATTTCACTCATGATAGCCGTTGTACTTGCAGTATTGCTACTGCCGCTGTTTAATGAACTTGCTGCAAAAAACATGTCTATCAGTCTTCTGAACATAAAGATCCTTGTGGCGTTGTTAGCAATAGCGGTGCTGGTAGGTGTAGTGTCCGGCAGTTATCCTGCATTGTTCCTTTCATCCTTTAAACCAGTGAAAGTTTTGAAAGGGGATAGGTCCCTGCATGGCGGAAAATCCTTTTTCAGAAACGGGCTGGTGGTCCTGCAATTTGCGATATCGGTGATCCTGATGATCTGCACGGTGGTAGTGTACAGGCAATTGCAGTTTATAAAGAACAGGGATATCGGATTTAACAGGGAAAACCTGCTCTATGTGGAAATGCCACGGATTGGGGATCTGCATGATAATAAACAGGCAATTGAAAACATACTGGACCAGTACCCGGGCATAAAGTCCTATACGATCACCGACAATCTGCCTACCTATGTAACATCAGGGATGAAGATCGATTGGCCAACTATGAAACCCACTGACCAGGTATTAGCTTATCGCCTGCGCACTGACGGGAATTTTATGAAGACGTTTGACATACATCTTCTGGCCGGTAGGTTTTTCGTCAAAGACAGCAAGACTGATGATACTACTTATGTAGTGAATGAAACTGCGGTGAAGGCCATGCGTATGACGCCTGCCGAAGCGATAGGTAAAAGTCTTTCTATCAATGACCGTGAGGGTGCTATTGTCGGAGTAGTGAAAGACTTCAACTTTAAGCCTATCCAGCAACCAGTTGAACCATTGGTCATGAAGAACAATTTTGCCGGAGGATATGTAGTGATGCGTACTGCGCCGGGAGATGTACAGGCGACCATTACATCTGTTAAAAAGATATTTGAAAAGGTATATGGGGATTATCCCTTCTCTTACGGTTTTGTAGATGAAGATCTGCAAAAACTGTATCTGGCGGAGCAGCAAATGGCGAAGCTGTTTAATATTTTCTCTTTGCTTTCTGTTATTATATCCTGTCTGGGGCTTTTCGGACTGGCCACTTTTGCCACTCAGAAACGCGTCAAGGAAATAGGCGTAAGGAAAGTGCTGGGCGCCAGTGAGACCAGGATCGTAGCCATGCTAACAAAGGACTTCATCAAACTGGTCGTTGTGGCATTACTCATCGCATTTCCTGCTGCCTGGTGGGCGATGGACAAATGGTTGAGCAGCTTCAGTTATCGTATTGATATTAGCTGGTGGATCTTTTTACTTGTTGGATGTACGGCTGTGATGATCGCGTTTTTAACGGTAAGTTATCAATCAATAAAGGCTGCTATTACTAACCCGGTTAAAAGTTTGAGATCGGAATAAAATATTCGGAACAAATATAGAAAGGCCTTCCAGCGCATAGCATCGGAAGGCCTTTTTAATATAATTATGTCTGCTTATTGTGCAGTTGTGAAATGATATTGACCAGACCCTATTTCCAATACGGTTTGCTCTTGAGCGGTACTAACAAGGCGTATGTCTTTTTGAGTAGCAAGAGGTTTACCACCTTCCTGTACAGCAGCATTGTTTTTTGCCGGTATATATACGGTAGCTGTTGTATTGGCGGGTACTTCCACATCGAGCGAAAACTGGCCGTTCTGTAATTGCCAGGACGATTTAATGTTTCCGTAATAAGTTTGAAGGGTTCCTGTCGCCTGCGTTAATGAACCTCCGGGACGTGGTCGGATGATAATACGACGGTAACCGGGAGCATCTTCTTCTGTATCGATACCGGCAGTGACCCTGTACATCCAATCTCCAATGGCGCCGTAAGCGTAGTGGTTGAATGAATTCATGCCGGGTGTTTCAAAACTGCCGTCCGGTTTCTGGCCGTTCCATCTTTCCCAAATGGTAGTCGCGCCCATCTTTACCGGATATAACCAGGAAGGATAGCTATCCTGTAAGAGGAGCGTATAAGCAACATCCAGGTGTCCAAAACGGCTTAACACATGACATAAGTATGGAGTACCCAGGAAACCGGTAGTAAGGTGATTTCCGTAGCTTCTGATATTGTCTACGAGGCGTTGGGCAGCCTGTTCCCGCAGGTTCTCAGGCAGCATGTCAAACTGTAACGCCAGCACGTAAGCTGTCTGGGAGCTGGATATCAACCGGCCGCCGGGAGTGGCATACTCTTTTAAAAATGCTGCTTTAATACGTTGCAGGAGTGCTGTATAAGTTGATACATCATCTGCCTTACCCAGTACTTTCGCTGCATTAATGAGCAGCTGTGTGGAATGAGCATAGAAGCATTGTGCGATGAGGTATTTGTCAGTGATGGCGGACCTTCCATCGTTATCATCTTCCGGACGGTAAAACAGCCAGTCGCCAAAATGGGAACCTGAATTCCACAGGTCTTCTTTGCTTTGTCCCTGTATATAACCAACCCATGCTTTCATACTTGGGTATTGCTGTTCCAGGAGGCGTTTATCGCCGTAGGCGAGATACATGTTCCAGGGGGCGATTGTGGCTACATCGGCCCAACCGGCGGAGCCCATTTCATTTTGTCCCAACACATTGGGTACAACAAACGGAACACTGCCATCAGCGCGTTGATCGGCCGCAACATCTTTCAACCATTTAGAGAAGAAATTATTCACCTGGAAATTGAAGGATGCCGTTCTTGAAAAGGCCTGTGCATCGCCGGTCCAGCCAAGTCTTTCGTCACGCTGCGGACAGTCTGTCGGAACGTCCAGGAAATTGCCACGCTGGCCCCATTGAATATTGTGTTGCAACTGGTTGATCAGTTGATTTGAGCAGCTGAAAGTACCAGTAGCAGGCATATCTGAATAAAGCGCGTAGGCGGTAAAGTTGTCAGGGTTTATCTCGCCCTTAAAACTGGTGATCTTTACATAACGGAAGCCCTGGAATGTAAAATGCGGTTCAAACACTTCGGTACCGTTCCCTTTAAAGATGTAAGTGTTTTTCTGTTTTGCCAGGCGGAGGTTTGTCGTATAAAAGTTCTTGTTCTTGTCCAGTACTTCTGCATGTTGCAGTACGATGCTATCGCCCGGACGGCCTTTCATTTTCACCTGCACCCATCCCACGAGGTTCTGGCCGAAATCTATCACTTTCTCTCCGGAAGGCGTGGTAAAGATCTTTATCGGTTTGAATTGTTCATGTTTTTTTATGGGCTCGTTCTCTGTAGCAATCAGGGTGTTTTTATTATTGTCACTGCTTAACTGTACTCCTGACCAGTCATGATCATCATAGGTAGCGGTGGACCAGCCTTCTTTTTCCTTCCTGGCGTCGATGGTCTCACCGTGATAGATCTCGGAATAAAGAATACTGCCTGTTGATGATTTCCAGCTGTTATCGGAGGATATGACTTCTTCTGTGCCATCAGTATATTGGATGTTTAACTGGAACAGCAGGCCTATCCTGGAGCCAAAATGATTTTTAGCGTCGCCCCATGCCAGGTAACCGCTGTACCATCCTACACCTAATGATACGCCGATGGCATTGGCGCCCTGACGCAGCAGATCAGTGACATCGTACTGCTGGTATTGCAGTCGTTTCTTATAGCTGGTCCAGCCGGGAGTAAGGAAGGCGTCGCCTACCCGCTGACCATTGATCCGCGCCTCGTAGAGGCCACGGGCAGTAACATAGGCCGTGGCATACTGTATCTTTTTGGAGGTATTGAATGTTTTGCGGAATAAGGGACTGGGGCGTGAGATACTGTCCTGTACAAAGCCGGGCTCTATCCAGCTGGCTTTCCAGTCGCCGGGCTGTAAAAAGGCCATTTGCCATTCACCTACCGGGCTCCAGCCGGAGGCCTGCCCTTTGTCGTCCCAGATCCTGACCTGCCAGAAATACTTTTTACCGGAGAGCAGGGGAGAGCCGCTATAAGGGACATGTACAGATTGGTCAGCGTTTATTTTACCGCTGTTCCATGCCAGTTGCTTACCCTGGGCCAGTTCTTTGGGAGAAGCGCCCACGCGGAGCTCATAAGCGGATTGGTGGATGTTCCTCCTGTTACCAGTTAATTGCCAGGTAAGCTGGGGCTTCAGCACATCAATGCCGTTTGGATTAATACGGTTCTCGCAGAGCATGGATACTACCCGGGTCTGGCTTAACGCATCGGCGCAGAAAGCGAAGACCAGCAGGCATAAAAGGACCTGTTTTTTCATCGACGTGGATTTGTTGTTTACGATTAATGGCTAAATATAAAGAATGGCTGGATTTAACTGTCCTGCACTTTCCTAGTTGAATAAATAGTATGAAGAGGAAGCAGCCGTTCCAGGTATTATTAAATTTGATAACAAGGCGATAAAATCGGCATTGGAAGGATAATGTATGCAGGAGTTGTTCTTCTTTGATTTGCAGAAGATTAATGGTGGTAAAAAATTTTGTTTTTAAAAAGGATAAGGTTTATACTTGTGGAATAGTTCGAAGTATGGGGATTGCATTTGTTTGTTAATTAATCATTCCAATAAAATTAAACTTTATGGCAGAAATCAGCAATCCAACCAGACGTTTACCCAAAGCGCAATTACCAATCAATCAAACCGGCATTTTAAAGGATATCGTAACAAAGATGGGATATACCTACAATTCTGAAGCTGAAAAGCTTATTGAACAATCAAAGGATATTTTGATGCTCAGAGAAGGCTGGGACGAAGAAGATGCATTACCAATAGATAAAATTATATGGGAAAATGCGACTTCTTTTTTGAAAGCATATGTCAAGTATTTTGATCGGAAATATTTGACTGCTCTGGAACTTCCCGAGATAAACCCAGTCCGGGACGGATCAATTGATCTTGAATGGAGAACTGCAAAGGGCAGGTTGCTCATCAATTTTAATCATAAAGATCTTCAGAGGGCATCGTTTTATGGTGACGGGTATACTGATGAAGACAGAATTAAAGGAGATATAAGCATTAAAGGAGTAAAAGAGCATTTAGCTTTGTGGATGAAAAATTGCCTGTGAAAAAATGAAAGAGATATTTATCCCAAATGAAGACCACGTTTTCTGCCGTGTAGGCATTGATTTTATTAGTTCAAAAGATTACAAGCCCAGGGCCAGTGCATTCAGGAATACTCCGGTTAAGGGGAACAACCTGAGTTGTGACTGGGACAAATACAGTACGGCAGAATCATCCCGGGCCCTTATTGGACGTCAGTTAAACCTTAAAACGGGTAAGCCAAAAGATCCTCGTAGGTTCTGTATTTATAAGTTTAATGTAGGCACTGTTCGAAGTATAAATTTTCCTGGAGAAGAGCAGGAAATAGAACATGACCCTATATATAACGATCCGGAAATTGCGGGTAAGCCTAATAATATTGCGCATTCAATTATGATAGGTGATAAAGGCGACGATGAAGAATTCAGGATAAAGCTGGTTGAAACAGGACGTTGGGCAATAGGGCCTTCTATGAAATAGTTTAATAGGTCGCTATTTTATATCTTAAACAGTTTATTCGTATAACTCAATGCAGTTCCTTCAAGGGCTGCATTTTTTTTTATGTCCCAAATAGTCATGTTGCCTCCATTTTTTCCACCCGTCAAAAAAAACTTTGAATTTTCGAAACTAACCCTATATTTGTTGAGTAGAACAGAATAGAACAACCCAATCAAAGTCTAAAGCTTATAGCTGATAATCAGCTGTTTGTGTCAAGGCAAGGTCGTTTTATTCTGGGGGGATTTTAAGTTCGCAGGAATGCCACGTTTTTTGGAGATTGTCAAATCAGCAGTATACCTATCATTAAAAAAGAATCATTACAAACACTTTATGCTTCACGTTATGCATGTAAGAAATGCTTCCAAGAGGCTATGGTTATTCATGGCTATCATTGCCATGCTAACCGGCGCCATTCCCGTTTTTGCCCAGGGCGGCAAGATTTCCGGTAAAGTCACAGATACGAAAGGTGAGCCGCTTCCAGGTGTGTCTGTAAAGCTGGCCGGTACGAAGACCGGTACAGTTACAGGCATCGATGGTGCTTTCGCATTAAATGCAGAAAGCGGAAAGGGCGCACTGGAGTTCAGTTTTCTGGGTTTTGAACCGCAGACTGTACCTTTCACGAACCTGAATGTCTTGAGCATTAAAATGCAACAGGCCACAGCTATCGTAGACGAAGTAGTAGTAGTCGGCGCCAGCATGAAAAAGTCTGACCTGACAGGGGCGGTGACGACAGTAGACTCGAAAAAGTTGCTGGAACGTCCTGTTACCAACATCAACCAGGCTTTGCAGGGTAATGCTCCCGGTGTATTTGTTAGTAATGCAACCCGTCCGAGCGACGATGCAACTATCAGGATCCGTGGTGCGAATACCATTAACGCAGGTGCTACTCCAATCTATGTAGTGGACGGTGTGATCATGGAGAACAACCAGGGTGGTTTTAATTCTGTGAACGTAAACGACGTTGCATCGATCCAGGTGTTGAAAGACGCTTCTGCTACTGCGCTTTACGGTTCCCGTGGCGCCAACGGCGTAGTGGTGATCACTACCAAGAAAGGCCAGCGTAGGGGAGGAGACGGTCTGGTTACTTATGATAGCTGGATAGGTTCGTCTGAATTTACACGTATTCCGAAGAGGCTGAACGCCGTGCAATTGGCTGACCTGCGTATCGATGCATATGCTAACGGTTACATGCAGGAACATCCGAACGGTAACCGTCAGGATTATATTGATAATACTATCCTGAAAACGAATATTGCTTTCTCCAATCAGGAGTTTGAGACATACAATGCGAAACAAAGCTATAACTGGCTGGACGAGGTAACCCGTACAAGTGTACAGCAGAACCATGCTGTGAGCTTTTCAGGTGGTACAGACAGAGGTGTTTTCTATCTAAGCCTGGGTTACGCGGGTAACAAAGGTGTGGTAGACAATACCAAACAAAATAAATATACTGGTCGTTTCAATGCAGAATATAATGTTAAGAAATGGCTGAAGGTAGGTACCAACACAGGCTTTACCCGTACCAACGACGACATCCCGTCTGACGATGTGTATAATAAAGCACTGAATGCGAACCCGCTGCTGAACTTCGCGCCTTACCGCGATCCAGCTACCCGCTACACTTACGACTACCTCACGCTTTACTACCGTTCACACGGAGAGCAGAACAATAATGACTACAATCCTTTCAACTCATTGTTCGTTCAGCGTGACCGCTCACGTAATCGTGTAACTTCTTCTAACTATATTGACATCAATCCTATCAAAGGCCTGAATTTCCGTTCCAGCTATTCACTGGACTACGGTACACAGGAGTGGTTCGAGTTTACACCACATAACATCCAGGAAGCTATCCGTCACAATAGTGGCGATGCCCGCGCTAAACACGAAAGATGGGCAGATACTTACTGGCAGTGGGATAACACCCTGACCTATAACACCATGTTCGGCAGCGATCATAAACTGACTGCCTTAGTGGGAACCAGTTCCAGCAAACGTACCTCAAACTATACCAAAGCACAGGGCGATCGTTTTGCAAGTGATGATCTGTCTTACTATGACCTGGGTGGTGCTGCCGCTCTGGAAAAAGGTGTGCTGGGCTCAGACTTCTATGCGTACTCACTGGCGTCCGTACTGGGTCGTGTGAACTATAGCTACAAAGACAGATACCATTTAACGGCTACTGCCCGTTACGACGGTTCTTCCCGTTTCGCCGAAGGTAATCGCTGGGGTATATTCCCGTCAGTATCCGCAGCATGGGATATTAACAGGGAAGATTTCCTGAAAGATGTGACTGTGATAGACCAGTTGAAACTGCGTGTAGGTTATGGCGTTGTAGGTAACCAGGACATCATGAACTATGCGTTCCAGACCCTGTACGGTTCCAAAGTAGACAACGGCAATGCGCTGATCTCAAATGACGGCCGTCGCGGTAACCCGAATATTACCTGGGAAAAACAGAAACAAAGCAACATCGGTATCAACGCCGGCTTGTTTAAATCAAGATTGATCATTACAGCAGACTTCTTCGATATTAATAACGATAACCTTTTGTTGGACCGTACTACAGCCACTACTGTTGGTTTCAGCAAACTGTGGGATAATATCGGCCGTGTGAACAACAAGGGCATGGAGTTCTCTGTATCAGGTGATGTTATCCAGAAGAAAGATTTCAACTGGAACGTATCAGCAAATATCTCCTTCGATAAGAATAAGGTAACAAGACTGTATGGCGATGCGACAGAAATATATAATGTTGATCAGAACGTAATACAGCGTGAAGGGAACGTTTTCCTGGGTCAGTCACTGCATGGCATTTACACGCTGGTATCCGGTGGTGTTGCGCAGGAGTCAAACCGCAAGGATTGGGAAAAGCTGGACTTCAACGGTAAAACAGTAAGTCCGGGTGATCTTTTCGCTAAAGACATTTCTGGTCCTAAAGGTGTACCTGACGGTATTGTTAATCAGCAATATGACAGGACCGTGGTAGCGAAGACAGATCCTAAATTCTATGGTGGTTTCGGCACTAACATTAATTATAAAGCTTTTGCACTGAATGCCAATTTCACATACTCTTACGGCGCTAAAAAGATCAGCAGCTATTATGAAGGACTGATCAACAGTGTTGGTGAAGGCATGGCTACTGTGGATCTGCTGAACCGTTGGACACCTGAACATACCAATACTGATATTCCGCGTGTGATCGCGAACACCAGCAATTATAACCGTTTCAATCCATCCGAATCAGACTACGCCATCCAGAATGCATCTTTCCTGCGTTTGTCAGCATTAACGCTGTCTTACAATCTGCCGGGAAAACTGCTGAGTTCCTGGAAACTGAACAACCTGCGCCTGTACGCAACCGGCTCTAACCTGTTCTGTGTTACCAAGTATAAAGGAATGGACCCGGAAACCGGCGACTACGGTTATCCTCCGATAAAAATGTATGTTTTTGGATTGAATGTAGGTTTCTAAACTTCAACTGCTAGATTATTATGAAACGCAATATAACATCATTGGCTTTGGCAGCGGGATTCATCATGTACTCCGCTTCCTGTAACAAATTCCTCGACGAGAAGAGTTTAACCAAGCTAGATCAAAACCAGGTATACGCTGATGTAAACCTGGTGGAAACCAGTCTCAAAGGAGCTTACGCTAACTGGAAAGGTTTCCGTACAGATGAACAAGGCCTCATCACGATGATGGGGACCGACGAAGTGCAACAGGGTGCTTACCAGGTTAAGAGCGATCCGGGCAAAGCTGGTCTTGATCGTTTCGATGCTAACCTGAACTCAACGCAAACCCACCTGACCAATCAGTGGAATATCCGCTGGCCGGTTGTAAATGAAGCTGCCAGGATCGTTGCAGGTCTTACTTTAACAGAAGTAGAACCGGGATCCCGTGAAGCCAAATTATTGGGTGAAGCTTCTTTCATACGCGGTTTCCTGGATTTCGAAATGGCGATGTACTGGGGTGAAATTCCTATCCGCGATGTGGCACACGAAGCTGAATTAGGTTACCGCCGTCAGCCGCTGAAAGATGTGTGGGCTTTCATTATCGCAGACTTGCAACGTGCTGCTGATAATTGTCCTGACAAGAATGATCCGGGACGTGCTACTTCTGGCGCTGCATGGGCAATGCTGGGTAAGGCTTATATGTCTGCGCCTGAAGTTACAGGCCTGCGTGACTTTGCAAAAGCTGCTGCATGTTTTGAGAAAATGATAGGCACTTATTCGCTGGTACCTTACAAAGACCTGTGGGATTATACTAAGCCTAATACAGCAGAAGCTATCCTGGAATTCCAGTTCAGCCCTGTTTATCCCAACAATAATAAAATTGAGTTCCAGATAGGTTCCCGTGCAGTACAGAACTTCTTTGGCGACGGTTGCTTTTATTCCGGTTACGATAAGATCGTGCCTACCAAGTATGCTTACTCTACTGTTGCAGACGGTGGTGTATGGGAAGATGGCGACCTGCGTAAAGAGGAAAGTATCCGCTATGATTTCACTTATTATGGTGAAGTACCAACGCTGGACCCTGTTAAATGGGAAGACCTGGGAGACGATCATGACGAGCTGAAGCCGCATATAAAGAAGTATGAGGACTTCCGTACAGACAAACACACAGAGAATAATTACAACAACATGTGGTATTCCGGTAAAAACATTCCGGTGCTGCGTCTGGGAGATATCAAACTTTGCTACGCCGAGTGCCTGAACGAAATGGGCCGTGGTGCTGATGCCGTAAACGTGGTGAATGAGGTGCGTACACGTGCCTGGGGTGGTAACCTGCCACAGGATAAAAAATGGCAGGCTATGTCGCAGGACGCTTTCCGTACTGCTATCATGGATGAGCGTATCAGGGAGCTCTTTGCTGAAAATTGGCGCCGTATTGACCTGATCCGTACTGGTAAATTTGTTGATCTGGTAAAGGCCCGTAACGAATGGACCAAGCGGGTGGGAAAGATACAGGGCTATCATACCTTGTATCCTATTCCGGATGCGGAAATTAAGTTGAACGATGACATTGCGCCTTCGGACCAGAATCCGGGCTATAATTAATAGTCACCTTTAAACGAGGCAGGTCCGCTGATTACAGGCAGTGGACCTGCTTTTATCATTATTATGAGGAAGATATTTCGACTTGCCCCGCACATGCTCTTAGCGGTGGCCACGCTCTTATGGATGCGCGTAGCTCATGCTGCTACGCCGTCAGACTGGAAAATTGTATACGACAAGACAAGTAAAACTTTACGCCTTACGAGGCCCGCAGGGAATGTGAACGTTCAGCTGTATGCTTCCTACAAATGGAATGGCCGGCTGATCACCACAAAAGATTATGCCCGTGGTGTGCTGACTGTAAGATCAGTGAACGATGCATTTGGCAAAGGCTCGCTGCTGCAGGTAACTTATCGCGATGGTAAACTACCTACACTGGTGCAGTCTTTCTACCAGTACACCGGCAAAGACTATCTGCTCACAGATTTTACGCTGGAAGCAGCTTCCGGCAATGTTGCGTCTAACTACATGGCGCCTGTGAATCTAAATGATATGACACAGGTGCTTGGTAAGGGGAATAACCGGGCTTTGTTCGTACCATTTGACAATGACAAATGGATCCGTTTCCAGTCTCACCCGCTGGATTTTGCTACACTTACCAGTTATGAAACAACAGCGGTTTTCAACGGTGATACACGCAAAGGCCTGGTGGTAGGATCGGTAGAGCATGACTTCTGGAAGTCGGCTGTGATCATGAATAAGGCAGAAAATGGCAATACATATACACTGACATGTTATGGTGGCGCTGCTGATTCAACTACCCGCGATCTTTTGCCTCATGGGGCGAAGGAAGGACAGGTGATCAAATCGCCCAAAGTAATGTTAGGTGTATTTAATGACTGGAGAACAGGTATGGACGCATATGGCGCGGCGAATGCGACAATTGCCCCTCCTAAAGCATGGAAAAAGGCTATGCCTGTAGGATGGAACAGCTGGGGTGTATTGCAGTTCAAGATCAGTTATGAGAAGGCGTTGGAAGTGTCCGATTTCTTCCATGAAAACCTGCAGCCGAATCATTTTGTAAATAGTGACGGGGAATTAGTGATCGGCCTGGATTCTGGTTGGGACCGTTTTACAGAAGAGCAGTTAAAGGACTTTGTAAAGCATTGTAAGGCGAACGGTCAGATGGCAGGTATTTACTGGACGCCTTTTACTGATTGGGGTAAAAATCCGGACAGGAATATTAAGGAAGCGCCGGAGTATAAATTCAAAGATGTCTATCTGTATGCACATGGTCAGCCGCAGGACCTGGACGGAGCTTATGCTATCGATCCGACCCATCCGGCCATTGAGCAACGTATGCAGAAAGTAGCAGACCTTTTTCATCGTTGTGGGTTTCAATATGTTAAGGTTGACTTCATGGCTCATGGCGCTATAAATGCCGATAAATGGTACGATCCAAAAGTGAAGTCTGGTATAGCTGCTTATAATTATGGCATGCAATTACTTGACAAATACTTCGGGGATATGTATATTAACCTTTCGATTGCTCCAATATTCCCTGCTCAATACGCCCAATCACGTCGTATAGCCTGCGACGCCTGGAATAAGATCAAGGATACGGAATATACACTGAACGCGGTTTCCTATGGCTGGTGGATCAACAAGATCTATACGTTCAATGATGCCGACCATGTGGTGCTGCAGGAGGCATCGGAAGGAGAGAACAGGGCCCGTGTAACGTCCGCCGTTATTACCGGTCTGTATATATCCGGAGACGATTTCAGCAAAGGTGGTAGTGATGAAGGTAAGAAGAAGGCAATGGAGTTTTTAACAAATGCCGAAGTGAATCGTTCCGTTACAGGACATGGTTTCCGTCCGGTAGAAGGAACAGGTGCACGTTCAGAAGATCAATTCATGTACACAGATGCCAGCGGTGATGTATACTATGCCGTTTTCAACTACACAGAGAACGCCCGTACCATACAGATCCCATTTGAGAGACTGGGAATTGAGCGTAATAAGTATCACAGTTCGCTGCGTGACCTCTGGGCACATACCGATCTTAACATCGGTGATCCCATTATTGTTCCGGCGAAGGATGTCCGTTTTTTGAAATTATCAAAATAAAATAAGCGCTACTAACAAATTGTATTCATGACGAAGAAGTTATTATCCATTTTGTTTTTCCTGATTGTTGTAGTCCATACAGCAGTTAAGTCGGAAACTATTCATATAGCTACCAATGAGACGGAACTTGTTTTGCAGACGGCACAGAACGGACGGCTATTTCAACTTTACCTGGGACCTCGTTTAGCTGCGGCAGATGATTATAATCATCTGACAGCAACAATGAAATCCAAAAGTGACGGGCAGGCATGGGAAGCGTATCCTGTATCCGGCACTGAGACTTATTTCGAACCAGCATTCGGTCTGCGTCATAATGATGGCAATATGGCCACTGTATTAACGTACGTATCGCATGATGTAAAGAAGGTATCTGATGATGTTACAGAAACTGTCATCACGCTGAAGGACGGCTTGTACCCGGTACAGGTGAAACTGTATTACCGGACCTTTGCAAAAGACAATATCATTGAGTCCTGGTCAGAGATCAGTCACAATGAAAAGAAGGCGGTGAACATCAGTCACTATGCTTCTTCCATGCTGTACTGGAAACGTGCAAAGTATTTCCTGACTGAGTTCAGCGGAGACTGGGCGAAGGAAGTAAATATGAACACCCAGCAGCTGAACTTCGGTAAAAAGATGATCGACTCTAAACTGGGCGCCAGGGCGAGCCTGCATGTATCTCCTTTCTTTACCGTAGGACTGGGCGATGCTCCCCGTGAAAACGACGGGCAGGTATTGATGGGGACCCTGGGCTGGACAGGTAATTTCCGTTTCACATTTGAGGTAGATAACGAGAACAACCTGCGTGTTATTTCCGGTATCAATCCTGAAGCGGCTGACTACACGCTGGAGCCTGGAAAAGTGTTTGCTACGCCAACTTTCATCTTCACGCTGAGTACTCAGGGAATGGGTAAGGGCAGCCGTGATCTGCACCGCTGGGCACGTAATTATCAGATAAAAGACGGGAATGGCGATCGCCTTACCCTGCTCAATAACTGGGAGTCAACCGGCTTTGATTTCGATGAAAAAAAGCTGGAAGGCCTCATAGAAGAAACAAAATATCTGGGTACAGATATGTTCCTGCTGGACGATGGCTGGTTTGGTAACAAATATCCCCGTCATAGCGATACCCAGGGACTGGGCGACTGGCAACCTACTACCAATAAACTGCCTAATGGCATACCTGCATTGGTTAAAGCGGCAAACCGTACCGGCGTGAAATTTGGTATATGGATAGAACCGGAAATGGTGAGCGCTAAAAGTGAGCTCTTTGAGAAACATCCTGACTGGGTGATCATGTTGCCTAACCGTGAGCGTTACTACTTCCGTAATCAACTGGTGCTGGACCTGAGTAACCCTGCAGTGCAGGAACACGTGTTCGGCGTAGTAGATCATCTGATGACAGAAAATCCTCAGCTGGCATACCTGAAGTGGGATTGCAACAGTCCGATCACAAACATTTATTCTCCTTATCTTAAGGACAAACAGAATAACCTGTACGTAGATTATGTACGTGGCCTGTACAAAGTGCTGGACCGTATCAAAGCGAAATATCCGAACCTGCCGATGATGCTTTGTTCAGGTGGTGGCGGACGTACCGATTATGAAGGACTGCGTTATTTCACCGAGTTCTGGCCGAGTGATAATACAGATCCTGTAGAGCGTTTATTCATTCAGTGGGGATATTCCCAGTTCTTCCCATCGAAGGCCATTTCTTGTCATGTGACAAGCTGGAATCACGACGCAAGTATTAAATTTAGGGTGGACGTAGCTATGCAGGGTAAGCTGGGCTTCGACATCAATGTGAAAGAACTGCGCCAGGAAGAGCAAACATTCTGTCAATCGGCCGTGGCTACGTATAATCGATTAAAAAAGATTAATTTCAGCGGCGATCAGTATAGGCTTGTTTCCCCTTATGATGGTAATCATACTGCCGTAATGTATGTGGGTGAAGGACAAAAGAACGCAGTTCTGTATGCTTATGATATATATCCCCGTTATGCTGAGAACCTGTTGCCAGTACAATGCCAGGGGCTGAACCCGGCTAAGAAGTACCGTGTGACGGAGATCAACCTGATGCCAGGTAAAACACCGGCGGAAGCATTTAACGGTAAGGTCTATTCTGGAGAATACTTGATGAAGGTGGGCTTAGATGCGTTCACTACCGGTAAGCTGCACAGCCGTATGCTGGAGCTGCAAATGGTGGATTGATAAGTGTGGTGAATAAAAAAGAATAAATTACATGTAGTAATGAGTACAGTTTTCGGAAAGATCCAGGAGTTGGATGAGATACCTTCTTATTCCAAACACGAGCGGTTCGTGGAGGGTATTATCAATGCCATTAACGAGAAGATCATCAGCATAGGAGATCCTTTGCCTTCTGTGAATGCGATGATCTCCGGCCTGGGATATGCCCGGGAAACTGTAGTCAAAGGCTATCGTGAACTGCAAAGCCGTGGTCTTATTGAATCGAAGAACCGTCTGGGTTACTTTGTTTCAGACGACAATACACAGCAATCGCTCAAGGTGGCGTTGCTCATGTATACGATCGATACTTTCCAGGAACAGTTTTATCGCAGCTTCCGTAACGGACTGGGTGAGAATGTACTCCTGGACGTATTTTTCCATCACGGTAACATAGAGGTATTTGAAACCGTTTTTTCAATGGTGAAGAATCGCCACTATGGCATGTATGCTATTTCTCCAATTCACCATCCGCGTACGAGGGAACTGCTGAACACCATCCCCCGTCAGAAACTATTGATATTTGACCGTTATGAGCCACTGGAAGGAGATTTTAATTATGTAGTGCAGGAATTTGAGAAGTCATCGTATGCTATTTTTGAGCAACTGAAGGATGTGATCATGAGGTTTGATAAAATGTTGTTCTTTCACAATCCTGACTCGCTGTTCCCGCCCGAAATAGTTCGTTCCTTCCAGCGGTTTATTCATGACAATAATATAGAAGGTAAAGTGCTGCGTGAGTACGAACCCGGATCTGTGGAAAAGGGCGTCGTATACTATATTAATGATAATGCGGAATTGTGGAGCCTTTTACGGGACTGTACCGCAAAAAAGATAAAGCCGGGTAAAGATATCGGTATCCTCTCCCATAATGACGAGCCGGTAAAAGAGCTTGTTGGAAACGGTATCACTACTTATTCCGTTAGTTTTAATGATATGGGTACACGAGCTGCCGAAGCAGTACTGAGCCGGGAACCGGTACATGAGGTAATGCCCACGAAACTGATCAGACGCAATTCACTTTGATCTCATGAACGTTGGCGCTTTACTGAGCTTTTTACTGGTCACCATACTGGTGGCCGTGATCTCCTGGTATAAAACCAGGAATGAGAACCTGCAGACTGCGGCGGGCCTGTTCTTCGCTAACCGCAACCTGGGCTTCCTTGTAGTAGGAGGGGCCCTGTTCTTTACAAATATCAGTGCGGTGCAGTTCATCGGTGAGAATGAGCTGGTATATACCAACAATATGAGTGTGATGGCCTGGGGCCTGTCATCCGTATTTGCGATGTTGCTGGTATCAGAGTTCATTATGCCGGTATATCTGCGCAGCGGTATTTCCACCACTCCGGACTTTCTCGAAGAACGTTATGATACAGGCACCAAACGTTTCGTGTCGGTGATCTTCCTTGTAAGTTATATTGTCAATATGCTGCCTTCTGTGTTGTACAGCGGGGCCGTTACATTTAATGGCCTGTTCCGTGTGTCGGAAACGCTGCACATCGGCTACTGGCCGACTATCTGGATGCTGGTCTGGATCATCGGGCTGATAGGCAGTCTTTACACCATATTGGGTGGTTTAAAGGCGGTGGCTATTTCGGATACGGTACTGGGTGTCGGTATGTTTGCAGGTGGTATACTATTGCCTTATGCTGCACTGAAATACCTGGGGCATGGCTCAGTGGGGACGGGTATTGACCTGCTGCTGGCAGCCAGAAGAGATCACTTCAATGCTATAGGAGGAGTGCACGATTCTGTGCCATTTGGTACCATCTTTACCGGTATGTTCCTGGTGAACCTTTACTATTGGGGTACGGAACAGTATATTGTACAACAGGCGCTTGCTTCCCGCAGCCTGGCGGAAAGTCAGAAGGGCATCGCAGTAGCCTGTGCCGGTAAGATCATCTCGCCTTTGTTGCTGAACATTCCGGGATTGATCGCCGTACAGTTGTATACACATATGGACAATACTGCAGAGGTATTCCCTAAAATAGTCAGCGATGTCAGTTCTCCGGTACTTACGGGCTTCATAGCCGCCATTACGTTCGGAGCGGCGCTTACCACCTTTAATGCAGGTCTTAACAGCACCAGTACGCTCTTCGTGCTGAACCTGTACAAGCCATTCAAAGCCTGGCGTCAGCAAACGATAAGTGAGCGGCAATTAATAAGTGTAAGCAAACGGTTTGAAATGCTGGTTTGTTTACTGGCGATGATCATTGCGCCATTCATAGCCTTTGCGCAGCAAGGACTGTATACCTATATACAAAAGGTCAGCGGCCTTTTTAGCGTACCTATTTTTACGATCCTGCTGGTTGGGCTGCTACATAAACGAATGCCCGCTATTGCGGCGAAAATAGGGCTGATATTCTTTATCACTACGTATGCGGTTTCACAGTTGCTGGTAGATACAGGTTTACATTTCCTGCATGTACTGGGTATCCTGTTTGTACTGACCGTATTGCTGATGCTGGCAGTAGGTACGATGTACCCCCGTAAGGAGCCGTTTGTACAGCAATGGAACAATGTAGTGGACTTACAACCCTGGAAAAGAAGACATCTGTATACGGTATTATTGTTACTGGCGATGATAGCGTTATTTGTGGTGTTCTCACCACTGGTATTGGCGGAGTAGCAAGTATTGACCGGTCTTACTATATTTGTCCTAATGAAATTATCCCTTATCCTTATACTGGCGTCCCTGGCCTTTATAACTGCCTGTAATTCCGGAAATTACCAGGCTAATGATACTACACATCCTGTGGACTCGTTCAGGATATCAGCAGAAGCCACTGTAACAGACAAACAGGGTAACGCCGTAAAACTGGCTGATGTAATAAAGTCAGATAGTACGTTGGTAATGAGGTTGACGAAGAGGCATCCTGATATAAGTCAGCATATCGTATTATCCAAAGTAAGCTGGTTTACAGCGAAATATCCTCCCACCGATAGTATCATCGTACTGGCGGACGAGCTGCCATCGGATAGTGGCGGCGGATGGAGAGGAATACTGCGTACGGCATCCATCAAAATGAGAGTGTTTAAAATTGCCAGCAGTTTGCTGCCTTCAGATCTGGAGAATCTGCAACGGTCTTATGTCTTTTATCTTGATAAAAAGTTACTGGCGGGAAATGTATATGTACCTGATTCCCTGTATGGAGAGAAGACCAACAATTATTTTGCAAGTGTTGCTGCTGATATGGGACGCGAGCAAACGAATCCGTTGATTGACCATACTAAAGGAGCGGCCAGGTATTATGGAAACAACGATCGGTATACAGGGATGTATCTTGGTAACCGCCGGGTAAACGTAGGGGCGGGTTTGATCAACAAAGCGTACTACGAAGATTTTTATTTCTTTAATACCGGAAGAGAGCCGCTTGTGATCTATAAGGTGAAGAACAATTGGAGCGGATCAGGGTGTAGTGTTTATATACCAGACAATTCTATCAAAACCGGACAGAAAGGTCGTATAAGGATATATTATAAGGTGGGGAGGAAGGGGACGTTTCGTAATGAAGTGCGCGTATATAGCAATGCGTCGGGCAGTCCGCATACGTTTGTTATTACAGGAACGGCAATCAGCGAACGGAGAGTTGGAACGACGCGGTATTCTGAATGAATGATTTAAAGAAGCGTTGATTATTTTTTTGCAGATCTTATAGTTATTTTCCATAGTTACAATAACACCCTTTGCCTGATGAAATCTCTTTACCTGAAAACCAGCGTATTCTTTATAGCATGCATTGTATGCTTATCGATATGCCTATTAAGCACGCTTACTTCCGCCTCGCAGAGCGCGGGCATTAAAATAGTGGACGATGAAAATACCTGGCAGAACGTATTAAAGCAGTACAGGGGTAAGACAGTTGTTATCTGTTTTATGAAGTCTCTCAGAAAGGAATCGGTAAGTGGGAATCTAAAAAAGATAGAGGAAGCGGAAACGCGGCTGAAAGGGAAAAACGTCGTATTCCTTAAGTGTGTCGCGCAGTCTGGCAAGAAGGATAAAATGGAACGGTATCAGGAATGCGTAGCAGCATTTACAGAATTGGGAATGCCGGATGATGTATATTATATAGAGAATACATTAAGCATTCATGCAATGGCAGAAGATGCCACGGAGCACCATTGGGGTATTTATAATGCAGAAGGACTGATCCATCATCCTACGCCTCATAAATTTGATCTGAATAAGAGTTTTGAAGACCAGGTGCCCCAGACAACCTTGCTGCAGGAGCTGGACACGGTATTGAGGGGGGAAGGGCATTATTATGAACGAAATGCAGACCTTTTTCTTAGATACTCCAGTTTCAAAAGATACGCCTCTGATGATGGTGAATTTAAATCGTGGACATTAGGCTATAGTTCCGGGCCCTATCTTGTCTATCACGCTGATGATGTGAAACAGCCTATGTATGGAAGAGAAGGGGATAGTGTGTACCAGGAGATGAAATTCATCAACCGTAAGGTATATATGGAAGACAGTGTGATACTTAAAAAAGGGGAATATAATCGTAAGTGGTTCAGATACGATTACACTATAGAACCTTTTTGGGGCACTGGAAGGTATAGTTATGTATTCGATAAAAAGAAGAATATTATCACTGTTAACGATAAACATGGTAAATTATACAAACGTTTAAGGATAGTATTGATAACATTTGATGTGATGGTAGTGGAATCTGTCTAACAATTTACAATAATGAGCAGGCAGGGAAAGTTGGAATAGTTAGATCAATCCCCCGTAATTCCTTATTTTCAGGTAAAAAAGAATGATGGTCCGTCGTATCTTATTTCTCTTTGTAGCCCTGTTGTCCTTTACCTGGGCCTCTGCACAGTCGCTGCCAGTGGTTGATGTTTCCATGAGCCTGCTCAATTGGACCAAACATCTCAATGCAGATGTAGACAAATATTTCACTAAAGAGAAAGGAGAGGAGCTTACCCGGAACTTCGAAGCTTTCAAAAGGGACCTTACTACCTATATGAAGACAAGGAAAAACCTGTCTGATAATATTTTCCGGAAGGATATTGCTCCAGGCAAAAAGGACCCTGAAAATCTCGAGGTGTTGAAAACGCAAATGGGCGACGTCATCCGCCAGATGCGTAATGTGACCGATCTCACCAACGACGAGTTACGTGCGGAAGGAGACAGGTTGAACGATAAAATATATAATGTACTGAACGGGGAAGGAACTCAGTATCTATCTGCATTGGAAGTTTTCCTGGCCGGTCTTGACGTAAGTAAAAGGGACATCGCCCTGGATGCGAGTGTGGCGTATGACCGTTTGCAACAGTCTATTAGTTTGCTGGCATCCGCACAGGATAAGATCAGCCGGAAGATGAAATAACGTTTGTATTCCGGCCAATGCCCGTACTTTTGTTAGGCCCTCATACATGTCTTAGTTTCCAGCAAACGGCGTCCCGAAAATGCCGACTGCAAGTTCTACCCAGACAAGCAACAAGGCCAGTATAATCGCTCCACAGAGGAGGATACGGTGCCGTGTTTGTTTCACCTTTCTTAGTACCAGCTCTATCATCAGACCTGTACCAAACAGCAGTGTACCAGCTACAACAAAATCAAACAAGGTCCACTTCACTTCGTTTGTAAATTGCATTGCTACCAAAGGTATCAGCAATATAAGCGCGGCGCTGAACACAATGCCGGTAAGTCTTTGGTTTTGCGTGATCATAGTGTGTTGTTTTTGAGAGATAAATTGGATGAGATCATTACAAGATGCCGCTACCCGGGTACCAACAGCAGAACCTTCGCTACGCTGGCCACAATTGTTTAGGACAGCAGTAGTTTACTCCGGTCGAAACGGATAAATACCTTCAATTAAGACCAAGTAAAAGCACTTTGTATATCAAAGTAAGTGTAAATTTAGAGAAGTAGCAAATTTTTTTACGGATACTTTTTTTCGTCTTAATTGTCCTTGTTACTGAAAGTCGTTTTTATAAATAACGGTACTATCGCCACCGGAGAGTTCAATGTCGTCAATTTCACAAAGGCCGTTTGAGCTGAATATCAACCCGGTGATAAGCCCGGCAGATTTTGTATAGGATCTGCTGAAGATCTCTTTTTGATTAATATAAAACCGGGCGTCCTTATTTTTTACAATCACTTCAATAGTGTACCATTGATGGATATCGCAGCCAAAACCTGAGAGGTCGGTGGTTTTGCCACTCATGAAATGTTCTCCCACATTCATATTGATGGTGCCGGCGCAACCAGGAAGGGTGGTGAAGAAGTATAATGAATTACTCTGGCCACATATTTCATGCATGATAGTCGGGCACATTACATTTTTAAGCGTCGTAAATCTTATCCTCGCTTTGAACCGGAAGTTATCGCTTCCCACATTGAACGCTTCCGGGAAGAAGGCGTACGTGTAATAGTTTTCATGTTGAGGATCGATCTTGCTGTTAACAATATCTTCTGCCGTCAGCGATAGTTTACCATCTTTCACCGGGCTTGCGGGTCGGATATAAGTGGGCAGGCCTCTAAAGAGCGCAGGCTTACTGAAAAAGAACCAGCCCCTGGTCGGGATGCTCACATCAATAGTTTTAACCACTTTGTTATTGACGAACAGCTTGGCGTTATGATAGCCCGGCTCATAGTATATATCGGTCAGCGTATGATCGTGTTTGTTGATTTTCACCCTTCGGTCCCTGTCCCACGACTGCTGGATAAAGAAGCTGTCGCCATTTACCTTACTGACATCGTATGTAAATATGACGGTATTGGGAATGTCGTTGCTTGTGACCTTTTTAACTGAGAAAGTAATATCCTTTTCATTGATGGTCTCATTTTTTGAAAAATGGTTATATGATACGATCATCAGGAAGAGAAGGACGGCAATGCCCGGAATAAAGAACTTGTAGGAAAACCGGCGTCTTTTGCCCACGGGGGAGAGGACAGGAGGTTCGGGCGATAAATTGTCTGTACCCTTTATCTTTTCCTGTTCATTCATCCTGAGGTCCTGCCAGCTGTGATACCCGAGGCAGATACTGAGGGCATTGAGTGTCGCGACCTGTGGTAGCCGGTTAAATTGTCCGTTTAGCAGCCGTTTGATGGTGGAAACGCTAATGAGGATGCCCGTGCTTTGTTCTATTTCGGCCGACAGATGTTCAAAATCACGCTGCCGCAATGATTCCGGACCGGGCAGCCCGGACTTACGGCTGATTTCCTGCAGGCAGATCTTTATCAGTTCCTTATCGCTCATACTAGGTTGATCGCAGTTTGAATAGCTTTTGAATGGGTTTTGAATGAGAATTTAACAGGCCTTCACCGATTTTTGGAAGTACAAACCAATTAAAAATAACGATTAAAATTGTAACCAATGACCCGATTCTGGAAAGCTGTATTGCTAACGACACTGGTGGCCGGTACGCTGGATATTATAGCAGCGCATATAGACCAAACCATTCGTACAGGTGCCTTCCCGGTCAGGATGTTTTATATTATCGCAGCTGGCGCTATTGGCTTGAAAAACGCCCTGAATGGCGGACCGGGCATCATCCTATTGGGAATATTCATTCACTATTTTATATCCTTTTCTTTTACCCTGCTGTTTTTCCTGCTGTATCCCACAATAACGAGGTTATCAACCAATAAATACCTCAATGGGGGATTTTTCGGCTTAATTGTTTGGGGTACAATGAATTTCATTGTGTTACCGTTAACTGCGCTTCCAAATAAGCCATTTGTTTTTAATGTACAGGCGGTAGTAGGATTTTTAGTGTTGATGGTAGTATTTGGGATACCGGTGTCGGTAATGGTCCATAAATATTATAAGTCGGGAATAACGGGAGGTAAAGCAAGTAACGGAAACCATGAAGGCTTCATATAAATCAGCGTTACAAACTAAACCTGCCAGTGGGTACGGGGGGATGGTTTGACACCACGTATCGCTCCGGACGCCTTCCTTTTAGTTGTTTACAAGAAAAAGGAAGGTTTGTCCGCGGGCGATTTCAGCATTTATTTCCCAATGCCTTCCATTCATGTTCTATGCCGGTCATAAGCAGTGCATTGTCGAACTTTATGGAACCCTTTGGGAAGATGTCTTCATTCTCATAAAAACTCGAATGCACATTCAGGACTTCAAGCGGGCGCACCTGCCAATTATAGGTCTGCAGCTCTAAACCTTCGTACCTGCCTCCTTTGGGCGAATAACCGACCGCTCCTTTCTCAAAAAAGGCAGACACGTTCTCCAATGTTTCAAATATTGAATGCGGATTAAATGTGGCAGTCTCTTTAGCGTCTATAGCAATGCTTGTATTATCGGAGCTTGTAAAATCGACGTGATAATTTCCTTCAGCTTCCTTTACATTAAATCTGGCCAGATAATGTTTTCCCGGAAAGATCCTTCCACCTGCCAGTGTATTCAGTCGTAAAGAAGTATCTCGGCGTGGAACGTAGACACCCTCTTTTGTCACACCTTCCTCTTCCCATTCTATCGCAATACGATGTGCACCATTTTCAGAAGAAATGCCAATGAAGTCAGGTAATCCTTTAGGTTTGATGTTCTTTAACCGTATCAGGCAAATACCAACAATTGCCTTTCCTTTATAGATCTTAGGACTGAACGGTGCAGGTATGATATTTCGAACTGTTTCTGGTTCGGCTGTGAAGTTCACTAAAATTCGCCGGTCGATATAACCATGTATTGTCGGTAGTTTCATTGTATAGGTACGTTTTTTTGTATGCCCGGGGCATTATAAATTGACTGTCATCGGTGAACAGTCAAAGATACGGCTGTAATCGATCTTCCAATATAAAAGAAAAAAAGACTAATTTTCGAGGATTTTTATATGAACGAAATGTAAAGGGTAGATAATATTCAGTGCATTTTAACGGGGAGATCAGGGAGGAAGTGGTAGAGGATCAATAAAATAATATTCATCATTCATAAACTTATAAAAATGGACACACAGGATAGAGAATTATATCTTCAGGAAGTGCTTGAATTAACCGGATTATTAAACACTGAATGGGTAGACCTGAAAAAACTGTTAGTCGAAAACAACGTCAACCTGGAAGGCGCATACATGGTCGTATATCTTGAAGGTAAGAGCGATGGTGCGGAGTATGGCATTATACTAACAGCGGACAAAAAACTGATACGCTTCATTGCAAAAGAAGGTAACATCACGTTGCAGGAGCTTGAGGACAGAACGGCTGCAGAAGCTGAATTTCCTACAATAACCGTGGCGATGGAATTATAACTGCATGTGTCTATGATGGTAAATATTGATCGGCTAAAATATTTCTATATGACGATCGCTGCAGTATAATTTTCATAAATCTATCAGTAGAGAATGCTTACGCTCGTGACTGCCACGGGCGTTTATTTTTTTATTATCAGGCAACCATTTTAAGTATCCCTCGTATTAACAAGTAGTGAAAGCCATATCTTTTCTTTACCCCGTTATGAAACCAAAAGGCTGAATCAACGCTACTACCGGTAAAGAAGATCATCATACATGCCCCATTCCTATCATGATCTTAATCAATTGATGATTTCTTAACAGTCTAAAATCGATTATTTATGAAGATCAATTCCACTAAGGCCAACTGCATGCTGCGCAACTTTGCCGGCCCTGTTACAGTTGCCCTGTTTGCTGTACTGTTTGTATCACCGGGCTGCCGGAAAGAGGATGACAAGCCACCGAAAGCTGTAGACACAAAAGTAATTGCGGAGAACCTGGTATCTCCGTTGGGTCTGGTGGAAGCGCCGGACAAAAGTCACCGTTTATTTATTCATGACCAGATCGGTAAGATCTGGATTGTTGATGGCGATGGAACAAAGTTATCTAATCCTTTTCTCGATGTGACCAGCAGGATGGTCGCCCTGAACCCAAATTATGATGAACGCGGTTTGCTTGGATTCGCTTTTCATCCTAACTTCCGTAACAACGGAAAGTTTTACATCTATTACACGTTACCTCCCCGTGCCGGTGGCCCCGAAGGTGGTGGCGCGTGGAATAATCTGAGCCGTATTTCAGAGTTCAGGGTTTCTGCCAGTGATCCTAATATGGCGGATATGAACACCGAAAAGGTAATACTCGAAATGGATGATCCGCAGAGCAACCATAACGGTGGCTCCATCGGGTTTGGAGAAGATGGCTATCTGTACATCGCGATAGGGGATGGCGGTGCCGCAAATGATGTGGCCCCCGGACATGTGGAAGACTGGTACGATGTGAACGGCGGAGGTAATGGACAGGATGTAGAGGCGAACCTGTTTGGTAACATCCTGCGAATAGATGTGAACAGCGGAAGTCCATATGGTATTCCTGCAAGTAACCCGTTTGTAGGCAAACCTGGTAAGGATGAGATCTGGGCGTATGGTTTCCGTAACCCTTACCGTTTCTCATTTGATATGGGCGGTTCACACTGGCTGTATGTTGGTGATGCCGGTCAGGCGCTTTATGAAGAGATCGATGTGGTAACTAAAGGCGGTAATTATGGCTGGAATGTAAAGGAAGGCACACACTGTTTTGATGCCGCTAACAATACTGTGGAGCTGCCTGGTTGTCCGGTCCAGGATACTATGGGCAAACAGTTGATAGACCCTGTGATCGAAATGAACAATGCTAACAATCCTAAAGGAGGCAAGGCTACTACGATAATAGGAGGGAACGTATACCGTGGTAATGATCTGCCGCAACTGAGAGGAAAATACATCTTTGGTATTTTCTCCCAGCCAGGTGGTACGCCTAATGCAGAATTATATACCAGTAGTCCGGCGGGCAGCGGCCTATGGTCTTTCACTGAGCTGATCCTGAAAGATCGTCCTAATGATATAGGTTATTACCTGAAAGGTTTTGGACAGGACCAGGACGGAGAAGTGTACGTTACAGTTTCCGGAATGTCAGGACCATCAGGAAACACGGGTAAGGTGCTGAAGCTGGTGGCGGAAAAGAAAGAGAACAACGGTCATGGTGGAAAATACTAGCCTTTAACCGGTGCACGCAAGCCCCCTGGTAAAACCGGGGGGCTTTTTTATTGCTTCGGGCAATACTCTTCCTTCTTTAAGGCCTGGGATAAGCACGCCATAATACCCAATTCTTTCCAATAACCTATTTATAACTTATCATCAACCCGTATATAAGCCATATATAACCCATACCTCTTAGATATGGGTTATATATGGCTTATATACGGGTTATATATGGGTTATATATGGGTTATCTCTGTTAGCGCGCTATAGTAGCGCATTTACAGAGACAGTACAAATATCTTGTTTTGTTACTGTAGGTCAATAAATACTTTATAGTTTAATCAAATTTAGTATAAAATAGCTGGGATAAGGGGAAGTCTACGTTTTAAGATGTCGGGCATTACTTTTAAATTTCTATTTTTGACCCGTTAAACGGGGCGTGCAATCAGCACAACTTGACATTGATTTATACATAGTATTCCGGATGAAAGAACAAATAGCAACCCTGATTGAAACGTTAAAGACCAATTCAATCATGTTCAAAGAGGTAATAGCATTTATAGAAACTTATTATCAGCATCAGCCAACGGCCTTCAAAAATGGAGAGGCGTATAATGAAGCAACACAGAACCAGGGCAGCGCCAAGGTTTTCGCTTTCGCGAAGCTGAACGGATTAAGTAAGGAAGATACGCTCTACTTATTTGCCGAACATTATCAGGCGGTATTGAATACTCCGGATGCTACTGATCACCAGAATATCAGGCAATTTATGTTGCATGGCTGGCAGGGTGTCGTTCTGGAAGGCGAGGCGTTGCTTGCGAAGTAATGCCAGGTCTCCTTACCTAAAACAATCAGAAAGGCCATAAATCCCCGGATTTATGGCCTTTCTGATTGTTTTAGGTATAACTACTCGTTAATGCCTCCAAAGCGCTTTAATGGTGCTTTCCTGCGAATATCCGATGGGACATGCCGCGCTTTTGGTATTCGCACGGTAGCTGCCCTGAGATTCGTTCTTACAGGTGATCATACGGCATCCCGGCATTTCGAGGTGGCCGTTGGGGTCCGTTTGCCTGATCCAGTTATAGGCATACTTTAGCCAGTTGTTCCGGTAGGCTTCTGCCTGAAGGGACAGCCAGGATATCTCATCCCATCCCCAGATAAAGTGAGAAGTAGTATCCGCCACGCCAGGTGTTTTGCTGATGCCAAAATTGTCAAATTCGACCAGGTATGGCAGATGATCGCATTGCCAGCCACTGGGAGTAACAGCCCCCTTACTTTTGTTATAGAGGCCATCCAGATAGTTTATCTGGAGTTTCCCTTCGAATGGTTTTTCCGGGATCTCTTTTATGCGCAAGGGAAAAGAGTTAAAATCCAACAGGCTTTTATTGCCTTCAAGCATTCCTCCGTAAGGTACATGTGCGTCTAATAACACCCAATGCCGGCGGGCATTTGTTTTTGCATAAGCACGGATCTTACTGATCAATGCCGCCCACGCTTTTTTACCCGGATCGTTCATGCCCATCAGTTCAATTTGTCCGAGGTGAAATGCTTCACAACCAATATTCATATACGAACAGGCCAGGAAATACATCCAAAGTTGGGTTTCGGGTTCACTGATGTCAGGAACACTACTGCCTTTACGCCAGTGGTCCACGAATTTGCCCTGCCGGTTCAGCATGGCCGTATAGGAAAAATTCCGTGCTACAACGGGTAAGTCAAAAGCTTTGAATACCCAGGCAGGCACGGGTACCTGGCCGGCTTCTTCTGTCACGATCTCAAATAGACATCCCTGGAAGACGATATCCGGATCAGTTGCATGTAAGTGGTTTATGATTGACCGTGCGGTATCCCAGAAGGCCGCTTTGTTCAGCAGGCTTTCACCGCCCCAGCGATAAATAGCCCGGCCCATGAATTTGGCGCCGAGGTTTTGAACCATCCTGATATCATCGGTATGATATGGGTAGGGGCGTTTCCCTTCCGGATTTTCGGGGATTAGCAGGTATACCATGGTAATAGCCCTTTCCAGGTAATTATCAAGCACTTGCCGCGAAATACCATTTTCGTCAAACTGATAAGGCTTCTTTTGACCTGCAGTGAAGGAGGGGTAGAAAAGCATGGCCATGAAGACAAGTAACGTGGTTTTCATCAATGGAACTTTTTTAAGGGATGGATGATCTGCAAAAAAAATACCGGAAAGAGCTTGAATCTTTCCGGTATCTGTTCAAATACTTATTGACAAAGGACTTCTGCAAACTTTTTGGTCGTGTAGGCCTTTAAAAGTTTGTAAGATATTTTTAAAGCGTCTGCTGCTGTTGCTTCTGCAGGGACGATGTTTTTGTCGTCCATGTAACGCAGCACCTGATCATCTTTTACATAAGTACGATGTTCGGTCTTTGTTTCCGGTCCTATTGCTGGTCCGCCGATAAGCGTTTCGTAGCAGAAAATGAACTTACCTGACTGAAAATAGAATTCACGATTCCAGCTACCATCGCCTATACTACCTGATTCGACGATCTTTACGATCTCCTTTTTCTGGTTGAGGAAGTACTTCACCTGTCCTCCCTCAACGCATCCTTCGGCCTCGTATTTGAAACCTTCAGTTATGAGTTTGGCGGTGTTTATGTTCTTATACTCAGCACGGATAACGTTGATGGCAGCTGTAGTGTCTATGCCAGATGTTGGCACTGTTGATCTCTGCGAGGCAAGGGTTTTTACCCAGGTCATGCCAACGATCGCCAGCAGGATGATTTGGGCACGGATAAATAAGGTCATATTGAATAGGCGTTATTACAGTATGAAAGTATAAAATGTTATTTTAAACAGATTATTAAATCTTGGAAAATTGTTGATCGGTAGGCGGAGCCGTCCTTGCTGCCAGAAAATGGACCGGCTTTCCTATCTTAGTACCATGGAAAACAAGCGTGTTATATTTTTTCTGTTTGACCATGTGCATCTGATGGACCTGGCGGGGGCGGTAACTGTTTTCTACGAAGCAGGATGTTGTGGTCATCCGTATGAATTACGGTATGTATCACCTTATATGTCGCCGGGCACCTCTTCCGGACTTGGTTTTACCCGCGTTGAGCCACTGGATGCAGTTAGTATCCAATCCGGCGATATCGTGATCGTAGCTGGTATGGACCTGTCGAAGTGGGACCGTACAGATGATGCTGTATGGATCCCCTGGCTGCAACACGCTGTTATGGTGGGCGCTACGGTATGCTCCATCTGCACGGCTGCATTCGCACTGGCGGTAGCCGGACTGCTGGATGGGCGTAGTTGCACTACACACTGGGGATATACAGCTGCATTACAACAGCATTTTCCGAAGTTGCAGGTGATGGAGAACAGGTTGTTCGTAAAGAGTGATAACATTTACACCAGCGCAGGCATCTCTACTGGTATCGACCTGGCGTTATTTCTTGTGGAAGAACATTACGGGCCTACTTTTGCGTATGCCGTTGCCAAAGACATGGTGATGTATATACGTCGTGACGGAACGGCTTCCCAGCATAGCATCCATCTGCAACATAGGCAACATATCAACCATCAGATACATGAGGTGCAGGATTATATCACACATCATCTGCACACAAAACTGACGATCACTGAACTGGCTGAAATGGTGCATATGTCGCCCAGAAATCTCACCCGCCTGTTCAAATTAACCACAGGTATCACCATTGGAGATTATATCCGTAACCTGCGTGAGGAAAAGGCCACACAGTTGCTGAATGAAGGCCAGAAGCTGGCATGGGTGGCCAAGACCTGCGGTATCGGCAGCACACGGCAACTGGGATTGCTGGCGAAGAAAGCTGGCGTAAAACGAAAAATGGCCTGATTAGCAAAATTTTGTCCTTCTTTGCACGATACCGCCGCCGTACTTTGTGCGTATAATAATACCAGATGAAACAGCTATTAATTTTGCTGTTGTGTATACCATTATGGGGGAATGCACAACAAAAGACGGACGACTATGTTTGTCCGCCATGCGGTCAATGCGATTCAATTGTATATCATAAGCCGGGCGTATGTCCGCATTGCGGCATGACGTTGATACTCCGTGATACCACTAAAGCGCCAAAGCAGCAACTAAACAGCATCTGCTTCTACCTGTATAATGGCACAGAAGTACTTGATTTTGCTGGTCCGCTGGAAGTATTTTCCTATGCCGGTTTTAAAATATTCACTGTGGGTAAAACCAAAGCACCTGTAACGGTGCAGGGCATATTAAAAGTGATCCCGGACTACAGTATAGAAGATGCACCACCGGCAGATATCTTTGCTATCTTCGGTGGAGATGATGGTGTGGCCGCCGGTGATCCTGAAGTGATCAGCTGGATCAAACGCAGAGATGCTGCTACGAAAGGTTATTTCTCGGTATGCACAGGTGCATTCGTATTGGCTAATGCAGGGCTGTTAGACAGTCTCACAGTGACGACCTTTCACAAAAGTATTAACTCACTACAGAAGGCTGTACCTTCTGCTAAAGTGCTGGTAGATGTACGCTATGTAGACAATGGACGGGTCATTACTACTGCCGGTATTTCGGCGGGCATAGACGGTGCATTGCACCTGGTGGCGAGGTTGAAGGGTGAAGCGGAAGCACTGCGTATTGCCAGGCATATGGAATATGACAAGTATGTACCTGAACAGGGATTGGTAGTGCAGCATTGAGGAAGGGAGCTGAAGAAAATATATCAGGACCACGCAGAGGCTCTCTGCTTATTTTAGTGATAGCATAATGGCCTCTGCGTGGATATAATCCTATTTACAGTAATTTTCTATGTATTCCTCTGTTAGGACAACTCCTCCTAAATCACGGGCTTTTATAAAGTATGAACAGGCATTTTCCTTGTCGTTCATATCCAGTGATATTCTTCCCAGGTTGAAATAGGCAAATGAATTTCCCGGATAGAATTTAAGGGATCTGTTAACTGTCTGAAGACCTTCCGCTGCAGATATAGATTTTGATTGGGCAAATCCCAGGTTATTCAGCAGGGCGCCGGTCCATATGGAATCTTTAGTCTTCTTGAGACCTCTCTCGGCATATTTTATTGCGTTAGCATAATCCCCTGATTCTCCGCTGAAGTAAGCTAAATTCATATAAACTAAAACATTAGAGCTGTCCATTGATTTTGCTTTTTCAAGCGTAGCAATACATTCAGTGTAGCGATGTTCCTGTCCAAAGAGGTTAGACAGATTTACCACGTAACCGATTTCCCGTGGACGATCTTTTACCAGTTGTTCAAGATCTTTTATGGCGGAATCCAGTTTGCCTATATTCATATAGGATGCTGATCTTGAAGAAAGTAACAGTGGATAGAGCGTGTCGTTTTTGGGAATAAGCGCAACGGCCTTATTCAAGAGCATAACTACTGAATCATACGAACCTTTTTCATATTCACTTACCGCTTTGTTATAGTATTCAACTCCGGAAATTTTTTCTTCCTGCTGATCTGTTGTTTTTCGGTGCTGGCACGATGAGATGTATAGAATGACGAGTAATATCAGGTAAACATATTTTTTCATTGATAGGGATATTAATTTGAACGGTTCAAAATGGTGGTAAGATAAAACACCCTTTTGGTACTTCCTAAGAGCAAGGAATGCCGTACGGCGCTATTTTACCTGAAAAAGGAATATCTTGGTAGAGAAATCATCCCATTAAGATCATGAACAGGAGGACATTGTACAAGCTGAAGCAGCTGGGGATCATTACTGTCATATGGCTGATAATAGGGTTTTTCATTCCTCTATATGACCGTCTTGCTTTATTTACCACCAATGCAGTAACCCCACTGCCCAAATATACCATTGCCGAAGCCGTAGCTATTAACATGGGCGCTGCCTTTATAGGGGCTTTACTCGGGGGGAGTCTGTTGGTCTTTTATGTAAATGTAAAATTCCGCGATAAATCTTATGGGTATACCATTGTCACCGTTTTACTATCGTTCCTCGTAGTCGTTACGATCGTAAATATCGTACTGCGACTCTTCGCCGTTCCTTCCGACCCTCTCCGGATCCTCAAGAACTGTATGATATGGGGCGTGGTAGTGGGCGTTACACAGTTATTCCTTCAGATCAATAATAAATTCGGACAGGGTGTCTTCTGGAATATCCTGCGAGGTAAATATAATACTCCCAAAGAAGAAAGCAGGATCTTCATGTTCCTTGACCTGAATTCCTCGACCACTATTGCAGAAAAACTCGGCGCGAAAAAATACCATGCATTCCTCAAAGATATCTTTACCGATATCACCAACCCGATCCTCGATAACAAAGGAGAGATCTACCAGTATGTTGGCGATGAGGTGATCGTAGCCTGGAAGTATAATGACGGTATCCAGAACAGTAAATGTGTGCAATGCTTCTTTGATATAAAATACCATCTGCAGCAACTAAACAATAAGTATATCGGACAGTACGGCCTGGCACCTTCTTTCAAGGCAGGTATTCATTGCGGTAAAGTAGTGGCCGGGGAAGTAGGCATTATTAAAAGAGATATTACTTACTCCGGCGATGTATTGAACACTACTTCACGCATACAGGACATGTGTAAAGAGTTCAATGAAGAAGTGATCGTGTCCGGTGATCTGGCTAAGTCTTTGCGGCTGGCGGATAAATTTGCCGCTCAGACTTTAGGTTCGATCAAATTGAAAGGTAAACAGCAAGAGATGTTGCTGGTTGCGTTGAAGTGGATAGGGGTGGAGTAGGGGGATTGTAATGAACGTATAATGGTGCTATGGGGTGCTCAGCTGTTTACTCTCCAGCAACATAAGCAGACTTTGTTGCATTTTCACTTTGAAGAGTTCTTCGCGTAATGGCGAGTCTACTACCATGCTGGTAATTTCGTACTGTAGGTTCTTTAGTGCATCTAAATCAATCTCCTGATGGTATAAAAAGCATTTATCAAACTTTAGTTGATGTATCCATTGATCTATAATAGCGGCTTCTGCTTGCTGTTCTAAGAGAATGTCCTTTGCGTATTCAAAATATATTGTCTGATATTTGCCCGGCTCCAAAAAGCATGCATGCTGCTGTGAATCATATTGGATCAATGCGCATGTATTTTCATTAAGTACGACAGTGCCTATGGATTCAATTTCCATTGGCATTGTTCCGTGTAGCATATTCTGTAGGACCAAGCGTTTCCGGTTGGAGCCTGTCAACAATGTAATGGATTCCCTTACGTGGTATATCAAGGTTCTCACTTTAAAACCTTGGTAGGACCTTTCCTGGTAAATGATATCTAAATATTGACAACTCAGAACTGATGGTTTGGCGAAATGTTTCACTAGCATTGCGCATGAAAGTGGAATTGCATTTGTTCGTTTAAAGCGCATGTTGGGGTCTTCATATATATTGAACTTCATGTCTTATTTTTTAATAGGAAAATGTTTTCACCAAATCTCGTACAAGCCAGTGCGGAAAAATTGCACTGGCTATATATTAACACTAAACTGCACTCATGCTACAGTCATGTTAAATTATTGTAATGACGAAGAGGCAATATTATTTTATTGTAAATTTATTAAAGGATTTACGATTGAGTTATTTACTTGTTGACCATAGCTTCTATTGTATAGCCCAAATAACAGCTTACGCTAATCAATGATCCGAACTAAAGTTGGCTCACCACCATGTAAATCTTAATTAACATCATCGCAATGGTTGCGCTATCTTCCATCTACTGGAGGTAGATGGATTCGCATTGCGAGATATACTATGACTACGTTAAAACCTTTGGAAATGTTAGTTGACGTTTTTATTCGTATCCAGAGAATTGATCACCTTATTCGAATAAAAGGAACAGGTAATGCCACAGAATTAGCGGACAAACTCGGATTATCACGGGCCAGCGTATATGAATACCTTGATTTAATGAAACACCTTGGGGCGCCTATTAAGTACTGTTCTTCAAGAAGAAGTTTTTTTTATGATGAAGAAGGGAGCTTTCCAACTAGCTTCCAATTTACTCGCGGAACGGAGGATAAGAACATAGCAAGTGTTTCGGCTGTTATTAGCTTTGCATTGCTTTCCAATATCTTTTGATCGACTCTCAAATCTATCAACGCTATCACCTTATGACGAGCAATACACAACTTTTCTCTATTGACAGTAAGGAGCAAAAAAAGGCCTTCAAGGCCATTAAGAAAAGTGGAAACAGGATAGGCCATAACTATGTCATTATAAAAAGCCTTAAGCGAAGCCTCAAAAATGATGTGGTCAAATGCTTTTATATGAAGAGCCTTATAGACTTTGGCTTTTGTGTAATAAAGGAAGGTAGTCCTAGTGATCAGAAGGATAAAGACGGTAGGGATATATTAGACAGGTTGATATGGCAGAGCAAAATGCACAAGATATTGCAACATAAGGTGCGCATACCCGGGCTGGTTGACACATTCGAAGAAAATGGCAATTATTATCTGGTAATCGAGCACATTAGTGGTCAATCTCTTTCCAACTTTATTCACAAATACGGGTACAAAATTAGGACAGGGCTTATTAATGGAAATCGACTTGGCAAGAGGGCACTCAGATATTTACTACAAGCTGTCAAATTACTAGAGCGATTGCATGACAATCATGTTGTACATCGCGATTTGACCGCAACAAACTATATGATAAATCGCTTCGGGAAAGTTTTTTTAATAGACATGGAACTGAGCTACTCATTGGAAAATGGTAGTCCAAATCCACCTTTCCAGTTGGGGACTCACGGTTATATGTCACCGGAACAATTAGCTACAGAAACACCCACTATTAATGAAGACGTGTTCGCTTTTGGAGCTATATTGTTACAAATATGGACAAGTATTTCGCCAGTGAAACTTACAGACGCTGAGCCAGAAGATCTGGCTGAAAAAATAGCGTATTTTATTCCGGACGCTAGGTTCTCAACAATAGTTACTCGGTGTCTTTCCAAAGCCCCCATCGAACGACCTAAATTGACTGAAGTGAGAGAGGTGATAAGTGAATATTATGCGGACATGGTAAAAAAAAGAAAAGATCGAAAAATTACTAAAAATGAGAACTATACTGACCAGCAAATACGGGATGTACTTAAGTCTTCTATCAAGACTTTGTCTACCAATATACTCAGTGATCCAGACAAAGGCTGGTTTGCCAATGATGAAAAGGCCGATGTTGATAAACATAGAATGAATAAAGGTTGGTTTGCTAGTTTCCATATTGGAAATAGCGGCATTCTTTATTTTTTGGGCAGAGCCAAACATCTAGGTTATGATATTGCACTAAATGAGGGAAACATTAATAAGGCCATAGAATTAATTGATCGTAAGTATATTCAAAGGCCGGGTTGCTTGTCTGGTCTTCATTTCGGGGCTGATGGAATAGCCATAAGCTTATCCACCTGTGTATACGCAAACATTTTAGAAAGAGGTCCAAAATATGAAGATTGGATTGAATTTTTGCTATCCAGAGGTGAATGTTCCGGCCTAGACATTATGAATGGAACGGCGGGCCGAATAATGGCAAATCTTATCTGTTATCGGCATAGACCTTCAGAGGGAATCAGGAACAGACTCGACCTGTACATCAGGCAAATACTAGAATATCAGGAACGTGACGGTTCCTGGGCACGGGGGGATGAAACTGTCAAAGGAAAGAAACGAGTGACTAAGGGATTCGCGCATGGCGTGGCCGGTATTATATACGCCTTATTTGAATATAGCGCTTTGTTTAGTGATGAAAAATGCAGAGAAAGTGCAGAGAAGGCCTTGGTTTGGTTAATCCGGTCGGCAAAATGGCGCGCCAACAAAATGTATTGGAGGTCATCGATTGGAAAATTGGTAAATCCATGGTGGTGTGACGGAGCGCCAGGCGTGGCCCTCTGTTTTCTTAAGGCCTATGAAAACAACCAAAATCCCCTTTATAAAAAATATGCCGAAGCAGCACTTAGGTGCGATGTGGACAATATATACTACAGTAATCTAAGCCAGTGTAATGGCATAAGTGGTCTGGGAGAGATCTATTTGGAAGCACACCGCGTGCTAAAAGACGATATCTGGCTTCAACGGGCCGCATCAATAGTACAGTTGCTTATGAGGCTGGCCAAAAGAAGTGAAAAATACGGAATGTATTGGTTGGTGGAGAGTGAACAACAACCAATACCTGGTTTTATGTTAGGTAACGCTGGAATACTACACTTTGTGATGCGTTATTTAGATTATACCGAGTTAGGCTTTCCTTTGTCTACCGACCTGAATATGACAATGTCATTGCTTAAGACTGATGAAGTTACAACCGAAGCATTACTCAATTCCTCTTCTTCATAATAGAAAATGCTTCGGATCAGGTACTCGATATATGGAAAACATTTTTAATCGTTCAGCCTCAACTCTCATTAATACTATTTTAATAATACTCATACTATATTAATAATGAAAATAAGCAACTTTAAAATTGGAATTTTAATATATGGGTTATTCATTTTGGCTGTCATCAGTTGTAGGCGTAACGGTGATACACAAGGAGAGCCAATTGATGTCGAGGTTGAACTGCCGGCTGATTACAAGCAGAGAGATATCAGAATGTATTCTGCCCCGACAAAGTTTGTAATGTATCCATTGTTTAAAGTGAAGCGCCCTTCAATCGAAGGAACAATTGGCAGATGGCATTTTCGAAGTAACGATCCAATTTTACTGGATATGTCTGCACTGCTGGGAAAGGATTTAAAACTAGCCGTTCTTGAACCAGGAGATAGCGTTAAGATTAATTTTGATAGTAATAAATTACTCTTTTCAGGACGAGGCTGTGAAAAACTACAGTTGATAACGGATCTCAAGTTGGTTCAGAAATCCATTCCGTTGCCTGTGAACCCAAGCTATTCCAACACACGGTCAGTTGCCGACTACTTTGAGTGGAATGCCTATCTTAATAAAGTGTATGATACTGTAGATACCATGCTATCATCGTATGAGAGCAAAATTAATCGTCAAACATTTGACTTGATAAAAGAATACGTTTATTCGGATATAGAATACAAAAGGTTGATGAAATTTGGTATGATGGTGGCACGAAGGGATAGCCTGTCTATTTCGCAGCAGGTAATTGAAGAGGCTTTTGACTCAACGATAAAGGGAGCACACTTGGATTGGCTTTTTGCTTATACTGCAAATCCGATTAACTATTACGTCTACTATGATATAATCAGGCGTACTATTGAAAGAAAGTATCACTTTGATTATAAAAATGACAGTTTAAGAAATGTCAACCGCAAGTTAGAGTACGCTGACTTGATTAAGAAGATGTATGAAGGCGAGGTGGAGCAAAGTTGCCTGACTTATCTAATTGCCGATCAGGGACTTAAAGAGCATGTATTAAAAGAAGAACATGTTCCTGTAATAGATTCATTGTTAAGGGATTACTATGCCAGGCCAGGATATGAAGAATATAAAGACTATATGAGATCATATGAAGAAAAAGTTAAGAAGTGGATAAGACAGAAACATAAAATGGCGAAGCGGGAGTAAATCAAGTTTGGAAGTGGGTAGGCTATGTAGTTAACGAAGGCGTGTCTATTGTTATTCTTTAAAATATGATCAATTTGACAAGAGAGTACACAGTATTGCAGTCGGGCCTCTTTAGGTTTTAAAATATGGAAGTGGAGGCTGAATATTTAATTTGCTAAATCGTGGTTGTGAGATTAACGGTGAAATAGCTCTTAAATTTAGTTGGAGATGAACTTTTATAGAGTGCAGCATTAGAATTATTTCTAAAAATATTTAGGTGGCGGTAGTCAACAAAATAGCAATACGTTAATCGAAAATTTCAAGATTGTCTTGGACCAGCTCCCTTGTGGCCCATTGCAGGCAAAAATGGGCCTGTAAGCCTGTATAGTAACCCCTTGTACAAATCAGTTTTGTTACCGACACTTTGAAACTCTACGGACTATATCACGCTGAAGGATAGAAGAACATTGCCTAATATTGGACAACAACAAAAAGAGGCTGCTCAACTGAGCAACCTCTAAAAAGATCAATGTAGATTCGTCAATTAGCCTACATGTGTGGTACTGTCAAGAGTGCCGGCGTCTGTCGCTGTAGCAGCGAAATTGTCTACTGACGTAGCTGAAAAGCCTACACTACCAATACGAGTTTGCGTATAAGATGCAACACCAACTCCGGCTATAGCAGTTTGTCCACCATCTCCAGAGCTAGAAAGCACGGTAACACCTTGTGCAAATGCTTCATTTTCTTCCTGGCTGGTAACGGCAGGTACCACTGCAGCTGTTACAGCTGAAACGCCCATAAGGCATAATGAAACAATGGAAAAGTTTTTTAAACTTAGATTTTTCATTTTACTAGTTTTTAAAAGGTTCAAAAAGAGGGAAAGAAAATGGCCATTTTCATAATTACAAAGATAGACCTGAATTGTCCACTGTCTCCGGACAACGCAGGTCTATCATGAAATTTACAAACTTATTTTGGGCCGAAGAATGCTAGTAATATTTACTATTGGCTACCGGTAAATCCACGGGGAGTATTTCTCTCTTTATTCCATTTGCATTTATACGAAAAAAACGGTCGCTCTCAATAAGAAGTGCTTCCGACATTCCTCTAGCATGATGCGTATCGACGTTGATGACCTTTCCATCAAAATGAACGTTTATAGTGTCAGCGGTAATCGTGTGACCCGTGATAATTTTAGAAATACCAAATTGTTTTCTGGTCTTTTCGATTGTCTGAGCTATATCTAAATCTTTGGTCGGCTTATAATACCCTCGGAACCAAAATGGTGAAAGATCCGAGTTGATCAATGTTGCAAGTGAATCATGGCTGCCAGACCGAATTGGCGGGTGATTGTTAAGATACAACCTAACATGTTTATTTATCGAATCTATTGGTAGATTCAGCTCATTCAGTTGGCGCGAGATGCCTCCGTGTACAAATAGCACTGATCCTATTTTTTCAATGATATTCTTGGTCCGAAGCCAGTTTCCCAGTTCGCTACCTGTACCCATATACTTTCGTCCCAAAACACTTGTTAAGTCCATGTACCTTTTATACTTTTTATCCATATACCGGGTGTCTCCGCAGAGGTTCATTACCTCATGATTGCCAAGAATGAAATGTACTGCCCCTCCCGCTGCTTTTGCTTTTTGCTCCAGCGAATAAATGAGCCACAAGCATTCTGTAACTTGTTTTCCTCGATCGAACATATCACCATTAAATACAAGATGGCCCTTGCCGAAACACCAGTCAAAGTTATTATTGATTACCTTGCTATTAATAAGAAGCTTTTTGAATGCTTTAAGATTGCCTTCAATATCCGATAAAACGAGTATTTTCTCCGGGCGATCGTATACACCAGCTGTTGGCGTGATAGAATCCATCAAACGTACAGTAAAGTCTTTTTGGTATTGATCTGAACAAACGGTGAATAAAACAAGTTCAGATGACTTTACCTTTTGCACAATTCTCAATCTAGATCTCATGTAGTCCAGCTGTGAAGAATCTTTTCCCCTGAAAATATAGGGACCATCATTTAACATCACAAGTTGCTCGCCAATGCTAGCTATAAGTTGACGACCATTGTCGTTGCGAGGATCTGGAAAGTCATTTTCATTACGATTTTCGCCGTCTGAGAAATTTGTTTGATTGTATAAAGATTTGCCATTTTCGTCAAGCAGGTATAGGCTGGGGAACGTCGTAACATTGAAAGCCTTGAAAACTGGTGCTATCGTACTATCATCTTCTGAATAAAGGCAGAACTGTTGGCGGAGGTCGCCTTGCAGATTGCTCTGAGCTCGTGATAATACTTTATATCTGTCTGATGTTATGTGCACGAAAATCAGGTTGGTGTCATTTTGGTATGTCTTGTATACTTTTTCCAAGGCATTGTTCATCTCGATAGAAGCTTTGCCAGGTTCCCAGAAATTGACTAAAATGATTTTTCCTTCAAAATCGCTTCGCCTGACTAGTCGGCCATTTTTATCTTTCAACGAAAAATTGTACGTGTTAAGCCCCTTACCTGAAATCCATCCGGAAATTTTTTTTTCGTAGGCTTTCACGTACACCTTATGTGTTTCAAATCCATTCATAGTATAGAAGTCGTTTAATAACGAGTCAATCTCATGGGAGTAAGCAACCTTAAGCGTATGTTCTTTTAATCCGCTGGTGGTAAGCAGATACGCTAAGAGGTTTTGCAGCGGATACCCCTGATATTGCTGTTTCGCCATCTGCACATAAAGGACCTTTCTCTGGACGCTTTTCAAAAAAGGGTCGTCCCAATTGTAACGATATGATTTTAGCACTTGCATTCTAATGTGGGAGTAGTAGTAAACGTATGTCCGTATCCAACCATCATACCTTGCTAGTATTGCAGTTATATCGGTATTAAACTCCTGATCGAAAATTGAATCCAGGCTATCCGGTGTTATATCATACTTGGATGCTTTATTGACAAGTAATTCAAAACGCAGCAATTTTCGGTATTCCAATTGTGCCAGTTCGTTAGCTTCGATGTAGCTATAAGCGCTTCTTGATAACTGACTTCTATACTTCTTTAGTTGAGCTTGTAATAATGACTGTTGGATATTTAGATATTTATGCCAATCCCAAAATTCCTGAATTGATCTTACATGATAAAGATCTCCGTTCTTCGGTATTTTCAATTCAGCTTTTGCTCTATTCCAGTCAGATAGCAGGTTTAACTTCGGTGCTCCATTACCACTAAAATGGTATCTCCCGTGTTTATAGTTTACATAAAGACTGTCACCTGGCTCAAAAAACACACATGAGAAGTCACGGCCTAACACGGCGGAGAGATCTATAAGCAACCCACTGTCGGAAGGGAGTAACCATTTGGCAGCATGACGATTGCCGATACTTTTGCTTGAGTAGGAAAAATTTGGCTGTATTATAAATGTTACGTTCTCTACACCAATCCTTACCGAATCGAGATGATAGCTGGAATCACTTTCGATTTGAATAAGGATCAATGGATCTTTCACTTTGGGTGAATTCGCTTGGGATACGAGGGGGAAACCCAATAAAATCAATATGGCTATCCAGCTGGGAAGTTTCTGTTTTTCTATCATTAGTATTCCGGATTTTGAGTTAGTCTATACGCATCCACGTCTAGCGAGGGGATAGGTGAGATAGCTTTGTTACTTGGATATGGTAGTTCACTAGACGTACTGTTTAGTGCATCTTTTCGTACAATACCTTTCTTCCATCGGAGCAGATCAAACATACGAATCCCTTCAAAAGCCAGTTCTTTCCTTCTTTCGCTATAGATTAATTCTTGTAGCTCCGATCCGGAAGCGATAGTGGGAGTAGCTTGTTCGTTTGCGCGCATTCTAACCGCATCCAGGTAATACACTGCGCTGTCGCGATTATTAAGCTGGTAGTATGCTTCTGCCGCAGTTAAGTACATTTCTGAACTTCGGATCACAGGCTGGAGATAAGACTGATCGGGATACAACATTCCGGCAACAACATTGCTAGGGTATTTGGTAATTGTCCAGGCGTTGGAAGTGCCACTAATCCAGGAATTTCGTTTATCTGAAGGATCTTCTTTCAGCAGTTCCGCAATGTCATTGGTGGCATTGAATAACTTATTAGACCGAAAATAGAGCGACGCGTAATTTGTATAGTATTTATTGTCAGAACCGGCCGGAGGAAGTTGCAAAATTGACTCGGTTCCTTCAAGGGTAAATAGTTTTTCTGGATAACCTGTGGTTTGGAGAGGAACGGACTTAGTTACCTCAACGGCAAATTGTGTCGCCTTTTCAAATTCACCTTTAAATAAGTATATTCTGGCAAGGAGAGCTTTTACAGAAGTTTTATTAAAAAAATAACTGCTGCCTTTAGAAGCCCCTATTATTGTCATAGCATTGGTCAAGTCGCCGGTGATCCTTTGATAACAGTCGTAAACTGTGCTTCTGGCGGGTACGTCGTTTGTCCAATTCCATGAATCGATAAGTATTATGCCTGGATGGGATGCATCTGATGTATAACCATAAGGCTGGGCAAACACGTTTAACAACGTAAATTCGGCATATGCACGCAATGCCAGGGCTTGTCCTTTTATATCGTCTGCTTTCGTCGGATCTTCTGATCGATATTTTTCTGCGGCGGTAATAACAAAATTGGAAGTCCGGATTACCGAATAACAACCATAGGATAAACCATTGTTATTTTGGGCGGTAAAGGCAAGGGTCTGACTAATATCGGCCTGTTGCTCCCAATTGTACTGAAATTGCATAGGTGTTGTTCCTAATGCGCCTTCGATTGGTTTAATATTGTCTGCGACCAGATCAGGATAGATGGTATTTGCTCCATCAAATATGCCTCTAGATAATGTTGAATAGACGCCGTTAAGATATTCTCCGGTTGTGATTAAGTTTACAACATAATCTTCTCTGAACAATACTCCTGTAAGATTTTGGTTGTCAAGAAAATCTTTTTTACATGAGCAGTTTGCCGTTACGGCGGCCAGTACAATTATATGCAGCATGAAGCGTTTACATGGTATCATAGATAAATTGATAAGAATGTTAGAAATTAATGTTTACACCAATTGTATACGACCGTTGATTTGGATAAGCGAGTTTTGTTGAACCACCAACGGAGACGTTGTCAGGATCTGGGCCTTTGAATCGGGTAAGTAATGCTACATTATGCGCCTGGATAAAAAGTCGTATCATTTTAATAGACAGACGTTGTGTGGTAGCCTCTGGAAATCCATATGATAGCATGACATTTTGCAGCCGCAAATAGTCTCCGTCGGATAGATATCGGGTAGATACCGAATTACCCCTGTCCCTGTTGTTCAATACACGTCTCGGATTTGCGGCTAGGTCACCTGGTTTTTTCCAGTAATCCAACGCATATTTTAATTGATTCGCGTATGGATAGGTCCCATCGGTAAGAAAGGGAAGGGCGGAGGTATTATCATAAATATTGAACCCATATTGGTAATAAAGCATTGCCGATAATTCGAAGCCTTTATAGTTAAACGAACTTGTTATGGATCCAAATGCATCTGGCTGGGGCTTACCGACAAACTGTTTGGGCGCTTGACTATACGTGCTAGTTGGTTTACCATCTTTTCCTATCCACTGAGGGCGTCCATCTTCAGGATTGACACCCGCCCAGACAGGCATATAAAAGGAGTTGAAGTTTCTGCCTTCTTCATTCCCAAGTATTGACCCGGTTAATGTACTGAGGCTTACGTCCGCTTTGACTAGCTTGTTCTGATTCGTACTCCAGTTGGCATTAAGATTCCATCTGAAATTTTTTGTGCGAATGATAGTAGAATTCAAGGACAGTTCTATGCCTTTGTTTTCCATATTGCCAATATTGGCTAATACCTTGTTGTAACCGGCGACAGAAGGTAGATTAATCTGATATATCAAGCCTGAAGTCTTTTTATTATAAATATCAAACACAAAATTTAGTCGCTCACCCAAAGTCCGCAGTTCAATACCGGCATCCCAGCTAAATGTTTGCTCCCAGCGGATATTTGGATTGCCAGGATTGCCAGCTGGTATGACGCCGCTGTTTCCTTGGTAATTGATCTGAGCTATTTGCTCGAAGCGAGTCATTGCATCGATAGCAGCCGAATTGCCTGCTGCCCCTAAACTTGCCCGAAATTTTAGATAGTTGAGCCATGGTGCATGCTCTTTAAAGTAATTTTCTTCTGAGGCGATCCAACCTCCTCCTATTGACCAATAAGTCCCCCATCTTTCTTGGTTCCCAAACTTCGAGGCTCCGTCCCTTCTGATACTAGCAGACAATAGATACCTGTCGTTATAAGCAAAATTTGCCTGACCAAATAACGACAACAAGGTTTGTCTGGAAGACTGTCCAGATATTCCTCGCATCGTGTAGCCTGGGCTGGAAAGTTCGTTATAGTTCGGTAACGTCGTACTGTTTCCTTCCGCTTCAGCACCTAATGTTCGCTGCATGAGAATCTGCGCTTCTTGTCCAAGTATAAAATTGCTACTAAGCTTCTCAAGGAATTCCCTGTCATATCTTATAGTATTTGTTGTGATAATTCCTACTCTGCGGGTATCCAGTTCAGCAATTCTTGGAGGAGCAGTCCCATAGTCGGCAGAATAAAATCGGGGATCATTTTTTTCTTTATTATCAGCAAACATGACATCGGTACCAATATTGCTGGAAACCGTAATGTATTTGAATAAAGACAGTTCTGCATATGCTTTTGCTAAACCTCGATATGCGGTGTTTCTGTTGATATTGTATTCTGCCTCGGCCAGCGGATTGAGATATATACCAGTTACGCCCCCCGAGGGATAAATAAAACGAAAACTACCATCGTCAAAGCGAATTGGGTTTAAAGGAGAAGCGGTGGATGCTGCACCGAAAGAGCTAAGTGTTTCTAAGCTGTTCGCATAATTTTGTTGAGTATAAGAAAGGGCGCTGTTTAATCCAAATTTAAAATTTGAAGCCGGGCGATTTTCAAAATTAAATCGTAATGATTTTCTATTAAAATCTGTTCCTTTGACAGCGCCGTTCTGCTTGGTGTATTCCAGATTCAGATAAAAACTTGAGGTTCCACTGCCTCCAGAGATAGATAGTTCATTAGCGAGGGTTGTAGCCCAGCCGTCATAAATTTCCTTTTTTAGATCTGGTTCCGGATAGAAAATGGTATCGCCGGCGGCATTCTTTGTTGTTGGGAATTTTTGGTATAAATCCCGTTTTATTTTATCGTCTGTCCAAAGAATTGGATCTGTGTTTTTATAAGTTTGAAACAAAAGTTCCAGATATTGATCCCTTGAAAGTAGTGATGATTTGCGGTCCAGCGGATTAGAAAAATCTGTTTGCTGTCTGAAGCTATAAACGGTTTTCCCTGTTTTTCCTTTCTTAGTAGTGACCAGAATGACTCCGTTGCTCGCTTTTGATCCATAAAGGGCGATGGCGGCTGCATCTTTGAGCACAGAGATTGTTTCGATGTCCGATGGATTTAATTGCGATATTGGATTTGAAACAGGTGTAACGTTAGCGCCTATTCTTTGTTGAAACTGGTCTTGGGTAATGGGAATGCCATCAATAATGATCAATGGATTTCTAATGCTTTCACCGTTTAATGCATTGCTACCGGTGGAAATGCCGCGAATTACCATATTGGCCAAACCAGCGCCAGGCTGGCCGCTGCCGCCAGTCACGAGGAGCCCTGGAACAAAGCCCTGGAGTGATTTGTCAAAACTTCTATTGGGAATGCTTTGTATTTGCTTCCCCTTAACGACGTTCACCGCACCTGTCGTCTGACGTAGTGTTGTCGTATTGTAGGCTACAACTACCGCCTCGTCCAGGTCTCCAATGGCTTGCTTAAGCTGTACACTTACGAGCCCATTGCCGCTTACGCTTACTTCCCTAGGTTCATATCCAATAAGTGAAACACTAAGGGTCGCATTCTCAGAAACTGATGGAAGTGTAAATTGACCCTGTCCGTCAGCCGAGACCCCTCTGCGGCTACCTTTAATCATAACCGTAGCTCCGGGCAGTGCGTTTCCCTTTCCATCGGTTATTCTTCCGGAAATGGAAACAGTACCTACAGTGGCAGAGTCCTCCGACATCCTGCTATTATTAACAGGAAGTTCATTTTTCTTCCTAATAGTAATAGCATTGCCTTTATAACTAAAACTTACGCCCTTACCTGAAAATAACTTCGAGAGAAATTCATCAACTTCCTGATTGATAAATCTGCCGCTGATGCGTTCATGTTCGTTTACATCTTCATTATGATATACAAACTCATAGCCGGTTTGCCGTGTCACACTCAGTAGAATTTCTCTTAAAGGTGTCTTATTAGCAATGATGGTAACTTTTTTGCCGGCCGTGGCTGGATGGGCTTGCATTAATAAGCCAATGTGCAATATTAACAGACACATGACTAACCTGTTGACTGCAGGATACCCCTTTAGAATTCTACTCATAAGTAATAGTTGATTATTTGGTTTTTACCCGATATAATAATGAACGTCCCCCGTGACAATCAATAAACTGTTTTTCGACTTATCTTAAATTGGCATACTTGACGAATACATTAGCTAGTTGATCTTGATACAATACTTGGTAGTTTATATAGATAGTACACTCACATAACGTAATCCTTTAGTTAAATTACCTTTAATTAACCCTATAACATTAAGGCCGAAAATTGAAACAAAGGGGGTATACCCCTTTTCAAAAAATAATGGCTTATTCTTTTCTTATATGCTATCAGATATCCCGGAAATCCTTGTCAGTGCTTTATTTTGGAGGTGTAGCGGATTGAGTCGTGAAAGTCGAGTTAACAAAAGCGTAACATTGAGACATGAATCTAATATCGTTAACCTGTCATTAACTGAATTGTCCGTGCAAATTTGTTAATTGCAACGACGAATACATCTGACATTTATCAAATCGCCTGAGGCGTAGTGAAAAGCTGTGCTTAAGATTGCTTATATCAAATCCGGGGGCTGCCATTAGAACCATTCCAAAAGGGAAGAGGCCTACTATTGGAATTCTGGCTAACATTTCTTTACTTTTGCTGTCTCATCCAACTGTTTGCTGTTAAACCCGCCAATCCTACATCAGAGTTTTAATAGACACAAAGGGCTGATTAACAAATAGTGATTTTCAAGAAAATGCAATGGACACGTTGAATGACAATGAACTGTTTCTCCTTATAAAAGAAGGAGATGAAAAAGCCTTTACTATCTTGTTTCATCGCTACTGGACGCGTATGTGCCTGGGGGCACACACCTTCATGAAAAATGAGGCTGATGCCGGGGATGTTGTGCAAGAGGTATTCCTCTGGCTTTGGCAGAATAGGGAAACAGTTGTTATCAACACAACGTTGAAAGGATATCTATTGCAGGCTGTTCGTAATAAATGCATTAACAAATTGGATAAAGAAGCGACGAATCAAAAGCGCCGTAAACAATATGCCTACTTTAAGGAGACCATGGTAACGGCCGTACCCATGGAAAATTCAGAACTGCGCCTTACGCTCAATTCGGCCATTGGCGAGTTGGGAGTAGCTAGCAGGACCGCTTTTGAAATGATATATATAGACCGTAAAAGTCAAAAAGAAGCAGCCTTAGAGTTGGGCATTAGCGCCGCAACAGTAAAAACGCAGGTTCGTAACGTGCTTCGCATTTTGAGGAAGAAATTGAAAAAAATCAATGAAATTTAGCTTTCTCCTATACCCCCTTTCTTCCATTTTCATGCCTTATAGTTATATGTTAATTTAATATGAATTTTGATCCGGAATACATAAAGGAGTTGGTGCTTGATAAGATCGCAGGCATCATAGATGAGGAGTCTGATCTTTTCCTGAAAAAACTCATTGCGGAAGACCCTGAGGCACTCAAGATCTACCAATCACTTCATGAACAATATAAGCCAGAGGATCTGCGCAGAATAGAAGAATTGGCGCCAGCCAATGAGGCTCTTATGTGGAAGACAATCCATAAACGAAACTCAAGGCGGTTATGGCTACGCGCGAGTGTTGGGGTTGCGGCTGCAGTCGCTGTTTTCTTAGGTGTTTATTTATTATGGGCTTCCAGGTTATCTTCATTTAAGGATGGGCAAGTGGCTGGTAATACGGGTAGGCAAATTATGTTGCACCTGCCAGGGGAAGAAGCCATTAACCTTAGTGGCAGTCAGGGAGAAATGAAAGTAGGCAGTACTCATCTTAATAATATAAATAAAACCCTGACCTATTCCAGTGCGATGGCCGACAATAAAACGGCCATTCTTACAGTTCCTCCGGGAAAGGATTATGTCGTAAGGTTGGACGACGGAACGGAAATACAATTAAATGCAGCTACACGCCTTGAATTCCCTCTTAAATTCTCAGGAGCGACCAGGGAGGTCGTAATCGATGGAGAAGCCTATATAAGGGTTAGAAAAGATGAAAAGAGACCTTTTATCGTTCATTTGTCTCATAGCCAGGTGCAGGTACTTGGTACTGAGTTCAACGTTAATACTTATGATCCTGGCCAGGAGAAAGTTGCTTTAGTTGAAGGATCTGTTAAGATGATCACAGAAAATAATAGCCTGCTACTCACTCCGGGAAATGAAGGGACATATACAAAACAGAAGGGGATAGAAGTAGACCGGTTCAGTGCGCGTGAGCGTTTGAGCTGGCGCAATGGGTTATATTTCTTCCATAACGCGACATTCGAAGAGGTCAGCAAGATCTTACCACGTTGGTTTGGTGTTGAGGTGATTATAGAGAATTATAAAACTGGTAACAGCAGATTCACCGGGTTTATTGATAGAAATGCTCCAATAGCGCAATCATTGGACCTTTTAAAAGAGACAAACGCATTCGACTATGTTATAAGTGGTGATACCGTATTGATCCGTTAAAGATGCAGTAATCAATCATCCTAAAAAGATATTTTGAGGAGTTACAGTGGGCGAACATAGCAGCTATTCCAGAAGGATATGCGTACAGCAAAAGCCATAGTAAGCTGTAAAGGTTTCATAATTTATAAAGGGAAAAATATTTCAATAAAAACGCAAAAAGGATAGGTATACCTGTCCTTTTTGCGTTGTCGGAATGACTGGGTTATTAGGGGATGGTTTATGAATGATCCTCGCGTGTTGGAACGATTTCATTACCATATGACATCAACTAAAATGCATTCTTTGCGGTGGCAGGAGTAGCATCCTTATCACCATGTTTTACATATTTATCCAGCCAGGCATTCTGTTCATACAACATATGCAGCAGGTTTTCCTTCCCTTTGTACCCATGTGCTTCATAAGGTAAAATTACGAATCGTATGGTACCGCCATGTCCCTTCACCGCATTAAATAAGCGTTCGCTTTGAATGGGAAAGGTACCTGAGTTATCATCCATTTCACCATGAATGAGCAGTAAGGGCGTTTTGATCTTATCAGCATAGCTGAAGGGACTCATGGCGCTGTACAGTTCAGGAGCTTCCCAATAGGTTCGGTCTTCGTTCTGGAAACCGAAGGGCGTTAAGCTACGGTTATAGGCGCCACTACGGGCAATGCCAGCTTTAAACAGGTTAGTATGAGCCAACAGATTTGCAGTCATAAAGGCTCCATAGCTATGTCCTCCGATGGCTACACGGTTTCTGTCTCCAACGCCCATTTCGGCCAGTTTGTTGATAGCTGCTTCGGCATTCATACGTAATTGATCGGTGAAATTATCGTTGGGCTTCTTAGACGAATCGGTGGCTACGATTGGCATTTCAGTATTGTCGAGTACCGCATAACCCTGCGTTACCCAAAATACAGGGCCTCCATAGCTTACCATTGTAAAGCGGTATTGTGAACCACGGATCTGTGCTGCGTCGGCTGCACTGTTAAACTCTCTCGGATATGCCCACATTAATACAGGCAGTGGACCATCTTTTTTGGGATCATAATTTTTAGGTAAATACAGATCGCCGGTGAGGTCTACACCATCTGCTCTTTTATAACTGATCTTTTGTTTACTGATATTCTCAAGCTGCGGATAAGGATTGATGAAATTCGTGATGGCCTTATCAGCTGAGCGTAATACCAGGTTTTTGATATAATAGTTCGGCATGTCTTTCTGAGACTCGCGGCGGGTCAGCAACACCAGTTTTTCAGCATTGATCACGTCGGTCACCATTTCAAAAGTGCCTTCCGGACAACGCCAGATGATCTCATTCTGTTTAGTAGCCAGATCGAATTTAGCGATGAATGGCAGATCGCCTTTGGGAGAACTACCTATCGGATTATTCATCAGCAGCTTGGTGTTATTGTCGATCAGTTTGATGACTTGTTTCCCATATTTGTTTTTCTCCGTTACAGGTACGCCAGGATTATTATAGGCATCAGTAGTATTACGCTCCAGCAGCGTCTCCAACTCACCGGTAGATGGGTTGTAGCGGTTCAGGCGTGTGCTTTGTTTGCCTTGCAGACGTTCGATTACAAGTGCCAGTTTCTCATTACCCCAACTGATCCCACCATATCGCCAGCTTGTTTTGAACAGTTCTTTAGCTTCGCCGGTGAAAGGTGCGCTGAGCGCATATACGGCGTCATGGAAATCTTTTTTACTTTTGTAAATACCGCTGTCGAGCGGCACACACCATGTAATGGTGGCAGGTTCATCACTCCGCCATTCAAAAGAACGCGGTGCGTTTAACACATTGTCGTGACCGGAGGGCGATAGTTCTGTTGATGGTAACCCGGCTATCACTTTTACGACTTTGCCAGTGAGGTCGGTGACATTAATACTGGAATTAAATCCATTAGCAGGTACCAGATATGAGAATGGCTTGTTAATAACACGAGTGAGCAAGTATTTCTTGTCAGGCGATAAACTAATTGTGTTATAGATGGCTGGTCCTCCAATTTTGGATTCTACACCGTTCACATTTTTTACCAGTTGCGCAGTTGAATAGAAAGCGAACAATTTTTCATCATAAGGTGATTTGATAAGGTCCTGGTAAGTACGACTAGGCGCTATTTTACCGAGATTTTGCTGAACAGTCGGACCGGAGGGCATTAATGATCTGGCAGGAGCCGCTGTAGCAGGCTGCAGGATTGTTTTATACAATAGAGCATTATTGTCCATCCATATGAAATCCTGGCCTAGTATTATGTTCAGCGCCTGTTTATTTATTTTGGTAGCCTTGCGGGTGGTAATGTCGATCACATACAGATCTACTGCTTTGTTGGTAGTATTGGTGAACGCGATCTTTTTTTCATTGGGACTCCACGTAACATTGCCCGCTAGCATACCGGCGGGTAATCCGGCAATAGGAAATTCTTTGTCGGAGGCGAGGTCTTTTAACTTGAAATTATTAATGAAGTTCTGCCGGCTCGGTGCATAGTTGTTGGGATTGATGCGCTGCCCGGCTATACGAAGTTCCGGCTGCGCCAGTTCTTCTACTGATGGATAGCTGTTGCGTTCCATTAGCAGCATCCAGTTTCCCTGACCATCAATGCTTACGGCGGGAGTGGGCTTAGCGAGTAGCAGGTCAGCAATCTCTTTGGGCGGCATTTTGTACCCATCTTCCTGGGCGAAGCAAGTCTGCACAATAAAAATTGAGATAAGCAAAAGGGTTGTTCTCATAAGTGACAATTTTGGTTGAATCAATACAATTTAGGGTTGATAGACTATAATTTAAACGCAAAAGGTATGAATGGAAATATTAGATGAGCACCTCGTTGTTCTTGGCTCGTTTAATATCAAAAAATGAGGGGTAGGTTACGGACAAGGTTTTCCTGATCAGCCATTTATACTTAGGATTAGAATTAGCTCCTTCCTTGTGTCGTATGCAAATGAATGCGGTGAATCGGTCAGCTTCTGACACAGGTTTTATGACCTCCGGAAGAGTAAATTAAATGTTTTTTAAGTGTATTAAAATCACCGTTTGCCCGAAGATCCCTAAATCTAAAATGATGTTTTTCAACGGTTACTTCTTTTTACAACATGCGACTTAAGTGGATTAAAACGCATTTCCGTTTGTTGATAATCAGTTATTTGTGAGATTATTTCTTTGTTTTATTGACTTATATTTCGATAAATTTGATCATCCAGGCAACAGAATGAGCACCTGTTTATCCTGACATATTGAGCAAATTATCTGTGTGCTGATATCCCTCGAAGACCAGGATTACGAAGATCAATTTGTACCCATTAACCATAAACATCAAAACCTATGACTTAGCAAACCTTGCCTGACTAAAAATCAGATCAGCCAATTTTTAACCAGTAAATATCCACAAAATGAGGAAAATTTATCTTCGGCTTGCCGCCGCAGGCATGCTTTGTATTGCATTTTATGCATGTAAAAAGAACATTTATAAACCCGATGACGCTGATGGTAGCATGACATCCGCCAGGGCTAATGAATCAGTAAGTATCTGGATGACCACCAGCAACCAGAGCCAACTCCTGCAACAACAGGGCAACGTCACATTCGCCCCTGATGCCGGAACCGGAGGAACAACAATTACAGTGAATGATGGTGCTACCTATCAAAATATTGATGGATTCGGGTACACACTTACACAGGGCAGCGCCAAGTTAATTAACAATTTGTCTGCGAGCGTACAAAATTCATTATTAAACGAACTTTTCAGTCCTACCAGCGGTATAGGCATTTCAGTTATCCGCATAGGCGTTGGCGCCACCGACCTGAGTGATTATTCGTATACCTATCGCGACGGTGCATCATTTAGTTTGTCCGGTCCGGACCTGACATATACGATTCCGATATTAAAAAAGATCCTCGCTATCAATCCGGCTATCAAAATAATGGCGACACCGTGGACTGCACCCCGGTGGATGAAAACGAACGGATCTTTTGTGGGAGGCACACTTAAGGCAGAAAACTATGAGAGCTATGGGCAATACTGGCTGGATTATATGAATGCCATGAGGGCGCAGGGTATCGAAATATGGGCGCTAACGCCTCAGAACGAGCCGCTGAACCCTCATAATGAACCCAGTATGGAACTTAGCAAAGAAAACGAACTTGGTCTGATAAATGATTTTATTGGCCCTAAACTGCGTGGAGCAGGGTTTAACTGTAAGATAATCTGTTATGATCATAACTGTGACAACACGGATTTCCCGATATATGTGGCCAATAACAGCACCTATGTGGACGGCTCCGCGTTTCACCTGTATGGCGGAAATATTTCGGCGATGACGACGGTAAAGAATGCTACTAATAAGAATGTTTATTTCACAGAACAATATACTTCCAAGAACGGTACCTTTTCAGGAGACCTGGCCTGGCACATACAGAACGTAGTGATCGGATCAATAAACAACTGGGCAAAAACTGTTCTGGAATGGAACCTGGCGAGTGATTCCCAGGGAGGTCCTCATACGCCGGGAGGCAGCGATGTATCAATGGGCGCAGTGACTATCGACGGAGGCAACATCGTCCGAAGAGTTGGATATTACATCATTGCACACGTTTCTAAATTCGTGCAGCCCGGAGCAGTACGTATTTCGTCGAACAGTTCAGGGAACATCCAAACTACCGCTTTTATGAATAGCGATGGTTCTAAGGTATTGCTTGCATTTAACAACGGTTCATCAAATGTTTCATTTAAAGTGAAATGGGGTAACCAGTCATTTACATACTCTTTACCTGGTGGTGCTGCAGCTACGTTTAAATGGTCAGGAGGTACCACTACAACGGCGCCAATAGGGCAGAATATTACCCTGAAGGGCTTTAATAATCTGTATGTGAGTAGCGAGAATGGTACACAGCCAATGAATTGTAACAGGCCTACTGCATCCGGCTGGGAGACCTTTACGGTGGTTGACGCTGGTGGAGGTAAAATTGCACTTCGCTCTCAGGGAAAATATGTATCGTCAGAGAACGGAACACAAGCGATGACGTGTAGCCGTTTAACTATCGGTGACTGGGAGAAATTTGACTGGGTAGTCAATGGCGACGGTAAAATATCCCTGAGGGGAAACAACGGAATGTATGTATGTTCTGAAAACGGAACGCAGGCAATGAACTGTAACCGTCCAACAGTATCCGGTTGGGAAGCATTCGGTGTAAATCAGTAATCTAATCTGTTAAACTTAGTTTACCCGCCCTGGTTTATCGTCGGGGCGGGTAAACTAAATTATGCTATATGAAGTTCTTTCTGCTCAAAGTCATATTTCTGTTTAGTTTTATTGCTGTTAATGCGCAACACGGCTCACCGGTGATGGAAGTTGCATTGTCAGGAGGGTATGAGACAGCTGATCTGCGATGGTCTATAGCGGGGAATGGCAACGGACAATCGCCCAATATTCTTTCTGAGGTAAAATGGCGTGTGTTGTGTGGGCCTTTGGCAGATGCCAGAATACGTTTTAATCTCAGCAGGCGATTGTTTATTAGAGGAGGGGTATCAAAATGCTTCATTAAAGCAGGGAATGCCACGGACATCGATTACGCAGGTGATGATCGCGGGTTGCCAACATATCAGGCGCAACTGGATGCTGATGAGGGACACCTATTAGCTTTCTGGTTGTATGAAGGATATAATTTTCTGCAACGATCGAGAATGCGTATGGCTGTTTTTGCAGGATATGCTGAGAACAGGGAGTTTTTATTCCTGCTTAATCATGCTGAATATATTCCGGGACAGAGAAACCTTCGTTGTACTTATAATACCAGCTGGAAAGGCGTTTTAGCTGGGCTGTCAAGCCTTTACCGGGTAACTTCCTGGTTGGATATAACAGCAGAGCTGCAGTACAGCCAGATGAACTACAATGCATCGGCAGACTGGAACCTGATTGACGCTTTTCAACACCCGGTCAGTTTTAAGCAGCAAGCCAGGGGATTTGATCTGAAGACGTCTTTAACTTGTGCCTTCCAGCTTAAGAGCTATTTATCATTATTTACGTCAGGGACATATCGTCACGCCGAAACCGGAACAGGTACAGATGAATTGTTCCTTGAATCCGGAGCAGTTCAAACCACACAGTTTAATGGTGCATTTACGCACGGGAAGAAAATTGCAATTGGCGCCCTTGTTCAATTTTGAAATGAAGGGATGATACCACTCGCTATGTTTTCATTATCAGATCCGTCCAACTGGCTTTTTTATTCTTTTTAGAGGCAGTTCTGTCCGTATCCAGCAGGCTTTTTACGCGGGTGGCGTATGCCCAGCAAGTGCCCTGACGCATATCAGTCTTTTCGGCAATCTGGTAAGACGATATATTTCCTTTAGTTGTAAATACTAAATACGCGATGTAGAACGCTTTATTTATTGGTATCCTGTTGTTTTCAAATATGGTATCATGCATCGGCGATTCTTCATAAGCACATTTGTTGCACCGGCGACTAAATGGTTTACGCCCCTTGCTGTAATTAGTGTAACCACATTTTTTGCACTCAAACCCTTTACTCCATTTTAAATCGGCAAGGAACCTGTAGCATTTCTCCTGGTCCGGATATTTCTGACAGAATTCTTCAAACGTGAGCTCTGCGGATTTAATCCGTGCATCGGTGATCTTTTCGATATTAGTTTTAAGTTCTGCATTGTCTTTTTCAAGCAACCGGTTCATACGTGCGATCTCCTGTGCTTGTTCGTGTATCTCTCTGGATTGACGCTCGAGCTCCATTGTACGCACTGCTACCTGTTCTTCCAGCTGCTGATTGACAGATGCCTGCAGCTTTAGATTGTATTGCATGTGATAAAAGGCGTCATCCTGCGCCTGTTTTTTCTCCTTCCTGAAAAGTCTTACCTGGTCGCCAATAGAAAATGATAACAGTACCATTTCCATTGCAAAGCCAAGCACCATACCGTAGTGACCAGGCACTGCCGATATGCCTTTTACGAGACCTAATACAGTTGTAAGCTTTACAATAGCGCCAATAAAAAGTAAGGCGTTGCCCAATACAAAGAAACGTGCAGGTTTAAAACCCTTCCACCAAATAACAAAACCAGTCAGGAACGCAGTAAAGAGTGGTATAAAATCCAGGAATTTATATATAAACCATTCCCTTTTGGCAAACAGACAAACCACAAAATAAATGGTACGTATAATGATGATCCAGTTAATAAACTTATAGAGCGGAGGACTTTGCCTTTTCACCCGTAACAGCGTTCTGGCAAAAATGAGTGCGAATATACTCATACAATATAGAGAAACGCCGTACATATATTCATTCAATGCAGGTGTACCTGGCCAGATGAACTGGAAAGCAATACCGTCTGTGCTCATCTCATAAACGCCTATGCTTACGATATACAATACGTAATAAAGATAGTGACTAAGGCGGGTAGCTAACAGCATTAGCAGGTTGTATAAACAGAAAACCAGTATCATGCCGTAGAACAACCCATACGTTATATATTCGACCAGCGCATAGTTGATGAACCGTTCTACCGTGCGATATACCATAATGAAGTTGACCTCATTTAATGATTTTATCCTCACATAATAGACATAGGAACCCTTTGACAGATCAGGTATAAGGAACTCGAAATTTTTATGCCGGTAAAGCCTGTTTTTAAAGTTCTCACCTGCGCCGGAATGGACCTCGATATACCGGCCGCCGGCATCGGGTAAATAAGCGGTTATGTCGTTGATCGTTTGATCAAAGAATTCTATTAAGCCCTGGTTTTTTGAGATAGAATCGGAAACTATGACCCGTACTTTGAACCAGTATGTTGACGGGGGATTAAAGTTCTTTGGATAGTAGCTGGTATTGGGCTGAAATACGCCTGCTGCATCCTGGGTCCTTATTTCATTGAAATTCATGGTTCCGGGGCGATCTTCTAACCAGCTTATCTCATCATGGGTAAAAATATATTCGGCAGTGGTGGGGCCTATATATGCGGGCCGCTGCGCCTTTAAACACGTTAGAAAGCAGCAGCAGATAACAGCCGTTAAAAAAGGTCTTGAAGGTGAACTGAAGCTGGTCATTTTGAGTAATGCGGAATTTTGGTTGAATGTATCGCATGTGGAATATAGGCGTACGTTGGGCTGGCATGACGTATACGTGGAATGGATAGCTGCCGGTTTAGTGGTGCAAACATAAAACAAAACGGCCTAAAACCTTTATCATTAAAAGGAACGCGACCAGGTCGCATTCCCTTTGTTCAAAGGTCTGCGATGGTGCTCATAAAAAAATTAAGATACCTTAATTTTTCTGAACTTTTCAAATTAGTGTGGTCATCAGAATGGGGCTGAAACGTGAGGTTAGCTATAGGTCATTTCAGAATCCCAATGAACTAATTGAGAATAAGGTCCTTTCTGCAAGAATAAAAATGAGGTTAACTTTGATAGCGTGGAAAGACAAGAAAGTTATAGATAGTACCGACCATCATCCATCTTCCTTTAGCGCTACCTATTGTAGCTGTAGACCTATTTATTTACCTGGGGCTTTATGAAGTGCATAGATGGCCGGTATAATCTTTTCGGTGCCTCGTTACTGAGTCGTAAATTTCTTTGAGTCATCTATGGAAACCTCATCCGATAGCGGATAGTTTCCCATACCTGCTGATACCGTTGGATCGTCAGACAACCGTGTATCTATATTGATCTCTCCTTGCAGCAGCTTTGCAACAGGACAATGAACTGCAATCCAAAGTAGCCGTTCCTTTTGGGCATCGGTCACCGGCTGACCGAACGAGAGTGTCCTGAAAATCGAAGTCTTGAATGGCTCTACTTGTTGGTGCATATTCACTGAGCAATGAATGTCTGTAATATCCCATCCTTTCTCTTTAATATACATGCGCAGTGTTGTCAATGTGCAACCTACCAACCCGGATAGAACCGTTGTGAACGGGTCAGGACCGATATCTTTCCCCCCATTGAAGGTTGGTTCGTCGAGTATCAGTTGGCCTGCCCGCCAGTTAATGGTAACCTCCTGACGGTCTTTAACGATATCACCTGTGATGTCTTTTGGAAAAAGACGTATTGTTTGTTTTTTACGTATCATAATTTTTAAATTTTAGTTTGTCAACTCATAGTCTTAAAAATTATTTTTAACTTTTTACACTGTTACGTGTGGAAAGTCGATAGGAACATTTGTAATTGCATACAATAGGTTAAGCGTAGTGATGTTACCGACAGCAAGTACCACGTCGACCAAATGTCCCTGATCATATCCCGCCTCGTAAAAGTCTAACAAAATAGACCCGGTAATATGTCCTTTTGTGAGCGCAATGTTATGTGCCAATGCTGCAACGGCTTTCAGGTTCTTATCAAACTGAATGTTGTTAGCACGTATGTTCAAGATCTGTTCATTATTAAAACCAATGCGTTCAGCCATCGCGCTATGAATGCTGAGACAATATGGACATTGATTTACCTGACTTACAACTAAATTCACCACTTCGCGTTCGCTGTAGGTCAAAGAGTTCTTTTGAGTGAGGTATTTGAAGTAGTTTTCAAGGCCATTCTCACTGCTGGTAAAGGCCATGAAGATATTCGGAACCTTACCAAACATGTTTTTCAGTTCATCAAAGATTCTTTTGTTTGTTTCCGAAACGTTTTGTTCGTCAGGCATTAAAAAGTCGTTCATAAAAAATATTAATTAAAGAGATTTATTTGCTTTCGTTTAACTTCAGATTCAGCAGAGTCGATATTATTTTAAGAACATCTTTTAACCAATGATTTCAATTACGGCATAGCCCGAATGTCTCCATAAGTCTCCGGGTATTTGTTAAACATCATAGCTACAAAACCGCATTCCGGGATTATTTTCAGACTATTTTCGCGTGCATAATCAACTACTGCATTTACTAATGTCCTTCCATATCCACTTTTGCGTTGAGTAAGACCAACGCTTGTGAATCCGGCTTTTAATAAACCTGGTGTAACGGTTACCATCATTCTTCCGACTTCCTTACCATCTACATCCAGTGAAAAAAAAGAAATCCCTTTTTCTCCTTCGTGTATTTCAATCTTTTCCATTTTATATAGTTTTTAAGTAATTGAGAATTCAAATAGAAATCCTTCGTAGATACGTTTTGAGATCATATTTAATATTCAACAGCACTATGCTCCATAGCAAATAGAAACCTCTCACAATCCAGTGCTGCCATGCAGCCCGTGCCTGCAGCAGTAACTGCCTGACGGTATTTTGGGTCCTGAGCGTCGCCACAACAGAAAATACCAGGAATGTTTGTATTCGTTGAACAACTTTCTGTTTTGATATAGCCTGCGTCATCCATGAGGATCCAGGGTTTAAATATATCCGTGTTGGGATGATGGCCAATGGCTACAAAAAGGCCTGTTACATTTAAAGTAGAATCCTGATGCGTGATATTGCTGAACAAATGCACGCCGTTGACCTTTACTCCATCACCAAGGACATCTTTTACCTCGACGTTAAATATGACTTTGATATTGGACGTATTTTCAACCCTGTGCACCATTGTTTTCGACGCCTTGAAGTTCGATTTGCGAACTAACATATATACCTTTCTACAAAGTTTTGATAAATGCAGGGCTTCTTCCGCAGCGGTGTCTCCCGCACCAACAATAGCTACGTCCTGGCCTTTAAAGAAAAAACCATCACAAGTTGCACAGGCCGAGACGCCATGTCCGGCATATTTCTGTTCTGACGCTAGTCCTAACCATTTCGGCGTCGCTCCGGTCGCTATGATAACTGCATCGGCCAATATCACCTTCTTTTCATCGATTGTGACTTTATAGGGTGTTTGGGAGAAATCAACCGCGCTCACGTAACCGATCCTTAGATCCGCACCCATCCTGGAAGCCTGCTTGTGAAAGTTTCCCATCATTTCTGGCCCCATTATACCATCGGGATAGCCCGGATAGTTCTCGACGTCAGATGTTTTTGTTAGCTGTCCACCAAGAAATAACCCCGTGTATAATACTGGTTTTAAATCCGCCCTGGCTGTATAAATAGCAGCTGTGTAACCGGAGGGGCCAGACCCGATGATCAGACATTTTATTCTTTCAATTTGTTCTTCACCCATTATGGTTGCGGTTTTATATATATGGGAACTTTGTTACTGTTTTAACTTGTCATAGTGCGTATTCCGGAACTTTGCTAGTTTGGGGTCGATCACTGCCTGGCAATATCCTCCTTCCTGATTTCTGTTGTAATAGTTCTGGTGGGACTCTTCTGCTTTGTAAAAGTGTTCGAACATTTCAAGCTGGGTGACGATCATATCCGAATATGATTTTTGCATCTCATCAATAATCCTCATCGCAGCTTGCTTTTCTTCCTCCGTTCTGTAGAAAATGATGCTGCGGTATTGGGAACCCATGTCAGCGCCTTGTTTGTTCACCGTTGTCGGATTATGGGTACTCAGATGTATTCTCAGTAGATCATCAAATGATATTTCATCTGGATTGTACGTGATTTCCACGACCTCTGCATGACCTGTACTGCCGCTGCAAACTTCTCTGTAAGTTGGATTAACAACATTTCCTCCACTGTAACCGCTTTCCACTTTTACTACTCCTTTAATTCGCTGGAAGATAGCCTCCGTACACCAGAAACAGCCTCCGCCAAAATCTATTTTCTTTTCACTGACGTCTATTTTTTTTAGAGAAATAGCATTCATGCAATAGCGAAGCCCACTAGGCTTGGGACCGTCTTGAAAAACATGCCCCAGATGAGCATCGCAGGTATTACAAAGGGCTTCAATACGCAACATACCCAAAGAGCTATCCTTGTGGTAAGCGATCGCATTTTCCTTTATCGGCTGAGTGAATGAAGGCCAGCCTGTCCGGCTTTCGAACTTTGTATCAGCATCAAAAAGCTCCGTATCGCAACAGATACAGGCATATCTTCCAGGTGCGAAATAGGAACAAAGTTCAGAGCTGAATGCACGTTCTGTGCCTTTTAGCCGGGTAATATTGAACTGCCACGGGGTCAGGAGTGCTTTCCACTCTTCTTGTGTCTTTTCCACTCTTTTATCAGGAGTGGGGTTGCCGTTATTGGCAAATTTTATCACATCAAGCCATTTTAACATAATTGTGACTTTATGGTTAAAAAATAGATTCGACCGTAAACACCTTGTCGTTAAAAACGAAAGAATCATTCTCTTTCCTATCCATGAGTTTCTGGTAAAATGGTGCATCAGGTGACATTGCAACAAAATTCTTTCCGTCAAGGTCAAACCGGCACGCTGGTATCCCGATAATATAATATTGGCCATTGACCAGCGCGACAGCACCTTCGGTCACGAAATCTTTGCTACCAAAATCTAACTCACGAAGCACTTTAATTTCTTTCTCCCGCTGATGAATTTGCCTTTCCATGGCCTGTAAGAATTCTTCGGTCTGTTCCCTATGTGAGTTGTCATCGGCGTCACGGACTTCCTCAAGATTCAGATCACCGCCACTTTGGTAGCTGGCATATTCATCCCTTAAGCGCTGAAGTATTTCCTGGTGCGCCTTTATAAGCGTCGTTTTTAAATTAACCTTATTCATTCATGTCATTTTTGTTCGCAATGCCACCGGAATTACAATCATTGCCTTCGGCGTTACTTGTTTGCTATGCTTTGAAATATTGCTCTTCCACTATCTGACCATTTTCCCATATTGAGCGGATTATCTCGTGCCAGTATATCGTGCTTCCATCCTTCATTTCGAAACTAAAAACGTATTCAGCGAAGGAGGTGTTATCACATGAAGCGGAATGACGAAGCACAATTTCATTCACCTTTTGAATGGCGCCTACAAATTCATTTAGCCTCTTGATGTTCGCTTGTTTTCCCTCTATTGCGCTACCGTCAAAGTCGAGGACTTTGATGTTTGACGCGAAATGCTTTTCTGCGGCGTCGATGATTTGGCCGTTTACTATCATTTCATTTTTGTCGTTTGACAATTCCTGTAGATTCTTTTGCATTTTGTATTTTTTAAAAGTGGATAATATTTATGCCGGATTTATTAATTAGAAGTATCTGACCTTATTTGGACAATCTCTTTGCTAAGGAATTACCTGGCTGACCGGCACCTATAATTGTCACATCAAATCTTTCCATTTTATTTGATTTAGACAGCTGTCCAGATTGCATCCATAAGCCATGATCTGGAGTCCAGGAATTCCGCTGTATGGATAAAACCATTATCAGTAGCCATTTGATGAATCTGGCTTTTAGAATATTTCTGTGATATTTCCGTCCATATACATTCGTCTTTCTCAAAACGGATTGTGGTACCGGATATATCTACTACCATATCGCTTAAACAGACGAGATAACTTTTGGCCGCCCCCGTCAGCGGATCATAGCTGCAGTAATGTTCAAACTGGTCAATCCTGAAATCAGCATCCAATTCCCGGTTAATTCTCGTTAACAGGTTTAGATTGAAATCCCTCGTCAACCCATCCCGGTCATCGTATGCTAGTTTGATAACAGCGGGATGTTTGACGAGATCGAATCCGATAATACACTGGTCACCGGGTTGTAGATAACTACGTAATTTTTTACAGAATTGGTTACTTTCCACTACAGTCATATTGCCGATATTACCTCCTAAACACATCACAACCTTCCGCGTTGCAGGCAATAAGCTATGAATAGCCAATGCGTCGAAGTAGTCGCCTACCAGGCCATTGAATCGTAAGCCCGGAGCGGTATTAGGCAGAAATGACTGTAGTTCGCTGATTACGTTTTCAGAAATATCGATCGGTACATAGTTAAATGACGCATTTGCGCTGACAAGCGTCCGCAACAGATGAATTGACTTCGCACAATTGCCGGGTCCTAATTCTATTAATTCAAAATCTAGGGTTGGCGCAATTAAACTGTCTACAATTTCTTTGGCCTGACACTTAAAAATTTCCATTTCACATCTTGTGAGATAATAATCAGGAGAATTCATAATTGCCTGAAAGAGACTGTCACCCTTTTTGTCGTAAAAGTATTTTGACGATAACCTTTTTGGGACTTCCGTCAGACTCTGGATAACGTCCAGATAGAAGTCTTTACTTTTTGTAGTCAGTCTGCGTTCATCTGTGTCTATTGATGTCATACATTTGAAAAGGTTGAGAAGTAAAATGCTGCCTGATTCCCCATAATCATCAAGGCATAAAGAGCGCAAGCTAATATCTTGCCCTCTTTATAACATTGACATTTGTCACACAATTATTTGCTATAATGATTGGTGGGAGAGGAGATATCGATGCTATAATATTTGATATTTTGAAGTACATTCTGGCGACTCAATCAGGCTGAAGCAGAATGGGCTTCAGATAATTAAGTCACTTTGCATGTGAAGGAAAATAAGTTGGGAAAGGCTGGTGCGGCAATACGGGAAACAACAAAAGTACTTCGGATAGCAGGTCCAAATTAATTTGAAGTATTCTCTGTATTATACTCAACTCTTTTAAGACGACTATCTTTTAAGATGCCGGTTGCAAGCCAGACATATTCACGTGTCTGGTCATCAAATCCCAACATTGAAAAAGCAGCTCCTACGGGACATTCAGGAAAATCTGGAAATCCTACCCGTAGTACATATCGATCACTATCTACATTAAAATCTGATGGGGTGATTTTTTTCAATCCATACTTAATAAAAGGGTCCTGATCATCAAAGATATAAGTAACCAGGAGTGCATTTCTGAGAACACTGGTGATTGGTTGGTCTTCCATATAGAAATACATTCCTAAAAGATCAATTATTAACCCCCTCAGTTCATATTCAGGAATGAAAACAGCGAACAAGTATTGTGTATCGAAGGCATCCTCGCTGACGTCAAATTGGTATGCACCCTCAATAATTATATCACCTTCCTTAAACCCCTGGTTCATGCTTGTCGAAAAAATCAAATTGTCTTTTATGATGAAATCGTCTACGTACCCTTTAAGACGCAGTTCATCAACTACCGTGACCAGATCATTTTCATTTAATGCCATAGTCTAAATGTGCTTTTGCATTCTTTTTCGTCGCGATTTTTGTTTTTCTATGATACTTTAGAATTTACAAAAGTGGAAAATGGCTGAATCATTTGAAGTGACATATGTCACAGAATATAATTTTAATCTTTCGTAAGACGGATAAAATTGAGGTTTTAAACAATTTATTGAATTGTAATCCCGGATTATAATATTAAGTTTTCCCGTTTTTTGTGACTTATGTCAATTATAAACTGGCAACTGCGGGCGTCCTTTGCAGAGGAAACGATTGTCGTATTCCATCGTAGGCGATCAGGCTTCCTTGATATATCATAATATCATTAATGACACAATCCATGATGAAAAAGGTTTTTCCAACCGCACAAATACTATTGCGTGTCGCATTAGGGGCAGGGTTCATACTACCGGTATTAGATCGCATTGGCTTTTTGGGTGCACCAGGCAGTGCCAATGTATCATGGGGGAATTGGGCCAATTTTGTCGTCTACGCGAATAATTTGATGCCTTATTTTTCTCCAAAAATAGCTTCGTTCTTTGGTCTCGTAGCTACCATTGGCGAAGCGTTATTTGGCATACTGCTTATTATCGGTTATAAGATCAGACTTGCCGCTTACGGTAGTTTCGCGCTTACATTGATATTTGCGCTCAGCATGCTCTTCTTTACCGGTTACCGGTCACCATTTGATTATTCTGTTTTCTCAGTCAGCTTTGCCAGTCTGCTATTAGCCTCCATCCAACCTGGAGGGAAGCAGGAAACTCGAGCAACTATATCAACGCCGTATTAAGAGAATCGCAAAAGTATTGGCAGATGCTTTATATAACGAAAAAAACAAACAGATGAATTTAAAAATTGAATCCTTTCCGCTTCCTACCGGACCCGAAGGTGTTATCCCTTCGCTTATTGAGCGATTTAACTTCGGGACGGTCAACGCGATGATGGAATTGCACGATCCGCATTCCGTTTTCGTCGAGAACGACGGCCGGACCTTGACTGACCGCGCGGCGATCGCCGCACGACTCGAACGTGATCTCAAGCTCGGCCTGCCATTGGCGGCTACTGTGCGTCACGTGTTCGTTGCCGGGGATATCGCGCAGATAGTGGTAGACTGGTCCATTGATGGCAAGGATTCCGACGGCAAGGAGGTGCGACTTGCTGGGTCGGCGTGCGACATCGTGCGCCGGGGCGCCGATGGTTTCTGGCGGTACTATATCGACAATAACCAGGGGACAGCTTTGCGGTAGCTGGTGTGGCGGTAAATCAATCGCTATCTGAGTTCGGAAATACTTAAGGAACGATGGAGTATGTATCCTGTTTTAGATAGGGCATACTCCATTTTTTTTGGAATAGTGTTGTAAATAATCTTTCGGATTTCAATACAGAAGTTGAAAAGCTTGTGAGATAGTTTCAGATATTGTGCCGGTACTTAACTGCGCCGTAAGAAAAGCAGAGGGGGATTGTTTCTAATTATTTCTATAAATTTAAGGCTAAAAGAAAACACTTGAAGTCGATGCTTCAAGTGTTTGAAGTAGATATCAAATGGACAAAATACTTTCAGAAATTAGGAATTGTGCTGTTTGCAAAGAATTTTTGCCTAACGTTCCAAAACCGATTATTCAGGCGAGCACTGTTTCGAAAATTGTGATTATAGGTCAGGCTCCAGGTCAAAAAGTTCAGGATAGTGGTATTCCGTGGGATGATGCAAGCGGTAAAAATTTAAGAGAATGGTTGGGAGTCGATAAACAAACATTTTATAATGAAAAGGTATTTGCACTTATTCCAATGGGCTTCTGTTTTCCAGGCAGCGGAAAATCAGGCGACTTGCCCCCAAGACCGGAATGTGCGCCCCTATGGCATCGACAAATTCTAGGATCAATGACAGAGATAAAATTGACCTTGTTGATTGGACAATATTCGCAGAACTACTACTTAAAAAATCCTGCTAAAATTACCTTAACAGAAACAGTAAAAAACTATAACGAATACCTGCCCAATTATATTCCGTTACCGCATCCCTCGCCCCGGAATAATATTTGGCAAAAGAAAAACAGTTGGTTTAGGGAAAGTTTGATACAAGTGTTACAGGAGAAAGTAAAATCAATTCTTGTTGATAACAGATGAAGTACGGCAGGTAATACATCCTTTAGCTAGCTTAACATCTGCCTAAATATCTGATTCGTGTATCTTATAATTTTTACTGTTATTTTACGGCGAATGGGGTGAGGGCCTGTTTCCAGATATCAATGGCGCCGGCCATTTCTGTTTCATCTAAAGAACAGTAGCCTATACGTATGAAGTCGTTTGGCCTGGAAGTATCAGGCTGAAAAAAATAGTTACTGCCATCACTGATCTTTAATCCCAACTTTCCGGCATTCAGGGCAACTGCTTTTGCACTTATATTATTTCTGTAAGCTGCCCAGATGGCTAATCCGCCGTTCGGCCGCTCAAATGTTAAGTAATCTCCCAATTGTTCCCGAATTAACCGGCAAGTGTTTTCCAACCGCTCCTGATAAACTTTGTGCGACTTTTTGAGATGCCTGGAGATTTCACCGGTACTCAAAAGTTCGGCGGTCGCTTCTTCCAGCAGCTGTTCGCCTTGTCTGTCTATTAATTTACGAATGGCAGCGGCTTCGTTTATTACCAATTCCGGAGCCACTAAAAAACCGATCCGGATGCCAGGCGCGATGCTTTTACAAAAGGAACCTACATAAATAATATGCCCACAGGTATCCAGACTTGCCAAAGGCAAAAGAGGACTACTTAAAAAATGATAGTCAAAATCATAATCGTCTTCAAGTAATGCAAAGGCGTATTTGCTAGCGAGGTTCAAAAGTCGCATACGCCGCTCTGCACTTAGTGTAACAGTAGTAGGCCGGTGGTGATGTGGGATAATATAGATCATCCTGGGTGCCTTCTTCTTACACAACTGCTCAATCATGTCTATATCCATACCGTCTTTATCTACCGGAATAAACGTCAGATCAGCACCTGCCAGCTTGAAGGTTTGATTTGCATCCTTATAACCTGGTTCCGGTACAAATACACTGTCGCCGGGACGAATGAGTAACTGTGTAGCCAAATAAATGGCCATCTGCGTCCCTTTGGTTATCAATATTTCTTTTTCAGTGATCTGCAATCCTCTGGTCTTGTTTAAGAAATCAGCAAGCTCGACCCTGAGGCGATAAGAACCATGCTCCGGGCCATACATAAGAAATTGATTTCCTAAACGTCCCTTCCCAAATCTTCTGTATTCCCGCACTAGTTCCTCAATAGGTGCAATTCTGGGATCGGGAAAACCATCATCGATTTTAAATAGTGGCGCTGGCATACCCAGTGCATTGTTTTCCGTACCCGGATCTGTTCTCGTTGCAACATCAGAAGATCGATTAATTAACGAATAAGCGGGTTGCCTGCTTCGTATCAATTTGTTGCTATGTTGGTTACTTGTACGCGTCGAAGTATCGGGCAGGTTACTCGATACATAAACGCCACTTCTTTCTCTCGTTTCCACCCAACCCTGCGCATTTAATTCTTCGTAAGTCGCTACAACTGTTTTACGGTTGAGTTGCAGACTCAGTGCAAGTTCACGTGAAGGCGGAAGAGCCTGTCCTGGTTTCAATATACCATGACAGATCAATTGAACAATTTCAGATTCTAATTGTCGGTATAGAGGACTATGTTCGTCGCCTTTTTTAAAAGAAAGTTCAAGAAATTTTTTAATCATAATTGGACCCCTATATATTTAAAATTTGGCTCCCTAAGGTAACCAAATATAACTCTAATTTTAGGTCAGAGTTAAGATGTCATGCTACAACTTTAAAGATTAAAATCACGTTGAAACAATAGTATATGTCAACAACAAAAAAGGAGGTTCGTTATGAAAGCAATCATTGTCACTGATCAGGCTGCAGGCATAGCCGGAATGAAACTAGCGGAACACCCGGAGCCGCAGGCAGAGATAAACGATGTCGTTGTTCAGGTTTACGCGTCGAGCATCACCGGAGATGAACTTACATGGCCGTCCACCTGGGTCGACCGGGCGGGTCACGATCGCGTGCCATCGATTCCGGGCCATGAGATGGCGGGTGTAGTTACTGCTCTTGGTTATGGAACGACGGGACTGTCTATAGGACAGCGGGTGTTTGGCCTTACGGATTGGTATCGCAACGGCACGCTGGCGGAATATGTGGCTGTTGAGGCGCGCAACCTGGCACCGCTGCCTGCTGATGTAGATTTCACAGTTGGTTCGGCTCTTGTGATGCCTGGCTTGACCGCATGGCAGGGACTATTTGATCACGGACGCCTCAGGGCAGGACAGACCGTTCTTGTACACGGTGCAGCAGGCATAGTTGGTTCAATGGCGTCTCAACTTGCACGTGCGGCCGGCGCTTATGTTATCGGTACTGGGCGCGCAGGCGGCCGCCAGGCGGCGCTCGATTTCGGTGCACATGAATACATTGATCTTGAAAAGGAAAAGCTGCAGGACGTCGGTGGGGTCGATCTGGTTTTTGATGTATTCGGTGGGGATATTGCTATTCAGTCCGCAGGCGTTATCAAACCTGGAGGAAAGATGGTGACCATCGCTGGTCCGACGGACGCGCGGCCTGTTAACGGATCAACAATTGACTTTGTTGTCGAAGCAATTCCAAGTCAATTGACCGAGATCGTCCAGCGATTTCGCGAGGGACGTCTGCGGACACACATCGGCAATATATCTAGCCTCAACGACGCCGTTTCGACCTATAATTCGACCAATAGGGTCAACGGAAAGACGATCATCAGCGTTCGCTCTTAAAAGTCCGGACGTTGAGGGTTACGCCTCCCGGCGGTTATCGTTGCTATCTCTTTAGAACAAGTTAAAAAAACGATGGAGTATGTACACCCGGTTTGGGATGGACATATTCCATTGTTTTCTGTATTGCTGGTGCAAATGACCTTTCAGATTTGCAGGAATAATTCGAAAGCTGGTAAGGCTGCCCGAACCAGGTTTATTGTCTTTCTAAACGGCATATATACGACAACTACTGATCTGCAGTATAATACAACGCTTAGTTCAGCATCGGGAGAATCGCTCTTTCGCTGCGTCTTTAAAATCTTTGAATTTATCAGAGAGCTTATAACATTGTCAGGTAAGTGACATTGAAATGAAATTGTTGAATGATGAATGAACAATTGAAAATAGAATTAGTAAATCCCCAAACCAACGTGTTGGCGTTTAAGCTGATCCAGCTTAATGATGATGAGTATTTTAGAAGTCTGAAAAGCTTTAACTGCTATAAAATAATTTTGATCAGGAAAGGGAAAGGCCAATTAACCTTTGATACGGCTAAGTATGATTTTTCTGAAAATTGCTTAATTAGATTCCCAATCTACCAACCATTTAAAATCGAGGCAGATGGTCCTCTTGATGGAATATTACTTCGGTTCCATCCGGATTTTTTCTGGAATCATAAATACGATTTGGAGTTGACAAGCAAGCAGGTACTGTTTAAGAGTATTGGTGAAATTCCTTTAATAAAGATCAGTAATGAGGAAATGGCTCAACTTCTTGATCCGTTGGACCACCTTCTTTTAGAACTCAACAATGAACGTTTAGGCCGTTATGACATTGCGATTTCCTGGGTGAAAATATTCATGATCTATGCGTCACGGATAAAGATAGAAAGAGGCATAATTCCTTCGGAAGCACTTTCAGAGGGCCATTATGTTACCAGGAAGTTGGTCAATGCAGTCGAAGTGCACTTTCAGTACAAGCACCGGCCGGCGGACTATGCGAAATTATTGAACGTTACTGTCAAAACGCTGAATCGCATGGCTAAGCAACATCTGGGAAAAACTGTTGGCGAAATAATTTCAGAGCGCATAATAACACAAGCCAAACACGAACTATATTTAAGTGACAAACCAATAAAACAGATTGCCTTTGATCTCGGATTTCATGACGTGGCCTATTTCAGCCGTTTCTTTAAGACACAGACCACTGTGTCTGCTGAGGTATATCGTAAATCATTGAGGGTCGATACTAATTCATAGTCAGTCACTCTGCTCAATTTGTGTGATCAGTATGAACTTGTGCTCATATTCGGTTTAACCGCCTCCCCAAAACTCGAACTGCACCACACATAACAGACATCATAGATCAATCATGTTGCTTCGTATCCTGGCTAGTGTTTCCCTGGTTATGCCGAGATATGAAGCGATCATAAACATTGGGAGGCGATGATGCAATTGCGGAAAACATCGGATAAATTGCCTGTATCTTTCTTCTGCCTGATGACTGAGCATCATATATATTCTGTCCCTGCTTGTACTACATTCTTCGATGATAATTTTAGTGTGTAGTGCATCGAAATTAGGTATCTCTTTCAGCAGTGTTTTGAAGCTATCCGCAGAAAGCTGTATAATAGTGCTATCCTCCAATGCATCAATAAATTCATTTGAAGGAGTACCGGTTACAAGACTTACACGATCGCTTACCCAATGATTGGCCGGTGAAAGACTAAAAATGTGTTCGTTGCCATTAACGCCGATCCGATACGATCGAAGGCATCCGCTGCATACGAGTGTGTGAAACCTACATATACTTCCTTCACGTAACAAGTATTGCTTCTTCTTAAGTCGCTTCGGTATTGCCAGTGATTTAATAATTGCAATCTCGTTATCTGAAAATAAGCTGAAGGCCCTGATATAATTTTCAAAATGATCTAATATACTCTCGGACATTAATTTAGGGGATAGCTGATTAGCTTAGTAAAAGAGCTCCATATTCTCTGTCTCGTCATCTCCAAAGCACTATTGACGTCTTGCTCAATTTTTTATAAAACTCTACATGGCTCATTCATGAGGGTAAAATTAAGCTATATGACAAGTGGGGAAAATGGACAAAAGGGACATTTTGTTGTGAAGTCTGTCAGGATTAATAAAATAGGTCAATCAATCTCAGGGGCTCAACCCCAGTTGTGTTTGAAGATTAGAACAAAGCTGAAAAATATATTTCCAACTGTACATTTACATCCACCAGTAACTTTTAACTTCTGTGATATTTATCAATGTGGACGGCGATCAAATCGTTTACTTTAGTATTTTAAATTAGTTTTAAAATTTACACTGATGAGAGCTGTTTATAATGGTCAGGTGATCGCAGAAAGTGATGATACAATAGTTGTTGAAGGCAACCACTATTTTCCTCCTAATTCGGTAAAAAAGGAATTCCTGAGAATATCTAACATGCATACGGTTTGTCCATGGAAAGGGGTGGCTTCCTACTATCATGTAATTGTGAATGGGGAAAAAGCAGAGGATGCGGCATGGTACTATCCCGATACTAAAACTTTAGCGGAAAGCATTAAAGGATATATAGCATTCTGGAATGGCGTTAAAGTGACCAGTTAAATGATTTTCAGGATCAAACTAGAGACGTCTCTCTGACCTGCCTTGACGAACGAACTTTATCTCTGTATTTCTTGCCAAGTGCGATGAATTTTACTTCTACATACGTGTATGTAAAGTAGGAGATTGTTATAGTCAGCCCGAGAATAAACATCGTGAATATATTATCGATGTAGACATTGTGACTGGTAACAAATCTTATTTTCTCTGATCCGTTCTCTGTGATGATAACAAGATTTTTGTGAAGGACTTTTCCTGCGATTGTAATGGCGGGCATCAAGGCTGCAAGAATACCTGCATGGATGATATAAATTGAATAAGATAGCTGGCCTAAAAACAGGAATGGTCTGGCTTTAAAAAAATCAGAAAGAGCACCCTTCTCGAATGCAAAAACCAATATAGTAAATGCAAATACTAAAGAGATGTAAATGTTCTTATTTTCAATGTCGACCAGGGTGATTAAAACAACTAGCACTATAGCCAAACATTCCAATAGTGTAAATAATGTTTTATTTAGAGTAGCAGCTTCAGTCTTCTTGTATATAAAGAAGATGAAGCATCCGGCAAAGAAGCAGAACAGCCCCCGTAATGCTTCAAATGTGGGTATATCAATATGAAGGAGTAAAGCAGTTAGCGCGGTGAGCGATATGATTCCAAAAGCGAGCTTTTGCCGTGTAGGAATGAACATCAGCACCAATCCAAAAATGACGTACAAATAAAATTCTATGCTGATGCTCCAAGAAACATAATTAAAGGAATTTGAATTTATGCCAGGAATCCAGGCGTGAATTAATAATAGATTTGGCAGGATCTGGCCAGGGGCCTGCTGGTCTGTGAACGGTTCTTTGTCAAATACCATTCCTTTGGAAGAACCGTATAATTTAAATAGTTCCAGTCCCAGAAAGAAGAGAAGCATCAGGATATGCATAGGATACAACCGGAATGTTCTGCCTATCATGAAGTCTTTCATTTTTTCCCTGTTAAACTTAGCAGAACCGTAAGTATAACACATTACGAAGCCACTCAGTATAAAGAAAAATTCAACAAAGCGGTGTCCATTCCTGAAAAAGGACCATTCAGAAAAGCTATTTAAAACACGCGCATGGAAAAGCACGACAAATACTGCGCAGATGCCACGAAAGCTGTCAAGTGCGTGAAATCGTCTGACAACAGATGGGGCTTTGGTAGTATGTGCTGTATTTGACTGGCGAGCTGACATTTAAGAATAGATTTTCCTGCTAAAATAGAATTTTAGGATAAACATTTTGGTTTTAAGTATATATATGCGACACAACTGGCGCAATTGAGGATAAATTATCTCCACGGAGATCTAATGAAAAAGCTCCGAAATTCTCTTTGCAGAGAATCTCGGAGCTTTTAATGATGTCGGGACGACTAGATTCGAACTAGCGACCCCTTGCACCCCATGCAAGTGCGCTACCGGGCTGCGCCACGTCCCGAACCGGTACCATCGGTTTTTCACGACGGGATGCAAATGTAATGATAAATTTTATTTTTAAAAATTTTAATAGCGTTATTTTCTCTCTTCCGGAAATGGCTGACTATCAGTGTCCTATCTAGCCCCAATGGCCCCCATATTCTTCCTTTATTGGTAAGACATTTATCCGGACTGACCGTTTTTATAGTAGGCTAAAGGTCATCCCGCGGGAGGGCTGTTTCCTGACCTCATAAGGGCTGATATTTGAAAGGAAATAGGAAAATTGACATACAGCCCCATGTATACCCGTTTGAACGGGAAAATGGCTATTTTCGGCATTATCAGTACTACCGGTACCGATGCCCAAAATTAGTAGCGGCGAATACAGCTGACTGCTTATTTTTGCGCCAAAAGAGAAAACAATGGAATTGCTATACAGACAGGCTGCCCCTCAGGAAATAGATACCGCACTCGTAATGTTAAAAGAAGCGGCGGAGGCAATAAAGCAAAAGGGGCTGGATCAATGGAGCATTTGGTTAAATCCAGGTGAAGATCAGGTAAAATGGATCCGTGAAGGTTTTACAAACGGAGAGTTTTACTTTGTCGAAAATGGGGAAGGGGAAAGCGTAGGTATGTTCCGGCTCTCAGAAGAGGACTTGGCTTACTGGGGAGTTCAGGCTAAGAAGGCCGGTTATATCCATTCCCTTATAGTCAGAAAAGAGTTCGCAGGACAGGAGCTGGGACAGGCGATGATGATGTATGTTGAGCAATATCTGCTGACAAAGGGTATAGACCTCTTACGGCTTGATTGTAATGCTGCCAATAAGTGGCTTTGCACTTACTATGAAAGCGCCGGTTTTGTAAAAGTAGGGCAGAAGCAAATGCCTCATGCCCTGAATAACCTGTATGAAAAACAGCTACAACCCTAAGGCTGTATTGTATGTAAACAATTCTGGTCACGGCTTCAATATCCGTTTCCTATTCACGCTATAATTATCAAATTCCGGATGATGCCAGAGTTGTTATCCATAGAATAATAGGGTTTGTGCTGAACAATATTAGGGTTTTCTTTCAATTCTTTCATACCCCCGTCATATCCCTTATATTTACATCACAAATCCACCAGTTTATGAAAACACTCACCAAACTCTTCTTCATCGCATTATTTGCTATTGCGACAGTTTCCCAGTCAAAAGCCCAGTCAGAAGTACTTGGAGCATGGAAAGCTACTTCCGGCGGAACCACATCCTTACTGCTGGTAACCCCGGGATATTTCAGTATTGCGGTATATGACAATACAGGTTTTAAGTCTACGCAGGGAGGAACCTGGTCTTCTTCTGATAACGGCGGTATGCTTAATATAGAATTCAACTCGGCAGACCCATCGAAGGTTGGGAAACAATTTGAATCCACTGCTGAATTCAATGAAGATCAACTCATAACTACATTCGATGGTAACTCAACGACCTGGACGAGAGTAGATAATGGAAATGGCCAGATGACAGGTGTATGGCAAATAACGGGCAGGGAAACGAACGGAAAGATGAGTGAGATGAAACCGGGCGATAGAAAGACGATCAAGATCCTTACCGGTACAAAATTCCAATGGATTGCTATGAATACTAAAACCGGTGAATTTTTCGGCACAGGCGGAGGTACTTATACTTTTGAGAACGGCGTTTATACAGAGAACATAGAATTCTTTTCTAAAGACCACAGCAGGGTAGGTGCATCTCTGACCTTTAAGGGATCATTAAATGGTAATACCTGGGATCATAGTGGTAAGAGTTCAAAAGGAGATCCTATTCACGAAGAATGGACGCGCAAGTGACGGCTACGTAATATGAAATCTACGTTAACATCCTGCCCTCATGTTGCATTGATTTGTACCCAACTATATTTTCGCGCTTATGAAACCTATATGTACTAGCATCCTATTGCTATTGTTGTGTTGTTTTACCCACTCACAACTATCCGCGCAGACAACCCAGGCCTCTATTACGGGCGTTGTTACTGATGAAACCAAACAACTTATTCCGGGGGCTTCTGTCCTGGTAAGGAATGAATCTACTGGTTTCAGTAGCAGGACCGTTACCAATACCAAAGGTGAATTCTCGCTGAAAGAATTGCCATTGGGGGGGCCTTACACTATCACCATATCTTTTGTTGGCTTTAGCGAACAGAAACGTACAGGTTATTCCCTGAACCAGGGGGATCTCGTAAAGGTGAATGTCGAAATGAGATCTTCTGCGGTCAGTATGAATGAGATCACTGTAAGTGGTAGTGGACTTAAGAACAAGACAGAGAACTTCGGAGCAGCAACGACAGTAACAGCACGTGACATTGCGCGACTACCTGTTAACGGCCGTAACTTCTCGTCTCTGATCGATCTTTCTCCTTTAAGTAATGGTAGTAACCTGGCAGGTCAGCTTGGTTCTTCCACGAATATCACTATTGACGGTACCAGTGCTAAAAACCCTACTTCCAGCAGCGGAACGAATAGCCGTATCGGCGGACCGTATGCACTGTCTATGGAAGCGATCAGGGAGTTTAAAGTGGTGACTAATCAATATGATGTTACTTTCGGACGTAGTGGTGGCGGTACTATCAGTACCGTAACAAAGGCTGGTACCAATACCTTCTCCGGTAGTGCTTTCCTGTATTATAGAGGCGATCAGTTAGCCAGTAACTACGACATCCGTGGTAATAAACGTATAAATGATTTCTCCACCAAACAGTTTGGCTTCACTTTAGGAGGACCAATCATTAAGGACAAGGCGCATTTCTTTGTAGCATGGGACCGTCAGGCAGATGCCCGTCCTTTACAGCTTGCAGATATTCAGTCGCCTGCCGATGAGAAACGCCTGAACGTGACACAGGCCACCCTGAACAATTTCCTGGCAATCGCACGTGGTAAATATGGTGTTTCCAATGCACCACAGTTCGGATCATTCGATAAGAAAAGAGGTACGGACGCTATTTTTGCACGTATTGACTGGCAGCTGAGCGATAAAAGCCTGCTGACATTACGTGATAACTATATCAGTGACCGTGCTCCGCTCGGTCGTGATGATAATAGCGCCATCAATATGTATGAAGTATACGCAGATGCGAAGGCAGTTAATAACAGCATCCTTGCTACGTTACGTACAGTGTTGAATCCCCGGCTTACAAACGAACTGAAGGTACAGCACTTATATACGTTCGAAGAAAGCTCTCCGGGAGATCAGTTGCCTTCACAGAACATCCCGCGCGGCATCGTAGAGCGTGTACAGTCTGTAATGGGTACAGATACCGTATATCAGACAATTCAGTTAGGTGGTCAACGCTACTCTCCTGAACACTTCTACAACCATGTTGTACAGCTGATCGATAACGTATATTTCAGCACCAATAAGGCGAACTTTACTTTTGGTACTGACATCATGTATAGCCATATGAACTCCCTGTATGGAAGTGAAATGAATGGCAGGTTCTATTTTACGGGTATGGATAACTTCAACAACCTGAAGCCTTACCGTTATGCGCGTGAGGTAGCATTAGCAGATGATCCGAGTGTGAAACAGAATATCATCAGTGGCGGATTGTATGCGCAGATGCAGACGAAGCTGGCCCGCGGATTTGAGATGATCGCCGGTATCCGTGCAGATTATACAACATATCTGAACAAGCCGAACTTCAATGAAACCGTTTACCAGGACCTGGGACTACGTACTGATAAGTCATTGACCACCTTCCAGCTGCAGCCCCGCCTGCAGTTCAACTGGGATATCAAGGAGAAACATACTGATTACCTGCGTTTCGGGGCGGCTATCTTCGGCTCTGACATCAATAACTACGCAATGATCAACAATATGCTGTTTGATGGTACTAAAGTACTCACAGTGGATGTTCAGGGTGCTAGCGTGCCTACTCCTAATTTCGTTGAGTACCGTAAAAATCCGGCTTCAGCACCAGGTAAAGAGTTGTTCGATGAATTGGGATTGCCTCGCCAGGGCACCATTAATATGAACGGTAAAGACGCAAGGATCCCTGTTGTTTACAAAGCAAATATCTCTTACAGCCATTTCTTCTCCGACCGCTTCAAGATGGGTATTACCGGTTTTACGACCATTGCGCGTAACAACTATATGTATGTTGACCGTAATATGGCTGACCAGCCGTTCTTCCGTTTGGCGAATGAAGGAAACCGTGGTGTGTATGTGCCTGCCAATACAATTGCTACCTCCAATGGTGCTACTGACTGGATGAAAGGCCGTAAGAGTGATCGCGTGGGACGTGTACTGGAGTTGAACAGTGAAGGCAAGGTGAATCAGTTCGCTTTTGTTGTAGACGGTACTTACCGCTACTGGAGAGATGGTGAGGTGTCTTTCAGTTACACATGGAATGATGCAAAGGACAATACTTCTTACAATGGTGACGTGGCCAATACAGCGACACTGTCCCTGATGGTAAAAGACGATCCGCGTGACCTGCGCACGATGTCTTATTCCGATGGCCAGTTCCGTCATAAAGTTGTTTTCTATGGAACATTGCCTAGCTTCTGGGGTATTAATGTCGGTGTTCGTTACTCCGGTATCGGTGGTACACGCTACTCACTGGCAGTAGGCGGTAACGTGAATGGCGATTTCGTTAACTCCAATGACCTGGCTTATGTTTTTGATGTGAAGGACCAGAATGTTCCTGAGAAGATCCGTAAGGGTATCCAGTCTATCCTGGACAATCCACTGGCTTCTGGGAGCATCAAAGATTACATTAAGAAAAGCGGCGGTAAAATAGCTGACAGAAATGGTGGTGTGAATGGTTTCTATGGTACCTGGGACCTGAGAATAGGGAAGAAGATCAAGACCTATAAATCACAGTACATAGAGTTATCCGGCGATTTCTTCAATGTGGCCAACATGCTGAACAAAGAATGGGGTGCTATCAAAACATTGGGTAAACAGAACATTTATTCTCTGGGTGGTTTTGACAATGTTGCTTCTACCTACAAGTATAATGTGGCTGTGAACTCTGGAGTGATCACACCTTCCGGCAATCCATGGCAGATACAGATCGGTATCAGATACGGATTCTAATTGATACTTTATAAAACAAGAGGGGCTGCTTCAAAAATGAGGCAGCCCTTTTCTTATTAACTAACACAAACAACTATTTGATACCCAGTTTCTGCCTGGCTGCCGGTAGCAGGGGATACCTTTCTCCTTCAACAGTTATAGTAAAACACTATTTTTTCTGATCCTTATCTATCTTCTTAAGCAAGGCTTCATTCAGTGGATGTATGCTGTCAAAAACGTGGCTTAAAGCACCTGGTGCTAATGAGTTGTTGCTATGACAGGTAAAGCAGGTAAAAGTAGTTGACTGGAAATAAGTTTCCATTGTACTGTTGGCTAATACGCTTGTACCAATGGCTCCACCGGAAGTGGAATCTGCCGGATATATACTGCCGGTTGGTGCAGAGCCGCCAAACGTCCATACGGCGCCAATAAATACATAGTTTTTCCTGATGTCCTTACCTTGTATCAAACTCATAATTGAGTTGTTAATAGAGATAAGTTCAGTATTGGAAGCAGAAGCACTCGTATCCTGCTGATTAGGTACTGTACCTAAAGCTGTTCCGAAGGGGAATACACGCTGTGTATTGCTAGGGGCTATGTGGTTCCCTGGACTAGCTTCCAGGTATTGGGTGGTGTCGTTGTAATTAATATAAGCGACATTGTAAGGTTGGGTGGACGCATCGGCGTTAAAGAGCCAGGAACCGGTATTTGCAGCAACGGTCTGTACCTGACCTTTATTGTTGATATACTGATATTCGGCATTCGGCGTATTGCTATGATGCTCAAATGTCGCCCATATCATTTCAGGATGTCCTGCCACGCTGCCGACAATATGTATACCGACCAATGCAAGCGTCGTTTTTTGTTGTCCGGCAGGTTTCCAGAGTACTTCGGAAGATGCCGCATATGTCGGGATCATAGCGTCCATCAGGAAATAGTCCTGCGGATTATCAAGACTATCAGCTATTACCCAGGATGTTTTCATCTCCATTGTCAATGCATTTGAATCTGTAGGAACAGGATATCCATTTGCTTTCGCATAATTAACGATACAGGTCCTTTCTGCCGCAGTGGTGGGAAACTGCTGTTTCGAGATACAATTGTTTTTAAACTTGGGATCATTGATAGCAGTCAGATAGTAGGCGTACATGTCATTCACCATGGTGATATAATATACCAGGGAATTATTCTGAGCGATCAATGCATTACCGGTAGCCTGGTTGACTTCCGTATCCACTTCATTGCCGTTAACATCGAGGATGACATTTCCAGTGCTGGTAGGAAATACATGGAGTACTTTTTCAGGATTGATCAATTTGGTAGCGATCAAAGGTTGTTCAATCTTATTACCGGCTTTGTCTTTTAGTAACGCCGGTGCATTGGCTGGCTTCTCTACGTTTCCCAGTTCTATCAGTTTGCCTGCTTTATTTTTGATCAATACTCTTTCTCCGGCCTTATGAGCCATTACTTCAAACAAACGGCCTTTTTTGTCTCTGAAAACAGGTAATCTGTTGGGGCCATTTTTATCCAGGCTGCTGCTGGCAGCCGGAATGATTCCCGGTATATGCTTCTGCAGTTGTAAGCCGCCAGCCGGGTCGGATACTACGTTATAAAATATTGGTGAGGCCATTACAGAGCTGCCTGCATATTCTGCTGAAGAAGGAGAGGTGATCCAGAGGAACATGCGTTCAGACCACTGATAGAAATCACAGTTGTTCTGATGTCCGAAGGTGACGCTGTTAGCTGGTGTTACCAAACCGTTTTCAGTAACGTTACCGCTTTTAAACCAGGTGTTGAAAGTATCTTTTGAAACAGTGCACGTAGGCATTACATCCTGCGGTAACTGGATACGTGAATAAGGCGCATTTTGAGTGGTGCTTTCAGCAGTTTTGTTGTTACTGGTGTTACATGCGCCCAGCCATATAAGGCCGCATGATGCCATGAGGGAAATAGCGACAATTACATTTTTTTTCATGTTGTACGTTTTAAACATGTGGTGAGATGTGGGAATAAATAATCGGGATAAAACATCAGCCGCTACTGATCTATGTGAATAGAAAATAGGGGATGTTATTAGTAACCAGGGTTATACGTTAAATCAGGAAGTAGGAAGATGTTCTTCGGTTTATTTGAGTTGTCTTGATATAGGTAAATGTAATAATATAAACTTGATTTTCCCAGAACTTTTTACGGCTATTTTGTTTTCAACGGGGTATGCGTGATGGTATGTAAGTATGTTCAGTACCAGGAAAGAGGTTGCATACAGCTTGCATATAACGTTCATGATCTTCCGTTCATCTTCCGTTCCGAACGGAAGATGAACGGAAGATCATGAATGTTATATGCAAGCTGTATAGAAGGTGAATGCCTGGCACAGGCAGCGTATTTTATCAGATGCTGATAACGTTTTAGCTTTTTGAGTCGGGACGGAAGAGCAGGTTGTTTTAATGCCTGAAGGTCAGGTTGAAAGAGATAACCACATTTTCGCCTGTTGTGAACTGACCGAAGAGGAACGCCGGAGGGTCAATATCGAAGTCGCGCATGTTGATCTGCTTATTGCCTGTGACGATGATACTTTTATCTGCATTGACCTGAGTTGCTCCTACAATGTCGATGGTCTGCGTAACGCCGGCTACGGTAAGATCACCAGAGCAGGTAATGACCGTACCTTGTTTAGACACTGTTGCTGATCTGAGATTAAAGGTGATGGTGGGATACTTGCTTGTTTTCAGTGCTTTGTAGGCCACGGCATCAAGTCCGGTACGTTCACTTTTCAGGCTCTCTGCAGGCATGGTAAAATTGAGTAAGGTCAGTCCTCCCAGCTCACCGTCTTCATAAAATGTGAAAGTAGCATTGCAGGCAATCTTGGATGTTTTCATTTCCCAGTCATGCATGGTGGAAGTACCGTTGATGGTGAGCGTGAAATCATTCTTTTGCTGATGTTTTACTTGCGCGATAGTGGTTGTTGTCAATTGGTGTATTAAAAACAGCAGGGCGATTGTTTTGCATAATGTCTTCATAGTGTATATCCTCATTTGATACTGCAAATTAGCAGGGCGTGAGGTAGTGATGCATGACGGTCATCAGTGAGGGAGATGATTCCTGCTTCCTGTGAAACTGACATCAAGTATAACCGGTACTGTGAGCACAGTTACAGAATTCCAGGAGAAATAAGCCGAAAATCTCTATTTTGTAGTATATCAATCAACCAAAATCTGTTATTGCTTATGAAACCCGGGCTCATTGCATTGCTGACATTTGTACCCATGCTGACGATGGCTCAGCTGAAAGAACTGGATAAGAACATCGCCAGTGTTAAAGATTCTGTTGTATCCTGGAGAAGATATCTTCATCAGCATCCGGAGTTGTCTAACCGGGAGTATAAGACCGGTGCCTATGTGGCAGCCCGTTTGAAAGCCTTAGGACTTGATGTGCAGACAGGTGTAGGTAAGACAGGCGTAGTCGCTATTCTGAAGGGGGGCAAGCCGGGGCCTGTAGTCGCATTACGTGCTGATATGGATGCCTTGCCGGTATATGAAAGGGCAAACATTCCCTTTAAGTCAGTAGATACTGCTGATTATCTTGGTCAGCAGGTACCCGTTATGCATGCCTGCGGGCACGACACACATGTGGCCATGTTACTTGGTACTGCATCTGTACTTGCTTCTATGAAAAAGGATGTACCAGGAACTGTGAAGTTCATCTTCCAGCCGGCAGAAGAAGGAGCGCCTGGCGATGAAGAAGGCGGGGCTCCCCTGATGATCAAAGAAGGTGTAATGGATAATCCGAAGGTGGATGCCATCTTTGGGCTACATATCAATTCACAGACACCTATTGGTACAGTGAAATATAAGTCGGGCGCTGAAATGGCATCGAGCGACTGGTTTGTCGTGAAGGTAAAGGGGAAACAGTCTCATGGTTCCCAGCCCTGGCATGGTATTGATCCTGTTGTAGTAGCGGCACAGATCATACAAGGCTTTCAAACCATTGTGAGCAGACAGACAGAGCTGACCAAGGCGCCTGTTGTGATCACTGTCGGTAAAATACATAGTGGTGTGCGGAGCAACATCATTCCTGAAGAACTGGTAATGGAAGGCACTATCCGTACGCTGGACGGAAAGATGCAGCAGGAGGTACACGAGAAGATGAAATTAACGGCGACGAAGATCGCAGAGGCATCGGGTGCTTCAGCAGAAGTAACCATTGATACTAAAACCAAGGTGACCTTTAATGATCCTGCACTGGTAAAACAGATGCTACCCTCATTAGAGGCTGCAATAGGAGCAGAGAATGTGAAGGAAGGTGATTGGACGACCGGTGCTGAAGACTTTTCTTTTTATGGCGATAAAGCGCCTGCGTTCTTCTTTTTCCTGGGCGGGTTACCAGCAGGTACAGATCCAGCTAAAGCAGCTGCGCATCATACGCCGGACTTTTATATTGACGACTCCCGGTTGGACGCCGGTGTGAAAATATTCTGTCAGCTAGTATTTGATTACGGGAAGAAGAAATAACAATAAGAGAAGCCCGTCCGCTTAAGCAGACGGGCTTCCTCTTTATAATATTAATAACTAACCGCTTTTCCTGCATTGATCTGTCCATTGCCAAAGAACGCATCTTTACCTGGTAGTCCATAGTCGGTAGATGATTTACGCAATATGAGCTCGACAAGTAACGGGTTCATATTCCGGTGTTTGCCGTACAGCAATGCAATTGCCGCACTGGCGTGAGGAGCCGCCATACTTGTACCAGCGGACCAACCATAGGAGTATTCGTTTGTTGCTTCATCCCAGAAGCCGATATTGAAAACAAAATTGAATACATACTCATAGAAAACAATACCGCCCACATCAACGATCGTGATATTCAAAGGTTCTGCCCAGTTACCACCAGGAGCGCCATATGAAATGAAATTTTTGCCGTGGTTTGTGAAGATGGATGGTCTATAGAGCGTAGTATCCTGGTTGATGCCCCAACCCAGCGGGCCGTTAGAGGAAATAGATATTACGCCCAGCGCAGCAGCAGGGTAAGTAATAAATCTTTTCTCGGTATCGTAATTGTAAGCATCATTACCGGCAGCGGCAACAACTGTAGTCCCATTCAGATTAGCCCACACTGTAGCCCTGTTAATAGCTTTGATCAGGTCTTTAACATCCCTGTCGTATTCTACTACAAAGTCGTCGGATGGATCGTCGGGAGTACCGTTGTCGTCAGTGAACGTTTTGCGTGGTAATTCTCCGCCGAGGCTCATGTTGATGACATCGGCATTTTGTTTTGTAGCATAGAAGATACCATCGATCATTGCACTAAATGGTCCGGAACCAGCATCAGACAATACTTTTACGAGGATCAGCTTTACTTCCGGAGCAACGCCTACTACGCCAACTTCATCGTCCAGTGCAGCAATAGTACCTGCAACATGTGTACCGTGGCTGAAGCCATCTGCACCATGATACTGTACTTCTTCACCTTCAATAAAACTTTTAGTGTTAATGATGTTAGGAGCTATTTCCGGGTTACCCAGCAGGAAGCCTCCATCAAGCACCGCCACTTTAGCGCCTTTGCCTTTGTAGCCTTTGTCCCAGGCCTGTGGCGCTTTGACAGATTGCAGGCCCCACTGCAGGAAGCTGTATGGATTGCTGGCCAGTGATTTTGACTTAGCACCTGAAATGTTTGCACCGGACGCAGGTATTTTGTTTGCGCGGTACACTTTTTCAGGGAGTCTCCAGCTTTGTACGAGGTCAATTACTACTGATTCTACATCAGCAATTTGCCTTGCTTTTTCGGGGAAAGAGGGGTCCGGAGTTTGTACCCTGATCAAGCCTAACTCCGGATTAGCTGTTTTCAGTTTGAAATTTCTTACGTGTAATTTAGTCAGGCCTTCTGAAATGTTTTCTAGTTTCGCACCTTCTTTAGCGATAATAATAAAGCCCCTGTCCTGGTGTTTCTGATCGATGACGCCATCGCGGATCTTGATCGTTTTGTCGTCTTTCGTACAGGAGGCAATAGTCATCAGCATCATAATGGGGAATGCTAGGGCAATGAGTTGACTTCTTTTCATAGAGCTTTTTTTAAAATGATTAACAGTAAATGAAGACAGATTGGAAAATTGATAGATTTTGTGTGCTTGGTTGAATACTCTAAATGCTACAAATAAGGGTTAAGTGAATGTAGATAAATTATTTAGAATAAAAAATATGGTTAGTAGTGAACATTTGAGATAACATTATTGCAATATTTGAACTACAGATAATGTGTGATTAACTGATATATACTTTTTTATTTTCCTGTTACTGCAATAATTGTAAGCGTACTGTTACAGCATATCAGCATACTGTTATCCTGTTGCAACATTAAATGAGTGGAAATTGAGTATTGCGGCAGGTGGGTTTGCTACAAGGTGCAGGAGGAGCATTTTTTGTGGTTTTAAAGGGGAAGGCGAGTTTCTTAAGATAGTGAAAATCAATACAAATGGTCGTTCTTTGAGACTATGTTGCCGCAGATAGTCATCTATTGACTATATTTGACGCTTATTTAGCATATTAGTTGATATAATAATCATATAAGAAACAGCATGTACGATATTTGTTGCGTAGGGCATATCACGTTGGACAAAGTAGTAACCACTAAATCTGTGGTACATATGGCAGGAGGCACTTCGTTTTACTTTTCCAACGCAATCCGTCATATGGATGTTAAGTATAGACTGGTAACAGGGCTTGCAGAAAGTGAAATGAACACAGTAGTACAATTACGCGAGAAAGGTATTGAGGTGGATGTTGTACCGAGCAGACACACCGTCTATTTTGAGAATATCTACTCCGAGAATCAGGATCACCGTACGCAACGGGTATTGCAGAAAGCAGATCCCTTTTCCATTGAAGCATTGTCACATACAGATGCCCGCGTCTTCCACTTAGGCCCTTTGCTGGCCGATGATATTCCGGTAGAATTGATCAGATCATTATCCGAGCGCGGAAAGGTAGCTCTCGATGTACAAGGTTATCTGCGCAAGGTAGAGAACCACAATGTACATGCGATAGACTGGCCGGCGAAACAGGATGCATTGAAATATATACATACCCTGAAGGCGAATGAGCACGAAATGGAAGTGCTGACGGGTATCGGCGATGTACGTAAAGGCGCGAAAGTACTGGCTGAATGGGGTGTAAAGGAAGTTGTGATCACACTGGGCAGTATGGGTTCTGTGATCTATGCTAATGGCGTATTCCATCATATCCCGGCGTACTTACCGACAGCTGTCATTGACGCTACGGGATGCGGAGACACTTATATGGCCGGGTATCTGTATCAGCGGACGAAAGGTGCTTCTTTCCAGGAGGCAGGAGAATTTGCAGCTGCAATGGCAACATTGAAGATCGAGTCTTCCGGACCATTTACCGGTACCAAACAGGATGTACTGGACCTGCTGGCGGCCAGCAGAGAAAAGGTATTTGCGGAGCTTTAAATATCATTTAGAATAAAAGAAAATCCGGTAGTGTTCTTCACTACCGGATTTTTTTATGTTGATATTATTTGATCTGCTGTAAATGGAACAGTTGTGCAGATCTCATTATCAGACCCCTGGTTTCTTAAAAGCCTGCTCCCGGAATGCTTTCGGTGTTTGCTGGCATCTTGCCTTGAATACCGTAGAAAAATAAGCAGGGGAGGAAAACCCACAGGTATAGGCTATTTCTGAAATAGTAGATTGCGAATTGACTAATAAGTACTTCGCTTTTTTAACTCTTGTATCGAGGATAAAGTCATTGACATTACATTCCAGCAACTGCTTTACCTTACGGTATAACTGCATTTTTGAAACAGACAGTTGTGTACAGATGTCCTCTACATTAAACTGATCGTTCCCCAGGTTCTCTTCTACGATGGCTGTGAAATCATTTACAAACTTTCTGTCCGGTTTGTTAGACTGGATGGAGTGTACTCTTGTTTCCGGTTCTGTGATATAGTGATCTTTCAGCAGTGCGCGGTTACTGAGCATACTGGCAATACTTTCTTTCAGATATTGCATATTAAACGGCTTGCTGATATAGGCATCCGCCCTGTGCTGCATGCCTCTGATCCTTTGTTCTTCACTGTTATTAGCGCTTAACAGCATTACAGGAATATGCGATGTCCTGATGTCTTTCTTTATTGTTTCCAGTACTTTGATACCATCTATGCCCGGTAACATGATATCGCAGATGATGATATCCGGTACATGGCGGAATGCCAGTTTAAGGCCTTCTTCGCCATTCTTGGCATGAAATACTTCATAGTATTCACTGAGATAACCTGCCAGGAAACTATTCAGGTCAGGATGATCTTCTATGATGAGCAGGGAGTGTGATTGTTCCGTACGGGAAGGTACGACAGTTGTAACGGGTCCCATGTTCTCCAGTTCTTCAACATAGTTGTGCAGTGATTCATTGATCACATTAATGTGTTCTTCTTCCTGCTGGATCTCATCCTGGGCAAACGGTGCACTGGTGGCAGGAAGTGTGATGGTAAACGTCGTACCGGCGCCCTTTTTACTTTTTACTGAAATGGTCCCATGATGTGACTGGATGATCTCCCTGCTGAGAGCCAGTCCGATGCCTGTGCCTTTATGCTCGCTTTCCCTGCTTTGATAGAATAGTTCAAAGGCATGCATCAGGGTATTCTCGTCCATCCCTGCGCCATCGTCTTCAATGCGCAATATGGCTTCCTCGCTGCTGACAGATAATTCCAGGTAGATATGCACCTTACCATAATCGGGCGTGAACTTGAATGCGTTCGACAACAGATTATACAGCACACGGTCGAACAGGCGCTGGTCGAGCCATGCTTTTATGCCTGGCTGGCGGCTGATAAGACGAAAGTCAATATGTTTTTTTGCGGCGATACCCTTGAATGCTTCCATTATCTCCGTTACAAAGGCGGGTAGCTCATTCTCTGATACCTTCAGCTGTAGTTTACCGCTTTCTATTCTGCGGAATTCCAGCAGCTGGTTCACGAGTCGCATGAGGCGTACGACGTTCCTGCGCATCAGTTCCAGTTGTTGTTTCTGAAGGGACGAGAGCTGGCGGCCGGAAAGCAGGCTTTCCAGAGGCGCCTGGATCAGGGTAAGCGGTGTGCGGAATTCATGCGAGAGGTTGGTAAAAAAGGCAAACTTGGCTTCAGTGGCTTTTTCTGCTTTGCCGGTCATTTCCACCAGCTGGTCGCGTTGCTGGAGTATTTCATCCCGCTGTTGTTTCAGCTGTCGGTTGATGCGCCGGTTGGTGCGCAGGATGAAGAACAACACGATACCTAATAAGAAGGCCACACAAAGAGAGGTAGCCACAATACGCAGCAAATGTTGCTGGTCCTGGTATAAGCGGCGTTGTTCCTGTAACAGGGATTGTTGTTGTTCTATCTCCTGGTGCTGGGCCTGTATCTTGTCGATCTGAAGGCGCATCAGCTTTACATTGCTGCTGTCTATCAGAACTGTTTGAAGTAATGTATTACGGGGAGGTTTTTTTCCTGCCAGGATATTGGCAGCCATACTGATGGCTTCCTTACCGCCGCTGGGGTATAGGAGTGAGGCGCTTAGTATTCCGCGTGACACGAGGTCTATACCGGCGTCGGGGTAGGGGGAAGCGTCTACGCCAATGAACCTGACATGGTCAATGTTCCTGTCCCGGCAATATTGATACATGCTATAAGCCATGACATCATTCTGGGCGAAGATGATATCAGCCTGGCGAAGCGCGGCCTCATTCTTTTCAGCGGCTTCCCTTGTTTTATCGGCTACCCAGCTTCCTTCGAGGGTGGCGGTCAGTTGGAGGCCTGGATATTTGGCTATTGCATTGCGGAAACCTTCATGTCTTTCTACAGTTGGGGAAGAGCCTCTTAGGCCGGTGACCTCAATGATCCGTCCTTTGCCGTGTAGCTGGGCGGCAATGTACCCGGCCGCCAGTTTTCCGATGTTCCGGTTATCGCCTCCTATATATGCCGTAAAGGAATCGGTAGCGGCCTTACGGTCAAGTATGATCACCGGGATGCCCTTACCATATACTTCCGCAATAACGGGGGCCAGCGGCGTCGCTTCGTTGGGAGATACGAGCAGGATATCAATATTTTCTTTCAGCAGTTCGCGGATCTGTGCTACCTGCCGTGAACTACTGCTTTCTGCATCCTTATATAACAGTTTCATTTCAGGATGATAGAACAGCTCTCTTTTCATTTCGGTGAGCATGTTCCGTCGCCAGTCATCGGCGCCGGTACACTGGGAGAACCCGATACGGTACTTTGGCTCCGCTTCCTGACGGCAACCCACCCAGCAAAAAATAGCTGGCAGGAAAAAAATATAGATATATCTGAAAAAGCTGGCTGACAACGTGGACCTTTTTAAAACGGTGGAATGATGCAAATTCTAAAAACAATGATACAAAAATGAAATTACCTGCGCATGATCTTTATTGTTCATCTATTTAACCGGCTGACAACTACAAGATTGTAATTTTTTATGAAAGTTACAAATTTGATAGTAATGGAGACGGAGGTGTAAGGAGCCCCGTTTGTGATTGAGTACGTTTGAGCCATAAATGATTCTGCGTTATGGCTAATAAAACGGTGTTTTTCTGGGCGTTTGTAGTCGCCCTGGGTGGTTTCCTCTTCGGTTTTGATACCGCGGTTATTTCCGGTGCTGAGCAGTCTATTCAGCAATACTGGGGTTTATCTGAAGTACAACATGGTTTTACGGTATCTATTGCTTTAATAGGTACGGTATTCGGTGCACTGGGGGGAAGTATCCCTTCTGACAAGCTGGGGCGGAAGGCTACCCTTTTACTGGTTGCTGCCATCTATCTTGTTTCTGCTGTCGGAACAGCGATGGCTACCAACTGGTACCTTTTCCTGTTATGTCGTTTTGTGGGAGGACTGGGCGTAGGGGCTTCTTCTGTTACTGCCCCGGTATATATATCAGAAGTGTCGCCGGCCAGATACAGGGGACGTATGGTGGCCCTTTTCCAGTTTAATGTGGTGCTGGGCATCCTGGTATCTTACCTGTCCAATTACCTGATAGGCATGAGCGGAGATAGTTCCTGGCGCTTAATGCTCGGAGTACAGGCCGTACCTGCAGGTCTTTTCCTCGTGCTACTGCGCTGGGTGCCTGAGAGCCCACGCTGGTTATTGCTTAAAGGTATTAAGGAGCAGGTGGCTATTGCTACGCTTAAGGTGATCAATCCGGCAGGGTATACGGCAGACATGGAAACGATCCGCCAATCGCAACAGGTGAAGGTGGGCGCTGTACAAAATGAAAAGCTGTTCACCGCAAAATACAATACCCCTGTTATGCTGGCTGTACTGTTTGCCATGTTCAACCAGGTATCGGGGATCAATGCCATTATCTATTATGCGCCCCGTATTTTCGAAATGTCTGGCCTGGGCGCTGGTTCCTCTTTGCTTTCTACGGTGGGTATAGGCATCGTCAACTTCATTTTCACTTTAACAGCTATCCGTTTTATTGACAGGATCGGCAGGCGGCAGCTAATGCTGATCGGTACCGTAGGGCTGATCGCTACACTGGGACTGGTGGCTGTTTCCTTCTATATGCATACGGGCGGAATTGCGGTAGTTTCTTACCTGCTTATCTATATCGCGTTTTTTGCCTTCTCGCAGGGCGCGGTGATCTGGGTTTTCATATCAGAGATCTTTCCTAACCAGGTACGCGCGAAAGGGCAGACGCTGGGCAGCTTCACACACTGGATCATGGCGGCCGCCATTGCATTCACTTTTCCATACCTGGCAGCTCGTATCGGCGGCGGGCATATCTTCCTTTTCTTTTGCGTGATGATGATACTGCAGCTGGTGTTCGTACTACGCTGGATGCCTGAAACAAAAGGCAGGACACTGGAAGAGATCGAGATGACGATGGTAGTACACTAAATGATTTTTCAACTTCTTGATTACAGCTATGACAAATTATAATATCGTAAGTCTGGGGGAAATACTTTGGGACATTTTACCTGAACAGGAATTGCCGGGTGGGGCGCCGTTGAATGTCGCCTATCATCTGCATAAACAATCACAGCAGGTTGTATTAGTGTCGAGGATAGGGAACGACGGGCATGGACAGCGGTTGCTGGACATCATGCAGGAGCGTGGGCTGGCGACTGATCTTATCCAACGGGATACTACATACGACACGGGCAAGGTGTATGCCCGTATGGATGAAAAACTGGATATGCAGTATGATATCGTCTATCCAGTAGCCTGGGACCATATCGGCTGGGATGCTGCACTGGAAAATGTATTCTGCAGTAATGACCTGCAATTCCTTGTATATGGCAGTCTGATGGCCAGAAACAACATATCACGCAACACATTGGAGAAAGCCCTGCAGTCCAAAGCGCGCAAGGTGCTGGACATTAACCTGCGTGCGCCTTACTATTCAAAAGAAACACTGGAGTGGTTGCTGTTCAGTTGCGACCTGCTGAAGCTGAATATCGGGGAACTGGAACTGATCTCTTCCTGGTATGGCAGTTACGGAACAAATGAAGAGCGGGTACTGGCATTGTCCGTACGCTTCAACATCGCAACGGTCATTGTTACACTAGGTAGTATGGGTTGCATGGGATATGTAGATGAACAATTTTATTACCAGGAGGGACAACGGGTAAAAGTAGCCGATACTATTGGCAGCGGGGACGCGTTCCTTGCGGGATTTCTTACTTCACAGATCAGAGGTTGCACACCCGCATACAGCCTTGCGTATGCCAATGCTTTAGGAGCGCTGGTAGCATCGAAGCCGGGCGGCTGCCCGGATTATCATCCGCAGGAAATAACAGACATGATCAAAGAAAAGAAGGAGTACATCAGCACAGGACATTAATTAATATACCAACTATTACTATTTCCATACTCATCAAAAATTCCCATTATGAAAAGATTATTTTACCTGTTACCTATGCTGCTGTTCAGCATGTTGGCAGTGGCACAGCAAAAGCTCTATACGGGCACTGTAACCAGTCGCCAGGGCAAGACGCCCTTACCAGGCGTTACCATCCAGTCGGGCAACGCAAATGCTATTACTGATAATGCCGGCCATTTCTCCATTAATGTATCCCCAGGCGCCGTGCTTACTTTTACCTACCTGGGTATGAAGCCGTTGACGCAGGCTGCGCCGGCCAATACCTCTGTACTTTCTATCGAACTGGAAGATAACGCGACTGATCTGAACCAGGTGGTGGTGACGGGTTACCAGACACAGAAAAAGGCTGACCTGACGGGGGCTGTAGCCGTAGTGAATGTGGAGGCGATCAAAGATATTCCATTGGGAAATCCGTTGAAGGCCTTACAGGGAAGAGTACCGGGGGTATCGATCAGTACTGACGGTGCGCCAAACAGTGCCGCTACTGTGCGCATCAGGGGGATCGGCACGCTGGGAAATAATGATCCTTTGTATGTGATAGACGGAATACCTACCAAGAGAGGCTTACAGGAACTGAACCAGAATGATATCGAATCAATACAGGTATTGAAAGATGCATCTTCTGCTACTATCTATGGTTCACGTGCGGCAAACGGTGTGATCATCGTTACGACCAAAAAGGCGAAGAAAGGGTTTAGCAGGATCAATGTAGATGCATCCACTTCTTTACAAAACTATACAACAAAGATAAAGACGCTGAATACAGATGGCCGCGGAAGAGCTTACTGGCAGGCTGCTGTAAACGATCGCGCAAATCCGAATAATAACCAGATCTATCAATATGACTGGAACGGCGATTTTAATAACCCGGTGCTGAATAAGATCAACCTGCCGGAATATATTGATGCGGCGAAGACGATGCGCCCTGCCGATACTTACTGGTATGACGAGATCGCGCAAACGTCTTTATTGCAGAACTATAATATTTCATTGACCAACGGTGGAGAGAAGGGCAATTCATTCTTTTCTGTCGGTATGTATAACAACAAGGGCATTGTGAAAGAAACCCGCCAGCAGAAGCTCACTGCACGTTTTAATACCGACTATTCCTTCTTTAAAGGGAAGCTGAAAGTGGGAGAGAACCTGTCTGTTACTTATATTAAAGATGCATTGGTGCCAAGTGGTGACATTCTTTTTACAGCGCTTGTACAACAACCGGTGGTTCCTGTACATAGTGTAGACGGTGGCTGGGGTGGTCCTGCACCGGGTATGACCGACAGGCAGAACCCTGTGCGTCTCATTGAAGATAATAAGCAGAACAACGGTCAGTTCGTAAGACTGTTCGGTAATGCGTATGCTGATCTGGAGATCATTCCGGGCTTGCACTTCAGGTCCAGTTATGGTATAGATTACAATGGCAACTTCCGGCGTACGCTGCGCAAATCGTATACTTCTGGCTTCCTGTCCGACAAGACCAACCAGGTAAATACTAATCAGGATTACAACGGTAACTGGGTATGGCAGAATACACTCTCCTATAATGTTTCCCTGAAGAAACACCGCCTGGACTTCCTGCTTGGAGAAGAGCAGATCAAATACATGGAGCAGAGCTTCTTTGGTAGTCGCCAGGGATATGCACTGGAGAATATTGACTACTCATACCTGGATGCAGGTTCCACACAAAAGGATAATGGTGGTTCAGGTGCAGGATATGCTTTGTTATCTTATTTCGGTAAGGCGAACTATGTATATGACAACAAGTACCTGGCTTCCGTAACACTGCGCCGGGACGGTTCTTCCCGCTTCGGAAAGGAGAACCGCTTTGGTATGTTCCCAGCATTCTCACTGGGATGGCGTATAAGTGAAGAAGGTTTTGTGAAGGATGCCCTGCCATTTGTTTCCGATCTGAAGTTACGTGCAGGATGGGGAAGGAGTGGTAACCAGGAGATCGCTAATAATGCAACTTATACCTTATACTCTGCCATCTATGGTATTGATCCTACATGGGACTTTGACAGCGGTAGCGCGTATGATTTGGGTGGTAATGGCACCGGTCAGCTTCCTTCAGGATTTACATTGATCAGGCAGGGAAATGCAGCACTGAAATGGGAAAGTACGAAAGAGACGAACCTGGGTCTGGACTTCGGTTTACTGGATAATCATATCTCGGGATCGGTGGACTATTTTATCAAAAAGACTTCTGATATCCTGATCAATCCTGCTTACCTGGCGGTGATCGGTGAGGGTGGCACCCGTTATGCGAACGGTGCATCCATGCAGAATAAAGGTCTGGAAGTATTAGTGTCATACAGCGGTGATATTGCCCCTGGTCTTAACCTGACGCTGACAGGCAACGTATCTACTTACCGTAACAAGATCACTTATCTGCCTGATGAAGTGCTGACCTCTTATCCAGGTAATGGCCAGGATAAAACGATCCTGGGCAGGTCTATCAATTCTACTTTCGGTTATGTGGCTGATGGTATTTTCCAGTCGCAGAAAGAAGTGGACGATCATGCTAACCAGATCGGAAAGGGTGTTGGACGTATCCGTTATAAAGACCTGAACGGCGATAAAGAGATCAATGACAAGGACCGTGATTACATTGGTAAGGGTGATCCTGATTTTGTATATGGATTGAACGTAGCCCTGGAGTACAAACACTTTGACCTGTCTTTCTTCCTGCAGGGCGTACAGGGGATACAGGTATATAACACCTTTAAGACATATACTGACTTCGCTTCTATCTGGACAGGCACTAACTGGGGAGATCGCACATTAGACGCCTGGACGCCACAGCATACTAATACCAGCATTCCTGCATTGACGCTGGTAGACCGCAACAACGAGAACAGGACGTCTACTTATTTCCTGGAATCGGGATCTTACCTGAAGCTGCGGAATATCCAGCTGGGATATAGCTTTAAACATTTGTTCGGCGGCTTACAGACGGCAAGGGTTTATGTACAGGGTAGCAACCTGTTCACTGTTAAGAGTAAGAGCTTTACTGCAACTGATCCGGAGAATCCTAACAATGCGTATCCTATTCCTGTCATAGGAACTGTGGGAGTGAACCTGTCATTCTAAGTACCTGTTAAACACTATTACAATGAAACGTTTTATATATCTGATCACAAGTTGCAGCCTGTTATTCGGGAGCTGCAGCAATTTCCTGGACCAGACGCCACAGGCGGTTGTTTCCAGCGACGACCTGAATACGCCTGAGAATGTAGATAAGATGGTAACTGCTGCTTATGCTGCATTGGGTAATGATCATTATACTTCACCTTATTCCAGTATGTGGCCATATGGTAATCTGCGCAGCGGAGACGCTTATAAGGGAGGTGACGGCGCAGGGGACATCAGTGAGTTCCATTTTTATGAAACCTTTGCACTGAACAGGATCGACAATGGTTTGACTGATCAGTTATGGTTCCGGTTATATGTATGTATCGGTCGTACCAATGATGCATTGAGCCGGTTGAATGCGATCAGTGAAGAAGCATTTCCTGAGAAGGTGGTGAGGCAGGCGGAAGTACGGTTCCTTCGTGCGCATTATTATTTTCTGCTGAAGATCCTTTTTAAGTACATGCCATATATTGATGAAACAGTACCGAAGGAAAGCTATGCTACGATCTCTAATAAGGCGTTAGGCAATGATGAGTTGTGGACGAAGATCACAGATGATTTTAAGTTCGCGGCAGACAATCTGCCTGCTACACAAGTACAGATAGGAAGGGTAAGTAAATTCGCAGCAAAGGCTTACCTGGCCAAAGCATTGTTGTACCAGGCATATAAGCAGGATGAGAATAATGCGGTGACCAGTATAGATGCGGCTACTTTACAGCAGGTAAATACGCTGTGTGATGAGGTGATCGGTTCCGGGCATTATCAGCTGAACAATGACTTTGCCAGCAATTTTAAATCGGCCACTGAAAACAGCACTGAGTCTGTTTTTGCTATCCAGTATTCAAGAGAAGATGGAACGCCTAAAGGAAGGCTTGATTATGGTCATGCATTGAATTATCCGATGAACACGGATTACGGTTGCTGTGGTTTTCACTCGCCCAGTTATAATCTGATCAATGCATTCAAGACCGACGCCGGCGGATTACCGATGTTCAATACGTTCAATGATAAGAACGTTAATGACAGCAGCGATTATCAGCTCCTGACATTTGATCCGAGGCTGGATCATACTGTTGCAATACCTGGCCATCCTTATAAGTATGACCCAGGGTTTATTTATAAACGTTCCTGGGCACGTGCTCCGGACGTGTATGGCAGTCACCTGAGTTTGAAGGAGGCGGTATTACCTAATGATGCGGCATTTCAGAAGATACCTCCGTTTATGTCGAGTTCCAAGAACTGGGATATTATCCGTTATCCTGATGTGTTGCTGTTTAAGGCGGAGGCATTGGTAGAGTTAGGCAGGCAGGGTGAAGCCCTGGCATTGGTCAACAGTATCAGGGATAGAGCGGGTAGAAGTACCGGGGAGCTGAAACAGGCGAATGGTTCTTTTACTTCCAACTATAAGGTAGATATTTACAAACCTGGCGTTAACTGCACCTGGACACAGGATTTTGCACGGCAGGCTGTAAGATGGGAGCGCAGGTTGGAGTTTGCCATGGAAGGCTACCGGTTTTTCGATCTTGTACGCTGGGGCATTGCGGCCGAATATCTTAATGCTTATTTTGCAGTAGAGAAAACACGCAGTCCGCACCTGACAGATGCTTTGTTTAAAAAAGGAAGGGATGAATATCTGCCGGTGCCATTGAACCAGATGAACTATAGTAAAGGATTATATAAACAAAATGCAGGTTGGTGATCTATTCCGGCCTATTAAAACATTGTCCATTTTATGACCAAGAAACTGTTTGCATTACCGTTAGCATGTTTGCTGCCACTGACCTTACTGGCCCAGCAGCAACCGGTACCTACGCCGCAATGGCGACCGGCGTACCATTTCACTCCTGCGAAGAACTGGACGAATGATCCTAATGGACTGATCTATCTTGATGGGGTATATCATCTCTATTACCAGCACAACCCGTTTGAGAACAAGTGGGGACATATGAGCTGGGGGCATGCTACCAGTAAGGACCTGCTGACCTGGAAACATCTGCCGGTAGCTATTCCGGAAATTGAGAAGAAAGATACGACCACCTGGATCTTCTCCGGTTGTGCGGTGCTGGATAAGAACAATACCAGTGGTTTTGGCACAGGCGGTAAGGCTCCGCTGGTAGCCATTTATACGGCAGATCAGCCGAAACAACAGAAGGAGTCGCAGTTTGTGGCGTATAGCAATGATGGCGGGATGAGCTATGTAAATTATGCAGGTAATCCTGTGGTAGATATCAGTAAGAAAGACTTTCGTGATCCCAGTGTGATATGGATGGAAGAACAGCAACAATGGGTGATGACGGTAGCCGTTCCGCATGAGCATAAATTACAGTTCTATAGTTCAAAGGACCTGAAAAAATGGGAGCTGATGAGTGAGTTCGGTAATCAGGGGGACATCCGTAAGATATGGGAGTGCCCGTCTCTGACGCCGTTGTATGTGGATGGCGACCTATCCAAAAAGAAATGGCTGATCATGATCTCCTCTGGTAACCAGGATGCACATACCGGTATGCAGTATTTCACGGGTGACTTTGACGGGAAGACGTTTAAGAATGATCGTCCGGCGGAACACCAGCAGTTCGTGGATTATGGCAGGACATACTATGCGGCTATTCCGTACAATAATTTGCCTGAAGGTCGACAAACGATGGTAGGCTGGCTGACGCCTTTCCAGACGGAAACCTATCCATGGCGTGGACAGATGTCCATAGCGAGGGACCTGCAACTGAAATCTACTCCGGATGGCGTGCAGCTGTATCAGCAACCTGCTTCGGTGTTGAATGCGTCCCTGGAGAAACTGCCGTCTTCGAAGAAACTGGTAAAACAGCAGGTGGAGATCGATAGTAAAGAACTGGCATTGAACAAGGGCAAACGGTTCGGTTCAAACGCTAACTGGATAGACGCTACATTTACGCCCGGCACAGCGCAGGATTTTGGCTTTAAAATCGCCCAGGAGGATGGTGGCAAGGGTGAGACTATCCTGGGTTACAATACCGCCCGTAACGAGCTTTATATTGCGAATGTGAAGGATGGTAAGGTTGAGCAGACGGATAAACTTACTGTGAAGCCTTCAGGTGGTAAGATCAGGTTGCAGGTACTGTTCGATAAGTCTTCACTGGAGGTATTTGTAAACGGTGGGGAGCGTGTGCTGACCACCCTGATATTCCCCGATGAAAAAGCTACGGGATGGTCTGTATTTGCCAAAGAAGGAAAGGTGACCGTTGACGGGTTGAAGGCATGGGACCTAAGTAAGTAAAAACACATGAAAGAGGAACTCTCTGGCCGGAGATGTACATCCTCTTTTTCTAAGACTTTCTTTCCTGATACTGTATTTCTGATTGGAGGCAGTGCGGTACTGGAAAGGGGCTGAAAGTAAGAAGGCGTCTGCTAAAAGCGGACGCCTTCTTTGTTTTATCATTTTGAGATATCGTTATTGAACGATGATCTTCTTTACTTCACGGTTGCCTTTCTGATCGATCACTTCCAGCATATAATATCCAGCAGGTAAGGTGTTGTGCAGCGTCAGCGGATAAGTGCCGGTTGCTTTACCTACGTTGATGGCTGTAGTATATACAGGCTGGTGCAACGAATTGAATAATACAACGCGGTATTTGCCTGCAGTGTGGTTGACCAGTTGAAGGTTGAGCTGGTTACCAGTTACCGGGTTCGGATAAGCAACGATATCAGCGGTGTTATCAGCCAGTTTAGCAGCTGCTGTGCCGGTACGGGTGAGTGTGAGGTAATCAACGTTGAAACCATCTGTATCCATTACAAGACGCAGTGTTTTAAGACCGGTAGTAAGGCTTGGGGTGGTAGCTGTCAACGTCTGATAGGTTTGCCAGCCGCCTGTATTAGGAATACTGATCGGACCTGAGATGTTCACACCGTCCAGTTCTACATGACACTGTCTGCCGCCATATGGAGAGGCGATGCGTGCCTGTAAGGTGTATGTACCCGGAGTGGTGATGTTCACGGTGTAGTTCAGCCATTCACCGGTAGCCGTATACCCTACGTCATATCCGCCGTCAGCACAAGATTCTACATCGACGCCTTCTGACCTATACAAGCCACCATTGTTAGTTGGATCGATATCGGAGTACGCGATGCCTTGTCCGCCGTTATCGAAATTCTCTGCTTCTATCTTACCGGGAACAGTGGCCGGTGTACCGTTAAATGCATTGTTAGATGCTTTTACAGTATCGATGCAGCTGGCAGTTTTATTACCATCTACAGTAGTAACGGTGATGGTCACGATGCCTGGTGATACAGCAGTTACTTTACCGCTGGTATCGACAGTAGCGATAGCAGGGTTGGAGGACGCCCAGGTTTTTGCTTTATTGGTAGCATTCACTGGGAGGACGGTTGCTGTTAACTGCTGGGTACCGCCTACATTCAGATTGCCTGAAGGAGGAGTTACGCCTACGCTGGCCACGTTTACACGACCGAATACGTAGAACTCGTGGATAGACCAGTAGTTACCTTTGGAACCTGTTTGCACGATACGGATGTAACGACCTACTTTTTCAGGGAAGGTAATGAGCGTCATGCCTTGCGGACCGACACCTGAAGCGATAGGACTGCCCCAGTTCACGCCGTCGTTAGAGAGATAGGCGCTATAACCTGCCGGTGAATCGGATGGGCTGTCGGTAGCATCCAGTATGATCCTGTTGATAGTATTCACTGTTTTCATATCGACAGTGAAGGTTTGTCCGTTGACCTGACCGCCCTGTGTATCCCAGCGGGTAAGGGCGTTACTGTCCAGTGCATTTTTAGCATTGTTGGTGTTGACAGAAGCGGCGGCTGTCCAGCCTTGTCTGTCCATTGCTCCGGCCACAGAAACCGCCCAGATATTACCCAGGTTGTTTTTCCATGGTGCAGCTTTATAAGCATCGATGTTAGCACTATCAACGATGGAGGACTGTGCGGACAACTTTGGTTCTGCACCGGCGTTCAGCAATGTACCTACCGGCCATACGGTGGAGTTATGCAGGCTCAGTGAACCATTGCGGATAGTACCCCAGTTCTGGAAACCTGGTTCAGCGAAGTTAGCGGTTTGCAGATTGATGGCGCCACTGCCAGCGGATACGATAGACTTTGCAGGATTACCCCAATAATCGGAGTTAAAGAGATTGATCTGACCTGCAAGGGTGCTGGTGGTATTGATATAGCTGGTAGAAGTATCCTGGTTGTTATTGAGTGCTACTATCTGGCTATTGATGAAGTCAAATCCGCCGGCGCCCAGTTTCTCAAAGCTGATAGCATTCTTAGTACCGTCTAATCCGAGGCCCATACTGATGCCTGAAGCCCCGCCGCCTTCATTGGCGAGTATCAGGCCATGATGTGCGCCATATACGAAATCGTTATAGAGGATCTCATTCTGTGCGTTGCCCAGGATGATAAAATCCATGCTGTTCAACTGATAAGAATAGATAGCGGAGTTATCACCCTGTGGTGAGTTAGGCCAGCTGCCAAACTTGGATTCAGCACCGGCCGCATAAGCGATGGTGTTGAACTGTGTATTGGAGATCTGCCCGCCGTTGGTACCGCCACCTACTTTAATAGCATTGTGGAACACATGCCCTGCCAGCCAGTCAACGTAGTGATTATTACATTGGTAGGTGAACATGTCTATACCGTTGTATACGGCGCGGAGACCGATATTGACGATATAAACGTCACTACCTGTAACCTGTATGGTGTACGGATATGCAGGGAAATTAGGCGCCAGTGAAGCCATCTGTTCAGGATAGTTGATGGTAAGTCCCTGGAGACCGCTACCTGCGGATAGTTTGATGAAAGGGGTACCGTTCGGATTGCCTTTATCGGCATATGGTTCTAATACACTGCCGGGACCTGTAGGCGTGGTACTGTTATCGGCAGCACCTTTGAGCTCTACGTTGGTTGGCACTGTAAGATGGCCTGTTACTTTGTATTTTCCGGGAGGTAAGAATACAATACCGCCGCCATCAGTACCGGCTTTGGTCAATGCGTTCTGGATAGCGGTCGTGTTGTCGGTCACGCCATCGGGTTTTGCATTGAAAGGAGCTGCTGTGGCAAGATATAACACCTGCCGGGAAGGCTTGTGTGTAGCTTGTGTGATGGTTGGGAAGGGTGGCAGCTTCTTTAATGTCAGTGGCGTATGATCGATTGCGTTAGTATAGAGTGAGTTGTTCTGAATGTTCACTCCGTTTTTGAAACGGTTACCGGTGATGATACCTCTGGAATTAGCGCCCAGAACTATCTGCGGAGCTTTATTATTGAAATCGCAGTCAGAAGCTGCGAAAGTACCACCGCCGATGTTCACGTTACCGCCGGTAATGGTAGACTGTTGCAGCATGATCCTGGCCACGCAGGTAGGATCAGCGGAAATCGCATCAATAGATCCTCCGATAGTACAAGTATGGAGCTGTAAAGCGCCATTCGTAGAAGAGCCGCCGCCAATAGCCAGACCGGTAGCACAGTTGATGGTGGTACAACGGGCAAACATGATACCTACATTGCTCACCACTTCTGCGTAGATACCGGTTTTACAATTGGTGAAGGTCATGGCGTAATTCTGTCCGTTAGGGACAGCAGGCGCACTTGGAATGGAGGTGGTGGCGTGGAAGCCGATAGCGTAACCTTCGATATCTACAAAGGCGCTGTATGACCAGTCATTCCGGCGCATTACTATACCAGTACCGTTCTGGTAGATCCAGTTAGCATATGAGCCGCCAGCAGCGGGGGCGTTCGGAAGCCCGGAGCCAGCCCAGTAGGCGGGAGAGAAGTTGACATTCTCTATTCTTCCTACGTCAACGATATTATCTATTTCGACACCTCTTGATAACGGCGTACCATATACGCCATTAATTACCGGACAGGTACCACCATTGGTCCTGGAGAAGAGGATGCCTGTGTAGGCGTTGACAAATGTCACGTTCCTGGCATTGCAGAATTCATTACCGAAGTAATTAGGCGCTCCGAAGATGATAGCCGGAGGGTAAGGCGTGATGTTGTCCGGCGATTGTTCCGGGTACCAGATGGCCAGGTCTCGCACGGCTGCGGACGTTTGCATGGTAATGAAAGGCGTTGCATTTTCATCGCCACGGCCGGAGTAGGCCATCAGGACAGTTCCGTTGATGGGTTGACCTTTGGTAGGTTTCTGCCACTCACCGCGAAGCGTTATGCCTTTAGGAATGAGCAGGGTACCACGGATAACGTATCTGCCGGCAGGCACATACAAAGTACCTCCACCTAATGCGCCTAAAGCGTTCAGGCGGGCCTGGAAGATGCTGGTAACATCGGTCACACCATCGCCCGTAGCGCCGAAGTCGGCTACGGAGTAGGTAATGACAAAAGCGTCTGTAGTCGGGTATGCGGGTTGTGCTAATCGCCAGTTTTGCGAGAAAGCGGGCGTACCGGTCATACCTGTCAGAATAATGGAGAGGACAAGAGCAAAGAGAAGTGTTGTTCTCCTGCGGATCATGTCGCAAGCCGATAAGGCACGAGTTGAGATCATATGGTTTTCATTTAAGGGAGTTGGTTATAAGGTTTTTCGATAGGTACAGATTGATGCTGTACGGGCAAAAAGGTTTCCTAAAGATTATAGTTGTAATGGATCAACGGTATCAGGTTTTCAAACTTCACGTTTCAGGGTGCTAAGATAATATAAAAATCGAAAGTGGTCGATGTACTTAAATGAGGGGTGTTTCTTTGGAGTTCGTTGTCTCTAAATGATTGCAAGGGCAGGACTTTGAGTGCTGCCGGTTTGGGGTGGAGCCTCTGGCTGTAGTTCTTTGAAGTTCCTTGCTATTTATCTTTGATGGGTCGGTTGGGCGTTTGGAATGCTATTAAACCCCTGGGTGATCGTATTGAGCATACTTCAAATAACTAAGGCCAGTGGTCTCCCCCCAAACCGTCCGCTGCTCATGGACGTCCACGTTATGTATAGGGACAATGTAATAGTCATGTTTATCCTCCTGTGTAGGAAGTCTTTTGTTACAGTATTGATAAACCCATTGTTGGTAGCAGCATTAGCATATTCCAAATTGCAAGGATAGTGACAGTACCTTCTCCTGAAATGTTGCTGCTCCGGGCGTCTTTAAAATCGGGGGAAACTACAGCTAAAGAAAAAGCCGCGTACAGGACGCGGCTTGAAAATATTATTCGGCTTTCAGACTTTTTACAGGATTAGCTAATGCTGCCCGGACGCTCTGAAAGCTGACCGTGACAAGTGTGATCACTAATATTCCGATGCCCGCTATAGCAAATATCCACCATGATATCTCTGACCGGTACTGATAGTTTTGTAACCAGCTATGCATAAAATAATAGGCCGTGGGTACTGCCACCAGTAAGGCTATAAATACAAGCATGAGGAAGTCACGGGATAACATCGCCCATAAGTTTAATACTGATGCGCCTAGTACTTTTCGTACGCCTATCTCTTTTGTTCTACGTTCTGCCATAAACGAAGCCATACCGAACAAACCAAGACAGCAGATGAAGATCGCCAGTATCGCAAAGAAACTTGTTAACTTTCCAACACGTACTTCAGTACCAAACTTCTTCGCATACTCAATATCGACAAACTGGTAATCAAATGGTTGCTCCGGACTATACTTCTTAAAGACAGTCTCTAACTTCGCTAATGCCGTTTGCGGATTAACTGCCGGATTGATACGCAGGAGTAACACGCCAAGGACTTCTCTGCTCATATGAAAGAGTGACGGCCGCACCGGCTGGTACGGCGATTCCATGATCATATCTTTGATCACTCCTATGATAGTGAATGAACGATCTCCCCACTGTATAACCTCGCCAACCGGATCTTTCAGTCCCATAAATCTAACAGCCGCTTCGTTGATCACGAATGCAGAGGAATCTGATGCATAGTCTATGGAGAAGTCCCTTCCTGCTTTAAACTGCCAGCCTACTGTTTTGCCATATTCAGGTGAAACTGTCGTATTCGGCATATCTACCGCAAGGCCAGGGTCTTTCCCTTTCCAGTTGAGGTCTCCATTGGTCTGCCATACAGTAGTAGCCGGTGCTCCAGCTTCCGACATCTCTGTGATCGCTCCACTGCCGATCAGTTCACGGCGTACTGCATCGAAATGTTGATGAATATCAGGAACGTTCAATTCCATAGATATCAATCCTTCCCGGGTATATCCCACAGGCCGGGTACGGGCAAACTGTACCTGTCTGAAGACTATGATAGTTCCTATGATCAGTACAAGGGAAACGGTAAACTGCAGTACAACTAATATCTTACGGGGTAATGCTGCATTACGGCCGGTACGGAATGTGCCCTTTAATACCTTTACGGGCTGAAAAGATGATAGGTACAATGCCGGATAGCTACCTGCTATCAATCCTGTTAACAGGGTGACTATGATGCCCGTTAACCAGAATACCGGACTTGCCCAGAGGATGCTCATCTTTTTATCAGACACATTATTGAAAAACGGAAGCGTCAACTGCGTAATAATAACTGACAATATAAAAGCAAGTCCCACTACCAGCAACGACTCACTGAAGAACTGCCAGATCAGTTGAATGCGCATCGAACCAATAGCTTTGCGGAGCCCCACTTCCCTGGCACGCTTCTCAGAACGTGCCGTGCTCAGATTCATGAAATTGATGCATGCCAATAATAGCACAAACAGGCCGATGATGGCGAACAGCCGCACATACTGGATACGCCCCCCTGTATTAACGCCATTCTTAAACGCTTCATACAAATGCCACTTGCTCATGGGATGCAGGAACACCACGGGTTTAAAACGCCTGTCATCTGCACTGACATGATCCATCTTCAAACTGGCGATCTTCGCCGATACACGGGCCATATCTGCATGCTCCGCTACTTCCACATAAGTGAGGAAACCATTCATTCCCCATTGATCTTCGGCAGTCTTAATCCACGTTAAGTCATTATTGATATACACACTCCAGGTGGCAATAAAACCAACACTCCCAAAAGTGGAGTTGTATGGAAGGTCTTCATATACTCCCTTTACGATCAGATTCTGACGGTTGTCAAGTCTGATGGTCTTGCCGATGGGATCTTCTTTATCAAAGTAAGTTGCTGCCAGAGATGCTGACAATAAGATAGAAGAAGGGTCTTTCAGCGCATCTCTTGATCCGCTTAACATTTTAATGTCCATCAGTGCAGGACCTTCCGGTTCCATGAACCTCCCTATCTTCCGCATCTTCTTCTCACCTACGGAAATGATTTTGTAGAAGTCCCACGATGACATTACTACCCGTTTGAAATCACTTCCATAACGTTCGCGGAGTACTTCTCCTACCGGATAGGGCATGGTTTGCCAGGTATCGAGCTGTCCGCCGAAATCCTGGGTCTGCATTACTTGTGCAATGCGGTCGTATTGTTTGTTATACTTGTTGAAGGAGAGTTCGTCCCATATCCAGAGACCTATCAACATAGCTACTGCCATGCCGGTAGCTAATCCGCCGATATTGATAAGAGAATAGCCTTTGTTTTTTAAGAGATTGCGCCAGGCAATTCTGAAATAGTTTCTCAGCATAGTGGTGTGGGTTGTGTGATTTCATCGCACTGAAAGTATGCCAATTGTGTAATTGATTGGTAATTAGTTGTTTATTGGAGTGCGTGATGGTCGCATTGTCCGGTTTTGTAACACTCGGGTGTCCGATCGCGGATATGGCTTTTGGCTACGGGGCGTTGAAGTTACTTAGTTCGATGTCGTCAAACTATAGCAAGGGTGGGACTTTGAGTGCTGCCGGTTTGGGGTGGAGCCTCTGGCTGTAGTTCTTTGAAGTTCCTTGCTATTTAGCTTTGATAGGTCGGTTGGGCGTTGGGAATGCTATTAAACCCCTGGTTGGTCGTATTAAGCATACTTCAAATAACTAAGGCCAGTGGTCTCCCCCCAAACCGTCCGCTGCTCATGGACGTCCACGTTATGAATAGAGACAATGTAATAGTTATGTTCGTCCTGCTATTGCTAGGGAGGCTTTTGCTACAAGACGGTTGAGGTGGAGACTGAGGGCCTTATCCCTTTGAGAGCGCTGGTACGATTGATAGGGGTATAATAGCATTACTATTGTACATACGCCTGATAATGTCCAATAGCAAGTGCTCGAAGAGGGACACAGCCCGAAGTCCCACCTCAAACCGTCGGGAAGGCAAAGGTATACTCAGGATAACATAAAAGAGTAGCCCTTTGGTTTGACGGGAAGGCAAACTTCCAATTAAACCAAAGGGCTAGACTGTGATAGCTATCCGCTACTTACTTTTCCTGAAGAGGAATGTTCCCCACATATCAGGTGATAGTGTTGCTTCTGAGGGAACGTCGGCAGTGATGCCTGTTGCTTTGTTGCTCCAATAGAGGCGAGAGATGGTTTCGCCTTTGTCGCCACGGAGAATGCCTATATCGCCCTTAATTTTAGTCCCTTCGCTGACTTGGATGCCCAATATCGAAAGTGGTATGGAAAGCTCGTAATTGCCCTCGGAAGCGGCAAACTGGAGCTGAGTGGTGATGTTGTCGACACGGTCGAACGTGATGGTACGGGAAGGAGAGGAGAATGGTACCTTATCTTCTGTGCGTGTACCCGGTACTACCGCGCGGTAAAGTAATGCCTGCGGTTTGCCGTTGATGACACTGATGAGCAGACGGGCATCGCCGGATATGGGCGTACGGCGATTGGAATCGGCTTTCGCATTGGAGCTGCCGATCATGATGTCGAGGGCTCCGCCTGTTTTAAAGGGGGCCTGCGGCATTTCGCCGGTGTTGTCCGCCAGTTTGGGATTGCCGGTGCGGAAGGCGGCATAGAGGCGGCCATTGGATACTGCAAGTGCTCCTGTGATATCGTATGCCTGTTTGGTAGAATTGAAATATCCTTTTACACCTCTTTTGTCAATGTCGGCCCAGGATGCTGACGACCAGTCATTCAGCTTGCCGTCTATGACAGGCTTTTGTGAGAGGATGCTGACCTGTAATATTTTAGGGGCTGTCGCTTGTTGACTGGCTGCTGGTGTTGCTGCGATGACAGCAAGGCTTCGGTTTATTGAGGATTGACTTACGGTGATGGTGATGTCGGGTAGCCTGCTGATGTTTTCCATGCCGTCCAGTCTTACGATAGCGCTACGTGCGCCATCTACGAGGTAGACCTTACCATCCTGGGTGGCGGTGATGCCCGGCCAAAAGTTCTCTTCGCCGAGTGTGAGGCTGTCCAGCGACATGTTGCGTTGCGCAGTTGGTAAACGCCAGATGATACCGGACCGCATATTCTGGAAGAGCGTTGCTACAAAGAGACCATCTGCAGTAAAGATATAGACGTTGCCGTGATTGCCGTTAATGGCGCATAAGGGGCCTATATCTGAACCTTTGACACTGAAGAAACCTCCCAGCAGACGGGTGGTACCGATAAGTTGTCCGGGGAGGTCGGCAACAGGTGCATTGTGAGAGGCATGCAGTCCGGGCCAGAGGTTAGGATAACTCCATACCGCCGTTCCGTTCTTTGTGCCACTGAGAGAGTACGGGGAAAACGGTTTCGCTCCAAGCGTCAGTATATTCCAGCCGTCAGGCCCTTCCAGCAGCTGATCGCCACCGGAGGAAGCAGGGGGCTGTACGTCTTGTGCAAGTGTTTTTCCTTTGGTGATATTGTAAAGAGGTACGCCCTGTTTAGTTGTGCCGGTAACTGCGAAGCTGATGGCTTTATCATTGATCCGTGCGATACAGAAGGTCAGATCGGGCATGATGGTCACTCCGCCTACTACGCCCTGCTGGTATTGTACTTCATTGGGTTGCGCCTGGCCGTCACCGTTCTGGTCCTGCCAGATGAAGAATGCCTGGCTGAAAGCTCCTTTGTTATTGAGGTTCACACCTTTTGGCCAGGATGCCCGGAAGGCGTCACTTTTTAGGAGGTCCCATTGTGATGCCTGTCCCATTGCCGCGACAGGATATGCTATACCATTCCGCCTGATGAACAGGAATGCCGTAGCCGTGCCATTGGTCGGATTGCTGTTATAGCAGTTGGTAAAGTATTGCTGGCCATTGTAGTAAAGCGGCGTTTCGGGTGCTGCATTACGAAATGAGAGTGGCAGATCGTTGGCGTCAGGCCTGTAGTATACCTGTTTCAGTGTAGACGTCCCCGTTTGCCAGTTCAGTGAGAACTCCATTGCGCCATATGTTGTTTCTGCGTAATAGAAACGGGACTTGTTCTGCGGGTCGAGGGTGCCGCCACCGCCATATTTCGGAGGACCGTAATAGGCGTGGAGGAGTTGTCCGTCGAGCGACCATACGCTGACCCTTTTAGGCAGGTAATCCGCTTCGGTGACCCATAGTTGCTGTTTAGCATCTATGGTGATACCGGCGGGATTGTTCATGTGCTGCGGATTGTAGGGGCCAGCTGCGGGAGCGCCCGGCGTACCGATCTGCCGGAGGTATTTACCTGTTGACGAGAATATTTTTACTGTATGGCTTTTGCCCCTGTCACTGATATAGATGTTACCGGTTTTATCGAGCGTAAGTGCATAAGGGGCTTCGAGGTTATTGCCGATTAGTTTTTCTGGCTTACTGTTACGGGGAGAACCGGTGAAACGCAGCAGATCATCCCCCGAAAGCAACAGCAAACGGCCGGTAGCGTCATAACACATACCGGCGGGAGCGTTGATCTGGATGCTGTCGGTTACCTGTCCTTTGCTGACGTCGATTAACAGGATACGATTCTTTTTGCGAAGGCTGATCAGCAGGATGCCGTTGTTGACAGCGATGCCGGAGATGATCTCCTTTGCGTCATCCAGGGAGCTGGCGCCGAGGGAATATTTAAGTACCTGTTTTACGTTATAGTCGTTCTTTTTATTGACGCTTAAGGCGTTAAGGCGAAGTTCCGCGATGCCCGACTGTTTGCCAGATTCCCATGCTGACGCGACATACAGGCTGGTGCCAGGAATAGCTTTGGGGCCATTGTCCATTGCCATAAAGGGAGCAGCGGTCCATACGCCGCCAACCCAGGGGCGGCCACCGCGTTTGCGGCCATTCATGTCTATCCAGGCCATGCCGTCTGGTCCTTCGGTAACGTAACAGCCTAACAATACTGCCGGTTGTCCCGTAGGAGATGCAGCTGCGGGTACGAACATGGCGGCTTGCGGAGGGGTATGATTGGCGAGCCAGGCGCCGGTATGATCTTCTGTTCTCCAGGGAGGCGTACCTGTTGAATAGGTGGTCATTTCGTAGCGTGCATTGATAGGACCTCTCATCAAGCCGCGTACCTTGTACTGACCTGGTGTCACCATTTTACCGGGAATGCTGTAAACGCCGTGTTTTGCGGCATCTACATCTCTTCCAAGATCGTCGAGGCCATCCCATTGCACGGTGTTTTTACCGGCAGGGAACCATGTTTCAGAAACGAGATTACGTACTCTGACGCCGGTGTTGTTCTCAACGACGAGGGTGACGTAAGCGCCTTGTTTTAAAGTGAATTGAATGGGAATAGCGTTCGGTGATTGCTGTGCGGATGTACGGTATGTTACTGATAAGAGTAGCAGTATAAACAGCAGGTATTTCTTTGACATGGCTGGCACGGATTAGCTTTACGAGTCGTATTACAGGCAAAGATAATGCCGGGCAGCGAAATAATCTGATAAGTATAAGGAAATGAAAAGTCCCCTCTGGGATGTGTGCGGAGGGGACTGATATTTATCGTTATTTACTTAATAATCGTATTCCCAGTGGAAGGTGATCTGTTGTACCAGCTTACCGTTATGTGCACCTGAGATACCGACCAGTCGAGCGTTCAGGCTGTTTGCAAGATCGCCGTTGAAGTGTGTGCTTACCACTCCATAAGGGTGAAGCGGATATATTTGTTCTTTCATGTTAACAGGTTCTCCGGCTTTGGTACCAGCTCCTATTCGATTGCCTTTCTGTGTATTAAACCATAGGCTTTCGATATGGTTCCTCATAGATCCAAATACGCCGGTGATATATTCTTTGTCTTTTAAAACAAGGTCGATCCTTGATCCGGAAGTTTTACCGGCTTTGGTATTCGGATGTCCCTCGCAGCCTATCTCAAGACCAAGGAAGGACCCGTCCTCATGATAGATCGTGATACTTTTGATAATTGCATTGTCCGGGGTTGCAAAAGGCGTTGTGTGTTGCAGACCTCCGAAAGCGCCTACTGATCTTCTGATCGTTTTTTCTTTATAAGGAGTGGCTGCAGGGTCAAAGTTATGCCATAACCTGGCGTGCGCTGTCAACTCTTCCAGGTCTGCAGCAAATTGTTCTTCTATTTGTTTTTTACGCTGGGTGAATGCGTACTCCGCCAGCTCTTTATGATTTTTGTCACCTTCACCGGGCTTGTGTTGTTCATACGTCTCTGACCAGCTCATAGACCATCCGTCGAAGGAATCTTCGGTGATGTGAGTGGGAGCATACAGGTGGTTTGCGTTCCGGATCTGTGACAGGCGGTTTGTGATTAGTGTTTTCCTGTGTTTCTCTACTTCTGCGGTATACTCTTTCAGGGCAGTTTGTAAATGTTTCAGGTACTGATTTTTGTCGTTAGCAGTTGGTTCTACACCGGCAATTTCTTTGTATGCTGTAGCCAGTTTGTATTTCAGGGAAAGCAGGATGGTGCCGTAACCGATGAGGTATGGCAGAACGTGCGGCTTTTTGTTGAAGAAGGTGGGTTGTCTCTGCTGTGCTGATTTGATAGCTTCTGTCAACGCTTTCATCTTATCGCCTGTTCCCATGGTCAGGTCATCGTACTCCCTGACATTCAGCAGCAAACCAGCAATGTCATCTCTCATTGCTTCCAGCTGCTTCAGTTCTATCATCTCATTGATACGTTTATCCACATACGTTTTCATCTGGTCCCACAGGAGCGCCAGTTTATCTTCCGGTGTCCAGAAGAAACCGACGATGCCACTAAGGGCGTCTCCTATCCCTTTGGGTATGAGACCGACTATTTGTAATACCATCGCGCGGCCTTTATCATTTGTTTCTGCAAGAGACATGGTGCTGGGCAGCAGGGAATCTTCAATGACAGGCACGATTTTGAACAGCTGGTTATCAGTTCCTGTTAAAGGCATCTGCAACACCTTCGTATCATCATTGTTCGAGGCGTTGATGACGTCGAAATATTTGTTGCTATGCAAGGCTCTGATACGGTAATATCCGTCTCCTGCCGGGTCCAGGTGGAAATGCTGATTTTGTTTACTCGGTTCAAAATGCCATTGAATGATGGGTATGTGATCTGCGGTTGAATGATCGTTGACAACGAGATACCGCTGTCTATAATTTGGCATGATCCAATAGAAGTTATTCCCATGATCAAAGGTGAATTTCTGGTTTTCATTACCGGGATTCAATGTCATTTGAATGAGGTGACTTCCTTCGTTGCCATCTTTGAAGCCAATTGCTTTATTACTGTGTTTCGCAATCAGGTAATACCGCTGATTGGGTAAGGGTTTAAATGCCATGTTGTGCGTATGGTTTAGTGTTTTCGGATAATAATTGTTACAGGCAGGAGATATTGTTCTGTCCCAGGCCTAGAAACGAGATAAGGAGGTATGAAAATCAGGAGAAAGGCTTATAAAGCCGTTTGTAAGAGGTATAAAAGTAACATTTAATATCAATAAGGTATCAATTATTCAGAAAAAGTAAAAATATTTTATGTGAGCTACTGTATTGAATGTACAGAGATACCAGGGGAATACATGACGTAAACCCGAAGCAACAGTGAAGTAAGTACGGCTTTCAGGTGGACTTACAGGAATATGATAGTAAAGTGGGCTGTTAAGCATGCCTGGGATCAATTGTGCTGGAAATACGGGTAATTCGTAGTGAAGTAATGTTTTTATTCCGGATTGAATGATGGAGTGTATGCTTAAAAGTGAGGTAAAGAGGCTTCAAAATTGATAATGGCGCATGGCGATGCAAACGGAGTGGCGCTACCGGCAGATAATTACATGAAGAATGAAGGGCTGGTGTTATTCTTTTAGGGGATGGGGGAGGATCTGTTGTTTCTTCACAGCTCTTTTTACAGGTTGACAACCGTACGGAATGATGTTGAGCCGGCGTAATTTATTCCTGTATATTCTTTCAGGCTTTTGGGGTTTCGGTGCAGGTAAAACGGCAATGATGTCCATAGCTGCGGTCTGTGTATTTGCAGATATTTCTATACGGCCATTTATTTCGCTGGCACATTGTATTTCGAGTACGATGATACTTTGTTCTTTGTTTGCGGGTAAGGTGAGTATAATGGCCTGCTGTGTATCGTTGCGTTTTATGGTGATGGTTTCACTTATGACCGGCTTGATATCATCTCCGGTAAAAGTAAATGGCAATGCAAGGGCTTTTACGCAGAGATGTGTGATGCCTTTATGGATCCGGGCATTGCTGATATGGATACCTGGCAATGAAATGCTGATGGTATTGTCGTCGTTCTTTGCTATTAAGGGATGGCCAGTTAAATAACGGTGCGTTGCTATGCCGTTGTTGAAGCTGAAACCAGTAAGTGACTGCAGGTTATGAAACGTGGGGACTTTGAACCCTGTTTTGGGGATGTCGTCGGCTTGTATAACATCAATAAAGGCCTTGTTAAGGCGGTTATGATCGAAATGGTAACCATAATATTGCAGCCAGGGGCGCAGGGCATGACGGACCAGGCGACTGCATTTGCTGGCAGTGCCGAAGTCGGTGGCGGCTCTTTGTGTAGCGGCGGTTTGCCGTACACTTTGCGGAGCGTGGCGTGTCCACCATTCTTTCTTACCTTTTTGTTTCTCCTGAAGTAGCCTACCTGGCCGCCCAGTTTACCACTATACAGGATAATACCTGTTTGTTTGCCCATAGCATTCATTACGAGTGCGTTAAGATACGAAAAAGATGCCTGGACGGATTGCTATGTGCATAGTTTGTGCGTAAGATCGGGGGATTATAAGTGACTATTTTTCACCGGATCAGGGGATTTTATATGGAGGATATTTAATGGAAGTTTGTATCAGGTAAGAATGTAGCAATTAGTTTCGGCTCTTGTTTAGGTTTATATTGAAAACGGGTTTGGCCAGTTTGGCCAGCCCCTGATCGTTTAACGATGGTCCTGTTTATCCCCGATGGCGGTGCTCAAAACGCCGTGCCAATATAGGCAGCGTATCTGCTGGCATAATATTTAGACTATAGATACTAAGTATTATGTTGGAACCAGATTGCTGACGCTGATGAAAAAACTTACACTGATTATATCACTGTTTTTAGCCCTGCCTTGCTGCGTGCTTGCACAGCAAAGGAATGATGATCCTGACGAGGACACGGTACCCCGTAAGGACGTCATCGACCTGTTGAAGGGCGTTATCAAGTATAAACCGAAGCCACCTAAAAAAATGGGGAGACGGCGGATCTATTATTCATTATTGCCGGCGCCATCCAGCATACCAGGCGGCGGGGCGGCCCTGATCACTTCTACGAACGCCGCATTTTATTTGGGGCCACGAAGGACGACCTACCTGTCAAACGTATCATTTACCCCTTCTTTCTCCTTCAGGGGGCGCTTTTCTTTCGCTTTGAGGTCGAATATATGGCTGGAGGGTAATAACTACAATATGGTGGGCGATATGCGCTTTATTATCAATCCGCAGTACACCTGGGGACTGGGGAATGGCGTGCCTAACGATGACAAGCAGTTACTGGGGAATAACTATTTCCGGTTTTACGAGACCTTCTACCGGAGAGTAAGGCCGAAGTGGCTGGTGGGACTGGGGTATCATATGGACTGGCATTCAAATATAGGGATCCGGGACAACGACAGTTTACAACTGTCGAAGTTCGTGAACTATCGTTATGGAACGGACCGTAATCAGACGGTGTCTTCGGGTATTTCCTTTAACCTGTTGAAAGAATCGAGGCAGAACTCTATCAATCCGCAGTCGGGGCATTATTTTAATGCGGTATTCAGGATCAATCCAACGTTCCTGGGAAGTAACGACAATTGGGAGTCTCTATACCTGGACTACAGACGATACATTCATTTCGGTGATGAAAGGCAGCAGAATGTACTTGCTTTCTGGGGATTTTATTGGACAACGCTGAGTCGCAAGACGCCTTACCTTGACCTGCCGAGCATTGGCTGGGACCCTAATACGCGCAGTGGCCGGGGGATGGATCAGGGGCGGTTCAGGGGCAAGGGATTGATAGATCTGGAAGTGGAATACCGGAGGGATATCACGAAGAATGGATTGTTAGGTTTTGTGGTGTTTGCGAATGCGAACAGTGTGACCAAACCTGATAATTACCGGTTTACCGGGCTACATCCTGCTACGGGGGCTGGTTTGCGTGTTAAGTTCAATAAAAAGTCAAGTACGAATATCGCGTTTGATTATGGTATCAGCAGCTATGGCAGCAGGTTTAATATCAACCTGGGCGAGGCATTCTAAACCAGTGGCCGATGGTTACCGGTTATCTTTTTATCTTGCAGCTTATGAAGAATGTTGTTTTAGCCAGTACTTCCACACTGCACGGAGAAACTTACCTGTCATACCTGCTACCGGTGATCAAAGAACTTTTTACCGGCGCGGGTGAAGTGATCTTTATTCCTTACGCACGTCCGGGAGGCATTTCACATGATGAATATACTGAGAAGGTAACGACTGTATTTGCTACGGCGGGACTGAAGGTGCGTGGACTGCATACGTTTGATGATCCTGCGGAAGCTATCAGGAACGGGGAGGCGTTTTTTACGGGGGGAGGGAATACATTCTTACTCGTGAAACAACTTCATGATCTGCAACTGATGGATGTGCTGAGATGGGAAGTGGAGAAGGGTAAGCCGTACCTGGGTACGAGCGCCGGAAGTAATATCGGCGGTGTGAACATGCAAACGACGAACGACATGCCTATCGTGTATCCGCCAAGCTTTCAGACCATGGGACTGGTGCCGTTCAATCTGAATCCACACTATCTCGATCCGATCCCTGACCTGCCACATATGGGAGAGACGAGGGAGACAAGGATACGGGAATTCCAGGAGCAGCAGGACCTGGTCGTTGTGGGATTACGTGAGGGTAGCTGGATCAGGGTAAAAGGAACGAAGTTTACATTGGAAGGTGCTGCACCGGCCAGGATATTCAGAAAGGGGATGGATGCCTATGAGCTGGCGGTTGGAGAGGAGATTGATTTCTAACAAACGAATTGGTGAAGTAACTTTATACTTGTATACAAATGCGGTCGTCACTTATCGGGACAACCGCATTTCTTTTATTTAAACCTTAGTAGGACAAACCAGGTGTTTTCCGCAGCCAGGTATTTGCTGTTAACTGTTTCAGCATAAAGTCTGCTACGTCGGCACGGGAGATCTTCATTTTCAGCTTTTTTTCTGTTGCCGGAAATCCCTGTTTATATATCCCTGTGAATGCTTCGTCTGTCAGGTTTGCCGGACGTGCGATGACCCAGTCCAGCTGGCTTTGTTTGATATATTCTTCCTGCAGTGAATGGTCTGCAAAGGCTTTCTTTAAAATGAAGGGTACAATAATATGTTTGAAAATGAAAGGCGTCTGGTCCAGCAGTTTTATGCTGTCGCCATAACCAAGTGAGGTCTGGCAGATGAGGCGTTTTACGCCTGCTGTTTTCATTGCCTGTATAATGTTCTTCGTGCCTTCTGACCTGATCGTACCTGTTTTATTGGCGGGAGCGCCAATGGTGCAGAGTACGGCATCCTGTCCCTGCATGGCAGGTATGATAGAAGAAGCGTCCATGAGATCGCCCTTAGTGATGGTCAGATTGGAATGCATGATGCCGAGTTTTGAGGGATCGCGCACGAAAGCGGTAACGAGGTGGCCCTGTTCAAGGGCTTGTTCTACCATATGTTTGCCTGTTGCGCCGGTTGCGCCAAAGATGATAAGTTTCATGATAGCTTATTTTTGTAACCCAAAGCTATGATGACGGAGCAGCGAAAAATAGAACGAAACCGGCAGGGATTATTTTGTGAGGATGGAGAGGTTTTCTATGAGCTCTCTGGATCTTTTCTGAAACTGGAAGGGAGAGGAACCTGCAAATTCTTTAAAGGCCCTGATGAAGTGAGACTGATCTGCATATTCATTTTCAAAGGCGATGTCTGATAACTTGTTGTAATCGCTTTGCCTGAGAAGATGCATGGATGCCTGAAAGCGTGATATGCGTGTAAACAGTTTTGGTGTGATACCTATGTGTTGTTTGAATTTGCGTTCAAAAGATCTTTCGGATAGTTGCAGTTCCTCTCTTAACGCTTTAACGGAGATGTTACCGTTAGCTTTTTTGATGCGGTCCAGCACATGTTGCATAGCCTTATCAGCATATTGATCATGTTTGTTGATCTGTGCCAGCAGATAGGAACAAAGCGTGTCTATCTGTGCCTGAACGGCGGTAAGGTTTGACAGCTGCTCTGAGAGGCGGAAGCCCTGTTCGTGCGCCATCAGGTCGAGGTCAAGGCATGTGTCGGTGAGTTCGTCTGCATTCAGCCCGAAGATGGATTTTAAGGCATGGGGGTAAAAGAATATGCCGATGGAATTGAACATGCCGCTGATCCGCAGCTCTGCGTGCCGGGTGGCCTGTCCGTAGAGGATGGTGCCGGGCAGTTGTTTGTCGTTCTGAAACAGGATACCTTTTTCCTGGTGCTGGAAAATAAGTCCGGGGCAACCGTCAGCGATCGTTCTGAAGGATGCTGCGGAGATATCGGTATCATGGCTTTCCATTACCCAAAAAAACCGGACGTAGTCACGAAGATATTCCGGCGGGGGTATTTGTTTGTATTGCATACCCGGTATCTTTTTCAAATTAAAGTTACTACGTATTGCCTGATATGCAAGTGTTAATAGCCGGGAAACTTATCATGCGTTTGGTTTTTCGGGGAATGTTCATAATTTGGCCGGATGGAATCAAGGACCGTAAGAAAATTATTGATAAAATATCTGGAGGCTGACCGGCTGACGGAGGAAGAAGGAGAAAAGCTACTGGCAGGACTGGAGTATCTGATCGAGAGCAATGAGCAGCATTTGCTGCTGGGCATGAAATATAATATTGATGGAGAGGGAGAACGGTTGTTATCGCAAGAGGCGTTGAACGGTTTTTACTGGGAGATCTATATGTTTTATGGTCATCATGAGGAAGATCATGATCATCACCATGATGAAGATCATGAAGGCGAGGACGTTAGCGGAAAGCGGGCATGGTTGTTTGTGTTGCTGACTGGTGTGATCGTTGCCGTGGTGTATATGTTGATCAGGAGGTATTATTTGTAGGGGCTGATTTTGGTTATATCGTGTTTCTAACGGTGATATGAAATTGTATTTTGATAATTACGGGGGATGAAAACCGCGTGTTCCCGGGGTTGAAAACCGCGTGTTCCCCGGGTTGAAAACCGCGTGTTCCCCGGGTTGAAAACCCGGGGCTACAAACAAGGGCACTCCTAACGGAGTGCTATTGCGTAGGAGATCGATTGGAAGATTGAATGGAAGCTTGAATAGAAAATTAAATTGGGTAATAAAAAATATCCTTATACCTGCGCAAAAAGACTTCGCACTTAACCCTAACCTTTGCGCTATCAATTTTAAGAATCAATGTTACTGACTATTACTACGAGACATACGCCTGCCACAGACCTGGGATATCTATTGCATAAGCATCCTGCAAAGGTACAGGAGGTCGAGTTCGGGAAGGGGAAGGCGCATATCTTTTATCCTGTGGCAAATGAACAGGAGTGTACCTGCGCCTTGTTGCTGGATATCGATCCGGTTGGGCTGGTGCGAACCAATGGAGGGGCCTCCGGAAATCAGTTTGCGTTGGAGCAATATGTGAATGACAGGCCCTATGTGGCGTCTTCCCTGATGAGCACTGCTATCGTGAAGGCTTTCAGCTCGGCCATGAACGGAAAATGTAAGGATAAACCGGAGCTGGTGGACGTGCCATTTCCACTGGAGATAAAGCTGTCTGTATTGCCTGTGAGGGGTGGGGAGACAATGTTGTTCAGGATGTTTGATCCGTTGGGGTATATAGTAGATGCTACGCAGCATCCGCTTGATACACAGTTTCCTGAGTGGGGCGACAGCCGTTATTTTACGGTTACGCTGAAGCACACGATCACTTTGAAAGCATTACTGTCACACTTATTTATACTGATCCCTGTGCTGGATAATGATAAGCATTATTGGGTAAACAGGGAAGAGGTGGAGAAGCTGCTGGCAAAGGGAAAGGGATGGCTGGAGGATCATCCGGAAAAGGAACTGATCACACGGCGTTATCTGCGTCATCAGCCATCGCTGGCCAATGATGCGTTGGCATTGCTGATGAAGGATGATATACCGGAAGAATTAATGACCGATGGTATAGCTGTTGAGAAGCCTAAAGCCGGACTGCACGAGACCCGCCTGCAAAGTGTTTGTGATGAATTACTCAGCACTCCTGTGAGGTCAGTCATAGACCTGGGATGTGGTGAGGGAAAACTGCTGAAGCTTTTAATACCTCATCAGCACCTGACACATATTACTGGGATGGACGTGGCTTCCCGCAGCCTGGAGATAGCTTACCGGCGATTGAAGATCGATAAGCTGCCGGATAACCAGCGCAAGCGTTTGCGGCTGATACAGGGCTCCCTTACGTACAGAGACAGAAGGATAGAAGGATTTGACGCTGCGGCGCTGGTAGAGGTGATCGAGCACCTTGAGCCTGACAGGTTAAAGGCTTTGGAGAAATGTGTGTTTGGTTATGCCATGCCTGGAAAGGTAATAGTGACCACACCAAACAAGGAATGGAACGTCACTTTTACAGAGGATACGGATAAAATGAGGCATAGCGATCACCGGTTTGAATGGACCCGTGCTGAGTTTCAACAATGGTGCGAGCTGGTAAGCAGTACTTACGGATATGCATATACTATAAAGCCGCTGGGCGAAGAAACTGCAGAGATAGGAGCGCCTACGCAGATGGCGGTGTTTACGAAATAGCGGCGCGGATTTATCAAATAATACTAATTTAATTTTATGAAGATACAGATACCCGAGTTGTCACTGGTGGTAATGGTAGGAGCGAGTGGATCAGGCAAAAGTACTTTTGCAAGACAGTGGTTTAAGGCTGCGGAAGTGGTAAGCAGTGATACCTGCCGGGAAATAGTAAGTAATGATGAGAACAGCCTGGATGCATCTGAAGATGCTTTCGATCTGTTGCATTATATAGTGGGTAAAAGATTGAAGCGTGGATTACTCACGGTGGTAGATGCTACAAACGTGCGTCCGGAGGACAGGAAAAAACTGGTAGCGCTGGCGAGGGAGTACCATGTACTGCCTGCGGCTATTGTGCTGAATATGTCTGAACGGATATGCCTGGACCGGAATCAGCGGAGAACAGACAGAAGTCTGGCGCCGCATGTGGTGACCACCCAGATCAGTCTTTTGAAAAGAGGGATCAGTAAGTTAAGGGAAGACGGGTTCCGAAAGGTTTTTGAATTGCGTGGAGAAGAGCAGGCTGCGGCTATTACGAGTATAGAGCGGGAGCCGTTGTGGAATAACCGGCAGGGTGAACATGGTCCGTTTGACATTATCGGCGATGTGCATGGCTGTTATGAAGAGCTTTGCAGCTTGCTTACTTTATTGGGGCATACCGTTGATGCGGAAACGAATAAGGTACAGGTGAGCAATGGGCGGAAGCTGGTGTTCCTGGGAGATCTGGTAGATAGAGGTCCGGCGAGTCCGGCGGTATTGAAGCTGGTCATGAATGCCGTGAGTGATGGCGTTGCTTTGTGTGTACCGGGCAATCATGATATAAAGTTGCTGAAGTTCCTGGATGGAAAGAATGTACAGCTGATGCACGGACTGGAAAGGACAGTAGCGCAGCTGGAAGGAGAGGATGCAGATTTCCGGGAACGACTGAAGCAATTCCTGGAGGGGTTGGTCAGTCACTATGTATTGGACAATGGGAAGCTTGTGGTGGCGCATGCCGGTGTGAAGGAAGAAATGCAGGGAAGAGCTTCAGCGGGCGTACGGGAATTTTGTATGTATGGAGAGACGACGGGAGAGACAGATGAATTCGGGCTGCCGGTAAGATACAACTGGGCCGCTAATTACAGGGGAAAGGCTATTGTAGTGTACGGGCATACGCCGGTATATACGCCACAGTGGTTCAATAATACTATCGACATAGATACCGGTTGTGTATTTGGAGGGAAGCTGACAGCGTTGCGTTATCCTGAAAGGGAGTTGCTTAGTGTACCTGCATTGGCTACTTATATGGAGTCATCCAGGCCATTGAAAATTCCCGGAGAGGGTAACATCCTGCAGCATGAACATGATGATGTGCCGGATATAGAAGACCTGATCGGCAAACAACTGATCCATACCCGTTTGCTTAACGGTGTAACTATACGGGAAGAAAATGCGGCTGCTGCACTTGAAACGATGAGCAGGTTCAGTATCCATCCGAAGTGGCTGATCTATCTGCCGCCTACGATGTCTCCATCAGAGACCAGCACCTTGCCGGAATACCTGGAACATCCTGCTGGCGCTTTCAGTTACTACAGGAAGAATGGCATTAAGCAGGTGATCTGTGAAGAGAAACACATGGGTTCCAGGGCGGTAGTGATCGTTTGTAAGGACAGTGAAGTGGTGAGCAGGCGTTTCGGTATAGATGAAGACAGCATAGGCACCTGTTACACAAGGACGGGCAGGGCTTTCTTCGCAGATAAGAGCACGGAACAGGCATTCCTCGGGATGGTGCATGCCGCGTTGACAGCACGTAATTTCTGGGAGGAGATGGAGACGGACTGGGTATGTCTGGACTGTGAACTGATGCCCTGGAATGCAAAAGCACAGGCATTGCTGCAAAAGCAGTATGCGGCTACGGGGGCGGCTGCGGTGAACGCCATGGGGGAAACGGTGGCAGCGCTGACAGCAGGATCAGATAATCCGGCGATAGCCGCATTACTGAAAAAATATGAAGAGCGCGCAGAGATGTGCCATCAATTTACGACGGCGTACAGGCAGTACTGTTGGGAGGTGAAATCGCTGGCAGACTATCAGCTGGCCCCATTCCATTTACTGGCGACCGAGGGGAAGACTTATTTTGATAAAGACCATGTGTGGCATATGGAGCAACTGGGCCGTTACTGTGGAGGGACGGATAATCCGATGATAGCCACGGGCTGGAGAGTAGTTGACCTCGAGGATGCAGAGAGCGTTGCGGGTGCAACTGCGTGGTGGGAGGCACTGACAGCGAAGGGTGGAGAAGGTATGGTGGTGAAGTCCCTGGCATTCATAGAAAGGGGCGAAAAGGGCTTGTTACAGCCGGCTATTAAGATCAGGGGCAGGGAATACCTGCGGATCATCTACGGGCCTGAATATACGCTGGAAAGCCAGCTGACCCGGCTGAAAAAAAGAGGACTTAGTGCCAAGAGAGCGCTGGCACTGAAAGAGTTTGCGCTGGGGGTACAGGCCATTGAACATTTCGTAGCGAAGGAGCCTTTGCGGAAAGTGCATCAATGTGTATTCGGGTTGCTGGCACTGGAAAGTGAACCGGTGGACCCAAGATTATAAACGTGGAAGCTGTCAGGACAAGACAGCTTCTTTTATTTTAGCGGCTACCGCTTCACCTGTGCTTAACGCGGCTTCTACGGTGCCAGGACTTGTGCCGTTATAGAGGGCTTCCCCTGCGAAGTAAATGGTATTTTCGATGGGTGTATGCAATACAGAGAGAGCGTTAACTGATGCAGGCGTGCCATAGCTGTAGGCGCCTGTTACCTGCGGATGGGTAGCCCAGTTGGAAATGTGGCTGTCGACGAGTAAGTCTTTCAGCGTATCCACTGTTTCGTTGAAGATGTTAGCGAGGGATATGAGGGCGAGTTCCTGTAGCTGTTCATCCGTTTGACCGATATAAGGAACAGCGGGAGGCCCTCCCAGCCAGCCTGTGAGGATGTTGGCCTTGTCAGGCAGCTGCGTCCACCAGGTAGGTATTGGTGCGTCACTAAGGATAAATGCTATCGGCTGCGCGTGTTTTTCCCAGAAAGGTGTTTTGAACTGCAGTATCGTTTTAATAACAGTGCCCCAGCCGATGTCGTTGGCTGCGCTGATGTACGTGGGTATAGCTGGTGTAAATGCTATCATGTTTTTTTGCAGTGCGCCGAGTGGAATGGTAACGATCAGTTTATCGGCAGACCATGACTGACCGTTTGCCGCCCGGACATTCACTTTGCCGGCAGACCACTCCACGGCAGTGACGGTAATGTTGGTGAGGATCTCACATTGCTGTTTGCGGCATGTTGCTGTCAGGAAATCGGTCATAGCGGTATAACCTTCTTCTATCCTGAAGTTTTTCTCACTTTCGTTCGCCCATTCGTTGCAGAGATATTTTATGCCCACTTTCGTGATATCTGCAAGGTCAAAACCTTGTACAAATCCCTGGATATTTTTTCTCAGTTGTGCATGTTGTTCCTGCGGATAATATTGATCGAGGAACTGTTGCATGGTCATATCTACGGGGACCTTTTCCATTTGTTCCAAGAGTTCATTCCAGTTGGTGATCATTTCATATTCTGCCGTCCATTTCCCGTTACTGACGCGGAACATTTTACCTTTGATGAGGTGATATTTAAGTCCGGCTTCGTCGAGCAGTCCCAATGTTATCGGCAGCTCGCCGTGCACAAACTCTGCGCCTTTTTCTGCTGCTTTGGCCCCGTTGCGGTAGATGGTCTTTATACGTCCGCCGGTAGTAGCAGCGGCTTCCAGCACGGTCACTTTGTACTGTTTGGACAATTCCCTGGCAGCGATGAGTCCTGCCGCTCCTGCGCCTATAACGATGATTTCTTCAGTTGGTTTTGTCATATACCTGTTGGTTCTGTTATAGCAAGTTATGCCTTTTTGTTGTTGTTTAAGCAGGGGAAGGATAGTGGGGGAATGGATACAATAAAAAACGGCTTAAGTTCCGGATGGAACATAAGCCGTCTTTTTAAAATAGTAAAGGCTTAGTTTTTCTTCAGCCTCATTATTTGTGAAGCACGTTTATCGGAGTACATGGTCATGGTTTCTCCCTGATCAGTCAGCGTGGTTGTGTCCAGCTGGCGGAAATCAGAAGCGATCACCAGGGTATCACCTTCCCACTTGTATTTCGCACCGTACGCTGGTGAAGGTGCAGGATCTGCGCCAAATACAGGGCTGATCACGAAACCACCTGTGAAGCTGATAGAATCTGTGCCGACCAGTTTATAGGTGGAAGATCCGCTGGATTCAGGAACCGGATAATTCCAGGGCTGATTGGAATAACCGGATTCTTCTCCGTTTGTGTAAATGATGCCGAGCACATTCGTGTTGATGGTGTACTTAAATTTGCTGGAATTGAATCTGGCTGGATCAATTACTACTGTACCGGCAAGGTCTTCTGCATCGTAGTTGCTGGTAGTAACAGTTTTGTAAACGTCGGTATCGTTGCTGTAACGTTGTTCGACCTCTACATGCGTGTTGGCTTTCATACCGACGAACGTGTAGCTTCCTTCAAGTGGATTTTTAACATCGTTGTTTACGTCATCATTATTTGAACAGGAAACAAGGGTAGATGCACAAGCGGCTAACAGTAGTGCTGATTTAAATGCTTTCATAAGTATTTGTGGGTTTGAAATAATGCGCGCAAAGTTATATTATTACAGATAGATTATGAAAAATAATTATTTGTAAGGATTGGAAAAAGGATAAGAAGATCAAGGGGTAAGTTATCTTTTCAGTACTTTTTCTACTTCGTAAAGGCGTCTTCTTAATTCGGTAAGTTCTTCTTCGAGGAGGTCGACCTTTTCACTGAGCAGATACTGGTGATAATCGGGAATAATAGATAATTCGCGCAGTTTAGGAAAGAGATCATTTTTAAAGAAGGTGAGGCCTGTTTCTTCGCCGTGGAATTCGTGCGCTGTTTTGGTGAGGTGATTATAGAGGCAATAGCGGAGGCCGTCGGAATTGAATGACCAGGGACTGATATACAACAATTCCCAGTTGGCGATCCTGAGGAGTTCCTGTTCGCCTTTAGCATTTACAAACTGGTAGATGGTAGATTCAACATAACCATTAGGTTTAAAGGTGTCTGTCGTCATGAGGATATAAGAGTATTCCGGTAAAATGGAAATTGATTCCAGATCGTGTAGCGGGCTATGACTTCCATCCCTGAATATTGCGTAGTATCTGACCATAAATTGCTATCTGTTTGAATATTCGTATCACATAATCTGGCAAAGGCAGTGACAATAAGATTAGGCTGAAAATAATATAATTAATATGAAAATCATGTATTAAATATAGAAAACGAACAGGAAAATGTGAAGAAGAATAGTATAGGCGGCTTGTGCGGTTGCGGTTGATATGTTCATTTTAAATAAATTGATCCTATCTTTATGGATTAATAAACACGAATTTATGAAGTACTTTTCATTATTGATCGTTGCCGGTGTGGTATTGTTTTCGGCTTGTAAGAATGGCAATAAATCCCCGAAAACAGCAAAAGATCTGTTGGAACAGGCAGCGCCGAATATGAATTCCGGTGCAGGTAAATTCACTATTGAGACCCCGCAGGGTTGGAGGAGATCGGATACTACATTTAACGGTATTAAAGCGTTAATGTTATATGCGCCGGATGTGAGGGACGGGTTCAGGCCGTCCATAAATGTGGTGACAGAGAATATGGGTAATAATTCTTTTCAGGAATACGTTGATAAGAACCTTAAGACAATGCAACAGTATATGACGGATTTTAAACTGTTGGATAAAGGTGATATAGCTATTAACGGCATTCATGCCAAATGGATGAAGTATAATGCTAAAGCACAGGGCGGTAAAGAACTGGCGGCTATCGTGTATGCTGTGCCGCAGAAAGGTATTGTGTACAATATTACAGGTGTTACGATGCCCGGTATTGGCGACGAGTATTTTGGTGTATTCGAAAAGGTAGCGTCCAGCTTCAGTGTTACAGAATAATTTCTTTTGTTATAAATGAGAATGGCCGGGCAGTTTGTCCGGCCATTTTGTTTTTAGCGGTCATTGTACCTGAGTGCAGCGGCAGTATAGTATGCTATAAAAAGTGTCTGCGTGACAAGCTGGTTTTATACATTGGGTTTCGGGGATACTTTCGTCTGAATATTCCGCTATTTTATCCGGAAGAGATGGATTATATTAGAGTGAAAGCGTGTTGCCTGACAAATGTATACAGGTCCTGAGAAACGGCTGTATCTGACAGGCTGTAAATAGCGCGATAAAGACGTTATGAAAACTGTGATCCAAAAACCCGGCAGGCTGCTGTTAACAGGCCTGTGTTTATTGTTTGTTTTATCTGTCCACGCACAGCAGGGACCCTGGCCTGCTGTAAAAAAGGAAACGAAGCCCTGGACCCGCTGGTGGTGGATCGGGAGTGCGGTAAATGAGCGGAACCTGGCATCTTCACTTGACGTATTAGGGCAGGCAGGATTTGGAGGAGTGGAAATTGCTCCTATTTACGGCGCTATGGGATATGAACCACAGTATGTCCCTTTTCTTTCTCCACGTTGGACGGAGCTGCTGCGTTATACTGTTGCAACGGCGGGAAAGCAGCAGATGGGAGTGGACCTGACCACCGGAACGGGCTGGCCGTTTGGCGGTCCGCAGGTGACGAAGGCCTATGCAGCCTCCCGTTTTATTATACAGCGGTATCAGCTTACCGCAGGAGCGCCATTTACGCAACAAATACGAATAAACGATGCCAAACAGGAGGGCGCTGTATTGCAGGCGTTAACGGCCTATCAGGGGGATCAGGTCATATCGTTGACGGATAAGGTAAATAAGGACGCGACTTTGCACTGGTCGCCGGATAGTGGTACATGGGAATTATATGCCCTGTTTGACGGCAGGACCCTGCAGCAGGTGAAACGTGCGGCGCCGGGAGGGGAAGGTTATACGCTGGACCATTTATCGGCTGCGGCCTTACCTGTATACCTGCATCGTTTTGATACTGCATTTAAGCATAAGGGGCCGGGAGTACGGTCGTTTTACAATGATAGTTATGAGGTGTATAATGCTGACTGGACGCCGGCATTCCTGACGGCATTTGCGAAGCGGCGGGGGTATGACCTGTCGAAGTATTTGCGGGAGCTGTCGGCCGATGATAGTACCGACCTGGTAGCCAGGGTAAAATCTGATTACAGGGAAACGATGTCAGAGCTGTTACTGGAGAACTTCACACGACCATGGACGCGCTGGGCGCATGGATATAAAAGTTTGTCGAAGAATCAGGCGCACGGATCGCCAGGAAATCTGCTGGACCTTTATGGGGCGGTGGATATTCCTGAGTGTGAGACCTATGGGTCCACTTATTTTCCGATTCCGGGATTGCGGAGGGATAGTGCGGATATACGAAATGTGGACCCTGATCCGGTGATGCTAAAATTTGCATCTTCGGCCGGGCATGTGGAGGGACATCCGCTTATATCCTGTGAGACGTTCACCTGGCTAACGGAGCATTTTAAAACATCTCTGTCGCAATGTAAACCGGAGGTGGAGCAGGCGTTCCTGGCGGGAGTGAATCATGTATTCTATCATGGCAATACGTTCTCTCCGCCGGAGGTGCCCTGGCCGGGATGGTTATTTTATGCGTCTGTTAATTTTGTGCCTACGAATAGCTTCTGGCCGCATCTGCCTGGATTGAACGAATACATTACCCGGGTACAGTCGGTTTTGCAGTCAGGTACGCCCGACAATGAGCTGCTTGTTTACTGGCCGGTATATGATACCTGGAACAGGGCCAGGGGGCGTGATATGTCGCTGAACGTACACGGCATTGACGAGTGGTTACATCCGACGGCATTTTATAAACAGGTGAAGGGGTTACTGAAGGCAGGATATTCGCTGGACTTTATTTCAGATGCGCAGCTGGCCAGGGCGGGCGTTAATAAGGAGAAGGCATCAGGAGGTATACGGTTATCAGGTTATAAAGTGATTGTGATACCGAAAACGAAATTGATGCCTGTCGCTACCTTACAACAGATCATCAGGTTGGCGGAAGAAGGAGCGACGATAGTGCTGGAGGCGTTGCCGGAAGATGTGCCAGGATTGAGTGAGCTGGATCAACGCAGGAAGGCATTGAAAACATTGCTTGCATCTCTCCGGTTCAGTACTGATGCGAACGGGTTACGGGTCATGCAGCGTGGAAAGGGGCGACTGGTCCTGGCAGATGATATTCAAAGAACACTATTGCAGGTGGGAGTAAGCAAAGAGGAGCTGACGGATGCAGGGCTGAAATTCATCCGCAGAAAAGAACAGCAAACAACGTGGTATTACCTGGTCAATCATACGCCGGAAAAGATAGATGGTTATGTACCGCTTAATAAAGCAGAAGACATGACAATACTGCTGGACCCTCAGACGGGCAGGACGGGAAAGGGGGTAACAAGAGATTCAGCCAGGAAGGTTTTTGTCAGATTACAGTTACTGCCGGGAGAAGCGATGATCGTTCATACGGGGAAAGGTGTGCAGGCAACGGCTAACTGGAAATACCTGGAAAGCCCGGAAGCACCTATGGAACTATCCGGCGCATGGCAGCTGACTTTCAGTAAGGGCGGGCCTTTTATCCCGGCTTCCAGGCAGCTGGAACAGGTAAGGCCCTGGACATCCCTGGGGGATACGGCGGCAAACGCTTATAGCGGATCTGGGGCGTATACGGCGACTTTTACATTAGCGAAGAAGGATGCAGGAGAATATGTGCTGGACCTGGGGGAAGTGCATGAGAGTGCGCATGTATGGGTGAATGGTCAGGATGCAGGCATTCTGTGGGCTATTCCTTTCAGGGCGAGGATCGGGCAGTATTTAAAGGAGGGCAGGAACGAGATCAGGATAGAAGTAGCTAACCTGATGGCCAACAGGATACGGTATATGGACCAGCATAAGGTGTCGTGGAGGCGGTATCATGAGATCAATTTTGTGAATATTAACTATACGCCTTTTGATGCGGCAGGATGGATGGTACAGCCTTCGGGGCTGGCAGGACCGGTCACGATCACCCCATATCCTTAAATTGTTTGAATTTCGTAACTTCGTGATATGGAAACACAAACACTGGAAGAATTCTACCAGTCGAAATTCAACTGGTTACCTGAAAATCTTCAGCAGGACATCGGGCATTTCAACGTGTTCAAGCTGGAGGAAGTGATTGCGGGAGCGCATGGCCTGGCTCCTTTCAGGTATAGCCGCCGCGATTTTTATAAGATCAACCTGGTGCGGGGGCGCAATCTGTACCATTATGCTGACAAAAGCATTGAGATCGAAGGTACTGCGTTGTCATTCTTTAATCCGCAGGTACCTTATACCTACGAGCCATTATCGGAGGAGCGGACCGGGTATTTCTGCATTTTTAAAGAGGCGTTCTTTACAGAGCGGATGCGGAGGAATATCAATGAGCTTCCCATGTTTGCGCCGGGAGGCAAGCCCTCCTATGTGCTGAATAAGGAGCAGGATGCGCACGTGAGCCAGATCTTTGAGAAGATGCTGGAGGAGATAGGGTCAGATTATAAGTATAAGTATGATCTGATAATGAATTATGTGACTGAGATCATCCATTATGCCCTGAAAATGGAGCCGATGGATACATTATATAAACATCCGGACGCCAAATCGAGGATCACGTCTGTATTTACGGAGCTATTGGAGCGGCAGTTCCCTATTGAGTCCCCTTCACAGCGGTTCATGCTGCGATCGGCCAAGGATTTTGCTGACCAGCTGTCCATGCATGTAAACCATCTGAACCGGGCTATCAAAGATACTACCGGCAAAACCACCACAGCGCACATCTCGGAACGTCTGGTAGGTGAGGCCAGGGCCTTGTTGAAACATACGGACTGGAATATTTCGGAGATCGGTTATTGCCTGGGCTTTGATGAACCTGCGCATTTCAATAACTTTTTTAAGAAACAGACGAGGCTTACACCATCTTCTTTCAGAACTGTTTGAATTTTGTAATCATTACTTTGAATGCTATAACAATTAGTGATACTCGCTGTAGTAGCTTTGTGTCATTAAATTGATAAACGATGAGCGATAAAAAAGTATGGTTTGTAACAGGAGCGTCGAAGGGTTTGGGGCTTAGCCTGGTGAAGCAATTACTGGCGACAGGTCAGCTGGTTGCCGCTACATCCCGGAAAGAGGCGGACCTGATCAGGGCAGTAGGTATTCAATCTGAACATTTTCTTCCACTGCAGACGGACCTGACCGATGATGCAAGTGTGTGGGCGGCAATAGATAAGACGATTGCAACATTTGACAGGATCGATGTGGTAGTTAATAATGCAGGATATGGTATTGGCGGTAGTATTGAAGAACTGAACGATGAAGAAACGAGAGAGAGCTTTGATGTGAATGTATTTGGTACTTTGAATGTGATACGTAACGCGATGCCACATCTGAGAGCACAACGGTCCGGTCATATCATTAACATCTCTTCTATTGCGGGTATAGCTCCGGGAACGGGATGGTCTGTATATGGCGCAGCAAAACACGCGGTGATAGGATTGTCGGAAGTACTGGCAGAGGATGTAAAGGAGTTTGGCATCAAAGTGACGGTAGTAGCGCCGGGTGCGTTCAGGACTAGTTTTCTGACAGAAGAATCACTCACGCTTGCAAAAGAGCCTATTCCTGCGTATACAGCTGTCCGAAGCTCGCATGAAAAGCTTGTAGCGACAAGTGGTAAGCAGACCGGCAGCCCGGAGAAGGCGGCTAATGCGTTGATCGCAATTGTTAATGAGCAAAAGCCACCGGTATATTTGTTATTGGGATCTGATGCTTACACCAGGGGACTAGCGAAGCTGGAGTTGTTGAAGAATGCTTTTAAAGAGCAGGAGGAACTGACTATGTCTACAGATTTCTGATTATAGCAATGAGGACCTCAAAAGCAGAGAGGGTATATCTTACGGTATACCCTCTCTGTTTTTGTGACTTATTTTACAACGGATAATGTCATCCTGATAATATCGTCAAATACTTTTTTGTCAGCGCCGGATTTCGAATGAACGGTCAGCCCCCATAAGTTATTCATAATAAATCTCGCAAGCGCGCGGGGCTGGTTATCTTTTGATAGCTGACCTTTTTCCTGTCCTCTTTTGATAGCGCCGGTGAAGGCATTTTCCAATGCTTCCCTGTTTTCTTTTACGATAGCGGCCACTTCTTCATCATGTATTGCAAGTTCCACTTTTGAATTGACCATGAAACAACCTCTTTTTTCATCTCCGGAGAAGCAACTGTTCTTCGCCTGTTGAAATAGCAGTTTAATCGTTTCGGGAACATTCTCAGTTGTATCAAGCATATGAATGATCTCTCCTGTGATAGTATCCCTGTAGCGTTTCAGCGTGCTGATAAATAGGCTTCTTTTATCGCCGTAGGTATCGTACAGGCTGGAGCGGCTTAGTCCTAATTCATCTAATATCTCCTGTGGAGAAGTACCATTGTATCCTTTATGCCAGAAAAACAGCATGGCGTTATTCAGTACTTCCTCTTCGTCAAATCTTTTTGTCCGTGCCATAGTGATAATGCGATTATATAACAAAGATACAAAACGGAATTAATATTCCGGAATTATTATTTTTTATTAGGAACTTTTGTTCCGTTATGTATATATTTGTGGAACAAAAGTTCCGTTAATATAAACTCATTAATAAAAAGATATGAAAAAGACAGTATTTATCACAGGTACAAGCGATGGTCTGGGAAAACTGACCGCTAAATATTTTGCAGAGCAGGGATGGAATGTAGCTGCTACAATGCGCACACCGGAGAAGGAAACAGAATTAACACAATATAAAAATATACGCATTTTCAAACTGGACGTTACAGAGGTTGATCAGGTAAAGGCGGCTGTGAGCCATGCAATAGCTGCTTTTGGAAAGGTGGACGTAGTCGTGAACAATGCCGGGGTAGGGAGTTACGGCCCGCTGGAGCTTGCAGAAGAATGGGTAATAGACTGGCAGTATGAAACGAACGTACGCGGCCCCATTAATGTGATCCGTGAGTTCCTGCCCCATTTCCGTGCAAACAACGGTGGGATGTTCGTCAACATCAGTTCCTTCATGGGCGTGACTACTGCGGTGCCTGTGGGTTCGTTGTACAATATGTCCAAATTTGCACTGGAAGGGTTGACAGAGGGGCTTTATTATGAGCTGAAACCTATGAATATTGAGCTGCGCCTGGTAGAGCAGGGGGGATCAGCTGGGAACAATTTTCAGGGACGCATTAAATGGAATGAGCATCCTACGATCCGTGATTATGATGATATTACCAATAAGGTGAAATCGATGATGGGCAATTTAGATCCTGCGCTACTTGACGATCCGCAGACGATCGTGGACGTGATCTATGACCTGGCTACGGGTAAGAATCAACAGTTCAGGACAGTAGTTGGTGCACAGGGGAACCAGTTGATGGCGATGCGTAATTCTATGCCGATAGAAAACTACCTGGAGACTATTGCGGGACTCTATAAGTAAGGGTATTATTTTGTGAGAAAACCAACCGGGCAGCTGCTGGGAATACCAGGGCTGCTCTTCTTGTTTTGTTGTGAACTATCAGATATTGACGAATACGTTATTGATCCAGGAGTTGCTGTTGAAATATGCTTTGGGCGACTGCCGGGTATATTGACGGAAAGTGCGGATGAGGTGGGACTGGTCGTAGTAGCCTGTTTCATAGCCACCGGCCGTATAGTTCTCTGCGGGATGTTCCTGCGTCCAGGATATGAAATGATTGAAACGGATGATATTGCTGATAGCTTTAGGTGTTAATCCGACCTGCTGTTTAAACAGGGCGTCAAGATATTTTGCTGATACGCCGGTGCGGTGCAGCAAATGATCTACCGAAATATTTCCCTTGTGCAACATTATTTCCTGCACGGCCGCATGTACGTAATCATAACTGTTGGAATGGTTAGCCAGGCGGGCGATCATTCCGGTAAGTAATCTTTCAAAATGACGGAAGGTGACCTGTGGTTGATCGGTGATACAATCCATAAAATCTGAAACAGGAAGGATATCACTCAAAGGTGTGATACCGGAAGGTGGATCGGGCACCGGCATTTTGAGGAAGGCCGACAGTGTATGCGGATAAAAGCGGATACCGTATAAACGCGCTCCCGGCGCGAGTTGCAGGGTGTAACTTGTCAGTGTTTGCCCGGCAATAAAAGCAGCAGGCTCTTCGAGCCATCCGGTATCGTTGAATTTGCGTTTGCCCGTATGTGGATGCAGGTGGAAAATGATCTCATGATGCCCGTCCGGCACAATGTCTTCCAGGTAAGGCTGCTGCAGGTGTGCAGGCACTTCCAGGTACCAGCAGGCTTTCACCAGATGGGTCAGGTTGTGTGGAATATAGGTTTCAATAAGTATCATAAATAACACGAAAATTATGAACTAAAATTGACAAGCGTGAATAGCTTTTTCGGATAAAATCCGTAATTTCATAACTCACTAAAGAAAAGGAGGTATTCATGCAATCTACAGAATATTCATGGAAACCTTCGGTTGGTATCGCCTAACCGGGTTGCTCCATAAAAAATATCTGGGACGCGGACGCGTCGAGGTCCTTCCGGTTGTACCGGGAGGACTTTTTATTTGTGCTCTACAATATCTGTTCGTTTCGTTCGTCTTTTTATCCGGGCATTGGGCCAATTACCATATACCTGCATAAAAATGCCTTTAATTTTAAGATAAATTGGCCATTGGCCGTAAATAGCTCTGCCGGCTGCCATATATTTGTTATTGATATGAAGAAGACAAATGCACCTGTTGCCACGACAGGGAAAGGAAAATCAGGATTGATGTCTTTGTTGCGCCCTTACAGAGTACAATTATTTCTACTGATCCTGATGGCTTTATGTAGTAATGGACTGAACCTGGTCCTGCCTGCACTGACAGCCAAAGGTATCGACGCCTATGCCAAGGGGACGCTGGTCATGAGAGACCTGGTGATCGAGTTCGTTGCTGCTACGGTCGCCATTTTTATTTTCAGTTATCTGCAAAGTATTGTTCAGACCTATATGTCGGAAAAGGTAGGTCGTAGTTTGCGAACGTCCCTGGCCGACAGGATCTCGCGACAGGACTATACGTATATCCAGCAGGTAAATCCGTCGAAACTGCTTACGAACCTGACGGGCGATGTAGACAGCATCAAGGTCTTCATTTCCCAGGCTATTATTTCTATTGTGTCGTCGGTTTTTATGATCATCGGCTGTTGTGTCCTGCTGTTGAACCGGGACTGGAAGCTGGGATTGGTGATACTCTCCATCATTCCGTTTATTGGTATTGCCTTTATGACGGTACTGAAAAAGGTGCGTGTCATTTTCCGGAAGAGCCGCGAGGTGGTAGATAAGTTGAATAAGACGATCAACGAAAGTATTACCGGCGCGGCGTTGGTGAGAGTGGTGAATGCACAGCAACAGGAGTATGACCGGTTCATAGCGCCGAACGGCGAGTCAAAGTCGCTCGGGATCTCAATAGTACGCCTGTTTGCGGGCCTGGTACCGGTGATCAGTTTTCTGGCCGGGATGTCTATACTTGCCACACTATTAATGGGCGGACATTTCGTCATAAAAGGTGAAATGTCCCTGGGAGATATCGCCGCTTTCAACAGTTATATCGCCTTGCTGATCTTCCCGATCATCGTCATCGGGTTTATGAGCAACCTTATTGCGCAGGCTTCAGCGTCTTTTCAGCGTATCAGCGAGGTGTTGTATGCGCCGGACGTACCTGACAACGGTACTGTGCAAAATACCCTGGAAGGAGGGCTTTCCGTTGAAGATATTACTTTATCAATGGATGGTAAACCGGTACTGAAGGAAGTTTCTTTTTCCGTAAAGCCCGGTACGCGGACAGCGATCATTGGTCCGACGGCAGCGGGCAAAACACAGCTGCTGAACGTAATTGTAGGATTGCTGAAACCGGAGAAGGGAAGTGTGCGCTACGACAATGTTGATCTGAATGAATATGACAAAGCAATCCTGTTACAGCAGGTCGGATTGGTATTTCAGGATAGTATTGTGTTCAATATGAGCTTGCGGGAGAATATCGCCTTCAATGAAGCGGTGAGTGAGGAAACCATGCAGCAGGCCATTGCCACTGCAGAACTGAAAGAGTTCATAGCAGGCTTGCCGGAGGGATTGGATACGGTAGTATCTGAGAGGGGCACCAGCCTTTCCGGTGGTCAGAAACAACGTATCATGCTGGCGAGGGCATTGGCTATAAACCCGCGTATCCTGCTGCTGGACGACTTTACCGCCAGAGTGGATACCAACACGGAACAAAGGATACTTGAAAATGTGCAGGAGAACTATCCGCACCTGACACTGATATCTGTTACACAGAAAATAGCATCTGTCGAACATTTTGATCAGATCATTCTCATCATGGATGGAGAGGTGATAGCCGCAGGCACACATGCAGAACTGATGCAGACATGCCCTGAATACGTACAGATCTCTAATTCCCAACGCAGCACCAGCAATTATGAATTACAACCTGAATAATACAGATACGACGGAACAGAAGAGTACTTCAGGTAAACGTCTCCTGAAGTTACTGGCTTATATAAAAGGAGAACACCAGGCCCTGGTCAAGGCATTTTTTATCCTGATGGTTAGTCAGGCAATAACGTTGACGATGCCTTTTATAATCGGTTATACGATCGATACTTATGTGCAGTCAAAACAGTTCTCAGGCATCCTGCTGTGCACCGGCGTTATGCTGGGTATGTACCTGGTGAACCTCGGGTTTTCTTACTGGCAGGGAATAATGATGGGAGGAGTGGGACAGCGTATGTTGTATGCGCTGAGAAACGCTGTGTTCTTAAAGTTACAGGAACTCCCCATCGCCTTCTTTAATCAGAATAAAACGGGCGATCTCATTTCCCGTATCAACAATGATACGGACAAGATGAACCAGTTCTTCTCGCAATCCCTTGTGCAGTTTGCGAGTGGTATTATATCCATGACGGGAGCTGGTATATTCCTGTTATGTATCAATGCGAAGCTGGGTATTGCAACACTGCTACCTGGTTTATTGCTGCTACTTTTCACCCGTGTGATCTCTCCGCTGGTGAAGCGTAAGAACGCCGCCAATATGAAAAGCACCGGCGGATTGAGTGCCGAGATACAGGAGAGCCTGAGTAATTTTAAAGTGATCATCGCGTTTAACCGGCGTGATTATTTCCGCAAACGTTTTGATCAGGCGAACCAGCAAAGTTATCGTACAGCCGTATCTGCAGGATTGTTCAATAACATTTTCACACCTGTCTTTACTTTGTGTTCGCAGCTGGCGATGCTGGCGGTATTGGTGTATGGCATCTACCTGATCTCTACGGGAGAATTTACGGTGGGGCTGTTGATCAGTTACCTGTCTTATTGTAATCATTTCTATAACCCGATCCGGCAGCTGGCGGCTTTGTGGACAAACTTCCAGCTGGCGATGGCAGGATGGGACAGGATCTCTCAGATACTGGAACTTGAATCGGACCTGCAGGTAATACCTGGCGGCGCTGCGAAAGAGAATGCACCGCTGATCAGTTTTAATGACGTGTATTTCCGTTATCCAGGTAGTAAAGACATTTTGCGGAATGTGAGCTTTAACATGGAGCGTGGTAAGACCTATGCACTTGTAGGGCCTACAGGAGGCGGAAAAACGACAACAGCTTCCCTGATCGCGCGACTGTATGATCCTACAGCGGGAGAGGTATTACTGAATGGACGGGATATCCGCTCTTATACACCCGAGGAACGGGCACAGAAGATCGGTTTTATTTTGCAGGAACCTTTCCTCTTTTCCGGTACGATCCAGGAGAACATCGTGTATGGTAATGCGCGGTATGCAGAATATACAACTGAGCAGCTGGAGGAAGTGATCGCTACGTCGGGCCTGAATACGTTGCTGGATAGGTTTGAGGATGGCCTGGGAACAAAAATAGTAGCCGGTAATGATGGTATCAGCCTGGGACAGAAGCAGCTGATCGCTTTTATGCGCGCAGTGCTTCGTGATCCGGAACTGTTGGTGCTTGACGAAGCGACCGCTAATATCGATACTGTGACAGAACAACAACTGGAGGCTGTGCTGCAAAAGCTGCCGGCGCATACTACCCGTGTGATCATTGCGCACAGACTGAATACCATTGAGAATGCAGATGAGATCTACTTTGTAAACAACGGAGAGATCAACCGTGCAGGTTCATTCAGTCATGCAATGAATATGCTGTTGCATCATGAGCGGAGCTCGTGATGTTATCATCCTCCGAGGCCGCTGAAGATACTAAAGGTGATCACGCTGAGAACGATCAGTGTGATCACTACATACAACCTGTCTTTTTCCATGGCAAAAGCCAGTACGGAAAAGGCGATGCGGGTGATGGGCGTTGCGAGCAATACTACCACGCCCAACTGAATAATAGCACGGCCATCGAATTGTGACACGCCTTTGAATATACCTGGTAAGTGCCGTACATATTCCGGCGCACCGGTAAATTGGGTGTATTCAGGGATGGCGGTACCGTGATTGATCAGGTAAATAATGCCGCCAATGAAGGCGATGATGCTGGATGTGATCACGCCCCAGCGTAACTGCTGACCAATGAACATTTCAACATCCCTTTCCTGCCAGAATGATTTTGAGAACATACTTTTCATCTGCTTATAATTTGCCTGTAAAACCGTTATAGATCATTTCCAGTGCCAGTGCACCTATTACCACACAAAAGAGTATCCGGAGCTTGCGGGTATTCAGTTTCATCAGCAGTTTAGAACCGCCGAACGCACCTGCAAGTACGCCTAGTACTACGGGCATGGCAATACCCGGATCGATATACCCGCGTTGCAGGTAGATGACCGCGCTGGCGGCAGCTGTAACACCGATCATGAAATTGCTGGTGGTTGTAGATACCTTAAATGGGATCCGCATAACACCGTCCATCGCCAATACTTTCAATGCACCGGAACCGATACCCAGTAATCCGGATACCACGCCAGCTACCGTCATCAGTGCATAACCACCGGCGACGCCGCTAACTTTGTAGGGCACTTCCACGCCATCAACCGGGTACGAGCTATTAAGCCGCATGATGCCAGCCAGTTTACTGGTCTTGCCGGTATCGCCATGTTCGTTTTTCTTCCTCAGTGTCATAACAGCCGAGAATAAGAGCACAAACCCGAAGAGGATAGCCACGAGGTGGGTAGGCGTGTATACCGCCAGTACAGCGCCGATGATAGCGCCTGTGGTGGTCGCTATTTCGAGGAACATGCCTATACGGACGTTCGTGATACCTTCTTTGATATATGCCGCAGCGGCGCCGGAAGAGTTGGCAATTGAGGCGACAAGAGAGGCGCCTACTGCATAACGGATGTCGACATGAAAAACGAGCGTAAGCAGGGGGATCAATACAACGCCCCCTCCAAGACCGGTGAGCGACCCCAACATACCAGCCATAAAGGCGCCGGCGAGGAGTATGAGTGTGAATACGAGAATAGACATGACAATAGTATTATTTAGAAATTATTTTCAAGAATGGCTTTTACGGTTGTAATGGCCTTTTCAGATTGTTGTTCCGCAATGGCAGCGGCCAGCTGTACATGGAGGTCATGTGTTTGCCGGAACTGTGATACATGGGGTTTCTCCCTTTGCTGGAAGCCATCCATAATAACCGATGTGAAGGTCTGATAGAGATCGGCCAGCACGCTATTGTGAGAGGCAGTGGCCACGGCCTTGTGAAAGCGTATATCGGCGTCTGCACAGGCGTTATAGTCATCCGCAGTAATAGCCTGCCATCTTTCTTCCAGCAGGGACTGCATACTATCGAGGTCTTTTTGTTGCCGGTTTAATACAGCCAGTTGTACAATTTCCACTTCCAGAAGCTGACGTACATGTTTCACTTCCTGCATGGCCGCTCTTCTGAGCCGTTGATCCAGCGGTTCTGCGGCCGTTTTAGGCTCGCATACGAAGGTGCCGGCTCCCTGTTGCACTTTCAGTACTCCGGCGTTGGAAAGGGTTTTAATCGCCTCCCTGATGGTTGACCTGCCCACGCCAAATTGCTCCATAAGAACAGGCTCCGGTGGGATCAGTTCGCCCACCTTATATTTTCCCAGGGAAATATCCCTTTGCAGATCGTAGATGACCTGGTCGGCCAGTTTAATTGCTTTTGCCATAACTAAACGTCTGATGTTTCACAAAGGTATGACGTTTAGGTAAACATCTGATGTTTAATTTCCCGGTTTTGTTGTAAAAAAGAAGGTTGATATGATATGGAAGGGCTGCCTGACTTATTTGCCTTAACAAACACCTGCTGTTGATTCATCTTATAAGCTACAGGCATTCTACGCCGTAGGTACGCCGTTGGTTCTATATCGTTTAACGAAGAAACAGCGGCATAGAAGCGGCGTAGAGGGCCTTTAGATATAGACTTTGAACTAATCCGGAAGCAAATCGAGGGCTGGAGCAGGCGGGAAATCGTGGATATTATGGGATAGGATCATTGATATAAAAAAAGAAGGCTCAGTGTACTATACACTGAGCCTCAATCTATAAGGAAGTTAAATTAGCTTATCTGTTCGCGTCTACCAGTCTCCTGTTAGCAGCTTTTATTTCTGCTTTGGCCTCTTCGGTCAGCAGGTTGCTTGATTTCACTTTTTCAGGAACGCCCCGGATATCCCAAACGATGCCGAAGAATCCGAGCGTACGCAGGATATAGTAGGTGATGTCGATCTCCCACCAGAAGAAGCCCTGACGGGTAGCACTCTGATAATAGTGATGGTTATTATGCCATCCTTCACCCAGGGTAACCAGCGCCAGGATCAGGCTGTTTTTAGAGAAGTCGCCTGTGTTATACCGTGGCTTGCCCCATTTGTGCATCAGGGAGTTAATGGTGAATGTACCATGATACAGGAAGATGGTGCTCAGGAAGAAACCGATCAGCAGGGTAGAGAGACCAGCGCTCCAGTCGAACCAACCAGCGCCATTCACTTTGTTACCAATGAAGTATACAGCTACTGCCAGTACCACCCCGGGTACGAAATGGTATTTATTCAGCCAGTACAGTTCCGGTTGTTTAAAATCCTTCACCAGGTCGTAACGGGTTGGTTTATATTCAGGTCCCATGATCCAGCCCATGTGAGCGTACCAGAAACCATATATGTTCGCAGAATGCGGATCTTCGGGAGTATCACTGTGTTTGTGATGGACACGGTGATTGGCGCCCCACCATAATACACCTTTCTGTAAACTGCTCTGTGCGCCTCCTGCCAGTATGAACTGGAAGAAACGGGAAGTTTTATACGTTCGATGGGAAAAATATCTGTGATAACCGCCTGTTACGAAGAACATGCGTGCTACATATAATGCCGCACATAAGATCCAGTCAAATGCTGTCACGTGCGTGAATATTGCCAGTATTGGCAGCAGGTGCAATCCCAGAAAGTCAAATTGACGCCACCAGTTAGGTCCTTTCCTCAGTTGTTTTTCAGAATTCATAGTGCAAAAATATCCCTATTCCGGACAATAAACAATGATCGTGATCAGTGATCGGATTTTTTACCAGCTGCTACCTGCTCCGCCGCCCCCTGAACTACCGCCTCCCCAGCTACCAGACGAGGATGAGGAGCCTGATGAGCCCGAAGAGGAACCGGAAGAACTACTGGAAGATAATTTAGCGATAACATACGTTTCGTGATAGGTATACTGGCAATGCTTACAGATATAATGCTGAATGCCTTCTCCTTCCCGGCTTGTAGTAGCGGCCCGTACCACCTTGCTTTTACCTTTTACGAGGGTAACAGCACTACAGGTAGGGCATTTTTCGGCGTCTGTACGCAGGTTTCTGTAACCGACTATCTTTTTATCGTCACAATTTTTACATAACCAGGCATCATAAATAATGGAGCCTACTTTATCTTCTGCTGCCTGTACCGGGTCCAGCAGTTCTTTCTTTTTCCCTCTTTTAAGTAATGTCATTGGTTGATGGCAGGCTTCGCAATCGTATGGATCAAAACGTAGCTTATTCATACGCATGGTATGCCATCTTGAATACGCCAGCATAGGTATCGGAAAGAATACTGCGGAGAACCAGTGATTTACATGCGACATGTTCAATGTTTCAAATTGCCGATGACGGTCTGCATCTTTCAGCAAAGTGACTGATCTCGTGTTGATCAAAACGGCGCGGTAGGCCAGGTATACTACCAGATTAATGTACAGCAGGAATGCCATTAGCCACCAACTGTAATCAGTTCCGGGAACATTCATTAGTATAAACAGGAACACGAAGGGCGATAAGTAAAGCCAGAGCTTATGCCATATGCGGGCTTTGAATAATGGTGGCGTATCAGTATGCTTTTTCACTACACCGGGCCTTACGACGAATATGGTGCAGAATATTGCATAGACCAGGTACAGGATCAGTGTTCCGATCCCTGGTCCGTTATAAACCGGCTCGGGATCGTAAGTGATGGTTTCCGTATCGGGTTGCTGCTCCGTGTTATCGTCCATGTTGGCAATCGACAGCACATCGGCCGCACTGGTGTCGGTAGATGCGGTACTGTCAGCCTGTGCCACCATTGTTGTATCTGTAGCAGGTTGCAGCACATTCACCAATGCGGTCATTCCTTTCAGCATGCCTTCGTCAATATTCTTTTCACGGAAGGAGGGCAGCATTTCGGATTGTTGTATCCGGAAACAGATGACGTCGGGCAGGTCGCCTTCCAGTCCGTAGCCTGTTTCAAATTCTATCCTGTGCTGATCGTTTACAAGTAGTACGACGAGACCATTATCCTTTCCCTGCTGACCGGGTTTCCATAGTCTGAAGAGATCGTGCGCGACGTCTTTGGGTACTTTGTCGCCAATAGTTTCCAGCAGCACAATTGCCACCTGTGCACGTCCTGACCGGTCAAGCTGCTGCATCTGGCTATTGAGCATTGCAACTGTTCCCTCGCTGACGAGGTTATCAGGGTTGCTGACATAAGCACCATGAACCATCGGGTCAGGGATCTTTTCTATCGCAAAGCCTGTTTCTTCCTTTTTTTCTCCGCAGGCCAGGGCAAACAGCAACAACAGCAGATATAGGTACCATCTTTTAGTATGAGCCATAGAAGTGTATATATTCTTATCAAAAATAATAAATGGTATTTGGATATACTATCTTCTTTTGTACAGGTTGGGAAAAATATTACCCAGTTAAGTATCTTTTTACTGCTGTTTCCGCCTGAAAATCATGGTTTCCGGCCATGGCATGAAATTCCATTTCTATATACAGGGTTATTCCACTGCCCGTATCAATTGACCCAATGCTTACTATTATGGCGAGTGCGCTTACATCAACGTTCAATAAGTATATGGAAATAGTCGGTGACCAGGTTGTTTTCACCGGACAGTTTGCCCGTAATATATTCCGCGATGGATTTGAATGGGGAGAGTTTCTCCGCCAGTGTTTTATTGTCGGCTACCGTTCCATTGGTCTGGTGGCGATCACGGGATTCATTATCGGTTTTGTATTAACGCTACAGACGCAACCAACACTAAAAGATTTTGGTGCAGAGAGTTATGTGCCAGGCATGGTCTCTATTTCCATTATCCGTGAGATCGGTCCTGTTATTATCGCCCTTATCTGTGCAGGGAAAATAGCATCGAGTATCGGAGCGGAGCTGGGTAGTATGAAAGTAACGGAGCAGATAGACGCCATGGAAGTGTCCAGCGCTAATCCTGTACAGTACCTGGTGGTGACACGTATCCTGGCATGTACGCTGATGGTGCCTTTATTAACCATCATGGCCGATGCACTGGCGCTGCTAGGGGGCTGGGTCGGGGTGAATATACAGGACCATGTCAGCGCTACTTTGTTCTTCAGGAAGTCTTTCGCAGCGCTGGAGTTCAGTGATGTGATACCATCCGTAGTGAAGACATTCTTTTTCGGATATGCCATCGGTTTTGTGGGATGTTATAAAGGCTATCATTCTTCACGTGGCACGGAAAGCGTAGGACGTGCGGCCAACTCTGCCGTGGTGAGCGCATCGTTATGGATCATACTCCTTGATGCTATAGCGGTGCAGATCACAAATCTGATCTATTATTAGAAAATATTTTAAGCAGATATATATGGATGATACAGTTGCACAGGAAAAAACAACGCAGACGGCTGCAGCGGACGATGTTGTTATACGCATTGAACATCTGAAGAAATCGTTCGGTGACAATGAAGTGTTGAAAGACATCAGCCTGGAGCTTCATAAGGGAGAGAACATCGTTGTGCTGGGGCGTTCAGGTCAGGGTAAATCTGTGGCCATTCAATGTGTGGCAGGATTACTCGAGCCGGACGAGGGCAGCTTAAAGGTGCTGGACAAGGAAGTAAAAGAGCTTTCTGAAGAAGAACTGAAAGATCTGCGAAGCAAACTGGGATTTCTCTTTCAGAGCGGTGCATTGTATGATTCCATGACTGTAAGGGAGAACCTTTCATTTCCCCTGACCCGTGTACTGAAGATGAAAGATGAAGCTGAGATGGAGAAAAGGATAAAGGAGGTGCTGGAAAGTGTGGGGTTGGAAGAGGCGATCGATAAATATCCTTCAGATCTTTCCGGAGGTATGCGCAAAAGGGTAGGACTGGCGCGCACGCTGATACTCCGGCCTGAGATCATCCTGTATGACGAACCCACTACAGGACTTGATCCGATCACTTCCCGGGAGATCAGTGAACTGATCGTGAAGTTGCAGGAGAAATATGAAACATCTTCCATCATCATTACACATGACATGGCTTGCGCCCGTATTGTGGCGGACCGTATTGCGGTGATGAATGATGGTAAGTTTATTGCGACAGGTACATACGACGAACTGGCTAAGTCGCCCGATGAACTCATTAATAACTTTTTTAAATAGTAAAGTATGCAGCAAAAAACACAACAAAAGATCAAGGTAGGCATCTTTGCTACGGTTATGCTGGGGCTATTGTTAGTGGGTATTTTCCTCATTGGAAGGAATAAGAGCCTGTTTCAGAACACATTCGTACTGTACGGAACTTTTAAGAACGTGGGAGGCCTGCAGGTGGGTAATAACGTCCGTTTCGTGGGTATTGACGTAGGTACGGTTGAAAGCATTGACATATTGTCGGATACAACGGCCCGCGTAGCGTTGCGCATAAAAGAGAAGGTGAAACCTTTCATAAAGAGAGGAGCTGTAGCGGGTATCAGCACGGACGGTTTAATGGGCGATAAGCTGATCACGCTCACATCGGGCAGGGAAAACGCCACTCCGGTTGAAGATGAAGATACTATTCATGCAGTGGACCCTATGGATTATGATAAAGTGCTTGACAGGCTCTCGGGCGTAGCTGAAAATGCAGAGGTGATCACTGAACAGCTGGCAGGCATCGCCATACAGATCAATGAGGGGAAAGGCAGCATAGGTAGGTTATTGTACAGCGATAGTCTGGCGACAACCCTGGAGGGTACTATGACGGAAGCGAAGAAGACCGTGAAATCTATCCGTAAAGGTTCAGATGGTTTCAGTGAAAATATGGAAGCATTAAAACATAATTTCCTGTTAAGGGGATACTATAAGAGGAAAGAAAAAGCGGCGAAGAAAGAGGCTGAAGAGCAGCAGAAAGAAGCAGAAAAGGAAAAGAAGGAGTCTGGCCGTAAAAAGAAGCAAAATAAAGACTCCGCCAGCCTAAAAGTGTCGAAAGAACAATAAAAGTTTGGTTTTTGCCTTTGTAACCGTCCGGTTTTTATGCCGGGCGGTTATTTTTTTATTATTTTAGTCCGGTATAATTACGAACGCTTTATGAAAATACTCACCTGTACCACACCCGGTAGGTTTGACTATGGAGAAACGGACATGCCTGTACTGACGGCTGATCATGCTATCATCAGGATTAAAAGGATTGGCATTTGTGGTACCGATCTGCATGCTTTTGAAGGAACACAACCTTACTTTTCCTATCCCCGCATCCTGGGTCATGAGCTGGCGGGAGAACTGGTTTCTTTCGATAATGCGCCGGGTTTTGCGGTGGGGGAACCGGTTACTTTTATTCCTTATTTCAATTGCGGGAGCTGTATAGCTTGTCGCAATGGTAAGCCCAATTGCTGCACTAATATCAAAGTATGTGGGGTGCATGCAGATGGTGGGATGGTAGAATACCTTTCTGTGCCTTCGGCGGCACTGGTACATGGGGAGGGGTTGAGCATGGATGCGCTGGCCCTGGTAGAACCGCTGGCTATCGGCGCTCATGGGGTACGCCGGGCAGGCGTTGTTCCGGGCGAGTTTGTACTGGTAATAGGAGCGGGGCCTATTGGTCTGGGCATTATGGAATTTGCGCGTATTGCGGGAGCGCAGGTCATTGCGATGGACATCAACGAGGCCCGTCTTGATTTCTGTAAACAAAAGCTGAAGGTGGCGCATACTGTCAATGCGAAAACAGATGTGATGGCGGCATTAAAGCAGATCACGGGGGATGATATGCCTACCGTAGTGATCGACGCCACCGGCAGCCAGCAGGCTATTAATAATGGCTTTATGTATATGGCGCATGGGGCGCGGTATGTACTGGTAGGTTTACAAAAGGGCGAGATCTCTGTGAGCCATCCGGAATTCCATAAAAGGGAGGCTACACTTATGAGCAGCCGGAATGCTACCAGGGCGGATTTTGAACATGTGGTCCGTTGCATGAAGAGCGGAGAAGTAGACCCGACCACGTATATAACCCACAGGGTCAGTTTCGGGCAGGTAAAGGAAGAATTTGCCGGCTGGCTTGATCCGGTCAATGGTGTAATAAAAGCTATTGTAAATATGGAATGATCCTTTTACAAAGGACACTTTTTCAATAACTTGTATTATATTGTCAGGTAAATTTCACATTGAATGGAAGAATTAACTGCCGGTAAAGGGTCACGGGTACAACATGCACGTTATGGCCCCGGAGTGATCATCGGCGTAAAGTACGCACAGTACGTCGTCACGTTTATGGACCAGGGTATTATTGAGGTGGACAAGACAGACCCTCTCTTTGAAATACTGCACATGGAAAACCAGAGCATAGAGGTTGAAACAGTATCGGATGTTGAAAGGTCCCTGCTGAAAATATTACGGCTCTGGGGTGGTATGACGGAGGTGGTTGCGTTGGGTGAAAGATGGGAAGGCGGCGTTATGACACTGCAACCAAAAGATCCTTCGTTGAAGCCCAAGGAGATACCTATTGAGGCGTTTTTCCATAAAATAGTAATGGTCCGCGACCGTCTGCGTGTACTCGAGCAACAGATCAATAGTCACAAGCAATTAAGTGATGAGGATAAAGTAAATATGCAGCAATATATTACCCGTATATACGGATCACTTACTACCTTTAATGTACTGTTTAAACAGAAAGAGCATTGGTTTACGGGTGAAAAGGGAGCAAAAGAAGACTAGGGAATAATGAAATCTTTTTGCAACCACATGGCCTTAATTTTGTTATATTTAGATTACATACAACTGTTCTTCCTAAACAAAATGCCGTATGAAAGATTTTACATTAGATTTTGATCTCAAAGGAGACAACTATGTAGTTGTTGTACAACCTCATGAATCAAGTGGCATCGAGCATTACAAAGCTGTACTTGACGAGGAGCACTCCATCGATTATCTGTTACAGGGCAATGGCGATCTGCAGCCTAATGCAGACTACGCAGCGGACCCTCAATTAGTAGTTGCAATTGCTACACGTATATTCCAGGTAGTACATGTGGAAGATCGTGGAAATGGCGCCACATCGTATCTCTGATTTTGTAGGCATAGGATACTATAGCTAAATGAGTATCTTTATGACTATGTGGAAAAATGCCAGTATCAGATCTGTATTTGTCGCACTAATTGTATTTCTTGCGCCCGCTGAATTGAGCGGCCAGTCGAAACGACCAAATATCATCTTCATTCTTTCGGATGATCACGCCTCCCAGGCTATCAGCGCCTACGGTAACAGGCATGTGCAAACGCCAAATATTGACAGGATCGCCCATGAAGGGATTTTATTCAACCATGCCATGGTCACAAATTCTATTTGCGGCCCTAGCAGAGCTACCTTACTGACCGGCAAATACAGCCATAAGAACGGGTACCCGTTGAATGAAAAGCGTTTTGACAATACACAGCGTACCTTCCCCGGTATCTTGCAGCAAAACGGTTATCAGACGGCCTGGATAGGCAAGATGCATCTGGGTACATTGCCCGGAGGATTCGACTACTTCAACATACTTCCCGGTCAGGGCAAATATTACAACCCTGATTTCATTACCGCACCAAATGATACGGTGCGGATGAACGGGTATGTCACTAATATTATTACGGACCTGTCGGTATCCTGGCTTAACCGCCGGGATACCTCCCGTCCTTTTATGCTGATCGTAGGCGAAAAGGCGACCCATAGAGAGTGGCTGCCCGATATTCCCGATCTGGGCGCTTATGACAGCATTAACTTTCCGCTGCCTGCTACTTTTACCGACGACTATAAAGGCAGACGGGCTGCTGAACAGCAGGACATGACCATTGAAAAAACAATGCGTCTGAAGGAAGACCTTAAAGTGCATCTCAACTACGGCAAGAACGGTTACGGTGAATACAGCCGTTTTAATCCCGAGCAGCATACGGCCTTCTATCAATACTACGAAAACAAGGTCAGCCGTGAATTCGATTCACTGCACCTCAGTGGGGCAGCGCTGACTGCCTGGAAGTACCAGCGCTATATGAGAGATTACCTGGCTACGGCCCGATCTCTCGACAGGAATATCGGACGCCTGTTACAATACCTGGACAGCACCGGACTTGCAGGAAATACGGTGGTGATTTACTGTTCTGACCAGGGATTTTATACAGGAGAGCATGGCTGGTTTGACAAACGTTTCATTTACGAAGAATCCCTTCACACACCTTTCGTGATGCGGTATCCGGGTGTTATCAAACGGGGTACGACCACCAATGGTTTTATGCTGAATATTGACTGGGCGCCGACCTTGCTGGATATTGCCGGTGTGAATACACCCGCAGACATGCAGGGCGCTTCTTTCATGCCGTTAGTGAATGGAAAGAGGGATACGTCGAAGTGGAGGAAAGATGTCTACTACCACTATTACGAATTTCCCGAACCACACCATGTATCGCCACATTTCGGGATCCGCACACAGCGTTATAAGCTGGTGCGTTTTTACGGCCCTGCCGATTATTGGGAGCTATACGATCTGCAGAAAGATCCGCAGGAACTACATAATATTTATGGAGAGAGATCCCAGGCCCGGAATATTGCAGACCTGAAAAAAAGGCTGAAAGCACTTATCGTACAGTATGAAGATAAAGAAGCGTTACAGCTGTATGGCGAGGGGAAATAAGCGTTACAACTTATAGCAATGTAAAGGGAAGGTCTATATTGAAAATAGTTCCTTCGTTTTCCTGTGATGTTACGTAAATGCTGCCGCCGTGTTCCTGCACTAGTTGTTTACAGATATGCAATCCCAGGCCATTGGAGGGTTCATTATTCAGTCCTTGCCGGCTGGAAGCCGTGAATTGGTCGAACAATGTGGGGATCAATTCTTCCGGGATGCCGATACCGGTATCTGCGATGGATATACGTACACCACCTCTATGTTGTTTCATTCCTAATGTAATATTACCCTGGACTGGTGTAAATTTCGCAGCGTTGTGCAGCAGGTTGTCTACCACCCGTTGCATTTTTCCGGTATGTATGCGGGCCTTTAATTCCTGTAATGGTAATTCCAGTCCGATCTCCCTGTTGAAATTAGATTTCTGCAACCAGTTGTCACGCACGTGTTTCAGCCAGTCGTTCAGTGATACATAGTCGGTTTGCAGGAGGTCTGCGTCTCGTTGTTTTGCCGCCATCAGCAGTTCTTCGATGATCTGGTCTGCCGTTTTACAGGCATCTGTGATCCAGTACAGATATTTATTTTCCTGCTCTTTTGTGTAAGGATATTCCTGCATAAGGTGTGTTACCGACCGTATACCGGAAATCGGGTTCCGCAGGTCGTGCGCCACGATGGCGAGTATTTTATTCTTTAACTCGTTTGCCTTTTCGATTTCCCTGTTCTTGTCTTCAATTGTTTTGATCTTGATAAAATAATTTGCATGATATGAATATATGAGGCGGGAAATGAACACGAAACAGGTGATGATCAGCCAGAAGGCAACATAATTGAGTGAGCGGGTATCGGCAGAGACCTGGAACAGTTGGAAAAATAACATAAAGGAAACAATGGCCGACCCGGCAATCAGCAGGAGATTGCGGATAGAAAATACCAGTAATACGCCAACACTGAGTAAGCCAAGCAACAGCATGGTCATAGTATTCTTCGGATTGTGCTGCGCTACAAAAGTGAGTGACATACAACTGCCTGTAAATGTGAGCGTATACAGGACGCAGAGAAAATGGTATCGATTTTGCTGCTTTGGAGCGGCTTTCTTCCATATAAAAAAAAGCAGACCGGCAAAAAGGGCGGAACTGCTAACCATAAAATTGTTAATAAGCCGGTATTCATAGAATTGTCCGGACGGAATCATCTCCTGGTAAGGGATAAACCAGGATGCAATGCGTACCGCCATTGTCACGGTGGCGACGGCGAGCGCTATAAATGCAGTAACCTTTATGTTCTGCAACATGGTATGTTGATCGAATTCCTCCCGGTACTTTTTTTCAATGGGAGCGAATAGGTATAGTTTCATCAGCGTTTACATAGATGGAAAAGTGTTCGCCCAAAGATACCAGTTTAGAAGTTACGAATTACAGTTGAGCCCGAGGTCCTGTCTCTACAAGTGCTTATGAAATAACATTGCGCAACATATTTTTTTATTGAAAGTGCCTTTTAGAGGAGTTTAAACCTTAACCGTATCATGCAAGAGTTCACAACTTTGGAAAATCCGACGGAAGTGGTCCGTCATCTTACTAATGCCCTGGGAAGGACTAAGATCAGGGAAATTAAATTTGGTTACAGGCTTGATAATGAAGAACCTGCCATTAAGTTCAAGATCTGGTTACGTTTTCCGTACAATCTGTTTGCCCGCAAAAGTGTAGCTGAAAAGTTAGAGCAGGAGATATCACATATTCGTCTGGCTACCGATTCAACGAAATTATTATTCCAGGTGGAATGAGTAACATTTGGCAGTTTTGGCTAATTTACTGTACTAAATCTATCCCATGGCAGTTAAATTATCCACCATCAGGCAGGCATTTCACTTGCTGAAGAACATTGATTTTGACCAGTTAGGACGTTTATCAGAGAAGATTGACCTGCCCCAGGTTATGGCGACGGTTGGCAAGATGAATGACCAGCAGTTGTCCGGTTTAATGAAAATGCTGCAAAGCAGCGGAGGGGGACGTAAAAAAGAGCTGCCCCCTGTGAATGGAGATTTCTATGATCTCAGCAGTATGTTAAGTCCTGAAGACAGGGCGCTTCAGATGCAGGTAAGAGCATTCATGGAGCAGGAGATCCAACCCGTTGTTAACGAATACTGGATGAAAGCAGAATTCCCATATGAGCTGTTGCCTAAACTGGCGGCATTGAACATCTGCGGATCAACGTATGAGGGATATGGCGGCCCTAACAAGTCTTTCCTGATGGAGGGTATTGTAACGATGGAGATTGCCCGGGTAGACTGCTCTATGGCCACCTTTTTTGGTGTGCAGAGCGGGCTGGCCATGGGGTCCATTTACCTGTTGGGATCAGAGGCCCAGAAAAAGGAATGGCTGCCCGATATGCAGCAGCTGAAGAAGATAGGGGCATTTGGCCTTACTGAACCAGAAGTAGGGTCAGGAGCTGCCGGCGGACTAACCACCACGGTAAAACGGGTGGGGGATACCTGGGTGTTGAATGGACAGAAGAAATGGATAGGCAATGCCACTTTTGCCGATGTATTGGTTATCTGGGCGAGGGATGTCGATGATAACCAGGTGAAAGGGTTCCTGTTGAGGAAAGGTACGCCCGGTTTCAGTGTAGAGAAGATGCATGGTAAAATGGCCCTCCGCATTGTACAGAATGGGCTGATCACGCTGAAGGATTGTGTAGTGGAAGAGAAGGACCGGCTGGAGCACGCCAATTCGTTCAAAGATACCGCGAAAGTACTACGTATGACCCGTGCAGGCGTGGCATGGCTGGCTGTAGGATGTGCCCGTGGGGCGTACGAGAATGCATTGGCGTATACCTTGCAGAGGAAACAGTTTGGTAAGGCTATCGCTTCTTTCCAGCTTATTCAGGATCACCTGGTGGAAATGTTGTCTAACCTGACAGCCATGCAGACGATGGTATACCGCCTGTCTGAACTGCAGGACCAGGGACTGCTGGCAGATGAACATGCATCCATTGCGAAGGTATTCTGTTCTTTAAGGACACGCGACGTAGTAAGAGGCGCACGTGAGGTGATGGGAGGAAACGGGATACTGCTGGAGTATAATGTAGCGCGCTTTGTAGCGGATGCAGAGGCTATCTATTCTTACGAAGGCACAAAGGAGATCAACTCACTGATCGTTGGTCGTGCTATTACGGGCTTCAGCGCATTTGTATAAACAAGACATCCACAGGTATAAAAAAAACGCTCCGTCAGGGGCGTTTTCTTTATAAGGTATCTGTGTACAGTTTAGATCGATTTGCCAAAGAATGGTCTCAGTGCAAACCATCCGAGCGCCGGGAAGAAGTGCATAGGCACTGCCAGTCCGGGGAACAATTCAGGCATTTCCTGTTCCAGCGGCAATTTGAAACCAATTGGTCCCAGGATGCTTGCAAAGGAAAGAATGACAAACAGCATGTTGAACACCATTTCTGTTTTGCCTTTCAGCACGAGGCTCAGCAGGAAATAGCCGATAGCGGCTACGAATGCACCTAAGAGACATGCTCCGATAATATTCTTTACGCTGGCGATGTTTACAAAACCTTCTCCTACAGTTTCAATATACACTTTCTGATAAACAACACCGGCAATGCCGGAAAGGACTCCTACTAATACTGCCAGCACTGCGAGCAGCAATAATTTTTTAAGCATATATGAGATTTAAGGATTAAGCCTTAACAACAGGTACGGCTACTGTAACAGTGATCACATCATCAACATCACCACCTGGTTTGCCGATATGGAAATCGTTACGGTTCACTTTGAATGTACCATTAAAGGTAGCACCATTTCCTGCCTGTTTAAAGGAGAAAGGAATAGAGAATTCCTTCTTAACGCCATGAATTTCGAGATCACCGGTCACCTGGTAACCAGTAGCTGTTTTCACGATCTTTTTGGAGGCGTATTTGATCTCCGGATATTTGGTAGCATCAAACCATTCATCGCTTTTAGCATGTTTATTCTGCAGGGCGTTGCCGGTATTGATAGACGCAACATCTACGGACACGTTAAAATTGGAAGCTGCGAGATTCTTTTCGTCAAACGCAATGGTCCCTTTAAAGGTTTTAAATATACCGCTCGCCGCATTGGTGGAGAAGCTGATATTATACTTACCATTGATGTTCCAGGCCTGCGCTGCAACGGCGAAGGCAAACACTGCTGCTGTGAGCAGCAGTGTTGATGAAAATATAATTAATTTCTTCATTGCCCTACTTATTGTTTAGCGAATTCACCACTTGCTCTCAGGTTGATAGTTTCACCCAGTACAGCTGCCGGCATAGAAGAACCGAAGTTGAAATCAGCACGTTTGAAACCACCAGTGATTGTGAAACCAGCAACAGGCTTTTTGCTCATTGGGTTCTCAACGGTACCGTTGTAAACAGCGTTCAAAGTAACTGGTTTAGTGATGCCGTTCAGGGTCAGGTTACCAGTCAGTTTGTATTGTTTACCGCTTACTTTCTTGAAAGAAGTGCTCTTGAAAGTGATGGTAGGATTTTTCTCAGCATCGAAGAAGTCTGCACTCTTCAGGTGCTTGTCACGCATTTCGTTTTCAGTATTGATGCTAGCTACATCAATAGTTACTTCGAAAGATGCATCAGAGAAATCATCTTTGGTAGTGGTGATCTTTACATCGTAAGATTTAAAGTTACCTTCCTGTTCGGAAATTGTCATGTGTGATACGCTGTAGCTAAGTCTAGAGTGAACTTTGTCTACAGTCCAGGTTGTCTGTGCAAATGTGGTTGCTGAAAGGGCCAATAAGGAGGCGATGATTGTGATTTTTTTCATGTTTGCTCTTGTTTAGTAAATCGAAATTATATCTTTTTTCTGATTATAGATGTTTCAACATATATCGTGACAGAAATCTTAAACTAGGTTAATGTTTTACATTATTTACGTTTTCTCATTATCTTAAATATTTGTGATAATTTTATTCCTAGTAGAGAGTTACTTTCTTTTAGAAAGCCAAAGGTATGGGGAGCATAGTTGGAAAACAAGAACGTTTCGCCGGAGCAACCTACTTACCTTTTAGTAACGATCGTGAAAATCAATTTGTTATGATTAAAAAAAATGGAAGGAGCGGATGGGTTTCAGAATCCTGCCCCATCCGGCAGGTGTTGGACAGGTTTGGAGATAAATGGTCTATTCTGATAGTGGAACTGTTATCACATGCGGGAAAGCTCCGTTTCAGCGAGATAGCACAGACGATAGGGGACATTTCACAGAAGATGCTGACGGTTACGCTGCGCTCCCTTGAATCAGATGGTCTGATCACCAGGCATTTCTATCCGGAGATACCTCCAAGAGTTGAATATGAGCTCTCGGACCTGGGCAAAAGCCTTGTGCCGCATATAGAGCAGCTGACGGCGTGGGGGCAGGCCAATATGCAGACGATCACGGAGAACAGGAAGAAATTTGAAGAGAAACAACAAAACAAGACTGCTCATTAATAAAATGACGGACCACGATGGTTCCGTCATTTTATTAATATGATATATCGTTGGGGTTATTTTAGAATAACTCCTGCGAGGCGCTGATAAAGTAAGGTCGGACTATTTTCATGTTTGGGTTCGTACTTGCCGGCAATGATCGGCACATAGATCACTCTTCTGCGGCTTGCCTCGCCAATAACATTTGATTTCGCCACGCGATGCCATAAACGCCCGTCATGTACTGTAAGATCTCCTGCTTTAGGAATGATGGCCAGTTCATTTTTATCAGGTTTATGACCTATGAAGTATTTCTTACGGAACAACATGCTGAAAATATTCTGCCTGTGTGTACCGGGAATGATACGGAGACCGCCATTTTCAGGAAGTAATGTACTGAGGTGTATACCGACATTCAACATCGGGTTCAGTTTACCGCCGAGGAAAATATCGCGTAAGCCATCGGTATGCCATCCCATTTTAGTGAAGGTACTTTCAGGACCGTTCACGTAGTGATTCAATACCATCCCGTCTTTTTCATTCTCACCAATACGGGCGCCAGGCCCTATAAGTTGCAGCAAAGCCTGCACTCTCTCGTCCTTCAGGAGGTCAGAAAGTATTCTTGTATGCTGGTTTAGAAATGCGAAACGTTGTACGATTGGCTGACCGTCAAGGTCTTTGCCATATTTTACAGGGACGCCGTTTATTTTTTCTGTTTTGTTGGCAATCCATTTTTGCTGAACATCTTCAGATGCGGAAACAATTTCCTGTACTTCTTCCGGCGACAGGAAACCTGAGAAGTGGATATAGCCATGCTCCTCAAAAAATGCTTTTTGTTCCTCCGTAAGCGTATTGCCTAGCGTAAACGTAGTGTAAGTTGCAGACATGATTATGCGTAGGTTTAATAAATGTAAGCTGTTAATGACTGGATTCAGGTAAGCGATAATTGCGTATATCCTATAAATATAATAGAGAATGTGCATGTTAGCAACAACAATAAGGACATTCCTTGCTGATAGGGAGGAAAGAAGAAGAAAACTGGAGTATGAATAACTGAGCACTCATTATTAGTCCACTAATTTTGTAGAATGAAGATAGATCAAATTCTGCTAAATAAAAAAATATTCTCTTTAGCGCTGTTTGGTTTTGTAGAGATCTGCTGCGATCTTCTCCACCAGTGATTTTGGTACGATACGGGTCAGAAATACAGAAAGCGCGTTCAATGCTCCCGGGATGATCTCCGCTTTTTTCCTGAACATTCCGTCGATGGCTATCTCCGCTACGGCATCGGGCATCATGCCATATTTATCTGCTGTTTCCTGAATGGCCTGCATACCGGCACGGTTTATAAAATTGGTCTTTACCGGTCCGGGAGAGAGACAGGTCACAGATACATTGGTCGACTTCAGTTCCTGACGTAATGCGCGGGTAAATAACAATATGAACGATTTGGTAGCTGCATATAACGCCAGCGTGGATACGGCCTGATAGGCAGCCGTACTGGAAACATTCAGTATATAAGATTGTGGTTGTTGCTGTAAAACAGGAAGCATATAGTAACACAGGGCGACCGGCGTTTCCGCGTTCACCTGGATCATTTGTTGGGATTCGCCCAGGCTACGGGTGGTAAAATTACCCCATACTGCATAACCGGCATTGTTAATCAGCACGGAAACCGCATAATTAGCTGATTTACACCAGTCAGATACTTTTTCCGGAGCATCGGGCAGGGAAAGGTCCAGGGCAAGGTAATCGACCTTTATCTGCCATTTGGCGGACAGCCCGGCGGCGGCCTTCGCCAGTTCTTCCCCTGATCGGGCTACGAGCAGCAGATTATATTTCCTGGAAGCAAGTACGTGGGCCATCGAAAGACCAATTCCCTTGCTGGCCCCCGTTATAAGTGCATATGTCATCCTGAACGATCTTTATAAAGCGTTAAATATAAACATATAAAAGTGGAAAGAAGATATGAAGGGGGTGGTGTGAGAGAAAAGTTTGGGGAAAAGGGAAGGGCGGTAAGAATACCGCCCTTAATTTTTTAACCATATCCTATGAAAAACCTATACCAAAGATAATCGAGTCAGTTTATGATACTTTCTCATTTTGGTAAAGGGTATATTTTATCTGGTTAACGTATGAAATCACCTTCCGTTAACCAAAAATTAACATCCTTGTAATCGTTTAATCCGCCTTTTTACTTGCCAGTATTGGAATGGGCCGTTTTAATAGTTGTTTAAACAAGTAGTTTCCACAAGAAAGTATCTACCGATAGGAACATGGTTACTTAGGCAATTTATCCCTCAGTAAACCATACACCCAGGTTCCCAATATGGCACTGGCCAGGGTAACCATTGAAACCGTAAAACCAGCCCCGATCTGTGCAAACAGTGGTCCGGGGCATGCGCCTGTCAGCGCCCAGCCAAAGCCGAACAACAACCCGCCATAGATCTGGCCTTTATTGAAGGACTTGGGTTGAAAGGTGATCGGGTCGCCGTAAATGGTCCTCGCCCCGGTCTTTTTGATGATGGCTACGGCAATAATGCCTGTGATCACAGCCGATCCGATCACGCCATACATGTGGAAAGACTGCAGCCGGAACATCTCCTGTATCCTGAACCAGGAGATCACCTCAGATTTGATAAGTACGATCCCGAAAAAAATACCGGCGGCCAGATATTGCAGCTGACGCCACCATGGTGCTTTTTTTGTAGTATGATTAGTGTCTGTGGATGTATCGAGGCTTTGTACCTCGAAATCTGTATTGGAAGATAATGGCATAGAAGAGTTAAATTAAAGGTGCAGAATAAAAGGAAGTATCAGATTGGCCATAATAAAACCACCGGCCATGAAACAGCAGGTAGCTACCAGGGATGGCCACTGTAAATTGGCAAGGCCCATAATGGCATGCCCTGATGTGCATCCTCCCGCATAGCGGGTGCCGAAGCCTACCAGGAAGCCACCGGCTACCATCAGGAGAAAACCTTTCAGCGTAAACAGCGCCGGCCAGTTAAACAGCTCGGCCGGCAGGGTGGTATTTACATATGTAACGCCATAACCCGCCATTTCCGCTGCAAGTTCAGGATGTATTGACGAAGGACCTTTGTAGGCCAGTAATGTAGCGGCTATGCCGCCGCCAATAATGATACCGCCTGCAAAGAACAGATTCCAGGATTCTTTCTTCCAGTCATAGGAAAAGAATGGTACTTTACCAGGCAGGCAAGCTGCGCAGATATGCCGGAGATTGGAAGAGATGCCGAAATGACGATTGCCAAGCAGTAGTAACAGCGGAACTGTCAGCCCGATAAGCGGACCGGCTATATACCATGGCCATGGACTAGTTAAAATGCTCATAAACATATTGTTTCAAATTAATTTGAAAAAGGTAGGTAAGGCAATACAGATAGGGCGTGGCACAAATATAAGTATAGCAATTATCTTAAATATCCACAGTGTGTTAAAAGAATACATAAACGCAAATATGTTGCAACACGCATATTTATTTATCTTTGGTGTATGAGAATTGAACAAGCTATCAATCAGCGCAAGTTCAAGGACGATTATCACAAGATCGTAGTGAACCTGTTATTTACGGGTAACTGGCTGCGTGACGCCCTTGGTGCGAACCTGAAAGAACATGGATTGTTACCGCAGCATTATAATGCCTTGCGGATCATAAAAGGACGCCATCCTGAACCAGTATCAGCCGGCGACATTAAGGATGTCATGCTTGATAAGGCTAGCGATGTGACGCGCCTGTTGGATAAACTGGAGAAGCTGGAATATGTGCAACGCCGTCTTTGTCCGCATAACAGGCGTAAAATGGACATCAGCATTACGCCTCAGGGCCTGAAGCTCCTGTCGGACGTGGATGTATTGATGGACAGCTTCTATGAGGACCTGGCAGACAGGATTTCAGAAGAAGAAGCCGCTGTTCTCAGCGATCTGCTGGATAAAATACGCGGATAAAGAAATATCTTTGTCCGCATGCGGAGTCTTTCTTATCTGTGTCTTTTGATCTTTTTGTTTTGCTGCGGACTGAGTGTCAACGCAGCAATAACGGGATGTCATAAAACCAGGACCGCATCTCCCGTCACCAGGCCATTCCTGAAAATATTGTCGTGTGACCGGCAGGTGAGGCATCATGGGAGACAGTCTCCTGCAGAAATTATCATTACAACCATTCAGCAGCCGGGCGTCTCATCTGTTAAGACAGATCTGCCCGATGGCACTGATACCAGCCGGGAACACTTCCTGGCAGGAATTAATACATTCTCCAGTAAGGTACAGGTAACCCGACTGCTGCCTTACTTACACGCGATCATCCGGTCGCTGATCTTCCCCCAGCATATTTTCTGGTGAGTTTATTGACCATAAAACGTTTGTTGCCTGGCGCTGCGATTTAACATCCGTAGTCGCTTTCGCGTTATTTATTAGTATTAACTCATTCAAACTGGAAATACCGGATGATACATTTACCACCTTTGATTGCCGACCTGGCTTTGATATTAATTGCGGCTGCTATAACAACACTGATCTTTAAGAAACTAAAGCAGCCCCTGGTGCTAGGATATATTGTGGCCGGCCTCCTGGTGGGACAACATGTGTCCCTGTTCCCTACAGTTTCAGATGAAGCTAACATCAAGATATGGTCTGAGATAGGCGTCATATTTCTTTTATTCAGTCTTGGGCTGGAGTTCAGTTTCAAAAAGCTGATCAAGGTAGGAGGAGCTTCCTCTATCACCGCTATCGTCGAGGTAGTATTTATGCTGATATTAGGGTATCTCATCGGTCAACTGATGGGTTGGTCTTCGATGGACAGCATTTTCCTCGGCGGCATTTTATCTATTTCTTCTACAACCATCATTATCCGTGCATTTGAAGAACTGGGCATTAAAGGGCAACAGTTCGCAGGTCTGGTGTTCGGTATACTTGTAGTGGAAGACCTGGTAGCTATTGTGCTGCTGGTACTCTTGTCCACACTGGCTGTCAGTCAGCAGTTCGCCGGTGGTGAGATGCTGACTTCCGTTATCAAACTTGTCTTCTTTCTTATTGCCTGGTTTGTGACAGGGATCTTCTTCATTCCCACATTGCTGCGGAAAACGAAGAAACTGATGAACGAAGAGACATTGCTGGTTACAGCCATTGGTCTTTGTTTGCTGATGGTGGTACTGGCTACCCAGGCAGGGTTCTCTCCGGCATTAGGCGCTTTCATCATGGGGTCTATCCTGGCGGAAACCACACAGGCAGAAAAGATAGAACATCTTGTAAAACCTGTGAAAGAGCTTTTCGGCGCCGTGTTCTTTATTTCTGTAGGGATGCTTATTGATCCTGCGATGCTGATAAAATATGCCGGTCCTGTGGCCATTATTACACTGGTCACACTGGTCGGTAAAACGATCAGCACCTGCACCGGTGCGTTGCTTTCGGGGCAACCACTAAAAACCTCCGTACAGGCTGGGATGAGCCTTGCACAAATAGGGGAGTTCTCATTTATCATAGCGCAATTGGGGCTTTCCCTGAAAGTGACCAGCGACTTCCTTTACCCGGTAGCGGTAGCAGTGTCGGCGGTCACCACTTTCACAACACCGTATATGATCCGGTTGTCTGCGCCTTTCTATGAGAAGATAGCGGCCGTGCTGCCTCATCGCTGGAAGACATCTTTAAACAGGTATAGCGCAGCAGCACAGACCATCTCTGTCGTAAGCGACTGGAAACAGTTGTTAAGGTCTTACTTTGTCAATATGACCATCTATTCTGTGGTGATACTGGCGATCACACTTTTATCGTACTATTATCTGTTGCCCCTGATAGAGATCAGGATCAATGGTGGTTATAACTGGGGGCGTGTAGTCTGTGCAGTGATCACATTGATACTGCTCATGCCTTTCCTTTGGGCGCTGGCGTTAAGAAATATCAATATCCAGGCATCTTCCAATATATGGGAGCAAAAGAAATACCGTGGTCCATTGTTATTACTGCGTTTATCCAGGATCGTGCTGGCGGTATTCCTTATCGGGTTCTTTATGGACAGGTTCTTTTCGCCATCTGTTGCATTGCTGGTGACGATGGGTATCATCTTACTGATCTTCGCATTGCGGCATAAGGTCCAGACTTTCTACACGACAATTGAGGAACGTTTCTTCTCCAACTTCAATGCACGCGATACAAAAGTAGGAGGGCTCAATAAGTCTGTACTGGCCCCCTGGGATGCTCATCTGGCGGTAGCAGAGATCCGTTCTCTTTCACCTGCAGCAGGCAAGACTTTGTTAGAATTAGCTTTACGCGAGAACTTCGGGATTAACATTGCGTTAATCAACAGAGGAGGACAGAAGCTATATGCACCAGATAAAAATGAACGCCTGTTTCCTGGTGATGTTATCACGGGAATTGGTACCGATGAACAACTGGAAAAACTGAACCGGTTCCTGGAGCCCTCAGGCGCAGATGTAGAGCCACAGCCGCAAGACGCGGACCCGATCGCTTTGAAACACTTCCTGATAGGCAAACATTCACGTCTATCTGATAAGACCATACGTGAGCTCGGAATACGGGAACGCACCCGCGGAATCGTGCTGGGCGTGGAAAGGAAGGGACGGAGAATATTAAATCCTGAGTCCAATATGCAATTACAGGAGGGAGATATCGTATGGATCGCAGGCAGTGGTAAGAAACTGAACGCATTTATTAAAGAGCAGCAGCTTGCTAATTAAACGCCGCTGATGGCGCAATATCTTTGCAGCAGGACAAGTCTTAAAGGCTTGTCCTGTCTTGTTTTAGGATGGCCGGTCACAGATGCAATTACGTTTAGCAGTGATAGTAATAATTTGTTTTTGCGTTATTTTTTTATTGTAAATTGAACATACACCGCGTACGTAGCTCTTTTTTTACCCTCAAAATAAAACCAATGAAAAAGAAAACCCAGACAATCTATCTGCGCAAAATTTATTTTCTCCTTTTCGCTTTGCCAGTCTTCCTGTTTGCTTGCAGTAAGGACAATGCAAAGCCCGATGTTAAAGCCGAAGACAACACTGAAAAACTGGTGAGCTACCTGGAAACACAGGGATTTAAAAAGGACAAGATCGTTCTGAAAGGTGATCAGTTCATCCTGGATGGAGACGTGCTCATTTCTAAAGAAGAAGTGGAAAAACGCGTAGCCAACGATGCTAATCCTAACCGTATTCCTTCCGGTGAACACTGGAGAGGCCTGTATCTGATCAGCAACACGTACAACACGAACGTGAGGCTCTACATCGATCCTGCAGTTCCTGCTGCCTGGAGAACAGCCATTCAGGGTGCTGTAAATAACTGGAATGCTGTTAACGGTACAAGGTTAGGTATGTCTATCATTACCTCTGCATCAGGTGTTTACACCAGGGTATTTATGGGCTTTGAATCTGCGAACTGGATCGCCCGTGCTTACCTGCCAACTTCTAACGGCCGGCCAGGTGTTAGTGTTGAGATCAACAGTAACTACAACAGCCTGCCTGCAAGCCAGAAACTGTTCGCTATCACACACGAACTGGGCCACACGATCGGCTTCTATCACACTAATCAGACACAGGGTGTATTCATTTCCGGTACGCCAAGTGTAGACGCCAATTCTGTGATGAACTCATTTGTATTGAACTGGGCTGGATTCACCTCTGGTGATGTAAGGGCCACACAGATCATTTATCCTCAGTAAGGACGAGGAGAACAGTTAACATGAAAAAAAATACGTGACTCCCACGGTCAGTTATATGATCATATTGATGGCAAGCAATATCAATCTATCACATAACTGGCTCCGTAGGAGTCACGTATTTTCAGCACAATATGTCCTTTAACATGACCGTTTCATGTCAGTTCCATTCCAGCTCTGTCACCGTCATTTCATTATTCACAGCATATCTGGCGGTGATCCTTGTAGGATACATCGCTTCGTTGTATGTATATGAATAGTGATTCACGGTACTGTTATTACTGATTGCAGCCGTAATTGTTTCGGTCACTATATTATTTGCCGAAAGGTTCACTGCCGCAATATCCACGAGATAACGCAATGCAGGTATCTGCTGCTGTGCATTCGGATGATCATCATATGTGTACGTCGTCATGGAACTTATGGTAAATGGCAGTTTCCTGTTTACCCGCCCCATATTCTCGACCATAACAATGTTATCCTTCTCGTCCCAGGTATAGAACTGGCAACTGTTATTTTCGAAGGATGAGCCATCCTGTGTACTATTGAAAAAATAACGTGCAATGATCTGATCATTGGCATTGTATGCCAGCGAATCATACCCATTTACTAATCCATCCAGGTAGTAAATGATCCTCCTGATAGTCCCCTTTTTTGAATACTCAAAAGAAGAGAACAGGGTTGGTGCATGCGAGGCGTCATCATCCGTTAAATATGTTCTTACCAGCCTGCCACTTTTATAAACCGGAATGCGGGTTGTTGTATAACTGCCTTCCGCTGTTTTATAAATGGTGAGCAGCTCTGCAATACTTCTGTCCTCGTTATAAGAGATCACGGTTTTGTTAGTCGCGGTATTGATACCACGTAACTGTAACCTGCCTTTATCGCTGTTAAGGGGACGAAAAGCAACGGCAATAAACGCCGTCAACAGGAAGAACGCACAAAGTGGTCCTTTGGTACTAAAAAGTGGCATGTGTTGGCAATTGGCTAGGTACGGAACGAAAAACTAAATCTTCTAACGGCTGACAAGGTCTTACCTAAAGATAGGAATAAAGTGGTATTTCGTTTGTACTATTTACGTTGGATTTTAACTGCAGAGCCGGTATGGGCGGGACGTTTAACTTTATAACGCAATATGACGGAAGATTGAAATGCGATATGGAAATGCCAGAAAACTTTGCGATCTTACAACGGGAAAAACAGAACGAAATACGCAATGATGGATAACCTGCGCCATTTAAAGGATGAGGATGTCTTACTACTGTTGAATGATTTACTGGAGCAATATGGATACGACTTTACTGATTATTCATTCGCATCTGTGAAGCGCAGGCTGCAGCGCGTGTACATTACAGACCGTTTCCCTAGTTTTGCCGAGTTCAGGTACCGGGTTAAAACAGATCCGGAATACCTGGTATATCTCATGGAGCAGATCACTGTTAATGTGACGGAAATGTTTAGGGACCCCGGCTTCTTCCAGGAACTCCGCAAGCAGATCCTGCCTGTACTGGCCACTTACCCGCTGATCCGCATATGGCATGCCGGTTGTTCTACCGGGGAAGAGGTTTATTCGGTGGCCATCCTGCTGCATGAACTGAACCTCCTGCATAAATCTGTCATCTACGCCACAGATATCAATGAGAGTGTGTTGGAGAAAGCCCGCAAAGGCATCTTCCCATTACAGTATATGCAGCAATATTCGCAGAACTATCAGCTGTCCGGCGGCCAACAGGAGTTTTCCCGCTACTACGCAGCTAATTACGAATATGCCAAGTTCTCGGATATGCTACGGGAGAAGATCATTTTTGCGGCGCACAACCTCGTAACAGACAGGTCGTTCAATGAATTTCAACTGATAGTTTGCAGGAATGTGCTCATCTACTTTAATAAAGATCTGCAGGATAAAGTACTACACCTTTTCAGTGAAAGCCTGGAACAGCTTGGCTTCCTGGCCCTGGGTGCAAAAGAAACGCTTAGATTTACCACAGTAGCCCCGTTATTCAAGCCCATTGCACACAAAGAAAAGATCTGGAGAAAAATAGCGACATGACATCTCTCCCAAAATTGCTGGTCATAGGTGGCTCGGCAGGCAGCCTGGAAGTGCTGATGCAACTACTACCTGAACTGAAGCCGGAATGGCCGCTGGCAGTTATCATCGTATTACACCGGAGAACGGACAGCGATACCCTGCTCGCAGAATTGCTATCTGCAAAAACAACACTGTCAGTAAAAGATGCGGAAGAGAAGGATATATTGTTGACCGGTTGTGTATATATAGCGCCTTCAGATTACCATCTGCTGATAGAGCCGGACGGTTCACTTACATTAGACGCCTCAGAAAAGGTTCATTACAGTCGTCCCAGCATTGACGTTACTTTCATGTCTGCCGCAGAAGTGTTTGGCAGCCGTCTGTCCTGTTTATTGTTATCCGGCGCAAATGTCGATGGCGCAGAAGGATTACAGACCGTTCACGAATTAGGAGGTTTTACTGCGGTGCAGGACCCGGATACAGCAGAAGTTTCCTTTATGCCAAAACATGCTATTAACACCGTTAAGGTTGACAAAGTATTTAACATCTCAGAGATGATCGCTTTTGTGAAAAGCCTGAATGACGGCAAGAGTGTCGCGTAAACTTAATTGAACTCTCCCTGCCGGGGCTGTGCCACCGGTAATACCATGATAAAAGTAGCGCCCTCGTTCTCCTTACTGGTGGCCCCGATAATTCCCTGATGTCTTTCTATTACCTTTTTGGCGATTGCCAACCCGATACCCGTTCCCTCATAGACATCACTACCATGTAGTCGCTGAAACAGCGTGAAGATCTTCGGCAGATACATCTCATTAAAGCCGATCCCGTTGTCGTTAATAGTGATCCTGCAATAAGGGCCATCATCTGTCACCGGACTGAAAAACTCTTTGTCCAGCACCCGTTCCGCATGAATGTTGATGCAGGGTGACACACCCGGACGCGTGAACTTCAGCGCATTGCTGATAATATTCTGTAAGGCCTGCCGGATCTGCCCGGGAATAGCTTCCACGACCGGAAAATTACTTGTAGTGATCTCTGCACAGGCATCCCTGACAGAAAGTTCGAGGTCTGCCAGTATCTCCCGGATGATCGCATTGATATCCACTTCCTCAAAAGGAACATCAGCAGATAACCTTGAATATTGCAGCAGGTCATTGATCAGTCGCGTCATGCGTTCGGACGAGCTGACGATGCGTTCCATATATTGCAAAGCCTCCGTATTAGAGAGGAGGTGGCGGTCGCGCAGAATCGTACCGAACAACTGTATCTTCCGGAGCGGCTCTTTAAGATCATGAGAAGCGACAGACGCAAATTGCTGCAGTTCATGATTACTGGCTTCAAGCGCCTGGTTCATTTCCTGGAGCTCGTGGGTACGTTCCACCACTCTTTGTTCAAGTATTTCGTTGGCCTGCTTCTGATGGGCAATATCAGTGAAAGTGCCCACCCATTTTACAATACGGCCCTCTTCTTCCAGTGGAATGGCCCTCAACAGGTGACAGCGGTAATGGTTATGTTGGCGATGATGGAGGTAAACTTCTTTTTCCAGTGGCAGCCCCGCGTTAATAGCATTTTCCCATACCGGCAGTTGCTGCTGCTCATGGTCGTACGTGAACGGAAACTGTGTAAGGGAAGGGGAGTAGTGGAACCAGTGCCGGTTGGCATATTCAATAACGCCGTCTGCACTGGCAGTAAAAGCTACCTGTGGAAGTGATTCGAGAATAGAGTGCTGCTCCTGCACTTTGGCATTCAGGGCAGCCTGCGCATTTTTACGTACCTCCACTTCCTTTCGCAGGGAAGCGTGCATCTCCTGCAGCTGCCGGTTCTGTTCATAAAGCCTGATGAAGGTCTTCACCTTCATGAGCAGAATGTCCGGATCTACAGGTTTGGTAATATAGTCCAGCCCTCCGGATGCATATCCTTTGGCTATGAATTTTTTATCTTTATTGACTGCGGACAAAAACAGGATAGGAACATCCTTTGCCTTGCTATAGCCGGATATTGTTTCCGCTACCTCAAAACCGTCCATGCTGGGCATCTGTACATCCAGTATGATAAGCGCATAATTATTCCTGAGAATTTTCTTTAGCGCTTCCTCGCCGGAGGATGCTGTATCAACTTCGAAGTCGTGCAGTTCTAGAATCTTCCTGAGGGATAAGATGTTCTCCGGTTTATCATCTACGATTAATATCATTCTTTTGTAATGTAATTGGCCATAGGGATACCTCAAAAATCGTTCCGTCCAAACTTTTTATCATGTAAAAGTGCGGATGCGCGAATGTACGAATATCTGTTGCGTTATTCGTATATCCTGCATCCGCACTATAGTAGGACGAGTGTATTTATTATTGTTTGCCTCCGCCCAGTGCGCGGTACAAGGAGATTGTTCCCAGGAACAATTCTTTTTTATTACCGGCAAGCGCCAACTCTGCCTCAAGTACACTTTTCTGGGCGGTGATCACCTCCAGGTAATTCGCGTAGCCTGTAGCGTAGAGATCATTCGCCGTGGAAACACCGTCTTTCAGCATTTGTACCTCTGCTTCTTTCAGCGTATAAGCTTCCTGACCGTTCTTCAGTTGTCCCAGTGCTGTGATCACTTCCTGGTAGCCGTTGATGACCATCTGACGATATTGATAGAAGGCCGTCATTCCTGCCGCCGTAGTAATGTTATACTGCGACTGCAGCTGTCTTTTATTGAGCAGCGGAGCCGATATGCCGCCTAACACGCCATAAGCTAAAGAGGCCGGAGTATTGAACAGCAAACCTGCATTAAAGGAGTTGAAGCCCACATAAGGCGTAATGTTCAGCGATGGCAGGAATGCTGCACGAGCCGCTTTCACGTCGGCCTTTGCTGCCGCCAGCTCCAAGGTAGCCTGTTGAATGTCTGGTCTGCGGGCCAGCATAGTGGCCGGTACCCCGATATGTGCAAATGGAGGTAGCTGCGCGGAAAGCAGCGAATCATTCCTTCTGACAGGTTGCGGGAATCGTCCCAGCAACGCATTCAGCTGATTTTCAAGTTCGAGCGATTGCTGTTTAAGTCCTAACGCCATACTACGTGTATTCAGCAACTGTGCAGAAAACTGCTGAACAGCCAATAGGGTGGCCCTGCCGGCTTCCTGCTGTATCCGTACCGTCGCCAGCGCTGATTCCTGGAGGACGATATTGCTTTGTATCACCTCTTGTTCGTAATCCAGTACCATCAGCTGATAATACATACCTGCCACCTGGGCTATCAGTTGTGTGGTGACCAGCTGGCGTCCCTGGTTGCTGGCCAGGAAACGCATCATGGCCGCTTGTTTACGGCTGCGCATTTTCCCCCAGAGGTCAATTTCCCAGGAGCTGCGTAAGCCCGCAAAGTAATCAGGTGTAGGCCCCGGTATGCGCTGCTTGTCGCTGATATTGGGCGATAGATTGGTATCGTAGTTACCCACACCGTTGAGTGTGTAGTCGCCCCAGCGATCCACACCGGCACTCACGGCAATATTCACCTCGGGTTGCCATGCACGGCTGGCCGCCATCAGTTGCGCCTTTGCCGTTTCCATTCGCTGTGTAGCCAGCAACATGTCTGTATTATGCGCCAGCGCGGTGTCCAGCAATTGCAGCAGCAGTGTGTCCGTAAAGAATTGTTTATAGCTCAATGCCCCGATACCAGAACTATCAGTAGTATTGGCGCGCTTATTATCGTTATCCGTTTGTGCGGTGTCAAATGCAGCGGGTGTTTTTGGCCCTTCGGGTAAGGCAAGTTTCGCCGGCGAGTAGCAACCCTGTAACACCCCTGCCACCAATCCGGTTGCCAACAGCACGGTCATAACGCTTACGGGCTGCTTCATACCTTTAGGTTTTGCCTTCCTTGTACGCACAGTCGCAAATAACACATATAGTCCCGGAATGATCACGACCCCGAAAATAGTGCCGATCAACATCCCTCCGGCGGCCGCCGTCCCGATGGAACGGTTACCCATAGCCCCGGCTCCGTCTGCAATGCACAGCGGTATAAGACCTGCTATGAACGCAAAAGACGTCATCAGGATAGGCCTTAAACGGGACACGGCTCCTTCTTTGGCCGCTTCCAGTACGGACAGTCCCTGTTTGTTCCTTTGTATCGCAAATTCTACAATAAGGATAGCATTCTTACCCAGCAATCCTATCAGCATCACCAATGCCACCTGCGCATAAATATTGTTTTCCAGCCCCGCCAGTTTCAGGGTTAAGAATGCCCCGAAGATCCCGGCAGGTAATGAAAGGATCACCGGCAGCGGCAACAGGAAGCTTTCATACTGTGCCGCCAGCAACAGGTATACGAACAGGAGACAAAGCCCGAAAATGTAGATGGCCTGGTTACCGGACAGTATCTGCTCACGCGTCATGCCGCTCCACTCGAAACTATAACCACGAGGCAAGGCCTGTTTGGCCACTTCGTTGATCGCGTTGATCGCATCACCGCTACTGAAGCCCGCAGCGGCGTCACCATTGATCATTGCAGCCGTATACATGTTGTAGCGCGTCAGCTGTTCCGGACCGTATACTCTCTCCATCCTGATGAAATTGGAGAAAGGCACCATCTCACCCATGTCGTTCTTCACATATAAATGCATGACGTCTTCAGGTTTGGTACGGTAACGGGGAGACGCCTGGACCATCACTTTATACATCTGCCCGAAACGGATGAAATTAGACGCATAGAAGCTGCCGAGCAGTGTTTGAAGGGTCGACATTGCATTCTCTATACTAACGCCTTTCTGGGCCGCCATAGCCTGATCTACGTGGATCATATACTGAGGGAACTCAGGATCGAAACTGGTAAAGGCGCTGCCTATCTCCGGACGCCCTTTCAGCGCCGCAATAAACTTGTTGGTCACTGCCGCCGTCTGCTGAAGATCACCACTGCCCGATTTATCCAGTACCCGCAACTCAAACCCGCTGGAGTTACCAAAGCCCGGCACTGTAGGAGGAGGAAAGAATTCTATACTGGCATCTGAAATGATCTTACTGTCTTTCTCCAACGCCGCAATGATCTCTTTCACAGAACGTTTCCTTTCTTCCCAGGGCTTCAGGTTGATCATCCCCATTCCGTAAGAAGCGCCTGCCACGTCATTCACAAGACTAAAGCCAGCCAGTGTTGATACCGACTCTGCTTCCTCCAGCTGTGAAGCGATCTTCTGCACCTCATCCAGTACCGCCTCTGTACGTGCCACTGTGGCGCCGGCAGGTGTGGTCACATTCACATAGATCATCCCCTGGTCTTCCGAAGGGATAAAACCTCCCGGCAATACCGCACTGATCCCCCAGGTGGCAATGAAGAACACGATCAGCAGGATCACGGTGATCATACGCCGGCCTGCTATATAACCCACAAGCCGGGAATAACCCTTTTCAGTTTTATTGTACCTGTAGTTGAACTTATCAAAGAAGCGCTGCAGCAGGTTCCGGGGCTTGCCGGCATCGTGCGTATGACGTAACATAATGGCACAAAGCGCAGGAGTGAGGGTTACCGCATTGATACCCGATATCACGATCGCGATTGCCAGTGTCAGCGAGAACTGCCGGTAAAATACCCCTACCGGGCCTGAAAGGAAAGCCACGGGTATGAACACTGCCGACATGACCAGTGTAATGGCCACGATCGCCCCACTGATCTCCTTCATTGCCGCAAGCGTAGCCGGTAACGCCGGCAGATGCGTTTCCTGCATCTTTACATGGACGGCTTCCACGACAACAATGGCATTGTCCACCACTATACCAATGGCCAACACTAACGCAAATAACGTAAGGAGGTTAATGGAAAAGCCCATCAGCTGCATAAAACATAATGTTCCTATCAGCGCCACAGGTACTGCCAGCGCAGGGATCAGGGTTGACCTGAAATCCTGCAGGAAGAGGAACACTACGATAAACACCAGTATAAAAGCCTCTATCAATGTTCTTAATACCTCATGAATAGAGGCGTCCAGGAAGCGGGATACGTCATAGTTAAAGTTGTAGCTCATCCCCGGAGGAAAAGAAGTGGCCTTTAACTCCGCCATTCGCTTTTTCACATTGGTGATCACCTCCTGTGCATTGGAGCCGGGACGTTGTTTCAGCATAATAGAAGCGGAAGGCTTTCCGTCTGTCTTGGATACCATGCCGTAACTGAGCGCACCAAAGGTTACATCCGCCACATCTTTCAATCGCAGCACAGATCCGTCCGGATTGGCCCTTAAAATAATATTCTCATATTGTGAAGGCTCAAAGAATTTGCCCGTATAGCGCAATACATACTGTAATACCTGTGGATCATTATCCGCACTTTCTCCTGTTTTACCAGGGGCCGCCTCAATATTCTGTTTGCGTATACCATTTATCACCTCATCCGCAGATAACTGATATGCCAGCATACGATCGGGCTTCAGCCACACGCGCATGGCATATTCCTTCGCCCCCATGATCTCGGCAAAACCCACCCCGTCAATCCTCTTCAATTCCTGCAATACATTGATATCGGCAAAATTGTAGATGAACTGTTCATTCAATGTGCTGTCTTCACTCATTACGTTGAGGTATAACAACATACTGTTTACTTCCTTCTCCGTTGTCACACCAGCCTTGATCACTTCTTCCGGCAGTTCGTCAATGATCGTGGCTACGCGGTTCTGTACGTTCACCGCTGCCTGGTCAGGATCGGTACCTACATTAAAGAAGACCTGTATAAGCGTTATACCGTTGTTACTGGATACAGACGACATATACGTCATGCCGGGCACACCGTTGATAGCACGTTCCAGCGGAGTAGCCACCGCTTTTGCGCACACCTCGGCATTGGCGCCGGTATATTTGGCCGTCACCGTCACCGAAGGCGGAACGATGTCGGGAAATTGTGTAACAGGTAATGTAAATAAAGCAAGCAACCCAAGCAGAACGATGATCAATGAGATCACGAGCGACAACACAGGCCGCTTTATAAAAGTATCAAACATAAAAATGTAATAAAGATGAAAAAACAAACCTCCGCTGCAAGCATGCGCTTTCAGAACAGCTGCACGCCGTACATCCAAAACACCGCATTATGTCTACGCAGTGCTACAACCCTTTAATACTGTCCAGCGTTATTACGGCCGGATTGATCTTCATGCCGTCGCGCAGATTGCGTACACCTTCGTATACCACTCTGTCGCCTGCATTCAGACCTGACTGCACCACATAACATTTCGCCAGTCGCGGGCCGGGTATAAAGTTTTTCATCTTTACCTGGTTCGTTGCATCCAGGATAAATACATAGTTTTTGTCCTGCATTTCAAATACGGCCTTCTGTGGCAGCAGTATAGCTCCAGGCAGATCATTGTTCAGCAACACCTTGCCGCTGGCCCCGTGTTTCAGTAATCCTTTCGGATTAGGGAACTTTGCCCTGAAGGCGATAGAGCCGGTCGTTTCTTCAAATTCACTTTCTACTGTTTCTACTTTCCCCGGATAAGAATAGTCTGTCCCATCCGCCAGTATGAGGTGTACCTGTGGATGTTCTGTCGCAGCCTGTGCCCGCTTATGTTGCAGGTACTCGGTTTCCGACACGTTGAAGTAGGCATACACCTCTTTGATATCTGATACGGAAGTGAGCAGGGCGCCCTCGCCGATCAGGCTTCCGGCTTTAGAAGGTATCCTGTCTATATATCCGGCAAAAGGGGCGCGGATAACAGTATATGACAATCTTGTAGCCGCATTGCTTTCGGCCGACCTGGCCTCTTCAATCCTGGCATTTGCCGCCGCCAGTCTGGCTTTAGCTACTTCCTGCTCGCTTTGCGCAATGACCTTCTTTGCAACCAGCAATTGCACCCGGTCTAATTCCAGTTGTGCGCCCTTTGCCTCTGCAATAGCGCTGCTAAGCGCCGCTTTGGCTTTGGCGAGCTCAGAGCGGTATTCTTCATCATTGAGTGAAAAAAGCAGTTGTCCCTGCTGCACGTGTTGTCCTTCATCCACATAGATCTTATTCAGGAATCCATTCACGCGGGCACGAATTTCCACATTACGTACCGCTTCTATATCCGCCACATAATTCCTGTGAAGCACAGTATCAGAAAGGGAAAGCTGCAGAACAGGAAATGTTTGTATCTCGTTTTGAGTGTTGATTTTTTCTCCCCGGGTAATACATCCCCCCAGGGCAATGCTCATTGCCAGTATATTGATCTTTGAAAACGTTCGCATGATAGGAGTGAATAGTTTTGCAGGGCCGTTATGAACGGTCCTGGTTGTTTAATACATGCAGTACCGGCCGACAGACAAAAAATTGCCGTCAGCGGTTGCAGCTGCATGTGTATAGTAAAAAAAACGGGTTGCGGGAATTGTATTTAATAGCTCAGATAACTACTAATACAGGTAAACTATTCAGAAGGGCGTATACCTGGACAGGAAACTGTAGTATGCCGGCAGAAATGCATGTTGCTGCCTGTACACACCAGTCTTGTTTTCTCTGATAGGTATATAGAAGTCGTGATTATATTGTATTTGTAAGAGGCGTGTGGTATAACCGGAAGACTGTGTATTACTGGTAATATAATACCGTCTTTTACGCGGTATTTTTTTGACCCTTAAGATGAGTTGTATATCCTCTCCTTCATCTATTCCGGTATCACCATTATCGATATAGGGGATATGGATCGTTTCATGATCGAAGAGGCGTTCAAAACAGAGCATTTTGCCCTGTTTCGGCGACTTGGCTTGTACCACGGCTTGTTGGCCCGTCATCAGGCCGCATAGCAGCAGGATGTACAGTAAAAACCTGTGTGATATATGCCTGTTCGTTTTTACCATGTTAATGTCTCACTCCAGTTGGAACCGCAAAGATAGAAATGGAAGTCGCTAAATCAAATAACGATTTGACGAACGGTAAAAAATTAACATCTGTTTATGTTTTTAAACCATCGGATAATCGATCTGATAACTCTCCCGATAATGTACAGAATAAAGCTGCAGACTGATATAACGTCTTGCGTATGCCATTGTATTCGGCATGTTCCTTGTTCCAATTTCATCGTGTTAACATTATGAGACTGATAAGCTTCATTCTGAGATTAAAAAAAATTAAAAAAAGAAAGTATGAAACCCATCATTTGTTTCCTGCTGATATTTGGTATCGCGTGTAATTCGCCAATGAAGAGTAATAAGGATACTGATGCAGACTCGTCCAGCGCTATACAGGAAGGGGCTTCACAGAATGCAGCAGCAAACCCAAGCGAGAACGCTGCGGGCGGTACTGCCAATACCGGAAGTGCAATGGCCCCGGGAGAGGGGCAGTCAAACGTAATAAAGGGCGGAACGGAGCCTGTGTCGGGTACACTCCGTTTCAAGGACCATAAGTATGCAATCGTCTCCAAAGGCGATGGTACGGGCCGTTCTATCACAATTGCTGCATCCGATCTTAAAGGAGACTCTTCAAAAGCTGATAGCACAGTGATCCGTGATGTGAAAGGTATACTACAGAAAACGTCGATAGAAGATCTAGACAATGATAAGAACCCCGAAATATATCTGTTCACTACTTCGTCTGGCACTGACGCCACCGGTAGTGTTTATGGCATAACATACGTGAACAACAAGGCGTTCCGCATTTTGCCCGGCGATGTTGATGCTCCCTCTCAAAAGGGCTATCGCGGACGGGATTCTTTCTATATTCAACAGCGGCAGATCGTCCGTACTTATCCTGTATATAGCGAGAGTGATCCTGATACTAAGCCGTCTGCAGGTAGGCGCACGATCAAATATGCTTTAAAGAAACAGCCGGACGGATATATGTTGAAGGAAGCGAAGTAAGGTCGTAGTAACCGGCTGTGGTTCGAGCCATTTATTATTGCATATGTGAAATTCTTGAAGGTTTTTTGATGTCTGCTCTCTTAAGACCTTCGCGGTTTGAGGTGGGACTTCGGGCTGTACCCCTCTTCGAGCACTTGCTATTGAGCATCATCAAGCGGAGAGGCTTTAGGATCTTTATTAAACCCCTATCAATCGTATAGGGGCTCTACAAGGGCTAATGCCCTCAGTCTCCACCTCAAACCGGCATCTGGTATAGGCATTCGCTTAATTATTGACTATAGCTTTAGAGGCTACCAGGTGCATTTAGCTGTTCAAAGAGGAACGCACAGCGTCCCAAATGTTGGCGGTATCAGGCAATCAATTAGGGTCACTTTATCATGAAGATGTATAAAGACGATTTGGACATGCTTTAAACTATGACATATGTATAGCAGACGAAAATTGGGCGTCTGCCTATTTCTTGGGAGCCTCTAAGCAGCGGGCGGTTTCAGAGGAGACTGCGGGCCTTAGTCCTTGGAGAGCCTCTATACGATTGATAGGGGTTCAATAGCATTCCCAAAGCCCATACGCTTGATAAAGCTTAATCCTTAGTGCTCGTAAAGGAGTACAGCCCGCAGTCCCTACTGAACCGCCCGCATGTGTCTCAACATGACCTAATCCAAACGCGTCAATCCATGGACAGACAAAATAAAAAGGCGAACAGCATAAACTGTTCGCCTTTAAAAAATTAAGAGTAATTATCATTCAACCGGTTTGAGATATTGCGAATGCGCATATCCCTCTTCTCCAGCCTTAGTACGGATCAACCACCATTCATCACTGTGCTTGCTGACCAGCGTAACGATCTCCGCATGCGCAGCTTTACCAACAATAGGTTGATCAATTCCCGGGCCTTTCCGCACATTGAGATTGGACGATTGAGTCACAACCTCCAGTTTAGCCCCCTCTACAGCCGTCGCTACTTTGATATCCATAACAACGTCGCCGCTGAGAAAATTCGGGTCGATCTTTCCGTAGATGTTCCAGAGATTATCTTTGACAGCACCACTGGGCGCATCGCCGCTGATATGTAATACGCCTTCCTGTTCATTCACCTGGAGGTTGCCGGTGCCTGCTGATCTGGCTGTATCTATCAGTTCCTTGTATTTGTCCTGTAATGACATAAACAGTGATTTAGAGGGTTATTTTACAGTAAGACCTGAAGCATCAACTTTCTTCGGATTCAAGGCATCCAAAGCCTGTTTCAGCGTTTTCCATTTTGCAGCGGAAAGTTGGCCCGTAACCGTGATAATACCCGCATCAACTTTAATGTCAGCCCCCGGAAAATCTTTGGAGATGTTCGTAACACCGGTACGGAGCGCATCATCAGCGGTATTGACAACAGCAGTAGTGTCAGTCGCCGGTGTTGGAGGCGGAGCAGATGGCGTTATCATAATGTTATTGACAACGCTCTTCACACCTTCAGTCGATTTTGCCGTCGCTTCAGCAGAAGCTTTGGTGGCATCGTCAGCTACATTACCCGCAAGGGTTACAACACCGTCTTTGACATCAGCAGTCACTTCGGGCATTGTGCTTAACTGTTCCGAAACTTTTGCTTGGAGCTGCGTATCGCTTGGTTTTCCTTTACAGGCTACCATAGATGCAAATACCACGCAGAGGAGAATAGTGCTCAATTGTTTGTTTCTCATAATTATTGATTGGAATGGTTAAATATTTCCATCTGATAATTACCTGAACATCTTTGTAATGTCGTTCAGATCAACATCACCGTCGCCGTCTTTGTCAAGTCCCAGTTTGCCACCAATATTGCTAATAGAGCTCTGGATATTGCCACTGCCAAAACCACCGCTACCGATGTTGGAACCTCCGAGGGACGATAAGATATCCTGGATATTAAAGCCGTTGCCCGCACCGCCGCCGCCTTGTGCGCCACCACCTTTGATAGCATTCAGGACAGTTGGGATCAGGGTTGCTGCAATGCTGGTAGCAGTAGCACTATTGATGCCAAACTTTTCCATAATATTGCCGGCAAAGTTCTGTTGTATGTTTTGTGTAACAGGATGATCTGCAGATTCAAGGGCGTCATTTACCTGTTGTGTTTCACCACTGGCATTCAGCTGACCGAAAGTGGAGAGAATGGAGTTCTGCGCCTCGGCAATCACGGCATCATTGTGCTCGTTGGGGACTTCCGGATTGTTGATGACAGATTGCAGACCGCTTTGCTGAATGAGTTGCGTTAATTGTTCAAGCATAAATGAGTTTTATAAGGTAATAAGAAAGATAAAGATAGGAAACCTTATAACAACCTGACCAATGCGAATGTTCACCGGTGCTGCAAATAACAATAGTATAACGGACGCTTACAGCAGCATAGCAGGCGGTTATGAAATGAAAAAGCCGGTGCTGCAATAACAGTCCGGCTTTATAATAGTTTCTGTATGTCGTCTTACAGCATGGGCTTACATGAAACCCAGCTCCAGTTTGGCTTCTTCACTCATCATCTCTTTCGTCCATGGCGGATCAAAGGTCAGGGTCACATCTACGTCAGAAACGCCTTCGATGTCCCTTACTTTTTCATCCACTTCACGTATGATATCGCCTGCAACCGGACAACCGGGAGCAGTGAGTGTCATAATGATGCCAACACGGTTGTTATCGCCGATCTTGATCTCATATACCAGGCCCAGCTCAAAGATGTTCACCGGTATTTCCGGATCAAATACTGTGCGTAATGTTTCTTCAATCCTGTCGCGTAGTGTCAATGTATTTTCGCTCATAACTCTTTGCCGTTTTTTTGTGATTGAGATTTTGCCTCATAGGCAATTGCATATAACTTGACCTGCTTGAGCATGCTCAGAAGCCCGTTGGAACGGGTGGGAGACAAGTGGCTGCTCAATCCGATCGCATCGATAAAGTATATTTCAGACTCCGCGATCTCTTTAGGCGTATGCCCGGAAAATACGGTGATCATCAGGCTTACAAGCCCTTTGGTGATCACTGCATCACTATCCGCCGTGAAGATCAGTTTGCCGTCCTGCATGTCGGTATGTAACCATACCTGCGACTGGCAACCTTTAATGAGGTGATCGGGAGTTTTATATTTTTCGTCAATCAGCGGAAGTTCCTTACCCAGTTGAATAATATGTTCGTATTTATCCATCCAGTTCTCCATGAAAGAGAAGTCTGATATCAGTTCGTCCTGTTTTTCTTTGATAGTCATAATCCTGTTATCTTAACATAGCGGCGGCCTTTTTGATGCCGGCTACTAATCTGTCTATATCTTCGAAAGTCGTATACATGGCAAAAGATGCACGTACGGTACCAGGGATGCAGAAGAAGCCCATTACAGGTTCAGCACAGTGATGCCCCGTGCGGATAGCGATACCCTGTTTGTCCAGCAGCTCTCCGAGGTCATAGGGATGAATGTCGTCTACAAGGAAGGATATCGCGCCTGAGCGATGCTTTGCATTACCGATGAAACGCAGGCCTTCTATCTGCTGCAGCTGTTGCGCTGCATATTCTACCAGCTGTTCTTCCCATGCCTGGATATTTTCAACACCGATCTGTTGTACGTATTTGATAGCAGCTTCCAGTGCAATGGCGCCGCTGATATCGGGCGTACCCGCTTCAAACTTGTACGGTAGTACGTTGTAGATAGTTTTGGCGAAGGTAACGGTCTTGATCATATCACCGCCACCCTGGTAAGGAGGCAGTCTGTCCAGCCATTCTTCTTTACCATACAGCACACCGGTACCGGTCGGACCGTATATCTTATGACCGGAGAATACGAGGAAGTCTACGTCCAGTTCCTGTACATCCACAGGCATATGCTGCACCGCCTGCGCTGCGTCGAGCAATACAGGAATATTACGGGCATGTGCCTGGGCTATAATATCGCGTACGGGATTAACAGTACCCAGGGAATTGGATACGTAGGTCACCGCAATGATCTTCACTTTATCTGTCAGCAGTTCTGTGAATGCAGACATGATCAGTTCTCCGTTTTCATCCATCGGGATGACCTTCAGTTCAGCGCCTCTGTCTTCACACATCATCTGCCAGGGAACGATATTGGAGTGGTGCTCCATCGCAGAAACAAGTACTACGTCGCCTGGTTTGATCTCACCACGGCCGAAGGAGTAGGCGACGAGGTTGATACTATCGGTGGTACCTTTAGTGAAGATGATCTCTTCAGGTTTACGTGCATTGAGGAAGGAGGCTATCGTCTTACGGGAATTCTCGTAGGCAGCAGTTGCTTCCTGGCTAAGATGGTGTACACCGCGATGTACGTTGCTGTTGAGATGGATATAGTAGTGCATCAGCGTATCCAGTACGATCTGCGGCTTCTGTGTAGTAGCAGCGTTATCGAGATATACGAGCGGTAATCCATATACTTTTTCCTGTAACAGCGGAAAATCCTTCCTGATCTTTTCTACATCTATGGCCGGAACAGTGATGTCTGGTACGTGTTGCATAATACTCTGTAAGTTTATCGTTCTTCTCTGAAGCATCAGAGGTCATCCGGGATGAACCTGGATGACCTCGTGCAAAGATCGGAATTTCTGATCGAATTAGTTATTGATAGCGCCGGCTACATACTGGCGGATCTTTTCTGCGAGGAAATCCTGTAAAGCCGGTATGTGTACCTGATCGGTAATATCAAATGCGAATGCATTTACCAGCAATGATTTAGCGGCTTCTTCACCAATACCACGGGAGCGGAGATAGAACAGCGATTCTTCACTGAAGCGGCCTACGGTAAAACCGTGGCTGCACTTCACGTCGTCTGCATATATTTCAAGCTGTGGCTGTGAATTGATGTTGGCCTTTTCGCTCATCAGCAGGTTGTTGTTCTGCTGGAAAGCGTTTGTTTTCTGCGCATCCTGGTGTACATGGATCTTACCGGTGAATACGCCATTGGCGTCATCCAGCAATACTCCTTTGTACAGCTCATTACTGTTACAGTTAGGCACGAGGTGATCCACGAAAGTGTGGTTGTCAACGTGCTGGGTGCCTGTAGCCAGGTAGAGGCCGTGCAGATTGGTTTCCGTGTTGCTACCAGTCAGTGCTACACTGAGGTTGTTACGGGTCAGTTCTGCAGATGGCAGGGTGAAATTAAAGTGATGGTAGCGGCTGTCAGCTTTCTGTGTAGTAGAAGTATGATAGATGTGGCGGCTGTTCTTTACAGTGCTCTGAATATTGTAATGCCAGAGTTCCGCATTTTCTTCCAGTACCACTTCTGTTACGCCATTTACGAAAGCGATCGCATTATCATTAATACCTACAGCACTCTCAATTACTTCCAGCGTTGCGCTCTTATGCAGCACTATCAGGTGACGGGGCTGAATGAAGGCGTTTGCGGAAGCAGTATACACGTGAATGATATGTAAAGGCTTGTCCAGACTGGCGTTCACACCTGCTTCGATGAACAGGCCGTCAGCAAACAGGGCCGCGTTCAGGGCAGCGAAAGGCTGCGACTGCAGGTGCGGATGTTTGTCGAACCATGCCTGCAACTGTGGATTGCCGGCAGCGTCGCTCACTTTGGAAACGGTGATCTTACCACCGGTAGGCAGGGTAGAGATGTCGGCCTGCAAACGTCCGTTCACCAGTACAGCGCGGTAGCTGTCCAGCTGTGGGATACCGGCAGATTTCAGTTGTTCTGCCGTTACAGTGCCCTGCTCTTCCTGTGCGAGGGTAAAAGCGTCTTTGAGGTAGCGCTGTATGTTAGTATAGCGCCACTCTTCAGTTTTCACGGTAGGCAGACCCAGTTCCTTGAAGCGGCCAAAAGCCAGCTTGCGGGCAGGAAGGATGGCGTTGTCCGCATCTACTTTCTGCTCGGGACCAGGCACCCCGTTGGATATAAATTCGTAGAATGATTTATCGCTCGTCATGTTCTTTTTGCGTTATACAGATTCTTTCTGGTGTACCTCTTCTTTCAGCCAGTCGTAGCCTTTTTCTTCCAGCTCAAGTGCCAGTTCTTTGGTACCAGTCTTAACGATCTGGCCATTGTACAGCACGTGCACGAAATCAGGCACGATGTATTCCAGCAAACGCTGGTAGTGGGTAATAACCATAAAAGCCTTATCTGCGCTGCGCAGTTTATTTACGCCGGCAGCTACAATGCGGAGGGCGTCAATATCGAGGCCGGAATCAGTTTCGTCCAGGATGGCTAATTTCGGATCGAGCATTGCCAGCTGAAACACTTCATTCCTCTTTTTCTCACCACCGGAAAAACCTTCGTTCAGAGAACGGTTCATCAGGTTAGCATTAAAATCCACCAGTTGCTGCTTTTCTTTGGTCAGCTTCAGGAATTCTTTGGATTCCATCGCAGGCAGACTATGGTAAGCCCTGATCTCATTTAAGGCAGTCTTGAGGAAGTGCAGGTTAGATACACCTGGAATTTCTACCGGATACTGGAACGCCATGAACAGGCCTTCGCGTGCACGATCTTCCGGAGACATGTCCAGCAGGTTCTTTCCTTCGAAGATCACTTCACCCTGTGTAACAGTATAATTTTCACGACCCGCTAGCACAGAAGACAGTGAGCTTTTTCCTGAACCGTTAGGGCCCATGATAGCATGCATTTCTCCTTTTTTGATCTCGAGGTTGATGCCCTTGAGGATCTGTTTACCGTCTACTTCTGCGTGCAGATTTTTAATCGTCAGCATGATTGTATGTTTCTCTGTTGTTTTTTGCTTTGTAAATTGTTTAATTATCCTACGCTTCCTTCCAGTGTGATAGAAAGCAGTTTACGCGCTTCCACCGCAAACTCCATCGGGAGCTGGTTCAGCACTTCCTGTGCATATCCGTTTACGATCAGTGCTACAGCCTTTTCTGTTTCTATACCACGCTGATTCAGATAGAAGATCTGATCTTCTCCGATCTTGGAAGTAGTTGCTTCATGTTCTACGGTAGCAGTACTGTTCCTTGATTCGATATAAGGAAAGGTGTGTGCGCCACAACGATCACCGATCAGCAGGGAGTCACACTGAGTGAAGTTACGTGCGTTCGCAGCACGTGGACCTACCTGTACGAGACCACGATAAGTGTTGTCACTGTGACCTGCAGAAATACCTTTTGAAATGATACGGCTGCGGGTGTTACGGCCCAGGTGATAGATCTTGGTACCGGTATCAGCGATCTGCTTGTTACGGGTCACTGCTACTGAATAGAATTCACCTTCAGCATCATCGCCCTGGAGGATCACACTTGGATATTTCCAGGTGATAGCAGAACCGGTTTCAACCTGTGTCCATGATATTTTGCTGCTGTTTCCCTTGCAGATACCACGTTTGGTCACGAAGTTGTAGATACCGCCGTTACCGTCTTTATCACCAGGATACCAGTTCTGTACAGTAGAGTACTTGATCTCTGCATGTTCCATCGCGACCAGTTCCACAACTGCAGCGTGCAGCTGGTTCTCATCACGTTTAGGAGCGGTACAGCCTTCCAGGTAGCTTACGTAGGAATTATCGTCAGCAATGATCAGTGTACGCTCGAACTGGCCGGTATTTTCCGCATTGATACGGAAGTAGGTGCTCAGTTCCATTGGGCAGCGTACGCCTTTCGGAATGTATACAAAAGAACCGTCGGAGAATACAGCAGCATTCAGCGCGGCAAATATGTTATCGGAATGAGGTACTACGGTACCCAGATATTTCTTTACGAGGTCGGGATGGGTCCTGACTGCTTCACCGAATGAGCAGAAGATGATGCCCAGTTCGTGTAATTTTTCTTTGAAAGTAGTGGCCACGGAAACGCTGTCAAAAACAACGTCTACAGCAACGCCGGCCAGTGCTTTCTGTTCGTTGATAGGAATGCCCAGCTTTTCGAAAGTCGCCAGCAGCTCCGGATCTACTTCGTCCAGGCTGTTGAGTTGTTTCTTTTTCTTAGGTGCGGCATAGTAAGAAAGCTTCTGCAGGTCCAGTTCAGGCATTTCAAAATGCTGCCATTTTGGGAACTGCATCTTTTTGAAGGCCTGGAAACCTTTCAGGCGCCATTCCAGCATCCATTGTGGTTCTTCCTTTTTAGCAGAGATAAAGCGGATGGTGTCTTCGTTCAGACCCACTGGCGCCATCTCCATTTCGATGTCGGTTGTAAAGCCAAACTCATACTCCCGGTTGGCTATGTCATCTATTATTTCGTTGCTGTTTCTCATTTTCCGAGTTAATTAAGTAATGCAGAAGTCCGTGGTGAAGGATTACACCGCGAAGCTCTCCCCGCAGCTACAGGTACGGGTAGCGTTGGGATTGTTAAAGTAAAGCCCCTTCCCGTTCAGACCATCGGAATAGTCAAGCTCAGTGCCGTACAGGTACAGGAGGCTTTTCATCTGCACCACTATTTTCACGCCTTTGTCTTCAAAGGTCTGATCACCATCCTGGTGGTCGGTAGCTTCAAACTTCATCACATATTCCAATCCTGAGCAACCGCCGCCTTTTACGCCAACGCGTACGAAGGTACCAGGAGCGTGATTCTCCTTGACCATAAGCGCCTTTATATATTCGCCTGCTTTTTCTGATACTGTTATCATAATTGCTTCCTTTATTTCAGATTTCACCTTTATTTTACCATTGTTCCGGTCAGAGGTCGCCGGTCGTATTTGACACCGGTCGTTTTTCCCCGATCCTGGAGTCTCCCAGGAGGGAGATCATCCTATCGAGCTTATTTTTATAAGACGCGGTAAACGTTCTGGTTTCCGTATCATATAAATGCTCTTTCATGATTGGCACTGAAAAAGGTAGTACCCATGCCCGGAGGGCTTTGGCTACCGAATCCATTGCATTGATGCCCTGCATGGCCTGGGAACCGTCTCCCCAGCATATCAAAGCTACAACCTTTCCCGTTAAATAAGGATTACTGAGCTTGCTGGTCATTTCAAGCCAATCCAGTGTATTCTTCATGACACCGGTCATGCTGCCATGATAGAGAGGAGTGAGCCATACGTGCACATCTGCTTTTAGAAAGACGTCGCACATATGTTTAACGGAATCGGGCATGTCACCCTTCGGATATGCAAAGAACGGAATATGGCCGTCAACAGGGCTGAACACCTCCGTAGAAAATCCTTTTTGGCGGAACTGTTCACTTAAGTAGCCCGTTAACTGGTTCGCAGTGGTATAGGGACTACTGTCCATTGTGCCGTTGAAGATCAATACGTTCATTTAATGCTCCTCTGTTTTAAGCTGTTGTTCAGGCAACAAATTTTTTTAACTCCTACAAAATTACGACATTTGAGAATAAAACAAGTAATAACTTGGAAAATTATAGACCCATCACAAAAGCGACTGCCGATAAATTTCTGCAGTTACTGAAGACGAAGGGGCCTCAATCGGCCGCTATGCTGGCAGCCACATTACGTATGACAGGAGAGGGCGCCCGTCTGCAGCTGTTGAAGCTGGCAGAAGAGGGGCTTGTGGTGTCGGCTACAACATCCAGAGGAGTAGGCCGGCCTGTTCAAATCTGGGACCTTACACCGCTGGGCCATGCTCACTTTCCTGACACACATGTGGAGCTGACGCTGCAAATAATAGAAACCATCCGCAAGGAACTGGGAGAAGATGCGCTTGAAAAGGTCGTAGCTGCCCGTGAGTTCCAGCAGCAGGAGAAATATATGAACGCACTGACAGGCATTACCGGCCTGGCAGAAAGACTGGCGCAATTTGCCGCTATCCGCACCTCCGAAGGGTATCTTGCGGAGTGGCGGGAGGAAGAAGGCGGGTTCGTCTTTATCGAGAACCATTGCCCGATCTGCTGTGCCGCCACCCAGTGCGCAAACATCTGTGAATCAGAGCTGAATACTTTTAAAGCGCTGATGGGAGATGATGTAGACGTTAAACGTGCCGATCATATTATTGCCGGCGATCGCCGTTGCGTATACAAAATAACGCAAATTAAAGAGCTGATTACCAATAAATAAGGGTCAGCTTTCGAATATATTTGGTGAGGTGTATCCTATTGGGTACACCTTTTTCTTTATATCTCACTCAATTAATCCCGGCAAACTGTTATTTTTATTGTCGATTACCTTTCATTTTCGGGGCGACATTTGTTGTTTAACCTTCACTTTGAGTGTGCATTTCCCCCTCGTTTTGTTTTTGTAAAAGCCTGGTTGTCACAACAATAGGGTTGATTCATTTAGATTCTCCTTTCAAATACTACATTGATTCTCTGTAAGTTATATGAAATCAGTACCGTTTGTCCATTTATTCATGATCATACAAGGTTTATACAAGGCTTAACTTACGTTCATCCTACGTCTTTGAACGTAAGATGAACGTAAGTTAAGCCTTGTATAAACCTTGTATAGTCGTGGTATAGTAAAAGCTTAAAGCTGTTCTGGTACTCACATTCGGGTAGCGGATGGGGCATACGGTGATTCCGGCGCTGACCTTCTAGCTCGCAGTTCGGATGGAATCAGTTCTTTGAAGTTCCTGGATATTTATCTTTAGGGGCGGATGGGGCATACGGTGATTCCAGCGCTGACCTTCTAGCTCGCAGTTCGGATGGAATCACAGGCTGCAGTTCTTTGAAGTTCCTAAATATTGAGCGTTTGGTGGGCGGTTGGGCTTTAGTTTATCTATTTAACCCCTGTTGGGTCGTATTGAGCATACTTCAAATAACTGAATGCCTGTGATTTCCACCCGAATGCTCACTGTGGCCGGTCTCCAAAATAATAGCAAGGTGCCCAACTACGATATCTTATACCAATACCGTTATATCGCGATGCCTTATACGGTTCTACCACTATGAACTATGCCACGATTTCGAGATGTTAATGTGTCAATGCTAATGTGCCCTGGTAGTAATCGTGCCTGGCTGATGGCTCTTCATTAGCTCGGCAGGCTTGCAAAAAGGGTGAGTTTTCCTATGTATAGGCCTATTAGGTCTGCTTTAGAGGCCTTTTTGTATAGTGATAGCTATATAAAAAGGCCTGTAGTACTGGGATAATAGGCCTTAATATATATACAATGACCCTTTATGAAGGCTGCTATGGCTATTATGAAGGGCACTATTAAGGAAATTATGAAGGTAATAAAAGGAACTCTTCGAGATATGGTTAGTATGGTTAAGAGTATAGTTAGCAACGAAACCGGCATTGGTAAAATGATCAGCAGCTGTCCATATACGATGGTAAGAGATCATTTATATCCAGCCTCAGAGTGGGTACAACAAAGATGCAATATAAAGGCTTGAGAAGCTGAATAACAGAAACTGGATAACAGAAGCTGCTGGATAGCAGAAACTGGATAGCAGAAACTGGATAGCAGAAACTGGATAGCAGAAACTGGATAGCAGAAACTGGATAGCAGAAACTGGATAGCAGAAACTGGATAGCAGAAGCTGGATAGCAGAAGCTGGATAGCAGAAACTGGATAACAGAAACTGGATAGCAGAAACTGGATAACAGAAACCGGATAACAGAAACTGGATAACAGAAACTGGATAGCAGAAACCGGATAACAGAAACCGGATAGCAGAAACCGGATAACAGAAACTGGATAACAGAAACCGGATAGCAGAAACTGGATAACAGAACTGGACAACAGAAACTGGATAACGTGAATAGCGTGAATGATATTGAGAATATGAATAATGCGAAAAAACTGAGAATGAGATAAATGTAATGAATATGGCAAAACAGGCTACCAAACAACACAATACAGAACTCCTGCCATTGTTTTGGAGACCGGCCACAGTGAGCATTCGGGTGGAAATCACTGGCCTTCAGTTATTTGAAGTATGCTCAATACGACCCAACAGGGGTTAAATAGATAAACTAAAGCCCAACCGCCCCAAAATGCTCAATAGAAAGAAACTTCAAAGAACTGCAGCCTGTGATTCCATCCGAACTGCGAGCTAGAAGGTCAACGCTAGAATCACTGTAAGCCCTCCGCTCTTATCCAGGACCCAGGAGGTCCCAACAAAGTTACAAGTCCAACCGTACGCCATGTATAAAGCGTAGTCAAACCATGCCGGCATTTTAATTCTGAGTCAGGAATCAAGTAACAAATCAGACATCCAAAAAACTAAAAATCCGCAGCATAAACACTGCGGATTAAATATCAGACTTAAACTCTTGATTAAGTCAAGTATCAATTAGTAATTCATTATCAATTAATTGCTGTGCCCATAAACACGACAACGCTTGTAAATGCCGCGAAGTAATTGACCCCGTCAACCGTTAGAAGATCAGCACTAACGTACCCGCAATGATCAACACAGCGCCAATCGCAGTTTTAATCGTTAAGGCCTCATTAAGGAAAACGACAGATAGAATGATCGTCAGCGCAACACTTAGTTTGTCAACAGGAGCGACCTGAGATACCTTCCCCATTTGCAAAGCCTTGAAGTAGAAGATCCATGATAAACCAGTGGCCATTCCGGATAATATCAGGAAGATCAGGCTGAACTTAGACAGATGCTGTAAACCCTTGCCCTCGCCCCTGAAAAATACAATGCCCCAGGCCATGATCAATATGATGATCGTCCGGATAGCAGTCGCCAGGTCTGAATTCACCCCTGATACACCGATTTTGGCAAAAATGGCTGTCAGAGACGCAAATAAGGCAGAGAGTAAAGCATAAATCCACCACATGATAAATCAATTGACTTTTATCTAATAGATACGTTTGCCGAGGATGTTCAGGCTCCTTTCCTCCCCATCCAATACAGCGATATTCGGGAGATGAGCCCATTCTTTAAATCCCAGCTGTTCAAATAAACGCAGGCTCGGAACATTGTGGGCGAAGATAAACCCTAATAGGGTATGTATCTTGATCGAAGGGCACTGCTCCATGGCATAACGCAGGATTGTCTTACCATATCCCTTGCCACGGTGATCTTCATGCAGATAAATGCTGATCTCAGCAGTTCCGTCATAAGCAGGACGGCCATAGAAGGATTGAAAACTGGCCCAGCCAACAGTTACACCGTTGTCTTCCACCATCCATAAAGGACGTTTCTCGGGCGAGTGTACATTGAACCAGGGAATGCGGCTTTCGACCGTAACAGGTTCGGTGTCAGCGGTTACCATACGGCCCGCAATAGTAGTGTTGTAAATAGCGACGATTTCCGGGAGGTCTTCTAATGTTGCGTTCCTGTAGTTCATTATGGTGAAAAGATTATGAGGTCACAAACGTAGTAAAAACCGGCAAAAAAGCTGCTATATAAAATAACAGGAGACGGCCCACTTTCCGAGCTCGCCTCCTGTATTTTTGATATGCAGATCTTAGGGCTGTAACCAGATGACCCTTGTACTCTTTTTTCCTTTTCCGTTTTCGACTTGCATGGTGACATATATGTTATTCACCTGATCATAGTCTGAAATTGTAAAAGCAGCTAATTTATAAGCCCTTTTCTTTTGTTCGTTTGCAAATATGAACTGGCGGTCGGGAAGGGAGTTTGTACCATCTATAGGATAGTAAAAAGCGTCACACTTGCTAACGCCGATGATCTGGATTTTTTTACCAGACTTCAATTCTTCAATATTACGCTCTGTATCGTTTAGCAGTATATAATTTTTATTGCCGGAATTGAGATAACGGAATGAACTGAATTGGTGACCCTGAAAGAATGAATTGCCGCTGTTGTCTATCCTTGAATGATAAAAAGGTTTCAGTCGTGACGCATCCAATAGCTGTTGTTTGGGAACAAGGGCAGACGTTTTCACGACGCCGTCCCTGTTAAAAGTCGATACAGCAACATCATCTAGGATCACTAAATAATGTTCCTCCGGTTTGGGTAGCTGTTGTATGACATATTTCGAAGAAGCAAGTAGTTCATATACAATCGAAAACCCTCCATCGGCGTTGATGAACAGGTTTTGCGGCATACCCTGGAAAGGGTGTTTGTCTTTATACAGCTTCATACTTCTTTCACTTGCTTCCGTCGGAGAGATATCGAAAGTCCTTTCAATGTTCATAGACTCCGGATTAACAAATGCTGCGAAGGCCGCATATTGTTTAGTTTTCTGGACATCATTTCTTTTTTTGGTTTCGGATGTTGCATCCACAAGGTCACAAGCAAGGAGGATCAGTTTGCCGGTGACCGGGTTGTGGCGGATAATACCTCCGTCAATCTGGTGGCCCTTTAACATATCAGGTACGGTAAACTTCAGTGAATGCTCATTTTTTTCGAGCTTCATCAGTACCAGCTGGCCTTCCCGTTTGTTAAGTGCTTCATCGCGATAATCCCCGTAGCCAAGAATACCGACAGTACCGCCATTATAAACAACAAGGTCATGCAGGCGCAGCTGGCTGTACGTGTTGTCAGTTGTTGAGTAAGAAGCCCTGCTGATCTCCGCATGCTGACCATTAAAAAGTATTACTTCCATCCGCTCATTACTCCAGGTCTCATCTTCGTCGTGAGAAATGGCCACCGCATAATAATCGTTCATAGGCTCTTTGCGGACCAGGAACGGATTACGTAGTGGATTGTTTTTATCAATGCGCTGCTTTCCTGCCTCGGCGATCTTTTCCATTTTTTTAAGTTCGCCAGTGGTGGCATCGATGATCATGCGGAACAGGGTAGGCTTCTTTTCTATTGTTGCGGTAATCAGCACGGTTACGTTTCCATTGATCTCGAAGATGCCGTTGATGGATTCCTGGTCATAATCTCCACCAGGGCGGGCCGCTAAATGCTTCGTCGCTACCAGTGCATGTTCTTTGTTGTAGATCTGTACCTCAATGCCACCTTTCTGGTCCCGGTGAATATGAGTCAATATGGTATAGCCATTCTTCAGCAGTAGCAATCTACCAAAGCCTTCTTCCGGCTCTTCAAATGCTTCACTTTCCGCCAGTACGTTAAATTGTGCGATTGCCACCTGTTGTAAGAGCATCAGGAGGAGAATTGGTAAAATTCTTTTCATTACATGAATAAGTTAGATATAAGGATACACGAAGATAATATCTGGCATTGTATGATGAAAATATATATTATTATCTCTTTGATCTTATATTTATTATGAGGTTCTGCTTATCATGTCTCAGGGATGTAGCGCTAATGCTATCTAAGATGTGGCGGAAGATATTTTCAATTTCCTGACCAGCACAAAAAAAAGAATAACAGTGAGGATCTGGGATAGCGCTGATCGTGGTTTGTTCCCTTAAAGCGCTGACAGAAAGGAAGATACGGTTCACAACGTGATAAGAAGCTATTAATGCCGCCGTGTATAAACAACAGAAGCTTGCCCGGTTAGTGAGTAGTTACCACCTAATGATAACATATACACGAGACTTTGTACCGTTTAAAATGAGTAAACCGTTCTTTAATTTATATTATATATTTACCAGATATAACCGGTGTTCTTTTTTCATCTCCATTGTTATGTACCTGTAGCTAGCTGTAATTCAAAGCCGGAATGTGAACAACCTATATTCTCAGAATAACCAAATACATGTAAGCATGAAGAACATCAAACCAATTATCCTGTTGCTAAGCCTATTCTTAGCCGCGTATGCCCACGCACAAACTCCGGTAGCTAAAAATGGTCAGCTGAAAGTAGTCGGCACCAAACTTTGCAACCAGTACGGCAATCCTATTCAGCTCAGAGGTATGAGCACCCACGGTATCCAGTGGTACGGCTGGGGAAGCTGTCTGACAGCCGCTTCTCTTGATGCACTGGCATATGACTGGGGAGCAGACGTACTGCGCATCTCTCTGTATGTACAGGAAGGCGGTTACGAAACCGATCCTGCTGGTTTTACCGCACAGGTGAACCGTCTTATCGAAGAAGCCACCGCACGTGGTATGTATGCACTTGTAGACTGGCACCAGTTGTCGCCAGGTGATCCAAACTACAACCTCTCCAGAGCGAAGACATTCTTTTCGGCTATCGCCAACACACACAAGAACAAGAACAACATCATCTATGACATCTGCAACGAGCCTAACTCAGGCGCTACCTGGGCAAAGATCAAAACCTATGCAGACCAGATGATCCCGTTCATCCGGGCGATTGATAATGATGCGGTGATCCTTGTAGGTACGCACGGATGGTCCACTATGGGCCTTTCCGGCGATGGTTCCCTGCAGGACATCTTCAACAATCCGTTGCAGTTCGCTAACATCATGTACACTTTCCACTTCTATGCGAGAGATCACCGTACACAGTATCTGAACCAGCTGAATACAGCTTCTGACAGAATTCCGGTATTCGTAACCGAATTCGGTACACAGGAAGCCAGCGGCGATGGCGAGAATGATTTCGCTATGGCACAGCAATACATCGATCTGATGCGCAACAAGAAGATCAGCTGGACAAACTGGAACTACTCCGACGACTTCCGTTCAGGCGCTGTATGGCAGTCTGGAACATGCTCTAATGGTCCATGGACGCCAGCACGCTTAAAGCCAGCAGGTGCATGGGTACGCGAGCGTATGTTGACTCCTGCGGATGATTTTCCAGGTGGTGGTACTAATCCCGTTCCTACTAACCTGGCGTTAGGCAAGACAGTTACAGTTACATCAGTAGAAGAAACTGCACTTGGCGGCGCCAATGCCGTAGATGGTAATTCATCGACCCGTTGGGCTAGTGCAGAAGGAATTGATCCGCAGTCAATAACAGTTGATCTGGGCAACAGCTACAGCATCTCACAGGTGAAGATCAACTGGGAAGCAGCCTATGGTAAGAATTTCCGTGTAGAGATCTCTGCCGATAATGCAAACTGGATCACCCTGAAAGATGTTCAGAACAATACATCATTGAGTAACGACTTCCAGAACCTGAGTGGTACCGGACGTTACATTCGTATTTATGGCACCGCCCGTGGTACGGCTTACGGCTATTCTATCTACGAGCTGGAAGTATATGGAACGCAGGTGTCTGCGCCTAATGCTAATATTGCGCTGAATAAAACAGTAACCGTATCTTCTGTAGAAGGAGCTGAGTTTGCAGGCAATTATGCAGTTGACGGCAATACTTCAACACGTTGGTCAGCTACCCTTTATGTAGATCCGCAAACGATCACTGTCGACCTGGGAAGCAACTACAATATTTCTCAGGTTAAAATAGCCTGGGAAGCAGCCTATGCCAGGGATTACCTTTTACAGGTATCGACAGATAATTCAAACTGGACTACCGTAAAAAACATCCAGGGTAATACCTCGCTCACTAACGATCATAGTGGGTTATCTGCAACCGCCAGATATGTTCGCGTACATGGCACTGCACGTGGATCAGAGTATGGTTATTCAATCTATGAACTGGAAGTATACGGCACTGCCGCAGCCAGACAATCAACCATTGCACTCGCTGCTCCTAAAGCCGATAACGGATCACAGATCACTGTCTATCCTGTGCCTGCACATGATCAGGTGACAATCAGTTTGCCAGCTGGTAATAAGCAGAAAAGCCAGGTTAGCCTTACAGACATGAATGGTAAGGTATATTTTTCAGGATTGGCTACAGGGAACACTTATCGTGTGAATGTTAGCAAATTGCCGGTGGGTATGTATATCATTCAAATCATCACCGGAGAAAAAAGAACGATAAAGAAGATCGTTAAAGAATAAAATAATATTAACAGAAAGGAGCTGTCTTCTATATATGAGGCAGCTCCTTTTATTTATGTAAGTCGTTAATTATTAGATAAGTCTCAAGTCTGCTTAAAACTGCATATCATACTTGTAATCCTTCTGCAGCAGGCTATAAATGAATGCATCTACAAACCTTCCTTTCTGGAAAAATGCCTGTCTGACCTTGCCTTCCTGTTCAAATCCTAACCTTTGCAGTAATTGAGAGGAGAGGGTATTGCCGGGATCAACAAATGCCTCGATCCTGTTCATCTGCAACTCTTCAAATCCATACTGCAGTAAACGGTGTATACTATTGGTCATGATACCTTTGCCCCAGTAAGCAGGTAAAAGATCGTAGCCTAGTTCCATTTTATAGTGCGTCCTGTTAATATGATGAAAGCCACAGGTACCTATCAGCTCATCCCGTCCATTCGTGGTTATTGCCCAGCGCATGCCTTCTCCGCTGGTTAGCTTGTCCCGGAAGAAAGTGATCAGCTGTACTGCTTCTGAAACATTGATGAAACGTTCAATGTCCATAAAACGCACCACTTTCTCGTGTGAGAACAAACTGAATAGCGCGGCAATATCCTTTTCATCTATCGGCCGGAGATTGATGTTACCGGTCGTAAGCGCGGGTATTTCCATCTTTACTATTTATTCACTGACATGATCGGGGCCCTTCGGGCGAGCCGGTTTCTTTTTTCCCTTCAACGTTACGTCGCCCAATAAAATAGCCCAGGGCTGCATATAGTCTATATGTTCAAAAATGATCTTCAATATAGCAATGAAAGGAATGGCGAGAAACATACCTGGAACTCCCCAGATAAGGTTTCCGGAAACAACCCCTAAAATTGTGACAAGGGCATTGATCTTCACTTTGGAGCCCATAATGCGCGGCAGGAGGATGTTGCTGTCCAGGAAGTGAACGATCAGCAGACCGGTACCTACCTGTATGGTGGTGGCCAGGGAACTGTTGGTCAGTGTCAGCATCATACAGATGATGGTAGCAATATATATGCCCAGGTAAGGAATAAGATTGAACAATGCCGCCATAATACCGAGCAGGGTAGCATATTTGATACCCAGGATCCAAAACATGGCACAGTTCACAAAGGCTACCACGATCATTTCTATCATCAGGCCGGATACATATCCTTTGATGATATATCTCGTCTGCATGATCACGTCCAGCAGTTTGTCCCGGTGTTGCCCCTTGAACAGCCGTATTAGAAAAGTAACGATCAGTGAACGGTAAAGCAGCAGGAAAAAGGAATACAACAGTACGAAGACAATGAAGATCAGCATGGAAGATAAAGAGAGCAGGGTAGTGCTTACGAACGATGTAGCAGAACCCAGTGTACCCATCGCCATTTGTTCCAGGTAATCCATCTGCCGGGTGGAGTCAATATGAAACTTAACGTTTACCCATGTCTGTAATGATTCCACTTGTTGTATCAACTGATGTTGTAGTTGTGGGAAATCTGCCACAAAAGCACCCATTTGTGTTGCGAGCAACATTAGAACGCCCACCAGCAATATCACAAAAAGCAGTACGACGGTAAACGCAGCTGCGCCCCGGGAGAAACGCCATTTCTCCAGCTGACTGGCCAGTGGCAACAACATGATGGCCACAAGCATCGCAAATGCCAGGGGAATGATCAAAGTATGGCCCAGACGGGCAATATAAATGATCAGTATAATACATAATAGGGTAAATGCCAGCCTGGCATTAAACGGCAACTTCACCTCATTCATGGACAGTCGGTATTTCCCTCAAATATATATGTTAAAGAGGGAAAAGGAGAATGAGAATTGCAATAAGAAGAACAATGACATCAACTACTATGATTTCTACAGTAGTTGTTTAAGATGTGGGATATAGATAACACAGGAGTTTGGGGCCACCAGCGATATAAAGAAATGAGTACCACTCATTTTGAACACACCTTCTTTTACATACCTGTCTATAAATTCGTACATGGGGATGCCGGCAGTCGCAAAATCTGTTTGTACGGGTAAGGTGATATAATGTCCTCCCGGTATACGTTTGGCCATAAGCCGCTCCGCAACGGCCGTTTGCAGGAAGAGGTTATTAATGTCCTTATTGGGTATCAATATACCGGCATACATGCTCATTCGCTCATAGTCAGTTACCGGCACAGAATCCAGGGTACTGGTGATGACCTTCGCATTAGTCAGGTTCAATGCTGAAACGATGTTACGCATACGCATTTCTTCCCTGGTCATTTTCATGATCATCTGGGCAATCGGATCCTGGCCGCGCGACAGCAATGTATAGAACAGCGTACTGTCCGGCAGCTGATCTGTTTCAGTCATCTCATAACTGAACAATGGGGTTAGGGAGTGTCCCTTTTTATCAAAGGCCTGAACAATAATATCGACCATTTCCAGGGTACGCTTTTCATTCGGGAGAATGTCGATCTTCCTGAAGCTGCGGGGACTCCTGTTGAAATACTGAGTAAATGCCTTGGTATAGGCTGCAACGGTGGCATAACCTGTACGGTCGCCGATCTCGCTGATGTTGTAGCCGCTGTGCCTTAACAAACCGGCAGATAGCTCCAGGCGGTGACGTTTGACGTATTGCCAGTAAGGTTCACCTGTTACTGTGGTAAAACTGTGATAGAAGTAAGAGTACGAGATCCCAAGCCATTCCGAAACATCCTTCATCTCGAACGATTCTGATATATTGTCATCTGCAAAACATAATGCTTTGAGTGCCATCAGCTCCATTTCATGAGCCGGAGGGTTGTGGTTCATAGTAAATGTGGATTTGAGGTGTTAAATGGTTTACGAAGTTTTTCACCGTTCCTGTAAGCTGTTATTACATTAATAATATTACTTTAATAATAATTCACATATTAAACAATTAATTAAGTGATACTTATCGAATGTAAGATTTTGACTGTAGATTATAAAAAAAACGTTTTAACGATAAACGTTATTGAGTACATTTTGTGTAGAAGAAAGTAAAAGTATTAGATTTGCGACCGCAACTTTAGAAATATTTAACAATTTTTGTCTATTTCTGACGTTTAAGTATAATTAGTACAATTATTGCGATTGCTTAGCCTGTTTACCCCTTATGCCTGCTGAAATACTCCGGAGAGCTCCGGAAGGACTAAACATGATCTTTAATCAATCCCCTTAATTGATGCCAAATCTAAATTTATTGAAAAAATGCCTGTCTCGTGCTGTATGGAATAGAGTTGTAGTGGTTTTATTGATCTGTGCCCCCTTTAAAAGCTTTAGTCAATACTGGCAGGCGGGAGGTTTTCTAGGTACAAGTAATTACAGCGGCGACCTGGTGCAGCAGCGGGTTGACCTGAAATATACCCGTTACTCTATAGGGGCATTTGTGAAACGTGACGTGAACCGTTACCTCACTTTCCGTGCGGGTTTGACGTATGGCAGGATCGCTGGTGCGGATAGTACCAACACCGATACGCTTCTGCTGAAACGTAATCTCAGTTTCCGTTCTCCCATCTTCGAAGCGCAAGTGGGTGCGGAATTCAACTTCCTGGACCTTGACGAAAAACGTATCACACCATATGTTTTTGGTAGCGTAGCGTTGTTCAGTTTTTATCCTACCACCAAAGACGCCCGGGGTAATACCGTCAATCTGAGGCCTCTTAGTACGGAAGGGCAGGGGATGTCGCAATATCCTACCCGTAAACAGTACAACCTCCGCCAGATCTCCATCCCATTTGGTGCTGGTGTTAAGATCCTGCTCACCGACAACTGGATCGCAGGCTTCGAAATAGGCTTCCGTAAAACCTTTACAGACTATCTGGACGACGTAAGTCTCACCTATGTGGACAGGAACTCCTTGTTGAGGTCCCGCGGCTCAAAAGCCGTAGACTTTGCTTTCCGTGGCGATGAAGTTACCGGAGGACATGTAAGTCCGACTTCATATCCTGCGGATGGAACCAAACGAGGTTCTGACAGGTACGACGACTGGTACGTCTTCACCGGCTTTACACTCAGCTACCGCTTTGGTGGCGGTGGAGGTTACGGATCCAATCATTGGAAGAAACAAAAAGTATCAAACTGTCCAAGATTATAATCTATAATCCATAATCCATTACTGATAAACAAAGGAGCCTGTATCATACTTTTGATACAGGCTCCTTTATTCGGATATCAGCCAGGAGCAGACAGTCGTATAATCGGTTATCAAGATATTTTTTTACTTTGAATGCACCCCATCTCTCATCTCCCTCTCTTTTATTTCTTATAGATAGAGAATTAATCAGGGCGAAAATATTGTAGCATCAATAAAGATTCTCAATGTGATGATCAGCATCTCAATAACAATAGTATCAACCACGGCATAAGCAATGACATAAATAAGCGGATAAATAATAACATAAATGATAACATCGACATTTGTGTTAGCAGTAGATGAACAACAGCACACTGAAGTAATAAGCAATAGAAGACGATAGAGAATAATAGGGAATTATAGAGCATCGGTGCATCGGTGAATCGGTGCATTGGTGTAAGCAATACAAGATAATAATAAGAAGAGCAGTCATAGGAACAATAACAAGAACAAAAACAAAAAGTAAGGAATCAAAAGAACAAGCCTTCCATATATAATATAGTGTCTGGAGGTACGGACCGTTTCAGATGGAGACTGCGGGCCTTAGTCCTTTGAGAGCGTTGACACGCTTGACGGGAGTTAAATAAAGTTCCAACATCCCTACGCTTGATAAAGCCTGATAGTAAGGGCTCGAAAAGGAGTACAGCCCGAAGGCCCATCTGAAAAAGGTCCGTTCGAAACCATCAACAAACACCGATCAACAACACTAATCAACAAACACCGATCAACAACACTGATCAACAAACACCAATCAACAAACACTAATCTACTCAACAAACTACTTAATAATAAACCTCAGAAAACAGAGAACGATTTTTTGGCATACTTCTTGAATTTTATCAACCAGACAGAACAAAACAAATGTCTCGAACCGAATACACATACTATACATTAAAAAATACCGTTTAATAAGACAAGCGAACGCCATCATCTTTATTCATCAAATTATTATTTCTTAACGGACAACTATTCCAATCTTTATTTTTTTCCAACAACTTTAAACGACAACAGTATGAAACAGATAGTATTAGTATTACTGCTGATAGGGGGAGGTATACTCGGAGCACAAGCACAAGGAAAAAGAGGCCACGGTCATCGTCATGATGATTGCCGCGTAAAGAATTACAGAGTTCATCATGGTCGCTGGGATGATTGCGGCAGGGATTACAGAGGCGCTTACTACAGCTGCCGTCCTGCACCGGCTCAGGTAGTGTATGTAGAACCAGCACCAGTAGTATATGTACCAGCTCCGCCACCACCTCCACGTCCAAGAGTTGTCTACCAGCGTGCACCCAGGGTTGTAATCGCTACAGGTCCTATTGTGGTTGGATTGTAAGATAATTGTTCCAGGCGCCGGCGCAGCGATCAGGTTTGCCAGCATCAGGACCGGTTTCCTGCAGGAAAGCAGCTAACCGCTCGGGGTACAAGGCAGTGGCCCGGGAAGCACATCTTCCGGCACCGGACAATCGTCCGGTCTGAACCGGCCAGCGGAATTACGAATGACGAATTATGATTGTGTGTATCTTTGCACCGATTGTAATTCGTCATTCGCATTTATCGTAATTAGAAATATGGCATATAAGAACCTGAAACACTTCATAGATACACTAGACAAGGCAGGAGAACTGATAAGGATCAAAACTTATGTAGATCCAAAGCTGGAAATAGCAGAGATCACCGACAGGGTCAGTAAATCGCCCAACGGTGGAAAAGCGTTGTTGTTTGAAAATACCGGATACGATTTTCCTGTGCTGATCAATTCCATGGGCAGCTACAAACGTATGTGTATGGCCCTGGGAGTACAGGAGCTGGATGACGTGGCGAATGAGATAGAGGCACTCGTGAAATTGTTGTCGAAACCCAAAGAAGGTTTGCTTGATAAACTGGCGATGCTTCCTAAACTGGGACAGTTCGCATCCTGGATGCCGAAAGTAGTAAGCGGAAAAGGCGCATGCCAGGAAGTGGTTATGGCTGACCCTGACCTTACCAAAATACCGGTAATGCAGTGCTGGCCTAAAGATGGTGGTCCGTTCATTACACTGCCCGTTATTCATACCAAAGATCCGAATACAGGTACCCGCAATGTAGGCATGTACCGCATGCAGGTATTCGATAAAACTTTGACAGGTATGCACTGGCACAAACATAAAGTGTCCGCAAAGCATTTCATGGAATATAAAAAGCTGAAGAAACGTATGCCAGTGGCGGTGATCCTGGGAGGAGACCCGGCATATACCTATTCTGCTACAGCCCCGCTGCCGGAAAATGTAGATGAATACATGCTGGCCGGTTTCCTGCGTAAGCAGAAGGTGGAGCTGGTAAAATGTATCACACAGCCAGAAATTGAAGTTCCTGCCGACGCCGACTTCGTAATAGAAGGATATGTAGACCCGGAGGAAGAACTCATATGGGAAGGGCCTTTCGGAGATCATACCGGTTATTATTCACTGGCAGACTGGTACCCTCGTTTCCATGTAACAGCAATCACTCATCGTAAGGATGCCGTTTATCCCTCCACGATAGTAGGTATTCCTCCACAGGAAGATGCATGGATAGGAAAGGCGACAGAGAGGATCTTCCTGGCGCCTATCAAAATGACCATGGTACCTGAGATCATAGATATGGAAATGCCGGTGGAAGGTGTGTTCCACAACCTGGTCATCGCCCAGATAAAAAAAGACTATCCCGGACAAGCACAGAAGGTAATGAATGCCATGTGGGGCGCCGGACAAATGATGTTCAATAAGATCCTGGCAGTAGCGGATGAAGGGACCAATATACAGGACTACAAAGAGCTGGCCCGGTATATGTTTAAAAATCTGAATCCGGCTACAGACATCTATTTCAGCCAGGGGCCGATGGATGTGTTGGACCATTCCTGTTCGAAGATGGGCTTCGGCGGTAAAATGTGCATCGACGGTACCCGCAAATACGAAGAGGAAATAGAGAGTGAACTGATAATAGAGAAACATCCATTCAACAAAGAAGAGATCCTGAAACGTTTTCCGGAAGTGAAAGGTATCAATGATTCGTTGCTGAAAGAGGATATTCCCTGTATCCTGGTGTCTGTACAGAAGGCCCGTCCTTTACATATCAGAGAACTAAACGAACAGATATACAGTTTGCCGGAAATGACGGCTGTGAAAATGGTATTGTATGTAGAGCACACTGTTGACGTCAGCGATCTGGCTTCAGCACTGTGGCGTTTCTGCAATAACCTGGACCCTCGCCGCGACAGCTTCGTGGTGCGTCCTGCATTGCCTGGGCATCCTGGTAAGACCGGCGCAGGCATTGGTATGGACGGAACATTAAAAACACGCCTGTTGGATAATTTCGAACGTGACTGGCCCAATATCATCGTTGCAGATGATGCTACCATCAAAATAGTTGATGAGAAATGGCAATCATTGAACATTGGCCCATTCATAGCTTCTCCATCCCATAAATATAAATCACAGATGTATGGAGAAGAAGCTGTCGTTCCGCAGTAGCCTGCTAACAATACTCTGCCTGTGCGCCTGCCATATAGCAAGCGCACAGGTAAACCTGGCTGATTTTCGTTTCCTGGACCGCATGGAAGGATATTGGACGATGAAGACCAGGCTGGGTATCTATGCTGAAAAATGGAAGCGTGTGGACGACAATACATGGAAGGGCAGGACCATGCGTATAGAAGGGAATGACAGTACCAAACTGGATGATATGTTCCTGTTCCGCGATGGCGGCGCCATCTACTTTACTATCGCAGCCGTAAAGGACAAAACCACGGGAGAGCCTGTCCTGTTTAAATTACGTGTATTGAAAACCGTTGGTTTTGTAGCAGAGAACCTCCAAAGCCCTTACCCGCAGAAGATAATATACCGCTGGAAAGATGAAACGCATATGGATGCTCATTTTGAAGGCAAAGAAGAGAAAACGACCCGCGAGATCATCATGCAATACTCAAAGCGATAGTGCCTGATCCGGTTTGAATTCCCAATTGCGTAAATCAAATTCCCGATTATATAAATAAGTAACGCAAAGCTGGTATAGCTTTGCGTTATTGTTTTACATACATAAGGACAGTCTGCAATTGTACTTCGATTTGAGTTGGTCGTACAATTCTTAATACGCCGCGCCTGATCACAGGATGCGGCTTTTTTATTTATGAATCTCCGATGTAAAGTGGAACTCGATAGCTGGATTGTTGGTACGCTCTGTATTCAGGTACCATTCGGACTGCGCCAGGTAAACCAGGTGCCCGTCTTTATCCTCTACGATATTCGCCTGTTTAAAGCGGGTGAACTCTTCGATCTTTTGTTTGTCGCCAGTGATCCAGCAGGCCTTATAGAAAGGCAATGTATTGAACTGACAGGAAGCGCCATACTCCTGCAAGAGGCGGTATTGAATCACTTCAAACTGGAGGTCGCCCACGCAACCGATGATCTTACGGTTACCACCATGTTGTGTGAACAACTGGGCTACACCCTCATCAGTCAGCTGACGTAATCCTTTTTCCAATTGCTTGGTTTTCATCGGATCTTTATTTACTACCTCCTTGAACAGTTCGGGAGAAAAGCTGGGAATACCGGTGAAATAGAACTTTTCGCCTTCTGTTAGTGTATCACCGATCTTAAAGTTGCCGGTATCGAACAGACCTACAACATCGCCTGGATAAGCATCATCCACGATGTTCTTTTCACGGGCGAGGAAGCTGTATGGATTGCTGAAACGCACGTCTTTGTCGAGGCGTACATGTTTGTAGAATTTGTTACGTTCGAAACGGCCGGAACATACACGCAGGAAGGCAATACGGTCACGGTGACGAGGGTCCAGGTTAGCGTGTATCTTAAAGATGAAACCACTGAATTTCTCGTCGCTCACTTTTATCTCGCGAACGCTGGATTCACGGTCGCGGGGAACAGGAGCGATCTCCACGAAAGTATCCAGAAGGTCTTTCACACCGAAGTTATTTACGGCGCTACCGAAGAAAACCGGCGCCATTTTACCTTCGAGGTAATCCGTGTTATCGAAAGTATCATATACACCCTCAATAAGCTCCACGTCGTTGCGCAGCTGTGCGGCATCCTGTGCGCTGAAATGCTCATCAATGTAGCTGCTGCTTAAGTCACTCAGTTCAACGATATCGTCGTCAGTGGCCTTTTTGTTGGGCGCAAAGGAAACGAAGCTCTTGTTATAGAGGTTGTATACGCCCTTGAAGTCTTTACCCATGTTGATAGGCCAGCTCAGCGGGCGTACACGTATGTTCAGTTTTTCTTCCAGTTCATCGAGCAGGTCGAAAGGGTTCTTACCATCGCGGTCCAGTTTGTTCACGAATATGATAACCGGAGTATCACGCATACGGCATACGTCCATCAGTTTACCAGTCTGTTCTTCCACCCCTTTCACACAGTCAATCACCAGTACGACACTGTCTACGGCCGTTAACGTACGGTAGGTATCTTCAGCAAAGTCCTTGTGACCCGGGGTATCCAGGAGGTTGACCAGATTATCCCGGTATTCGAAGGTCATTACGGAAGTCGCAACAGAGATACCACGCTGCCGCTCTATCTCCATGAAGTCGGAGGTAGTATGTTTCTTGATCTTATTTGACTTTACAGCACCGGCGGTCTGGATCGCGCCCCCGAAGAGGAGGAACTTCTCAGTAAGGGTCGTTTTACCGGCATCCGGGTGGGCGATAATGGCAAATGTCTTCCTTTTATTTATCTCGCTTGCGTACTTCATATTAGTTTATAACGGAAAATGTGTGCAAAGGTACGGAATTGTCACGTTTAATCTTTAATTTACATGTATCTATGATTGCCACGATCAAAATTTTATGGAATAGTCTGAAAATGGCTATCCTCGAGTTGCGGGTCAATAAACTCCGCACTTTCTTATCCCTTCTGGGTATCACCATTGGTATATTCTGTATCATCGCTGTGTTAACCGCGACCAACAGCCTTGAAAAAAATGTGCGTAACGAGGTGGAATCCCTGGGTAGTGATGTGATCTATATCCAGAAATGGCCCTGGGATGGTGGTCCGGATTTTCCCTGGTGGAAATTTGTGAACCGCCCTTTGCCCAAATTTCAGGAGTTGGGACCTATCAGGGAGAAGGTTCACAGTGCAGGCCTGTCTGCCTTTGCCTTTTCATCAGGAGGCAAACGGGTGGAATACAGGGATGACTACATGGAAGGTACCGAGTTATTTGCTGTAAGCGGCGATTATGAGAAGATCCAGGCCATGAAATTTGTGGGAGGCCGTTTTTTTGCAGGTAAAGAGAATGAGGCAGGCGCCAATGTGGCAATTTTAGGCGCCAATATATGGGAAGGGTTGTTTGGTACTTCCGATAAAGCCCTCGGAAAGACCGTCTCGATCTCCGGCCGTCCTTGCCGCGTTATTGGTACCCTGAAAAAGAAAGGCGCCAGCCTCGTGGACGGGATTAACTATGATAATTCTATTGTTGTGCCATATTTATACGGCCGTACCATCGTGGACGAGCGCCGTTTTGCCGATCCGTTCCTGATCATAAAAGCTGCTCCCGGAGCGACTTTATTACAGCTGAAGGATGAATTGAGGGGTGTTATGAGAAGCGTACACCGTTTAAGGCCTAAGGAAGATGATGATTTCTCCCTGAATGAGATCACCGCTGTAAGCGGAGATCTGAACAAGATGTTCGGTATGGTGAACCTGGGAGGGGGATTTATAGCCTTCTTCGCCCTTGTGGTAGGCGGTTTTGGAATTGCAAACATTATGTTCGTGACTGTAAAGGAGCGTACAAATATCATAGGACTGAAAAAAGCCATTGGCGCCCGTAAGAAGGTGATCCTAATGGAGTTCCTGCTGGAATCTATCATCCTTTGCCTCATGGGAGGATTGTTGGGACTGGTCCTGGTGTACATTATCACCGTAGGGGTGAACAGCCTCGGTTTCTTCGAATTTACGCTCACATTAAGCAATGTTATCCTGGGGTTGTCCATCTCGACGATCGTTGGTATTATCGCAGGATTTATCCCTGCGTACCTGGCATCCAGGCTGGATCCGGTGGTAGCTATCAGGAGCACCTGATAAGGCTATAATTTCCTACCTTTGCGGGCATGTCTGTAAAAATACTGGCCATAGAGTCATCATGTGATGAAACGAGCGCTTCCGTGCTGGCCGATGGAGAGATCTTGTCTAATTTTATTGCCAATCAAACTATTCACGAGCAATATGGTGGCGTTGTACCTGAGCTGGCATCCCGTGCACACCAGGAGAATATTGTCCCTGTAGTGGACCAGGCGCTGAAAACGGCCGGGGTTCGCAAGGAGGAACTGAGTGCCATTGCCTTTACACAGGCGCCTGGCCTGATCGGTTCCCTGCTGGTCGGTAGTTGTTTTGCGAAGTCTATGGCGCTGGCGCTGGATATCCCTTTGATCGCGGTGCACCACATGCAGGCACACGTATTAGCTAATTTCATCGGAAAGGAAAAGCCGTCTTTTCCGTTCCTGTGTCTGACCGTTTCCGGAGGACATACCCAGATCGTACGCTGTGATGGCCCTCTTAGTATGAAGGTGATCGGAGAGACCCTGGACGATGCCGCCGGTGAAGCCTTTGACAAGAGCGCTAAATTACTGGGGCTGCCATATCCCGGCGGACCTTTGATCGACAAATATGCTAAACAGGGCGATCCAAACAGGTTCAAATTCCCCGAACCGCAGATCCCTGGTCTGAACTTCAGTTTTAGCGGTCTGAAAACATCTATTCTTTATTTTCTACAGGAACAACAGCAGAAAGACCCGCAATTTGCTGAGAATAACATGGCGGATATCTGTGCATCCATTCAGCATCGTATTGTCAGCATCCTGATGAACAAGCTGATAAAAGCATCTAAAGAAACAGGCATCAAACAGATAGGTATAGCAGGAGGCGTGAGCGCTAATTCCGGTCTGAGAACAGCCTTACAACAGTATGGCGAGAAGTATGTCTGGCATACATACATCCCTAAATTTGAATACTGTACTGACAATGCAGCGATGATAGCGATAACCGCATGGTATAAATACCAGGCAGGAGAATTTGTAGGACTGGATGCTGTACCTGGAGCAAGAGCTGGTTTTGATCACTAGTAACTGAAGATGGCGAATCACTATTTCCGTTTTAAACAATTCACCGTATACCAGGACGCCTGCGCTATGAAGATCTGCACGGATGCCTGTTTGCAGGGCGCCGGCACAGCTGCTTACCTTTTGGGAAGGAAGCCGGATGTAGCGCGGATACTGGACATTGGCACCGGTACAGGGCTACTGTCACTCATGCTGGCGCAGCAACTACCCGCTGCAGCTATAACAGGTATAGAGCTGGATACAGCAGCTGCAGGGCAGGCCAGATCGAACTTTGCAGCCTCGCCGTGGAAAGAACGCCTGCAGGTTATTGAGACGGACGCCAGAGAATTGGTAGCTAACGGTCAGTATGATTTCATTATTACCAATCCTCCTTTTTACGAATCAGATCTGAAAAGCGGCAATCACCTGCGTAATCAGGCCATGCATGCAACTACGCTGGATTATAGCGATCTGTTAAAAGTGATTGATGGCCAATTGACGGAGGGAGGAGCCTTCTCGGTTTTATTGCCTTATCGTCCGTTTGGCGAGTTTACGACAATGGCTAATGCAGCTGGATTCTATTTGCAGGAAGTGTTACATGTCAAACAGAGTGAGCGGCATGACTATTTCCGTAGCATTGGGCTCTTCAGCCGTGAACAGGTTGAACCAAAGATCACGTCAATGGCTATCCGGGAAGCGGATCAGCAAACATATACGCCAGCGTTTGTTTCATTGTTACAGGCTTACTATCTGTATCTCTAGTTATCACCCAAAACAAGGCAGGAGGGTACCTGTTGCAGCTGTGTCCCTCACCAACATTAATATATTAAATGCCAACGATAAAGAGACAAATATGTTGGTGGGTATATTTCTTCACCTGGGTAATTGTCTAATCATGTAAAGCATCCTGCAAATGGTAGGCAAGATCAGCTGCTTGGCGAGCAATAAAAGGGGCTTCCGCAGTTCGTGCCATACTCTTTTGCACTCCTTATCTCATCAATTGCCACTCTTGTCTCCCGTATGGTCCTTCTCACTCTTCCACATAATCCTTCAGGTATTCAAACCGTTCTGTCAATGCGCCATTATCCGCGATAGTCGCATTATATACGACAGTACTATTAGCTTGCTGTAATTCATCAAACACATATTTCATCAGCTGATCGCCAAAATACTGTGACGCATCCCGGGGAAGTTCATTTGGGAGATTGCTAACGCACATCATATCCAGCTTATCCGGCAGATAGGGAGCAGTTCGCTCTCTTGTATACCTGTCTACGCCATATACAGGATCGTCAATGCTGGAATCGCCGAGATTACAGGGTATGGACCCATTGGTATCGTCCGTAATGTCAGCAATGACTTTAATGCGGAAATTGTCTTTCGCCAGATCATTCCAGGTGAATAGCGGCGGAATGCGCTGATCCCAGTAGATACCGTTCATGAGAATGTCCGTCACCGTTACGAATGGCAGGAAGCGGCAGTCATACTGTTCCGGATGCAGATGAAAATCCTCCCTGCTATAGGTCTTATCCGTTTTCCGCAAATACAGTTCGCCAGCTTTCAGCTGTGTATATACGGGATAAGCATAGCTATTGATCAGGAATTCCTCCGGAGGAATGTATTTGATGCCCAACAGGCCCATTACCTCCAGTGTACCTGCTGCCACACGGCCGGACCCGGTAATAAGGATCTTCAGCGGTGGCAGTTTGGCCCCGAAATAATGATTGATCAGTTCCTTAAAATCATGACATTTGTGGACAGGTACAAGCTTATACTGGCCTGTCTTTTTCCCATAAGTGAGCAGCCCATTATGAGCACCTACCACTCCGGCAAAGAATCCAAAGCCGAGTATCCGCTGGCCATCTTCATGTACCAGGCATTCATAGTCGATCAGGGTGATATTGCGCTCCAGAATAGTCTGCAACATATGCCTGTTATGTGGTTGCTTCTTACGTGTATGAGAAAAGAACAGGTATTTTTTCCCGGGTAACAGTTTTTCAGCAGGCACTTCCTTTATCCCTAACAATACCTCACAATGGGAGAGGTCTTCGGAGAGTGGAATCCCGGCAGCTTTGTATTCATCATCAGTAAAACATCTCCAGGCAGATGGCTGAACAGTAATGCTAACCTGCGGGTTATGTTTCATGATCCACTGACATTGCTGTGGCGTAAATGCTACCCTGTTATCATGCGGTTGTTTTTCCTCCCTAATAAGACCAATGTGTAACATATCCGGGTTTTGGTGTAACCAAATATAATACTAATTCGTGTTTGATCTTAATGCCTGCAGCGGAGATGCATTGGAGGATTACCACCGTACGGATTACCCTGATGCTGATGTACCGGTTGCCAGTTGTTCATTTTTTGTCTTGCCTATAACATAACCCCGTAGTAATTCTATATTAAGAGGATTACTACGGTTATTAGCGTTGTTATTTTGGATAGGGATGTTGTTCTCAGACATTTCAGGCAGGTTTAATTTGAGGTATAACGATATCCTGGTTTAAATTTAACCCAAACGTGCCCCAGCACCTGGTTACTGCCAACCGGCGGTGGTACAAAACTTGCGGATAGAATTACATGGATGTTTGTTCTAACCAGTTTGTCATACTCGTAAGGGCTCATTATTCTCTCGTTGTTAAACTTGATTTCTACAGGTTTGAATGTGATCATGTTGTATTATTTTGTTTACGAATTATTAATTTAGTATTAATAGCTACTACCAATACAATAGCATAATAAATGCCGTGCATTGTTGGGCTTATAAAAGCAATGTGAACGCATAACAAAACAATAAAATCTCCTGGAAGGTCAGGCTTATTCAGCCTGTTAGAATGGATACGCCGGTTTTTTCAAACAATACTCAAATATAATTCTCTTTTCTTGTTTTTTAGTTAACTCCAAGTTAATAAAGACATTTTTTTCTCACTTATACGCCTATATAAAAGAGTAGTCCCTGATTGCGTGTTCAACGCCGTCAGGGACTACTCTTTTATATAATGATCTTCGCTTATTTCAGGCGGACTTTCAATTCAGTTCCTGCCTGCAACATTGCAGAACGTGTAGTAGGAGTGTTGGCGATAGGGTTCAGTAAACCATAGTCATGGATAGCGCCGTTAAATCTTATCATGGTTACATTCACACCTGCTGCATCCATTTTACGGGCATATGCTTCTCCTTCGTCACGCAATACATCGTTTTCTGCTGTCTGTACTACTGCCGGTGGTAAGCCTTTCAACTGTTCCATTGTAGCCTGTAATGGAGAAGCGTAAATTTCTTTTCTCACTGCCAGGTCGGGAGCATAATTATCCCAGAACCATTTCATCATATTCTTGGTGAGGAAACGCTGTTCAGCAAACTGGTTGTAGGAACCGGTCTCGAAATTAGCGTCTGTTACAGGCCATAAGAGTATCTGTGCTCTGATAGCCGGTCCGTTTTTATCTTTCGCCATCAGGGCTACTACAGCGGCCATATTACCTCCCACACTGTTACCTGCTACTGCCAGGCGTTTTCCATCTACATTAATTTCTTTACCATTGGCTGCTACCCATTTAGTGGCTGCATATGCCTGGTTAATGGCTACAGGGTAATGTGCTTCGGGTGATGGGGTATAATCAACAAATACCGCCGCTGCACCGGAGCTTACTACCAGGTCGCGTACAAGTCGCAGGTGGGTTGGGAAATCACCTAATACCCATCCGCCGCCATGGAAGTACATAAATACAGGCAATACTCCTTTAGCGCCTTCAGGGCGTACGATATGCAGCTGCACGGTCTGACCGTCCTGTGAGATCGTCTTTTCAGTTATTGTAACGCCCGAAACATCCACTTTCACGCTTTTCTGTGCACCAACCAATACTGCACGGGCGTCTTTCGGAGACAATGTTTCAATAGGAGAGCCGCCGCTGTTATTTAATGCATGGAGGAATGCCTTGGTATGACTGTCAATGTTAGGGTCATTGTCGGGATTTACATTCTGTGCAATTGCGCCCACACTTAATAGGGTTGCTGCTGCGAGAGAAAGTATTTGCTTTTTCATTTTTTCTGTGTTGATTGTGATTATTTAATTTGATATCACAAAGCTACATCAGCAGGCAGGGGCGATCAATGCACGAATGACGATTCTTATTGTACTTTTTCCCCCTCAACGTATTTTTTGCGGAAAAGCAGGGGGGAAGTATCTGCCTGGTTCGTAAAAAGACGTACAAAATAAGCCGGGTCCTCATATCCCAACTTATAACCGATCTCTTTTACACTGAGAGTTGTATGTATCAGTAGCCTTTTAGCTTCCAGGATAATTCGCTCTTTAATAATATCATTAGGGCTTTTAGGGCTATGCCTGGAAATCCTTTTGCTCAGTGCCTTCGGCGTGATATTTAACATGTCCGCGTAATCGGCCACATTGTGATGGGTTGTATAATGAGCTTCCACCAACTGGCTGAATCTCCGGATGAATTCCACCTCCTGCGCCACGTTATTATCTGCCAGTTCATGTGCTTTTTTCCACATACGGGTGGAACGTATAATGAGCTGCTTCAGGAAGATACGGACCATTTCCTCCATATTACTATCTTCAGCAGTCAGTTCATTCTTTATTTCCTGTAGCAGGTGCCTTGCCTGGTGTGATGATTGCTCATCCAGGAATACCACAGGTATGTCATATACATTATTATAAAGTAACCCGTCACAGGCTACTTCGGTATCATGGATCTGTACACAGTAGAAATCACGGTTGTAATATAATAAGGTGCCCTTACCGGAGAATTTGTACCATTGTCCGTCTTTGATAAAGAACAGTGCATCCTGTTCAAGCGTATATTCGTGGAAGTCTACCATTACTTCAGCGCCTGCTTCCAGGAAAAGGATCTTAATAAATCGATTATAGTCCTCATATTTGATACTGCCGGCTGTGCTGGCATCAAAGTCAAGGCATCCTACAGTCTTAAAAAAGAAATGTTTCAGTAGATGTTCCATAGCGCAAATTTATAGCTTTTTATATCTCGCCCCGAAATTGCCCCAGGGGTTTAAACATATACTGCCGTGGTTTGGTTAACATGGGTAACTGCTATTTCCCTATCTTCGCTGCGAACGCTAACTGTAATTGAACCAAGCTGATTATTATGAAGATAGCTACCTATAATGTCAATGGCGTTAACGGACGTTTACCCGTTTTACTCCGTTGGCTGGAAGAAACCACGCCGGATGTTGTCTGTTTACAGGAACTGAAAGCCCCACAGGAGAAATTTCCTGAAGCTGCAATAAAAGACGCCGGTTATAATGCCATCTGGCATGGACAGAAAAGCTGGAATGGTGTGGCAATCTTAAGCCGCAATATGCAGGTGGAAGAGATAAGGCGCGCGCTGCCGGGTGATCCGGAAGATACCCACAGCCGTTATATTGAGGCTGTGATAAACGGTGACTTTGTATTGGGCTGTCTTTACCTGCCCAATGGTAATCCTGCGCCGGGACTTAAATTTGACTATAAGCTCAATTGGTTTGAGCGCTTTAAAGCCCATTCAAAGGAATTACTGTCTAAAGATTTTCCGGTAATACTCACGGGCGACTATAACGTCATACCTACAGAATTTGATGTTTACAAACCGGAACGCTGGGTAGATGATGCTTTATTCAGACCCGAAACAAGAGCCGCCTTTCAGGAGTTGCTGGCACAGGGCTGGACAGATGCTATCCGCAAATTATATCCTGATCAAAAGATCTATACTTTCTGGGATTATTTCAGGAACGCGTACGGCCGTGATGCCGGTCTGCGTATAGATCATTTCCTGTTGAGCTCTCATTTCGATAAACGTCTGAAAGCCGGAGGAGTTGATCGTCAGGTGCGGGGCTGGGAAAAAACCAGTGATCATGCGCCTGTATGGATCGAGGTAACCGGGAAATAGCCTATTTCTTCACAGGTTGCATGTGTATTTCCAGTACAACGCCTGAAGGGTCCTGATAGCCCGCTACAAACTGCTCCTGGTCCAGTTTTATTACCTGGAGCAGGAGTTGTTCACCAGTCTGATTATCGATGATGGTCAATAACTTCTTAGTGGAGTCATACTGCCAGCTACCCGGTCCTTTTTTCCCGTTTTCAATAGATAAGACCCGGTTGTCTTTATAGAAGATCATTCTATTTTCCTGTTGCTGTGGAGAAGGAGGCTGCCTTTTACCATTTTCTCCGTAAAATTCAAGCTTCCATTCCTTTGAGATCATATCAGTGAATGCCACGGGGTTAGTTTGGGCGTAGCTCTGTGTGGTTTTACCGGACAGTAAGGTTAGTAGCAGGATGAAGTACCGCTTCATAGGTTATTTTTTACAGAATTTACTATTATATCTGCATATATCCTGCCAATAAAAGAAAAATGAGTATTTACCTGAAATTCCTTGCACCAGGAATTTTGATCTCTTGTGTATTGCTCTGATTCTCTGCTGATTTATCTTCCGTAAAGAATATGGTTTTCTGATTTTCTGTGGATTGTATAGGCACCGGCATATCCTCCTCCCTGATCATTGTCATCTGATGTAACAGCTTCGTCAAATTATAACAATGTTTCACTACAATATGTACCACTTCGCCTTCACGTTGCAATCTGCCTTCTACCATCAGTAGTTTGGATTGCAGGATCTCTTTCCTGAATTTCTGATACAGCTTCTGGAATACTACCAGGTTCGCACACCCTGTTTCATCTTCAATTGTAATAAAACAGATCCCGCTCGCTGTTCCTGGTCTTTGTCTCACTAGTACCAGCCCTGCTATTTTCACAGGCATGCCATCGCTTATATTGTTCAGGTCCCGTGCTGAACGGATATGCAACATGCTGAGTTTCTCCCTCACAAAGCTCACAGGATGGGCCTTCAATGAAAGGGACATGGCGCTATAATCATGTATCACATGTTCTGCATCTGTCATCTTCGGAAGAACTACCGGCTTTTCAGCCGCGCTTTCTGATGGTCTGCCGGTAAACATACCAATAGGGCGGTCTCCCAGTGCAGATATTTCCCATAATGCCTGCCGGCGGTCTAGTCCCAATGATCTGAAAGCGTCGGCATCGGCCAGCTTTTCCAAAGTATTCTGAGATACGCCTGCTTCCCGCAGGGCCAGTATAGTGATATAAGGAGCTTTTCTGGCGGATATGAGCATGTCGATCTCTTCCTGCTGTAAACTTCTCACCTGACGGAATCCCAGGCGTAAAGCGCAATGTTTGTTTACATGTTCTTCCAGTGTATTATCCCAGTTGGAGTGATTTACATCAACAGGTCTTACTTCTACACCATGATTACGTGCATCGATCACGATCTGTGCAGGCTGATAAAACCCCATAGGCATACTGTTAAGTAAGGCACAGGCAAATACATCAGGATAGTGACATTTAAGATAAGATGACACATACACCAGCAATGCAAAACTTGCGGCGTGACTTTCCGGGAATCCATAACTACCGAATCCCTCCAGCTGTTTGAAGATGCGCCGTGCAAATTCTTCTTCATAACCTTTTGCTACCATGCCATCGATCAGCTTTTTCTCAAACCTGGCGACAACTCCTTTTGCCTTGAATGTGGCCATACTGCGACGCAGTTCATCTGCTTCCGCCGGTGTAAAATCAGCTGCTACAATAGCGATTTTCATCGCCTGTTCCTGGAAGAGGGGAACGCCTAATGTTTTTCCTAAGATATCTCTCAATTCATACTTGGGGAAGTCTACTTTTTCTTCTCCATTACGCCGGCGCAAATAAGGATGCACCATATCTCCCTGTATAGGCCCTGGACGTACTATCGCTACTTCAATTACCAGATCATAGAAAGTTTTAGGTTTCAGCCGTGGTAACATAGACTGTTGTGCACGGCTTTCGATCTGAAATACGCCAATGGTATCTGCATGGCAGATCATTTCATATACCTCCTTATCTCCCTGGGGTATATTCGCTAATGTGAAATCTTTATTATGGTGTGCTTTCGCGAGATCAAAAGCCTTCCGGATACAGGTCAGCATACCCAGGGCCAATACGTCTATCTTCAGAAATCCCAGTGCGTCGATGTCATCTTTGTTCCATTCAATACAGGTCCTGTCTTCCATACGGGCATTCAGTATAGGACAAAGGTCTGAAAGTTTATCCTGCGTAATTACAAAGCCCCCTGTATGCTGTCCCAGCTGTCGTGGGAAACCTACCATCTGTTCTGTCAGTTCCAGTACCTTCCTGAGATGTGGATCATTAATATCTAAACCCTGTTCCGCAATCCTTTCTGCACTCAGACTTTCATCATAATGGTGCCAGATGGAAGAAGATAAACGGTTGATCGTATCCACGGATAATCCCATCGCTTTACCCACGTCCCTGATAGCGCCCTTATGCCCCTGTTGTGTTACAGTGGCTACTATAGCGGCCCGGTCACGACCATATTTGTTAAAGATATATTGCATGACTTCCTCCCTGCGCTCATGTTCAAAATCAACATCAATATCAGGTGGTTCATTACGGGCAGAGGAAATGAACCGTTCAAACAGCAGATCAATTTCCATGGGGTCTACAGAAGTAATGCCCAGGCAATAACAAACAGTGGAATTAGCAGCAGAACCGCGTCCCTGACAAAGAATACGCTGCTTTCTGGCAAAACGTACAATGTCATACACCGTCAGGAAATAGGGGGCGTAATTCATCTGGTCCATAAATTTCAGTTCATAAACGATCGCGGACGAGATCTTCTCTGGTATATTATCTCCAAAACGTTCCCTGGCGCCCTGCCAGGCAAGGTGTGTAAGTTCTTCCTGCGGAGTACGTCCTTCTTCCGTAAGCTCTTGCGGATAAACATATTTCAGACTGTCAAGCGAGAACTGACATGCCTCGGCTATTTCTTCCGTACGCCTGATAGCACCAGGATACTGACGGAATAAACGTTCCATTTCTGCAATTGGTTTCAGAAATCTTTCCGCATTCTGGTGCAGCCGGAACCCTGCATTATAGATCGTACATTTTTCACGGACACAGGTCAATATATCCTGTAACTGCCTGCGATCAGGATGATGATAATGTACATCATTGGTAGCTGCCAGCGGGATCTGGAATTGAGCTGACAATTGCGAAAGACGGTATAATCTTTTCTGATCATCACCCAGGTAGGATCGTGTGGCAGCCATATAAAGCGCTGTACCTAAAGCGTTGCTATATTCTTTTAATGCCTTTTTGAATGGCTCCTCAAAATCAAAAGCAGGTGTCAGTTGTTCCGGTGGTATTACAACGAATTTAATCCCTACAGCATGTTCATACACATCTTTTTTGTATAAATGACATTCCCCTTTTTCTGCACGTAGATTTCCCTTTGTCAGCAATGCGGATAGCCTGCTATAAGCTGGTTTATCAGTAGGATAGGCCAGCAGGCTGGGACCATCCATCAGATCAAGTCTGCATGCAGGAATAATACGGATGTCTTTTTTTTTAGCAGCTGCATGACCTCGTACGATGCCTGCCAGTGTATTACGGTCTGTTATGGCAATCTCCTTATATCCATAAGCTGCCGCCTGTTCTACCAGTTCCTCCGGATGAGAGGCTCCCCGGAGGAAGCTGAAATTGGTCGTTACCTGTAGATCAATGTAGCTCATACATCATTACTTTAACTATGCAAAAAAGCCATGAATAAACCATTGTGAATTATCACCCGAATAATGTCCTGAACGGAATAACCAGTAACGTTGTCCTTCTGCATCTTCTACATTATAGTAGTCCCGGTGATCGCCACCATCCAGCCACCATTCCCGTTCTATACGCTCCGGGCCATCCGCTTTGCGGATCTCATGCAGTTTCCCTTTATACCGGAATAACATCGGTGGATAATCCGGTATCGGTGCCGTGACTTCAATCGGCTCGGGTTTGAACAATAATTGTACCGGCCGGGGTTTATCTGTACGCCATGCAGTAGTTGGTTTTTCTTCGATATCAGCTGCCGGCCTGATAGATCGTTCCGGCCAGTAATGTTCGGCCGGCAGATAACGGCGGATGTTTTCTTCCCCGATCTTACCCGCCACCCTGTCCAGCAGTTCAGCCACAGCGGGTGTTTTTAAACCGGGATTGCCTATCCATAATGCTTCCTGGGAAGGGGAGACGTCTTCAACCTTCAGTGCTTCTAATGTAAAGAGCTCAATCCCCAATGCAGGTTCTATGCACGGTATTTTCAGTTCAAATAGTTTGAACAGATGGTCTGTATTATGTGATGGGCGATTGGTGCCGATCTCCGCATGTACCATTCTGTTATCTACCCGGTATCCTTTAAGGATAGCGGTACGCAATCCTTTTCCTTCTTTTTGTAAACGAAGGCAGAGTTGTTCCAGTAATACCTTAACAGCTATTTCAATCCCGATGGCCGTACGGATCGGTTCCAGGCAGGGCAACCGCTCTTCATAAGGCGATACAGGGTAAAGGGGCTCGATCACTTCCGTTTCCTGTCCCAGCGCCTGTCCAAGCCTTAAAAGTAACTGCTGACCAAACCGGCGGCGTAAAACAGCCCTGGGCATATTCATGAAACTGCCGATCTGGTATAATCCCAGTTTCTGTAAACGGGCAAGAACATCTTCTTCCAGGCGTAAAGCGGCAGGAGGTAAGGTTATCAATGCGGCTGCCTGCTCCCCGCTATTAATAATAGGCGTTACCTTTCCGTAACGGGAAATAGCCCATGCAGTCCCAATTGTGTCCGCCATAGCGCCACGTACGTCATAACCTATGGCACGGAGTTTTGTAATGATCTCTTTCAGATAAGGCCGTTCTCCTTCCCATAAATGGGTACAGCCGCTGACATCCAGCAGCAAACCATCCGGTAGGTCTAACCCTACAACAGGCGTATAACGTATACACCATTCGCCCAATGCTTTAAGCAATTGAGATCCTTTTTCCGGTTGATCATCAAATACTTCTAAAGCGCTCACTATTGCTTTTGCATCCGCGAGTGGCATGGTGGCTCTGATGCCCTGTGCTTCCGCTGCCGGACTGGCCGAAGTGATGATCATTCTGTTATGTACAGGGGCTGTAAAAACAAATGGCTTGTTTTGCAGTCCTGGTTGTTTGCGTACCAGCCAGTCAGTCATCAGGTGACGGAACCATATCGAAACAAATCGCTTAGACATATCATCCTGCTTTTAATCGCCGCTCCTGCGTGGAAGCAGGTGCCTTATTATCTGAAACAACAACACATTTCCCATCGGCCCATTCCATCTTCCACACGCCGGGACGGCCATTACGCACCTTTAGCAATTCTACATGCCAGCGGGGGAGACCAACGCCTGGCATGCCCTCTTCCAGTTCGCTCGGTAATGGAGTGATCTTCCACCGGCTTACACTGGCTGTTGTATTTGCATTTCTTGGAGAGGTGCGGAGAATAAAACCGGTCACTTTACTTTGTTCTACGACCAGCTGTAGCCGCCTTGACTGCGTAAAGCTGATCTCCGGTATTTCAGCGATCACAGCTGCGATACCCTCACATTTAAGGGCTTCTTCCAGCACCCAGAGGGCATCTTTTATCCGTTGCAGGTCAATGAAAATGACTTTGTCCGGCTCTATGCCAAAAGTCTTTAGAGAAGGTGGGAATAAGGTCCTGGCCACACTGATCCAGATACAGGCGCCCCCATGCCGCATGAGATTACCAGCCAAAGCACTCACGAAACCTGTCGCAGCAGCGGAATGCTCCTTTACAGCACAGAGAAATTCATGCACCGCACCAGTGGGGAAGATGGCATTGGGAAAAGCAGTATTTACAGGGCCCAGGTCTATATCCGGCGTAATATCGGCGGACTTTGACCTGAACCCTTGCAAACGAAGGATATCCTTCTGCAATTGTGAAATAATATCTGCTTTTTCTGCTGGCATACCTGACTGTTGATTTACGAACAACTAAATTATTTAGCAATATTACTAATAATATTAGTTTTATGAAGTGCTATTTTTACACTTTTAACAGTGCGGTCGCTTATGCAGGGATTATCAGTTAATTAAACGTTGTTCTGAATTTGAGGGGTGTTGTGCCGGTCCTGGTTTTGAATAATTTATTAAATGACTGTGGATGTTCAAATCCCAGTTCATAGGCTATCTCACTCACTGATAATTGTGAAGTGGTTAAGAACTCCTTCGCTCTTTCAATCACTTTATTATGAATATGTTGCTGGGTTCCTTGTCCTGTTAAGGTCCTTAACATATCACTCAGATAATTAGGCGAAACATTGAGCTGTGCAGAAACATATTGTACTGATGGAAGTCCTGACTGCTGCACCATGCCACTGTTAAAATAGTTCGACAACAGATCTTCCAGTTTGCCCAGCAGGTCATGATTCACTTTTTTACGTGTAATGAACTGCCTGTTATAGAACCTGTTGCAATAGCTGAGTAACAGGTCGAGATTTGCAACCATCACATCCTGGCTGAAATTGTCGATATTGGTATGATACTCCTGCTCGATATTGACCAGTATAGAGGCAATGGTTATTTTTTCTTTTTCCGAGAGATGTAATGCCTCGTTCGCGGCATAAGAAAAGAAACCATAGTCTTTTATAGTTTTAGCCAACGGATAACCATGCAACAGATCAGGATGAAAGATCACCCATTGCACGGTAAAATCCTGTTCACCGGCCAATTCCACACCAGATACCTGTCCCGGTCCCTGGAAGGCCATTACACCTTCACTGAAATCATAATCGTGCTGACCGTATTTCACTTTCCCTTTAAAACCCTCTTTAATACAGATCGCATAAAAGTTGATCACTACGTTATCTGCCTCGGGGTGCTGGTATTGCATGCTTTTGGAGTACATAACAGATATCAGCGGATGCTCCGGTTTAGGCAGCCCGAGTAGATCGTGTAATGCTGAAAGAGAATTCAGTACAATATGCGCTGGTCTTTTAGATGCCATGTTACTTCGGATTTATGTGCAGACAGGTTAAAATTATTAAAGTTATTTGAGCTGGCTCATAACAATCTTATCATAGATCCTGTCTCCAAACCATCTGCGGATAAAAAGAGCTGGTTTGGCAAAGTTCCCTGCTACATAGCGGATAGCAGGTTTTTCGGCTTTAATGGCTTTAGATACTACATTAGCAATAACATCAGGAGAGGAGGACTGTGCTTTTTGTATGGATTTTTCAACGGCGGCAAGAAGGGCTTTGTACATTGATGAATAAGGGCCAGGCGCTGCAAGTTGCTTCATATGCGGTATCGAGACGTCGCCAAACTCCGTCGCAATCATTCCGGGCTCTATGATCACAACATCTATTCCGAATGGTTTAACTTCCAGCCGCAGGCAATCTGACCATCCTTCTAATGCATGTTTCGATGCATGATACCAGGATGATAATGGTGCATATACTTTACCCGACATTGAAGACGTGTTGATGATCCTGCCGGATTGCTGTTGCCGCATAATAGGTAACACTGCTTTTGTTAATGCTGCCACGCCAAACACGTTCGTTTCAAATTGCTCACGTGCTTCAGTAATATCAACATCCTCAACAGCACCAATGATCCCATAACCTGCATTATTGAAGAGAACATCTATCCGTCCCTGTTCTTTTACAATAACAGATACCGTATGCTGAACAGCTTCATGGTCATTTACATCCAGCTGTAGCACCCGTGCGCCATGGCCTGCTAACTCATTCAATTTATCCATCCGCCTCGCAGTGGCGTAAACGATGTATCCTTCATTGATCAGCCGGATAGCAGTGGCTTTGCCTATTCCTGATGATGCGCCTGTGATCAGTATTACTTTTTTCATCTTATAACCTTATTGGTATTACACTGCAAAGGTCAATTTCAGAGAAAAAATAAAAGTAGCCTGTTTACGGATTTTTGTAGTCTGATTTAGGCAGATGATCATCAGATCTTACTGGGCGCCATCCCATACATTTTCTTAAACGCAAAGGAGAAGTGGGAGAGGTCTTCAAATCCCACATCAATATAGACATCTGAAGGAGCTACGCCTTTTTCCTTGATCCGGTAATAAGCTTCCTGCAACCTTTTCTGCTGTAGCCATTTACCCGGTGGTGTGTCAAACTCTTTTTCAAAGTCGCGCTTAAAGGTCGAAAGACTTCTGCCGGTCAGATAAGCAAATCTGTCCAGCGACACATTGAAATGGAAGTTCTTGTTCATAAATGCCTGCAGGTCGATCTTCCCGGGTTCTGTCAGGTCGAACAGGATATCTTTCAACATTGGATTTGTTTGCAGCAGAATGGCAATCGCTTCTTTTACTTTTAATGACAGCAACACTTCATTATTCCCCTTCATCAACGCATCGTATGGTTGTAAGGAATCCATATAACTTTTCAAAAGGGGGTGGGAGTGTAGCAATATGGCAGGTGGGGTTTGCAGATGTTTCTCTGATGTATACCCATACTCAGTACCGAAACTCCTGAGTGTTTGCTGGTCCAGGTATACGGAGATGTTTTTATACTCACCATTTGCCGGAGGCTGTTTAGTGAATTTTATCAGACTGTTTCTTTTGGTTAACCGGAAATCGCCTTCCCGGAAAATATACTGTTTCTCTCCATCAGTCATGATGAGCGTACCGGATAGCTGATAACTGAATACATGTTCGGATACAAATTGTTCGCCCTCTCTTACCTGGTTATAGTAACAGGAGTAAGTGATCTGGTTCAATGTTTTTTGCTCATTCATATCATCCCCGGTTATAATTAAACAGCATAGCTGCCGAAGCAGCTATGCGTAATGATTCAAAGCTAAGAATTATTATTTAGTATCGTCCCCGTCGGTAGAATTGCTGACAGTAAGCCATTTTTCCAACTCATCCCGTCTCATTGCATCTACCTGTTTCAGCAGGGAAGTGGCATCACTGCCTAATACAAGATGTACAGGAGGCTCCGGATGATCTGCCAGTTCAACCAGCACCTTTGCGGCTTTATCAGGGTTCCCTTTGGGAATGAACTGTTTGTTTTTGTACATTTCACTTCTGCTGTCAACAGTAGATTCATAACCTTCTATCTGCTCGGCATAAGACATAGAGTCTCCACCCCAATCCGTACGGAAGCCACCAGGTTCTACTGAAGTAACCTTGATACCCAGTGGTGCCACTTCTTTTGCCAGTGCTTCGCTAAATCCTGATAAACCCCATTTTGCGCTCTGGTACATGCTTAATCCTATACTGGTTATTCGTCCGCCAACTGAACTTACCTGTAATATCCTGCCAGCACGTTGCTTTCTCATATGTGGGAGTACCGCCCTTGTAATTTCAACCGGGGCATAAAGGTTGGTTTCAAACTGGCTGCGTACCTGTTCTTCGGTAAAAGCTTCTGCAGCGCCCATAATACCGAATCCGGCGTTATTAACCAGCACATCTATGCGGCCAAAACGAGCAATGGTATCTTCCACTGCTTTATAAACCTGTTTATGATCTGTTACATCCAATTGAACGGGCATAATATGATCGCCATATTGCTCAACCAGGTCATTCAATTGTTGAGGATTTCTCGCGGTCGCTGCTACAAAGTCGCCTTTTGCCAGTACTGCTGTTGTAATACTTCTTCCCAATCCTCTTGAACTGCCTGTGATAAACCATACTTTATTCATGATCTGTAGTTTTAAACGTTACCTCAAAATTACAGACTAATGACTGGCGCAGGTTTGTTGGACGGTTCAATTTGCTTTGTTGTAAAGTTCAGGTGAAAACGGCTATATAGGCGTTAAATATTACTGGGTGATAGCCTGTTGCTAAAGATGGCTTCGGGAGAATCAACCACGGCAAAAGCCTGTAAAGGATCACCATAGAGGAATCCTTTTTCTTTCATTATCATGATCTGTTGTACAAAATGATCAAAGAAACCGGCTGAGTTAAGCAGGATGATCTTTTTATCATGGATACTAAGACTGTTCCATGCCATCATTTCAATTACTTCATCCAGCGTGCCATAACCGCCCGGTAGAATGATCGCCGCATCGCAAAGACTGTACATCATCTTTTTTCTTGTATGCATGTCTTCCACAATGTGGAACTGAGTTAATCTGTCATGTCTGAATTCTCTTTCGACTAAAAGTTCAGGCATTACGCCAATTACATTGCCATTATTCTCCAATGCGGCATTGGCCACAGTTCCCATAAGGCCGCTATTGCCTCCTCCGTAAACGAGTGTAATGTTATGCTGGGCAAGCAAGGCGCCAAGTGTTGCGGCATGTAAAGAAAAAAGTGGATCACTTCCTGGTTTTGAACCACAGAAAACGGCTGCTGATTGAAACATGATATTGGAGGATTAAGATGTAATATTAGCGGATAAGAGTGGAATATTTATGCAGTGTGGAAATTTGGTGGATTGATTATCTTTTGTCATTTCCGTCTCTCTACTATAGAAGTTTATCCTCCATTGTTTTCTTAAGCTCATTTGATTATTGCAGCGCTTTACCTCTTGGCCTGTAAACATCATGTATCAGCAGCATTACGGTTGTATTACCGATGTTTTTAGCGGCGTCTGACAAGGGGCCGCTTACAAAGCCGTCACCTGTTTTTAATTCCATCTCGTGCCTTTGTACTCCCTGGAAATATACGGCTAGTTTACCACCCTGCAACACATATACTGTATGATCAGGGTGATTATGAAGCACTGCCGAATCTCCTGGTTTCATGGTGGCTATGTACATTTTTATATTCAGGGTATCGCCAATTTTTTTTACGGAGGTGCCTCCCGTATGAATGGCATCCATATTTGGGTCATATGGCGGCTGGACGGAGGTGTCCCCGGTCATTGGCATAGTATCTGTTTCCCTATTAGCTGAGCCAGGAGCAGATCTGTTACAGGCAATTAAAAGAGGCAATAATATCCACGCAGGTAAAATGGGAGTGAAGTTAACCTGTTTCATAACTGTTTTTTTTAGTGAGGTGACAGAATGCTGAATGAACGAAGCCTGGTTGGTAGACAATCTCTATAAGAAATTTACAAAAAATACCACACTTCTCCAATGTTATCATTATAACCTCCCATGCCGGGTATTTTAAAAAATACAAACAACTTGGTATTTTTCTAATATGGTCAGGGAAGTAACTTTGTTTTCGGAAGATTGCTACTGATCAACTTACGCTTTTTGTTTCTAATAGCGCTTCCTTATCAATCAGCATTGTCAGAATCAATTTTGTCATTCAACATATTTATTTAACCTCTAAACTTAATTAAATGAAAGCTCCATTTTTAGGGCAAGCTATGTCAGATATTCCGGAATCCTTTTCAACAAAATATAAGGGAATAGCCAGTCCTGTTCCAGGCGACGACCTAGAGAACCCCATCTATACAGGCCGTTATTTCATTGTGCCGGAGAATGGTGAAACTTCATTACAGGAGGCAGTTAACAGTTTCAGTCAGGCAATGGGAATGAGTGTGGCTAGCAGCAGTGATTACAGTGCCGAGTCGTTTAAAGAAGATAACATAGCTGATGCTGATATCTTCCTATATGAGGATCTTGGCTTTGCACTTGTTTCGGCAGACCAGGAACAGGTACAGATGATGGAAGCTGTATTGAGTACTCAGCCATTGAGAATAGAGCCAGAACTGGTGATGTATTCCATTCCATTCGAAGGTTCTCCATTAGTTGAAGGCATTGCCGCTACAAATCCGGTTTCGGTGGCTGCTGCAACATGTACATGGGGAATACAGGCGACAGGAAGTGACATAAGCACATTCACAGGAAAAAATGTCAAAGTAGCCATATTGGACACCGGCCTGGATCTCCAGCATCCTGATTTTGCCGGACGTGTTCCTGCAGCTAATCAACGTTCGCTGGTGCCTGGACTTACCAGTGTACAGGACATGCACGGACATGGAACCCATTGTACCGGTACTGCCTGTGGTAGAAAGGATAATCTAGGTACACGATATGGAGTGGCTGGCGATAGTGAGATCTACATTGGTAAAGTACTCGATAACAGTGGCCGTGGTGCCCAGGCATGGGCTATTAATGGTATTAACTGGGCGGTTTCTCAGAATTGTAAAGTAATATCAATGTCGCTTGGTGCAAAAGTATTTCCCGGAATTTCGTTTGTCACTGCCTACGAACGGGCCGCTGCCAACGCTGTGGCAAATGGCGCTTTAATTGTGGCCGCAACGGGCAATGACAGCAGAAGACCGGGGGGACAAATATTTCCGGTGAGCAGCCCTGCCAATTGCCCTTCAGTCGTGGCGGTTGCAGCTGTCGACAGCGCCCTGGATATTGCTTTCTTCTCAAATAGTTCTGTCAACCCCGGACAGGATGTATATATTGCTGGTCCTGGTGTGGATATTCATTCATCATGGTTAGTGTCGCAGGGCGGCTATAAGACCATCTCTGGTACAAGCATGGCAACACCACATGTGGCAGGCATTGCAGCACTAATATGGGAGAAGAACCCTTCCTTTACTCCTTTGCAGGTTAAAACGGAATTGCGTAATTTAGCCAAGTCACTGGTGCCCTTGCTGCCTACTGATATTGGCTTTGGATTGGCAACCGCTCCATAAAAGAGAAAAATATGCAGGTTGATCTAATCATAACACTGAACGAAGATTCTCTTAGTAATCTGAATTCCGTTGTTGAGCGACTCAAGCAGCAGGGTGTTGCTGTTTCCGATGTTACAACTTACGGCGTGATTATGGGAAAGGGAGATAGTAGTCTTATCAGTAAGTTGTCGAAAGACAAAGAAATTGAATCCGTAATAGAGGATTACTATACACAATTGCCGCCTCCTGAATCGGGGATACAGTAATAATAGTGAGTTAATAATTCAATGTTTAAAGCTCAAATCATGTATGATGCATGATTTGAGCTTTTTTATTCAAGGCCTTCAGATGTGAATATAGTTCCAGCTGAGCCATTTTAAATTCTGTCACTTGGTTTTAAGTTTTAATGCATTGCTTATTTTGTAAGCCCGATAAAAATTTTTTTTCAAAACAAGCATTTCCGAATCATCTTATCACTTACCTTTGCAACATTGATATCCCAACGAAATTATTTAACACCAAATCTAAATTCCCAAATAATGAAAAATCTAACATTCCTACTACTACCAGTCCTACCACTACTACGTGTAGAAGACGCAGGCAGACAGTTTATTTCCCAATCTCCAAAACTTACGTATCCAAATGAAACAACAAACAAATTGCATCCTGGATCTGAATGATCTCTACAATGTGCTGGAGGAAAATAGTAGCCAGCATGTAAGAACGAATACCAACCTCAATACCTACCGGCCCGCCAAAGTCTTTTACCTATCAAGTGTCATTTCAAAGTTCCCCCTGGCCGCCTGTATGACACATACTGAAATCAGCCCCCACATTATAAATACAGCAAGTCCTCACCTAAGTCCTTGACTAACTTCGATAGTCGTTTGTGTTCCATTACTGGATGACACTATGTAACGCTAAACTAGCGTCAAACGGAGGAACCATACCTAATATCAGTGAAGAATAGGATATCTCGTTCTCTGAATTGAGAATAAGGAATGCTATTGCTGCCGCCGGCCACACTCAGGCCGGGAACATAATCCTCTACTCCAAAGAATCCAATTAATAAAGATTACCCAAAAATAATTGCAATGCCTAATATAAAGAAAGCTCAATCATTCTGGATGTGGTTCATGTGTCATGAGAAGGTTTATTTAAACCTGGAAAATGTAGATGAGTATGAAAAGGATGCATGGTTAGACGAATTGCTTAACCAATTGCATAAATACAATAAAGACCTGGGATGTGTGTTGAACCTTATGAATGGTATTCATGCAGAATTAATTATAACTGCAGAAGGAAATTTTAAACTGTTTGAAGATGTCCTCTTCCTTGTTAATGCCTCTCCTATGTTAGAGGATTGGGATTTTATCAACTTTATATATCCAAATGATGTCACAGGAGCATTTATCTATGAAGATGTAATATTATATCGGGACGATATTTATTTCAAAGCGAGAAAAAATAATAAACGGTTAGGTTTATTAGATCTTCAGTTATTTATAAAAGATTTCAAATGTGTTAGTCAGTCGATGCATTTCAATGATGCAATAAATCTTTTTCTGTTAAATCTTTTAGGGGAAATAGACTTCGCTACAGCTATTGGAAAGCTCACGGTGAAAGACATGCTGGTTGCTCCAGGGAAAAAGCGTCTTTTCAAATTGCACAAGCTGCCAGAATTTGTATCAAAACATAGTATGATAAGATGCCTCTTTCCGGCGATGAGAGGATTTATTTTTTGAGGTTAACTATGTCGCTATGAGTTGTTGTAGTTCGTAGTAAAACGGCGCTCCGGTATCCACCGGAGGCGCCTTTTATTATTTAAAAAATTCAATTACAACAACTCAGCTAACGCCTCTTTTGAAAAACCTTTCAACTCCGACGTCCTTTCCTCTTTGATCTTTTTCACCCAGTTAGGATCAGCGAGAATAGGCCTTCCAACAGCAACCAGGTCAAAATCTCCACGGTCAAACCGGCGTATCAGTTCATCCAGTGAATCAGGAGCTGAGCTCTCACCTTTAAATGCTGCCAGAAACTCACCGTTCAATCCAACTGAACCAACAGTAATAGTAGCTTTACCGGTGATCTTTTTTGCCCATCCTGCAAAATTTAGATCAGAACCCTCAAATTCAGGCTCCCAGAAACGGCGCTGTGAACAATGGAAAATATCCACGCCAGCATCCGCCATCGGCTGTAACCAGGACTCCATTTCCGCAGGATCTAGCGCAAGTTTGTTCGTGTAGTCATAAGGCTTCCACTGCGACAAACGAATGATAACGGCAAAGTCATCACCTACGCGTCTCCGCACTTCCTTAATGACTTCAATGGCAAATCTTGACCGCTCTGCCAGCGTTTTACCACCATAGTTATCAGTCCGCAGATTTGTCTTTTCAGAGAAGAACTGATCTATCAGGTAATTATGCGCACCATGTAACTCCACACAATCAAATCCAAGGCGTTTGGCATCTGCCGCAGCATCGCCATAAGCCTTGATCGTATCTGCAATATTCTTTTCGGACATCGCCAGACCATTCGTATTATCCGGCCTGTTAATACCCGAAGGACCTTCAAAAGGAGTGAGGGGCAACCAGCCGGAATGATGATTGTCCATCACGCCCTGATGCCATATCTGTGGCCCCATACTGCCACCTGCTGCATGTACGCCATTAATGACCTGTCGCCAGCCATTGAGAGAGTTCTCCCCATGAAAACGGGGTATATTAGGGTCAGCAGAAGATGCAGCGCGGTTAATGACCGTACCCTCAGAAAGGATCAAGCCAACCTCACCCTCTGCACGGCGGCGGTAATAACCTGCTACATTATCGCCAGGTACTCCATTAGGTGAAAAAGACCTCGTCATCGGGGCCATCACAATCCTGTTTTTTATGTTCAGCGACTTAAGGCTGAAGGGCTTAAATAAGCTCAGATTACTCATTCTGTTTACATTTATGTTTACGTTGCCCGGGGAAGGCCTAAAAGAATTTCAAAACAAATATATCGGAGATTTCCGAAATGCCAATTATATTTTATTCATGAGTAGTATGGAGCGGGCTAAAATTCATTTGAGATCTGAAGAAAATTTTGTAGTTTGCTATAGAGAGAATATAAAGAACACCCCAAAAACATTTATAGAACAGATAAGTCATTCTCTCCCCAAAAAGTTAGTACCCCAAATAATGCTTCGATGAGTATTTCTCCCTCTTCACCCTTGAAAGAGCGTTACAGAGACGCCAGGGAAAAATTATTGCAGATTCCCGGAGTAACGTCAGTAAGCCTTGGATATAAAGAAACCGGGAAAGACCTGACAGACCAATTTGGCTTGCGTGTATACGTGCAGCAAAAGAAAAGCGCGGCAGAAGTACCGGTATCAGAAATGATCCCCACCGAGATTAACGGCCTTACAACAGACGTTGTCCAGTCGCAGGTATAGCCCGTCGATCCACTCATTCATCACACACATTTGCAATACACCCTTTGAATAGCGATCTTTAGACAAAACAAGCAGACAAAACACGAAAAATATGAAATCGAGAGAGCAACTGCAACGGGAAAACGAAATGATCCAGGACATGCTGAAAAATGGCGTGGAAGAGGTCCTACTCAAGATTCCCGGTGTACATCACGTTAGCATCGGCCTGAAAGAAGTCAACGGGCACATTACTGATACACTCTGCATCAGGATCTATGTCCAAGAGAAAAAACACAACAGCCTTTTGTCGGCAGAGGAAGTCCTGCCGTCAGAGATCAATGGCATCCCCACAGATGTCAATATTATTCCAAGCTTTAACGCATCTGTAGATAAGAACACTTATCGTCCGCTCAAAGGCGGTATTCAGCTTACTAACCGTATTGTCGTGCAGGATCCGGAAAGCTTTGGCAATGAAATTGCTCACGGTACTCTGGGCTGCCTGGCTACAGACAATGAAAGCGGCAAGCCTGTTCTGCTAAGTAACTGGCATGTGCTGATGGCTAACAATGCGAAAGTAGGCGATAAAATATTCCAGCCGGCCCCTCTTACAATACCGGATGTCAATTTAGACCAATTGCCATATTACCCTAAAGATGAGGTCAATGCTGTGGGTAGTATCATGAAGGCGACCATTAACAGTAAAGTCGACGCGGCGATCGCACTAATAGATTATCCCCGCATTAACGGCGATTCCCAATGGATTAATGAGATCAACGGATTGAGCGTGGGCGGAAAACCTGAAAAGAATGTGATCGTTGGTTTAGCTACCGCCATTGCCGGACAAACAGTCTTTAAAGTAGGAGAGGTGTCGGGACGTACGGAAGGAAGAATAGTAGATGTCAATTATCCTACGACCACTTTTCCCATAGAAGGCGTAAACCGCACATTCACCGGACAGATTGCAATTCAGGCTTTAACTCCCTCCCAGCATTTCTCAGAGAAAGGTGATTCTGGCTCCGCGATCATTGATATACATAACAACATCGTCGGTTTGTTATTCGCCAGCAACGGCAACGCAAACCCGCAGATCACACTGGCCAACCACATCACTGACGTAGTCGCAGCCTTGAATATCAGCATCAATTTCTCGTCTGACAATGTGCCATCAGGTCTTCACAAACAGGCGCAATAGCTTAGTCAGGAACTATAGATTAATGAGCAAGATTTGATCAGATATGGTCACCATAAAGAGGACTAAGAGAGGCTCAGAGTTCGGAAGCTGACTATAAAGATAGCCGTTTGGGGTAGAGCCTACAATCCCACCTCGAACCGGCGGCATCCCGAACCGCATATGCAAACTCAACGCTTCAACAGCATCAGATCCGGCTGCGCATACTTATACACCTTGAAATAAATCGTCGTATTCGTTTGATACACGCCGTCAAACGTCGATAGCTGGTCAACAAACATTAACAGATGATCATTATCCCGGCACATGACATTTACCTCCAGGTCATAAGCGCCCGATGTCATTGCCAGAAAACTCACTTCCGGCAAACCAGCGATCTTCTTCGCCACCGACTCCTTCATGGTGGCAGGCCTGACATAAACCGCAATATGTGCGTAAGACCGGAAGCCTACTTTCTCCGGGTCAACCCGGCCGATAATACTGATAGTCCCGTCTTCGATCAGCCGGTTAAATCGCGTTCGGACTGTACCAATAGACACGTTAAGCTTTTCAGCAATGACTGTAAATGAGACCCTGCCATCCTGCTGTAGGTAGGTTAAGATAGAGAAATCCAGGTCGTCCAGAGGGATCTTATCAGCGGATTTAGTTTTTCCCATTTCTCTTGAATAATAGGAGTTAAATGAAATGTGCAGAAATGATAGAAAATACGTACTAAATGTACATTTTTTTCAGTAAATTAAGGGTATCGTATAAAAAATGCATTCATAACCCAAACTCCCCAAGGCAATGAAATACGAACGGGTAAGGAATTTCATTAATGGAAGCTTTAAAGAAGTATCATCACAACGTACGCTACCTATCATCTCTCCATCAGATGGAAGTATACTGGCAGAAATGCCCTGCTCAACCGCTGCGGATGTAAATGATGCGGTACAGGCCGCAAAAGCAGCTTTCCCAGGTTGGAGCAAAACGCCCATCAAAGAAAGAGTACAGGTCTTTTTCAGATATAAATATTTATTAGAACAACACCTGCAGGAGCTTTCTGCACTGGTCAGCGAAGAAAATGGAAAGACGATGACGGAGGCCATAGCAGAAGTCGACAAGTGTATAGAACTGACCGAATTTGCTACTTCGCTGCCGCAGTTGATCACGGGTGAGGTATTGGAGGTAAGCGCCGGTGTGGAGTGTCGTACATCGCATATACCACTGGGCGTGGTTGCTTCCATCGTACCGTTTAATTTTCCCGCAATGGTGCCCAACTGGACAATTCCCAATGCCATCGCCCTGGGCAATTGTATGATCATGAAACCGTCTGATAAAGTACCCCTCAGTCTTGCTGTCCTGGCGCGTTTGCTGAAAGAAGCCGGATTGCCGGATGGAGTATTGAATATAGTAAATGGTGATAGTGAAGTAGTGGATGCTATCTGCGATCATCCCGACATCGAAGCAGTCTCCTTCGTAGGATCTACTAAGGTGGCCAAAATAGTATACCAGCGTGCAACACAACACCTGAAGCGTTGCCTGGCGCTGGGAGGTGCGAAGAATCACCTGCTCGTCCTGCCGGACGCTAAACCGGGTATGACGGCACAAAATGTGGCTGCGTCTATGAGCGGTTGCGCCGGACAACGTTGCATGGCTGCATCAGCCATGATAGGCGTGGGACAGATCGACCATATTGTAGACCTTGTATGTGAAGAAGTGAAGAAGATCGTACCGGGACAAAATCTCGGCGCGGTTATCAGCAAGGAATCAAAGGAAAGAATAGAAAAATACATCACCGAAGCTGAAGCACAGGGAGCCAGGATCCTCGTAGATGGCCGCGGTGTAAAAGTAAGCGGAAAGGAAAACGGTACCTACGTTGGCCCTACCGTCATTGACTATGTCACCGCAGATATGGCGGTTGCAAAAGAAGAGATCTTCGGCCCGGTTATCAGCATCATGCGTACCAATACAGTCGATGAAGCACTTCGTATCGAAAATGCTAATCCTTATGGTAATGCGGCCTCCGTGTTCACTCAAAACGGCGGTATGGCCCGTTACATCGCAGAGAGGGCCAATGCCGGTATGATCGGCGTCAATGTCGGCGTGCCCGTACCCCGCGAGCCTTTCTCCTTCGGAGGATGGAACGAAAGCAAATTCGGCGTGGGAGATATCACCGGCAAAAGCTCCATAGAATTCTGGACGAAGTTAAAGAAGAGTACTACCAAATGGAATCCCGAAGAAGGCGTCAACTGGATGAGTTAGTATTATTGTTCAATTTAAACGACTGGTATGTCAGAGACAGAGACTATATCTCACGCACAGGAAATTATCCAGGATAACCTGGACTATACCTTATTCTCATGGAGCAAACAGAAAGGTATCGCACCTATTGCCATAAAATACGCCGCTGGCGTATATCTCTATGATTATGACGACAAACGTTATCTGGATTTCTCTTCAGGACTCATCAATGTCAACATCGGCCACGGCCATCCACGGGTCACAGCCGCTGTTATGAAACAGATGCAGGAAGTCAGTTATGTTACTCCCGGATGTGTAACAGAAGTTCGCGGTAAATTAGGTCGTAAACTCGCGGAGATCACACCCGGCGACCTGAAGAAAACATTGTTCACCGTCTGCGGCGCCAGTGCTATAGAGAACGCGATCAAACTCGCCCGTCTCTATACTGGCCGGCATAAGATCATCGCCCGTTACCGGGCTTTCCATGGAGCTTCGGCCGCCGCTATGACTGCCGGAGGTGATCCCCGTAAATTGCCGCATGACGCACAACAGACGCCGAACATCGTACATGTCGAAGATCCTTACTGTTACCGTTGTCCGTTCGGAAAGGAAATACGCACCTGCAACCGAGAATGTGTCAGCCATATTGAAAGGGTGATCCAGTTCGAAGGACCCGAAAACGTGGCCGCCATCCTGATGGAAGGAGAGAGCGGCTCTTCCGGTTGTATAAAATACCCGCCGGATTATCTGCAGAAGGTCAGGGCCATTTGCGACAAATACGGCATCCTGCTTATCGCAGATGAAGTCATGAGCGGTTTCGGCAGAACAGGAAAATGGTTCGCCTGCGACCTGCACGGCGTAGTTCCCGATATGATCGCTACGGCGAAAGGTATTACCGCCGGATATATCCCCCTTGGTGCATTGATCGTCAGTGATAAAATAGCGGCCCATTTCGATGATAAAATACTCTGGCTGGGGCTTACCTATTCCGCGCATCCTGTAGCCTGCGCAGCGGCGCTGGAAGTGCTGAACATTTATGAAGACGAACATCTCATTGAGAACGCTGCAGCTATGGGCACATATATCGAGCAGGAGGTGGAACGTATGAAACAGCACCATCCCTGTATTGGCGATTTCAGGAACACCGGTCTGCTGGGTTGTATAGAGCTGGTAAAAGACCGGAATAGCAGAGAACCTATGGTACCTTTCAACGCAAGGCCGGAGGAAATGGCGGTGATGAACCGGATTGCCTCCCGCCTCAGACAATTGGGTATGTACGCTTTTGTTCGCTGGAACTATGTATTTATTGCACCACCTTTAAGCATTACGCAGGCACAGGTGGATGAAGGACTGGCAATGATCTCAGATGCATTGTCTATTGCCGATGAATATGTTATCTTAGGATAACTAACTGATGATGTACAGCCACTGATGAATGGCAGCCCCGAACGCTGATAAACGTCCGAAAAAGCTTAAGTAATCTGATAAACATGATGGACACCCAAAACCATGATATCAACCAGCAGATTCCCCGCTCCGCACTCTATAGTGAGGATCTTGCCCCTGTACCTCCTTCCCGGCGCACCTGGAATACCTGGAACTATGCCAGCCTATGGATCAGTATGAGTCTGTGTATCCCAACCTACATGCTGGCCAGCTCTCTCATAGAAGGCGGCATGAACTGGTGGCAGGCGATCCTGACGATCTTCGCCGGTAATACTGTTGTACTCATTCCAATGATCTTAAACGGTCATGCCGGTGCTAAATACGGCATTCCCTTCCCTGTATTTGCAAGGGCCAGTTTTGGCACTAAAGGAGCTAACATACCCGCTATGCTGCGTGCTATTGTCGCCTGCGGATGGTTCGGTATCCAGACCTGGATCGGTGGCTTCGCCCTATACCAGATGCTACAATTGTGGATTCCCGGACTGGCCACCTTACCGGGCGTGTTTCCTGCATCTTTCGGGCTTGCCACAGGCCCTGCCATTTGTTTTTTGCTGTTCTGGCTATTGAATATGTATATCGTTTATCTGGGAATAGAAAGCATTCGCAAACTGCTTGTGTTCAAAGCCATCTTTTTACCAATAGCCGTACTGGCATTGCTTTTTTGGGCAATAAACGCAGTTGACGGTGGATTGGGACCGATCCTTGAACAACCTTCGAAGTTTACCTCCAATGCCGCCTTCTGGGCGTTCTTTATTCCCGGACTAACAGGCATGGTGGGCTTCTGGGCTACGCTTTCTTTGAATATCCCCGACTTTACCCGTTATGCCGTCAGCCAGAAAGCACAGATAAAAGGACAGGCTTTAGGACTGCCTCCTTCAATGACACTGTTCTCGTTCATAGGCGTGGTAGTAACCTCCGCCACAACCATCGTATATGGTACCACGATATGGGACCCGGTTGTACTGGCAGGTAAGTTCGATAACAAAATACTGGTCAGCATCGCCATGATAGCGGTGGCTATCTCAACGCTGGCTACCAATATCGCAGCAAATATTATCAGCCCCGCCAACGATTTCGCCAATCTGGCCCCGAAGAAGATCAATTTCCGTATAGGTGGATATATCACTGGGATCATCGGAATACTTATTTTCCCCTGGAAATTGGTCGCCGACCCTACTGGGTATATATTCACCTGGCTGGTTGGTTATTCGGGCTTATTAGGCCCCGTAGGTGGCATTATGATCACCGATTACTACCTGATACGTAAGCAGCAGTTGGTAGTAGATGAATTATATCAGCCAAAAGGAACCTACAGCTTTTCTAATGGTTTCAACAGATATGCCATGATAGCACTGCTACTGGGGATCGTGCCTAACATTCCCGGTTTCCTCACCACAGTTAAAGTCATATCCCGGGACGCTACCCCCGGTTGGATCACTCAGTTATACAGTTATGCATGGTTCGTAGGATTCTTTGTTTCCGGGATCAGCTATTACCTCATCATGCGTTCTTATCGTATCATTACCACCACCGGAAAAAATAAGGAGGAGATCAATTATGTCACTGCTGATTAAAAACGGAAGGATCATTACCGCCACTGATGATTATGTTGCGGATATCTTAGTGGAAGGTGAACAGGTTGTTGCTATCGGGAAAGACCTTATCGCCGATGCTGAACGCGTCATCGATGCTTCCGGTCTGCTCGTCATGCCCGGAGGAATTGATCCTCACGTACATCTGGACATGCCTTTTATGGGCACCTTTTCCAGTGATACACACGAAACTGGCACCAGGGCCGCCCTTTTTGGGGGAACAACTACAGTGATCGATTTTGTGCTGCAGAAACAAGGACACTCCCTGAGGGAAGCACTGGACGAATGGAACAGCAGGGCAGCTGGCACCGCCGTAGGCGATTATAGTTTTCATATGGCCGTGACCGATTTTAATGCCAATACCAAAGCGGAAATAAAGACAATGGTACTTGAGGAAGGTATTACCTCCTTTAAGACCTTTATGGCTTATAAAGGTGCACTGATGATCGACGACCGGCAGATGACCGCATTAATGCAGGAAGTAAAGCTGCATGGTGGCATGGTCACCGTGCACGCTACCAACGGCGATGTAATTGATTACCTTATCGCAAAACACCTGGCCGAAGGGAAAACCTCGCCGTTATATCATTACATCTCTCAGCCGGAAGTGACAGAGGCCGAAGCCTCCTCCCGTTTTACAGATCTTGCCAATTACACAGGGTGTCCCGCTTACATTGTACATCTTACCTGCGAAGGTGCGCTGAACGCTGTACGCAATGCCACCCGCAGGAATCAGAAAGTCTTCGTGGAAACCTGTATCCAGTATCTTTTGCTCGATGCCTCAAACTACGACAAAGGCTTCGAAAGCGCGAAGTGGGTCATGAGTCCACCCCTCCGGGAACTGAAAGACCAGGAAACATTATGGGCCGGTATCAACCAGGGGATCGTCAACATTGTAGCCACCGACCATTGTCCTTTTATGTGGAAACAAAAACTGATGGGCGAACATGATTTCTCAAAGATCCCCAATGGTCACCCAGCCATTGAAAACAGGATGGAACTATTGTTCAGCGAAGGGGTTAACAAGAATAGGATCTCACTGAATAAATACGTGGAAGTAGCCTGTACTAATCCAGCGAAGATCTTTGGCATGTTCCCCCGCAAAGGAACGATCGCTGTCGGCAGTGACGCAGATATCATCATCTTCGACCCTCAACAGAAACATACCATTTCCGCCGCTACCCATCACATGAATGTCGACTATTCCGCTTATGAAGGATGGGAACTGACAGGTAAAGTGAAAACCGTACTGTTGCGGGGAAAGGTAGCAATTGATAACAACGAATGCCTGGTATCCAGGGGCTACGGCCAATTCATTAAGCGTAATAAAGTCAGCGGAAAGATCTGAATAAATTCATTACCCTAAAATAGATCCTCATGTCGCGTATTATCAAATCAGGACTTATTCAAATGAGCTTACCCAAAACAGAAGGCGAGGGGACCATCGATGAGATCAAGGAAGCGATGTTACAGAAGCACATCCCACTGATAGAAGAAGCCGGTGAAAAAGGTGTACAGATCCTCTGCCTGCAGGAAATTTTTAATACGCCCTACTTCTGTCCCGGTCAAGATACAGCATGGTATCAGTCGGCCGAAACAGTGCCCGGCCCAACTACCGACAAGATCGCTGCCTATGCAAAAAAGTATAATATGGTGATCATTGTGCCGGTTTATGAAAAGGAACAGGCGGGTGTTTTGTATAATACAGCTGCTGTTATTGATGCCGATGGCACCTATCTGGGGAAATACCGGAAGAATCATATCCCTCACACTTCTGGCTTTTGGGAGAAGTTCTTCTTTAAACCCGGTAATCTCGGATACCCTGTATTCCAGACCAGGTACGCAAAGATTGGTATCTATATCTGCTATGACCGCCACTTTCCCGATGGCGCCAGGGTACTGGGCCTGAATGGCGCAGAGATCGTTTATAATCCTTCCGCTACGGTAGCGGGTTTATCACAATATCTGTGGAAGCTGGAACAGCCTGCACATGCGGCGGCCAATGGATATTTCATGGGCTGCATCAATAGAGTAGGAGAAGAGAAGCCCTGGAACCTGGGTAAGTTCTACGGATCGTCTTACTTCGTTGACCCCCGCGGACAGATCTTTGCCAGCGCTTCAGAAGATAACGACGAACTGCTCATTGCTACGTTCGACCTGGATATGATCGACCAGGTAAGAAGTGTATGGCAGTTCTACAGGGACCGCCGCCCTGAAACATATGGTAAACTTACAGAATTGTAATCATTTATAGAACTAAAACAGCGTTAAGGCAATAAGACTGGAAGTAATAAACGTTAATAATACCGGATCGATTATTTAAGGACGCATACCCCAAACTGACCAACTCATAAGTTATCAGTATTCATTAAACAGACCTTATGGCAGTACATAATAACCGATTGACTGCTGAAGAATATGAACAACACTTCAGTGATATCCATCCGCCTTTCGAAACGCGCGATGCGGCACTGGTAGAGGCTAATCGCTGCCTGTTCTGCTATGACGCGCCATGCACTAAAAGCTGTCCCACTGGTATCAATGTCCCCAAATTCATTAAGCAGATCACAACGGATAATCTCAAAGGATCTGCCTACACAATATTTTCATCTAATATTATGGGTGGTGGTTGTGCGAAGGTTTGTCCTGTCGAAAAATTATGTGAAGGTGCCTGCGTATACAACCTGATGGAAGAAGAAGCAATTCCTATTGCCCGCTTACAGCGTTATGCAACAGAAAAAGCGATACAGGAAAAGTGGCCGTTGTTTGAAAGGAAACCTTCCACTGGGAAAAAAATAGCGGTGATTGGTGCAGGTCCCGGCGGACTTAGTTGCGCACATGCTTTGTCGAGAGAGGGCATAGACGTAACTATTTACGAAAAAGAAAGTAAAGGTGGTGGATTAATGACTTATGGCATTGCTGCTTATAAGGTCACACCACAATTCTGCCAGGATGAAGTGGATTATATCACTTCCATCGGTGGCATAGATATCCAATACAATAAAGAACTCGGTAAAGACTTTACTTTACCTGACCTGCAGCAGCAATATGATGCTGTTTACCTCGCTTTCGGAGTCGGCCTTGCACGCCAGTTGTTCATACCCGGTGAGCAACTGGATGGTGTTGTAGATGCTATCAGTTTCATTTATGAGATCCGTAACAATGGTTTCCCTGCTGTTCGTGTAGGAGATCAGGTGGCCGTCATTGGAATGGGAATGACGGCCATTGACGCCGCTACACAGGCTAAAAGATTAGGTGCAAAAGAAGTGACCCTGGTCTATCGCAGAACCCAGCAGGAAATGCCTTGTACAGAAGCTGAGCTTAATATCGCCTTGTTGGACGGTTGCAAAATAGTCTGGCTGGCAGCGCCCACTGAGATATTGGGTGAAGATGGGAAGGTTTCACAGCTGGTCTGTAATCTTGTAAAACTTGAAGATGCAGGCGGCGCCCGTCGTCAACCGGTGATCACAGATGAGCAGATAATACTGCCCGTGGATATGGTCATTAAGGCTGCCGGACAAATGCCTTTTGAACAATTAGTATACAGTCACCAATTGAGCAATGATCATGGAAAGATCACCACTACCTGTAATGGTGTTACCAGCATTGCGGGTGTCTTTGCAGGCGGCGATTGTGTAAATGGCGGTAAGGAAGTAGTCGATGCTGTGCAGGCAGGAAAAGACGGCGCTAAAGCAATATTGGAATACCTGCAAAACGAACGTTGTTAAACTTTTTACTATGGCAGACATTTCAGCAAATTTCCTGGGTATCAGATCGCCTAATCCTTTCTGGCTGGCGAGTGCTCCCCCTACAGATAAAAAAGTGAATGTATTGCGTGCCTTCGAAGCAGGTTGGGGTGGCGTAGTCTGGAAGACTTTAGGAAGCCAGGTGAAGAATGTTTCCTCCCGCTACTCTTCCGTTAATTATAACGGCAGCCGTGTAATGGGCTTCAACAATATCGAGTTGATCAGCGACCGCCCGCTTGATCTTAATCTGAAAGAGATCGCAGAATGTGTCAGGCTCTTTCCCGATCGTGCTATGGTCGTTTCTCTCATGGCAGATAATAACCGCGAAAGCTGGCATGAACTGATCAAAAAAGTGGAAGACACCGGTGCTCATGGTCTTGAGCTAAACTTCGGATGCCCGCATGGTATGACAGAACGAGGTATGGGGGCTGCCGTCGGACAGGACCCTGAAATCGCAGCCCGTGTTGTGGAGTGGGTGATGGGGGTTGCTACTACGCCCGTTATCACCAAGCTGACACCCAACGTTCATTCAGTCGTGCCCACAGGGCGAGCTGCGGTAAATGCCGGTACACATGCCCTGTCCCTCATTAACACGATCCAGTCTGTCACTGGCGTAGACCTGGATACGTTTGTTCCCAATCCCAATGTCGGCGGACAGTCTACCTTCGGCGGCTATTGTGGCCCCGCTGTAAAACCTATCGCCCTGAAGATGCTTACTACTATCAGTCAGGACCCCGTTACGGCTAAAGTGCCTATATCTGGTATTGGTGGTATCAGCACCTGGAAGGATGCTGCTGAGTTCATGCTACTGGGTGCTACAACGGTACAGGTATGCACCGCAGCTATGCGCTATGGGTTCCGCATCATCGACGACCTTTGCGATGGACTGAACAACTGGATGGATGAGAAGGGCTTCAAAACCATTGATGATTTTATTGGCCGCTCAGTACCTACCCTGACAAACTGGGAGGAGCTTGATATCAACTATCATATCATCGCAAAAATTAACCAGGATAAATGCATTCATTGCGGCTTATGTTATATCAGTTGTGAGGACGGATCACATCAGGCTATCAACCTGTCATACGGAAAACCGTATAACACGTATACCGTCAAGGACGATGAATGTGTAGGCTGCAATTTGTGCCAAATTGTTTGCCCGGTAGATAATTGCATTACAATGGTAGAACATCGAAGAGGCGACGAATACCTTAACTGGAAGGAATTCCAGCGGAGAGGCCTGCCATTGAACGATCATTGAATGATCATCAAAATCTGAAAATAATGCAATTAACAAAACACAATAACTAACAAAACACAATAGGACTCCGTTAGGGAGTCCCATTGTTTGTGGCCCGGTTTTTAACCCGGGGAGACGCGATCATATCGCGATTATTATATCGTAATCATCACATCGTAATGATTACATTTCGATTGTCACATCGTAGCCACCACATCATAATCATCGCATCATAATTACCACACCTCGATCATTACACCAAATTCATCACACCACACCACCCATCAACGGATCCGTCTGACTAACCTTTCCCGTCTCTACATGTCCCGCAAATCCTTCAAACATCTCCGTTCCCTGAACGTTCACCGTATAATCATACCACTGATGACTTCTTGTTAAATTCAGCACTACCTTCACAGTCTCCTGTGCCGCTACCGTACGCTTAACAGCACCGTTCTTATAACTGTTGTCCTTTATTTCAACAACATGTGCTTTGGTATCATGGTTAGTAATGCTCACAACGATATTACCGGTCAGTGCTGCATTCTTTTTACCCTTCTCGTAACTGCTTTCTATCTTAATCTGAGGGTTGTTCTTATTACCGGCAAATTCACGATAGAAACCATTAGGTGCATACACACGTAAATGATAATTGCCATTATCGAAAGCATTCAATGCCCACTCGTCAGTCAGGGTATCTCCAGGGGTTGCCGCATATTGCCATGTGCGCAACGCTTCATGTTGGTAAGGTTGCATGGCATATACCATAAAAGGAGCACCGGATGCACGTTCTCCAAAAGCAGTATTGCCCGCATTAAAGCTAATGCTGAAACTGTTTTTCTCCTTGTTGAACTGACCGTTTACAATCAGCTCATAAGGGACAGCGCAGGCCTGACGCGTCCCTTTCTCCTGTTTAGGGAAGTAAGGCGATTGTGAATGATCTTTGTTGATCAGATCAATCTCTGTGTTTGTGAGGGCTTTGAAGTTATCAGGCACCTGTTTGAACTTCGCACTATAGATCTTCTCCATGAAAGCCTGTTTCTGCAGGAACTCCGGACTATCGATCTTCTCGCCGTTATATGGCCTGAATGCAGCAGTGAGGTCTCCGCACACGGTCCTTCTCCATTGTGTGATATTCTCTTCCTTAACCTGTTTATTAAACTTCTTAGCAAGGAAGTTTTCCAGAAATTGTAAGGAGGATGTATGATCGAATAACTCAGAGCAAACGAGGCCACCTCTTGTCCAGGGAGAAGCGATGATCATAGGCACCCTGTAACCCAGTCCTATAGAACTTTCCCTGATCCTGTTCGCCATGGCTGATGGATTTGTCTGCTGGTCTTTTGTAACGAAATCCATCTTAGGATCGATACCCGCTGATACCTTACCTGTATTTTCCTTGTAAGGATTTGGCACTGCATATGGAGGTACGTGATCAAAGAAACCATCATTCTCATCGTAGGTAAGGACGAAGATCGTTTTCTTCCATACTTCTGGATTTTGCAGCAGGATCTCCATTACTTCATTCACATACCATGGGCCGTACCAGGGCTCACCCGGATGGTCTGAGAAGTTGGCGGGCGACATTAGCCAGGAAACAGTAGGTAGTGTACCGTTCTTCACGTCTTCCCTGAACTGATGAAGGACATCTCCCTTAGGAACATTCATTTCCCTTTCAGTGCCATCATCCTCGTACTTAATAGCGGTCAGCTCGTGGTAGTGTGGGTCATTACTGTTAACCGTAAATGCATTAGCATTAAGTTTCCTTTCTGCTTCAGGAAGGTTATTATATGCCTCCTGGGTATATTGTAATTTATCCTTTTCTATACTGGCCAACAGTTTCTTTGCCGCGGCTATTTTAAGGCTGATCGAATCTGATGCAGGCTCTTTTTCAAGGCGCTCTATCTCCTGGAGGATATTCGTTTTCTTGAGGTTAAGATTGGCGATACTACCAGGATGCAGTCGTATATTGTACGGTTTAAAATATTCCAATACGTTGGTCCCGAAGTTACTGAGCCAGTCATTTTCTTCTCCTTTGATACCGAATCCCATGGTCACCTCGTTCTGATATACTTTCCATGATACGCCGTTCTCTTCGAGACGTTCGGGATAAGTTTTCCAGTCCAGTTCGGGAGTCGCATAGTTGCTGATATTCCAGAGGTGAGCTACTCCGGCTGGCTCGTTCTTTTCACGCACAGTGCCGGTCATCCAGTAGTAACGGTTAGGGTGTGTACCTGTGATGCTGGAAGAGAAGTTCTGATCACATACCGTAAAGGCGTCCGCAAGTGAATAATAGAATGGGAAGTCGGCACGGTCGCAATACCCCAATGTGAGTGGTATGTCGGCATTCTCTCTTCTGGAAGCCCTTTTTACGTCCAGCCAACGGTCATATTTACCGTCATTGCGTGCATCTGTCTGATCTGTCCAGCCATGTGGCGTCGATCCCATCCACGGCACTTTAGTGTTCAGGGTATTCAGACGGAAAGGAGCATAAGTCTGGCCTTCCTTATTAGATTGCAACCATACTTTGTTCTTGTTGCTTAGACGGATGGCCCGGGGATCATTGAAGCCCCGCACGCCCTGCAGGGAACCAAACAAATGATCAAATGAGCGGTTTTCCTGCATGAGGAATACAACGTGTTCAGCATCGTAGAAAGTGCTGCCCAGCTCCGGGTTAATGGCCAGTGCACGCTGTATAGCCGGTGGCATAGCGCTGGCAAGGGCGGCACTGCCTGATAACAGTGCTGCCTTTTTTAGGAAATCTCTGCGGGTATCCATATTGTTTAATTGATATTACCTTTAGAATGAATAGCGGGCTCCCAGTTGGACCTGATAAGGAGTTCCGTTTTTAGTAGTAACTCCCACATTCTCATTAACACGATATTTATACTGTTGAGTCGCCTGATCGAATCCGTTTACGAAAAGCAGGCTCTGATCACCCAGGTTGTAGTTTACCCCCCAGTTCTTGTTAAGGAGGTTTGCGAAGTTAAACACATCAACACTAAAGGTCAAGCCTTGTGTTTTAAATGTTTTAAAAGTTTTCTGTAATCTCACATCAAAAGTACCTGAGAAAGGATTAGATCCACCATTACGGTCTGCAATTTTACCCAGGCTCTGGCGGATGTATTTTGCAGCGCGGTTTTCCGGATTGGCCAGTACCTTTTCCATAGATGCTTTAATATCGGCAGCTGTATTAGGATTTGAAGGGTCGAATACGAAAGCAAGGTCATTATCATTACCCGGACCTCCTACGAAGTCACCGTTAATATCAGCATCCACTGTCAGTGAATAGCGGGTGCCGCCGAGTCCTCTGAATGTACCTGCAAAAGTAAATCCTTTCCAGCTTGGGGTAGCGCCATACAGTACAAGTTTATGCCTGAACTGGTTGTCAGAATAGTTCATCTCGCTCATATCACGTGGGTCAGATTTCACAGGCCTGAATGTAGAAGTATTGGCTACGTTGCCGTTGTAAGAAGAGTTGTCTTTGGCGTCATTCCAGGTATAGCTGACATTAAAATAACCATCTTTAAAGTACCTTAAGCTCGCGTCAACTATCACAGCTGCCTGTCTCAGTTTGGCGCCATTTGTCAGCATCAGGGTCCTGCCTACTTCCTGTGTCTTTCTGCCCAGTACGTTATTCGTAGTACCCGCTGAAGTAATAGAACTGGCAGGCACAAACACCGCACGGTTGTCTTCATTTGTCAAACGGAAAGAAGGCTGGTCTACCAGGTTCTGATCAATATATACATAGTTGTTACTGGTATATGAATAAAGGAAATTTACTCCTACACGCAACCAGTCGCCGAATATCCTGTTGTAACTCAGATTGCTTTTAAAGATGGAAGGCATCTTCAGATTTGGATCATTCAGGTTGATGGTAGATACCGTTGGTACACCGGCTATCAGCCCCGGAGCTGTGGATGGATCGTTCCTGTAAGACGGAAAATCCGGTACCGGTACCAGGTTCTGGCCATTCGTCGGGCGGGATACGTCAATAGAAGCCACCATAGTTCCGCTGTTCTGTATGTTGTTCACCTGCGCATAGTTCACGGGGTATGCAGAGAACATACCAGCTCCTAAACGTATGATGTCCGTTTTATTGCCTTTGACATCCCATGTTAACTGTAAACGGGGTTGGATCTTACCGGCATCAGTGATCTTACTGTCAGTACGCAGACCAAAAGCCTTGTCTACGATCGGATTATAGTCCGCCTGACTCAGGTAACCTGTGATGTCCCATCTTAAACCTACAAGCGCTTCCACATTTCTCAGAGGTTCAAACTGCATCTGTCCGAAAAGTGATCCGTTCACTACCCATTGCTGTACGGACGGAATGCCCTTTAAAGGTACTTCCCTGGCATAACGGGATGGGTTAAGGTTAGCAAAGTCCTCCAGGCTGTTGAAGATGAAACGGCCGTTCTGCTCACTGGAAATGTAAGTGTCCAGGTAGGTGAGGGTATTGTCGGTACCGAAAGTGAAACGGTATTTACCTTTGGTGAGATAGGAAGTGTTTACCAGCTGTATCTGGTTCTCCATGTTATTTTCCGGGAAGAAACGTTGTCCGCCTAACTGCACGGTTGTATTTCCCATAGTACCATTCGGAAGGAAGGAACGCACCGTAACGATAGCACGGGGAATGTTCGCAGCCGGTAGCTCACTGTTCGGTACATAGTCTCTGGTAGCGCTCTGGTACTGTACCTTCAGCTCATTAAGGAAGTTGGGTGCGAACTGTGTACGTAAGGAGGCCAGTGTGCTGTTCTCCCTGGATTTGAAATTTCCCCATACTTCAAACAGGTTAATGTTCGAGTTGTCGCTGTTGCTGTTTGGATTCTTCCAGTCACTGTAGTTGTTACGGATAGTAAGACGGTTCTTACTATTGATCTGCCAGTCCAGTCGTACGAAGAACGTATTGGCCAGTGTTTTACGCTGGAATTCACCAACCTGTGGATTATTGCTCAGTCCATATTTGGTTCTTGCAATATCCAGCAGTGTGTCTAAAGCGCCCCTGCTAATACGGTTGGAAATTACATCGTTGTCATCTTTCAGATCAGCAATATAAAAAGGCTGCTTCTCATCCTGTCTGTCAAGAGCCGTGAAGAAATGCAGTTTATCTTTGATGATAGGTCCGCCTAAACTGAACCCGTACTGGTTAGTGGTGAACTGTTGCTGACGCTTATTTCCACGAATGTCATAAGGGCTGGCAAGGAAATCAGAACGGTAGTAATCAAATACGCTTCCCGTAAGTGTGTTGGTGCCTGACTTGGTTACAACGCTTACTGCGCCGCCACCCTGACGGCCCTGTGTAACATCATACACGTTGGTGATCACTTCAAACTCACGGATGGCCTCCAGTGAAAGAGAGTAGGGGCCACTACCCAGTGCACCTGATGTCAGATTGTTTCTCGCGCTGGCGCCGTCAATAAGAAAGTTGGTGGAAGACGCACGTTGTCCGCTGATGTTAGAACCATTAGTAGTAGGCGCCAATGCAGACAGATTGTTGAAGTTTCTGTTCTGCGCTGGCAACTGTTGGATGTTTTGCGCAGTTACTGCTGTGCTGGAGCCCAAACGGTCAATTCGTTTGTTTAATGTATTCGCATTGATGGTGATCTCTTTCAGATTGCTTACAGCTTCACTCATCACAAAATCTATCACCAGGTTGTCGCCCTGATTGACAGACAGCTGATTCTTCACCTGTGTAGCAAAGCCTACGAAAGCGGCTTTAACGGTGTAAGGCTTACCCAATGGCAACTGAATGAAGGAGTATTTTCCTTCCTTGTTACTGACAGTAACAGACTGAAACCCTGTTGATTCGTTGCGTACAGTAACTGATACACCGGACAGGCCTTTACCGTCTTTGCTGGTGATCTTACCGGATATGGAAGCGTCTGTCGACTGTGCATAGGCGCTATTACCAGTAAATAAGGTAATGAACAGGATAAATATGTAGGTAATACAGGTTGTGGGAACGATAAAATTCTTCATTGGCTTTACCATTCTTTGCAGAAAAAATTGCATCTTGTAGTGTTTTAATTAATTTTTTTAGTCAATCAGTTAATTAAAATATGGAGGTGTTTCAGGACCTCTTGTCAAAAGCAAAAGTGTGTCACCACTTTTGCTTTGTTTTTTACAGCTCATTCCATGTGGTCTGATGTTTTAGGTTGAATAATCAGGTGTTGCTGGTTTACGATCGTGTAACTAAACCCTGTATGTTCAGATAAGGTCTTTAATATATCTTCAAGGGAACCGCGACTGAGATCGACTATATAGGTAGAAGTATCATTCTCAGGATTATTCAGCTGTACAAAGAGATTGAACCTGTCACCCAGTTCCTGTCCGATCTGTTGCAGCGTCAACTGTCTGGCGACAACTTTAGGCCTCACTACAGGCATAGGCTCTTTCTTCTCTATCTTATAGTCGGTAGTGGCCAGATCAACTGTCAGACATTGATCTTTAGTCATTTCTTCTGCTAATACTTTGATGCCCGAAACGCCTTCCTGTTCTATTTTGATCTTTCCGCTCACCACATCCACTTTAAAGTCTGGCTGGTCTTTATATGCAGAGATATTAAATGAAGTACCCAATACCCTGATCAGGAATCCTTTGGCGTGTACGGTGAATGGTCGTCTTGCATCTTTCCTTACATCGAAGAATGCTGCGCCCTCTTCCAGTTGCACACTACGTTCTGCGCCAGTCTGGAATGCTGCAGTATAACGGATACGGGAATTGCTTTTCAGACGGATGATAGTGCTGTCCGGCAGGGTTATATCTTTGAGCTCATTGGCGCCTGAAGTGACTGTCATCCATATCGCGGGTGCTTCATGCGAAGCCGGATGAAAATGTCTGTATGCTAAAAGACTGTTTATTACAATGACCAGTATGGCAGCAGCTATTTTTAAAGGAAGTAGGAAACGCTGCCGCTTGCGGGAAATATCCCGTTGTATACGGTCGTAGATCTCGTTACCAATATGCATCTTGCGAGCTTCGCTTCCGAAGGCATCAAATGGTTGTGCATCATTTGTCTGATCGTACCAGGCATTTGCCTGTTGTTCCTGCTGACTGTCGCGCGAGGAATTGTTATTGTCACCCATATAATAACTTAACCACGCCAAAGCCAGAAAGTACTTTAACGGAATGTTATCTGCAGGTTACCGATTTGTTAACAAGATCAGGACGATCCCTAATAGGTTGGCTGGCTCTGAGTAGAACAATTGTGTTTTCTTTCGTAATCTGTCGAGTGCCTGGGAGATATTATTTTTAATGGTCTGTTCTGATAGGGATAACTCAGTCGCTATTTCCCGGATAGATTTATTTTCCTGCCGGCTCAATACAAATGCTTTGCGCATGGTATCCGACATACTGGCTATTTCATTGTTGATCACAGCTTCCAGTTCTTTTGCTTCCAGCCCATATTCGGCGGAGTACTGTACTTGCTCATGCTGGAACTGCGTTTCCCTGTTTATGAGGGCGAGGTTCTTTTTATAATAACTGATGGTCTTATTGCGTGCGGCACGGTTCAAATAAGGAGCGAGGGAATTTTCAATAAATACTTCTTTGCGGGAAGTCCACAGATTGACAAAGATATTCTGCACAATATCTTTTGCCGCTTCTTCATCGCCAATTCTACGGTAGGTCATGGTATAGAGTGTTGCCCAGTACCGCTCGTACAATATGCTGAATGCCAGTTCATCTCCTTTTCTCAAAGCAGCCAGCAGTGAACTATCTGTATCTTGAACAACATGCATATGACGCTCAAATATATAGTTTGGAAAAAGTTTATCATATTAAATTAAGGTTAAGCGCCTTGCAGAAGGCGATCTTCAGTATTTGTTAACGGGCAGGATATTTGCTGCCTTTTATTAAATCCGCTTTTTATGAGACCTTTCCACGTACTGTCAATGTTACTGCTGCTTATTGCAGCCAGTATTAATGTGTCTTGCAAGAAAGATGGCAATGCTCCCGATGATAACTGGCCTGTGGATTCCATCCGTATGGTGAAAGATGGACTTAACTTTCCCTGGGAAATTCTTTGGGGCAAAGATGATCATATCTGGATGACAGAACGGGGTGGGAGGATCAGTAAGATAGATCCCAAAACAGGTAATACAATTTTCTCGGCGCAAATACCGGATGTTGTTCCTCAGGGCGAAGGCGGTTTATTAGGAATGGTGCATCACCCTGATTTCCTCAACAATGGACATCTGTATGTCGTATATAATTATAATAACGGAGGTAATTACCGTGAAAAGGTAGTAAGGCTCAGTTTTAGTAATAATGCATTAGGAAGTCCGTTGACAATCCTGGATAATATTGGTGCATCATCTGTTCATAACGGTTCCCGTTTGCTGATAACGCCCGACAATAAATTGCTTATTACCACAGGAGATGCCAGTAATACAGCAAATTCACAGAAGACATCTTCCCTGAACGGAAAGGTCCTTCGCGTTAATCTTGACGGAACTATCCCTGCAGACAATCCGGTACCAGGTAATCCCTACTGGACTTACGGGCACCGTAATCCGCAGGGAATGGTCTTTGTCAATGATATCCTCTATGCTTCAGAACATGGTCCTAATGTACAGGACGAGATTAACATTATTGAAAAAGGACAGAACTATGGCTGGCCGAATGTTACCACTAACATTAAAATGCCGGTTTGGTCAAGCGGGAACAGGACAGTCGCCGTATGTGGTCTTGACTACTATAATCATGACCGTATTGGACAATGGAAAAACTCGTTGTTATTGGTTACACTGAAAGATGCCACATTATACCAGTTTCAACTGACTAGTGCGGGCCAGGTTGCCGGAGTACCAAAGCTATACTTTGACGGGAAATGGGGGCGTTTAAGAGATCTCTGTATCTCCCCGCAGGGACGTGTATATATTTGCACAAGCAATGGTGGTAACAATGACCAGTTACTGGAAATCTCCGCGCCGGGTTCCTGAGGCCCGGTAATTTTTTATTATTATATTAGCCCAAACGAAAAAAGGTGTGCCCAGATCATAATAACATCCAACTGCTGATAGCCCACAAAGAGCAGGAATTAAAAACGTTAAAGGAGGAATGGAAAAAGGCATCGCATCATCCGGCAGATACAGACTATGAATATCTTGCATTGCTTTATCCAATAATCGACGGGTTAGAACGGGAAATTAGCAGGTTCAGAGAACTGGCAGCAAATGAATACGCCGGAGAATTATATTTCGAACCTCATATCCGGCAGCTTCTGAAAGGGGAGTGCCAGCGCCTTGAAATACATATTGAATCCAGCCCCAGGTCTTATAGGAATTTCAAAGGGCCTGTAATTGTATTTGACAGGATGAAGCAAAAATATGCGATAGCAGCAAGGTTACTGTTATCGGACGAATTACAGTATGCTTATTTTAATGAGGGTAACTTTGATCAGTTGTCCAGGCTGGGCTGGAAACGGGAGGGTAAACAGGCATTTAGACTAAAATATTTTGTCAGGAATGAAGAAGATCTGATATTATTTCACCGCTTAATTGCCTGCACCTTTGTGGAACCACTCTCTTATTTGATCCAGGCGACAGAACACCAGCATATTGTTGTTATTCCATCTCCAGACCTCTGACTAAATAAGGCGCTCCTCATTCGCTTTGAATTGTTTAATTTTGCTGCTGGTTGATTAAAATCAGATCAGATATGAGGGAGATCATTAGTGCGAAAGAGTTAGATGCAGGACCTTCACAGTTCCGGGTAGCTGCTATCGGGGAATATCTTTGTACGCTGGCATCTTACAGCAGAAGGGATTTCTATAAGATCAGTCTTATTCTTACAGGAAGCGGTAAGCTGCTCTATGCCAACCGTGAGATCGACGTCAGGGGGCCTGTCCTTGTTTTTTCAAATCCACTTGTTCCATATTCCTGGGACAATGTTGAAGGATTAGATCGTGAGGGTTATTTCTGTGTTTTCACAGACCAGTTCATCCAGGAGGGAGGGCGTCCGGAAAGTCTGCAGCATTCCCCTTTATTTAAGCCTGGAGGAGAGCCTGTTTACCTGTTGGACCAGTCCCAGGCAAATTACATCCAGAGCATCTTTAGCCGGATGCGACAGGAAGTGGATACGGAATATCTTTATAAATATGATGTGATCCGGAGCCAGGTGAACCTGATTATTCATGAAGCCATTAAAATGCAGCCAGCTGTGGCCTATTTCACACCCAATAACGCTGCCGCACGTATATCCAATCTCTTTTTAACCTTGTTGGAAAAACAATTCCCGGTGGATGTACCCCGGTTTCCCCTTGCACTCAAGCGGGCTGGCGATTATGCTGATAAACTGGCTGTTCATGTCAATCATCTGAATGCCGCTGTACAAGAAGTAACAGGTAGGTCCACTACTTCACATATCAACGACAAGATCGTATCGGAAGCCCGGTCACTGTTGAAACATACAGACTGGAGCGTAGCGGAGATCGCTTATGGCCTTGGATTTGAATATGCATCCTATTTCAACAACTTCATTAAAAAACATACAGGGTTTACCCCATTACAGATCAGGAAGGAAAAGTCAATGTCACCCGCCGGATGATCCATTCGTTGAATTACTTAATTAATACTTTGATTTGTTTAATCTGCCGGAGATCGTCCGTCCTACCTTTGTGTCATCAGATACAGGGACGCGTCCTGACACGAAAGACATCATCAATTGTAAACAGAAAAAAGTGATTCATGAGTACTATGAAAAGAATGAAGCTGGGCAGCCAGGGACTGGATGTGTCAGTAGAGGGTCTTGGATGTATGGGAATGACAGCATTGGCAGGTAATAATATCTACGGGAAAGCAGATGAAAAAGAATCTATAGCAACCATTCACCGGGCACTTGAACTTGGTATTAATTTCCTTGACACGGCTGATCTGTATGGACCCTTATTAAATGAACGCCTCATAGCAAAAGCTATTAAAGGGAACAGGGATAAATACATAATAGCTACCAAATTCGGTTTTGAAATAGATGATAATGAACAGCTGACATGGGGCTTTAATGGAAAACCTGACTATGTCCGTAAATCGGTAGACCGCTCTCTGAAAAACCTCGGCACAGATTATATTGACCTGTACTATCTTCACCGGGCAGATCCTGGCACGCCGATAGAAGAGACGGTAGGCGCTATGGCAGACCAGGTAAAGGCAGGTAAAGTAAAATATATAGGGTTGTCTGAAGTGTCTGCACAGACGATCAGCAAAGCGCATCAAGTCCATCCCATCACGGCCGTACAAACAGAATATTCCCTGTTTGAACGGGAGCCTGAAGTGAACGGTATATTCGATGTGCTGAAAGAGTCAGGTATTGGTTTCGTATCATATTCACCGCTGGGCAGGGGCTTTATTACAGGCGACCTGAAAAGTCCTGATGATTTTGAAGAGAATGATTTCCGCAGAACTATACCCCGTTATCAGGGAGAGAATTTTTACAGGAACCTCGATCTGCTGAAGGAGATACAGATCTTAGCAGCAAGCAAAGGTGTTACTTCCTCCCAGCTGGCATTGGCCTGGGTCCTCTCCAAAGGAGTAGCTGCCATTCCGGGAACAAAGCGTGTTAAATACATAGAGGAAAATGCGGCGGCAGCTAATATCGTATTCACGCCGGAAGAGATGTTACAGTTAGAATCCATCATACCGGTTGGCGTTGCTGCCGGTACAAGATATAATGAGCAACAGATGAAAGCAGTGAACCTGTAGTTCGGTCTGTGATCATCTTATTAAACGACAAAATCCGTCTTTACAGGCGGACTTTGTCGTTTTGTATGGAGAGTCACATTATATCCAGTAATGCCGGAAATATGCCTCTTTATTTATAACCCGTATGACAGTTTCTTCTACTATATTTTGCTCATTGAATGTTTTCACGATAAAAGAGATCAGGGGCTTGTCCGACAACCTGATCCGCTCTGCTATAATCGCCTCTATCGATTTACCTACCTGTTCGGGCGTAACCGTTACTATTTGTTGATCCTTACTGCCATCGGGAACTCCTTCTATGATCTTCATTTCAATGTCACAGCTCATTGTCGCTATAGGTTTTATTTATAATGAAAGATAAGGTCTATTCACTACTTTTGCGTTGTCATCAGTAGTTTGTTTGACACTACAAAGGAAACACAAATTCCGGCGTGCTACTATCCCCAAAAATGTGGATGCTTAATCAGACACGTCCCCATCTTTGGGGATTTGTATATCATATTAGTTGACAGACATTTGCATACAGACAGTAATGTTAAAAGTCTACGTTTAAGTAGAAGATCTGATGGGGGATCTTTCCGCTTAATAGTCGTCCCGGTTCATGCGGGACGACTTTTTATTGAATTACCATTATCCAATCATAAAGACATGAAACGATCATTCTATTACAACAGAACAGGAACATTACTGGCATTCGTACTGTGTGGGTTATTCTCTTCTTCACTGCAGGCGCAGAAGCTGACGAATAGTGTAAACAGGAATGCTTTTGCGGCCGACGGATCTCATAAAGACAGCAAAGAAAAAAGAGCGGGGAAGAAGAGGAGTGATGTAAAATATAATACACTGTTTCAATACGGTATAGCCGATGCATTTGTAGGGGGAGTATTTGAAGCCACCTATCCCTGGACTCAACTCAAAGAACAGGGCGATTTTGGCTTGGGAGCTCCTGGAGAGCTGGATGGCGAACTGACCATCTGTGATGGTAAGGCTTATCAGACACAGTCCAGTGGTCAGACTTTTGAAGTACCGGATAGTTTTAAGACGGCTCTTGCATTTGTTACGTTTTTTAAGGCGGATACCGTTTTCTCTGTTAATGGTACTGCCGATCAGGCAGGAGTTTTCAAAGCGATTGACAGTTATCTGAAGAAGAAGAATGGCATGTATGCTATCAGGATCTCAGGTAGCTTCAATGAGGTAAAGACAAGGGCGTTCCCCACCCATCCACAGCGGCCCTATCCGCCGTTGGCGACGTTGTTGAATACACAGCAATTCTTCGATATTAAGAATACCAAAGGGGTATTGGTAGGGTATAAGCTGCCAACCTATATAAATGGTGTCAGTATAGAAGGCTATCACTTCCATTTTCTATCCGACAGTCATCGGCAGGGAGGGCATATGTTGGGTTTCTCGGGAGATGACCTGATGATCGAGGTTGCGGAACTGAAGGACTTTCATCTGAGTGTGCCAGACGATAATTCCTTTATGAACTTTGAGTTTAAGAAAAAGCAAAATATTGATCTGGAAAAAGTAGAAAAGGGGCATTAAGCCCCTTTTTTATTGCCTGGAGGATATTTATCGAAATATTTAGTTTGGTCAATAAATCACATATATTTGCCGAGGAAATTACATTATAAGGCAGCGGACGGAGATGTCTGCTGTCAAACCACTTTTTTTCTTATTTGTATATAACTCAAAACAACACACCATGAGCGCCCAACTAGATAACACTGCAGTAGCACCTGCTGAACAGATCATTTCGCAGATCCTGACCGCATGGAATACAAACAATACGAGAATGCAAGCCTTCTTTAACAAATACGAAGATGCTGCTTATCAGGAAGAAGTTGCGCCAGGGCGTAGCCGGGCCATTTATTTATTTGGTCACCTGATTGGATCAGCTGATGGGCTGTTACCATTGCTGGGGCTGGGCAACAGTTTATATCCTCAATTGGAAAAGCTTTTCCTCACAAATCCTGACAGAACTTTTGATGATATTCCTTCTCTTGCTGAATTGAAGGGATACTGGGATAACGTGAACAATACACTGACGACCCACTTCAACAAGATGCAAGTGCAAGATTGGTTGTCCAGGCACACAAAGGTTTCAGAGGAAGACTTTGCCAAAGAGCCTCATCGTAATAAGTTAAATGTATTATTGAGCCGTACATCGCACATTAGTTATCATATGGGGCAATTGGTTTTTCTGAATAAGAAAGAACCTGCTCTGTAAGGCTGCATTTTCGATGCATTCCCATGTCCACGAATATGGGAATGCATTCTATTTCTTTGCCATCCACATTGGTTTCGCCTGTTGTACTTTTTTATATACAGCACAATTGGCAGTATGAGCGCCGGGAAGGTAGCCGGTACTCATTAGAAATTCGTTGACGATCTCTCCTCCGGTGAACCTGAATGTCTTCTTAAATAGTTTCACCCATTCTTCTATCGTTTTAGGATGATGCAGCTCCAGCCATTTCTCAAAAGATCCATGCTCCTTTTGTAGCTGAAGGATAGTTTTGGCATTTTCTATGGCTGCATTGATCTTCAGCCTGTTCCTAATAATGCCCGGATCTGCCATTAATCTTTCTCTATCTTCTTCTGTGTAAGCCGCTACTTTCTTGATATTGAAATTGCTGTAAGCTTTTCTGAAACCGGCTTCCTTTTTCAGGATGGTTTCCCAACTAAGCCCCGCCTGATTTATTTCCAGGATCAGACGGCAGAATAGTTCATTGTCGTCATGTATGGGAAAGCCGTAGTACTGATCATGATAGCTCTTATGTATCGCTTTTTTTTCTTCCGACATGTACCCAATTGCGCTGCAATATGACATATGTGATCCTTCTAAAGTTATATAATTAATTAAATGATTCTCTGAATTCAACGGGAGACATCTTAGTCTTACGTTTGAAGATCTTATTAAAAGACTGGGGATGTTCGAATCCCAGCTGATAAGCTATTTCTGCTACAGTAAGATTAGTGGTACTGAGTATTTCTTTCGCCTTTTCAATCAGCTTATTGTGTATATGCTGTTGTGTGTTTTGTCCGGTAAGTGTGCGAAGCATATCACTAAGATAATGCGGTGTGACGTTCAGTTGCGCTGATAGTTCCTGAACGGTAGGCAATCCTTTCATCAGTGCTTTGTCTGAATTGAAGTATTCCAGCAGCAAGGACTCCAGATTTGTCAGCAGATCATTATTAGCTGTTTTCCTTGTGATAAATTGCCTGCTGTAAAAACGTTTGCTATAATTCAGTAAAAGTTCGATATGAGAGATCATCACTTCCTGGCTAAAATGATCTATGGCAGATTCCAGTTCGTGCTGAATATTTCTGAAGATGCCGATAATGATCTCTTTTTCTTTTTCTGAAAGATAGAGTGCTTCTGCTACGGAATAGGAGAAGAAACCATAGTTTTTAATGTTCTTTCCCAGCGGGAAATTCCGGATAAAATCGGGGTGGAATAATAACGTATACCCACCATAATCGGCTTCTTCTTCAGCAGCAGAAATAAGCTGATTGGGAGAGATGAAAGACAATCCCCCTTCATCAAAATCATAATAGCTCTGTCCGTATTTAACTTTTCCCGTAAAGTTCTTTTTAAAAGATACTTTATAGAAATTCAGTACCATCCCCTTTGAAAGCTCTGTGGTATCTGTTTTAACACTAGCATAGTCGACCAGACTAACCAGCGGATGCAGTGGTTTAGGCAGGCCAAGTGCACGGTGGAGCTCCGATATAGAATTAAAGATATACGGTTGTTTGGTTGCTGATTCCATACTTATGTATTCAGGCATGAAATTCTCCGGACAAGAATTTCATGCCAAGTTAGTCAAATTACACCTTACTGAATGGACTTTTGAGGCCGAGGTAAGCAGACAGTTCTTTTCTGTAAGCTTCTGCTCCCTGCTGTTCTCTTTTGAGATATGTCCGTACTGCATCTGGCCCTGCCAGGTAACGGGCCTGGTCCTTTCCATCGGTAGCGGCTTCATAGACCACCGCTGCGATGATTTCAGGGTCAGAAAATTCCATTAGCGTACCGTCCGTGAATCCTTGAGCCATTTTACTGTTTAGCGAGTCGTAAGCGTTATCTGTCACTACAGTCATCACGTTCATATAATTGCTTTTAATGCCACCTGGAGCGACCGTTTTTATACCGATATTAAACTGTGCGAGATCGTAGGACATGCTTTCGCTCCAACCTTCCAACGCCCATTTGGACGCATTATATACTGAGCAGAGTGGGTAAGTGGCCAGGCCACAAATAGAAGTAGTGGTGATAAAGAGACCTTTTTGTTTTTGTTGGAAGTAAGGAATGAAAGCTTTGGTCACCCGGAGTACGCCAAAAAAGTTGGTATCGAACTGGCTGGTCATCTGCTCTTCTGTATATAATTCCAGTGGACCTATCAGTCCATAACCTGCGTTATTGAAGACTACGTCGATATCTCCCAGTTTCAGCGCTTCCTGTACAGTAGTATTTACCTGTTCCGGATTAGTTACATCCAGCGGCAATAGAATGACATTTTCCATTCTGGATAGCTCCATCTCTTTTTCAGGAGACCGCATGGTAGCTATTACTCTCCAGCCTTTGGACTGGAATAGTTTAGCAGTTGTTTTGCCTAGTCCAGCTGATGCACCGGTAATGAAGATTATTTTCATTGTAATAAGTGGTTTGATTACAATACAAAGGTGGGGGATGGGAGTAGGGGACATGTTGCCAAAGTGGAGGTTGTTGTAGCCAAAATGAATTGTTATCGGGATTTCTGGGCTACCAACATCGGTCGCCGTAGCGATGTTGGCTATAGGTGAAGCATAATATTTAGACCCAGATTTCTCACATGAGGGGTGGTACTTCATATAGGCTTGGTGCTTGCAGCGCTAGTTGCCTGTTTAATTTTTAGGATGGATTAGTGGTATTCCGGACCAGCTTTGAAGAGATTTTTGAAGGGGAGAAAAAAAATGTTTGGGATTTTAAATAAATTATATACATTTGCAACCCGCAACTGAAGGACAGTTGCTTTGCCCAGATGGCGGAATTGGTAGACGCGCTAGACTCAAAATCTTGTTTTCGAAAGGGAGTGCAGGTTCGATTCCTGTTCTGGGCACTAAAGTGGAAAGGTCGGAGAAGTCTCCGACCTTTTGCTTTTTAAGGTGGTCAAGATTCTTTCTGGGCCTGCTTATCAGGGATCAAGACCAAAAGTTGTGGAGCAGTTGTTGGAATCATGCATATAGCTTAGTTAATCTGAATAAGAAGAACTCGATACACTTTACACCTCTAAACTGACTCCTAAACGCCTTTATTTTCGCATTAAAAGACTCCGCGGACG
>CABHOY010000056.1 GCA_902168105.1 uncultured Flavihumibacter sp.
CTGGTCATATGAGCTGGTGCAGGATGCAGTGGGCATGGTAACTCCACGAGTGGTGTGCATGATCATTAATGAGGCCTATTTTACGGCGGCTGAAGGCACTGCTACACGGGAAGATATTGATACGGCTATGCGGCTGGGCACCAATTACCCTTATGGCCCCTTCGAGTGGGCGCAAAAGATAGGCATTAAACATGTATATGATGTATTAACTGCGGTATATAAAGCGACAGGAGATGAGCGTTATCGTGTATGTGAACTGTTGCGGAAAGAAACGCATGAAAAAACAGCGAACGGTTGGCATTAATTTTAAATATAGACACCGCTACAGCTATAGGTTCAGTAGCATTGGCAAAAGATGGCGTCGTATTGCAAACGCTGGTAAATGACAAGGAGCGTGACCATGCCGCTAGCCTGACGCTATTTATCCAGGAAATATTTAATACACAAAAGATCACTCCCGACGACCTTGATGCGATTGCGGTTAGCGGAGGCCCCGGGTCATATACGGGTTTACGTGTGGGCGTAGCTACCGCCAAAGGTTTGTGCTACGCCTGGAATAAACCGCTGATCGGTATTTCCACCCTGCAGATGATGGCACAGGGATTAAGAGATGAGTTGCAGGACAAAGGCGCACTGTATTGCCCGCTGCTGGATGCCCGCAGGCAGGAGGTATATACGGCCATATATGATGCCGCACTAACACCGCTTCTGGAGCCACAGGCGCTGATATTAACGCCTGATGTTTTTAATGAATGGCTTGGCAGGGGGAAGGTGTATTTTTTCGGTGACGGCAGTATGAAGTGGCAGCAAATGCTGGAGCAGCATTCTCAGGCTGTGTTCGTGCCCTACCATATCAGTGCTGTACATATGATCCCCTTGTCAGCATTAGCTTTTGAGAAAAAATCGTTTGAGGATACCGCTTATTTCAGCCCTTTTTATCTGAAGCCTTTTTATACGCCCGCAAAAGAGGGAAATGACAAAAAAAGTTGATTTTACCCTTCAGTTTCCACATTTACCCCCTTTTTACGTACCACTATCGTTGTAAATTGTCATAAAACTGTCAAATTACGCCTTATTTGCAAGTAAGGCCGGTTATATATGAAAAAATAAGGTATAGAAGTTTTTTTTATTGTGACAAATATTATAATTTTGTATAAATCGATACCCAGTACTGTTTTCTAACAGGTGAGGGTTTGAAACTGTCCGTTGATCCCTTTCATTTCATCATTTTTAAAAAACTATTATGCGATGGAAAAAACATTATTAACGACCTCTTCTAATACTCTTATTATTTCTAGAGGTAACAATGAAAAAGACCAAATTAAATTGGATTACATTGCCGTTAAGAAGGCGGCTATGGTTTTGCGTGCGATAAACCATAAGCTGCGCCAGCAAATGATTAAGTTGCTGGAAGATCACAAGAAAATGACAGTAACTGAAATCTACGTTAAGCTGCGTCTCGAGCAGTCGGTAGCTTCACAGCATCTGGCTATTCTGCGCCGTGCCGGCATTGTGATTACAGAGAGAGATGGTAAATTCATTCACTATACGATCAACAAACAACGTATAGCTGAAGTTGCCAAATTCGTAGAGGAGCTGGTAGGCTAATCTGGTTTTGGAGTACTGGTCGAACAGAGTACAAAAAATATTTGAGCCTAACTAAGAGTAAGTAAAAGAACTTTTAGTTAGGCTCTGATTTTTTTAGATGCATGTATGTTTCCGAGACATGCAACAAAGCTTCACGTATTTTATACTGGTTATGTAAATAACGGGACGCAATTTTGTGCCATATACATATGGTCTTTTTGTCAGATGTTCCTCCGCGGATAAATCCGTAAATTTGCAGAAATCAAAAACCATGTTCGTCAAGCAACTTTATACTAATTGCTTATCAGAAGCTGCCTACTTTATTGAGTCCGGGGGAGAAGCTGTTGTGATAGATCCTTTAAGGGATATAGATGCTTACCTTGATCTGGCTAAAGAGCGCAACGCTACAATAAAGTATATTTTCGAAACTCACTTTCACGCAGATTTTGTCTCGGGACACCTGGACCTCGCTGCTGCTACAAATGCTCCTATCGTTTACGGCCCGGAAGCTGCTACCAACTTTCCGATATATCTCGCTAAAGACGGGGAGAAATTTACTATTGGCAAACTCACACTGGAAGTATTACATACACCCGGCCACACACTGGAATCTACCTGTTACCTGTTAAGCGATGAAGCAGGGCAGCCTCATAGCCTATTTACCGGCGATACACTTTTTGTTGGAGACGTTGGACGTCCTGACCTGTTCAGCGGTAACCTTACCAAAGAAGAACTGGCAGGATACCTATACGATTCTCTGAACAACAAGATCAAAATACTGCCCGATAATGTGATTGTATACCCCGCGCACGGCCCTGGTTCTTCCTGTGGCAAAAACCTTGGACCTCACACCTACAGCACACTGGGTGATGAGAAGAGTACAAATTATGCATTAAAGGCTGTCGATAAAGAAGAATTCATCAAAGAAGTAACTTCCGGCCTCAATACACCTCCTTCCTATTTCCCGATCAATGCCCGTATCAACAAAGAAGGATATGATGCATTGCAGGCGGTGATGGAAAAGAGTAACCGTCCGTTATCCATCGCAGAATTCAAAGAGAAGATGAAGGATGAGGTCCTGATCCTTGATACACGTCCGGCAGCAGAATTTGTAGAAGGATTTGTACCCGGTTCCCTCAGTATCGGCCTTGAAGGACGTTTTGCTGAATGGGCGGGCAGTTTGTTGCCCTTCGGTGAAGAGATCATATTGGTGACCAGCCCCGGAAAAGAAGAAGAAACGATCGTACGTCTTGCCCGTGTTGGTTTCGACCATGTTGCCGGTTACCTGCAAGGTGGTTACGAAGCTTGGATAGCTGCCGGAGAAGAACGTGACCTGATCATTACCGTCGAAGCAGATGAACTGGCAATGGACCTTCCGCATGATCATAACCTGGTAATTGTGGACGTCCGTAAGCCTGCAGAGTATGCAGACGGCCATATTGAAGGCGCTATGAATATCACACTCAGTGATATGACAGACCCCGGAAATCTGGCTGATTTTGACGATAATCATAATCTGTACGTACACTGCCAGGGGGGATACCGTAGTATTATCGCCTGTTCTATGATGAAACGGGAAGGTATTCACAACCTGCGCAATGTAGAGGGTGGTTTTAATGCCATGAAAACACAGGAAGGCCTGAAGGTTATTAAAGAAACGAACGTATTAAACTAATATTAAGATATTGAAAATGAAAGGTCTCGCAGGCATCCTGCGAGACCTTTCATTTTTGCAGGTATGCTTTTTGACCCATTATCGGAAAACCATGTAATGGGCAAACTTTTAGACGGACAAATTGCACTTGTTACCGGCAGCAGCAGTGGTATAGGTGCCGCCATAGCCAGGGCCTTCGGCGAAGCTGGCGCCAAAGTGATAGTGAATCATCATAGCGACAAGAGCCGGAAGGCCGCAGAGGAGGTACTGGAAAAGATCAAAGCAGCTGGCAGCGATGGTTTTGTGCAGCAATGCGATATCAGTAAGGAAGATGAGGTTAAAGCCATGTTTGCGGAAATAATTTCCCGCTTTGGTACGGTTGATATTGTGGTGGCCAATGCCGGCATCCAGCAGGACGCTTCGCTGCTGGATATGACCCTGGAGCAATGGAATGAGGTGATCAATACGAACCTTACAGGCCAGTTCCTTTGTGCAAGGGAAGCCGCCCGTGAGTTTAAACGGAGGGGCGTAGTAGAAGAGCGCTCAAAAGCTGCCGGGAAGATCATCTGTATGAGTAGTGTGCATGAGGTGATCCCATGGGCGGGCCATGTAAACTATGCTGCCAGCAAAGGCGGTGTGAAACTGCTGATGCAGTCTATGGCACAGGAACTGGCTCCGCATAAGATAAGGGTAAACAGTCTGGCGCCTGGTGCTATCAAAACCCGTATTAACGAAGATGCCTGGGATACCCCTGAAGATGAGAAAAAGCTATTGAAATTGATCCCATATGGTAGGGTTGGTGTACCTGAAGATGTGGCAAAAGCGGCTGTATGGCTGGCCAGCGATGAAAGCGATTATGTAACGGGAACCACGCTTTTTGTTGATGGCGGAATGACATTATACCCGGGATTTGCAGATAATGGTTGATTAACAGCTGTTTGCAACAGAACAATCCTACAGTCTAGCATGTTATTTGTTTTAAAATGTTAAACTTTTAACCATGAAATGTAGAACTTTCCTGATGGCTGGAATGATGTTCCTGGCCGTATGCTTATTTGCTTGTCAGCCTAGCGACACAAATGTTCAGCAATCCGTTAATGAGAAATTGACTGCTACTCCGGGTGTCAGTGCTGAAGTAAAAGAAGGAGTTGTAACCCTCAGCGGTGAAGTACCTGACGACGCGTCTAAAATGGCTGCAGAAGATGCCGTTAAAGGCGTAAGCGGGGTAAAAGCTGTTACAAATAACATTATGGTGCAGGCAGCAGTACCTCCGCCACCTCCACCAGCAGCTGCTGATACATCTATGATGAAAGACAGCGCTGCCACAAAATAGATTGATCAGCTGAATTGACCGGCGACATGCTGGTCAATTCAGCTTGTTTGTTCCCCTCTGTACTCATGTTTCCACCTTCTGTGGCTCCATACCCATACTTCGGGTTGCTCACGGATATTGTGCTCCAGGTATTTTACAAATGACTCGGTAACTGTTCCTTCAGGTACTGCGGAAGGCTCTTCAAATGCCAGTTTGAGCGTGGCATGATAATACCCTCTTTTTGTTTTGCGGATGTCCACAAATACTACAGGAATATCACTTCTCCTGGCGGTCATTTCAGGCCCTTTGTAAAAAGCTGTCATCCTGTTCAGGAAAGGATACCAGTAACTGCGCCGTGGATTACCAGGGTTCTGGTCTGCTACCAGCGCAATAAGGTACTGTTGATTGATCCAGGGCTGCATCGCTTCCTTAATATCATTGGCTGGCAACAATATGCTGCCCGACTTTTCACGGAAGTGCCGGAACATACGGTCGCCCGCTTTATTGGTCAGCGGCATATAAACTACGAGGAATGGAAATTTTACACCCTGTATGCAGAAGAGGTTCGCCCATTCCCAATTGAAATTATGGCCCAGGTGCATCTGGCAGCTCTTGCCTTTGGCATATAGCTCATGTAACACAGTGAGATCGCACGTAAAACGACGCTGCAGTTCTTTTGGACGCATGGTCAGCAGTTTGATGGTTTCCACCATCATATCTGTAAGATTGAGATAGTATTTCTTCGCCAGCCGGGAGATCTCTTTGGGTGTTTTTTCCGGAAACGCCTGACGCAGATTATCGAATACTACTGACTTGCGGTAACCAACAATGTAGTAAATGATCAGGTATAAAACATCACTTATGCGATATAATAACCATAACGGCAATATTGAAATGCCGTACATAAATACCAGTAACAAATAATACATGTCATCAATTTCTATAACACAATATTCTGTACCAGGGCGCTCTTATCAGGATAGTCAGTATTAAAATGTAATCCGCGGCTTTCCTTACGGAAAGCTGCGCCTTTCACGATGAGGTAACCAACGGTGATCAGGTTTCTTAATTCACACAGTTGTGGCGATACCTCTGTTCTTTCATATAACAATTCGGTTTCTTCGTGCAGGATGTCCAGCCTCCTGATGGCGCGTTGCATACGCTCGTTGGTGCGCACAATACCCAGGTAGTCGCTCATGATCTGTTTCAGCTCCTTAAGGCTCTGCGTGATCAGGATCATCTCTTTGGGCGCTGTAGTACCACCTGCATTCCAATTGGGTACATCGACATTGTGGGCTGTATACTCAATTCTCTCCACGCCATCTACGAAGCAACGGTGTGCAAATACCATTGCTTCCAGCAATGAGTTTGACGCAAGCCTGTTAGCGCCGTGGAGGCCCGTACTGGAACATTCTCCGCAGGCGTACAGATTGTTGATGGATGTACGGCCGAATTCATTAACCTTAATACCACCGCAACTATAATGTGCTGCAGGTGCTACCGGTATCATGTCTTTATGCACGTCTATACCTACAGAAAGACACTTATCATAAATGTTCGGAAAATGATGTGTGAACTTCTCGATGTCCATATGACGGCAATCAAGATATACATACTCTGTACCGGTGATCTTCATTTCACTGTCAATAGCCCTCGCTACAATGTCACGCGGCGCCAGGGAGAGACGCGGATCATACTTATGCATGAAATCTTCTCCATGGATATTACGCAGGATACCGCCATCGCCGCGTACAGCTTCCGTGATCAGGAAGGCGTTGTTCACACCTGGCTGATACAAAGCTGTTGGATGGAACTGGATGAACTCCATGTTCTCTATTCTTCCTTTTGCGCGGTACACCATCGCCACACCATCGCCTGTGGCAATGATAGGATTGGTAGTACTGCGGTACACCTGGCCATTGCCACCTGTGGCCAATACTGTGATACGGCTCAAGATCTTCTCGATCTGATTAGTGACAAGGTTCAGTACGTATACGCCATAACACTCAATATCAGGGGTAGCCTTGGTAACAAGGTAGCCCAGATGGTGCTGGGTAATGAGGTCCACCACAAAGCAGTGGGTAACCAGTTCGATATTTGGATTTTTATGCACTGCATCCAGCAGGGCGCGCTCAATTTCTTTCCCGGTAACGTCTTTATAGTGGATCACCCTGAATTCAGAGTGGCCGCCTTCTTTACCGAGAGAGAAATCACCATCGGCATTCTTATCGAAATTGGCTCCCCATTCTATGATCTCGTTGACACGCTCCGGCCCCTCCTTCACGACTATTTCTACTATCTCCTCATTGCATAAGCCATCGCCGGCAATCAGCGTATCTTCAATGTGCTTTTCAAAGCTGTCATTCTCAAGATCATTCACTACGGCTACTCCACCCTGTGCGTATTTTGTATTGGTCTCGTCCTCACGTGTTTTCGTGATAATGGTAATTTTTTTATCAGGACATGCTGCTGCTACTTTAAGAGCATAAGTAAGTCCGGCAATACCAGAACCAATCACTAAGAAGTCTGTCTGTTGCATAAGTACTCAAGCGAACACCAAATGTACGGTTTAATTCGTTCCCATTCACTGGACGGCATAGCCCCGGCGCATCTGAAGATAGCGGAGCCCTCCGGTTACCAGTCCCCATTGCGCTATCCCGTAGGTTAGCATAATGAAGAACGTGCCCATCTCAAGGGGCTGATAGAAATAGTGAATGGCAATAATGGCACAGGAAAGGACATAAACACATGCACCTGCCAGTGCATACCAGCCTGACGGCTGGTCTCTGAGCCTGAAGGCATGTTTTACCGACTGTAACATGATATATGCTGTGACGGCAAAGAGTAGTACAGGTAGCATCATCCCGCCCAGATAGGGCAGCATAAAAAAGATGAATGTGATCATACCTGCTGCCATTCCAAGAATGAAAGGCCACTGGCACAACGGAAGCGGGTAATTCGTATATCTTATCTTCAGGAAAAAGCCGATATAGGATACGAGTGAGAACATGAAAGTGATCAGCCCACAGGTAAAGAAGAGCGAACTTTGTTCTGAGAATAACAGGAACATGTCTCCAAAACCTGAAAAGAATAATGCAGACAGCATCAATACACGGAATGTAGCAGGTATCCCCTCTGTCCCTGTAATAAAATGAGCGGCCAGTACAAAGGGCAGCAAAAACTTTGAAACGTAGGAGAGAATGTCCAGGTGGAAGAAGATAGCTGATAGGTGAACGGCTAACATAATAGCGTACAGTAAGTTAAAGGAACTTCCTTTGCGCATAGATTTTCATTAATGCATTAAAGTACGATTTCTTTGTCTAAATAGTTTTAGGCGACCGGCAGTAGTACTGAAAAGGTAGTGCCATTATTGCCGGAGCGGCTTACTTTTAACTGCCCCCCGTGAGACTGGATGATCTGTTGTGACAGGCTTAATCCGATACCACTTCCCTTCTTCTTTGTGGTATAGAAAGGGATGAAGATCTTGTTCATCGCATCGGCGTCTATGCCTGGTCCGTTGTCGGTGATCTCTATATGTACCTGGCTGGGGTTATTCATGCTGGCTTTAACCTGTATGGATGGTGTTTGTGTTTGCTCCAGCGCGTCCATGGCATTTTTTATAAGATTGATCAGTACCATCTGCAGCTGCGCAACGTCTGCATGTATTTCCGTACTCACCGATTCGATCTCATAGTGATAATAGATACCTGCCTGTTTCATCTCCGGTAGCAGCAGACTGCTTACGCCCGTCAATAGCTCTTTGACGTTAACATGGGTGAATTGTGGCTTAGGTAGCGTAGTATAATCACGGTAGGCATTTACAAAGTTCATGATACCCCTGCTACGGCTCTTGATCGTTTCCAGTGCTTCCTGCAGGTCGGCAATGGCGTCTTTCTGCGCGGCTTCAGGTGAAATGTCCTGTTCCACGATATCCTGCATGGTGCTGATAAGAGACACAATCGGTGTAACCGAGTTCATGATCTCGTGACGTAATATCTTCGTCAGGTTCTGCCAGGCTTCCAGCTCTTTTTGCTGCAGCTCGGCATGGATATTCTGGATGGATATAAGCTTAATCAGCCGGCCCTGTAGCCGCACGCTGGCTGCATGAATGGACAGTTGCTGTTCCTGCCGGGTGCGATATAACAGTTTGCTGCCCGACCGTATTTCCATCAGGTATTCCGGCAGGGACGGATGGGTATTCTTCAGTTCCGAAATATTCCGCAGCCTGTAGATGCCCAGCAAGCGGAATGCTGCCGGGTTGATAAGCTCTATACGTCCTTCCACATCAAACGATAATACACCAATACTGATATGCTGTACGATGGTATCGATATACTTCAGATTAGCCTCTTTTTCTGCCCGGGTTTGCCGGAAGGCTTCCAGCACTTCATTGAACTGATGGTTAAGCGCCTGGAAACTCTTACCCAGCTTATTGTCAGCACTGAAGCGGATAGAAAAATCTTCATAACGGATAGACTCCAGGAATAGGGTCAGCTTCCTGTTCACACGGTTGATATAATAGTACATGCCATATATCTGCATACATATCAGAATACCCATGGTCACACCCGGGAAAGCGCCAAGCGCTGTCCAAACCCATACAGTAGTGATCGTACTGATGGTAAGGAGAATGATACGCAGTAATATATTGACACTGAACTTATTCATCTTAAAAGGCTATATGTTATACTTTTCCAGTCTTCTGTAAAGGGCAGCCCTGCTTAAGCCTAATTCCTTCGCGGCCTCAGTGATATTGCCGTTACACTTTTTCATGGCCTGAGTGATGATGTTGCGTTCCATTTCCTCCAGGTTATAACCCGTATTGAGCGTCTGGTCTTGTACCGGATTCTTCACAAAAACATCTTTAGGCATAAGCGCCTTCCCCTGAGAGAGGATCACCGCTCTTTCCATAGCATGCTGCAGCTCGCGGATATTGCCCGGCCATTCATACTGGCGTAACTGTTGTACCAGTGATTCGTGCAGCGAATTGACCGAACGTTTATATTTCGTTGAGTATAGTTGCAGAAAATATTCTGCCAGCGGAATAATATCTTCCAAACGTTCCCTCAAAGGAGGTAGTTGGATCTCTATTGTATTAATACGGTAAAGAAGGTCTTGCCGGAATTGATACTCGGCGGCCATGCGTTGTATATTTCTGTTCGTCGCAGTAATTAACCGGACGTCGATCGGTACGGACTTATTGCTTCCTACCTTAGTAACGGCCCTGTTCTGTAAAACGGTCAATAGTTTTGCCTGCAGTGGCAGAGAAATGTTCCCCAGCTCATCCAGGAAAATAGAGCCTCCGTTCGCCTCTTCAAAGCGACCGCTGCGATCTTCCCTGGCGTCTGTGAAAGCGCCTTTAACATGACCAAACAGTTCGCTTTCAAATAAAGTCTCACTGATGGCGCCCAGATCGACGCTTACAAAAGGCTGTTTAGTTCTCAGCGACAGTTGGTGAATATGTCTTGCAAGCAGGTCCTTACCTGTCCCGTTCTCTCCCAGTATCAGCACGTTCGCATCTGTAGCAGCCACCCTGTTCACGGTGTCGAGCACCTGCAACATAGCAGGACTGCTGCCTATAATATGTACGTCAGATTGTGGTGCTGCAGGTGCTGCAGCACTTTTATCCTTGTTACCATGTTTCTTGCTATAGGCCGTTTGCATGGTAGCCAGTAACTTTTCATTCTCCCAGGGCTTGAGCACAAAGTCAGCGGCGCCTGCCTTGATGGCCCTTACGGCCATTTCAACATCCCCATATGCTGTAAAAAGTACTACTGCTACATCCGGACGGATATCCAGAATACGGTCCAGCCACTCAAATCCCTCCTTGCCGCTACTCAGGTCACGGGTGAAGTTCATATCCAGCAGGATCACATCATACTCAAAATTGGACACCAGGTAAGGTATCTTTTGAGGATTACGTTCGAAATCTACTTGTTCAAAGTGACGTTTCAATAAAAGCCGTGCGGCCCTGAGTACGTCCATGTCATCATCTACTATAAGGATTTTACCGGGCAACGGTGTAGTCATAATAAGTTCTTATCTGTTTTTCTGCAAATGAATCCGCAAACAGTGTTCCCGACAGGCCGGGTGGAATGACAGCTTGAGCGGATGCGGCCACTGGCAATATTATAAAAAGATTTCGGTTTTCCTCAGGTCTGTGGACGACTCACGGGAAATTGTCCGGAAATGGACGTCACGTGTGCGCTACAGGACGATAAAAACGGGTGTTGTTGCCGGAATTCCTTTGTGGTATTGAGTTTCCCGCTTTGGCATGCCGGTTGTCTTAACTGGTCAGGAAAGTTAGTATACCTTATGGACAAGAAAATAGAAAAGAAGTATTGGTCAAAGAAGAGGATCTCCCTTATCAGCGGAGGAGCCATTGTAGGGCTGTTACTTCTGTATAATCTGATATTTGCTGATCACCGCTCGAAACTGAATGTCGAGAAGGATAAAATCACCGTGTCTACCGTTACAAAGGGCACCTTTGATCAATATATTGCCGTTACCGCAGTTGTGTTGCCACTAAAGACCATCCGCCTGGATGCCATCGTGGGTGGTTATGTAAGTCAGAAATACCTGGAGGGAGGTAGCATGGTAAAGAGAGGTGATAGCATCCTGCGCCTCGAGAACCAAAATCTGATGATGGAGTTCGTGAATCACGAAACAGAGATCTACCGCCTGATCAATGAATTGCAGAACACAAGGCAAAACCTGAAACAGAATCGTTTCACGATGGAGAAAGAGTTGGCCAGCCTTGATTATCAGATCGAACAGGCGAAAGACCTGTACGACCGTACCAAACAGCTGGTAGAGGAAAAGATCGTTTCCCGTCAGGAGTTTAATAAGAATAAGATTGATTATGAGCGTCTTGTGAAGCAAAGGCAGATAGAAATAGAAAGCCAGCGTTTCCAGGAAGATAATGCGAAGATACAGATAGAACGTCTTGAATCCACCATCGCCCGTACCCAGCGTAACCTGCAGATGATGAAAGAGAACCTCTCCAATCTGGTACTGAAAGCACCTATCGACGGTCAGTTGTCTTCCGTAGATGCAGAGATAGGGGGGAGCATCACCGCCGGACAGAACATAGGTCAGATCGACGATCTGAATGGGTTTAAGATGCGTGCTGAAGTGGACGAACATTATATCTCCAGGGTATTCCCAGGACTAAAAGCCAATTTTGAATTCAACAATAAGAATTATCCGTTGTCTATCATTAAAGTATATCCCGAAGTAAAGAACGGCCGCTTTAATGTGGACATGAAGTTCGAACAGGAAACTCCTGATGGTATACGTCGCGGACAATCCTCTCCTATCCGCCTGGAGCTGGGTAAGTCTTCGTCAGCTTTATTGCTGCCTGCAGGAGGGTTCTTCTCTGATACCGGAGGTAACTGGGTATATGTGGTAGACAAGGGAGGCAAAAGAGCTGTGAAACGTAACATCTCCCTCGGACAGAAAAACCCGCAGTATTTCGAAGTGCTGGAAGGATTGCAGGAGGGCGAACAGGTCATTACCTCTTCGTATGAAAATTTCGGGGACAAAGAGGTTTTAGTATTTTAATCTGGCAGTAACAGTTGTTTTAGTTCCGGCGCCTACCTCTGCAAGCTGGCAGAGGTCGCGCCATGAACGCTCACCTGAAAATCAATATGCAGCATGATAGGCATGTACATTACTATCGCACTAAGGCATCTCGCTAAACGGAAACTATTTTCTTTCATCAACATTGCCGGACTTGCCATTGGTATCACCTTCTCGCTCCTGATAGCAGTATACATATGGGAGGAGAAACAGGTGAACGGCAACCTGAAAGATCTGCCACAACAGTACTTTCTGCAGTCAGCCTGGAAGGCCGACAATATGTACATGCCGCTGATCACACCCGCACCACTAGCTAAAGCATTAAAAGAGCAATATCCCACCCTGGTGGCTAATTACTACAGGACCTTTCCCTGTACGGCCAACGCTTCTCATAAGGACCTGCATTTTCGCCTGGAACTGCAACCTGGCGATACGACGGTGATAAGTGCTTACGGATTGGAGCTGCTATATGGAGATCCCGCCAATGCTTTTCGTGATAACAATTCTATTGTGATCACTGCCGAAACAGCCATGAAGTTTTTCGGCAGAACAGATGTATTGGATGAAGTACTGACCCTCGACACCCGTAGGGATGGTAAGAAGAATTATGCTATCACCGGAGTGCTGAAGAATGAAACCAGGGGTAATACCGTAACGACCATCAACGGTTTTAAAACGGATATCCTGCTGCCAATGCAGAGCGTTGACTACTTTCTTGGACCAGATGCAGACAAGAACTGGAATAGTGTAAGCATGGCTTCCTATGTGCAGTTGCAACCTGGTGTAAAGCCCGGGCAACTGGCTGCAGCCATCAAAAAGATAGTCGACATCAACTGCGATCAGCAGATCAAAGATAACATGAGCGTCAAGCTGGTAGGACTGGATACTTTCTATCTGGATACCAACAATGGGCTGGTGAGAAAAATGAGTTACATCCTTGCTATCATCGCCTTCTTCGTGTTGCTGATGGCAGTGATCAATTATGTGAACATCAGCGTAGGCACCTCCGTATACAGGTTGAAAGAGATCGGTTTGCGCAAAGTATTCGGTGGTAAACGTCAGCAGCTGATCGCACAATTCCTCGCAGAATCTTTAGTACTTACGTTTATAGCGGCCTTTCTTTCCATTGCCTTTTTTGAACTGCTCCGTCCTTTCTTCGGGCAGTTACTTAACAAAACGTTACCCCATGTATGGTCTTTCTCCGGATTGATGGTATTGTTTTATGTGTCACTGATCGTTATTGTCGGCCTGATTGCTGGTATCTATCCGGCATTCATACTCACAGCCAGTCACCTGCTGAAAGTGCTCAAAGGCAAGATCTCGGTAGGGAAAGGAGAACTATTGTTCAGAAAGGGCTCTCTGGTAGTACAGTTCACCCTGGCAGTACTTGTGTTTGTTTGTACGTTGTACATCAGCCGGCAGATCAATTATTTCTTCAAAAAAGAACTGGGGTACAACAAAGAGCAATTGCTTGTTATCTCTTCTGTGCCCCGCCAGTGGGACACCGTAGGACTAAAGCGTATTGAACAGGTAAGAGATGAAATGATGAGAAGTACAGGCGTGAAGATTGCCACGGTTTCTTATGAAGTACCTGATGGTATGAATGGAGGAGAAGTGCCATTGATACCTCCCGGAAGTGATGGTAATACACCTGTCAATGTGTCGACACTGGTAACAGACGGAAATTATGCAGCTACCTTCGGTATGAAGGTGATTGCAGGAGCATTCTTTACGGATCAGGATAACCCTTCCGACATAGTATTGAATGAATCAGCCGTAAAGGCTTTACACCTGAAGGAAGGAGTAGGACAGGAGATTGATATTGCCGGTGCACAAGGGCGTCTTAGGGTAAAAGGTATGGTGAAGGATTTTCACTTCAATAATATGCAGCAGAAGATCTCTCCGATGATATTCTTTTCTCAGAACACCAGCATGACTTACCGCTTCCTCAGTATCAAACTGGCAACCCCTGATATCAGAAAGTCAGTAGCCGGAATTGAGAAAGTGTGGAAAGCCCGCTTCCCGGATTCTCCGTTTGATTATTTCTTTATGGATGATAAGTTCCAGGCGATGTACACAAGCGAAACCCGCCTGAAGCAGGCCGCTAATGTTGCTACCGGATTGAACTTTATTATCATCCTGCTGGGTGCTGCCGGTGTGGTTGCGTTCAGCCTCAATCGCCGCACCAAAGAGATCGGTGTAAGGAAAGTATTGGGTGCTGATACCCATAATATTATTTACCTGTTCCTGAAAGAGTATACATCAGTTATATTAATTGCTAATCTTATTGCATGGCCGGTAGCCTGGGTCGTAGCCGATCACTGGTTGGACAATTATGCTTACCGTACAAGTATGAGTGCAACGCCGTTTATAATTGCAGGTGTTATTACCTTCAGCTTAACCTATATTCTGATTGCTTTACAATGCTTCCGTACTGCCAGTGCCAATCCCACCGGATTATTGAGAAGCGAATAATTATACGTTCTTTAAAATTATTAAACCGAAGTCGATGATACGTACAGTCAATCTGCAAAAGATTTTTACAACAGAAGAAATAGAAACTTCTGCATTGAATGGGATCAATATGGAAGTGAAAGATGGTGAGTTTGTCGCCATCATGGGCCCCTCAGGTTGTGGCAAATCTACCTTATTGAATATCCTGGGGCTGCTTGATAATCCCAGCGGTGGCGAATATCATTTCTGGGACCATGAAGTAGCTAGAATGAGTGAGCGCCAGCGTGCACAACTCAGAAAAGGCTCTATCGGTTTCGTATTCCAGAGTTTCAACCTGATCGACGAACTGACTGTATTCGAGAACGTAGAACTGCCTTTGTTATACCTGAAAGTACCTGCCAGTGAAAGAAAGGAAAAAGTAGAGAAAGTGTTGGAGCGTATGAATATCATGCATCGTCGTAATCACTTCCCGCAACAGTTGTCCGGTGGTCAGCAGCAGCGTGTGGCTATTGCCCGTGCAGTAGTTGCTAATCCTAAAATGATCCTGGCGGATGAGCCTACCGGTAACCTGGATTCTACTAACGGCGAAGAAGTAATGAAGTTGTTACAGGAACTGAACGAAGCGGGCACCACCATGATCATGGTAACACACAGCCCTTACGATGCCGGTTTTGCTCACCGTGTAGTGAACCTGTTCGATGGCCGTGTAGTGACTGAAAATATCAAAGAACAATTCCACGTCTAATCTTAAAGTGATTCCTGTCAACCATTATTAAACTGACTCATATGCTTAACAATTATCTGCGGATCGGCTGGCGTAACCTGCGCCGCTACAAAATGTACAGTAGCATCAATATTGGTGGTCTCGCCATCGGCCTTGCAGTGGGCATCCTGATACTTGTATGGGTACAGGATGAGTTGAGATATGACCGGTTTCATGAAAAGGGCGATAACCTATATAAATTGAGCGTAAGCTTTACTTCCGGTTCTGATGTCCAGACCTGGAGCGGTATGCCGGGACCTATTGCGGTACACGCTGTGAAAGATGTTCCCGGTGTCCAGGCTGCCGTACGCATGAGAGATAACTGGGGCAGTATTGGAAAGTTCACGTACGACAACAACGATTTCTTTGATATCAATATGGCTTATATAGAGCCGTCCTTTTTTACACTATTTACTTTCCCCCTGTTGAAAGGAAGTGTACAACAGCCTTTTCCCGACAATAATTCCCTCATCGTAACACGCAGCGCCGCCCTGAAATATTTTGGTACTGCAGATGCCATGGGGAAGGTAATACAGGGCGATGGAAAAAATTATGTTGTAAGCGGTATCATGAAAGACTTTCCCGAGCAGTCAAGTATCAGATATGAATTTCTGATGCCGTTCGGTATACTCGAGGCCAACTTTGGAGGGAACGGGCAGTGGAAAACAGTGAATGAAGATTGGGGGGATTTTTATTATAATACTTATTTGCAGCTGGCACCAAATACATCGCCGTCAAAGGTAGCTGCTGCATTGGCTACACTGCGGCCCGACGGCAACCAGGAAGGAGGGATAAAATATAATGTACAGCCTCTTCATGACGTGCATCTGTATAATGCCGACCTGAGTGAAGGAGGAATTAAAATAGTAAGGATATTCCTGATCATAGCTGTCGTAATATTACTGATAGCCTGTGTGAATTATGTGAACCTGTCCACCGCCAGAGCCATGCAAAGGGCAGGAGAGGTAGGCGTTCGTAAAATAGTCGGCGCCAGCAGGAGACAGCTGTTCGCCCAGTTTGTATGGGAGTCTGTGCTGGTATTTATGCTGGCTTTAGTACTGGCTATTATCATTATCCTTTTACTGATCCCCTTCTATAACACCCTTACCGATAAACACCTTTCTTTCAGTTTACAGAACCTGCAAATGGTCCTTGCCATAGGTCTGTCCATGCTGGTAACACTAGTAGTAGCCGGTATTTATCCTGCAGTCATTCTATCCTCGTTTAACCCCCTGAAAACATTAAAAGGAGGGCTCACACTTTCCGGTAGCAACGTTACCTTCCGCCGTGTGCTTGTGGTAGTGCAGTTCGCTATTGCCACTATACTGATCGTTAGTACACTGATAACGGGGCAGCAACTGAAGTACATCAAATCAAAAGCGATCGGTTACGATAAAGAGAATGTGTTCGTATTCTATACAGGTAAAATGTTCGATCACCTGGAAAGCGGATTACAGGAATTGGCGGCTTCTCCGGGCATAGCCGGTGCCACGAGTGCTAATCAGAATATGACCAGCATTGAGAACAGTACCGGAGATACCTACTGGGACGGCAAAAGAAAGGATGAAACACTGATCGCACATGCACTTTCTTCGAACAAAGATTTCGTTGAGATGATGAAATTCAAATTTACCGGCGGACAAAACTTCACAAATTCTCCGGCCGATTCTTCGCACTTCATCATTAACGAAACAGCTGCAAGAATGATGGGAATGAAAGATCCTGTCGGTAAGAAATTTTCACTATGGAGCCACGAAGGCATCATTATAGGCGTAGTAAAAGACTTTCATTATGCCTCCCTGCATGAAAAGATCGGGCCTTTGGTGATATACTACCAGCCGACCAGTGACCAGGTGTATATAAAAACAAAACCGGGAGAAACAGATAAAGCGATCGCATCGGCAGAGCGCCTCTATAAACGTTATAATCCAGGCTTCCCTTTCAGGTACACCTTTATTGACGATAACCTCGACAAGATGTATAAGCTGGACAGACGTACCGGTAACCTGTTTAACTATTTCGCAGGTATCGCCATCTTTATCAGTTGCCTGGGGCTGTTCGGGCTTGCAACATTTACTACCGGACAAAGAGTGAAAGAGATCGGTGTAAGAAAGGTACTAGGAGCTTCCGTCTCAAATATTGTTACGCTGCTTACGAGCGATTTCCTGAAGATCGTTTTAGTATCCATTGTATTGGCAATCCCTATTTCCTGGTACATCATGAACAGATGGCTGGAAGATTATGCATACCGTATCACTATTAATTGGTCGGTATTTGTAATGGCCGGTAGCCTGGCGGTAATGGTGGCTTTACTGACAGTAAGTTTCCAGGCAATTAAGGCGGCAGTAAGAAATCCGGTACGTTCCTTACGGACAGAATAGTCAACCATTAAAACAGCAGGTATGATTAAGAATTATTTGAAAATAGCCTGGAGGAATATCAGAAAACAAAAGTTTTATTCCTTCATCAATATACTAGGATTAACAATAGGTCTGACCTGCTGTTTCCTGATATTCATGTACGTGCGTTTTGAGTTGAGTTATGACGCATACCATAAGAATAAAGACAGGATCTATAGGGTGGTAACAGACGTGAAGACGCCTACCGAATTGATCGAGGGGGCGATCACGTCAGCGCCTATGGGGCCAAATATCCAGGCTGATTTCCCGGAAGTGGTATCGGCTGTCCGTATCAATCCTATAACCACACAGGTCGATATTGGGAACGCTAAATATCAGGAAGATAAACTGATCTTAGCCGATTCAGCTTTCTTTAACATGTTTTCCTATCGTTTGATAAGAGGAAATGCGAAGGATGTATTGAGGGAACCTTTCTCTATTGTATTGACGGAGAGTAAAGCAAAGACATATTTTGGCAAAGACGATCCGATCGGTAAGAGCTTTCAGATAGATGGAAAGAAAGTTACAGTTAAGGTAACTGGTCTAATGGCAGATGTGCCGGAGAATTCCCACATCCCGTTTGACGCGGTTATCTCTATGTCGACAGCCGAGAAATTGGGCGATAATCTCACGGACTCCTGGGGCAGCTTTGGTCAGAATACCTATCTGTTACTGGCGCCAGGTGCTGATGCTACCAGACTGGAGAAGAAATTCCCTGATTTTATGGAACGGCATGTAGGTAGTATGATGAAGAAGAACAACATGTATTACACCTTGCATCTTGAGCACCTGAAAGATGTATATATGATCTCGAAAAGGGATGCACCGGTGAAGGGGAACATGACGAACGTATACATATTCTCCATCGTGGCCATCTTTATCCTGCTGATTGCCGTGATCAATTTCGTAAACCTGGCTACGGCAAGAGCTACTGAGCGCGCGAGGGAAGTAGGGGTGCGGAAGTCTGTGGGCGCTTACGAGTCGCAACTGACAATCCAGTTCCTTTGCGAAACCATGTTACTGAGCTTATTGGCGTTTGTATTATCGGTGGTGTTATGTCAGTTGTTGCTGCCATCGTTCAACCTGCTGGCCGGAAAAGAGATCGCATATAATATCCTCCTCACCGGCACCGTCGGATGGTTCCTGCTGATCGCAATAGGAGTCGGTTTACTGGCAGGCATTTATCCGGCCACCGTATTATCTTCCTATAAACCGATAGTTGTGTTGAAGGGCGCCTTTAGCAGCAGTAATAAGGGGCTGTTCCTTCGAAGGGGGCTGGTGGTATTCCAGTTTGTGATCACCATCGTATTGATAGCTGGTGTGATGATCGTTTATTATCAGCTATTATATCTGCAGAACCGTGATCTGGGTTTTAGGAAAGACCAGCAGATGGTAGTGGATTTTGGCGGTGCAGGTGATATGCATGAAAAATGGAATGACATAAAGCGGCAAGTACTGAATGTACCAGGAGTATCCGGAGCAACCTTTTCATCTGCTATACCCGGCAGGGGCCAAAGTGGAGCCTATACGAACATGGAAATGAAGAATGGGGAAATGCAGGCCAGCAATATCGCCTTGTACTTTGTAGATTATGATTTTGTAAAACAGTACCAGATCAAAATACTGGCGGGACGTGCCTTCTCAGACGAAATGAAAACTGATAGTACACAGGCAATGCTGGTGAACGAAGCGGTAGTTTCTTCTCTCGGATATACTAAACCGGAAGAGATCATCGGAAAGAAATTCGACCAGTGGGGAAGAAAAGGGACGGTCATAGGTGTAATCAAAAACTTTAATTACCGTAGCCTTAGGGAAGAAGTATCTCCGCTGACGCTGCGCATAGAACCACGTGCCTTCAACCCAATGACGATCACGGTCGATCCGAAAAATATTAAAAAGACAATAGCAGGCGTAGAGACAATATTCAGCAGATATGTGCCGGAAGGAAGATTTGACTATGCGTTTGTAGACGAGGTATTCGATAAGCAATACCGGGGAGAGTACCGTTTCGGCCGCCTGGTACTGACTTTTGCAATATTGGCTATCTTCCTGGCCACACTGGGATTGCTGGGATTGATATCTTATATCGTGATCCAGCGTACAAAAGAGATTGGTATCCGGAAGGTATTGGGAGCTTCCGTTAGTAATATACTATTGTTGTTATCTGCGGATTTTATAAAACTGATAGTAGTAGCCTTACTGGTAGCCACACCGTTGGCCTGGTACCTGATGTACCAGTGGCTGCAGGCTTTCGCCTATCGCATCAATGTACCATGGTGGGTATTCCTGGCTGCAGGTAGCGTGGCTGTATTCATTGCACTGGCGACAGTCAGCATACAGACGATGAAGGCGGCAATGACCAACCCCGTTAAATCATTACGAACTGAATGATCTAAGTTTCTTTAGTAGTTACGTTTAAATATGACAAGTGAATGTGTCATGGGCAGGTTTCTACCAGCCCATATCCTTTAATTACTTATTAAAGAGGAATTATGATAAAGAACTATCTGAAAATAGCCTGGAGGAATTTATGGAGGAACGGCGTGTTCTCTTCTATTAATATTGTGGGACTGGCAATTGGAATGGCGGTTAGTTTCACGTTGATCCTGTATGTGCTGTTCCAGTTTAGTTATGATGATTTTCATAAGAATAACAGCGATATCTATCACGTGAAAGTGGGCGAAAAAGGAGGAATGAGCACGCCTATTCCACTGGGACCTTACCTGCAAAAGAATATACCAGGTATCAAAGAAGTGGTGCGCACATCTTATCCTTCACCTCACTTACTGAAGGTGGGCGATAACTCGCTGAAGCTATCGGGGTTCTACGCCGATCCTGCATTTCTGGATGTATTTACGTTCCCGGTTGTAAAAGGGCAGAACCACTTGACGGAAGAGAATATGATCATCCTTACGGAAAGCGCTGCAAAGAAGTTATTCGGTGAGGCGAACCCGATCGGTAAGATGGTGAGTTTGGACATACAGCGTCCACTTATTGTAGCAGGAGTTGTAAAAGATCCGCCTTTGAATTCCACCATGCAGTTCTCTTATTTGTTAAGCTGGGCATTATTCAGAAGTACGGAGCCCTGGGTACGAGAAGAACATTGGGGCAACTTCGGCGTCAATACTTTTGTACAACTTGTGGCTGCCACCGATCCTGGCTCAGTGGAGCATAAGATGAGAAATATAATAATTGAACAAAATAAGACGATTGCTCCTACCAGTTATCTGTTGCTGCATGCTATGCGTAAATGGAAATTGTATGGTGAAATAAAGGATGGTAAAATTGCAGGTGGAGAGATTGCGGCTGTACGTCTCTTCGCATTGCTGGCATTTGGCATCCTCCTAATTGCCTGTGTGAACTTCATGAATCTCAGCACCGCACAGAGCGAGCGCCGTGCCAGGGAAGTGGGCGTAAGGAAAAGTGTAGGCGCAAACCGGGGAATGCTCATCGGGCAGTTCATGAGCGAGTCGCTAATGCTGGTTGTCTTTTCACTGATACTCGCAATAGTACTGATGTGGGCTGTATTGCCGGAATTCAATACACTTACGAATAGCGCATTGAAATTGTCATTGGCGCCATCTTCTTTCTGGCTGGCAATTGTAATACTTGCATTGCTCACCGCAGTCATTTCGGGAAGTTATCCAGCCTTTGTTTTGTCCAGCTTCAAACCTATCAAGGTATTAAAGGGTGGCATTGTGGAAGTGAAAGGTAATTTCCGTCCAAGACAAGTGCTCGTGGTGTTCCAGTTCACGCTGGCTATTATATTGATCATCGTGACCATCGTGATATACGGGCAGGTCAACTTTATACGCAACAGGCCTATCGGCTACGATCCTAAGGGATTGGTGGACATCCAGCTGGAAGGGAAAGTATATGAAAATTATCGAACTTTCCGGCAGGAGGCGATCGCTGCTGGTGCAGCGATAGATGGAAGTGCTACATTAGGCTCAATAGCCGATGCAGGGGCCAGCATGTGGGCATTAAAATGGCCTGGGCAGCAATCGGGCGAGGAGAATATCAACTTTGGCGTGATCACAGCAACAGAAAACTTTGTATCAACGTTTGGCATCACTTTAAAGGAAGGACGTGACTTCCTCTCTCCGGCCGATTCGCTGTCGCTTATGCTGAATGAAGAAGCTGTAAAAACAATGCATCTGAAAGCGCCTGTAGTAGGACAACAGGTACGGGTGAACGGACAGGACAGAATTATTACAGGAGTGGTAAAAGATTTTGTGTGGATAAAGTCCTATATGCCGGCTACACCGGTGATCATACCATATAACCCGGGTTGGAGGGGCATGATCACCATGAAACTCAATCCACAGTTATCGGTAAGCGAGTGTTTGGCGCGACTGGAGAAAGTATATCGTTCCATCAACCAGGATTATCCGTTTGAGTATACTTTCGTTGATGAGACCTACAAACGTAAATATGCATACGAACAACTACTGGGTGTGCTGATCAATGTATTTGCCACACTGGCTATTGTGATCAGTTGCCTCGGCCTGTTGGGGTTATCGGTATTTGCTGCCGCCCGCAGGAAGAAGGAGATCGGCATCCGCAAGGTGATGGGGGCAGGTGTTGCACAGGTAACGGTACTACTGTCGAAGGAGTTCCTGAAACCGGTGCTGGTCGCCATCCTGATTGCAAGCCCTATTGCTTCTTATATAATGGTAAAATGGCTACAGAATTATACCTACCGGATATCTCTGGAATGGTGGATGTATATGCTGGCGGGAATTATTGTGATTATGATAGCACTCGTTACCGTGAGCATACAATCCATAAGGGCGGCGTCTATGAATCCGGTAAAAGCATTAAGATCAGAATAGATTATATTGAAATATAAATGACCGGCAACCGGGGAGGACTGGTCCGGCTAAACCACAAAAAAAAACAGCATAACTGATGATACAATTAAGACATGTCTCCAAGTATTATCCCGTAGGATTTGGTAAGAACGAAATATTGAGAGATATTGATCTCAGAATTTTTGAAGGAGAGTTTGTATCCATTATGGGGCCTTCCGGTTCTGGCAAGTCGACCCTGTTACATATTCTGGGATTGTTGGAAGAACCCTCTCAGGGGGAATACCTGTTTGACGGGGAACCAGTGCATAAAATGAATGATAAGAAACGTACGCAGTTGCACCGTGGGGCGATAGGTTTCGTTTTCCAGGCCTACCACCTGATTGACGAGCTGACCGTATACGAAAACATCGAAACACCTTTACTCTATAAGAATATGGCGGCTGCTGAACGGAAAAGCCGTGTAGCCGATATCCTGGACCGGTTCAATATTGTGGCCAAGAAGGACCTGTTCCCTAATCAGCTGTCGGGCGGACAGCAGCAACTGGTCGGAATTGCGCGTGCATTGGTTGGCGAACCCAAAGTGATCCTGGCAGATGAACCCACGGGTAACCTCCATTCAGATCAGGCAAAAGAGATCATGGAGTTATTCAAACAATTAAATGAGAAGGATAAGATTACGATAGTACAGGTAACACACTCCGAACTTAATGCAACTTATGGTCACAGGATCATACAGATCCGCGACGGAAAGATCGCATAAATTCTAACTGGTAATTCCCGGCATCGGACAATCTTATCAAGCTACTGTGCGCAGGTACAGGGTCTGGTGAGTAATCCGGCGCCGGGAATTGTTTATCTACGACTATTTTACGCCATTCATAAAGAATTTATTTATGTTATCATCACAATTATTATATTTTTGGAATGTCATGAAAATATCCAAAATCCCGGGATGTATCCTGGCACTGTGCATCTTGTTTGCTAACTCTGCGACTATTCAGGCGCAGGACACATGGACACTGCAACGTTCAGTAGACTATGCGATGCAGAACAACATATCGATCAGGCAGCAGGACGTACAGAAACGTTTTGCCGCATTGACGTTGAAACAAAGCCAGTTGTCACAGGTCCCTTCTCTGAGTGCTGGTCTACAAGGTACTTATGGTTCCGGCCGTAATATTGACCCGTATACGAACTCAATCATTACACAGTCTTATTTTAACCTCGGAGGAGGATTGACAGCTAATGTTGATATCTTCAACTGGTTCTATCGCCGTAACTTAATAGCAGCCAATAAATACGAGTCAGAGGCGCAAAGCCGTTTCCTGGAAATGGCCCGGAACAACGTTGCTTTTAATATCGCTGGCGCCTTTCTGCAGATCCTGCAGAATATGGAGCAGGTACACATTGCTGAATTGCAGGTAAAACTGACCACGTCCCAGCTGGAAAATACGAAGAAGCTTGTGATAGCCGGTTCCGTTCCGGAAAGCAACCAGGCCGACCTTGAAACCAAACTTGCCAGTGATAGCGTAAACATCATTACAGCCAGGAATAATGTCATTCTCTCTACATTACAGATGAAGGCTTTGCTGAACCTGGGATTTGATGTGCCTTACGTTCCACAGGTTCCGGCGAATATTAATGAGATACCTGTTCCACGTATGGATGAGGTAGACCCGGAAATGGTGTTCAGCGCAGCGCAGAATAGTAATCCATCAATAAAAGGAGACCAGCTGAAGATAAAATCTGTCGAGCGCGCCTATGCGTCCCAGAAAGGATTGTTATATCCCAGTCTGTCGGCTTCAGGTAACCTGAACACCTCTTACGCAAACAGTGCAAAGAATCAGGTGCTCGCAGGAAGTACGCCGTTTTCTGAAGATATCGGAGAAGTGACGATCGCGGGAACAACCTACACTGTAAAACGTAACGGACAGTTGCCTAACTATAATCTGGTAACGATCCCTTTCGGTGATCAGATTAATAATAACTTCCGCCAGTCTGTGGGAATCTCACTGAATATACCCATCCTCAACGGATGGCAACAGAGAACGAACGTAAGACAGGCCAAACTTAATATTGAAACACAAAAGCTGACTTTGGAGAAAGACCTGCAGCAATTACGCCAGGATATTTATACCGCCCATGCAAACGCTATGGCAGCGATACAGAAGTATTCCGCCTCCAGCAAGGGGGTAGCGTCTTCCCAGCGCGCTTACGATTTTGCTACTAAAAGGTTCGATCTGGGTTTAATGAATACTATTGATTATATTACTACCCAAAACAACCTGTTCAAAGCGCAGATCGATAAGGTATCAGCCCAATACGAATATTTATTTAGATTGAAACTACTGGAGTTTTACAGGGATCAGAAGATCACACTGTAGCAGCTCCCTTCCTTTTGAAATACGCCGTTTATTATGAAGAGAAAGACACTTTTCTGGATCTTGGGGATCGTTGTTGTGCTGATTGCCATTGTGGCCGTAAAAAATGCCAGCAAGGACACCAGTATTAAAGTAGCATCTGATGACGCTACCGAAAAAACTATTATTGAGGTGGTTTCTGCCAGCGGTAAGATCTACCCTGAAACAGAAGTAAAGGTCAGCTCCGACGTATCCGGTGAAATTGTAGATCTCCCCGTACTGGAAGGAGATTCTGTAATGAAAGGACAAGTGCTGGCTCGTATCTATGCCGATGTTTATGGCTCCGTACGTGATAAAGCAACAGCTTCCCTTAGTCAGGCACAGGCCCAGCAGGCAAATGCCGCCGCCTCTCTGAACGCTTTTAAGGCCAAACTGGAACAGAGCAAAGCCGCTTACAACCGTAATAAAGAACTGCTGGCACAGAAAGTAGTGTCACGTAGTGAATTTGAAACAGCTGAAGCTACTTACCGTTCTGCCCTGGCGGACTATAACGCTGCGGCCGAGCAGGTGAACAGCAACCGTTTCGCAGTACAAAGCGCAAGAGCAGGTCTTACAGAAGCTAACACAAACCTGAAACGTACTACTATCGTAGCTCCAATGAGTGGTGTGGTATCCCTGCTGCCAGTTAAAAAAGGAGAGCGCGTAGTAGGTACCGGTCAGATGAGCGGTACGGAGATCATGCGTATTGCCGACCTGAATGTGATGGAAGTACAGGTGGATGTTGGGGAAAATGATATCCCACGCGTAAAATATAATGATACTGCCATCGTAGAGGTAGATGCCTATAGCGATCGTAAGTTCAAAGGCATCGTTACCCAGATAGCCAGCTCCAGCAAAGGCGCAGCTACAACTACAAGTTCAACCGCGTCTTCTGCCGAACAGGTAACCAGTTATATTGTACACATCCGCATTCTGCAGGATAGTTATAAAGACCTGCTTGATCCTGAACATCCAAAGAATTTTCCTTTCCGTCCGGGCATGAGCGCCAGCGTAGATATTCAGACCCGCCGGAAAAACAATGTACTGGCTGTACCGATCAATGCTGTAACAACCCGCGATATTGTTGACAGCTCTAAAGCTGTAGGCGCTAAAAAAGAAGATCTGGCCGCCGCAAAGGAAACCGGTAAAGATCAGAAAGAAGTAGTGTTTGTATTGCAGCCTGATAAAACAGTGAAACAGGTAGTCGTAACAACCGGCGTACAGGATGACACGAACATTGAGATCCTGTCGGGCCTTAAGAAAGGTGAAACTGTGATTAGCGCTCCCTATTCAGCTGTATCCAAAGATCTTGATCAGGGTAAAAAAGTAAAGGTAGTACCTAAGAAAGAACTCTTCGAAAACACTGGTAAGTAAGTGTTTTGAAATATAAAAAAGGACGGCCTCGTTGTAAAACGGGGCCGTCCTTTTTATCTAACTGTTCATTACAATACGATCTCAACATTGGAGCTACTTTCTGTTATATACAACGGGGAAATTGTTGTCAGTATCGTGGGACTGCCAAAACTTAACATTGGGCTATGTTAATTTAAGATTAAATTTATGTTATCATATTTAACCAACGTTTAATTAGTTATGTCAAGTACAGATACTGCGAAGCCCGCAAAGCCCGCAAAAGCATCACGTAAAGAAGCACGCAACACCATAGAAAAAAAACTCGACCTCCTGTTAGTAGACCTGAAAAATGAACTAGGTGATACCAAGTTCAGAAACAGGATCAAGAAAGCCGCAAAATTGTTGAGTAAAGGTCTGGACAAGCCTAAAAAGAAAGCGATCGCCAAGAAGAAAGTGGCGGTAAAAGCTGCTAAGAAAGTGAAACCTGCTAAAGCAGAAACTACAGCAAAAGCAGCCGAATAAATAAGCTTCGTTCAGAAGCGACTGAAAGTCGGTAATATATATTTAACAGCCCGCTTGTAACAGTTAACTGTTATAAGTGGGCTGTGTGCTATATATTTAGGGCTTTTGTATGAAAAAGAGTCTAATATACTTACTGAGCCTGCTTTCTATGTCGGCAGTCGCGCAGCAAACAAGTCAGGTGAATGTGTTCCTGGGTTCTTCCGGGGATCATGGACAAATGTCTCCGTCCGCTTCTTATCCTTTCAGCATGTTAAGCATTGGCCCTGAAACTTATCCGGATACACATACGGGGTATGAATACCTGGCTAAAGAGTTCCTGGGCTTTACACACAATCGTATGGAAGGTGTGGGTTGTCAGGGCTGTGGTGGTAACCTGTTGGTACGTCCTTTCCTGGGCGATGGTCCCCTAAAGGCAGACCTCATCAAATATGAGGAACAGGCTTCTCCGGGATATTATCACGTAGGGTTCACCAACGGTATCAAAGCTTCGTTCACAGTGTACAAAAATGCCGGTCAGCACCAGTATCATTTCCCTGCAGGGAAGAAAGGGCTGCTGGTTGACCTTGCGCATGCCCATGTAGGCCGTTTCGTTGACGAAGAGCATACTATTGAGGGAAATGCTATTAGCGGCTGGATTGAGTCTAAAACAACCTGTAGCGCGGGTATTTACAGGATCTACTATTATCTGGAAACAGATCATCCGGTTAAATGGAGCGTTAACAGGGCCCATGAGTTGCTGGCCACCACCACCGACAATGATCTGGGAGTAAGGGTCGGTCTGTCTTCCGTAAGTACGTCTTATGCGAAGGCATCGATTAACAGGGAGACCTTTGATGTGGTGAAAGGCAAAAGTGTGCAGGACTGGAATAAGATGCTGGGGCATATTAAAGTGAAAGGCGATCCTGAAAGGGAAAAGCTATTCTACTCCCTGTTCTATCGGTCTATCCAGTCGCCGTATGTAGTCTCGGAGCCGGACGGCGCTTATGCTGCCACTAATGGCACATTACAGCACACTAACAGTAAGGTCTACAATGGCTGGGCCATCTGGGATAACTATCGTGCGCAGCTGCCTTTATTGTCTATTGCATTTCCGCAGGAGTACCAGGATATGACCACCTCTATCGCTGGATTGTATCAGCACGGAAAGAAAGACTACGCCACTTTACACGAGCCATCTATTACCGTAAGGACGGAACATGCCATCGTAGTATTGCTGGACGCCATGAAAAAAGGCTATACCCTCGACTTTAAGGCCATTGCCGATTCAGTGGAGCGGGAAGTCAAGACCCTGGATTACGCACATCCTGACAAGGCATTGGAGTCTTCTTATGATGCATGGGCATTATCAGAGATCTATTATACCGTGAAGGACAAAACCCGTGGCGATCAGTACAGACAACAAGCGGCAGAATATAAAAAGTACTGGGAGAAGGACTTCAAGGACCTCTCCAGGAGGGATGTGGACCGCATGCAGGCCAGGGGACTATATCAGGGTACTATCTGGCAGTACCGCTGGTTTGTGCCATTTGACCTGAAAGGATTGATGGAATTGTGCGGAGGCGAACAGGCCTATATCTCCCAGCTGGACGAATTCTTTGGCAACGACTATTACTGCCATGCAAACCAGCCTGACCTGCAGGTGCCGTTCATGTACAATGTGACCGGACAAGCCTGGAAATCGCAGGCCCTGATCCACAAGATAGCTGTTGATACTATGGTGCAGCATTACTTCAACGATAATAGCCGTGGTATCGGCTCAGAGATCGATCTGATATATAAAAACCAACCCGCAGCTTACGTCAGAACGATGGATGACGATGCCGGTACGATGTCATCCTGGTTCGTATTGGTATCCACAGGTATTTTCCCGGCCTGTATAGGCTCTCCGGTATATTACCTGAACGTTCCGCTGTTTGAGTCAGTAGAATGGCAATGGCCGGGATCTAAGCCCTTCTCTGTGCATGTGAAGAACTTCGGTGACCACAATGTGTATATCCGGGAGGTTTGGTTAAATGGGAAGAAACTGGACCGTAACTGGATCACCCATGAAGAGATCGTCAAAGGTGGAAAACTGGAAATTGTAGCAGGTGATAAGCCAGATGAAAAGCAGGGTGCAGGTAACAAATGGATCGCAGAAATAGGCCGTCAGTAACAGATATATCAAATCATCCAATTATAAAGTCGTTTGATTACAAAGCAAGTACATCTGTATCTTTTTGTACTGTCTCTGTAAAGCCGCTGTGGTAGCCAATTCTCAGAGATAACCCATATATAACCCATATATAACCCGTATATAAGCCATATATAACCCATATCTAAGAAGTATGGGTTATATATGGCTTATATACGGGTTATATATGGGTTATTCTAAAGATCCGGGCGAACCTGCACTAGTTTATCCCCTTATATTTATTGGAGATGTAGTTCAGATCGAACGTTCCCAGGTTCTTGTAGTAGATGGACATCTTAGCAGGATCATTAGCTTCATAGGTCCGTGTTTGTTATAATTATTTTGAGCAGTGCCCGGGATAGTGAGGAACTATGTGAGTAAGTTTCATGAGCAAGGCATTTTAACCATCCGGGAGGATGGGCTTAACGATATGGTAATATTCGCTCGTAATTTCCTTACTTTGCGGAAAAAGACAGATACGTGAAAGCAGGTATAATAGGCAGCGGCAGTTGGGCGACAGCGTTGGCCAAGATTTTAACGGATAATGGTAATAAGATCTCCTGGTGGATCAGGAATGAAGATACGATCCGTTATATGCAGCTGCGTCATCATAACAGGCATTATCTCACATCGGTATATTTTGATACGACCTTAGTGAACCTGAACAGCAATCTTGAAGAGGTAGTAGCTGACAGTGATGTTCTGGTGCTGGCGGTGCCTTCCGCTTTCCTGGAAGAAGTGATGTTACAGTTATCGCCCGAGGCGCTGAAAGGCAAGAAAGTGGTTTCTGCTGTAAAAGGGCTGGTGCCTGGAAGCAACCTGCTGATCAATGATTATCTGTCAGATATGTTCGATCTTCCGCTGGATCAGTATTTTGCTATTACTGGTCCCTGCCATGCAGAAGAAGTGGCTAACGAAAAGTTATCTTACCTGACATTTTCCGGGCAGCAGGAAAAATCTGCCCAGGTCATAGCCGATATGTTCACTAACAGTTACCTGCAAACGATCGTAAACCGTGATGTAGTAGGTGTACAGCTGGCAGCAGTATTGAAGAACATTTATGCGATGGGTGCAGGTATTGCACATGGCCTGGAATATGGAGACAACTTCCTCAGTGTATATATAACAAATTGTTTCAGGGAAATGCAACAGTTCCTGGACACATACGGAAAAGACCATGCAGAAGCAGGTACGCATAATTATAACGCCAGCGCCTATCTGGGAGATCTCTTGGTAACCTGTTATTCCCTCCATAGCCGTAACCGCACCTTTGGTAATATGATCGGCAAGGGCTACTCCGTTAAAGCTGCTCAATTAGAACTGAATATGGTCGCAGAGGGCTATTATGCCAGCAAATGCCTGTTCGAAATGAACATGGAAGTAGGCGCCTATATGCCTGTGGCTCAAGCGGTTTATACCATGTTATGGCAGCATTTAAGTCCCCGTGAAGTATTCCTTTCCCTTGAGAAAGGATTTATTTAACTGATTGTTAACCCTTTGTTAAAACCTGGATAAGATTGGTTTGTAACCTTCGCAGCAGATTCATCAAATTATTAAAACCGATATTCTGCTATGACCGCAACCAGTCTACGCCTGAAGACATTCTTCGCAGGCATCTTCCTGTTTTTATTTTCCTTTGGAGCGATGGCCCAGCAGGCCATTACCGGGAAAGTAATATCGGGGGATGACCGTCAGCCATTACCCGGCGCCACTGTTAAAATAAAGGGCGCTGCGAAGACGACCATTACAGACAACGCCGGCAATTTCTCTATCACTGCCGGGAACAATGACATCCTTATTATTAGCAGCATTGGCTTTACTACACAGGAAGTGAATGCTTCCGCTGCTGCCAGTATTGTATTGGCGACTGACACAAAAGGCCTGGGCGAGATCGTTGTAACCGCTCTGGGTATCAAAAAAGAACGCAAGAAACTCGGTTATGCCATCCAGGAGGTAAAAGGTGAAGACCTGACCGTTGCAAGAGAATCCAACATTGTGAACCAGCTGGCAGGTAAAGTGGCCGGTGTGACCGTTGTTGGTAGTTCTTCCGGAGTAGGTGGTTCCGCCAGGGTATCTATCCGTGGTGAACGTTCCGTTGACCTGAATAAGAACCAGCCATTGTACGTAATAGATGGTGTGCCTATCAGCAATGCTATTACCAGCGGATCTGGTGGTAATAACCAGGAAGTGGATTTCGGTAACGGCGCAAGCTTCGTTAACCCGGATGATGTTGAGAGCATGAGCGTACTGAAAGGACCTGCTGCTGCGGCATTGTATGGTTCCCGCGCAGCGAATGGCGTAATCATGATCAAAACAAAATCAGGCCGTAAACAGAAAGGTCTCGGTGTGGAAGTGAACAGCAATGTGACTTTTGAATCAGCGCTGAAACTGCCGGAATACCAGAAAGTATATGGTCAGGGTAATGCCAGCGGTCTTGATTTCAAATTCGCAGACGGCAGAGGCGCCGGTTTATCTGACGGTACAGACGAAGGTTGGGGACCTGCTTTTAAAGGCCAGCTTTTCCAACAGTTCAACTCTCCCCGTACACTGAATGGTCAGGCTATTCCTTATACTGGTGGTGATATGAACGCCCCGGCTGGAAGTGTGATCGTGCCAAGCTTATGGGAACCTGACAACGATAATCTGAAGAACTTCTTGCAAACCGGAAATACCATTACCAATAACGTAGCCCTGGTAGGCGGTAGTGACAATGGCGATTTCCGTCTGAGTTATACCAACCTGCATCAGAAGGGTATCGTTCCTAATACAGGCCTCGACAGGCATACCACCAGTTTTTCTGCGGGGTATCACTTCACTCCTAAATTTACAGCGAGAGCTTTTGTAAGTTATATCAAAGGCGAAAGCGACAACCGTCCTTCTATCAGTTATGGTACAGAAAGTATTATGTACCTGTTCAACTGCTGGTTACCTGCTTCAGTACGTGTAAGCGATCTGAAACGTCTCTGGCAGAACGGCCTGGAGGGCAAGCAGCAGTATAACTGGAACTATAACTATCACGATAACCCATATTTCAACGTTTACGAGAATACAAATGGTCAGTATGTAGACCGTCTGATCGGCAACGTTACTTTAAAATATGACATCGCTGACTGGTTGAACCTGCAGGTGCGCACAGCTACCGACTGGAGCAGTGAGCGCAGGGAATATCGCAGGGCCTTCAGTACCCAGCGTTATCCATTTGGTGAATACCGTGAAGTGAATATCATTAATGAAGAGCGTAATACAGACTTCCTTTTCTCTGCAAACAAAGAGATCAACAGTGATTTCTCTGTTAATGCAACTCTCGGAGGTAACCAGATGCGCCAGACTTCCCGTTTCAATGAAGACGTAGCCGGACAATTGAACCTGCCTGGTATATACCGTCTGACTAACTCAAGGATTGCACTGGTGAATAACCAGAACAATGTTGGTAAACGTATCAACAGCTTCTATGGTTCAGCAGGTGTTTCTTATAAGAACAAGCTGTTCCTTGATGTAACAGGCCGTAATGACTGGAGTAGTGCACTGACCCTGCCTGAAGACCTGAAGGCTTTCGGTAGTGAACAGAATTCTTATTTCTATTCTTCAGTAGCACTGAGCGGTATTATCAGTGATATGATAAAACTTCCCCAAGCGATCAGTTTCGCGAAGTTAAGGGCCAGCTTTGCACAGGTAGGTAATGATACCGATCCGTTTGCGTTTACACAGACTTTCAGCCGCAGCGACCCTTATGGTTCAGCTGCTGTATATGAAGAAACCAGCCGTTTATCTAACCTGAACCTGAAACCGGAGATCAGCTCTGCTTTCGAGTTTGGTGCTGACATCCGCTTCCTGCAGAACAGGATCGGACTGGATGTGACCTATTATCAGAGTAACACAAAGAACCAGATCCTCAATATTCCTTTGACCCCAACCAGCGGTTATACAAGACGTGTGATCAATGCCGGATCTATCCGTAACAATGGTGTGGAAGTAATGCTGAACGCAACACCAGTGAAGACTAAAAACTTCGCCTGGGATGCTTATGTAAACTTCTCTGCAAACCGCAGTAAGGTACTGGAACTGACTGATGGCCTGCAGAACTATGTAATGGCTGACAGGAGCGTATCAGTAGAAGCAAGGGTAGGAGAGCGTATGGGTGATCTGTATGGTATCGGTTTCGCAAGAGTACAGAGTTCAGATGCTAAAGCTGCATACTATGACCCCACCGGTAAGTTCACGGGCCAGATGGTATTCGCAGCAAATGGCCGTCCGATCCCGACTACAGAAAGGATCAGGCTGGGTAACTATAACCCGGATTGGCTGATGGGTTTCGGCAACAGCTTCACTTATAAGGGTGTAAAACTGAGCGCCCTGTTTGATGTCCGTCATGGTGGAAAACTGTATTCTCTTACGCAGACAGTGGGCCGTGAAGGTGGTATCATTAAGGAAACACTGGAAGGCCGTGCCGATGGTTATGATATTACCAAAGCCGGTAATGGTGTAATTGGTAGTGGTGTGGTACAGGGTACCGACGGAACTTTCACACAGAACACAACCAAAGTGGCAGTACGTGAGTGGCACACCGCGTGGACTGGTGGCCGTAATATCGCTGAAGGTGTAATGTACGACGCTTCTTTCGTGAAGCTGCGTGAACTGCAGATCGGTTATTCCTTCCCGGGCTCTTTCAAGAAGGGGATCATTAAAGGTATGAACGTATCGCTTGTAGGCCGTAACCTCTTCCTGTGGGATAATGTACCACACGTAGACCCTGAGGTGATGTCCTATTCCGGTGGTACGGCGTTGCCAGGTATTGAGTACATGAGTTTACCGAGCAGCCGTAGCTACGGTTTGAACCTGAGCTTCAAATTATGATCATCCAAAAAAAGCGAACTATGAAATTCTTAAAGATATTTTTACTCGCAGGTCTCTTTTCTGCATGCACACAAGACTTTAGTGATACGAACACCGACAAGAACAGTCCTACCAATGTGACGCCAGACCTGTTGCTGAGCGGTGTGATCAGGAATATGATGAACCAGCAGGTGAATGCTGCCTGGGGTATCGGAAACATTGTTGTACAACATCACGGAAAGATCCAGTTCGTGAACGAAGACCGTTATCTATGGGGAGAGCAGAACAGTACCTGGGACGCCACTTATAATAACTACCGTAATCTGCAGAACATTTTTGCTGCTGTAGGTACTGATTCTACTAATGCTTACCTGGGAGTTTCGCTGGTACTGAAGTCCTGGATGTTTGCCCAGGTGACCGATGCTTATGGCGATGTACCTTATTCACAGGCTGGCAAAGCCAAAACTGAAGGAAAATATCAACCGGAGTACGATAAACAGGAAGACATCTATACCGGTATCCTGAACGACCTGAAAAAGGCAAACGAATTCCTGGCTAAAGCGACGCCTGTTCTCGACGGTGATATCCTGTATGGTGGTGGCGCCGGTGCTATCATCAAATGGCGTAAGCTGGCTAACTCACTGCGTCTTCGTTATCTGCTGCGCCTGTCAAAACAGAAGACTGTAGATGCAGAAATGTCTGCTATCCTCGCTGATCCTGCTAACAATCCTATATTCACCGGCAACGAAGACAATGCCGAACTGGAATACCTTGCAGCAGCGCCTAACCAATGGCCGCTGTATGGTTCTCGTGTGGGTTCATTCGATGAGTTCAGGGTGAGTAAGACACTGGTTGATCGTTTATCAGCATTGGGAGATACCCGTCTGAACGTATTCGGTCGTCCTACACAGAAGTCTGTTACTGAGGGCGCCCCTGCAATAGCCGGTATCCCTAACGGATTGAACGAAGAGTTAGCATTGAAATATAATGGTGGTGTACAAGGTGTATCCCGCGTGGGTTATACCTTCGCTTGCCTGGTATGTAACGATATCGGCCAGGCCCCGCCAGATCCTGCCGCTCCAAGAGCCTTACTCATGACTTATGCCGAGTTACAATTCACCCTGGCGGAAGCGAGAGAGCGTAATATGATCACAGCAGGTGATGCCGCTACTTATTATTCCAATGGTATCACTGCCAACTTTAACTATTGGAAGAGCATTGTGCCAGCCCAGTATGGCCTGAATGTAGACATGCCTGCTAATTATCTGACTCAGACCGGTGTAGCATATACCGGTACCCAGGCAGAGAAGTTGTCAAAGATCGCATTACAGAAATGGATCGCTTATTATTTCAATGGTTTGGAAGCCTGGTTCGACTGGAAGAGAACAGGTATGCCTGAAATTGTTCCTGGTCAGTATAACCTGAATGATAACAAGGTCCCTGTTAGGTTTATCTATCCTCAACAGGAGCAGTCATTAAATGGTGTAAATCGTAAAGCTGCTGTAGACAGGCAGGGGGCGGACGACCTGAATTCACGTCCGTGGATAACGAAGTAATTTTCTCTTTTTGCATTGTTTGTAGCGCAGCTTTTGCCCGGTTAACAGGGTAATTGCTGCGCTACTTGCATTTAAGGCATGGAAGACGCCGTTAAATGCGTTATTTTTGATTCATGTTTATTAAGCAGTTGCAACTCAGGAATTTTAAAAGATTTACTGATCTAACGATCCAGAATATACCTGCGGATACAAAACTTGTATTGCTTACGGGAAGTAATGGTAGTGGTAAGAGTAGCGTGTTTGATGCATTTGAGGTTTTGGCAGGGCTGAATGGTAAAGGACACAAAGTTGCTTTTGCGGAATATACTAAGCATAAGGAGAATGACAGTTTCGATATTCTTATTGATACTTATGAATATGGGAAAGAAGGACTGTCTAATAATAATTTAGAGACAAGTGGAAAGCTTGCGACAAACAGCTTTTATGGGCGAACAAGCTTTCGTCAGGTTCCCAGGCTTACCAAGAAGGTGATTGGCCAGACTAGATTCGATATAGCAAGTGATAATGACCGTCCGCATAGTTTTATAGACCGGGATGAACGTTTCGAAAACGATCTTGAACATATATTCGCAAGATTATTAAGAGAGTTTTTTAATACAAATGAAGAACGATCTGAGATAAAAGAGAAGATTATTAACCCTATAAATGAGGCGCTTTTCCGGATCTTTAATAAAGAAAATGGAACGCGGCTGGTGCTTACGGCTATTATTCCCCCTTTTGAGGGAAAGGTGGCAGACATCACCTTTAAAAAAGGAGATTCGACATTTCATTATAACTATTTAAGTGCCGGAGAGAAAGAAGTATTTATAATACTCATTAATCTAATCGCCAGACGGGAATATTATCAGGATACTGTGTATTTCATGGATGAAATTGACCTACATCTTAATACTGCGTTGCAGTATAATCTTATTAAAGAGATTGTAGAAAACTGGATACCTCCAAAATGCCAGTTTTGGACAGCCAGCCATTCGTTGGGCTTCATTGAATATGCTAATAAATCATCCGAAGCGGCAATAATAGATCTCGGCAATCTGGATTTCGATAAGCAACAGTTATTAGTGCCTTTATCAAAAGAGAATCCTGATGTTTACGAAATTGCGGTGAGCAAGGATATGTTAGGCTCTCTTTTTCAACACATGCAGATTTTCTTCGTTGAAAATACAGACCGGACCTATTATGCTACGGCGGGAATAGAGAATACAGTTTTCGTTTCTGAGAATAATCGAAACGGAGTTTTTCATAAAGTCAGAACTACTAGCTATAAAGGAATTGTTGATAGGGATTTTCTATCGGATGATGATATTGGCTTAATTAAGGCTAACTATCCCGGGCTATATATTTTGGATTACTACAGTATTGAGAACTACTTGTACCATCCTGATAACCTGGTAGAATATTATACTAGTATAAAGCAAGAATTCTCAAAGGAGGGATATATAAGTGATCTTACAAAAGCAAAAAATGCCTGTAAGGATGGTATTATTCCTTCTCTGAGTTTAAAACGAACAGAATATCCATATTTTAGCGAGCCTGCTTTTAATGGTAAACCATCGCAGAACAGGTTTAAGAATAAGGCGGAGAATATGGAGCAGGCTGCCGTTGTAGCCGGTTATTTGAATAGCGACGAATTCAACCTCTATTATAAAGTGCTCCCAATGAAAACATATTGCACCAGCCTGGCTCAGCGTCAGAATGCTCCAAGATCTGAGTTGGCAAAAACAAACTGGTTTAAAGCGCAGGTGAATTCCTTAATTAGTTAAATAAACAGCCTTGCCAACCTCAGGCTGGCAAGGCTGTTTATTTAACTAGGAAGTTTATTTAGCTATGTCGATCTTTACTTTCTTATTCTTGATCTTTTCTTTCTGGACAAGCACGAGCGTCTGAGCCGCTTTGCTTTTACGGATGCCCACAAAAGAGAAGAAGTCCTTCACTTCGATCAGTCCCACGTCTTCTTTCTTCAGCTGTCCTCTGTTGGTCAGGAAACCAACGATATCTATTTTATTCACTTTGTCCTTCTTACCTGCACCGATGAAGAACGTCGTCCACTTTGGTTTCTCTGGTAGCTCGTAATGATCTTCCAGGGTGACGAGGGTCGCTTCTTCTTCTACGTATGACGGTAGTTTTTCGTCCGGTCCTATGATGAGGATAGCAGTACCACTGGCATCCATCCTGGCGGTACGGCCGTTACGGTGTGTATAGGTTTCGGGAGTATGTGGCAGGTGGTAGTGAACGATATATCTGATATGGGGAATATCCAGTCCGCGGGCAGCAAGGTCGGTCGTTACCAGGACATTGGATGTTCCGTTCCTGAACTTGCACAATGCGGCGTCTCTTTCCTGTTGTTCCATCGCGCCATGGTAGAATACCGTTGTGATGCCTTTTTCTTTTAAGAGGCTGTTTGTGCGTTCTACTGCTTCGCGGTGGTTGCAGAACACGATCGTTGACCTGTTGCCCAGGTAGCAGATCAGCCGGAAAAGGGTATCTATCTTATCCTTGTCTTCTGCTTCTACGTATTGAATGGCCAGGGCTTCTGACTTTTCTTCTGTCAGGAAGTTCAGTTTTACCGGGTTGTCTAATCCGACGAAATCAGGAATGTCCACGGTTTCTGTGGCGGAGGTCAGGATACGTTTCTTCAGATTCGGAAGGGATTGGATGATGAATTCGATCTCGTCCTGGAAACCCATTTCCAACGATTTATCGAATTCGTCCATTACCAGGGTCTTGATACCTTCCGTTTTGATATTTTCCCTGCGGAGATGGTCGCCCAGTCTGCCGGGAGTACCTATTATCAACGCTGGAGCTTCCAGCAGGTTATTTTCTTCTGTTTCTCTTTTGTGCCCACCGTAGCAGCAGGTTACCTTGTAACCAGTGGTCATGGTTTTCCAGACCTTTTCGATCTGCATGGCCAGTTCACGGGAAGGGGTGATCACCAATGCCTGGGTACCAGGTGTGTTTTTATCGAGCAGTTCCAGTACGGGAATCAGGAAACCCAATGTTTTTCCTGAACCGGTGTTGGAGAGGAGAATGACGTCGTCAGCCTGTGTATTGGCCTCAATACTCGCGAGCTGCATTTCGTTCAGCGCGTCGATCTTGAAGGCGTTAAGTATGTTAGCGTATTTTTGCATCGGTGCAAAAGTACGCAATTCCCCTTACAAGGGTTGGATAGCAGTTTTCCCGGGAGGAATGCCGGGGTCTGCAGGTGAATCTGACCAGTCTTATAGCGGCGGTATTTTTAATATTAACCCAGTATGCTTGCGTTGCACCAGTCCACAAACGTTAAGTCGTATCTGGCTAATACGTCTGAAAGTTCTTCATCAAGGCAATCAAATTCCTTTATTGCCAGTGTTGTGATTATCCCATTATTCAAAATACCGTAGTAAATGTGATCGCTCGATTCCAGTGCGATCCCATTTTCGATATAGATATCGTCTGGAAGCAGGATGTTTCCTCTGGCGGTGATATTGGTAAAGGTGCAGAAATCATCAAATGGAATTTCAAGTTGGGATATTGATGTCAGATCTCTTGTATGGGAAGTGGCGTATCCTAACAGATTATTATTGTCATCAGGTGAATTTATTATGGACTCTATCATTGCTGTAGTTTCCTGTATCTGCTCAAGCGCAGAGAGCGGGAGGAACTGGAACTGTAGCCACTCATCGTGTGTGATATGCAGCGAGAAGGTATTAAATACAGGCGATACTTTGGAGGCTGGCGTAAGTTCCAGCGGGGCCAGGGTTGGTACAAGGTATTTATCCGTTGGTATAATGCTGTCGGGCGGTAGCACATGTAACTGGATCTTCGCAGCGCGAAAATAGTTGCCCGAGCGCAGGTTGTCTACCTTCAACACCCGCCAGCGACTGCCGCTGATATCTAATATCGTTGGCTTGTTAAACTGTTCGGGCAATGGAAAGTCATTGAGGGCATGGTTAGCAATTATTTCCCTGCTCTCTGCATGTACCAGCGTTATGTTTACCTTCTTGGGGAATAGTGTGGAGACTGAGTCAACCATCAACAGTATATTCATACAGTTTGTGTTTGTCTTAGGGGCTTTGGAGTTCGGGTTCGGATTAACAGATGGCTATCTGAAGTTAGGTTAATATTGGGTTCATAAATTATCCAAAAGAGCTATTTAACTTATCCCCGTATTAATTTCTGCAATCAATTTTGTTTAAGTTAGCGAACAGTAAGTTGCAAGCATGTTATACTCCTTCATTCTTCCTGGTCTCGCCCGGGGTTTCGCCATAAAAATTCTTATACACTTTTGTCAGTGCTGATGGATTCTTATAGCCCACGATATACGCAATATGCGCTATACTCACTTCATTCGCTATAGACAGGGTCCTGGCTCGCTCCATCCTCATTTTCAGCTGGTATTCACTAAACGACATACCGCAATATTTAATAAAGCTCTGACGCAGTTTAGACGCACTGACAAAGTAGGTGGACGCCAGTTGCGAGATAGTCAGTTCTTTATCCAGGTTATTACGGATAAACGCCCTGATGGTATTAAAGGTGACATCATGCGAGGAAGAAACGGTATGGGTGTCTTGCTGTTCAAGAATGAGAATGAGTAGTTCCTGCAGCTTTCCCAACAGCCATGTTCTCCGTAGTCCGGTATTCACGATACTGAATTTTAGTTCATGATTAAGATGGTGTAATCCTTCCCAGATAATTCCTGGGGTGGGAGTGAGAAGAACGGGGGACCCCACGTCTATCTTATGAAGCCATTTCTTCGCTAATTTGGAATGGCTGGTGTATTCAGCTAGCATTTCCCGGCTAAAGCCGTAATACTGTATTTCATATATCCCGGGACTAAAGAGGGTGGGTTGTTGCGGACCTGTGAGATGAAAGCAGTTATACTGCCCCTGAAGCAGTGGGACCGTTGTCATGTCGAGGTAGGAAAGGCTGATACTTCCTGTTATCATACAGCACACGAAGCTAAGACCATCCCTGACTTTTGGAAGGAGTTGTACAGGTTCTTTGACGATGAATATATTATTACTCAGGCTACAACCGTTGGCGCTGGTCGTATGATAGATGATATCTACAGCAGGACTTGTTACGAGTACACCGTCCGCGAAATCACAGCGGTAAGCTGCATATTGTGCAGGTAGTTGGTGGGTTATTTTAATATGGTGCTCAGGAATTCCGACTATACCATATTCGATAGTCACATTCATATAAGTCGCGTTTACTTTGAGGGATGTTGGCTAGGTGGTGTCAGTTCAACACTTGGGTTAATAGACTGGTAATATTACCTGCAATAAGGGGGAGAGCAAAAAAAAGCGGGTTAAGAAATTATTAAGAATAAAGGAGCCAGGCTAAAAAACCTGGCTCTTCACTTAAAACAAGAAAACAACCTGTTAAAATATTTGACACCTGCATTTCGCAGATGTATTGAACTAAACATTGGATGCCCAAATGTAGATGCTTGAAATAAGAAAAATGTGAATGAGATGTTAATGAAATAAAATTGTCCCGGGAATCGCTACCCGGGACAATAACTAAAACAACAGCTATGAATGAAAAGCCTTTATTCTACTGGGAAAGATTCAATTACCATACCATCTGTACATATCCCTGTAACTGTTGTCGATCCCATCGCATTTAGGGGAGTCTCTACAGATAGTGTGGAATTAATTCTACAATTTTGTATTCTGTTGGAATATATCACCTATGGAAATCATGGGGTTGGTAATGGATTGATATTTGAAAGCATAGTATCTGGGTATTTTGGACGAATCAGGATGGACTTACGTTTATTAGAACCGGTTTTTGTACGAATACATCTAAGTTTTTGATAATCAATCTTAATGGAACAAGTGAAAGCATGGCACAACATATAAAAGCGGGTGTAGAGCACCCGTCCGAAAAATTACTGACTTCTGAGGGGAAAAAAGGGTCGTTTATTCTGATTATTGACGATGAACCTGATATCTGTAAGTTATTGCAATTGAGTCTGGTAAAACATGGATATAATGTAAAGTATGTTCACGCGCTGACTGAAGGAATGCAATATTTGCAACAACAACAACCTGATTTGCTTTTCCTGGATATACACTTGCCTGATGGTTCAGGCCTGGAAGCATTGCCCGCCATAAAAAAGAGATGTCCGGCGCTCCCTGTTATCACAATAAGTGCATACGATAACGGTATGGAAAAACAAAAAGCATTGAATGCCGGCGCCAGTTACTTTATGGCAAAACCATTTAATGTTACGAACCTGGATGAACTTATGAGTAATATGTTAAGCCAGAAATAGAGAAAGAAATTAATTAGTAAATTTAAGTTAGCTGTTGTTCTAACACCACATATAAATATTATGAGAAATATTCTGATAATCGACGACGAGATCAATATTTGTACGTTACTGAGCAAGTTTTTAGGTAAACATGGCTTCAAGGTGGATACTACAATGAGTGGCGCTACTGCCTTGAAAATGATGAAAGAAAAAACTTTTGACCTGGTGTTATGCGACTACAGGTTAAAAGATACTGATGGTGCGCAGTTGCTGCAGGATATCCTGCTGATCAACCCACGTACTATCGTGATCATCATTACCGGTTACACAGATGTTAGAGTTGCTGTGGATATGGTGAAAAACGGCGCTTACGATTACCTTTCAAAACCGCTTTATCCGGACGAAATATTGAACCTTGTACATAAGGCATTTGCACATATGGACGCAGAGCGTGAGCGCGAAGAGTCCATGCCGATGCGCACAGCGAACGGTGCTCCCACCGGTAACGGATCTGCACCCGTTTCAGGCAATGGAGAACCTGAAAGTGAAATGCTGGATAAAAGCCATAAATACGTTTATGGTGAAAGTAACGGCGCAAAGGAACTGTTCCGCCAGATCAAACTGGTAGCCCCTACGGACTATAGCGTGATCATCTTCGGCGAAACCGGTACCGGTAAAGAATCCGTAGCACATCTCATCCATCATCATAGTAAACGGCATAACCAGCCTTTCGTAGCGCTGGATTGCGGTAGCCTTTCCAAAGAACTGGCAGCGAGTGAGCTGTTCGGTCATGAGAAAGGATCATTTACGGGTGCTATCAATACGAAGATCGGCGCCTTTGAACAAGCTCACGGAGGTACACTCTTCCTGGACGAAGTGGCAAATCTGTCTTATGATATTCAGGTAGCATTGCTTCGCGTGATCCAGGAAAAGGTGATCCGCAGGGTAGGTAGCCTGAAAGAGATACCTGTAGACGTACGAATCATCGTGGCATCTAACGAAAAGCTGTCCGAGTCCGTATCGAAAGGACGCTTCCGGGAAGATCTGTTCCACAGGTTCAACGAGTTCACTATCTATATCCCGCCGTTGCGCGAAAGAGTAGAGGATCTTCCGCTGTTTGTGGATGCCTTCATGCGCCAGGTGGAAAGAGAACTGCAAAAGAACTGTGGTAAGATCACCAACGAAGTATGGGAATGTTTCAGCCGGTATAACTGGCCTGGTAATATCCGCGAACTGAAAAACGTGATCCGTCGTGCATGCCTCCTTACACCGGAGCATGATGATATTACACTATCCACCTTACCGCTGGAAATGAAGGAGTCATTTGCACAGCAGCCATATGAGGAAGATCACCAGGTGAATATGTCCGGTGAACTGATCTCTATCACAAACGAGAACGATCTGAAAACAGTTGCGCTGCAGGCAGAGTACAATAAGATCATTAACGTACTCAAAGAGGTGAAGTACAATAAGACGAAGGCTGCGCAGCTGCTGAACATCGACCGTAAAACCTTATATAATAAATTAAGGTTGCTTAATATTAACTACTAGCGATATCAATATAATGTTTGTTTATACTCAATTACAGGCCCGTTCTCTAACGGGCCTTTTTATTGCCCGGTATGTTATTTGCACTTTTATGAGCGATAAAAACATGCAATCATGAATCCGTTAAATAATCAGCAACAAACAGATAACGATGAGAAGAAAAATGGTAGCTTCTTTGAGCGCTTCTCCAGCAAGGTCGCCCACGCTACCGGATCGCAATGGGCTTTTTTCATCGCCCTGCTTGCAATTATTATCTGGGGTATTACAGGTCCTGTTTTTGGGTATTCAGATACCTGGCAACTCGTGATCAATACCGGCACAACGATCATCACCTTTCTGATGGTATTCGTTATCCAGAAATCACAGAATAAAGATTCTAAATCAGTACAATTAAAGCTGAATGAATTGATCGCGGCAAATAAACTGGCGAGTAACCGTCTTATTGTTGTGGAAGATCTGACAGAAGAGGAACTTGATACACTGCATAACTATTATTGCAGACTGGCGGAAGAGACAAAGAAAAGAATGGATATGAAAGAGTCACATTCCGTAGAAGAAGCGATCGAAAATACTGATGAAAAATTAAGTGCTATTTAAGGAACATCAGGAACGAATGCAGGGCTTCCTCCGCATTCATTCCTGATGTTATATTTAGTTCAATGGCAATACAACTGTAAATACACTTCCTTCTCCTATCTCACTTTCCACATGTACTGTACCCTTATGGTTCATGATTATATTCTGGGTGCTGGTTAATCCTAATCCCGTTCCTTTAGGCTTATTCGTAAAGAAGGGATCAAACAAACGGTTCTTTGTCTCTTCAGGAATACCAGGTCCGTTATCGGTGATCGTGATCACTGCTTTATCCCGTTGTTTAGCGGTCTGCAAAGTAAGCAATCCTTCTCCCGGTGTCATCGCTTCCACTGCATTAATGATAATATTCAGCAATGCTATGATCATCTTGTCTTCGTCTGCCGGGATCATTACATCCTGTTTCACATATTCTTTCTTTACATTGATACCGTTTAGTTGCAGGCGGTCCTGTGCAAGCGCCAGGGCTTTATCTGTCAGTTCATTGATACCATGAGGACGAATATTCAGTTCTATCATCCTCGTGGAGTGCAGCAGTTCAGTGATCAGCTGATTGATACGTGTACAATTACGTTCAATAATATCCACATACACCTGGCTGTCTTCTACACTGACAGGTTCTCCCTTGAACTGGCTAACAGCCAGCAGGATGTTGGTCAGCGGATTACGCACTTCATGTGCTATCACGCGGGCAATGCGGCCCGTTACTACAAACTTCTGCTGTTGTTGTTTCTCCAGTTCTTCCCGTTTTCTTTCAGTAATATCCTGCACTACACAAAGGAAGATCTGCTCCTGTTCATCCAGCGTTACCGCGCTGACCATCACGTCGAGTTTCTTTCCATGTTTGGTCAGGAAGTTATATTCTGTGCGTACACTGGAATCTATACCACAGATATGTTCAAAGAAATGTTTGCACTGGTCCTCCTGGAAAAAGAGATGTTTAAGATTTAAATCGAGCATCTCTTCTTTGCTGTATTGCAATGTCCTGATAGCAGCCGGATTCGCGTCTATAACATTCTTGTTACAGTCTGCCAGGATGATCAGGTCATGTGCCTTTTCGAATACACCGAAATACTTCTTCTCATTTTCTTCTATGATGCGAAGATGACGTGCTTCGTCCAATGCATAACGGATAGAACGTTCCAGCAGGTCGGCGCTGATCTCACCTTTTACGAGGTAATCGGATGCACCTGCCTGCATCGCTTCCTTATCTATGGAATAGTCGCCTTTACCGGTAAGCATGATCACCGGTGCTTTGTAATCGAGTTGCTGGAAATGGTGAAGGATGTCTATACCTGTATAAGGCCCCAGCCGATAGTCGGCCAGGTAAATGTCATGTCCCTTCTTGTCTATTTCTTCTACCGCTTTGGAATAGGTAGGCGCCCAGTCGAGGTGGTACTGTCCAGGGGAAATATCCTGCAACAACTGGCTGACGAGGTAAAAATCGTCCTCGTCATCATCTATCATCAATATATGTACGGGTTGATCTGTCATTCTCTATACTTTTGGCAGTTCTGCTATTTCAAACCAATATTTACCCAGCACGCGGGTAAACTCCACGAGTTCTGAATAGGTAACCGGTTTTATGATAAAGCTGTTTACACCCAGCTCGTAACTTTTAACGATATCTTTTTCTTCCATAGATGTAGTTAGTATGATAACAGGAATGCTTTTGAGAACATTGTCTGCTTTTAGTTCACGTAATGCCTCCCTTCCATCTTTCTTGGGCATATTGAGGTCTAACAGGATGATCTGTGGAAACGGGTGTAGCGTTTCATCCGCATAGTGACCGTTACGATTCAGGTAATGCAGCAGTTCTTCGCCATTTTCCACGAAATTAATGTCGTGCTGTTTGCTGCTCTCTTCAAAAGCTGCCCGGATCAATTCTCTATCGTCAGCATCATCATCTGCAATAAGAATGCTAATTTTTCGGGCGCCTTTACTTCTATTCATGATAAAGGGTTTTGCGTTAGTGGTAATGTAATTATAAAAGTTGCGCCCTGACCAGGTACTCCCAGGGCTGTTATGTGTCCGTGATGGCTATCCACTATTTTTTTGCAGATCGCCAGTCCTATACCGGTACCGGAATACTCGCTCATACCGTGTAGCCTTTGAAATAGTAAAAAGATGCGCTCGGCATATGTAGGGTCAAAACCTATACCATTATCTTCTATGTAAATGCGACACTGGCTATTTTCTTCTTCAGACCTGATGTTGATGACCAGTTGGCGGTCAGGATGGGCAAATTTTATAGCATTGGCGATGATGTTCTGGAATAATTGGTGAAAGGAGGTGGGATTGCCTTCAATGGCAGGAATATACATAATATTGACCACGGCCCGCTTTTCCTGCAAACTTACTTCCAGGTCGCTGACCACTTCCTGTACCACTTGCGTCATATCCACCTTTACGATATTTTCAGTTGTAATACGGCCAGCCCGTGAAAAAAGCAGCAGGTCGTTGATCAGTACCCGCATTCTCCCTACGGCGCCTACCATACGGAGTATCAGGTCCGTTGCTTCAGCGGGCAGCTGATCGCCGTATTTGGTTTGCAAACGGTCACTGAAGGTCGAGATCTTACGTAAAGGCTCCTGCAGGTCATGAGAGGCGACATAGGCAAATTGCTCCAGTTCCTCATTTGACTTATTTAATAGCTTGATGTTCTGTTGGAGGTCATGCTGGTATGACTTCAGGCGGGACTCAATATGTAACTGCAACCGGAACTCCCGGGTGAGGGTAATGTATGAATAGATGCCTATGAGGATGGCCATGAGAGACGAAATGAATATGACCGGTATCCATATGGCTGAAAAGAAACTTTGTAACCTGGATTTCTGGTGCAGTTTCGCATTCTCTATATTCCGCATGTCCTGCACTTTACGGTCTATTCTGTCCATCGACTTTTCACCTTCCTGTACGGCCAGGGTATCTTTCTGAATAGAGGTTAGTTTTGCTTCTCCGGCTATCAGTTGCCGGTATTTCATCTCCAGCAGTTTTTTGAGGGTATCAAGATGTCTTTGCTGCTGCCGATTATCTGCTGTTATCCTGCGTAGCATCATGTATTCCTCTTCTATCTTGACACTGCGTTCCTGCATAGTAGGCCGTAGAAAAGCAGTGTCCCTGGTAATGCTGTACCCTCTGACAGCAGATTCAGCATCTTTCAGCTGTTTTGTGATCACTTCAAGGCTTTTGGAGATCTCAATGGTGCGGTTTAACCACCTCGCGTTGTCGAGCAGGTTCTTGGTCACCAGGAAGGAACATATTGAAGCGACAATGATAACAGTGAAAGCGATGAAGAATCCTAATCTGATCTTCTTTTGTACAGGTATATGCATGTTCCCGATGATTGAGTGGTAAGCATTCGAATTTACACAATTCTTTTGGCTACTATCCAACAATTTCCACACAGTGAAAGACTTATTCTACAGGCATTCCTGTCGTGGCTGCTCAATTGATTCATATAAGCGTTTAAGTAAGTAATATATCCGTGTAATTGCTTGTGGATAAGCATTTGCAAGCAATATAGCTATGTGTGATATGTATCTCACACATATGCTGATGCGTGATGGAATGAACTTTGTCCTATTACTCCCAGTAGTCAAATAGTACATACGGAAAAAACGTCCGATACAACTGCACACTTGAAGGCAATCGTTTCACAGAAAAAATCAGAACTATGCAATATTATCATATGTCAGCGGACAATCCTTCGCCGGGAGGCGTCCCTGAAAAACAACCGCCTCCAAAAGAGGAACCACCAAGACCTACGGGACCGGAAATAACGCCTCCGCCATCTCCGCCGGGGCCTCCGCCTCCTGTGCCGAATGAGGTGCCGGATCATGATATTAAACGTTCTCCTCCTAATCCAAAAGCGGTAAACGAAAAGGCGGAACTGGAAACTGAAGAAAGGACAGAACTGGTAGCAGAACAGGATCGGGAAGATGTACAGGAAAGGTCCCCGGACCTGTTCCCCGACAAAACGATCATGGAAACAGGCAATAGTTACGATGAAGAAGATTCAAAAGTAATTCCGGAAGAATAATTTGTTACACTATAAACTCCAAATAACATGGCAACAAGAACCCAATCTAAGTCAAAAACAGGTAGCCAGTCCAAAACAACTGGCAGAAGCACTGCAGGCAGTAAATCTGCATCCACATCTCGTACTGCCTCTAAACCAGCCAGCGCCTCCCGTTCAAGGAGCAGCAAAAGCCAGAATGAAGATATGCCCAACTCAAAGTTCCATCAACTGTTTTTAGACGGATTAAAAGACATATACTGGGCAGAGAAAGCACTGGTGAAAGCACTGGGTAAGATGCAGAAAGCGGCCACCTCCGAAGAACTTGCAGATGCTATCCTCACTCACCAGGAACAAACAAAGGAACAGGTGAGCCGCCTTGAAAGAGTATTCGAATCTGTAGGCCAGACCGCAAAGGCAAAAAAATGCCCGGCTATGGAAGGCCTGATAGAAGAAGGACAGGAAGTGATCGACGATACAGATGAAGATAGCGCTGTTAGAGATGCAGGCCTGATCATGTGCTGCCAGAAAGTTGAACATTACGAAATTGCTACTTATGGTAGCCTTCGTACACTGGCCGCTAAAATGGGGCATGACGAAGCAGCTCAATTGCTGGAACAGACCCTGAATGAGGAAAAGGAAACTGATGTTTTACTTACTCAACTGGCGGAATCTTCAATAAATGAGGAAGCTGCTGCTGAATAAGGTTAACGTATAGATGGGAACCCTACAGGCCTCTGCATTCTTAAATGTTAGAGGCCTTTCTTAATCCCCGTCAGATGTTAACAACATTGTGAACGATAGAAATTGCGTGTTATGGACTTAATTGCCGAAGCAATGGCTACGGCCAAAGCTGTGAAACTGCGTTATGTAAGATCAGGTACTACAGGGTACAGCCGGGAAAGAGTGAAAGACGGCTTTCAGTACCGCGATCAGCATGGTGATATTATCAAAGATGAAGAAGTCCTGAAAAGGATCCGGGGACTTGTATTACCGCCCGCCTGGGAAGATGTATGGATCTGTCCCTATGCTAATGGTCACTTACAGGCTACAGGTATTGACGCCCTGGGTAGAAGACAATACCGTTATCATTCCACCTGGGCAAAGGTGCGCAATGAGACCAAGTACGACCGGCTGCTACATTTTGGGGAGAAACTACCGCAATTACGCGAATATATTGAAACTGCTTTGCGTAAGAAAAGCCTTGATAAAGAGAAAGTTACGGCCATCGCGCTCAGCGTCATGCAGGAAACACTGATCAGAGTAGGCAATGCTTCCTATGAAAAACTATATGGCTCCTATGGATTGACCACATTGCATGTACAACACGTCAAAATAGACGGAAATACGGCCTTTTTTCGATTCAAGGGGAAAAAGGGCGTCCTACATAAAATAACCCTTAAACACGCCCAATTAGCCCGATTATTACAAAAGGTCAGAGACATTCCCGGACAGGAACTGTTTCAGTACTACGAGGGCGAGGAGCACAAAAGCCTGGATTCCGGCGACATCAATGAATACCTGAAACTCTGGACAGGGGAAGACTATACCTGTAAAGACTTCAGAACATGGTTCGGAACAGTGAACGCATTGAACCTGCTGGCCGATCTTACTCCTTTCAGTTCAGCCTCAGAGTGTAAACAGAACCTGGTGCATATTATTGACAGTGTAGCGGGAAAACTGGGTAACACAAGGGCCGTCTGTAAGAAATACTATATACATCCGAAGATACTGGAAGCATATGAACAGTGTGAACTGGAGCCTTATCTGGAGGACTTAAGGGCAGGAAGGAATCAGGCTTCCGACGATGGACTGCACAACGATGAAAAGATCCTGTTGAAATTCATGAAAGCAGTTACACTGCAAAAAGTAAGGAAACAGGGTATAAAAAATTAAGAATTAGGAACCGGAGCGTAATGTATCGCATCAGATCCCTAATTCTTAATAACAATTTTTACATGAGCTATTGTTATGCGAAGATCAACTGATCTTCCCTGTCTTCTACCGGTATCTTTTGGAGAAATTCGTCAAATCCAGACTCCTCATGCGTGCTATATGCACCATAAGCATCCAGTACGTAGCCAATCTCGCCTTCCTTGTCCTCTATGAGGTACAGTACTGACATGTCGGCCGGATCAGACTCTCCTTCAAACCGGTAAGTTTTAATGATCTTGAGCTCTTCAGGGTTATAGATCTTTTGTTTTTCAACATTCTGCATTCTGCCGTGGTCACTCATTTTTAATTCATGATCAAGACCTCTTTCATGTAATTTTTCCATCACCCGGCTTAGGGTGGTCATTTCGCCTGGCTTTTCCATAAACAAAGGTTTTTGTTACTGTGTTAAAATTCAAAACGCGTGCCATGGCATATAGTTTGGTTTTCATCACATATCACCTTTAAATTATTTTTTTATGAGAGCTGTTTGGTCAGGAACAATTGGTTTTGGGTTGGTTAACATACCCATCAAATTATACAGCGCAACACAGGACAGCAGGCTGGACCTGGATATGCTGGATAAAAAAGATCATGCCCATATAAAGTTTAAACGTGTGAATGAAAATACAGGGAAAGAAGTGCCCTGGGAACAAATAGTGAAAGGATATCTGTATAATGATGAGTATATCATACTGGAAGATGAAGATTTCCAGGAGGCAGCCCCTGAAAAAAGTAAGATCATCACCATTGAATCTTTTGTAGAGCAAGTGGAAATAGATGATATCTATTTTGAAACACCCTACTATATAGAACCAGATAAAGCCGGTGTGAAAGCATATGAACTGTTGTTGAAAACATTACAGAAAACGGGTAAGGCCGGACTGGGGCGTTTTGTACTCAGAACGAGTGAACATCTGGCCGTTATCCGCCCAAAAGACAATTACCTGATGTTGCAACAACTGAGATTTGAGCAGGAGATCCGCTCGCCGGAAGATCTATCCATTCCTTCCAGCAGTAAGATCAGCAAAAAAGAGCTGGATATGGCAGTGCAACTCGTGGAAAGTTATACAAGCGAATTTGACATCAGTCAATACAAAGATACCTATCATGAAGATCTGCTCAAGATCATTAAAGCCAAAGCAAGCGGCAAACGCCGTACAGTGAAAAAGATGAAGGTCGTACACACCAAGAGCTCTGATCTGTTCGATCAGTTGAAGGCAAGTCTTGGCAACAATAGTGGTAATAAAAAACGTGCATCATGAGTCTGAGAACATACGATCAGAAGCGCAATTTCAAGGATACTTCAGAGCCGAAAGGAGCGAAGAAAAAGAGTGATGATAAACAGCACATCTTCGTTATTCAGCGTCATCATGCCTCCCGGTTGCATTACGACTTCCGGCTGGAAGTAGATGGTGTGCTTAAAAGCTGGGCAGTACCCAAAGGTCCGTCCATGAACCCGGCTGATAAACGACTAGCGATGCAGGTCGAAGACCACCCGTACGATTATAAAGACTTCGAAGGTGTTATTCCCGAAGGGAATTATGGCGCCGGATTCGTCTATGTATGGGATAAAGGGAGCTATGAACTGCTGCGTGAAGATGGAAAAGACTTCGATAAAGAAGCGAATAAAGAGATCCGCGATGGCGATCTTAAAATACGCCTGAAAGGGAAAAAAGTGAAAGGTGAATTCGCCCTGGTGAAAATGAAAAATTCAGATGATAATGCCTGGTTACTCTTAAAGCACAAAGATAGCTATGCAGTAAAAGAAGCCTACAATAGTGAAGATTATACCCCACAGCGTATTAAGGATAAAGGTGTGAAGGAGAAAGAGAAGATGAAAGGGGCTAAAAAAAAAGCACAGCCGGCAAAAGTAAAAGCAGCAGCAGCTAAAAAAGAGTTGTTCACTCCCATGATGGCGACACTGGTAGATGCACCGTTCAGCAGGGAAGGATGGCTGTTTGAAACCAAGTGGGATGGTTACAGGGCGATAGCTGATGTGCGCAAAGGCAATGTAGAGCTGTATTCGAGGAATCATTTGTCCTTTAATAAAGACTATGCAAAGGTGGTCGCCGCGTTGGAGAAATTATCACATAACGCAGTGCTGGATGGAGAGATCGTGATCATGAAAAAGGATGGTACGTCCGATTTTCAATCACTGCAAAACTATAAGAACGATGCATCCGGTAACCTGGTATATGTAGTATTTGACCTGTTGCAGCTGGACGGGCAGGACCTGATGGCGTTACCGCTTATTCAACGAAAAGAATTGCTGAAGGATGTTGTGAAACAATTGGGGAGCAAAACAGTGATCTACTCCGAGCACGTAACAGACGATAGTGAAAAGCTGTATAAAACAGCAAAGCAGAAGGGCTGGGAGGGTATCATCGCCAAAGAAACGGAGAGCCTGTATGCTGAAGGCCGCAGGTCTATGTCCTGGTTGAAGATCAAGATCGTGGATGAACAGGAAGCTATCATCTGTGGTTATACCGATCCGCAGGGTAGCAGAAAGAAAATCGGATCGCTGGTGCTGGGTGTTTATGATGATAAGAATGAGTTGAAATATGTAGGTAACTGTGGCGGTGGATTAAATGGAGCGCTCATCAATGAGTTGTATGAGAAGATGCAACCATACCGGCAGAAGACCTCTCCGTTTAAGGAAAAGATCAGGACCAATACGCCCGTTACCTGGGTTAAGCCTGAACTGGTATGCCAGGTGAAATTCTCTTCCTGGACGAGCGACAGGCATCTGCGCCAGCCGATATTCCTGGGATTAAGAAAAGACAAGCCGGCAAAGGAAGTGTATAAAGAAACTGCAAAATCTACAAAGATGGCGACAAAAAAAGCTGCAGTGAATGCCGCCGCTTCGACGGCTGCTAAACATGAGAAAGAGAGGGTGGTGACGCTGAATGGGAAGAAGGTCACACTGACCAATCAACAGAAGTTGTACTGGCCGGATGAAAAGATCAGTAAAGGTACTTTGCTGGATTATTATCTGGAGATGGCCGATTACGTGTTGCCTTTCCTGAAAGACCGTCCGTTAAGCCTGCACCGGTTTCCTAACGGTATTAATGACGCGGGCTTTTATCAGAAGGATATTGATACGGAATCAGCGCCCGATTGGTTGAAAACCATTCAGCTGCATGCCGCATCTGCCTCGAGGGACGTTGATTACCTGGTATGCAACAATGCCGCTACACTGGCGTATATGGTCAACCTGGGATGTATAGAGATCAATCCGTGGCTGTCACGGGTAAAGAACCTCGATAACCCGGATTACCTGGTATTGGACCTGGACCCGGAAAATATTGCTTTTAAACATGTGGTGGAAACAGCGCTGGCTATTAAAGAGCTCCTCGATCAACTTGGGGTGAAAGCTTTCTGTAAAACTTCCGGTGCTTCTGGTCTGCATATTTATGTGCCTACCGGTGGCAAATACAATTATGAAACCTGTCGCTTGTTTGCAGAGTATGTCGCCAAACAGGTACAACAGCAGTTGCCGGATATCACAAGTGTGATCCGCAGCAAGTCAAAGCGAAATAAAAAGGTATACATAGACTATATGCAGAATAGCCGTGGACAAACTATCGCTTCTCCATATTCCGTACGGCCGAAGCCCGGCGCCACTGTTTCCGCACCGTTAAACTGGGATGAGCTGACAGATGATCTTGCCATAGCCGATTTCCATATCGGGAACATGGCAGACAGGCTGAAGGAAGTGGGGGATCTGTGGAAGGATATTGATAAAACAAAAAATGATCTGCGTAAGGTAATTAAGACTATTGAAGCTGCGGCGCAGTAATTTATTTCACCTTAAAACTGAATGTTATGCAAACAGCAAATCATCATCACGTCAATCTTGCTCCCATTTATGGGATCATCATAGCTGTTGTCTCGATTGTATTTACGATCATCTTTTACTTCACCAATATATCCGCCGCCTTATGGACGGGATACTTTGGAAATCTGCTGATGTTCCTGGGCGTATTGTTTTCCGTTATTCATTACAATAGCCAGCATCATGAAAGGACATCTGCCATGGCATTGTTTGCGATGGGCTTCAGAACAACGATATGGGCGGTGTTGGTTGTGACCTTGTTTACGATAGCGTTGCACTTTATCTCTGGAGCGCAGCGGCAAGATAACTTCTGGATCTATCTGTTCAGTAATGTGTTCTTTACAAATGGTATCCTGGGCTTGCTGGCGTCAGTATTAGCCGCCATGGTGTTTAAGAAAGACCAGACGACTACGAAGCCTAAATAAACGTTACATCAGCCAGCCTAACAACAGGCAGGCGAGTACTATAAATGGGGACGGTATACGTGAAGTGCAGAGGATCGTTAATGTAGCGATAGTGATGGCGATGTTATACCAGGTAAGTGGGATGGCCATGAACAGGATGAACGTGGCTGCCCACATGATCCCCACAACAGTGGCGTTAATGCCCTCCAGCGCTCTGTAAATGACCACGTATTTCTTCAGGTTGTGCCATATAGGGAAGAAGAATAAGACCAGCAGTAAACTGGGTAAAAATATGGCAACAGGGGCCAGCATACATCCCAGTAGCTGATAGCCCGGTCCCAGGTTGCGCATTACCATTCCACCCACATAAGCGGTGATGGAAAAAGTCGGCCCCGGTAAGGCACGCATGATACCCGCTCCTGTCAGTAATTCTTCCGCATTCATGAAACGGGTATTTGAGCGGGATACGTACTGTTCAAGCATCATCGCGATCAGGATATCCCCACCGCCAAATACCAGACTACCGAAACGGTAGAAGTTCTCAAAAAGGTTAAACGGCCGGCGTGTGATCCAGTCGTGCGTACGCGCCAGCTCGGAAAAGAAACCCGCCAGTATGAACAACAGGGCAAACAGCCAGATATTGGTCCATTGGATCTTTTTCGGCTTGTCGTGGATGTCAGGGATACGTTTATCACTGAAGTTGGACACGATCCCTCCCAGGATGATGAGGGCCGGAAAGGTCCAGGGAGATTTAAAAAAGTAAGCTGTTAACAACGATACGACCATGATAGCGGCGGTAGCGAGGTTGCGGATACTGATCTTAAACGCCCGCAAACTTCCATAGATCAGAAAACCAACAGCCATCGGCTGTACGTACTTAAAGATATCTGTGTTTAAGGCTTTCTGATCAAAGTATTGCAGCAGAAAGCTGAGAGATCCCATTAGTAAACAGGCGGGAGCTATCCATATGAGAAGGGTAGCTACGGCCAACGGTACGCCGCCGCGTTTGTAACCAATAAGCGTCAGTGTTTGGGAAGACGAAGCGCCGGGTAACAGCTGGCAGAATGCATTGTACTCCATCAGCTCCTGCTCGGTTACGTCCCTTCTCTGGTGTACGAATGTCTTCAACATCATGGCCAGGTGGCCCTGAGGCCCCCCGTACGCTGTGATGCTGTGCATAAAGACAGCCCGTAAGAAAGGAATATGACGTAGAAACACGTTTAAGAAATTAATCGGCTGCCCGAATTTCAATAATTTCTTGACAAAAACAAGCGTTTAAACTTTAAACAGTTGATTTTCTTCCGTTAGGCGGAAAGCGTACGGGCATAATCCTTGTGATAAATAGAGAATACTTTCAGGTTAGTCAATATTTCCCACCTCAGTATGATCAGCCTTTAAGAGGTTGGTATTGAATGGTTTAATAATACACATAGTTTATGAGAAGATTCCTGGTCCTCCTATGCATAACAATTTCATTCAGCGCAAGAGCACAATTGACGTATTATAACAGTGAGGCTTATTGGGCTAATTTCTCTTTGCAAACCGACTCAATAAGGCCTTCGCTGACTGACACCTGTCTCGTATTTGTAAGTAACAGGCATCTGTACAAGGATAGTTTACGCTTTGTAGATGAATTTGTAGATACCGCAGGGCTGAAGTACTTTTTCCTGCAAAAGAATGCAGGTCAATGGAATGTCTTCCAGGTACCGACTTTGTCAGAGGCGATGAATATGATGCCGCAAAAGCGGGATATAGTCGTATATGCGGAGGGGATGGGGAAGATCTTTACGACAAACGTTCAGCGGGCCCTCTTAATGCGTTCACAGTATAATGTGAACGTAGTGATGTTTGACTATGCCAGCATCAATACCACTTACCGGCCATCGAAAAACTTCAGGTTTGCCCGTAGTAACGCCCGTATATCGGCCCCACACTATTTCCGCCTGTTAAAGACGATCCAGCAGGCCCGCGTGGAGAATGAAGATTGGATAGCGCATATCAAAGTCTCCACATTCTGCCATAGTATGGGGAATATCATTTTCAGGGAGATGATGAAACACCAGCCTTATGAAGAGCTGAATAGTGTTCCCTTCATCGATAATGTTGTTTTGAATGCTGCATGTGTTCCGTCAAAGGGGCATAAGGAGTGGGTGGAGAATATCCGTTTCGCCAATAGGATCTATATCAATTACAACAGGTCAGACTGGCAATTGAAAGGGGCGCACCTGCTAACCCTCACCGCTCAGCTGGGGGAAAAATTGAAAGGCAAGCGGGCTGATAATGCCTGTTATGTCAACTTTCGTGAGCAGGGCGGCCGGCAGCATAGCTATTTTCTGAATTTTCCGCATAATGATTATCGTATGACGCCCGAAATGAGAGATTATTTTGTACAGCTGTTCAGTGGTAATACGGCCGTGCTGGAAGAGGAGAAGACATTGGCAAAGAAGCAGCAGGGTGCTTCCAGTGAAGTGAATTAGAAGATGTTCCTGTAACCAATAGGGGCTGACTAAAGAAGATAGATCCCTTCTTTTAGTCAGCCCCATATATTTGAAAACGGCAATTATTTCTTTAATCCGATCTCTCTAAGTCTTTCGTCGAGGTATTCGCCTGCGCTAATAGGCTCGTAAGAAAGTGGATTTTCATCTGTTACACAGCTTTCCAGGGCGTTCAGCGGCATCTCTGATTTGGGATGCAGGAAGAACGGAATAGAATAACGGCTGGTATGCCACATATCACGCGGAGGGTTCACTACACGATGCGTGGTTGATTTCAGGCGATTGTTGGTCAGCCTTTGCAGCATATCGCCCACATTCACAACGATCTGTTCAGGCAACGAAGTTACAGGCACCCAGTTATCCTGTTTGTCGAGTATCTGTAAGCCATCAGCAGAAGCGCCTACCAGCAGGGTAATGAGGTTAATGTCCTCATGTTGTTCTGCACGAATGGCAGATGACGGTTCCTGCGTAATAGGAGGGTAGTGAATGGCCCTCAGTATCGAATTGCCATTGTGTATGTAATCGTCAAAATAATGCTCGTCCAATCCCAGGTAGATCGCGATAGCCTGCAGCAGTGCTTTTCCTGACTTTTCGAATGCGCGGTATGCATCGAAGAAGGTGGGTGAAAAAGCAGGGATCTCTTTTACAGATACATTTGGCGGATATTCGTCGCTGATCGGATCTTCATCTTCCACGGTTTGACCAAACTGGAAGAATTCTTTCAGATCGGGCGCGTCATATCCTTTTGCGTGTTCTTTACCGAAGGAGGTATAACCGCGCTGGCCGGCCAGTTCGGGGATCTCGTAAGATCGCTTGGTCTCCGAAGGTAAAGTAAAGAACAGTTGTACATACTTGTACAGCTTTGCAATGAGATCGTCTGAAATACCATGATTTTTTACCGCTACAAAACCTACTTCTTCGTAAGCTTTACCGAGCTGCTCAACAAAAGCGGCTTTACTGGCAGCATCGCCCGAAGTAAAGGCGGCGAGGTCCACAACTGGAATGGATTGAGTTAGAGCCATAGTAAGTGAGTTTTACCTTACTAAGTTAACTTATTTTAGGTAAGCTTCATCTTCCGGAGTAATGTCTACCATGGCATATCTTTCTACATGATTGATCAGCATCTCATCCATAATGTCCACCACGTTTTTATAATTGGCAGATTTATCTGCTTTGATCAATACCGTCAGATCATCACGCCCATGTACTTTTATCACCTGGTCACGTTTGTTGATAATGATATCGCGGATACCATTGTTATTCGCAAAGGTGGTGTGTTTTACTACCGGTGGATGTAAAGGATCATTCCCCATTCCTTCATAATAACTGACTGAGTTATTGGCGCCCAGCAGGATAGTGAGCGATTTGCTTTCTGCTATGACATTCGGCCGCTCATTATCTTTAGGATTTGCAGGCATCAGTAACTTCATCACCTTGGGTTGTGACATCGTAGTAGTTAACATGAAAAAAGTAATGAGCAGAAATCCCAGGTCTACCATAGGTGTCATATCTACACGAGTACTTAATTTCTTTGAACGGGTTCCTTTTTTGTGGCCGCGATCGGAGCTGCCGGTATTCATTTCAGCCATGATAAATAGGTTTAAGTGTATAAGAATAAATGACTGAAAGCGCTTTCAATGATATAGATGCTGAGGGAGAAATATTCCATAAAGAGGGAAATGAACTATCGGGATAAGAATAAGCATAGCGGAATGAGATGCGGATATACGTGAAGATCGTGTGTGAATCGAAGTTACAGGCGTATGTAATGGAATTGAGCAAGCGTTTGATAAAAGTAAAACGCCGTCCCGAAATAAACGGGACGGCGTTTTTTATGATGATCTATCAACATTCTTAGAACTCAGCGCTCTTAGGTGTTCTTGGGAAAGGTATTACGTCCCTGATATTACCCATACCAGTTACGAACAGTACCAGCCTTTCGAAGCCAAGACCAAAGCCTGCATGAGGAGCAGTACCGAAGCGGCGGGTATCGAGGTACCAGCTCATTTCTTCAACAGGCAGGTGCATTTCTTCCATGCGGGCTACCAGTTTATCGTAGTTCTCTTCACGCTGGGAACCACCTACTATCTCACCGATGCCAGGGAAGAGGATATCCATCGCCCTGACAGTTTTGCCATCTTCGTTCTGTTTCATGTAGAACGCTTTGATCGCTTTAGGATAATCTGTCAGGATCACTGGTTTCTTGAAATGTTTCTCTACCAGGTAACGTTCGTGTTCGCTCTGGAGATCAGCACCCCAATCTTCGATGAGGTAGTTGAATTTCTTCGTTTTGTTAGGTTTGCTGTTCTTCAGGATGTCGATGGCCTCGGTGTAGGTAAGGCGCATAAACTCGTTATTCAGTACGAATTCGAGCTTTTCGATCAGTCCCATTTCACTGCGTTCCTGCTGTGGCTTCTGCTTTTCTTCTTCTGCCAGGCGTTGTGCCAGGAATTCCAGGTCTTCCTTGTTGTTTTCCAGGGCGTAGCCGATAACAGATTTAATAAAAGCTTCGGCCAAATTCATATTGTCTTCAAGATCATAGAACGCCATTTCGGGTTCTATCATCCAGAATTCAGCCAGGTGACGGGCTGTGTTGGAGTTCTCAGCACGGAAAGTTGGACCGAAGGTGTAAATATCACCAAAGGCCATTGCTCCCAGTTCGCCTTCCAGCTGACCGGACACGGTCAGGTTAGTAGCGCGGCCGAAGAAATCCTCTTTATAATCAATTTCGCCGCTTTCTGTCAATGGGGGATTTTTAATATCGAAGGATGTTACATGGAACATTTCACCTGCGCCTTCAGCGTCAGAAGCTGTAATGATAGGCGTATGCAGGTATACAAAGCCTCTATCGTTGAAGAACTTATGTACTGCAAATGCCAGTGAATGGCGAAGACGGAAAATAGCACCGAAAGTATTGGTACGGAACCGGAGATGCGCTATTTCACGAAGATATTCCAGGCTGGGTCTGTTTCTCAGCTGCAGCGGATATTTCTCCGGATCACAATCTCCCAGTATTTCCAGTTCTATTGCTTTTACTTCCACCCGCTGGCCTTTACCCAGGGAGGGGATCACCTGTCCGGATACGCTGATGGCAGCGCCGGTAGTGATGCGTTTTAACAGTTCAGGTGTAACTGATTCTGTGTCCAGTACGATCTGGATATTATTATTGGTAGAGCCATCATTCAAAGCTATGAACTGATTGTTACGGAAAGACCGTATCCAACCTTTTACCACAACAGGGTAATCTGTTTTTTCGTCCTGCAGTATCTGCTTGACTTTCACTCTTTGGCTCATATTAATATAAATTTTGGAGTGCAAATTTAAGATTTATAGAGCAGAATGCATAGGGGAAAACCGGTTTGCCGGCCGGGGAGTCAATAAAATGTTAAATTAAATAGCTACTGCGGTGGCGCTCTTTGGCAGGAATGTTGATAGTTATAGAGCATCAGGACCATAGACAGGCTATGGGACGGGGTTTTAAAAGGGGGAGTACCGCACGGAGGCTTATCTGGCTGCTGTTGTAACAGGTTGGAGCAGTGCATTTTTTTTGGATAATAGCGAAACTTGTTTTAATCTTGCGTTACAATCTGCCTGATTAAGTTCTAATTTCCATCTTCATCGGCAGTCCTAAACTCAACATTCCCTATCAGATTTAATAACCAGATTAAATTTATTGGACTCAAAAAACAATTATTTGTAATTGGTGTATGTTGGTATGTAGTGGTACCCACCTCACAACACTTTTAAATTTGACAACACACGATGATGTACGACATCTTACAATTGAACGACATGCTCGTTCCTGAGCTGCTTGACATTGCAGAGAAACTGGATGTGCCAAACGCCAAAAAACTGAGCAAACAGGATCTTATCTACAAAATACTCGATAAGCAGGCAGTAATGGCCTCCGAAGGTAACCCGGCAAATGGAGAAGAAAAGAAAACACGTAAACGTAAATCAAAGAAAGAAGAAGAAGCAGAAGAAGCCCATGTAGCAGAAGCTACAGCTGCTGACGAAAAACCAAAACGTGGCAGGAAACCAGCTGCCAGCGGTGTTAAAACAAAAGAGTCTGAATTAGAAGAACCTAAATCACAGGAAACCAAACCAAAGAAAAAGAACTTCGATATAGATCTCGACATCCCCTCTCTTACTTTCGACGACGATGATGATGTAATCATTCCGCAGTTTACAGAAGACGCTGAAGAGGAAGAAGAAGAAGAGGAAAATGTAGTGACATCTTTACCCGCAGCTGAAGAAGACGAGGAAGAAGAAGACGAAGAAGATGATTTTGTAATGCCGGAAGAACCGGTACTGGCGCAGAAACAGCGCTTCCCTTCAAATAAGAAAGAACCTGCTTTTAATATAGAATTTGATGGTATAATTATCAGCGAAGGCGTACTCGAAATGATGCCTGATGGCTATGGTTTCCTGCGCTCCTCTGATTATAACTACCTCAGTTCACCAGATGATATTTACGTTTCTCCTTCCCAGATCAAATTATTCGGACTGAAAACCGGTGATACGGTGAAAGGTTCTGTTCGTCCGCCGAAAGAAGGTGAAAAATATTTCGCCCTCCTGAAAGTAGAGACCATCAACGGTAAATCTCCTGAAGAAGTACGCGACCGTGTTCCATTTGATTACCTGACGCCGTTATTCCCCTTCGAGAAATTACGTCTGACCACTACTTCAAACAACTACTCAACCCGTATCATGGACCTCTTTACCCCAATAGGTAAAGGCCAGCGTGGTTTGATCGTAGCACAGCCTAAAGTGGGTAAGACCATGTTGCTGAAAGAAGTGGCCAACGCTATCGCGACAAACCATCCTGAAGTGTACCTCATGGTCGTACTGATCGATGAACGTCCGGAAGAGGTAACCGATATGGAACGTAGTGTAAAGGCGGAAGTAATTGCCTCTACATTTGACGAACCGGCTGAAAAACACGTGAAAGTATCTGCCATCGCACTGCAGAAAGCAAAACGCCTGGTAGAATGCGGACACGATGTAGTGATCCTGCTGGATTCCATCACCCGTCTGGCCCGCGCACATAATACCGTAGCACCTGCTTCCGGTAAAGTATTGAGCGGTGGTGTGGAAGCAAACGCAATGCAGAAACCTAAACAGTTCTTCGGTGCCGCCCGTAAGATCGAAAATGGCGGCTCTTTAACAATACTCGCTACAGCATTGATCGATACAGGTTCCAAAATGGACGAGGTGATCTTTGAAGAATTCAAAGGTACCGGTAACATGGAACTGCAACTGGACCGTAAACTGGCTAACAGACGTGTCTTCCCTGCTATCGACGTATCCGCTTCCTCTACCCGTCGTGACGACCTGTTACTGGAAAAAGATATCCTGAAACGTATCCATATCCTGCGTAATCACCTGGCAGATATGAATACAGAAGAATCTATGCACTTCATGCTGCAGCACATGAGAGGAACCAAGAACAACGAAGAGTTCCTGATCTCCATGAATGGATAATATCTCTCCATCAAGATAAAAAAGATAAAGGCCGCATCTCATCAGATGCGGCCTTTATCTTTTTTATCTGTACTGTTTCCAGTGACTGACCAGGTCTTTCTTCCTTCTGTCAGCAACCTCCAGTTTCACTCCATTTTTCAGTACCACTTTGTTACCGTCATTTTCCATATGACTGATCTGCGAAAGCTGCACCATCTGGTGATTATTGATCTGGTAAAAACGTAAGGGGCCAAACAGATCGGTATAATAACGGAATGAACGCTCCGCCTGTAACTGTGTATTATCCACCAGGTAAATGGTACACTTTTCCGAATTCGCCTCCAGGTAAGTGATGGTATTCAGAGAAATGATCATGTCCTCATGCTGGGTGACCGGGATCACCAGGTCCATATTGATATTTTTCCCGCTGTTAAAGTTTTCGAGCAGCACCCTATACCGGGTAGTACTGGCATTGGCATGAATGCGGTTGGTGATCTTCGTGACCGCCGTCATCAGACTTTCCCTGTCAATAGGCTTCAGAATGATCTCCACTTCGCTGAAACGGATAGTGTGAAGGAATTTTTTTTCAAAAGCGGTCACAAATACTGCTTCGAAAGGAGGAACGTCTTTCGTACCTAGTAACACGTCAAAGCCGGTGCCATCAGGCATTTCCAGGTCGAGGAATACAAGTTGGGGCTGATGTTCCTGAATGGTGGCAATGCCATTGGCGCAGTCAGATGCGGTTGCTGCGATCTGCACGTCGGGGCAATATTTTTCCAGCATCAGAGATATGATGTCCCGGCTATTGCGCTCATCATCTATAATAACAGCTTTTATCATAGTTATCTAATATGCTTATACGGCTAAAGTTGGGGAATGAGGATCCTTACAATAGTACCGCTTTCTGTATTATTATTTTCTGATTTGTCTATGATGTCAATATGTATCCCCGTGTTGTACATCTTGTTAAGCAGTTCCGCACGGTTGAAGCTGATCTCCATTCCAGACGACTGGTGATGTTTGGGGAGTGTACGCAACGTTTTGGAACGGATAATGCCGATACCATTGTCTTCTATCAGGCACTCCAGCATATCCGGGGCAGTCTGGTTGAACTGTATCAATAACTTACCGATCGGATGATCACTGTTGGTCATACCATACTTAACTGCATTTTCCACATACGGTTGGAGTAACATAGCAGGAACTTCCAGTTCTGCAGTGGCAATAACGGGATCAACGTATATCTCATATTCCATCTTATGTTCAAACCGCATTTTCTCTAACCCAAGATAAGTATTCAAATAAGCAATTTCATCTGCAAGCGAAATAAAATTACGGCGCGAGAAGTCCAGCGTTTTGCGGATAAGATAGGAGAAGTCCGACAGATATTTCTGCGCATACTCAAAGTCCCGCTGCATAACAAAGAGCTGTATGGAGTTCAGGCAGTTGAAAATAAAGTGTGGATTGATCTGGGCACGAATGGCCTTCAACTCAATCTCGGTCAGCTTTTTATCGTACTCAGTCTCTATATGTCGTTTGCGCTGTTCTTCCAGCTCCTGCTTTTTGCGTAATATTTCGGTGGTCTGTTCCTTTACCAGTTCCTCCAACTGCTCGTTCAGCTTGCGTTGCAGCTCCTTGTTCTTATTCAGTTGTTTGATCAGTAATTCCTGTGTGCGTGTTCTTTCATGATGCACCAGTTTATTCCGGTAACTAAGCCCCGCAAGGAAAAACATGGATTGCAACAGTACACCTGCTACGATGAGTAGTGATGGCGCCGACATTTCGCCTAAAGCATTGATCAGCCCCAGCGGACGGATAAGCATCAGGAAAGAGCCGAAGCTGGCCATATAAAAGCAGAGAGACCCGAACAGGAAGAAGCGTACCAGCGGATGGTGCCGGGAACGTCGGGCCAGCGCAATGAAAACTACCAGCAATGGAACTAAGGTGGAAATGTATACATAACTGTAGATCATCACCGGAACCTGGTATTGCTCCAATGCAATACAATAGAAACAGATGATGATGATACCGCCGATAATAGCAGCTACTGATGTAAATAATTTCTCCATGAAAGGGAACCTTTCCTGAAGGTTCAGGAAGGTATTGCCAAACGCCAGGTACATCAGGTAGAAGCAGAATAGTAATGCCGGTATATCCCAGTAATACTTGAGCATAGGCCAGCGGTAGAAGACAGACAGCTGGTAGGGCTGGCTTTCCAGCCTGAGCGTAAAGAATATGATTAGGCCCAGCATATATGCAGCAAAGTACATGTATGATTTGTCCGGCAGCTGTATATAGTTGATGACGGCTATTGCGAGGCATACCAGTAACATACCGAGCAGCACATGGATCAGTATAGTCTCTCCCCTGAAATATTCCATCTGTCCACTGCGGAACTGGCCATACTGAAGGGCATTAAAAAGCACGGGCATCAGCCCGTTCTCGTTATAATATTTATTATTGATGTGGAGGAAGAAAGTGCGTGTGTGACCCGGTGGTACTGTTACGTTGAACCCATAATGCTCCCAGCGCTGCACACCTTCACGGTCTTTCATCAAACCTGTTTGCATCAGCAGGCGTAGATTGCTGCCGACAGTATCCTGTACGTACCAGCTCATATGATCGTGCCAGCCGGTAAATAGTGTTAGTACTGAATCATGATGGCCTGTGTTCTTCACATGCAGTTTCAGCCAGCAATTATTGCCCTTTCCAATATGCTTTTTCTCTACATGGAATAGGTGATAGTTGTGGTTGAACGTAGCTGAAGCAATCTGTTGTGGTGTTAGTAAGCCCCCTTTATCCTCCAGGCTCATGACATATGGCCGCAAATCAACAGCTGAAGGCAGATGGTCGAAGTCTGCTGCCAGGGTATCTTTGACGGGTATGCTGGCCGAAGCATTAATGGAGTAACAAAACAACAGGAATAGTAAATAAATACGAATCACTGTTTGCTAATAAATTTTTACAACAAACCATCAATGGCTTTCGCCAGTTTATGGTCTTTTTCGGTGATCACATCTCCCGCATCATGTGTACTCAGGTATATATCTACCTTATTATAAACATTTGTCCAGTTTGGGTGATGGTCCATTTTTTCAGCAACAAGAGCCACTTTTGTCATAAATGCAAACGCTTCTCTGAAGTTTTTAAATTCGAAGGAACGATACAGTTGGTTCTTTTTTTCTTCCCACATAACAAAAGTATTTAGTCATGAAACAAAGCCTTGTTCACGGGTGCAATTCGGTGAAGGAACGAACCGGTACATACCGGTTAGAAGATGAGGTTCATCTTGTTTTTGATCTCTTTAATATCCAATAAAGATACTAATTGTACAAGCCCTACGTGGCGTAACTGTTCTATTAACTTCTTAACGTCGTCTAACTGATAATAATCGCCTTTAACCATCCAGAGATAGTCTACATTTTTCAGTTCAGGTAACAGGAACTCTGCCTGACAGTGATTATTGTAGAAGTAATGGACAGACGATTTAGTTGGCTCCTCAAACTCAAAAACGCTGAAATAGAACGCCCTGTTGTTTTTGGACAGGTTAATTTCCAGGGAATTATTTACCCGGAAATCAAGGTGCATGTAGTTATTAATCTGCCAGCAGAGTTGATAGTCGCGGGCGGAAGACACAATACCAATAACGTGGGTTGATTCGAAAAAATCTTCCAGCAGTTGATCCTGGTCCAGCTTTAACTTTAATACCGACATATAATGATTTGTAATACAGTATGCGCCAGGGGCTTAGTTTTTAGTCTGTTTTTACCTGTTGCTTTCCTGATAGCCAAAGTACGGCTTTAATATTTAATATTGTATCACCCTTTATTTTGATGTCTTCCCGTTTCCGTCAGTTTCATGTACAACTTCACGATCCTTTGTTTCCGGCCTCCCGGTTGGCAAGGAGGGCGGTTCGTTTAGGTTCCGGTACCTTTTCGTATGCATATGGACAGTGTTTGCAGCCATTCCCGCAACAGTAGCCCCGTTCAAGGAGAAAATGTTCAGTGAGGACCATATAACCGTCTTCATTATAATAAAAATCAATCCCCTCCTTCAACGGTTTCTGCATCGGAAGGTAATTTTATGGTACGCCAGTCAAGCGGGGCTTCCGGTAATCTGAACTTAAGATAGCGGATGGTGCGGCCGTCTTCCAGGTGCATGCCTTCATAGAAGGTTTTGATCTGCAAAAGGGGCGGAACTTCGGTCATAGCATAGATATCCGGAATATCTTCCACTAAGGTACAGCCTGCCGCTGCGATCACTTCCTGCGTGAAGGCATATAGTTCGGCGGAATCTGTTTTCAGGTTGATGGTCCCGTCTTTTGCCAGCAGCGGTTGGTATAACTGCAGGAAGCGCGGGTGCGTAAGGCGCTTTTTAGACTTGGAATTACGAAGGAACGGGTCAGGGAATGTGATCCATATCTCTGATATTTCACCTGGGGCGAAATAATTAGGCAGTTTATCGATCTGGGTACGAAGGAAGCCGGCATTAGGAAGTGGTTCCTCAAGGGCGGTTTTAGCGCCACGCCAGATGCGGTTACCTTTCAGGTCTACGCCCAGGAAGTTCCTGTCAGGGTAGCGGCGGGAAAGCCCCAGCGTATAATCTCCTTTACCACAGGCCAGTTCCAGGGTGAGGGAATTGTTGTTTTTAAAGAACGTATGCCATTTTCCAGGCATGCCTTCCGGGTATATTAATACATTCGGAAACGTCTCAATTTCTGCAAAGCGTTGTAATTTCTTTTGTCCCATCGCTGCAAAAATAATGTTTTTCCCGGGGGAGTAGGGCAGGGAGGGGGAAATGATTCGGTTCAAGTCCGGGGATGCGTCTGGTATACGTCCTGTATGCGTCGTGTATAAAGCGTATATAAGGTATGTCGGAGCCATCTTTTTTACTATGAGAAGGGCCTTATTCCCCTTGATCATGCACACTTCGCCAATTCGTCCTATATCCTATAGGCATATTACGCCGGCGTTACGCCGTTATTTCTATATCGATCGATATAGAAGTGCGCCTGTAATAACGGCGTAATATGCCTATAGGATATAGATCGAATTGAAGTTTAAAGGGATTTTAGTGGTGAGAAGATAGGGCGTCAGGCTTTCACCTGGTCCGAAAATAGGGCCGATAAAAGAAAAATGGTGTAGTTTATGCTGGTTTTAGGAGTCTTAGGAGAGGATAAGGGATGAATTTGACGTGGACTTGAGTTGGACGGGTAGGGTTATGGGGTGGTCTGAAATGAGAAAAACCTGCCCCGTTTGGAACGGAACAGGTTTTTAAATCGCTGTAGGGGAAGGAGTCGAACCTCCACGAGGCAGTTAGCCGCAGCACAAATAAGATTAGTGGTCAACCCATTATGCTGTGTTTATCCTGTGATCCCCACCCCCGAGACAAGAGGGCATGTCTGCCAGTTTCATCACCCCACAATTTAAAGAGCTAGTTTTTCAATACTTTGCAGTGTTTTTTCAATTTCGTTTAGTTTTTAGGCTGAACTATTTGTTGAAAACCGCCGTTTGAAGAACTATTATGATGCAAATCTAAAGACATAACCGTTTTCTTGCAAATTTTTTAAGAAAAATTTTTGAATTTTCGAAATTTTTCAAATATTTGCATATAGGTTTAAAACAATCCAAAACAAATTGTAAAAATGAGCCACAATTTGAATATTGACAAACTAGATTTGCAGATCATCAGTGAAATGATGCATAATGCAGAAATCTCCTACGCTGACCTCGGGAAGAAGCTTTTCGTTTCCGGTGGCACGATCCACGTTAGAATGAAGAAATTGCAAGAACTGGGTATCGTTAAAGGTACGAAGTTGCACGTAGATTTAAAAATGATTGGTTATGACGTGATTGCCTTTATTGGTATCTACCTCGAAAAAAGTTCCATGTACGACACTGTGGCCAAAGAATTACGTAAGATCCCTGAAATGGTTCGCCTGAACTACACCACTGGCAGTTATAGTATGTTTGCGGAGATCATCTGCAAGGATATCAGCCAGCTGAGAAGGATCCTGCATGACGAATTACAGAAGATTAAAGGTATAGAAAGGACCGAGACACTGATTTCACTGGAAGAAAGCTTTTACCGCACTATCAACGTTGTGGAATAGGGGATACCCCTGCCAACCCCTTCCTGTCTGCTTATATTGTAGCATCCGGACAACCAGGTGGCCGGGAAGGGATCATTTAATTTTATTGCTATGGTTACAACAGAAATTGCCGACAAAATTAAGCGGCTGGAAGAAAAGTATGCCGCTATGGGCCAGGATCTTTCTTCCTATCTTGACGGGCTCCTGTATGCAGATTACCTTACCTATTGGGATTATATTCAACTGGACGTATTATTAAACCTGCAGCATCCCCGTACGCCTATACCTGATGAGAACATCTTTATTATCTACCATCAGATCACAGAACTGTACTTCAAACTGACATTACAGGCCATCGAGCAGGTATGTCAGGCGCCGGAACTGACGGCAGATCTTTTCAAGACGCAGTTGAAGCGTATCAATAACTATTTCCGTAACCTGATCAACTCTTTCGAGATCATGGTAGACGGGATGGATAAAGAGCAATTCCTGAAGTTCAGAATGGCTTTATTGCCTGCCAGCGGTTTCCAGAGCGGGCAATTCCGTAAGATAGAGATCTGTTCCACCGGGTTGACAAACCTCGTTTATGAGCCGCAAAGGCCCGGACTGGCTGGAAAAGAGCTGTCTGACGTGCTGGATAATATCTATTGGCGTAGCGGCGCCACCGAACTGGCTACAGGCAAGAAAACACTGACCCTGCGTCAGTTTGAGAAGAAATACATGCACGAGTTCCTGTTCCTGGCAGAACGTTACCGGGAGAACAATATGCAGCTGCGCTATAAACAGTTATCCCCTGAAGTACAGGAAGAGGTAATGCCGCTGTTAAAGGAATACGACCTGAACATCAATGTAAAGTGGCCGCTCATGCATTATAAGTCGGCTGTGAGGTACCTGAACCGCAAACCGGAAGATATTGCGGCTACCGGCGGCACTAACTGGCAGCAGTACCTGCCGCCCCGTCACAAGCGTATTGTGTTCTTCCCGGAGATCTGGACAGAGGAAGAGCTTGAAAACTGGGGTAAACTGGCCTTTGAATAATTCTTAATTAGTATTTTTTTTGGTATGTTTGCAAGGAACGGTTGCTTTCACATTAAAAGTCATTCCGTCCTGGCTAGAAGACCAGGTACAAAGATGTTCTCCAATCAGCGTTTTGTTGCTTTGTGAATGCGCAAGCAGATCTTACCTTTCAAAATTTACACAGATATTATTTTTTAATTAGCCATATGGAATACAATACGACCCGTAATCATTTGATAATGAAGGAGTACGGAAGGAATATCCAGAAGATGATAGAATATGTGCTGACCATTGAGGATATGGACCACCGTCAACAGAATGCCATGTCGCTGATAGAGCTGATGGGTACGCTGAATCCCCACCTTCGCAACGTAGAGGACTTCAGGCATAAACTATGGGACCATTTGTTTTTGATATCCGATTTCAAACTGGATGTGGAATCCCCGTATCCTATCCCTACCAGGGAAACATTGAGGGCCAGACCTGAGCGCTTACCATACCCTAAAAAGTATCCCCGTAACCGTCACTTTGGTAAAAACCTGGAGATGGTGATCGATAAAGCGATCAATGAAGAAAATCCGGAAAAGAAAGAAGGGTTCACCCAATGTGTAGGCAACTACATGAAACTGGCTTATAGCAACTGGCACAAGGAAAGTGTACACGACGATGCCATTAAGGCGGAGTTAAACACCATCACGGATGGCAAGCTGGAATTCCAGCCAGGTTATACACCTCCTCCAAGTGCAGCAGCTATTGCCAACGCACCTAACTTCAATACAAGCGCTGAGTTCCTGCCACGTACAAGCAATAGTGGTGGCGGAAGTAACAAACGCAAAAGCTTCCAGCAGAACAAATTCAAAAGCAACAGCGGGAAAAGCAATAACAAGCACAGTAACAACAAATACAATAAAAATAGGAACAAGTGAGTAGTGCTTTTGAAGTAAGAGGCGGCAACCGTCTTAAAGGGGAAATTGTGCCCCAGGGTGCCAAAAACGAAGCTTTACAGATCATCAGCGCTGTCCTCCTGACAGCTGAGAAAGTAACCATTAGCAACATCCCCGATATACTTGATGTGAATCTGCTCATAGAGTTGCTGGGTGATATGGGTGTGAAAATTAACAGGATCAGCCGTGACACCTGTGAATTTCAGGCTGACCAGATCAATCTTCCGTACCTGGAGAGTGCAGAATTCAAAAAGAAATCCGGCAGGCTGAGAGGTTCCGTAATGATTGCCGGTCCCTTGCTGGCCCGCTTTGGTAAGGCGTATATTCCTAAACCTGGTGGCGATAAAATAGGCCGTCGCAGATTGGATACGCATATCATCGGGTTCGAAAAGCTGGGCGTTAAGTTCGTATACGATAATGATGATAACTACTTCCGCCTGGAAGCCGGAGACGGTGGGCTGAAAGGAGCATATATGCTGCTGGACGAACCATCGGTTACGGGTACTGCCAACATTGTAATGGCAGCGGTAATGGCCGGCGGAGTAACGACTATCTATAATGCGGCATGTGAGCCCTACCTGCAACAGCTATGTAAAATGCTGAACAGTATGGGTGCTAACATCAATGGAGTAGGCTCTAACATGCTCACTATTCAGGGTGTTCCCTCCCTGAAAGGTTGCAGCCATGCCATGCTGCCGGATATGATCGAGATCGGTTCTTTCATCGGGCTGGCGGCTATGACGCAATCCGAGATCACCATCAAGAACGCCGGTGTGGAACACCTGGGTATAATCCCTGAGAAGTTCCGTCAACTGGGTATTGAACTGGAGATCCGTGATAATGATATTTATATTCCTGCACAGGAGAAATATGAGATCCAGACTTTCCTGGATGGATCTATTCTCACTATATCTGACCATCCATGGCCAGGATTCACGCCCGACCTGTTGAGCATTGTGCTGGTAGTGGCCACACAGGCGAAAGGCAGTGTGATGATCCATCAGAAGATGTTCGAAAGCAGGTTGTTCTTTGTGGACAAGCTGATAGATATGGGCGCACAGATCGTATTGTGCGATCCGCACCGTGCAGTGGTGATAGGCTTAGGAAGACAACATGCACTAAGAGGGATCACCATGTCCTCTCCGGATATCCGTGCAGGTGTATCCCTGCTGATCGCCGCACTGAGCGCAGAAGGAAAGAGCACCATTCAGAATATTGAACAGATAGACCGCGGTTATCAATACATCGATGAGCGATTGAGAAAACTCGGTGCAGATATTAAAAGAGTCTGAGACTTATAAGATTATACTACAAGCTGCAAGAGATTGGCGCGAACGATCATATTTCATATGGTAAATGCCCGCACCAATCCCTTGCAGCTTGTGATTTATAGCGGAACCGGGATAACTAGCTTAAGAACATGACCAATAAGATCATCATCATTACTGCCCCTTCCGGAGCAGGAAAAACCACCATCGTAAAGAAGCTGCTGTCAGAACTGCCACAGCTTGCATTCTCAATTTCAGCCACAACCCGCGCTGCCAGGGAAACAGAAGTTCATGGCAGAGATTATTATTTCCTGTCCCTGGACGATTTTCATCAGAAAATAGATGATAACGCCTTTGCAGAATATGAAATGGTATATGCCGGAAAGTATTATGGTACACTGAAAAGTGAGTTGCAACGTATATGGGACGACGCGAAAGTACCCATGGTGGATATTGATGTAAAAGGCGCCCTGTCTATAAAGGAGAAATACCACACCGGCGTCCTGACCATTTTCATAGCGCCGCCAACGCTGGATACCTTACGGGTACGCCTCAGCGAACGCGGTACGGAAACACAGGCATCCCTGGAAGAAAGGCTGGGGAAGGCCCGGTATGAGTTGTCATTCTCCCATGAATTTGATGAAATAGTAGTGAACGATGACCTGGAAGCAGCGTATACCGCAGTAAAAAAACTGGTAACGGCATTCCTGCAGTGATGACATAATGTTCCGGTGCAATCTTTGTATGAAGAATGACCGTACCTATTATGTGGAATCTATAATTCCTTACTTTTGAACTATATTATGGATACTTATACACTCCTGATCCTGGCCATACTGGTATTGCTGGCTGGTTTCTTTGCAGGGCTGGAAACGGCTTTCGCCAATGTGAACAAGTTGAGCATTGAGCTGAAAAAGAAACAGGGGCGGGCTACCGGTAAAATACTGGCGAGCTTTAATGACAATCCTTCCCGCTTTCTGGCTACCAGTTTGCTGGGATTAACCATTGTTGTAGTGATATACGGAATTATGTTCCATAGCGTCCTGCAGCCATTGTGGAACCTGATGTTGTCTCCCCAGCAAAACACGGTTCAGCAGCCGATCTTCTTGTTTATTGATGTGGTATTCGGAACGTTGATACTGCTGACGTTAGGCTTTTTCATTCCGCGCGCTGTTTTTCGTTCACGCCCGGAAGCATTGCTCAGCTTTTTTGCCTTACCCATTTCCGTGATATCCAAACCGCTGTATGTAATAGGCAGCTTGCTTGTATCCATCTCCGAATGGATCCTGAAATATCTGTTCAATGTACGTATCATTGAAAGTGCGACTTCTTTTCCCCGGGTAGATGTGGAACATTTCATCCGTCAGTCGCAACAACATATGACAGAGAACCAGGAGCTGAACACAGAATTGTTCGAGAATGCGTTGTCGCTTGCACACGTTAAGATCCGTGGTTGCCTGATACCCCGTAAGGAAATAGAAGCGTTGGAGATCGGCAGCCCGATATCGGCGGCTCAGAAGAAATTTATGGAGACTAAACTCTCTAAGGTCATCATCTACGAACAAACGATCGACAACATATTAGGGTATATTCATCAGCTGGACATGTTTAAAAGTCCGGCGGAAATTTCTACCATTCTGCATCCCATTCTTGCCGTACCGGAAACGATGAGCGCTATAGACCTGCTGAGCAAGTTTAATAAAGAGCGTAAGAGTATTGCCTGGGTGGTAGATGAATTTGGGGGAACGGCAGGGATAGTGACGATAGAAGATGTATTGGAAGAGATCTTTGGAGAGATCAAGGATGAGCATGATGTGGAGGAGTTTGTGGAAAAGCAGATAGCGGAGAAGGAGTATATTTTCTCTGGACGACTGGAGTTGGACTTCCTGAATGAAAAATACGGTTTTGATTTTCCGGAAGATGAAAGCGAAACATTATCCGGTTATATCATCAATCACCATGAAAAGATTCCGAGGCTGAAAGAACGGATCATTATCGACGATTATGAGTTCGATGTGTTAAATGTGACGGAAACCAGGATAGAAATGGTTAAAATGAAGGTTCTTTAGATAAAATCAGGATAAATTAACTTTTTTTATCTTTGAATTGAAGTTTTTTAGTTGCTTAGATGTCAATTATTTAGGAGGACTTACTACTTTTTATAAAAGAAAAGAAATCAATAGTTGATATTGTTATTATTTTTTTAATATATTTGCAGTGTCATTAAGCATCGCACCTGCTAAAACGATTTAAAAAAAGTAGTAGGTAATTAACACGAATTGTATACATTTGCTGCAGATGATGTAACACAATGATTTGATTTTTGTTAAAAGGATGTAAAAAAAATTGTTACAACATTGATAATAACATATTTTATTTCTATTTTTGTGATAGAAATTTAAAAGTAACCAGAAACACTAACATCTTGAAAGCTTGCCATCAATCGGATGCAATGTGAATCTGGAAACAAAGACATTCTCGAATTCAACTTTTTTGGGGTTAACAAACAATGGATGAAAGGCCGGCTCTTGATTCTTCTCGGGCTGGCTCTTTTTTTTAATTACCTCAAGACTCTCTATAGCCTAAGGGCAAATAATTCTCACTAATTTCTTTTTGTTTGTAAGCCCTTTATCTGGTCTGGTTTATCACTGATCAGCTTTTCACGCCACTGACCTTTAAATTCGCTTAAAACTTTCTACTAATAAGGGTAGTTGCTCTGTTTTCTTCAAAGCAACAGCTATATTTGTGCTCCTTAGGATAAAACATTCACAGCCCGATTAACTGATATGTTCAAGAAAATTTTTGCAAATAATGATGAGAAGGCAGAGATGTCTTTCTTTGATCACCTGGAAGACCTGCGCTGGCATATAGTGCGTTCGATCATTGCGCTGATAGTAGTGAGCATTTTCGGATTTGTGTATACCAAAGAAATACTGGACGGTGTGATCTTTGGACCTACAAACGCTAATTTCCCTTCATATGTAGCTTTATGTAAGTTAAGCCATGCGGTTGGAATGGGCGATAAACTTTGTATCACTCCGGTACCTATCGTATTCCAGAACCACGTACTGGTAGGGCAGGTGATGTTACAGTTCAAACTAGCCTTTATATTCGCTCTGGTAGTAGCCTTCCCTTATATTTTCTGGGAGTTCTGGAGCTTTATTAAACCGGCATTGAAAGAGCGTGAATTAAAAGGTGCGCGTGGTATCATTTTCTGGGTGTCTTTCCAGTTCTTTCTGGGGATCTCATTCAGTTATTTCCTGATGGCGCCTTTTACGATCAACTTCCTGGCAGGGTATACTGTTACAGATAAGGCGGTTAACCAGTTTTTCATTGACGACTATTTTGGATTGATGTCCCAGATCGTATTAGGTATGGGCGTTTTATTCGAATTGCCGATCCTGGTTTTCTTCCTGACAAAGATCGGTTTTATCACGCCGTCATTCCTGCGCACTTACCGTAGGCATGCTGTTGTGGTGATACTGGTGCTGGCAGCGGTGATCACTCCACCGGATGTGATAGATCAGCTGATAGTATTTACACCGTTATATCTTTTATACGAAATAAGTATTTATATTTCAGGTAGAGCGTTGAAAGGAATGGAAAAAGCAGAGAAAGAAGCAGAAGAATGGTCTTGATCTGACGCCGAATAATTAAGCATGACGCGGAATATCCCTTGTAAACTACATAGGGTATTCCGCGTTGGGCTTTCTAACTTTGCTTCACTTTTTAAATTTTTATTTTATGTCGTCACAACCATTATTTAATCTTACGCTGCCAGTAGCCATTGGTTCTGATCATGCGGGATTTGAATATAAAGAAGAGATCATTTCCTATCTGGAAGGAAAGGGTTTAAAAGTAAAAGACGTAGGAGCGCATTCAAAAGATTCTGCGGATTATCCTGATTACGCACATCCTGTCGCTACTTTGGTTGAAAGAGAGCAGGCTGCTTTTGGTATCCTCGTATGTGGCAGTGGAAATGGTGTCGCCATTACGGCAAACAAACATCAGGGTATACGTGCCGCAATTTGCTGGGGAGAAGAGTTGTCGCGCCTGGCGCGCTCTCACAACAATGCAAACGTATTGTGTATACCTGCACGTTTTGTAGATACCAGCGTGGCAAAACAAATAGTAGATGTGTTCATGGAGACGCAGTTTGAAGGTGGCCGTCATGAAAACAGGGTCAGAAAAATAGCCTGTTTGTAAAATATAACAGCAGCAGCTTTACATATAAAAACGCCGATTATCGTAATATAGAAAAAGCGATAATCGGCGTTTATTATTTATATGTTATACCACCTTCTTTTTTTGGTAAATACAATTGCTTTTATTAAATTGTGTTAAGAGTCAGTTAGTTGGATGTTTAGTTCGTATTGCATTTAGCATATTTAATGTGCACGATTAAGTATTTGATATACCCAATTGAGAAACACTTAATAGATCATTTTCTGTAGCTAAAACTAATCAGATACTTAAGTCGGATAGTGGAAATCATAAGCAATAAGAAAACAATTTTCAGGAACCGTATAAGAGAGAGTCACAGACAATTCCCCAATAAGTAAACCAAAAATTAAGAGATTATGGAATCACCTTTAATCATTAGGTGGCGGAATCCCGACTTTTCCGGAAAGTCGCAGGTGAGCCATGTTCGAACGCGATTGCAAATACAGCCGATCTATTGTACTTAATAACACGTGAACAATGTAGCAAAGTGTACTATTAGTTTGAGAAAGCAGCCTTTCCGTATTATTCCCCAAGTATCATTCGAATGTCCATTCTGCGCACATTACTGATATAACTGTTTGTACATCTTAATACCCTTACATATGATAATTGACATTTACAATATTAACTGTTTCCCTTAAAGCAGGTTTATCAGCTGAATCAACAATTATTTCAGATGCTTAAACTATCACCATTATGTCATCCACAGAATTTAATACGTTGCTCCTGGGAAATGCCGATTTTCTCAGACCGTATGCAGTTACACTGACAAAAGATTCGGAATCTGCGAAAGACCTTTATCAGGAAACGCTGTTCCGGGCGCTTGCCAACCGTGATAAATACCTGGCAGGCACCAACATCAGGGCATGGCTGTATACCATTATGCGCAATATCTTCATCAACAATTACCGGCGCGGTAACAGACAGTTCCGCTTGCTGGATAATTCTGCCGGAGAATATCTGCTACATCAGCAACAACCTTGCATCGGCAATTCTGCAGAAACTAATCTGCGCATTAAAGATGTACATATGGCGGTGTACAACCTGCCAATAATATTCAAACAGCCCTTCATGCTTTATTTCGAAGGCTATAAGTATTATGAAATTGCAGCTATGCTGAACGAGCCCCTGGGAACAGTAAAAAGCCGCATTCATTTTGCCCGTAAAATGTTGAAATCCCGTATTGCAAGATATTGACCCCTTCCGGAAAAGGGAGAAAGGATATGCTCGCGAAAACCAGGCGTAGCCGCAGGTCTGTGTCCTTTCTCCTTTTTCCTTTTCTCCCTTAATGCATTCTTTCGTACTTTTATGCCTTCCCTTTTAAATATTCAAACATCATTTCCCGGATGAAGACCGGGATTTTAATAAATCGAATGAAGGCAAATTATTTAGATGAATTGAACGAGCGGCAACGCCAGGCAGTGGAACATATTAACGGACCGCTGATGATCGTGGCAGGCGCCGGCTCCGGTAAGACCAAAGTGCTAATCACCCGTATCGCACACCTGATGCGTCACGGAGTAGAGGCATTTAATATCCTGTCGCTGACATTTACAAATAAGGCCGCCCGTGAAATGAAGGAACGTGTGGAAAAGATCCTGGGAGGTACAGAAGCCCGTAGCCTGTACATAGGTACATTCCACTCAATATTTGCCCGCTTGCTGAGAGCGGAGGCGCATCGGCTCGGTTATCCGAACGACTTTACCATCTATGATTCTGATGATGCCAAAAGCGTGCTTAAAACCATCATAAATGAGCAGAATCTGGACGATAAGCACTACAAGCCTAATCTGGTATATAACCGTATCTCTGCGGCTAAAAACAGCCTGATGGGACCTGAGGAGTATCAGCATGACTATGCCGTTCAGCAGGAAGATATGCGCGCCAACAGGCCGCTTACCGGTAAGCTGTATGATATGTACGCCAAACGTTGTTTTAAGAACGGCGCTATGGACTTTGACGACCTGCTGTTCAAAATGTACGCGTTGCTGAAAACCTTCCCGGAAGTATTGCACAAATACCAGCATAAGTTCAAATACATCATGATCGATGAGTACCAGGATACCAACCCTGCTCAGTACGAGATCATCAAGTTGTTGGGCGCCGCCCATGAAAATATTTGCGTGGTAGGAGATGATGCCCAGAGTATCTACTCCTTCCGTGGTGCTACCATCCAGAATATCCTCCAGTTCGAGAAGGATTATGAAGATGCTAAAGTGGTAAAGCTGGAGCAGAACTATCGTAGTACCAAATCCATCCTCAATGTAGCCAACGAGGTGATCGCAAATAACAAAGGCCAGATCGAAAAGAGCCTGTGGACAGATAACGGTGACGGTGAAAAGATCAAACTGGTGCGCACGATGACCGACAACGAGGAAGGTAAGTTTGTAGCGGATACCATTGCAGAGCAGAAACTCCGCAATCACTACGCAAACAAGGACTTCGCCATCCTGTACCGGACTAACGCCCAGAGCCGTGCCTTTGAGGAAAACTTACGCCGTAAAGCCATTCCTTACCGCATCTATGGAGGCCTGTCCTTCTATCAACGTAAAGAGATCAAAGACTTTATCGCCTACCTGCGTATCGTTACAAATCCACAGGAAGAGGAAAGCCTGAAACGTATCATCAACTATCCCATACGTGGTATAGGTAAAACTACTGTTGATAAAGTTTCTGTCCTGGCCAATGACCACAATATCACTTTCTGGAATGTACTGGAAAGAGCGCAGGAGTTCGGGTTTAAATCCGGCACACTGGAAGCTATTGAAGGTTTCGTGATCATGATACGCAGTTTCCAGGCCATGCTGGGCAAACATAATGCTTATGACATTGCCTTACAGGTCGGTAAATCCACCAACATTGTAAAGGAACTGTTCAACGATAAAACAACAGAGGGCCTGGCCCGCTACGAAAACATCCAGGAATTGCTGAACTCCATTAAGGAATTTACCGAAACCCCTACGGAAGACGGCGAATTGGTGGAATCAGAGAAATCACTGGGTACCTACCTGCAGCAGATAACCCTGCTGACAGACGCCGATAAAGGAAATGACGAAGACAGCGATGTGGTGAAACTGATGACCATCCACGCGGCAAAAGGACTGGAGTTCCCGGTAGTATTCTCCGTAGGTTTGGAAGAGAACCTTTTCCCAAGTGGTTTATCCATCAACTCAAGGGAGGAACTGGAAGAAGAACGCCGTCTGTTCTACGTGGTGATCACCCGTGCGAAAGCCCGTCTGTTCCTTACATACGCTAACAGCCGGTATCGCTTCGGACAGCTGGTGAACAATGAATCCAGCCGTTTCCTGGAAGAGATGCCTGAAAAATACATCGACCGTAGTTATGCAGGTGGTGGCAATGTAAACCGTAGTCCTATCAACAGCGGCAACGGTTTATGGGGCAACAACGGCGGCGGAAATATGTTTGACCGCATGCAGAAGAAGTCGCCGACGGCCCAGCAGCAGCCTTCAGGCCCTCGTCCGGCAGCAAGACCTGTTCCAAATGCAGCACCTAGTAACCATGTACCGTCCCCTAATTTTGCCCCGGACGATCCGGCTACTATGGAGGCCGGTATGGAAGTGGAACATCAGAAATTCGGTTTTGGTACCATCCTGACCATGGAAGGGCCTATGAATAACCGTATTGCTTCAGTGAACTTCCCTAAGGGGGGCGGCGAGAAGAAGATCATGCTGAACTATGCCCGCCTGATGATCGTTAAAAAATAATCGCACTATAACTGGCTGCAAGAGAAGGGACACCCCTCTCTTGCAGCTTTTATTTATAAAGACATGACCTCCGTCATACTCAAACTGCGCCATTATTGTGCTTACCAGGAGCGCTGCCACAGTGAGGTAAAATACAAATGTATTGAGCTGGGACTGCGCGGTGACGAGATCGACGCGGCCATTGCAGAGTTGATCTCCGACAATTTCCTGAATGAAGAACGTTTCGCCCGTGCCTTTGCCGGGGGGAAATTCCGCACAAAGCAATGGGGGCGTAAGAAGATCCTGCAAGAGCTGAAGCAGCGCCAGGTATCGGCTTATTGTATAAAAAAGGGGATGGAGGAGATAGATGATGAAGATTACGACAAAACATTAACCAATCTGGCAGCCAGAAAATATGCTTCCCTGAAGGGGGAGCAATACCTCAAAAGAAAGTACAAAACCATGCAATACCTGTTACAAAAAGGGTATGAGCCCGAGCTGATCCAGGATATTGTTGAACAAATCGCAAAAGAACCGGGATAGATGGCGGATAATTTTCATAGTTTTTAAACGAAGTCATCGTAATTTGCGAGAAGGAAATTTAATTTAAAAGTTATGTCAGATCTGAAGGTAACGCTTATACAAACCAACCTGCACTGGGAAAATATAGAAGAGAATCTTCGCATGTTCGATGAAAAGATAAATGCTATTCAGGATCGGACGGAGATAGTGATATTACCGGAAATGTTCAGTACAGGCTTTAGTATGGCCCCTGAAAGACTGGCGCAGACCATGGACGGCAGTGCGGTACAGTGGATGAAGAAAAAGGCCGCTGAAAAGAATATTATCATCACCGGAAGTCTGATCATCGAAGAAGACGGCCATTACCTGAACCGCCTGATATGGATGCAGCCTAACGGTGTTTATGGTACTTACGATAAACGTCATCTCTTCGGTTATGGCGGAGAGCATGAGCACTACCAGCGGGGCGATAAACGCCTGATAGCCCAGGTAAAAGGCTGGAAGATCTGCCTGACCGTTTGTTATGACCTGCGTTTCCCGGTATGGTCGAGGAACGCGATCTCTCCCGAAACCGGCGCTCCTGAGTATGATGTACTGATCAATGTCGCCAACTGGCCTGAGAGGAGAAGTACGCCCTGGAAAACCCTTATTCATGCAAGAGCTATTGAGAATCAGGCTTTTGCTATTGGAGTGAACAGGGTAGGTAACGACGGTAACAACATTTATCACAGTGGCGATTCCAGCCTGATCGACCCTCTGGGCGAGATCCTTTACAGGAAATCAAACGAAGAGGATATTTTTACTACCACACTAGAACGCTCCCGCCTGGAAGAGGTTAGGAAGCACTTTCCTTTCCTGAAGGATGCAGATAAATTTCAGGTATTTTAATGTTGAAGGCCATACACCATATAGCTATCATTTGCGCTGACTATGAGCGAAGTAAGCGTTTTTACACAGAAGTGCTCGGACTAAAGATCATACGTGAAGTTTACAGACTGGAACGCCGGTCGTACAAGCTGGACCTGTCACTGAACGGGCATTATGTGATAGAGTTGTTTTCCTTTCCCGACCCGCCACCAAGAGTAAGCGGGCCGGAAGCTGTCGGATTGAGACACCTGGCCTTTTCAGTAAATAATATTGAACAGGTGGTCGCCCATCTGAAAACCCATAATGTAACTCCCGAGCCTATACGCACAGATCCTTATACCGGCAGACGGTTTACTTTTTTTACCGATCCTGACGGTCTGCCACTGGAATTATACGAAGTATAACGCAGTTCATGGGATTGCCGGCTGGTATTGACTATGACTGTTATCATAGATACTAAAAACATTGTCAATGCTTAAGGCTTACATCAACTCACGGATTTTCACAGGAGATTTATGGCTGGACGGCTATGCTGTTATTACAGAAAATGGTCGCATACAGCAGGTCGTACCACAGGCACAGGTACCGGAAAATGCAGCGCTGACCGACCTTAAAGGGGCGATACTCGCACCCGGTTTTATCGATCTGCAGATCTATGGCGGCAATGGTAAACTGTTCCCTTTTACACCAGATACGGCTACTTTAAAAGCTACATATGAATATTGTTGTGGTGGCGGAGCCGGGTTTTTCTTGCCCACCATTCCTACACACTCCCCGGAAGTAATGCGGAAGTCTATTGAAGCAGTGCGCCAATACTGGGCAGAGGGAGGAAAAGGCGTACTAGGCCTTCACCTCGAAGGACCATTCATGAACCCCGAGAAAAAAGGAGCACACCTTATCCAATACATCAAACAACCAACTGCTGCAGATATTAATGAATTGCTGGCTATAGGAAAAGGCATTATCAAAATGATGACCCTTGCACCGGAGTGTTGCGATCCGGCGCTGGTAAAACAACTGCAGGATGCAGGTGTGGTGGTGTCTGCCGGGCATAGCAACGCCGATTATGCTACTGCCTATCAATCATTTGAAGATGGCATTACCACCAGTACTCACCTGTTCAACGCCATGTCTCCGCTACAGGGCCGTGCCCCAGGTTTGGTAGGTGCTATCTACGATCATCCGTCTGTGTATGCCAGCATCGTAGCAGATGGCGTACATGTTGACTTTAACTCGGTACGTATCAGTAAGAAGGTGATGGGCGAACGCCTGTTCCTGATCACCGATGCAGTAGTGGCCTGTGCTGAAGGAGACTACGTATATGTGGAAGAATCGGATCGTTATGTAAACGCGCAGGGCGTGCTGGCCGGCTCCAAACTGACTATGCATAAAGCTGTAAAAAACTGTATCACGAAGGTGGGTATACTGCCGGAAGAGGCGCTGCGTATGGCTTCTACCTATCCTGCTATCGTAGCAGGAATGTCCCATGAACTGGGTAAAATAGCACCGGGTTTCCTGGATACTATGGTCGTATTGGATACTGATTGGGACTTGAAACAGTTAATTGGGTTATCTTAGCGGTTTCAACCTGTAATTTTCATGGGCATCACACACTTCTTTAAGAAAGACCAGTACAAGAACTTATTTTTCCTGGTATGGCTTTTACTTGGGCTGCTACAGGCTGGATTTACCGAATTGATGGATGATGAAGCCTATTACTGGGTATATTCCCGTCATCTTGACTGGGGATATTTTGATCATCCGCCAATGGTGGCGCTACTGATCAAGATGGGGTATTCCCTGTTCCATAATGAGTTTGGCGTTCGTTTGTGTATGGTGATCCTGAATGTGCTCACACTGATCATCACTGATAAGCTGATACCAAGAAGGGATAACCGCCTGTTCTATCTGTTGCTGTGTGTAATGGCTTCCATGCAACTAGGCGGTATGCTGGCAGTGCCGGACGTACCATTGGTTTTCTTTGGTGCATTTTACTTCCTGATATATCGCAATTTCCTGGAGCAGCAGAGCTGGAAAAACACCTTGCTGCTGGCTTTGAGCATGGCGCTGATGTTTTACAGTAAATATCACGGAATTCTACTGGTAGGCTTCACCGTTATTTCAAACCTGAACCTGCTACGGGTATTTAAATTCTATGTAGCCTGTATCATTACTACTATATTGTTCCTGCCGCATCTTTACTGGCAGTACACACATGATTTTCCATCTCTGCAATATCACCTGGTGGAAAGGAATGCCAGTACCTACAATATCAGCTTTACACTAGAGTATATCCTGGGACAGCTTCTTCTATTTGGTCCTGTTGCCGGATGGCTGATCTTATACTACGGCTTCGTTTGTCCTATTCAGAGTGCTTTTGAACGGGCTTTGAAGTTCTCTCTTATAGGCGTCCTTGCTTTCTTCCTGATCAGTACTTTCAAAGGCAGGGTAGAGGCCAATTGGACAGTGATGCTGTTTACACCGGCTATGGTACTGGCGCACCAGTCTGTACGCCGTAAGCGCTCACTGAAATGGTCACTCAGGATATTGCCATACCTGGCTATATTCACACTGATCCTGGTGGCGATCACCCGCGTCTATATGGTGTGGGATTTTATGCCAGGAGTGAAAGTACGTCCGGAGATCCATCACAATAAGCCATGGGCGGCCGAAATAAAACGGCAGGCTGCAGGCAGGCCGGTTGTTTTCATTAACAGTTATCAATGGCCTTCCAAGTATATGTTCTACAGTGGTGAGCTGGCGTATGTAGTTAACAACCGCTATACCCGGCGTAACCAGTACAATTATTGGGATACTGAAAAACAACTATGGGGTAAACCGGTGTTGATCGTTTTTACACCCGACAATACATTACCGTACACAGATAGCTTTAATACAGTCAAAGGCCCGTGGAATGCATATGACCAGAACCCTTATTATTCCTATTCGCTGATCACACTTGTGCCGGCAATGAAATATGTGAAGGTGAAACGGGGAGAGCGCATGCCTTTCATCCTGCAATTAAAAAATGGTTATAATGAACCAGTACCGGTAGATAAGGCACATGAAGCGGTGATAGGTTACGGATTCGCACAGAAGGAAAAGGTATTGGGCGGAGTCAAATCAGACCTGGTATTAAGTAGGGCGATCGATAGGCGTATCATTCGTATGGAGGTGATCGTACCGGACAAACCGGGAACGTATCAGTTGAAGTTCTGTGTATTTGCAGGCATACTTTTCCCAACACACAATAGTCAGACAGTCACTGTAGTGGTGGAATAAGGCAATAAAAAAGAACCAGGAATTGAACGCTGAAGACATCTTCGCATGCGTTCAATTCCTGGTTCTTTTTTTATATGCTACTGCTGGAATGCGTTCCAGCCTTGTGCTACCAGCTTGAATTTATTACCGCCTTTAGTCAGGATATGTGCACCCTCACTGATGTCTGCCATATACCCGATCACACTGATCTGCTCAGATAACACGATCTTATCGTAATCTTCCTGTTTCATAGTAAAGAGCAGTTCATAATCTTCTCCGCCGCTAAGCGCTGCCGCTGTAGGGTCAAGAGAAAACTTCAGCGCCATCTCTTTTGTTTCATTGGCAATAGGGATCTTCTCCTCATATAATACAACTCCGAGGTTGCTCTGTTTACAGATGTGCAGTATCTCCGAGCTCAGACCATCACTTACATCCATCATGGCTGTAGGCTGGATATCCTGCTCCTGTAGGAATTCGATGATATCACGACGGGCTTCAGGTTTTAACTGACGACCGATAATGTAAGTCTGGTTTTCCAGGTCAGGCTGCAGTTGCGGGCTTTCCAGGTAGATCTGTTTCTCTCTTTCCAGGAGCGTCAGCCCGAGGTAAGCGGCGCCAAGATCGCCAGATACGCAAAGCAGATCGCCTTTCTGGGCGGTGGAACGTTTTACGAATTTGTCAGGGGCTACCTCACCGATAGCGGTTACACTGATCACAAAACCTTTCTGTGAAGAAGTAGTATCTCCGCCGATGAGATCTACACCGTATTTCTCGCAGGCAGCATATACGCCCTCATAAAATTCGTTTAATGCATCTACAGAGAAACGATTGCTGAACGCAATGCTCATGGTGATCTGCGTAGGGGTGGCGTTCATGGCGTATATGTCAGAAAGGTTCACCACGACAGATTTATAACCCAGGTGTTTAAGCGGGGTATACATCAGGTCAAAGTGTATGCCTTCTATCAGCATATCGGTGGAGATCACCGTCTGACGGCCAAAATGATCAATAACAGCAGCGTCGTCACCAACACCCAGGACGGTGCTGACTTGCTGGATCTCTATATTTTTGGTAAGCAGTTCTATCAGTCCGAACTCTCCGAGGGAGTTTATCTCTGTTCTTTCGTCACTCATGGTGTATGATATTAGATCAGTATTTTCCGTTTACAATGTTTATTAGTGGCTCATGAATGAGGCCGTTGGTAGCTATCAGCGTACGTTGGTAAGGAGAGTAGCGGTGACCTTTGAAATCGGTAACCTTTCCGCCTGCTTCTTCTACCATAAGGAACCCCGCAGCAGCGTCCCATGCATTAAGGCTATGCTCGTAATAGCCATCAAAGCGACCCGCAGCTACCCAGCAAAGATCGATAGCGGCAGAACCCAGCCTGCGTACAGGTTGTCCCTGTTTTACGAAGTACTCAAATACATCAATTGGACTGTGAGTGTATTCTTTCCAGGTATAAGGGAAGCCGGTTACCATACAAGCCTTATTCATCTCTTCTTTAGCAGAAACGCGGATGCGCTTATCATTGAGCGTAGCACCCTGGCCCTTTTCCGCAACGAAGAATTCATTCAGGAAAGGATTGTATACAGCGCCCAGGATCATTTCTCCGTCCTGCTCAATCCCAATAGAAACACAACAGATGGGAATACCATGTGCAAAGTTCACCGTACCGTCGAGGGGATCGATGATCCACTTGATATTAGAATCGCTGCTGATCTCGCCAGACTCTTCACTGAGTATAAAGTGGTGGGGAAATGTTTCCCTGATCACACTGAATATGGCTGTCTCTGCGTTCTTGTCAGCCTCTGTTACGAGGTCATTCACTGAACTTTTGCTGGACACCTCAAAAGTGCCGTTAAAGTACTGTTTCAGAACATCTCCACCGGCCTGCGTTGCTTTGAGTAGGGTAGCTTTTAACATGGGGCAAAGGTACGCGGGAATTTTTTTTCTAACCATATCGTTTTTAGTAATATGTTTGTATAAGATTGCCAGCGGTAAGGTACCTGTAATCCAAAATCAAACCGTCGCAATCCGAAATTCGGCGTATTTTTGCAGTTAATAAATGAGAAGGTAAATTAATGGCCATTTTAGGTAATCTTATATCCAGGTCACTGCGCATCAGGAAGAAATTTACATTTAAGTTAGGGACACCTCGCCAATACCAGTTACAGGTATTACACAGACTGCTGGCGAAGGCAAAGGACACGCAATTTGGACAACACTATAAATTTCAGGAGATCCTGAATAGCCCAAATGTGATGGCCCAGTACCGTGCTGCTGTCCCTGTGCACAACTACAACAAGATGCACGCAGAGTGGTGGCATAAATGTCTGGAAGGCCAGGCAAATGTTAGCTGGCCTGAAAAGATCAAGTACTTCGCGCTTAGCTCCGGTACATCGGAGTCGGCAAGTAAACATATACCTGTTACCAAGGACATGTTGCGGAACGTCAAGAAAGTGGGCGTAAAGCAGCTGTATTCCATGGCAAACTTCAATATTCCCCCTAAATCCTTTACCAAAGGGATCCTGATGTTGGGTGGCACAACCGCCCTCTACGAAAAGGGAGATTATTATGAGGGCGACATGAGTGGTATTCAGGCTAAAAATATCCCCCGCTGGTTCAGACGTTTCTACAAGCCCGGTGGTAATATCTCCAAAAAGCCGAACTGGGAACAACGTATCAAGCTGATCGTCCGTAAGGCGCCACAGTGGGACGTAGGTACCGTATGCGGCGTACCTGCCTGGGTACAGATCGTATTGGCAGAGATCATTAAATACCACGGAGTTAAGAACATTCATGAGATCTGGCCGAACCTGGCCGTGTATATTCATGGTGGGGTATCTTTCGAGCCATACCGGGATAGCTTCCAGAAATTGCTGGGCAAACCGATCAATTTCATCGAGACCTACATGGCTTCCGAAGGTTCTTTCGGCTTCCAGGCAAGGCCTGGCGTGAAAGGGATCAAACTGGTACTGAATACAGGTATCTTCTATGAGTTCATTCCATTCAATGAAGATAATTTCACGGCAGACGGAGAAGTAAAGGCTAATCCGAAAGCATATATGATCCATGAAGTGGTGGAAGACGTGGAATATGCTGTGATGCTTTCTACCTGTGCCGGTGCATGGCGTTACCTGATCGGCGACGTAGTAAAGTTCACTTCCGTTAAGGAGCATGAGATCATGATCGTTGGCCGTACCAAACAGTTCCTGAGTTTGTGCGGAGAACACATGAGCATCGACAATATGAATAAGGCGATCGACATGGTGCAGAAGAAGATGGGTATCACCATCAAAGAATTCACCGTAGCTGGTTTCCCTTATGAAAGCTTGTTTGCGCACCGTTGGTATATCGGTACTGACGATGTAAATGTAGACAGCAACCGTGTCCGTGAGATCATCGATCAGACGTTGAGTGAAGTGAATGATGACTACGCTGTGGAAAGGACTTCTGCACTGAAAGAATTATTCGTAGAGGTAATGCCTAATGAAGTGTTCATCGACTATATGAGAGCGAAAGGAAAAGAAGGAGCGATGAATAAATTTCCACGTGTATTGAAGGGTGAGAAACTAAGAGATTGGGAACAATTCCTAAGTGTGAAATCAGTCTGAGAAATTTAACGATTCTATAAATAAAAAGAGGGGTAACTTCAGCAATTAGGTTACCCTTTATTTTTACATAAAGATAGCCGTAGCAGTAACGGTAATGGAATTTTGTAGCGCATGATAACAGCACTGGCACAGGGTATGGCGTTGGGCTTATTTTTATCTATTTCTGTAGGCCCAGTTATCTTCGCCATCATAAAGTACAGCATTAACAATGGATTCAAGGCAGGCGTCAGCTTTGCTTTAGGAGTATCTTTCAGTGATATATTTTTTGTATTAACAGGTAATTTGGCAACTGCCTTCATTACCGGTCTTGAGGAATATAAAAAATACATAGGTATCATCGGTGGTATAATGCTTATTTGTATGGGCATATACGGGCTGTTCTTTAAGAAGGTAATGATCAGCACAGGTGATGAACGGCCGGAAATGTTCCGTACCCATGATTATCTGAAGATCTGGCTGGCCGGCTTCCTGATGAATACGCTGAATCCCGGCGTTATCATCTTCTGGTTAGGCGTATGCGTATCTTCCAGTTCCACTACAGTAGGGCATCGTATCATGATGTATACGACAGCCTTGATCTGGGTATTATCTACGGATATTCTGAAAGTATTTGTAGCAGATAAGATCAGGCATAAGCTGACCCTGAGTAATGTGGTATGGCTGAATAAGATCGCAGGTGGAAGCCTGATCCTGTTTGGGGTGATCCTGTTGTACAAGGTGCTCTTTGATCCTGGAGCCATCACACACTAGATACAGCGATAAAATATTATAAAAGAAAAGCCATTCATAGCGAATGGCTTTTTCTTTTTATTGGTGGTGGTAAATTGCTTATTTGATAGTCCAGGTTTCTCTTCCTGCCAGCAGTTTGTCCAGATCGCCGGGGCCTTTCTGGGAAAGAGCGCTTTCTACCTGGAAGTTCAGCTGATCTTCGTAAGTAGGACGGAATGCCTGGTAAAACACGCCGAAAGGACGTGGAAGGTGGCCTTCTATACGAGGATCGTCAAACATACGGGTCAGGATCTGCGCTTTGTAAAAATCTTTCTCATCATGGATCCACAGGTCATCAGCGCTGTATTCTCCACCCAGTTCTACTACTACAGGTTTTAAACCATCGAGGCGGATACCTTTATTCTTCTGTGCGCCGAATATGAGCGGCTGACCTTGTTCAACGAACAGGGTCTCTTCCAATTTGCTGCCTTTCTCGGTAAAGATCTCGAATGCACCATCATTGAAGATGTTACAGTTCTGGTATATTTCCAGGAAGGAAGCTCCCTTATGTGCATGGCTGCGTTTCAGCAGTTCCTGCAGGTGTTTGGGATCACGGTCCATACTGCGGGCAATGAAGGTTGCATCTGCACCCAGTGCCAGCGCCAGCGGATTGAAAGGATGATCGATACTGCCGAAAGGAGTGGATTTGGTCACCTTGTTCTCTTCTGACGTAGGAGAGTACTGGCCTTTCGTCAAACCATAGATCTGGTTATTGAACAGCATGACATTGATATCGAAGTTACGGCGCAGCAAGTGGATGGTATGGTTACCTCCAATGGAAAGGCCGTCACCGTCGCCCGTTACTACCCAAACACTCAGTTCAGGACGTACGGCTTTTAATCCGGAAGCAATAGCAGTAGCACGACCATGAATGGAGTGCATACCGTATGTGTTCATATAGTAAGGAAAACGCGAGGAGCAGCCGATACCGGATACGATTACGATATTTTCCTTTGGAATGCCCAGACCGGGCATGATAGTTTGTACTTGTTTTAAGATCGAATAATCTCCGCAACCCGGACACCAGCGCACTTCCTGGTCAGTTGCAAAATCCTTCGCCGTTAACGCCTGCGGAGCTATAGTAGCTGTTGACATTTGAATGTTTTAAAGAAAAAAGTGAAAAACGGTTGGCAAAGTTACGAATTGTTTGTCCTATGCAGTTTACGCAATAAGGAATACTTCAAATTGTTCCCTTTAGCCTGATCCTGATTAAGCCTGTTCCTCCTGCAGCAGGGCCTCCCAATATTCGGCTGCTCTCCTGGTGTGTGGTATCACTATAGTACCGCCAACAATGTTGGCTACGGCAAAGATCTCATACATTTCTTCTGTGGTGATGCCCTGCTCGTGGCATTTTCCCAGGTGATATTTGATACAGTCATCGCAGCGGAGTACCATTGAAGAGACCAATCCCAGCATTTCCTTTACTTTGGTACTTAATGCGCCTTCCGCATAAGTGTTGGTATCAAGATTAAATAAACGGTTAATGACTTTATTCTGTTTACCCAGGATTACCTCGTTCATTTTGGCCCGGTAATCATTGAAAGCTTTTATCTCGTCTGCCATTTTATTGTTTGTTTACACACCTTAAAGCTATGAAACGATTCCCAAATATAAATCAATCTACTTGTTCGGTAGACTATGCTCCGGAGTAACAAAAGTGTTAAATTGTTTATGTGCTGTAAATTAATTAGTTATGCGCTCTGAAATAACCATAGGTTATTGCTCATAACAAGAAGTGATAAGAATTACAGGGGCATTAATTGTTTGGAAGCCTGCCCGGACCATTGAAATTGCCTGCCGGGCTTAATAATAAGATAACATTAAAGCCGTTCCTTTGCGCTTTACCTGTTGATTATGTTTGTGATGCGTTTCCTTTTACTGCTATTTTTAAGTGGGCTGCCATTTGGTGGTCTGTTTGCGCAAAACGACAACCTTCCTAAACTGCAGCTGTCCGACCAGGATGAATATGAGCAGATAAAGCCGGACTCCACATTCCTGGCTTTAAAAAACGCCTACAACCGGGCCGTTGAGAAAAAGGACCCTATGGCTGCCGCCAGATGCCTGGTCCAGATGGGACAGATCTGCTTCCACCTCGGGCATTTTCCACAGGCGTTGGACTACCTTCTGCAGGCTGGCGACATTTTCCGTAAAGCGGGAGAACATCAGCAGCTGGCCAGTAACCTGAACGATATCGGAATGTTGTACTATTATAACAAGCAACCGGAGCTCTCCCGCCGGCAATACGAAGAAGCGCTCGCTATTTATCATCAGCTGAACAATAACGCCGGTGTTGCACTTACCTACGGTAAGATCGGTCACCTGTATGAAAAGCAACAACACTATGACAGCGCTTTCCTGTACCAGCGCCGGGCGCTGAACGCTTATCTACAGGTCGACGATAAAAAGGGCATGTCCAAGATCTATGAGAATATCGGTAGTATTTACGAAGACCTTGCCAGGTACGACTCAGCCTCTTATTATTTTGGCAGGGCGCTGGACTTGAACATGCAGGGAGGAGAGAAGATCGCCCGTATTGAGATCCTCAACAATCTGGGTGATGTACTGCGTAAGACAGGTCATTATGCGGAAGCCCTATTCCAGACCCGAAATGCGTTATGGCTGGCACTTGACCTCCATGAGCAGCGGCAGCTGAGTGGTGCATATCGTGATCTGGCCAAAGCACATCATCTCGCCGGCGCCAATGACAGCGCATTTTACTACCTGGAACTGAGCCGTCAATACCTGCTGCGAACATACTCTGACGAGAACAGCAAACAGGTGGCGTTGTTACAGACAGTTTACGACATTGAAAAGAAGAACAACGAAATAGAACGATTACAGAACGTTCGTAAGACAACCCGCATCATTACTGCTGCGATCATTGTCGTTATCCTGCTTTTAGTTGCAATGGGTATCCTGATCATCAGCCGTCAACGTCTCAAGTTGCGGAATGAGCAGATCCTCCGGATGCAGCATCGCCAGATCTTCGAAACAGAAAAAGAATTAATGGAGACTGCTTTGCAGAATAAGCAGTTGCAGGAGGGAAAGTTAAAAGAAGAATTGGAGGTCCGTTCCCGCGAGCTCACTACACATACATTGCATATTATCCAGAAGAATCAGTTGCTGGAAGAGTTAAGAGTAAGGCTTGATGAAATGGTGAAGGACGACAAGCGTGATCAGAAGAAGCAGCTGAAGCAACTCCTTTCACAGATCAACCATAGTTTTAATCACGACCAGTATTGGGTTGATTTCCGCAACATTTTCGAGCAGGTACACCAGGCGTTCTTTGATAACCTCAAGAAGTACTGTGATACACTCACGTCTAATGACCTTCGGTTGGTAGCTCTCCTGAAAATGAATATGGAGTCTCATGATATAGCTACCCTGCTTGGGATTTCTCAGGACAGTTTACGCGTGGTGCGGTACAGACTACGCAAGAAACTCAATCTTCAACAAGGCGAGAGCCTGACGGCATTCATTCAGAGTTTGTGAGTTTGTTTCCGTCGCTTTCGGTTTCAGGTAAGATTGCGATTAGCGCCCAACTTATAGCTCAACTGATTGATAAACCATCAGATACATAACGTAAAATGACTATGTCAACTAAGCGTTTGACTAAGTCAGTGAATAAATATTACGTTACAAATCGCAACCTGGGACAAGAAAGGCAGCCGTCATGCAATAATTGGGAGAGCCGATAAGCAACGTTTCAGAAGCACAAAAATGGGCCTTCGGCTGTTCGACACACGCTTGATACCGCCCAATCCATATTCCAAAGCCCATACGCTTGAAAAGGTTCAATAGAAATCCAACCGGACAGGTACAGCCCATTTTGTGCTACCTGAAACGTGCAGTAGGATCGGACAGGGAGGCAAGCAAAGTAGTTGCCTTGAATTGAGGAGGACAGGGCTTAACATTCCCTTAATGTTACGGTAATATTTTCTTAACCGGCGTTTTGTTACGCTAATTAATATTGATAGTCAATTGATTAACTGCATTTTGTTTCGTCTGTTGCCTTGTTGTATACGCCCGCTGTAACGGTGTATCCTTTTTGTATACCCCACTAATTTGACTTCCGCAACTGTGAAATGCACCTTTGCCGAAGTAACGGATTAACTCTCTACCAATATGCAGAAACTTCTATTCACTGTTTTCTTCTCCTTCCTGAGCATCATATGCTTCGGGCAGGCAACCGGATTAGTGACCGGTAACATCATCGACAAAAATCAGCAACTATCCCTGCCTGGGGCGACACTTAAACTAAAACCGGGAAATCATTACACTGTCTCCAACCAACAGGGTAAATTCGAATTCCTCAGTGTTCCCGCTGGTACTTATACCCTGGAGGTAACCTACATCGGTTACCAGACCTTCAGTCAGGAAGTGATCGTTGCTGCGGGAAAAGCAACTGACCTGAAACTGAAAATGGAAGCCGGTGGTATTGCCGGTAAAGAAGTACTGGTTGTGGGAGACCGCATCCGCGGACAAGCGAAAGCGCTCAACCAACAGCGGAATAATCCAAATATTACCAATATCGTGTCGGCCGACCAGATCGGCCGTTTCCCGGATGCGAATGTAGGCGATGCGATCAAACGTATTCCCGGTATCACGATGCAGAATGACCAGGGCGAGGCACGTAATATTATTATCCGTGGTCTGGCGCCTGAACTGAACTCAGTGTCGCTGAACGGCGACCGTATCCCATCTGCTGAAGGTGATAACCGTCGCGTACAAATGGACCTTATCCCTTCCGATATGGTGCAGACCATCGAAGTTAACAAGACCCTGACGCCGGATATGGATGCCGACGCTATCGGTGGGTCCGTAAACCTGGTAACGCGTGCCGCCCCTAATGGTCCCCGCGTGTCCGCCATGCTGTCGGGAGGTGTGAACCCTATCCGTAATAAAGCATTATATACCGGTAGTCTGGTACTCGCTAACCGTTTCTTCGATAGTAAATTGGGGGCTGTATTGAGTGCTTCTTATAATAATAATGATTACGGTTCTGATGATATGGAAGCTACCTGGGCTAAAGACGACTTTGGGAATATCTATACGGCAGAATCAGAAGTACGTAAGTATAATGTTCAGCGTATCCGCAGAAGCGCATCTGCTGCATTGGACTATAAGATCAATGCAAAGAATACCATTTATGCGAATGCTATGTACAACTGGCGCGATGACAGGGAAAACCGTTATCGTCTACGCATGACAGATATTGAGCCTGAATATGACGACAATGACGCTATTACAGGGTATGTTGGTTCCGTACGCCGCGAAACGAAAGGAGGTATTGACAATAGCCGTAACAAGAATCGCAGATTGGAAGATCAGCGCGTACAGAACTATTCTCTGCGTGGTGAGCACCTGCTGGGTAGTAAAGTAGACCTGGACTGGGGTGCGAGTTTCTCCACTGCCAGTGAAAACAGGCCGCATGAACGTTATATAGAATTCAGGGCTGATGATGGACCGGTAAACCTGAAGCTGTCAGATCCCCGTTTCCCGCTGGTGACTGCTAATACATTGACCGACCAGGATTTTAATTTTAAATCGCTCACCGAGAATAACGATCATACCCGTGAGAATGAATTGGGTTTCAAACTGAACCTGCGTTTCCCTTTCAGCGTGGTACCTAACCAGAAAGGCCGCCTGCGAGTAGGTGGAAGACTGCGTTTGAAAGATAAGGAGCGATTGAACAACTTCTTCGAATATGAACCAACCACTGAATTCGGTAACCTGGCAGAGGTCTCCAATATCAAGATCAATGGCAAAGGTTATCAACCTGGCGAAAAATATAACCCTGGTACTTTCGTGATCAATACTTTCCTGGGGGCACAGCAACTAGATGACGCCAGCAAATTTGAAAAGAGTGATAACCCGGCGGAATACCTGGCCGTTAACTTCAACGCGAAGGAAAGGATCACGGCAGGTTACATTCGTTGGGACCAGGACCTGACAAAGAAATTATCTGTGATAGCAGGTGTGCGCATCGAGAATACACACATTGATTACGAAGGCAACATTGTTGCTGAAGAAGAAGAATTCGAAGGAAAACGTAAAGTAGAGAACAGCTATACTAATGTGTTGCCAGGCATCACATTCAAGTACAATGTAAATAGTGATCTGGTGCTGCGTGCTGCAGCTACGACTTCTATTGCACGTCCTAATTACTATGATATCGCTCCATTTGTAAGCAGCATAGCTGACGATGCAGAACTGAGTGCAGGTAACCCTGATCTGAAGGCTGCACGTGCACTGAACTTTGACCTGATGGCAGAACAGTATTTCAAATCTGTAGGTATCCTGTCCGGTGGTGTTTTCTATAAGAGCATCAGTGACTTTATCTATACTTACAGAGACAATGCTTACACTACTGAGAAATTTGCGGCAGATTACAAAGACGTAGCTACCAATCCTATCCCTGCGGGAGAAGAGTGGACTTACAAACAGGCACGTAATGGAGACAATGTAAAGGTTTATGGTTTTGAAGTAGCCTTGCAACGTCAGCTGGATTTTCTGCCAGGTTTCCTGAAAGGTTTTGGGGTGTATGTAAACTATACGTATACCAAGTCTAAAGCAGACGGTATTTACAATGCTGACGGCGATAAACGTACTGATGTAACTTTGCCGGGAACGGCACCACATATGTTCAACGCGTCTCTTTCTTATGAAAGCAAACGTTTCACTGCAAGATTATCCGGAAACTATACTGCGTCTTATCTGGATGAACTGGGCGGCGATGATTTCGATGATCGCTTTTATGATAAACAGTTCTTCCTTGACCTGAACGCTTCCTTTAAGCTGACAAAAAACTTAAGAGTATTCGGTGAAGCAAATAATCTGACCAACCAACCGCTGCGTTATTATCAGGGTATTTCGTCAAGAACTATGCAAGCAGAATACTATCGTCCGAGGTATAACTTTGGTCTGAAGTTCGACCTGTAATCAGATAGACGGGTTTATAGTATGTTGTTTATAAAAAAGGATAAGTACATGTTTAAAAATATATTGGCGCCTTTAAGTGGTCTTGTGTTGCTTGCGGCCTGTCAGGCGAATTCAGCGAAGACTGTCGCAAGGCAGGATGGATTAAAACCTGTTATCGTTACACAGGAAACAGGGCACGATACGGACGATCCTGCCATCTGGATCAATAAAGCAGATACACTGAAAAGTCTTGTTATCGGCACCGACAAAAACAGTGAAGGCGGATTGTATGCATTTGATCTCGAAGGAAAGATCGTCAATAAAGTATTGGGATTAAAACGCCCGAACAATGTTGACATCGCGTACGGATTTAAATTGAATGGTCAGCCTGTGGATATTGCAGTGCTGACGGAGCGTGAAACAAATTCAATTCGTGTGTTTCGCCTTCCTGATCTAACACCGCTGGACAATGGTGGTATTCCGGTATTTCAGGGTGAAAAGGAGAGAGCGCCGATGGGGGTGGCCTTGTACACCCGTCCTGCAGATGCAGCCATCTTTGCTGTTGTAGGCCGTAAAAGCGGACCTGCCGAAGGGTACCTCTGGCAATACCGGCTGGTTGACGAAGGTGGTGTGGTGAAAGGCCGCCTTGTTCGTAAGTTCGGTACTTACAGTGCGAAGAAAGAGATTGAATCTATTGCTGTGGACAATCAACTGGGATATATCTATTATTCCGATGAAACAGTTGGTGTGCGTAAGTACCTCGCGGATCCTTCAAAATGGGATAACAGCGAGCTGACGTTGTTTGCGAAGGAAGGATTTGTTTCAGATCATGAAGGGATCTCTATCTATCCCACTACCGATTCCACAGGTTATTTACTGGTATCCAATCAGCAGAATAATTCTTTTATGGTGTATAGAAGAGAAGGTGATAATGGACATGCAAATGAGCATACGCTTATCGCTGAAGTACCTGTGTCTACGCTGGAAAGCGATGGTTCAGATGTGACAGCTGTACCGTTGGGAAACAAGTTCTCAAAAGGATTATTTGTAGCAATGAGTAATGGCAAAGTATTCCATTATTACTCATGGGAAGAAATAGCACGGAAGATAGAGATGAAATAACAGAAAGGGGGATATACAGAAAGCGCCGTCTCAACATACTGAGACGGCGCTTTTTTTCCTAAAAAAAGGCTACCTGTCCATGGCGGATGGTAGCCTTTTATAATATACAGGAGAGGAATCTATTTCTCTGCGTCCTGGAGGAAATCTTTGAGTCCCTGAACGATCTTATCTGCCAGCAACAGGCGGAAGTTTTCGTCCAGTATCTTTATTTCATCTTCCGGATAACTGAGGAAGAGCGTCTCAATAAGGGCTGTCGGCATTTCTGTCGGCATATTGAGAATGAAGTTGAAATTGGCGTTGTTCTTAAAATCGGCTAATCCTGTTTCCAGTAGCCGGTTATGAAGATACCTGTTCAACGGTTCGCAAAAAGGGTATTTATAATAATTGGCCGTGCCTTTCACATCTACCGGATTCACTGATGAGTTCATGTGAATACTCAGTAAGAGGTCTGGGTCCAGCTGACGATAATTATACAGGCGGGCCTGGTTGTCTACAAAAACATCGCTCACACGTGTAGTAATGACGTGGGCGCCTTCTTTCTCCAGGGCTACCTTTACGAGCATTGCCAGGTTCAGGGTCAGTTGTTTTTCTGCCATGCCCATGGCTCCTGCCGCACCGACATTACCCCCTCCATGTCCTGCATCTACTGCGATAGTCAGGTCTTTCAGCTGGAGGCTGGCCGGTTGATGTTTGATGCGGATGGTTAGCCGGTTACTATCGGCGTAGAAGACTTTGTACCCCCAGGGCTGCTTATGTGCAAGTGAGATTGCTATCCGGAATATGTCGGGACCTGTCTGCTGCCAGTCTATCCGGCTGATCTCTCCTGTGCTTTGCGTTGCGGGCAGAAAACCCGGTTCTGAGATAGCCCCGTGGATGTCTACGATGATCTTGCCTGGATTAAGCTCTTGTGTAGAAAGATAGGGAAGTCTGTCGGCCAGTCCTACGGAAATGTAGTCAAATTGTTTATCACTCCAGACCCTGGCTTCATTTACGATGCTTTGAGAGGCCGGTTCTGCAACCGTCACGGTATCTACCAGGCTTTCCGGAATATATGCAAACTGGCTATTGCTGAGTTTTACCCTATAGTGACTGCCTTCCCGACCAGTAACATGCAGTAGCACATCCCTGTCCAGGTATCCCATTTTCTCTGGCCCTAATCTGTCACCGTCAGGAGAAATGGTCAGGTAGGTCTGGTCGTCAATGGTGCGGGCTGTCAGTTGTGTATTGCGTTGAAAGGTATAACGGAAGGTGCCAGGTAATATGGCTGTCTGCCCTTTATACTTCAGAGATACATTGATCTTGCCATCCAGCAGGGAATCTGCTTCTGTCAGCACATAGTAACCCTGGTAGAAGCCAGCGATGCCACTCGTTTGTGCGGCAGGCAATTCCGGGATGGGTGTACCATTAAACCAGCTGGCGTTTCCGCCGGGATAACCTTTCATACGTACACGTAAGGTATCGCCGGCAGACAGGACGGTGTTTGTTTTAGGGGATATCGTTACATAATCTATACGGAACGATGGCGTTACCCGCAATGGCGGCGGCGGATTATAATAGCAATGATATGTGCGTGAGACGAATTTTCCGGTACTGTCTGTAGAAGAAAGTACCAGCGTCGTTTTCCCAGGTTTGAGATCGCGCTTTAATGCGAACACACCGTTCGGATATACGTAAATGCTGTCATTGTTCAATAGTACCTTACAGCCCACACATGTGCGGCCGGATATGTATTGCCTGGCGCTGCTGGTGTTGATCTCTGTCCTGAGTGGTTGTACCATTTTCAGGAATGCCTGTGCATGCAGTTGTAAACCTGTATATGCTGTTTGTATCAGTAGTAGTAATGCGAATCTCCTCATAGTCCCACGACAAAGTAAACAAAAAAAATGCCACCCGCTCTTACGGATGGCACTCGAAAATATTGAAAAATTGCGATGGTAAGTTCTACCAGGCGTATTTATTTTCTGCGATCAGTTTATCAGCTATACGTCTGCGTGCATCCCTGGTGTTAAAAGGAGCCGTTTTTGTAAAGCGTTTAATACCAAGTAACATCATGCGTTGTTCATCGCCACTGGCGAATGAATTGATCGCGTCTTTTGCATACTTGTTGATACGGTCGGCGGTATCATTGATATAAGTGCGGACAATGTCTGCCTGGATAGCATTGGCACTTTCTCCTTCGAGTTCTGTCCTTTTCAGAAGACGCAACAGGGCACTTTCTGCAGTGAATGTCTCGATAGCCATGTCAGCAATGTTCATCAGTATTTCCTGTTCATTCTGCAGTTCCTGCATCAGTTTCTGCACTGCTCCACCTGCTACCAGGAGGATCGCTTTTTTAAAATTGGCGATCGCTTTCTTCTCTGCGCTGAATAGCGTTTCATCTTCACTGCCGAAATCAGGAATGCTCATAAGCTCTTTCATGACGTTCATAGCAGGGTTCATGAGGTCCAGGCGGCCTTTCAATGCACGCTTCAGTGTCATGTCCAGGGCCAAGAGGCGATTGATCTCGTTAGTACCTTCAAATATGCGGTTGATACGGCTATCGCGGTATGCTTTGGAGATGACATATTCATCACTGAAACCGTTACCACCATGGATCTGTACGCCTTCATCCACGGCAAAGTCGAGTGCTTCGGAACCATTCACTTTCAGAATGGCGCATTCTACGGCATATTCTTCTGCAGCACCCAGCAGGGCTTCTGCAAATGGTTTACCTGCTGCGATCAGTTCTTTCTCTTTCTCGTCAATGAGCTGAGCAGTGCGGTACAGGGCTGATTCGCATACCCAGTTCCGGATCACCATTTCACCCAGTTTATGTTTGATAGCGCCGAAGTTGGCAATAGGTTGTTTGAATTGTTCACGTGTATTGGCATACTGTACAGTGATAGTAGCCACGTTCTTGGCAGCGCCAATAGCGGCAGCACACAGTTTCAGGCGGCCGATATTCAGAATGTTGAAGGCAATGAGGTGACCTTTACCGATCTCTCCCAACACATTTTCCACTGGTACTTTCGCATCCTGGAAATAGATCTGTCGGGTGGAAGATCCTTTGATGCCCATTTTATGTTCTTCAATACCCAGCGTGAAACCGGGAGTATCTTTATCTACGATGAATGCAGTGAATTGTTCGCCGTCAATTTTGGCGAATACAGTGAATACATCGGCAAAACCGGAGTTTGTGATCCAGCATTTCTGTCCGTTCAGCAGGTAGTGTTTACCGTCTGCAGACAGCTTTGCGGTGGTTTTGGCGCTCAGTGCATCTGAGCCAGAGTTGGGTTCTGTCAGGGCATAGGCGCCCTTCATTTGTCCGCTTGCCAGGGATGGGATGTATTTCTGTTTCTGGGCTTCTGTACCGAAGTACAGGATAGGTAAGGAACCGATTCCGGTGTGCGCGGCCATGGCGACAGAGAAGGAGTGGCCTGCGCCAAGTGCTTCATTGATCAGTGTAGCGGTAACGAAATCTTTACCCAGTCCGCCGTATTGTTCCGGGAAGGCAGCGCCGAGCAGCCCCAGTTCGCCTGCCTTGTCCAGCAGCGAGGGCATCAGGCCTTCTTCCAGTTTGTCAATACGGTCAAGTACCGGAGAAACTTCTTTGGTTACAAACTGCTCCGCCATTTCTCTGATCATACGTTGCTCTTCGTTGAAATCTTCGGGTGTAAAGACTTCGTTGGCAGGGGTTTCTTTAACGAGGAATTCGACGCCCTTTAAGGCGTGCTTATTATCAACTGTAGCGTCCATCCTGAATTTTTTTTGGTCTTATTGTAATTTACTTAGTTTAGGCCAAACGGCAAAAGTTGATACATTTGTGTCATGTCTTCCTTCTTTTTCCCATATCGGAAAAGCCGTTTCCACGCTGTCAGCAGTGGAACAGGGGAGGAATTACTTATCTGTTTGCATGGTTTTGGAGAGAATGCCGGAAGTTTCGACAGATTGCAATACACACTGGGAAAGCATTTTACGATTGTGGCGTTGGACATGCCCCTGCACGGGCTTACAGAATGGAATGAAGAACGCCCTTTTGAAATGAAAGATCTGAAAGCAGTAGTATTACTCATTCTGCAGCATTATGGTTTCTCTACTTTTTCTCTGATGGGGTACAGTATGGGAGGGAGGGTGTCTTTGTGCATCGTACAGCTGCTGGCCGAAAAGATCGACCGTTTGTACCTGCTGGCGCCCGACGGACTGAAAGACAATTCCTGGCATATGTTTGCCACGCAAACGCGCACAGGCAATAAGTTGTTCAAATACTGCACCTACCATCCGGAATTGTTCTTCGGACTGCTGCATACATGGAGAGGACTGCGTTTTATCAGTAAAGGGCTGCACAAGTTCACTTTCAACAGTATGAACACACTCGAAAAACGTGAAAGAGTGTATTTCGTATGGACCTGTATGGGCAAAATGATGCCCGACAGGAAACGCTGCAAACAGCTGCTGAAGCAATATAAGATCCAGACATTGATGTTGTTCGGAAAATATGACCGCGTAATACCTCCGGTGTTGGGCGTGCGTTTCATGGATGGCACATTTCCCTGTGATATGCTGGTAATGGAAAAGGGGCATCACCTTATCGGAGACGAAGCAGGGGAAGCGATCAGGGACCATAGTTTTTAACTAATTAACAACAACATACAATTATCTGCAGGTATGTGGCCGGCAGACTATCGACTTAACTATGTATATTATTCTATCGATCCTGTTCCTGTTAGGTATTGTTTACGGTTATTTAATGTTTCGTTACGGACAGGGTTGGAAAAGATTACCTGCTTTCAAACCCGCAAATCCGGTAAGCGGCCATACAAAAGTAACAGTGATCATTCCCGCGAGGGATGAAGAAGATAATCTGCCTCCGCTGTTACAGGCCTTGAAAGTACAGACCTATCCCGCGCATTTATTTGAAGTGATTGTGATCGACGATTTTTCTACGGATAGTACTGCTGCGATAGTAAGGGATTTTCCCGCAGGTAATGTGCACCTGTTACAATTGAGTCAGCACCTGAGTGCAGAACAGCGTTTGAATTCCTACAAGAAGAAAGCAATAGAAATGGCGGTGGAACGTGCCACCGGCGATATCATCATGACCACAGACGCTGATTGTGTAATGGGGCCTGAATGGATCACACGGATGGTACAGTTCTATGAAACCTATCAGCCGAAATTTATAGCAGCACCGGTTAGTTTCTACCGGGAAAATAACTTCTTCAAGGTACTGCAGTCGCTGGACTTTATGACCATGCAGGGTATTACCGGCGCACTGGCGGCATTGAAGTCCGGTACGATGTGTAATGGTGCTAACCTGGCATACGAACGTAAGGTTTTTTATGAAGTAGGTGGGTTTAAAGGGATAGATAATATTGCCTCTGGCGATGATATGTTGCTGATGTTCAAGATCTACCGCGCTTATCCCACCGGAGTGTCATATATGAAAAGTGAGGAAGCTATTGTACGTACATTGCCGGTAGATACTTTCAAAGCATTTATGCATCAACGTATCCGCTGGTCGTCCAAAGCAGATAAATATGATGATAAACGACTGACCTGGGTATTGGCGCTTGTCTATTTTTGGAACGTGGGGCTTTTGCTGTCGGGTATTGCCGCGTTATTCCTACCTGCATGGCGGATATGGGTATTGGGGATGCTTGTATATAAGGTTTTGGTTGAGTTCTATTTCCTGATACCGGTAGCCCGGTTTTTCGATAAAACTACTTTATTGTCAAGGTTTATTCCCGGACAGTTCTTTCATATTCCTTACATTGTAGTGGCAGGTTGGTTAGGTAAGTTCGGATCTTATCAGTGGAAAGGACGAAAAGTTAAATAGGATATGTCTAACAGCAACAGCAGGTCATCATTTGGCAGGAATGCCTGGCGAAGATTACGGCGCAATATCGGCGCTGTAATAGGTATGCTGTTGATAGTTACGGCGGTGATCATCAGTGTGCTGGCCTATCTGCTGGCGCCCGACGGTACACCTTATGCTAACAGGATGATGCTGGAAACCGGCGGGAAGAAGCCCGGCTTCAGTGTTCGTGTACTGGCCATCCGGCAGGAGCGGCAGGTGAGCAGGGGGAACATCTTTTCCCATCTCATGAGGGGACAACCTGATTCAGTTACCTATATACCCATCCGTGACTGGCGCTTTGCAGGAACTGAACTGATAGTGGAACGCTATCTGGATGAAGAAGAAACAGTGACGGAACAGTATAGTCTTAGCAAGGTGCTGTTTGCAAACGAGATGGCGCCGGGAAACAGGTTGAAACAATGGCAGGAGGAGATTGCTAACAACAGGATCAAAGAACGCACCTATTGGTTGGGTACGGATAAATTCGGAAGGGATATCCTCAGTCGCCTGTTAGTGGGAACGAGAGTGAGTTTGAGCGTAGGCTGTATAGCGGTGATCATTTCTCTTACCATTGGCATTTTGCTGGGAGCAGTAGCCGGTTATTTCCGGGGAGTGACAGACGATGTGGTGATGTGGCTGGTAAATGTGATCTGGTCGGTACCGACCCTGCTGCTGGTTTTTGCCATTACCCTGGCATTGGGTAAAGGTTTCTGGCAGGTGTTCATTGCGGTGGGGTTGACCATGTGGGTAAATGTGGCGAGGATCATCCGGGGGCAGGTGCTGGCATTGCGGGAATTGCCTTTTATAGAAGCTACCCGGGCGCTGGGTTTTGGTCATACACGTACAATAGTGAAACATATCCTGCCCAATATCCTCGGGCCTGTGATGGTAGTGGCTGCCGGCAATTTTGCCACTGCCATTGTGGTAGAGGCGGGACTTAGCTTCCTGGGAGTAGGGGTGCAGCCTCCCCAGCCTTCGTGGGGATTGATGATCAAAGAGAATTACAATTTTATCATTACACATAATCCTATGCTAGCGTTAATTCCGGGATTAGCTATTATGCTGATGGTATTGGCGTTTAATCTTTTAGGGAACGGATTGCGGGATGCTATGGATGTAAGGCAGTGAGTACTTGTTTCGCATTAAAAAAACGAGTAATTTTACTTTTATCCATAATTCTTTACTATGCCTTTGAAATCATATCTTTTTACTGTACTAGCCCTGCTCGCACTGACATTTTCAGCATGCAAAAAGAAAGGAGCTATTGAACCTAAACCTGAAGAAGAAGGTCTGAAGGTAACTTTGGAAAATGTAGCAGAAGGGCAATACACCGCCTCTCCCGGCAGCAGTTACACTTTCCAGGTTAAGATCGATTCCAAAATGCCTGATGCAGGTGTGAATATTAAAGTAGATGCAATCACTGATCCGGGAGGAGTTGTTTTCCCTCAAAATCCGGTAGCGCCTTCAAAAGACAGCGTGATCAATGTCACCCTGGTAGGACTGGAAGCGCCACGGACCGTGAAGGTAACTATCACCATCACTTCCGGTGGAAATGAAAACAACAAGATTGTCAAGACCTTTTGGATCACAAATAAATCAGACGAATAAAGTTAAAATAGTATCACCATACGGTGCTGCATGAAATGATATTTTAGAGCCGGATCCTTTACCAGTAAAGGATCCGGCTTTTTAGTTGACATGCATAGAACTAGGGTAGAACAAGCAGAGAAGAAGCGGAGAAGACGCGCTATAGAAACAAAGTAGCTGCATTATGCTTTTTTTAATAGTATTTTAACCCTGCATTCCTGTAAATCATCGCCTGCAATACTTATTTCTCCCTAGCTTTGCACCTGCAGAATAAGCAGCCAAACTATGCGTATAGGAGTGAATGCCTCCTGTTTGTTGCAGGATACACCTGCAGACACAGGTAATATTGTAAAAGATCTACTATCAGGATTAAGCCGGTTACACCCGGAGCACAGTTTCATTTTCTTTTTTGATCAGGCGCCGCCGGTAGGCTTACAGTGGCCGGAGAACGTGACGACGGTGGTAGTACCACGTGGTGGGGACCATAGCTGGCAGCAATATCTATGGCTGGAATGGAAACTGGTCAGCGCTATCAAAAAGCAACGGCTGGACCTTTTCCTGGGCATGGACGGTCAATTGCCTTTGCGAAGTAAGACGCCTGTTCACCTGGTGATCGGGGATATGGGTTTTGTTTATGGCATGGCTGGTATATCTGCATCCAGGCAGCGTTTCCTTAAAAGGAACATAACCAGGTATATCAAACAGGCAAAAAAGGTGATCGTGCTTTCACATGCGCTGGAACAGGACGTATTGCAGTATGCGCCTGACGCGGCAGGAAAGTTGCAGGTGCTGCTACCGGCTATTGACAACAGCTATCAGCCGTTGCAATGGGAGGACAGGGAAGAAGTGAAGAGCACTTATGCCGGCAGTGTGGAGTATTTTGTGGCGGTAGGCAGCATCCATCCAAAAAATAACCTGATGCCGCTGCTTAAGGCTTTCTCAGCATTGAAACGTCGGTTACACTCTAATATGAAGTTATTGCTTGTAGGTTCGGAAACAGCAGCAGGAGCGGAAATTACAGATTCCTTAACCTCCTATAAATACCGCAATGACGTAATATTGATACCGGATGCCGATCAGGCGACGCTGGCAAAGGTGGTGGCAGGTGCTTATGCACTGGTATATTCCACCCGTTTTGCAGGTGTGGCCATGCCGGTATATGCTGCCATGCAATGTGAAGTGCCGGTTATTGCACTGGAAGGCGTTGCCGCAAGGGAGGCAGGTGGAGAAGGCGTACTATACGCCGATCCTGAGAGCCTGGAAGACCTGGCAGATAAAATGTGTTTATTATACAAAGACGAGGAGTTGAGAAGCCGCTTGTTAAGTAAGATCAGGAAAGCTGACCGGACGGGAGCATTTGGGACACTGATAATAGATTAGCCAATTAGTACTAAATTTGCGGTTCTTAAAATTTGGGAACAATAATCATGGGAAAGACATCTACCATACAGATTCAGGTGGGACTGGACAATGACCGGATACCTGAGAAGATAGAATGGAGGGCGACTGATAGCTCTGAAGCAGACCGTTTCCAGCAAGCCAAGGCAATGCTGATCTCTTTTTGGGATGGTGGAGACAAAACTGCCCTGCGTATAGATTTATGGACGAAACAAATGATGGTGGATGAAATGGCTGATTTCTTTTTCCAGACATTGATGACCATGGCTGATACTTATCAGCGCGCAACGCCGTATAAAGACCAGGCGGATGACCTCCGTGCCTTTGCCAAAGATTTCTATAAGAAGTTTGAAGAAAAGCAGAAGCAGGAACAATAGGGCATAACCTTAAAACAACCACATATGTCATTAGAATTAAATGTCAACGCCGCCATCAAGGCAGCGATGCTGGCAAAAAGCGAAGCTGAGCTGCGTGCGCTGCGCGCTATCAAGGCCGCTATATTGCTGGCCAAAACAGCAGAAGGTGGTGGAGCAGAACTGACAGAGAGCGACGAAACAAAACTCCTGCAGAAACTGGCAAAACAAAGGAAAGACTCCCTGGAGATATTCCGTCAGCAGAACCGTGAAGACCTGGCTATAAAAGAGGAAGAGGAACTGGCAGTGATCGAGAAATACCTGCCAAAACAGATGGACGAAGCGGAACTGAGAACTGTTATTACAGAGATCATCGCAACAACAGGCGCCAGTTCACCTGCCGACATGGGCAAGGTAATGGGTCTAGCTACCAAACAACTCGCCGGCAAGGCGGATGGTAAGGCTATCTCCGCGCTGGTAAAAGAACTGTTGGCTAAATAATATCACATACCGGATAGCTAAAAGATCGAGATCTTGTCAGTTATCCGGTATTTTCCCTTTTATCCTATTGAAATCATGGGCATAGATATAGTTTTCGCCATCCTCATGGTATTAGCCATATATAAAGGATACAGCCGGGGGCTTATCGTAGCTGTCTTCTCCTTCATTGCAGTCACTCTGGGACTCGCAGCCGCGTTGAAACTCACAACTGTGACTGCACTGTACGCACAGGAACATTGGGGGATCCATACCCGTTGGTTACCGGTTTTATGCTTTATAGCGCTATTTGTAGGGGTGGTGTTCGCCGTCAGGTTCGTTGCGACCCTTATTCAGAAAATAGCGGAAGTAGCAATGCTGGGATGGTTAAACAAATTAGGTGGAATTATATTATATAGTGCTATCTTTATCATCGTATATAGCATCCTTTTATGGATCGCGAATCAACTGTACTGGTTAAGCCCGGAACTCAAGATGCAGTCTGTAGTCTATCCCTACATAGAGCATCTGGGGCCGGCAGTTATGAATATATGGGGAAAAGTTGTTCCTGTTTTTAAGGATATGTTTGAAAATCTACAGTCATTTTTTGACAATGCAGCGAGAGAATTACAATCTACTTAGCTCGCTTCAAAGATTATTTGAATTAATAAAAAGAATTATTTTAGCGCAAAATTGACTTTCAAGCTTTGGCAATGGTTTACGAAATTAAAACACAGGGAAAGTTTAAATTCATTGAGGAAGGAGAGGGGGAGCCATTAGTACTGTTGCATGGGTTATTCGGTGCGATGAGCAACTTCGGTGGTTTGATTGATTATTTCCGTCACTATAATAAGGTGGTGGTTCCAATTTTACCTCTGTTTGATCTGAATATTCTGGACACATCTGTATCAGGACTGGCAAAATACGTTCATAAGTTTATCGAAACGATGGGTTATACCAACGTGCACATCCTGGGCAACTCACTGGGCGGGCACGTAGGTCTCGTATACCTGCTGAAACATCCTGAAGCGCCTGTTAAATCTTTGATACTCACAGGTAGTTCCGGTTTGTTTGAGAATGGAATGGGAGAAACATACCCTAAACGCGGCGATTATGAATACATCCGTAAAAAAACGGAGCTTACGTTCTATGATCCTGCTATGGCTACCAAAGAACTGGTAGACGAGGTATTTGATATCACCACCAACCGCCTCAAGGTGATCAAGATCATCACCCTGGCAAAATCGGCTATCCGCCATAACCTTGGTGAGGAACTGCGCGATATTAAAATACCTACACTACTTGTATGGGGACTGAACGATACTGTTACACCGCCAATGGTAGGTGAAGAGTTCAAAAAGCTCATCCCTAATTCTGAGTTATATTTCATTGATAAATGTGGCCACGCACCTATGATGGAGCAGCCGGAAGAATTTAACAAAATTCTGCATCCTTTTCTTGACAAGTTAAAGCAACAATAGAAGCTGAACCCAATAGAAAAGTTAACGCTATAAACCTGCGCGAATAAAGATTTTAAGAGGCTGTCCGCTTAAGCGGACAGCCTCTTTGCATTGTAATAAAAAGATTCCCGTTCTCTCATGTAACAAACCATAATGACCCGGCGTTTCGTATATATAAACAGTGTACCCGCTTATCACAAATCTTATGCGTAAAGGCACTGTTCCCGATTCTTTTCTTATTATTGTATCATAATAGCGCAATACAGCATGCTTGCAAGAGATCTCATATCAACGGTTGTTCCTATTCTGCATCCTCTGGATCCAGGATCAAGGGCGCTGCGCCTGATGAATGAATATCATCTGACGCAATTGCCGCTGGTATTAGAGAACAAGTACCTGGCACTAGTGGAGGAAGATGATATATTGGACCTGGAAGATCAGGAAGTGGCGTTGGAAAACATGGAATACAATGGCCCTAAACCGGCTATTGCAGAGAATGCGCATTTCTTCGAGGCTGTGCGTCTCTTCCATGAAATGAAACTCACCGTACTGCCTGTTATCAGCCATGAAAAAGAATATATCGGTGTTCTTACAAAAGACAGCCTGCTGTCAGCCCTGGCACAGTATAACGGAGTGAAGGAACATGGTGGTATACTGGCGCTGGACCTTGACCCCCGTGACTATAGCCTCAGTGAAATAGCACGTATAGCAGAATCAAATGATGTTACGCTATTGAGCGTAAGCACCATTACCAATCCCGTTTCCGGCAGGTTGGAAGTGCTTTTGAAAACAAACCGGCAGGAATTGCAGGGATTGCTCGCTACTTTCGAACGTTTCAATTATATTATTAAATATACCATTACTGAAGAGCAGGAAGAAGATCTGCTGAAAAAGAATTACGACCTGTTGATGAATTACATCAGTATGTAATAGTTAACCAGGTAGATGCGACAAAGCGAAACACACATGTGTTTCGCTTTTTTGTTTTTTTCTATCGCAGATTACCACTACATTAAGCCTCCGTAACCGACAACTGTTTCCGCTGTTCTCAATGAAGCTTATCCGCTATTTACTGATACTGACCATTATTATCGTCAACGCAATACTCTCCGTTAAGGGGCAGGCGCCTGCGGAAGGCATAAAGTCGCTGGATAGCGCTTACCTGGTGATCCGTCGGGTAACGGTACAGGGTAACAGGAAAACCCGGACAAACGTCATCCTTCGGGAGCTTGGACTGGCACCGGGAGATACGGTCCGTCTCAGAAGCCTGTCAACAGAACTTGAGGCAAAAAGAAAACAGTTGATCAATACATCGCTGTTCCTTAATGTCAGTATTAATGTGCAGAACTGGGAGGCCGATTATGCAGATATCGTAATAACAGTGGCAGAACGATGGTATACTTTTCCCATTCCTATTTTCAGGCTGGCAGACAGGAACTTCAATCAATGGTGGGTCGAGAAGGGGCGTAGCCTGAACAGGGTGAACCTGGGAGTTCGTTTATTCCAGGATAATCTGACCGGCCGCAATGACGAAGTACGGGCTGAATTCCAGCTGGGATATACGCAGCGTATAGCGTTGAATTATGACCTGCCTTATATTGACAAGTCATTCCGGCATGGAGCAGGATTGATCTTCTCCTATAGCCGTAATCGTGAAATTAACGACAGCACGGCTGATAACAAGCAGCACTTTTTCCGGCAGGATCAATTCCTCCGGCAGGTACTTACAGCCGGAGTAAGTTACAGTTACCGGAAAGCGATCAATACCCGGCATCAGGTATTTCTGACCTATAATGCTGAAAAGGTGGGCGATTCCGTTGCTATCCTTAATCCGGCCTATCTGGGCCGGGGGCGCACGGAAGTAAGGTACCTCAACTTGTTATACCGGCTAAGCTATACTAAGGCCGATAGCTGGATCTATCCGCTGAACGGCATATTGTTGCAGGCGGAAGCAGAAAAGACGGGAATTGGCCCGCTGGACGGGATTGATCATGTCAGGCTTCGGTTGAGGGTAGCACGCTACTGGCATCTTTTCTATAAAACTTACGGTTCACTTGGACTGCGGGCGCAGGTCAAGCTACCGGCAGATCAGCCTTATTTTGACCAGAAAGCAATGGGGTACCAGGAAGATTATCTCAGGGGACTGGAGTACTTTGTTGTGGATGGGACGAGTTTTTTTATAGTCAGGTCTGCAATGAAAAGGCAGGTGCTGAATTTTAATGTACAGCTGCCGTTGGCGCCCGCTAAATTTAGTACTGTGCCTTTCCGTGTAATGCTGAAAGTATATACGGATGCTGGTTATTCCTATAGCAGGCAGTATGGGCATGGTATGTTGAATAACCGCTTTTTATACACCGGGGGAGTGGGAATGGATATAGTGTCTTTTTATGATTCCTGTTTGCGTGTTGAGTACAGTATAAATCAGTTAGGTCAAAAAGGGCTATTTTTACACACTAAACTGGATATGTAATAGCTGCAATCACCTGCAGCGCTTTCAAGAACCGATTATGCAAATTGCTATTTACAGCCGAGGATTTGTACCTGAAGACCTGCCTATTATCCAGTTACTGCTGGATGAATTAGCGAGGGAGGAAATGGAGACCGTCATTTATCAACCATTCTGCGAAGCGCTGCAGCCGTACATCCGGTATAGCAAATCACCCGCTACATTTTGTTGTGCCGCCGACCTGCACGGACAGGCAGATATCCTTGTGAGCCTCGGAGGAGACGGTACTTTGCTGGATACCGTGTGTTATGTACGGGACACGAATGTGCCGGTGCTGGGGATCAATTTCGGGCGACTGGGGTTCCTGGCCAGTATCGGAAAGGAGGCCATCGGCGCAGTGGTACAGGCCTTAAAGCAACGTACATATGTGGTGGATAGACGTGCTTTGCTACACCTGGATTCCAATATCGGACTTTTCGGAGAAGTGCCTTATGCGCTGAATGACTTTACTATCCATAAAAAGGATACGTCAAACATGGTAAAGATCCACACCTACCTGAATGGAGAGTTCCTGAATACCTACTGGGCGGATGGGCTGATAGTTGCTACGCCTACAGGGTCCACCGGGTATTCCCTGAGTTGTGGCGGACCTGTGGTATTCCCTGATGCAGGTAGTTTTGTGATCACGCCGGTAGCGCCCCATAACCTCAACGTAAGGCCTATCATAGTGCCGGACAATAACGTGATCTCGTTCGAAGTGGAGGGCCGTAGCGATCAGTTCCTCTGTACCCTCGACTCGAGAATGGAGACTATCGACAATACCGTGCAGCTGGCCATTAAGAAGGAAGATTTCAAAATCAGTCTTTTACGTCTTGATGATAGCAATTTTCTGCATACCTTGCGGAACAAGTTGCTTTGGGGTATTGATACCCGCAACAGATTAAAATAATCATACTGTCCAGATAGCTGTTAATTAGCACATTAAGTTTTTTCATTACATTTGTTTGATTTATTTAATACCAAAAGCAGGGATAATCGCGTTTAAGGAATTATCGTCGCGTTAAGCAGTACCGATCTATGGGTAAACCTTACTTTTTCTTCAAGTGTTTCTTAAAGTCCGGCCTCGTAGCAGTGATATCCCTGTTCCTGACGCCCGCCTTTGCGCAGAATGAGCTTACATATACCGGAGAACTGGGTTTTTCAGTAGGTGCTGCTCATTATTTTGGCGATCTCAATACCAGAGGCGCTCTAAATGCTCCAAAGCCTTCTATTGGCATGTATTACCGCAAGTATATGAATGATTATGTGGGGGTAAGGGTACATGGCCGTTTTATGCAACTGGGGTATTCTGATATTTATAACAGTAATGACTTTCAGAAAAGACGTAACCTGAGTTTTAATACCAGCCTGTTTGAGCTGGGGGTGCAAGGTGACTTCAACTTCTTCCGGTTTGAACCGGGCTCTCAATACTACCGTTTTACTCCCTATTTTACCGGCGGAGGGTCTATCTTCTACTTTAACCCTTACGCTTATCTGAATGGCCGCAAATACCGTTTACAGCCGCTACGTACGGAAGGACAGGGTAGCGCTATGTTCCCGGAAAGGAAACCTTACAGCCTGACCTCTTTTGCATTTACACTGGGAGGTGGTTTTAAGTACAACCTTTCCCGCAAGGTGAACCTGGGACTGGAGGTGTTGTACCGGTTTGCCCAGACGGACTACCTGGACGATGTAAGCACTACTTATGCCGGTCCGGCAGTGTTCCCGCCTGATGCTCAAGGACATAGCACAGCAGCTTACCTCCTGCAGGACAGATCTTATGCTACCGGCGACCGTATAGGGGTGGCTGGAAGGCAACGGGGAAACAGCCGTGATAAGGATCAATTTGTTACCGCAGAGTTAACTATCGCCATTCTATTTACCTCTTACAGATGTAAATTCTAGTTTCGCAGTCATAGACAGCCTGTTTGCAGTTCAATAACGGCATTTTGCCTATTTTGTGAAATTTCTATAGCAGGTTTTTAGCGCTAAACTGCGATCAGTAAAGGATTTCGCTGTTAAAACTACGTTAAAACCCCCCATCCCCCTTTGCCGGGAAAGGCATAATTCTATTTTTGTATCTTTGCAAACTTTACTAAAAATCTGTATCGATATATAATCCGCCGGAGATACTCATGAGTTTGAAGGATAAATTAGACTTGCAACGGTTACCACGACATATTGCCATCATTATGGATGGAAATGGCCGCTGGGCGAAAGAGCGTGGCCAGGACAGACTTTTCGGACACCATGAGGGGGTCGAAAGTGTCCGTAATATTACCGAGGCCTGCGCTGAATTAGGTATCGGGTATCTTACCTTGTATGCTTTTTCTACCGAAAACTGGGACAGACCCGTTTACGAAGTGAACGGGATTATGGAATTACTCGTAAATACCATTCGCAATGAGGTAGCTACACTCATGAAGAATAATATCCGGCTGCATGTGATCGGGGACATGAACATGCTGCCGGGGAACTGTAAAAATGAGATGGAAGAGGCAATGGCCATGACCGCTCAGAATACAGGGCTTAATCTTGTAATGGCACTTAGTTACAGTGCCCGTTGGGAGATCGTAAATGCCGCAAAGAATATCGCGCAGGACGTAAAAGACGGCAAACTTGCACCAGAAGCAGTAACCCCGGAAATGTGGCAGCAATATTTGTGTACTGCTGCACTGCCCGACCCGGAACTAATGATCAGGACCAGTGGAGAATGCAGGATCAGTAACTTTTTACTATACCAGCTGGCCTATGCGGAGCTCTATTTTACGGACACGCGTTGGCCGGATTTCCGCAAAGAACACCTTTACGAAGCCATCCTAAATTTTCAGAACAGAGAAAGGCGCTTTGGCAAAACAAGCGAACAAATACAGCAGAATGAAGAAATTATTTCCTAAGAGCCTACTGGCCATAGTTTTATGTTGCAGTGCCGGCATTCGTGTGTCTGCTCAAACCAGAGACACCCTTGCTCCTGCGCCTGACCAGCAACCGGCGGGATTAAATTTACCATTGGGAAATTCTCAACCACAGCAATACGAAATTGCTGACATCACTATATCCGGTACCCAATACCTGGATAAGTCGCTGCTGGTTTCCTTATCTGGCCTGAACATAGGCGACAAGATCGTTTACCCCGGCGGCGACCAGTTTGCAAAGGCCATCCAGAGCCTCTGGGGCCAGCGTTTGTTTGCTAACGTAGCCATTTATGTTACTAAAATCGAGGATGGAAAGATCTGGCTGGAAATAGACCTGCAAGAACGTCCCCGTCTGAATAACTTCGTCTTCAGAGGCGTTAAGAAATCCGAAACAGAAGAGCTGATCAAAAAAGCTGCACTGCGTAAAGGTTCCGTTGTAACTGAAAGCATGAAGCAAAATGCGATCGGCGTGATCTCCAAACATTACGCTGATAAAGGTTATCGCAACGCTGCGGTGAACATCAACGAAAGAATAGACACCTCTCAGGTAAATGCTGCCGACCTCGTAATTACTGTTATGAAAGGCGGTAAGACCAAGGTGAATGACATCTTCGTTGTTGGTAATAACAATATCGGCGATTCAAAGGTGAAGAAGAAAATGAAAGGGACTAAGGAACGTACCCGCTTCACCCTGTATCCTGATTCTGAACCGGTGTATGCTGATTCAGCTGACCTGCAGGAGAACTATTGGAAGACTTTCGGTTTCCTCTATCCATCCCGCACTCTCGATCAACTGGACCCCTACTTCCGTTTCAAACTGTTCTCTTCCGCGAAATTCAATGAAGGAAAGTATGCAGAAGACAAAGAAAAAGTAATTTCCTATTATAATACCCAGGGTTATCGTGATGCCGTGCTGGTAAGGGATACTGTTTATGGTTCCCGTAATGGTGGCGTGAATGTGAGCATGGAGATTAATGAAGGTAAAAAATATTACTTCGGTAACATTACCTGGAAAGGTAACTCCCGCTATAACGACTCCCTGCTGACCCGCGTACTGGGTATCAAGAAAGGAGATGTTTACAACCAGGAATTACTGCAGAAACGTTTATTATCTTCCGAAGGTGGTGACATCGGCGGTATGTATATGGACTTCGGTTACCTGTTCTTCCGTGCCGATCCTGTGGAAATTGGAATCCACGGTGATACGATCGACTACGAGGTAAGGATCTCTGAAGGTCCGCAGGCAACTATCAAGGAAGTACGTATTGCCGGTAACGAAAAAACCAACGAGCACGTAATTCGTCGTGAGCTGCGTACACTGCCAGGTGAAAAGTTCAGCCGTACAGACCTGATCCGTTCCAACAGGGAGATCGCGAACCTCGGTTTCTTCAACCCTGAGAAAATAGGTATGGACCCTGTGCCTAATGTGCAGGATGGAACTGTGGATATTAATTATACCGTAGAAGAAAAGGCCAATGACCAGCTGGAACTTTCTGCAGGCTGGGGCGGTTATATCGGTCTGACCGGTACGCTCGGTGTAACGTTCAACAACTTCTCCCTGCGTAACATCTTTAATAAACAAACATGGGATCCTTTACCAAGTGGCGACGGACAGAAATTATCTGTACGTGTGTCTTCCAATGGTAAAGCATACCGCTCATATAACTTCTCTTTCACCGAACCATGGTTGGGAGGTAAAAAGCGTAACCAGTTCTCCGTTAGCTTCTATAGCAGCTACCAGAATCCGAACGCTTATTCAGCATATATATATGGTAGCACCCTTTCTAACAATGCATACTTTAAAGTATTGGGTGGATCCGTATCACTGGGTAAACAGCTGAAATGGCCGGATGACTATTTCACCCTGATCTATTCAGTGAACTATCAGCAGTATAAACTGAAGAACTATAACTATTTCAATATCCCTGGTTTCTCCAGCGGTACTTCTAATAACGTCAACCTGAAGTTAACACTGGCCCGTTCATCTGTGAACCAGCAGATCTATCCAAGCAGTGGTTCCAACTTCCTGTTGTCCGGACAGTTCACTCCTCCGTACTCCTTATTTAACCCAAGCAGGGATTATAAACTGGAGTCTATCAGTGATCAGTTCAGTTTCATCGAGTACCAGAAATATCGTTTCAATGCGGAATGGTATGTGCCTTTGACTAAGCCTCAGGGTTCTGACAACAAGGTATTTGTATTGAAAGTAGCTGCTAAATTCGGTTACATCGGCCGGTACGACAATCGTACAACATTGTCACCGTTTGGCCGTTTTGAATTGGGGGGTGATGGTCTGAGTAACTTTGCGATCTACGACCGTGATATCATCTCCCAGAGAGGTTATCCGGTATACTATACCTCCGATCCTAAACAGAACCAGGAAACCGGTCAGCCAACAGGTTATGAAGGCTTCACTGTTTTCAACAAATACATCATGGAGTTACGTTATCCATTCAGTCTGAACCCGAGCTCTACCATCTTTGGTCTGGCGTTCATAGAAGCGGCTAACGGTTACAGGGATGTGAAAGACTACAATCCGTTCAGGTTGCGTCGTTCAGCAGGTCTGGGTATGCGTTTCTACCTGCCGATGTTTGGTCTGCTTGGATTTGACTATGGTATCGGCTTCGATCGTATCCAATCTGGCAATGGTCTGAAAGATGCTGCTAAGTTCACCTTCATGCTTGGCTTCGAACCGGAATAATAGATGCCTGATCGGCCGGTTTACTACGATGTGTTAAATGACTACCTGGTAGTCAATGGATAAGAAAGGATCAGGAAGCAGAAGGATATGGACATAAAGTAGTAGATGGGAATGATGTTTGAATAAATTATAAATTATATATTGCGAATTCGAACATTGGTTCCAAATTGGCAGGTAATTTGAAAACGAGAAATATGAAAAAAATATCCCTCATAGCCGCCGTTCTGTTCAGTTGCACATTCACGGCTTTTGCACAGCGTTACTGTGTAATAGATACAAAATACATCCTGGACAATGTGCCTGACTACAAGGAAGCACAGACAAAACTGGATGCGGTGGCTGAACAATGGCAGAAAGAAATAGATGCCAAATTCCTGGAAGTTGATAAGATGTATAAGTCTTATCAGGCGGAACAGGTAATGTTAACAGAAGAATTGAAGCACAAGCGCGAAGATGAAATAGTGGCGAAAGAGAAAGAAGCTAAGGACCTGCAGAAGAAGCGCTTCGGATATGAAGGAGATCTTTTCAAGAAACGCGAGGAACTGGTGAAGCCCGTTCAGGATAAAGTCTACAATGCTGTGCAGAAATTAGCTGCTTCAAGAATGTATGATTTCGTACTGGATAAATCGGGAGGTATCACAGTGATCTTCTCTGATCCGAAACTGGATAAGAGCGATGACATTTTACGCTCTCTGGGTATCAAGAAAGGCACAGCAGGCGAGTAATCTTTAAACCATTTTATAACCTTAGTTTTAGTATTAAAAGTTTTTTAAACACAGACAACATCATGAAGAAGTATGTAATTATTGCTTTCGTGGCAGTTTCAGGATTGTTCAGCGTAAATGCAATGGCTCAGTCCAAAGTTGGACATATTAACGCACAAGCTCTGATTGAGTCTATGCCGGAAGCACAGACTGCACAGAAAACACTGCAGCAGTTTGCTGAGGAACTGGATAAAGATGGTAAAGGGCTGATTGAAGAATACCAGAAGAAACTTTCCGAATTCGATAAAGGTGCAGCAACGATGACTGATAACATCAAGGAGATCAAAACTAAAGAGATCCAGACTGCACAGAAAAACATCCAGGACTATCAGGAGTCTGCACAGCAGAAAATCGAAGCAAAACGTGGTGAGATCCTGAAACCGATCTACGACAAAGCACGTAAAGCAATCGAAGATGTAGCTAAAGAAAAAGGCTACGGTTATGTATTGGATAGCTCAGCAGGCGTATTGCTGGTATCACCTGCAAGTGACGACCTGGCGCCAGCTGTTAAGACGAAACTGGGTATCAAATAATTATAATTATACCACAGGTAATAAACTTAATAGATCTGCCCCGGGGTCTCCGGGGCAGATTTTTTTAGAAAACACTTTACTATTTGAGAATTTTCCCTACCTTTGCCTTCCGTTTTAAAAACAGGATTCCGCAACACGGGATAGTGTTTAGTATAGTACAGGTAAAAACAAAATATTAAAATGAAACGTACTTTTCAACCGCATAACAGACGCAGAAAGAGCGTTCATGGTTTTAGAAAGAGAATGGAAACTGCTAACGGCCGTAAAGTATTAGCTTCCCGCAGAGCTAAAGGACGTAAGAAATTAACTGTTTCTGACGAGCGGAAGCTGAAATAGGAGAGAGCCGCTGCATAACTGCTTAGCCTTGTGCTGGCAGACTTTAAGGCTGGTTCTTGATAGAACAGAAATGTATCGATATTGGGTTGATAAATCAGACTTGCCATAAAAACTTATTCTTTTAACAAGGAAGAAAGGTTAAAAAGCAGAAAACTCATTGAAACGCTTTTTCGGGAAGGAAAAGCGTTTTCTGTTTTTCCCTACCGCGTAATTTATATGCCGGTAGATCAACCTGCTAATAAATACCCCGTACAGGCAGGTTTTACTGCTTCTACGAAGAAGTTCCCGCATGCGGTGGACCGGAACCGCGTAAAACGTCTTACGCGGGAATGCTGGCGCCTGCAAAAGCAGGAATTCTATGACGTACTGCAACAACACTCCAAACAGCTGGCTATCTTCTTTATTTATACCGACAAGAAAATAGCCCCCTACGCCACCCTGCACCACAAAATTTCGGTAATTTTAAAGAAGCTGGAAAAAGAAGTCGTGCAATAATGAAAGTCTTCCAATATTTAAGTTACCCGTTCATTTGGCTCATCAGGATCTACCAATGGGGCATCTCTCCCTTGCTGGGTAATAAATGCCGCTATACCCCCACCTGCTCGCAATATGGTGTGGAAGCCCTGCAAAAACACGGGCTGATCAAAGGCGGCTACCTGACCATCAAACGGATACTGTCCTGCAACCCCTGGGGCGGACATGGGCACGATCCTGTACCCTGAACCCGGAAACGACCCCACTGGAACTTTTACCCGGACTGACAGGCGGAAGACTGGCATTTATTAGGATAGATCCCAATGTTTAACAGTTTATGTTTAATAGATTAAGTAAATTTCACACCAGAAGATTATTCTCATACTAACTGAATGACCTATGCGTGCATTTTTTCGTAGAAAAAGAAGGATAGTGCTGGTATTGGTACTGCTGGTGGCCGGCGGTATGAGTATCATGGCTTATAACGAGAAGGACAAGTACTTCGAAATAGCCAAGAACCTCGACATTTTCGCTGCCTTTTACCGGGAGCTCAATACCTACTACGTGGATGAACTGCCTCCCGAAAAACTGATGCATAAGGGCATAGACGCCATGCTGGAAGAAACTGATCCATATACGGACTTTATTCCCGAAGAAAATCTGGACGAGCTGAAGTTTATGGCTACCGGCAGATATGGAGGAGTCGGGGTTTCTGTGAATACCGACAGCGAACGCACCGTTATCACTGATGTATATGAAGGCAGCCCTATGGATAAAGCCGGTGTGAAACCTGGCGATATTATCCTGTCCTTGGATGGAAAAGCCACTAAGGGAATGGAGCAGGAAGAGATCAGCCGGGTACTGAAAGGCACACCCGGTTCCACACTTGAAATGGTGACCAAACATCCGGTTACAGGTGCGGAAAGCAATAAAAAGATCGTCAGGGAAGAAATAAATGTAAGGGCGGTGAGTTTCTCCGGTATCACCGGTAGTGATATTGGTTATATCAGGATGACACAATTCACCGAGAACAGCGGGGAACTGGTGCAGAGTGCTTTTGAAGAACTGAAGAAACAATACCCCACTATGAAAGGGCTGATCCTGGACCTTAGAGGTAACCCCGGTGGCCTGCTGGATGAAGCCGTAGCTGTGGCAAACATCTTTGTTGACAAGAACAAGCTGATTGTCAGCACAAAAGGAAAAGTAAAAAGCTGGGACCGGGAATATAAAACGGAGGGACCGGCTGTGGACGCTCACATCCCGCTGGTGGTCCTGACCAACCGCTCGTCTGCTTCAGCTTCCGAAATAGTGGCTGGGGCCATTCAGGACCTCGACAGAGGCGTTATTATCGGTCAGCGCTCTTTTGGTAAGGGACTGGTGCAAACCACCCGTCCGTTGCCTTATAATGCAAAACTGAAAGTCACCACCGCTAAATACTATACTCCAAGCGGACGCTGTATACAGGCTATAGATTATTCTCACAGGAATAGTGACGGCGAAGTTGAATCCATGCCTGACTCCCTCCGCCGCTCTTTCAGTACGGTAGCTGGCCGTAAGGTGAAAGATGGAGGTGGTATTGAGCCGGATGATGCGGTAGATCCTACCTTACTCAGCCAGGTAGCCATCACCCTGCTGCGCAAACAATACATTTTTGACTACGCTACCCAATATTATTACAGCCATCCTAAAATATCCGCCGCCAATAAATTTGTGCTCAGCGAAGAAGATTTCGGGGACTTCCTGAAATACCTGGATGGCCGCAATTACAACTATAAAACACGTAGTGAAGAGGCCCTGGAAGGCTTCCAGGCAACCGCCAGGAAAGAAAAGTACTACGATGCCGTGGCAAAGGAATTTGAAGCCCTGCAGGCAAAAATGAAACACGATAAGAAACAGGACCTGCTAAAAAATAAACAGGAGATCAAACGCCTGCTGGAAGAAGAGATCGCCAACCGTTACTATATGCAGCGCGGGCGTATCGAAAAATCTTTGTCCAATGATAATGAGGTAAATGAGGCAATTACGGTATTACATGCACCGGAACGCTACCAGCAATTATTAAAATAGTATTATCTTTTAGGTATAAATAGCCCATGAACAGAATGAATAGGGTCTGTTTATGGGCTATTTTTTTTGTCAGGCATACGACCCTTTAGAAGATCCGTCACTTAGTTAATTGAATGATAACATAACAAGCAGGTCATTATCAATAATTTTACGCCTTTCCGCTAAGAACGAGATGTATGAAATCCAACATATAGATCCTGTTGTATGGGAAGCTTGCAAAGCCGGAGACAAAGGCGCCTATGCGAATATCTATAGACTGTACTACCCACGTCTATACAACTATGGGCGCAAACTAACGGACAACGCCGTCCTGATCGAAGACAGCATACAGGAGATCTTCGTGCGTTTCTGGATGAACCGGGAGCAGATGGCTGCTGTCAGGGAGTTCAGAGGTTATCTCTTTGTCTCTTTCCGTCACTGCCTGTTGCGGTTATTATCGCAACATAGAAAGTTACAGGAAGACCTGCCGGATGACGAGCAATACGTATTTGTGCTGGAGATGTCGGCAGAACAACAACGCCTGGCAAAAGAAGAACAGCATGAACAACTACTGGCACTGAAAAGTGCCATGAACCAGCTCACTCCAAGACAAAAAGAAGCGATCTTCTTCCGCTTCTATGAAAACATGGAATATGAAGAGATCGCAGCGATCCTGCAGATCTCAGTAAAGGCCACTTATAAACTGATGGCGCGCGCGATCGATGTATTGCGCAATGCTTACCGTACCATGCCTTTAGTACCCGCCCTGATGACGCTGGCTACACTCGCCGCCGCGTTAGGCAGTCTGCAATTATCGATTGTTATCCTCGGAACGACTGCTTATTCAAATATTGACCTTTTTTAAAAAAAGTTTCTCCCTCATGGGGTAAAATACATGCTGCCATGCTCCTGTAGTTGTAACAGGCAAAAATGGAGCAACCTAAAAACTACGCAACTTATACAACGAACGATTTTATTGCGGATGATGCATTCTTGAAATGGGTAAAACATCCCGATGCTACCAGTGATGCATGGTGGCAGGCATGGCTCGCCGCCCATCCGCATAAAAGGCAGCAGGTTGACGAGGCCCGGGCCTTTATCAGCCGCCTGCAATTTGAAGAACAGTTGCCCGATCAGGATGCCATCGCTGCATCATTGGTACATAGCCTGTTACTGATCGAAGCTGCTGAAAGGCAGGTATTACCGGAAAAACAGGTACGTCCTGTCAGAAAACTTTTCTGGTGGGCCGCTGCAGCAGCTGTTATGGTGGGCGTAATAATGGCAGCTAAGTATTTTTTGCTGATGCCCCCGGCAATGACAATCATAAAAGGATATGCTGAAGGTGTAAAGACCGTACAGTTGCCCGATAGTTCGATTGTAAGACTGAACGCAGGCGCAGAGCTCTCATTCCGTAGTAATTGGGCTTCCGGCGCTAATCGTGAGATCTGGTTACAGGGCGAAGCCTTTTTTGATATTAAACCATCTCCGGCCGGTGTCCGTGCAGCAAATGAATTTGTTGTACACAGCGGTAATGTACTGATCGATGTATTAGGTACGTCATTCAATGTAAGAGAAGGCGCTGCTGCCACAACGGTAACATTGAATACAGGTAAGATCAAACTTAGCTTCAAAGATCTGCCGGAAACGCCGTTCATACTCAACCCTGGAGACTTTGTACAATATCGTACTGCTAGCAATAAGATCATCAGAAAGAAAGTAAATCCTACACTATATGCTGTCTGGAAGGAAGAGCGGCAATACCTGGAAAAAGTAACCTTACAGGAAATTGCCTACTATATTGAAGATACCTATAGCTATCACGTGAAGATCAGCGATGCCAGACTGGCTAAGCAACAATTGTCAGGAGGCCTGCAGGTCAAAGATGAAGCTTCACTGTTGGAAACATTATCATTTGCATTGAACCTGAAGATAGAAAGGAAAGCAGATTCACTTTTTATACAATCCAGTAACCAATAAAATTATCAGAAATGCTCACAAATGTACCTCTTAAGACGTTGGGCAGATGTACCTTATTATATGCCTGCTTAATGGGGAGGTCCGCCTATGCACAGGACTTCGCACTATTGAGTGGCCCCACGGCACATATCATGCCTGCCTACACGTCAGATCAACGCCAATTGCAGACACTGGGACAGATCCTGCAGGATATCGAGAAGGCACATAATGTCAGCTTTCTCTGCAGGTCAGAATTATTAGAATTGAAGATCAATAAAGGCAGAGAGAACTTCCGCGAGAAAGCCTTTGCACGAGTATTGCAGTCATTGATCAAACCTTACGGGCTGGAGATGAAACAGATCACCCAGCGGCAGTTTGCCATTTCCAGTGACGGTGCGTCGAAGAATGACAAAGCGCCGGAGCTGGAAGCAGGCAGCACATCTGCCATGGCACTCAAAACTGTATGGGGCAGTGGTAGTGCTGGTGACAATATCAGCTGGAATCGCATCCAGGTAATGCGGGTGAACGGTACAGTGAAAGGCGCGGCAGGCGTTGCTTTACCAGGTGTAACTGTTACGGTTAAAGGAAAAGGAAATGGTACTGTTACCGACATAAACGGACGCTTTGAGATCAGTGTTCCAGGCAATGATGTTGTTTTGGTATTCTCTTATGTAGGCTATTTTCAAAAAGAGGTGCCCGTTAACGGTCAGCAATCAATAGAGGTGGTATTGAATGAAGATACCCGCCAGCTGAACCAGGTTGTGGTTGTAGGTTTTGGCACACAAAAGAAAGTAAATCTCACTGGTGCGGTGAGCATGATAGGGGAGAAAGATCTTGCAAGCAGACCATTAACATCTATGTCTGTAGCGTTGCAGGGATTGATGCCTGGCCTGACCGTTGTGAGCAACAGTGGCTTTCCCGGCGATCCTAAGTCAACGATCAGGGTGCGTGGTGTTGGTACTACCAACAATGCCAATCCTTTTATTCTGATTGATGGAGTGCCCGGTGATATTAACTTCCTTAACCCGGCGGATATAGAGAGTGTCTCTGTACTAAAAGACGCGGCATCTGCATCTATTTATGGTTCACGTGCAGCGAATGGTGTGATATTGGTTACCACTAAAAAAGGTAAGCTCAATCAGGCGCCAACTGTTAGTTATAATGGTTACTACGGGCAGCAACGTCCTTATGCATTACCTAAAATGCTAGGCGCTCCCGAATATATGTCCATGCTCAATGAAGCACAACGCAATGTCGGGTTGCCGGAAACTTACACTGAAGCAGATATTCAGAAAGCGAAAGATGGTACTGACCCTGATTTTTTCGCTAATACCAACTGGCCAAAGGCATTGTCCAAAGGGCATGCACCTTTGCAGGAACATAACCTGAGCCTCAATGGTGGTGCGCAACATGTGTCTTATTATCTTTCTTATGGAAGACAGGACCAGAAAGGACTGATAGTAGGTGATCAGTACAAGGCCCTGCGTAATAATCTTCGTGCAAGGGTTAATGCGTTCACTTTATTTGATATCCTGGACTTAGATGCTAACATCGGTTATATTGATCGTTCGCAAAATCAGCCTGCCGGTGGTACCGATTTTAATAGTGGACCTATCTATTCTGCGCTGACTATGTCGCCATTAACCCCTGTTAAGTTCGGCAACGGCGGCTGGGGATATGGTGGTGGTTCCAGCAACCCAGCGGCTATTGCCACGGATGGCGGATACAACAATTTTAAGTCGCAGGAAGTAACAGGAAATGTCACAGGTAAATTACACCTGCTTCCTCACCTGGATGTAACTGGTCAATACGGAACAAACATCATCAATCAACGGCGCGCTACTTTCAGTCGTAAGCTCGATTATTACTATCCTGATTCCGGCGAATTCTGGTATACTAACTCAACCAGCAACAGCCTTGAGATGAGAGACTATACCAGCCGCATGAACAACCTCTCCCTGTTGATCAACTATGGTTTCGAGGTGAGACAACACCATGTGAAATTACTGGGTGGTTACCAGCAGGAAACTTACCGTTATGAATCATGGGCGGCAAGTAAACAGAACTTCGTAAGTGATGATGTGCCGGTGTTTAACCTGGGCTCTGATAACCCTAATGCTTCAGGAGATGCATATCAATATGCATTACGTTCCTGGTTCGGTCGTGTGAATTACGACTATAAAGAAAAGTATCTGCTGGAATTGAATCTCCGCTACGATGGTTCTTCCCGTTATGCACCCGATGAGCGTTACGGCGCATTCCCTTCTGCATCTGCAGCATGGCGTTTTACACAGGAAAACTTCCTGAAAGAAAACAGTAGCATGCGTTGGTTGAATGAAGGTAAACTGCGTGTATCTTATGGTAATCTTGGTAACCAGTATGGTGCCGATGGCAATGCTTATTCAGAATGGTATCCATATCAGCAGGTAGTAACAGGTGTAGGTACTATGCCTATCGGTAATATAACGACCCGTGGGTTGGCACAAACGAACCTGGCTAACGTACTGTTAAGATGGGAAAAAGTAAATATGCTCAACGTTGGTGTTGATCTCGCTTTCCTGAATAACCGCCTCGCCGTTACTGCCGACTGGTTCAACAAACGTACAATGGATATACAGCTGAAAGTACCACAGCCGGATGTTCTGGGCTTGCAGGTACCGGATCAGAATGCAGGTAATGTATCCAATAAAGGCTGGGAACTCAGCATAGGATGGAATGATCATATCAAAGATCTTACATACGGTCTTACCGCGCAGTTGTCCGATGTGAGGAACAAGATTGAAAGTCTGGGTGGTGCGCCGGCGGTGCTTGAAGACAGGATCCGCCAGGTAGGTTATCCGATCGATGCGTTCTATGGATACAGAACAGATGGTCTGGCACAGGAAGGTGACTTTACAAAAGATGCAACAACAGGAAAGCTTACGCCTAAATTTGCCGTCTTCGATGCAGACCAGGGTAAGATTGCTCCCGGCGATATAAAATACAGGGACCTGAACGGAGACAATAAGATCACGGCAGATAAAGACCGTGAAGTGATCGGTAATGCGTTTCCACGGTACACATATTCCCTGAGAGGAAACCTGGGCTGGAAGAATATCGATTTCGCCTTCTTCCTGCAGGGAGTTGGTAAGGGCAACGGTTATGTAGGTGGAATAGGTATACATACTTTCCAGGCATATGGCTCCTATCCGCAGGAAGTACACAGAGATCACTGGACGCCCGAACATACAGACGCCTGGTATCCGCGTTTCACTTTCCTGGATACTCGTAATAGTGGTCGTCAATCTGACTATTGGCTGCAGAATGCTGCATACCTGCGCCTGAAGAATATCCAGATCGGTTATACACTGCCTTCGCAATGGCTCAGCAAAGCCAGGATCCAGAGAATAAGGGCTTATGTATCCGCAGATAATCTTCTTACGAAGACTAAATTCTTCTATGCATACGATCCTGAAACAGTGACTACCAACGGTGGTGAATATCCACAGATAAAAACCGTGGTGTTCGGTATTAATGTCAACTTTAAATAACTACAGCAATGCGTCGTCAACATATTTTATACGGTATCCTGATAATATTGGCAGGCTGTATCGCCGGCTGTTCAAAGGATTTCCTCGACCGCTCCGCACTGGACGCTATTACCAGCGAACAGTTCTGGAAAACGGAGGCACAACTGAAACTGGCAGCGAATGCCTGCTACGACTACCTGAAGGGTAAGAACGTAGTTGATATGGAGAACCTGGGAGACAATACTATTTATCCTCCTTTAAGTGACTACCAGAATATCTCTACCGGCAATTATGATTTCACAACAGGTACGCTGAATAGTGAATGGTCAAACCAGTACTATGGCATCCGTCGTTGTAACCACTTCCTGGAAAACTACCAGAAGGCACAGGGTGTAAAGGAATCCACACTAAAGCAATATGCAGGGGAAGTACGCTTCCTGCGGGCCTTCCTGTACAGCTATCTGACTTTCTTTTTCGGAGATGTTCCACTGGTAACAAATACCCTGAACATCGGCGATGAGCAGGTATATGGAACACGCACCCCCAGAGCGCAGGTGGTGGACTTCATATTACAGGAGCTGGATTCTGCCGCAACAGAATTACCTGCGTCCTATGGTTCTGCCGACCTGGGGCGTATTACAAAGGGAGCGGCACTTGGCTGGAAGTCGCGCGTAGCAATGTTTTATGGAAGATATGATGTAGCTGAAGTTGCAGCGAAAGCGGTGATTGACCTGAATGTATATAAGCTTTATACGAATGGAAATACTGCTACCAGCTACAATGAATTGTTTACGCACAAAGGAAAACTGGCAGCGGGTGCTAATAAAGAAACGATGCTGGCACGCTTGTATCTCATCGATGTATCTATGCATAATATGAGTCGTGAGGCGCAGGTACCTGACCAGACTGCCCGGTTCAATCCTACCAAGTCACTGATAGATGCGTACCTGTGTACGGATGGTATGCCTATTGAAAAATCTCCTTTGTACAATGAAGCTGCACAAACAGCTTACGGTGATGTTTTCGTGAACAGAGACCCCAGACTGAAACAAACTGTCCTGGCGCCTGGTGCTACCTGGGGCGGAAAGGATGATGGGGACGCAGATGCCAGCCCGGCAGATGTTTATAATCTTCCTAAATTCAATTCCGATAAAAAAGGCTGTGTAACGGGGACGGGCTATTATTTCACCAAATATGTGCAGGTATCGGCAGTAGCCACTTATAATAAAGACCCGAACGACATTCACATCATGCGTTATGCAGAGATGCTACTGAACTACGCTGAAGCCAGGGAAATGCAGGGCAAGCTGACACAGGCCGACCTGGATATCACGATCAACCTGTTGAGAGACCGTGTGGGCATGCACCACATGATCATCACTGAGTTGGTTGGCTGGGGCATGGACCTGCGTGAGGAGATCCGCCGGGAAAGACGTGTGGAACTGGCGCTGGAAGGACAACGTTATTTTGATCTGCTGCGCTGGAAGAAAGGAGCATTGCTTGCAGAAGATGTGAAAGGCATGAAAAAGGCATTTATTCCGGACTACATGCAGCCATATGTTGCCAGTGTACCGGTAGATGCTAAAGGATATATGATCATCAACACTAATCGCCGTTTTCAGGATCCTAAGAACTATCTATGGCCGATACCGTTGACGCAGTGGCAACGTAATCCGGCATTAGGACAGAACCCGGGATGGGAGTGATGATAAAAACGATTGAAATATGAGGATCTTAACAATTGCAGTTATTGTATTAGCCGCCGCCGGATGTAGCGGTGGAAAAGGGCTTGCGAAGCATACGGATAAACAACAGGACACGCTGAAGGTATTAAGTTATAATATTCATCATGCGAATCCGCCTTCCCGCCCTGGATTAATAGACCTGGATGCAATAGCGCGGGTGATCAACGAGCAGCAGCCTGACTTCGTGGCCCTCCAGGAGGTGGATGTACATACAGGCCGTTCCGGTAAGGATGTGCATGAAGGGGAGGTGCTGGCAGCAAAAACAGGCATGCATTCCTTTTTCGCAAAAGGCATTCCTTATGATGGTGGAGAATATGGTATTGCCGTGCTTTCCCGCTTTCCGGTGAAGGAGGGACATGCATACGCCCTGCCGTCCGTACCTGGCGTAAAGGCGGAGCCGCGTGCACTATGTACTGTCACAGTTACATTGCCCGGGGGAAGGCAGATCATGATGGCCAGCACACACCTGGATGTAACGAAGAGCGACAGTAACAGGGTGCTGCAAACAAAAGAGATCGTCCGCATTCTGGGTAACGCCGGAATGCCTGTAATACTGGCGGGAGATATGAACGCTAAAGAAGGCAGTATGGCGATTAATATACTTGATAGCAGCTTCACCCGTACCTGTAGAGATTGTCCCTTTACAATACCCGTGGAGACGCCTAAAAGGGCCATTGACTTTATCATGTATATGCCGGCTAAAGCCTTTCGTGTAGTACAGCACCAGGTGATCCCTGAGCGGTACGCATCGGACCATTTGCCGGTCCGGGCCACGTTGATATTTTAAGAGAAAAGCGGGAAAATTATGATTTCCCGCTTTTTAATTATAAATTATACCTCTCTTATTCCGCAAGACACGTTATCGTAAAACCAAACTAAAGAACATGCCTGAAAATTCTAACAACAACTCACGCCGGGGATTTATTACCAAGGTGGCTAAAGGGGTCGTAGGCGCATCTTTGTTGCCCAATATCATTACCGCTGCTGACAGACGGCGTAACCTGGAGTCACTGTCCCGTGCCAACGAAAAATACAGTGCTAACGATCAGATCCAGATTGCATTGATCGGTGCAGGCGGTATGGGTACAGCAGATACCAATACGGCCATCACTGTGCCTGGCGTAAAACTGATCGCCGCATGCGACCTGTATGACGGCCGGCTGGCGGACGCTAAGAAGAAATGGGGTAATGATATTGCCACTACACGCGACTACCGCGAGATCCTGGACCGTAAAGATGTGGATGCTGTGATCATTGCTACTCCCGACTTCTGGCACAAGGATATCTCAGTAGCAGCGATGAATAAAGGCAAGTCTGTTTACTGCGAGAAGCCCATGGTGCACGATATTACTGAAGGCCCTGCCGTAGTGGAAGCACAACAGAAGAATGGCAAGGTGGTATACCAGGTAGGTAGCCAGGGTATGAGCTCTCTCGGAAATGAAAAAGCAAAACAATTATTAAAAGAAGGTGCTATCGGTAAGCTGAACTATGCAGAAGGCTTCTGGGCACGTATGTCTCCGTTCGGGGCCTGGCAATACCCAATTCCGGCTGATGCCTCACCCAAGACCGTTGACTGGACGACTTACCTGGAACATGCTACTAAGCGTGATTTTGACCCTTTACGTTTCTTCCGCTGGCGTAATTACAGAGACTATGGAACGGGCGTATCGGGCGATCTGTTTGTGCACCTGTTCTCCAGCCTTCACTTTGTAACCGGTTCTATCGGTCCTGAGAAGATAATGGCTACAGGTGGTCTGCGTTACTGGAAAGACGGACGTGAAGTACCTGATATTATGCTGGGGATGTTTGACTATCCTGAAACGGAAGCACATCCTGCCTTTAACCTGTCACTGCGTGTGAACTTTGTAGATGGCACCGGTGGTACCAACTACCTGCGTATGGTAGGCAGTGAAGGCTCTATGACGGTGGAGTGGGATAAAGTGACATTGTACCGTAACACGTCTCATGTAGATGAAAGCGACCCGTTACTGCAGGGTAAAAAAGATGGGGACTCCGGTAAACAATACGTTTACAACCGTAAGGATATGCTGCCGCCAGACAAGCTGGAGTACGTTGCAGATAAAGGATATAAAGGCGCGCATTTTGATCACTTCTACAACCTGTTCAACGCTATGCGTACCGGTGGTAAAGTAAGTGAGGACGCGCTGTTCGGTTACCGTGCGGCAGCGCCGGCGCTGTTGTGTAACGACAGCTATTTTCAAAACCGTATTATGCATTGGGATCCGAAAGCTCTCAAATCGATAAACAAATAAAAATGTAATCATGATGAAGAAATTATTTGTTCCAGCATTGTCAGTAATGGCGATTAGTGTAATGTCATGTGGCGGTGGCACCGGTTCCGCCAGTAACGATTCTGCTACTGTAGTGGTAGATAGTAGCGCAGCTGCTACAGCTCCTGTAACTGACACTGCAAAGAATGTGTTATCAGATACAGAAAAAGCAGAAGGCTGGGTATTACTGTTCAACGGGCAGAACCTTGACGGATGGCACGTTTACAAAGGCAAAACATCTAACAGCTGGATGGCTGAAAATGGCGAATTGCATTGCCTGGGTAGTGAAAAAGATAAGAGTGATAAACGTGCAGACCTGACCTCCAACGATACATACGAGAACTTCGAGTTCCGTACAGACTGGAAAATAGCACCGAAAGGTAACAGCGGTATCATTTACCTGGCGTCAGAAGATAATGATGCAGCTTACCAGAGCGGTCCGGAATATCAGTTAATAGATGACGAGAATTTCCCTGAGAAGCTGGAAGACTGGCAGAAAACAGGTGCTAACTATGCAATGGGCGCACCATTGGTAGCTGCTGCAAAGCCGGTAGGCGAGTGGAACCATACCCGTATTGTAGTTAATAAGGGACATGTAGAACATTGGCTGAATGGTCAGAAAACAGCCGATTACCAGATCGGTTCTCCTGAATGGAAGAAAGCAAAGGCAGAAGGAAAGTGGAAGGACACAAAGCCTTATGGCGAAACCAAGAAAGGCCATATCGATCTGCAGGACCACGGAAGTGAAGTGTGGTTCAAGAATGTAAAGATCAAACAGCTGTAAGCACATCGCTTAAAGCAAAAAATAACAAACGAAAGAGGCCGTATCAGATGATACGGCCTCTTGTTTTATAACAATTTGTAATGCTTAGATAGCAGCTTCGTAGTTTTTGGTAACTGCATCCCAGTTTACTGCGTTCCAGAACGCTTTCAGGTATTCAGGACGACGGTTCTGATACTTCAGGTAATAAGCATGTTCCCATACGTCGATACCCAGTACTGGTGTACCTTTTACTTCAGCAACATCCATCAGCGGATTGTCCTGGTTAGGAGTGGAAGTGATTTCCAGTTTGCCGTCTTTTACGATCAGCCAGGCCCAACCTGAACCGAAACGGGTAGCACCTGCATTCGCGAATTTCTCCTGGAATTCAGCGAAAGAACCGAAAGTGCTCTTAATAGCGTCAGCCAGTTTGCCTGTAGGTTCACCACCTGCATTAGGGCCAAGCACTTTCCAGAAGAAGCTGTGGTTCCAGTGACCACCACCATTGTTTCTTACAGCAGGGCTTATTTTACCTGCGCTTGCTACCAGCTCTTCCAGGGATTTATTTTCATTTTCAGTACCGGCAATTGCTTTATTCAGGTTGTCGACATATGCCTGATGATGCTTTCCGTGGTGAATTTCCATCGTCTGTTTGTCAATATGTGGTTCCAGTGCGTCGTGTGCGTACGGTAAGCTCGGAAGTGTGAATGCCATAACTTAATGTTTTTATTGCGTTAATGAATATGTGTCTCCAAAAGAGTTTCCAAATTTACTGCCTAATATCATAAATATCAAAACGGGTCATTTTCCCTTTGTTGTACATATCATGTAAGATTAGGTAGTTCTGCCCAATTCGCATACCAATTGTATTGGATATATGCTTTTTTATTTTATATTTACATTAAGCGTTGTAACAACTTTTCGTACTACATTCCTGTTCGTATAAACGTGAAAGTTACAATACTATACAAATCCTACGCTGAGTGTATAGGAGGTGAGGATTCTTACGCCGTTCTTGACCTATTGGTTTCAGCTATTGTTTGTATAAAACTTAATGTATGTTGACAGACTCGGATATGGGCCACGACTATTCCCTCAACGCCTTGCAGAAGGAAAATGAACTATTAAAGACGCGTATCCAATCACTGGAAAGTCTTCTGAACAATGTACCCGCAATGCTTTACACGCACCAGAATTCGACAAAAACGGTCAACTGGTGTAACCGCTATATGGAAGATGTAACAGGATACACAATGGCGGAGATGAACAGTATGGGATTGAATTTCTTTAAAGACATCCTGCATCCGGATGATTTTGATCTGACTGTCGTAGCCCAACAGTCGTTCAAAGAAAACAAGAACATTTTTGGAGGGGTATTAAGATTTCGCAAACGTGGTACCGACAACTGGATCTGGCTGGCTGGCATTGCCATTCCGTATACCCGTGACGAACAGGGAAAGGTAAAAGAAGTGATCTGTGCATTTGTGGATATGACCCTTGCTATGGACACGAACGATCAGTTAACCGAAGCCATGCTGGACGTAATGAGACGTAAGCATGAAGACCTGATCAGTAAACTGACGCCCCGTGAACGGGATATTGTGCAATTGACGGTTAAGGGATTGAATAATAAAGAGATAGCTGCGGAGTTGAACCTGAGCCGGTATACCATTGAAACCCACCGGAAGAATATCAGGATCAAACTCAAGGTGCGTAATACAACAGAACTGATAGCACTCGCCAGAAAGGTTGGCTATCAATAAATTATGAATATTTTCGTACTGTCGGATAACAGCGTAGGAAGGTAAAAATACCCAAGCTTGGGTATTTGACGCCAAAACTAAGTCTACTAATTTAGTGGCATTAACCGAAAACAGATTTTAAACGTTAGAAAGACAATCTGAAACCCCTATTGCTATGATTACAGAGGAAAGTGCGTTGAGTATCCTGCAGCTTAACGATTCTGCAACGGCGGAGGAGATAATTGCAAGATATGAGATGTTGAAATTTCAATACAAGAAAATTAAAGATGAGACGGGAGATCTTAAAACCCGCCTGGCCTATCAACTAAAGCAGATAGAACTTGATGATGTGTACATCTATTTCAGAAGAAATCAGAGGATATAAATAAGTAAAGGAATTAGTTTCTTCATTCGTTGTGTTTTTAGCCTGGCTTTCGTCCGTTGTTTGTATCTTCTTCAAATATTAACTTTCTCAATCCAAGTCACAACCATATTGTCGTCTTTTATCATATATTTATACCCATAAACTCCAATATATGGGCACTGTATACATCGTTATCGCCGTATTGGTTGTACTGATCATCCTATCAAGCTTTGTGACGGTACAACAGGGAACAATCGGTGTCACCACAATTTTCGGAAAATACAACAGAGTGTTATTCCCCGGACTTAATTTCAAGATCCCTCTTATCGAAAAAGTATTTAAACGTATCACTATCCAGAATCGCTCTGTAGAACTGGAATTTCAGGCCATTACAATAGATCAGGCGAACGTTTATTTCAAGGCCATGCTGCTATATTCTGTATGGAACCAGGATGAAGAGACCATCAAGAACGTCGCCTTCAAGTTCGTGGACGAACGAAGCTTCATGCAGGCATTGGTACGTACCATTGAGGGCTCTATCCGTGGCTTTGTGGCGACCAAACGTCAGTCAGAAGTACTGGGACTTCGTCGCGACATTACTGAGCACGTAAAAGAACAGATCGACCAGACGTTGGAAGAGTGGGGATATCACTTGCAGGATCTGCAGATGAACGATATCACCTTTGATGAAGTGATCATGAAATCCATGGCGCAGGTAGTAGCATCTAATAACCTGAAAGCGGCCGCTGAGAATGAAGGTCAGGCATTGCTGATCACCAAGACGAAAGCCGCAGAAGCGGATGGTAACGCTATCAAGATCGCTGCCGAAGCAGAACGCCAGGCGGCCCAGTTACGTGGTATGGGTGTGGCCCTGTTCCGTGAAGAAGTAGCCAAGGGTATGACTATGGCCGCGAAAGAAATGCAACAGGCTAACCTGGATACGTCCGTGATCCTCTTCTCTATGTGGACGGAAGCTATCAAACATTTTGCTGAAAACTCGAAGGGTAATGTGATCTTCCTGGATGGTTCATCTGAAGGTATGGATCATACTATGCAGCAGATGATGGCGATGAATAAACTGATGGAGCAGAAAAGTCAGCGGTAATCTCCGGATAAATAATAAAAATAAAACCGGCGTTGTCTGTAAAAGGTAACGCCGGTTTTATTTTATAGCCTTCTCTGTTCAAAGAAGGTCTTAACAAGCTGAAGGCTTTCTTCTTCACAAGGTCCTTGCTCTACCTTAGTTTTGGGATGGAAAGGAGAGGTGTCGCCAGCTACCCTGCGGTAACTGTTCTTGTCGTCCTTCGCCGCATATACGATACGCCCGATCTTACTCCAGTAAAGAGCGCCTGCACACATCAGGCAAGGCTCCAGCGTAACATACAGGGTGGCTTCCATCAGGTATTTACTACCCAGGTAATTGAATGCAGCTGTCAGCGCCAGCATTTCTGCATGTGCAGTACAGTCATTCAGTTTCTCCACCTGGTTGTAGCCTTTACCTATTATTTTATCGCTCAGCACCACGATAGCGCCTACAGGTACTTCTCCGTCATCAAAAGCTTTCCTGGCCTCACGAAGCGCCTGCTGCATGTAATATTTATCGTCCATGTTGCTGTTTATTGTTCTGTGGCGGGAGATTGCATCAGGTTAAGGAAATCATCTTCACTCAGGATCCTGATAGTGTTGATCTTTTTCGCCTTTTCCAGCTTACTGCCCGCATCGTCACCCACTACGAGGAAGTTCAGTTTACTGCTTACGCCGCCGAGGATCTTTCCTCCCTGTTCTTCCACCATGGCTTCCGCATCGCTGCGTTTCAGTTTGTTCAGCGTACCGGTGAATAAGAAGGTCTGTCCGTCAAGGCTGCCGCCCACAGGATGATCAGCCTTAGTACTTTTCAGGTTGATGCCCAGGGCTTCCAGTTCCTGCAGCATATGTATATTATCTTCTGTCTGGAAGAACTGTTGTATACTGCCCGCTACTTTAGGGCCGATATCTTCCAGGGCGAGTACCTGTTCTTCCGTCCATTCCCTCAGGTCCAGTAAATGATTGACCGCGTTGGCCAGCGTTTTAGCAGTTGTTTCTCCTACGTAACGTATCCCTAATCCAAACACCAGGCGGTGTAAAGGCTGGCTCTTGGATTGCTCTATAGCGGTTTGCAGGTTGGTGAGTGATTTCTTACCAAAACCCTCCAGTTCCGCCAGTTTATCGAAGTCCATTTTATAGATGCCGGGAATATTTTTCATGATGCCCAGTCCATAGAACTTACGCACATTGCTTTCTCCAAGACTACGAATGTCCATAGCGTCTTTGCTTACAAAATGGATCATCCTTTCCACTACCTGCGCTTCACAGGTCAGGTTAATACAACGCCAAACACTTTCGCCTTCCGGTTTGAACAAAGGTTCATGGCACACAGGGCAGTGGGTAGGGAATTTGATATCTTCTTCCTCTCCATTTCGTAGATCGGCGAGTGATTTAACGATATATGGTATAACGTCACCTGCTCTTTCCACTAACACGGTATCACCTATTTTCAGGTCTTTCTCACGAACAACATCTTCATTAAATAAGGAAATGGAACCAACTGTAACCCCGCCGATAGGAACAGGATCTATTTTAGCTACCGGAGTAACGGAGCCTGTTCTTCCTACCTGGAATTCCACTTTCCGGAGTTTGCTGGTAGCCTGTCTGGCCGCGAATTTATAGGCGATGGCCCAGCGCGGGTGGTGCGTGGTCATGCCCAGCTTATCCTGCAGGGCATAGTCGTTCACCTTGATCACCATACCGTCAATTTCATATGGCAGGCTATCCCTTTCCTTTTCGAAAGCCAGTACATAGTCAATTACCCCCTTGATACCTTTCACGATCTTCATTTGCTTTGAAGGTGAGCGGAAGCCGAGGCTGGATAGCATATCCAGGGTATTGCTGTGTGTTCTGATCTCGTCCGGTTCGGTCTTGCCGTCTTCCATTGTATGATAGCTCATATGATAGAGGAAAGCTTCCAGACCACGTTTCGCCACTTCCCGTGGGTCCACCATACGAAGCGAGCCGGAGGCCGCATTACGCGGATTAGCCAGTGGCGGCAGGTTGTCGGCCGCACGCTGTTCGTTATAGGCCTTAAAGGTATTTTTATTGATCAGCACTTCCCCTCTTATTTCAATGCTCTGAATGCCATGTGTGGCAAAGCTGGCGCTCAAAGGAATAGAACGGATCTGCCGGATGTTGGTAGTAATATCTTCGCCGGATACGCCATCGCCGCGGGTAGCACCTCTGGTGAGCCGGTCGTTTTCATATATAAGAGAGATGCTGGCCCCATCAAATTTGGGCTCAATACAGTACTCTATTTCGTCAAGACCGCTAATTTCCCTGGCCTTACGGTCCCAGTCATTCAGGTCGTCGGCATCATAAGAGTTTTCGAGGCTCAACATCGGTACCAGGTGCTGTACAGTAGGGAACGCTTTTGTAAGGCCCTGTGCTACACGCTGGGTAGGAGAGTCGGCGCTCACCTTGTCAGGATTGGCAGCTTCCAGTTCCTTTAACCAGGCATATAACTGATCGTATTCGTAATCACTTAACACGGGTTCGCTTTGCACATAATAGCGCCAGTCGTTGTAAATAATGACACGGCGCAGCCCATCCAACGTTTCATCAAGGTCCGTGATGCTTTCTTTTTGCTGCAATTTTCTTAACAGGTCCTTTGCTAATTGTAGCAAAGTGATTTCTATTTCTTTCGTATACATATGAAAATACTATCAGTACGTAAAATACAAATACTTTGAATGTTATGTTTAAAATGATTCTAATGCTCTGTGGTGGCTGCTTTTTAATATATATCGTATTTTTTACACTATTGTTTTTTTATAAAAAGATGTTAAAAAAGTTTTTTATTAACAAAAATTTAATTAAGATTGTGTAACGAAACGAAAGTATCTGAAAGGCCAAAATTTAAATCATGAATTTCTGATGTAGCAAGTGCCAATTTTCGAAAACCCGCTACACTGAAATTCAAATGAACGAAGAAATTAAGATATCCGAACTTATTGCTTTTATAATATTTCCATGTTAGGTTAAAAATTGCTTTTATAAATTTCCATGTTAGTGCTTTTATGATTCTACGTTAATGCTTTTATGTAATTCCATGTTAGAATATTAGTCTTTATAAGTTCCACGTTTTATAGATTCCACGTAAAATATTATCTAATTCCACGTCAATGAAGTCTCACAGCGTGATATTGATCCGTGAGATTTTCTTCCCCTGCATAAATTTTTTATGCAGGGGCATTTTGTTTTAAGGCAACCTTATTCCAACTTCCCTGCCATATTTCACCCCTAACAAAAACAGAATGCCATTGTTTGATCTGAATTCGGCGCTAGCAGTGCTATACAAAGCATTGTAAAGCTTTCATCAAGGGTTGAGCTTCTGATATACAGGCCATCTACAATAGTATTACAGGCCTTTTTGTATAGGCAAGTGTATGTAAAAAGGCCTATAATACTGGGATATATACGGTATACATTATACAATTCACCATAGATGAGCCATAGTACAGCGCTTGCCATGTATTCAACAAAACACAATAGGGCTCCGTAAGGAGTCCCCCTATTTGTAGCCCGGCGTGTTAACCCCGGGTATGAATGCCGTAACGCGGGAGCCAACGCCGGGGATAAATGTTATACGGCGCCGATCCCGGATCATATCAAAGGCATAAAATAACCCGTACACAGTTTTACCTATGTACGGGCATTGCTCGGTATAACCATGGGAATTTCCCGCTATAAATGTCTACATATTCCGCCTGTACTGACCTCCAACCTCGTACAGGGCATGTGTGATCTGGCCGAGGGAGCAGTGTTTCACTGTTTCCATCAAAGCCTCGAACAAGTTACCATTATTGACTGCGACCTGTTGTAATTGCTGCAATGCGGCGGTACTACGGTGCTGGTGCCGGTGGTGGAAAGCCTCCAGTGTTTTGATCTGGAACTCTTTTTCCTCCTGTGAGGAGCGGATCACTTCACCGGGAATAACGGTCGGAGAGCCTTTCTTGTTCAGGAAAGTGTTCACACCCACGATCGGGTACTCGCCGGTATGTTTCAGTAACTCGTAATGCATGCTTTCTTCCTGGATCTTATTCCGCTGGTACATCCTTTCCATAGCGCCCAATACGCCGCCTCTTTCCGTCAGCCGGTCAAATTCAGCCAGTACTGCCTCTTCTACCAGGTCGGTCAGGTCTTCTATAAAGAAGGAGCCCTGCACCGGGTTTTCATTTTTCGCAGTACCCAGTTCTCTGTTGATGATCAGCTGAATGGCCATAGCCCTTCGCACACTCTCTTCCGTCGGGGTAGTAATTGCCTCATCGTAGGCGTTAGTATGCAATGAATTACAATTGTCGTAAATGGCATACAGCGCCTGGAGCGTGGTACGGATATCGTTGAAATCTATCTCCTGGGCATGCAAACTGCGTCCCGAGGTCTGAATATGATATTTCAGCTTCTGGGAGCGGTCATTACCCCTGTATTTGTACTTGATGGCCTTCGCCCATATTCTCCTGGCCACGCGGCCTATAACCGCGTATTCGGGGTCCATTCCGTTACTGAAGAAGAAGGAGAGGTTAGGGGCGAAATCATCAATGTGCATACCCCGGCTCAGGTAGTATTCTACGTACGTAAAGCCGTTTGCCAGCGTAAAGGCTAGCTGGGTAATAGGATTCGCTCCTGCTTCGGCTATATGGTAACCGGAAATGCTGACAGAATAGAAATTCCTTACTTTCTGGCTGATGAAATATTCCTGTACGTCTCCCATTAGTTTAAGGGCAAATTCCGTAGAGAAGATACAGGTGTTCTGTGCCTGGTCTTCTTTCAGGATATCTGCCTGCACCGTACCACGGGCAGTACTGAGAGCATGCGCTTTTATCTTTTCGTAAACATCCTTGTCCAGTACTTCATCTCCTGAAATACCCAGCAGGTGCAGGCCCAGCCCATTGTTGCCAGTAGGTAATTCTCCGTTATAATGTGGCAGGGGATGATCTTTGAACTTCTCTTTAATGATGGCATTTACTTTGTCTGTCAGTCCATTTTGTGCGATGTATTTTTCACATTGCTGATCGATGGCAGCATTCATGAAAAACGCCAGCAGTATCGGCGCAGGACCATTAATGGTCATAGATACAGAGGTTTTCGGATCGCAGAGATCAAAGCCGCTGTATAGTTTCTTCGCATCATCCACTGTGGCGATGCTTACGCCGGAGTTACCCACCTTGCCATAGATGTCAGGCCGGTGTGCAGGATCTTCGCCATACAGCGTTACGCTGTCAAAGGCGGTACTAAGGCGCTTGGCCGGCTGGTCGACGGAGACGTAGTGAAAACGTTTGTTGGTACGTTCCGGACCGCCTTCTCCTGCAAACATACGGGTAGGGTCTTCGCCTTCCCGTTTCAGGGGGAATACGCCTGCAGCATAGGGGAACTCTCCCGGCACATTTTCCGTTAGCTGCCAGCGCAGGATATCGCCCCAGTCTTTATATCTCGGGAGGCTGATCTTCGGGATGGCCGACTGTGACAAACTCTCGCTATAAAGAGGAAGTTTGATCACCTTGTCCCTTACCTGGTATTCATAAAATTCGGCACTGAATTGTTTTTGAAGATTAGACCAGTTGTCCAGCAACTGCTGGCATTCCGGGTGTAATTGTGCACGCAGTTGACCGGCAATATCGGCTAGCCCCGCCTTTTGAGTATCATTCACTAAGGTAGCCACACCCTCCAGCTGGTATAAGCGGGAGGCGATACCGCATTGTTCTTCTACCCATTTGCCATAGTCTTTGATGCTTTCTCCGATCTCCGCGAGGTAGCGGGTACGGGAAGGCGGGATGATCTGGGATTTGGTAGAAGTGGCGTCTGTTGTTTCGTGCGTTACATCGCCAAAGCGGACGCCGGTCTTCTCGCCGATCACGGCCAGCAGTTTTTCGAACAGCTGGTTAATACCATGGTCGTTGAACTGGGACGCGATGGAGCCGATCACCGGAAGCTGGTCATCGGTGGCGGTCCATAGTCCGTGGTTACGTTTATATTGTTTGCGCACATCATGCAAGGCATCCAGTGCGCCGGCTTTGTCAAATTTGTTGATGGCGATAACATCTGCATAGTCCAGCATATTGATCTTTTCCAGCTGGGATGCTGCGCCATATTCCGGGGTCATGACGTAGAGGGACACATCGCAGTGATCGGTTATGGCCGTATCACTCTGGCCGATACCGGAGGTCTCCAGGATGATCAGGTCGAAACCGGCAGTTTTGCAGATATCGATAGCTTCCTGAACGTGTGCGCTAACAGCTTTGTCGCTCTCGCGGGTGGCGAGTGAGCGCATATAAGCCCGTGGGTGATGAATGGCATTCATCCGGATACGGTCGCCCAGCAAAGCGCCGCCGGTCTTCTTTTTTGAAGGATCAACCGAAATAACGGCGATGGTCTTGTTATCAAAGCTGTGCAGGAAACGCCTTACAAGTTCGTCGGTCACACTGCTTTTGCCCGCGCCGCCGGTACCGGTGATACCTAATACCACTCCTTTGCCAGCAGCTGCAGGAGGGAGGGTAGTGTCCAGTTTATCATTTTCCGCAACCGTAATAGCCTGCGCGATCAGTTTATCGTTCCGGGAAGGCAGTTCATGTACATGTCCGTTCAGGCCGGTGGTGGTAGGAAAATCACACTGGCGGATCACATCTTCTATCATGCCCTCAAGGCCCATATGGCGGCCATCGTCCGGGGAATAGAGGCGGGTGATGCCGTACTGATGTAATTCTTCGATCTCTGAAGGAAGGATGGTGCCTCCGCCTCCGCCGAATATCTTAATATGACCGCAACCTTTCTGGTGGAGTAGGTCATACATGTATTTAAAGAATTCCAGGTGCCCACCCTGATAGGAAGTGATGGCGATGCCCTGGGCATCTTCCTGGATGGCGCAGTCCACAATCTCCGCTGCCGAACGGTTATGTCCCAGGTGGATCACTTCCGCGCCCTTTGTCTGCATAATGCGCCGCATAATATTGATGGCTGCATCGTGGCCGTCAAAAAGGGAGGCTGCCGTTACGATACGGATCTTATGAGTTGAATTGTCAGTCATATTGTTCTGGTGTTTTACGTATTACGGCAACGTGGAGCCGGTTAAGTCTGTAATTTACGAAAATCGTAACTGTGGAAAATTCAACCTTTTTTTTATTTTACACTCTATTATTCACGTTTATGAGTTGCATTTCGTAGAAACAAAGGCAATCGTAATAGAAAATCTATATCAGAAATGGTGGCAAGAAGAGATTTTATCAGGAACAGCAGTTTGCTGGCAGGCGCTGTGGCGCTGGGTTTTCCTAAAGCGGTACTGGGTATGGCTGCGGATTATACATCCCAGCGTCCCCCCCTGGCACAACGTAAGTTTACCAGCGAGGCAGTAGAAAGAACGATCGCTGCAATTAAAGGACAGATCGCAGATCCGAAACTGGCCTGGATGTTCGAAAACTGTTTTCCTAACACATTGGACACCACCGTTCAGTTCAAAGTGGAAAAGAACGGCCGTCCCGATACATTCGTGCTGACCGGCGATATCCACGCAATGTGGCTGCGCGACTCCACCGCACAGGTATGGCCTTACCTGGCTCTGATAAAGGAAGATGAGAAACTGAAACAACTGATTGCCGGGGTGGTGAACAGGCAGACCAAATGTGTCCTGATCGATCCGTATGCAAATGCCTTCAACGAAGGGCCTACTGGTAGCGAATGGGATTCTGACCTGACAGAAATGAAACCTGAACTGCACGAACGCAAATGGGAAATTGACTCCCTGTGTTATACCGTCCGTCTGGCTTACAACTACTGGAAAGAAAGTGGCGACAAGAGCGTCCTGGACGACAATTATAAAAAGGCGGCTAAGCTGATCGTAAAAACATTCAAGGAACAACAGCGCAAGGAAGGTAAAGGTCCTTACAAGTTCCAGCGTAAAACACCGATCCAGTCCGATACTGCTCCAAACGGAGGTTATGGTGCACCAATGCAGCCGGTAGGACTGATCGTGTCCATCTTCCGTCCTTCTGACGATGCTACAGTGTTCCCATTCCTGATCCCTTCCAATATGTTTGCCGTAGTGTCCCTGCGTCAGCTGGCCGAGATCAGTGATGTGGTATTCAAGGATGCTGCTTTCACGAAAGAGTGCCGCGATCTGGCAGAAGAAGTGGACAGGGCTATCAAGGCATATGCTATCGTAGAACATCCGCAGCTGGGGCACATGTACCCGCTGGAAGTAGATGGTTACGGTAACCGTCTGTTCCTGGACGATACCAACGTACCGAGCCTGCTGTCTATTCCTTACCTGGGATATACAACTGTAGATGATCCTATTTATCAGAACTCCCGTCACTTTGTATGGAGCACCTTCCATTGCTGGTTCTACAAGGGCAAATACGGAGATGGCGTAGGTAGTCCGCATACCGGACCTGATTTTATCTGGCCAATGAGTATCATCATGAAAGCGCTGACCAGTAGCAATCCAGAAGAGATCGCGGAATGTCTGAAAACATTACGTAATACGGATGGCGATACAGGCTTTATCCATGAGTCTTATCACAAGGACGATCCGACAAAATACACCCGTAAATGGTTTGCATGGGCTAACACGCTGTTCGGTGAACTGATGATGAAAGTAAGCAAAGACCATCCGGAGCTGCTGAAAAGGCAATACGCTTAATTAAATTCAATAAATCTCTTATAATGCACATCCTTCGTATTCATGCGAAGGATGTGTACTTTTGGGACTGTTTTAACCTTAATCCGATAACCCATGGCCCCTATAGCCATATACGAGCAGCAGATCAACGATTATAAGACAGAGATATCGCAGGTACAGCGGCGATTGAGTTTACTGGGATGGATAAGGCTAGGATGTTTCCTGGGCGTTCTGTTCTGCGCATATGTGTTTTTCCGGAACAACTTTGATACTACCTGGTTGTTAGTGGCGCTCTTGCCATTGGCTGCCTTTATCCTCATGCTGGTACGTTACATGTCCCAGCAGGAAAAACTTACATTGCTGAAAACGTTGCTGGAGCTGAATGAAAAAGAATGGCGGCTGGCGGCTACAGGGCAATCGGGCTTTGATGACGGTAACCGCTTTGCGGATGAACAGCATCCTTATACAGGCGATCTGGATGTATTCGGGCACTCTTCCCTTTACGGGCATATAAACCGTACGGGTACGCTGATGGGAGCGAAGGCGCTGTCCGATGCTTTAAAACTGACCTTACAGGAAGCCGGGAAGATCAGGCAGGAGCAGGAGGTGGTACGTGAGCTCTCAACCTGGTTTAAGTTCCGGCAGTTGTTTGCTGCCCAGGCTTCGCTTACGGGAGAGCAGCCGGATGACGTAACGGGTTTATATAAATGGTTATCTCTTCCCCTGGATTTTCTGAATAATAAATGGCTGAACATTGCACGTTGGGTAATGCCTGCATTACTGCTGGCCGGAGCGATCTATTATTTTGTATCGGATGAATATTATGTGTTCATCTTTTTTCTTTGTGTGAACTGGCTGATACTGGGTAGGAATGTGAAGAAAGTGAATGCGCAGCATCAGCTGATCTCGAATAAGGAAAAGACATTTGGCAAGTTTGCGCAGTTATTGCAGCTGATCGGCGCTGAAAAGACTGCGACTGCGGAGTTCCTGAGGAAGCAACAGGAGCAGGCGAATGCAGCCAATGCCGCACTGCACCGGTTCTCGAGGATCTGTAATGCCCTGGACCAGCGCCTGAACCTATTAATAGGTGTGGTGCTGAATTCATTGGTGTTATACGATCTGCACTGTGTTTTCGCCATAGAGAAATGGAAGACCCGTTATAAAGATGAAGTACCGGACTGGCTGGCTTTGATCTCAAAAATGGAGGTCTGGAACAGTATGGCCACCTTTGCCTATAACCATCCGGAATACATTTATCCTGAGATCAAATTGGAAAGTACACAGCTGGTTGCAACAGGAGTGGGGCATCCGCTGATACCGGCCGAAGAATGTGTGCGTAATGACATCGGTATCGGAGCGCCGCAGCAGTTCCTGATCATTACAGGATCTAATATGAGCGGAAAGAGTACGTTCCTGCGCAGTGTGGGCAGTAACCTGTTACTGGGCTTGTGCGGTATGCCGGTATGTGCGGTCAGTTTTAGCTGCAGCCCGATGCAGATCATGACCTCCATGCGTATTAAGGACTCTATTGCAAAACATACCTCTTATTTCCAGGCGGAACTATTACGTCTGCAACAGATCGTGGAGGTGCTGAAAGTAGGGGAGCGGGTATTCATTCTGCTGGATGAGATACTGAAGGGAACCAACTCTGAAGATAAGTTGTCCGGTTCACGGAAGCTGATAGAGCATTTCCTGCAATATCATTGCCTGGGAATGATCGCGACACATGACCTGGAACTGGGACATCTGGAGGAGACATATCCGCAGCGCATCCGCAACTATTGCTTTGAAAGCACTATCAGGGAAGACCAGCTTTTCTTTGATTACCGTATCCGGGAGGGAGTGGCGCGTAATAAGAACGCTACATTCCTTATGCAGAAGATGGAAATAATATGATTTGGCAGATAGCTAATTAATTTAGTATTTTTACTAAAAATATTAGCTGTATGACCTTGCCATTTCAGGAGGGGGTTCCTGAAAATCCCTATTACAAAGGACGTGGAGCCCAATTAAATCCTAAGAACAAGTATCTCCGGAACGAGTATGCTCAAGAGCATGCGGAGGGTATAGATGAATGGTGGCAGGCGGATGTGCCCACGCAGATACTGGAGGAGCATGCAAAAACGCTGGTAAATAAAGTGGACAGCCCGGATGTAGGTATGTGGTATTCAATGAACCCGTACCAGGGCTGTGAGCACGGTTGTATCTATTGTTATGCGCGTAATGCGCATCAGTTCTGGGGCATGAGCGCCGGACTTGATTTTGAGCGAAAGATCGTAGTGAAGCGCAATGCGCCGGAGCTGTTGAAGAAATTCCTCGATAATAAGAACTGGGTACCCAAACCTATTTCTCTTTCGGGTAACACGGACTGTTATCAGCCGCTGGAACGGAAGATGTTCCTGACCCGCCAGTTGCTATCTATTGCACTAGACTATAAACAGCCCATTGGCATTATTACAAAGAACTCATTGGTGCTGCGCGATAAATATATCCTGCAACAGCTGGCGCAGCATAACCTGGTGTGTGTATATATATCTATTACCACCCTGCAGGAAGACCTGCGGCAGAAGATGGAGCCCCGTACCACTACAGCGGCCCAGCGACTGAAGATCGTAAAGGAGTTGAGCGACCTGGGTATTCCGGTAGGAGTAATGACAGCACCGATGATACCGGGACTGAATGATCATGAGATGCCAGCCTTACTGGAGGCGTCCGCAGCAAATGGTGCGAAGTTTGCAGGTTATACCGTCGTTCGCCTAAACGATGCAGTAAAGATCATTTTTAATGACTGGTTGTATAAGAATTTTCCAGACAGGGCGGACAAAGTATGGCATCAGATAGAAAGTATGCATGGTGGCCAGGTGAATGACAGTGATTTCGGCAGGCGGATGAGGGGAGCAGGGAATGTTGCGGATATGATCCGTCAGCAGTTCAAGGTACACACGAAGAAGCTGGGATTGAACCAGGAGCGCTTTGAGTTCAATACGTCATTGTTCGAGCGCCCGCAAGTGCAGTTGAAGTTGTTCTGAGAAAGGGCCGGAGTGCTGGAATGAGAAGAGGGGAATGTTGACAGGAGCAGATGCTGGAGACAGAGGTTCGGAAGAAATGAAATAGCACTCACGTGGTGATGGCGCAATTTCACTAGTTATGAGGCAGCATATTCGCTGCAGACATGCACACATATCGAAGTTTTTTTATCGCAGCATAAAGCATTTTATAGATCCGGTGATCAGGGGTTTCGCATTGTAGGAGAGGCCGTTGACGGGCGTTTGAAGGTACTGGTTCAAGGAGGATTGGCCTGTTAACAAAAAATTGATGTGGGTATAGAAAAAGTTTATTAGTTAAAATGCGGAAATAAAAAAAATAAAAAATACCTTTGTGCTAGCAATAAAAAAAATGATAAAACGCAATTCAAAATATACTATTTCGGCGATGTCCTGTAAGCAAAAGCAGGTCAGAAGTATGTTGCGGGTATGTTGCACCAATTGTTAACGAATTAAGTTATCAAATGATATAACAAAGGTCCCGCAGGAATTGCGGGACCTTTTGCTTTAGAAGAATCTAATGATGAACGAGCAAGACAACTGTGAGATAACTGTCAGGTATATATATCGTCCGGTAAAGCCGGCGATGATGATACGAAAGGATGGCTTCGCCTTGAAGAAGCCTAATGGGTATGGTATGTAGCCAACATAGAACTTATGTATATGCTACCCGGCCCATTCGATGGAGCCGGGTTTTTTTATAAATTTTCAATAAATACTGTTATGTGCCAGAGCCGTACAGAAAGTGGAGCTGGTCAGGTGCATAACCCCAAATCGATAGATCATGAGAAACGTAATTCAATCAGTAAGAGAGGCTTTGCTAACCAACTTCAGGGAGTTAGACACCTGGTTCGAAAAAGATTTCGACCTGCTACACTTTAAACCGGATACCAATCAGTGGAATGTCCGTGAAGTGCTGGAGCATATCAGCCTGACCAACTATTTTCTGCTGCTTATTATTAATAAGAGCACCCGTAGAGCACTGGAACGTAAACGTGCCACAAACACTATTATCTTACCGGGCGACTACCAGGATAAATTCGACAAGATCGATGTAATCGGTAGCCGTTCATTCGGATGGATCAGACCAGAACACCTGGAACCCAGTGGCCTGCAGGATATGAGAGATATCAGGGCGCTGCTTAAACAACAGTTCGCACAATGTATGTATAATCTTAGTTTACTGAAGAACGGTGAAGGTTTGCTGGTGCTTACCAACATGTCTGTAAACCATTTAGGTAAACTGGATATCTATCAATATATCTATTTCCTTACCAAACACATTGAGCGGCACATCCGCCAGATGCAACGGTTGGCAGGAGAATACGCAGGAGCTACAGAAGATGATGCGGTTGCGAATGATTCAGTGAGTGCTCCTGATGAAGAAACAGAAAGCATGTTATTGATATAATAGGTCGACCTCTCATCGTCTGTTGTTTTGTGGACCCTTCTCATTGAATATATACGCCGGTGGCTGATTGGCCACCGGTATTTTTATAGTCGCAGATGAAAATAGTGGAAGTGAGTAGTAAAAAAAGTGCAAAAAATTTGTTAAAGTTCGAATAATCGATATATATTTGCACTATCATTAACGAATAAACTATTTAAGAACATGCTCAATACAAAAAATCACATGAACACAGCGCCAACATCCTTTGAGAAGGGTGGTCGCCGCAGGTTCCGGGCATGTTACGAATTTATATGAAGAAGATTAATTCGCATATATAACGAGCCCCGGGACGAACGCCCCGGGGCTTTTTTTTTTCAGCTAAACTGAATGAAAGGCAAACGGATAAAAAGATATAATAACCAGGGCCAGTCTGCGGATTGGAGCGTAGCACTGCTAATGTCAGTGCTAATCAGACCAGGTATGCGATAACGTAGTAGATACGTTGACGTTATTGACCCGGTCTGTGCAAACTGACCGGGTTTTTTTATAACATTTTTTGGATTGAGTAGGTACAATTAGTTAACGTAAAGCGGGGTAATCCTGCCCCGCTTAAATTGAAATGATTATTCATCAACATATTGTTTTCGTCTTAATTTGCATTAACCCCACGTTGTCATTGCCGGACGCCAGGAGCGTTCCGGTATATGATAACCCATTGGCAACATGTACATTTGCAAACTTATTAGAACAGCATGGAAAATATTTTACAGCAGCGGGTGATAGGAGGAGATAATATGTTCGGGAATGGATTGCTGGAAAGCAAATCTTTATACCTGTATTATTTTAATGCTTTACCCAATGTCAGTTTTATTTATACTATAAATGGAGAAAAATCACTGGCTGCCTTTAAAACAACATTCGCAGACAGGATCGTAAAAGTATATAGCAGGGAGGAGATCGGCGATAAAGACAAGGAATATAAACATGATCTCGCCCTCGTGGTACTGAATAATGAATGTGTGGTTGAATTCGGAGACGACTATTGTGAGATCCTGCATAATGGGAACTCCGCAGCATTTATTGAGGAAGTGACAGTTTTAGTGCGTAAACACCGGACCCGGGAAAAACGTAAGAAGTATGAGATCAATCTCGTTACCATCGGAGAGCGTGGTCTGGAACTGAAAAGCATGGAGTTCAAAAAGACAAAGCTGGACCTGTCCTTGTACTACGAAGATGATTTCCTCGCCATTGACCAGTTGATCTTCAAACGCCTGAACACCAATGAAGACAAGGGTATTGTGCTGCTGCACGGATTGCCAGGTACAGGAAAGACCACATACCTGCGTTACCTGATCGGTCGCCTGAAGAAAAGGATACTGTTCCTTTCACCTGCCGTGGCCTCAGATATTATGTCGCCGCATTTCATAGAACTGCTCATCGGTAATCCGAACACGATCCTCATCGTCGAAGACGCCGAGAACATTATTATGGACAGGAAAACAACAGGTAATTCATCCGTATCAAACCTGCTGAACCTGTCAGACGGTCTGTTGGCGGACTGTATAAATGTGCAGGTAGTATGTACTTTCAACAGTGATCTTTCCCAGATAGACAGTGCCCTGATGCGTAAAGGACGACTGATCGCCAAATATGAATTTGGTAAACTGTCCGTTTCCAAAGCACAGCATTTGTCTGGTAAGCAAGGCTTTAACACGGTCATCAACCGGCCAATGACCATCGCAGAAGTGATGAACCAGCATGAGCCCTCTTTTGAGAAGAAAGAAATATCAATCGGTTTTCGCGCCCAATTCTAATACCTGATGCCAATTGCAGATGTGTGATCTAGTCGCACGTTTGTAATTGGCTTTTATTGTCCACAAGAATACTAGACTAATATGTGATAAAAATTGTAATATTGTTTTGATTTCGCTCCGTTGGCCACCAAGCAATAGAGATTACCCGTAATTCGAAACTATAACACGTGCATTTAAATCACATGGCCTGGGCCGTCCCGTTGTTCCTGGGATTGATGGGCATTGAGTACCTGGTGGCGCGGAAAACAGGGAAGAACTATTTCGGCTTCAGTAGTTCCGTCAGCAACATTAACATTGGTATCGCAGAAAGACTGCTGGATACTTTTACTGTAGGGATCTTCTACTTTATCTACGATTACCTGCATACCCATTTCGGACTATTAAATATCAGGTCAAGTATCCTGCTCTGGGTTGCCCTGCTCATTCTCACTGATTTTATCTGGTACTGGTACCATCGCCTGGCGCATGAAGTGAACCTGCTTTGGGCCGCCCATGTGGTGCATCACCAGAGTGAAGATTTCAATTATACGGTATCGGCACGTATTACTGTATTCCAGGCAATCTTCAGAATGTGCTTCTGGTCAGTGCTGCCGGTTATTGGTTTTCCTGCCGCGATGATCATCAGCGTTCAGCTGGTACATGGTATTTATCCGTTCTTTATCCATACCCGTTCCATTGGCAAACTGGGCATCCTGGAATACATTTTCGTAACACCTTCCCATCACAGGGTGCATCATGCTTCTAACGAGAAGTACCTGGATAAGAATTATGGAGATGTCTTCATTATATGGGACAAGTTGTTCGGCACATTTGCCCTGGAGGAGGAAGAACCTGAGTATGGTCTGACAAAACCACTGGATAGCCATAGTTTCCTCTGGCAGCATTTTCATTTCATCCTGGAGATATTCTTTACGTTGAAACAAACTAAAGGCTTCAGGGCCCGTTGGAAGGTCGTGTTTGGTAAGCCTGACAATATAGATCCTGATATCCGTCCTAAGTTGGAAGAGCGGTTCCTTTTCCGCGCTACAGCGGGAGGAACGTCTAAAAAGTTGCAGCAATATGTGGTGTGGCAGGTGGGACTCATACTGTTGGTACTGTTCCTTTTCCTGTTATTCGAGAACTATTTGCCTGCCTTTGCACAGATCTGTATCACGCTGGTCATTTTACTGACACTGGTGAACAGCGGCGCCATCCTCGAACAGCGGCGCTGGGTGTTTTACCTGGAGTATGCTAGGCTGCTGCTTACTTTTGCCGCGCTATTCTACATATGGCCGCATCCGGTATTACTACTGATCTTTGCCATTGTACAACTTCCATTTTACCTGTACAGGTCAAGTATTGAAAAGCGGTATCTGCAACTCGTATACGGTGGAAAACGCTAGTCACGCGATATAGTGGTGCATAAAAGTTTACGGGCCAGGTGGATCCTGCTTTTTACGGTACCCATAGGCTCATGCAGCATTTCTGCGATCTCATGATATTTAAAGCCGTCGCAGTAAAGCAGGAGCGGCTTTTTAAAAGATAATGGGAGCTTGTAAAGAGTTCCCTTTATTTCTTTTGTACGGAGCATATTTTCGGCATTTATCTCCGCTTTGGTATTGTTAGTAATATTGGGAGTCAGTTCTATAGAGGTGGAATATTTTGCGGCTTTCCGGTAGTCATTAATGAAGAGATTGCGCATAATGGTGTATAACCAGGCCCTTATATTACTTCCCTCCAGATATTTATCTTTGTTTTTCAATGCCTTATACAAAGTTTCCTGGTACAGGTCCTTTGCGGCCTCAGGGTCTTTGGTTAAAGCCATTGCTACTGGCTTCAGGAAATCTGCATTTTCTAACAATTGTGCATGGAACGTGTGGAAGCTCATGGCCTTGGGGATGTTAGTTGTAGTTTTGGGATTGAGGTACCGTTGTCAGGCACGTGGCCTTATTTAAAAGATACAAACGTAGAAACCGCAGGGGCTGGATTGAGCCATGAAGAAAAAATATTCCTTATTTTTAGTCATGTAGAGCCGGCCTGTGCCGGCCATGAGCTCCAATATATCGTTATCAACCCCCGTATCAGACATGATCCACATCCACGAGACAACTAAGATCTTTGTAATGTGTCCCCCGTGTATAGCCTCCGGCGGCCCCGAATTGCTTCACCAGTTGGCTTACAAGTTGGGAAAGAGAGGCTTTGATGTAGCCATGTATTATTACCCAGCCAACGTAGAAAGTCCCGTATGTGAGCACTATGTCAAATATGACTGCAGGTATGTAACGGAGGTGGAAGACCGGAAAGAGAATCTGATCATCATCCCGGAACTATATTTTTACTTTGCCGGTCAGTTCAAAAACATCAGGAAATGTGCGTGGTGGTTAAGTGTTGATAACCTCTTCAAGGCCAATGAAGCGCCAAAACACTACCGGATGGTCCGTAAGCTTAAAATAAAATGGTTGCACCGGGCAATCACCATCAATGGTAAGGTAAGGGGGAAGTTCGATCATCACCTGGCCCAGTCGGCATATGCCATTGACTTTTTAAAGCAGTGGAACATAGAAGCTGAATATCTCTCTGACTATCTGAATGCCGATTTCCTGAAAGCATCCAGGGAGGTGGACCTGGCGGCCAAAAAGCCGCAGATCCTTTACAATCCCCTGAAGGGATGGCGTTTCACCAAAAGGATCATTGCGGCTCTGCCCGATGCAACATGGATACCACTGCAAAAGCTGACGCCGGCCCAGGTAGGAGCGCTCTTAAAGGAATCGATGTTGTATATTGATTTCGGCCACCATCCCGGAAAGGACCGTTTTCCGAGGGAAGCGGCTATTTATAAATGTTGTGTGATCACCGGCAAAAGAGGTTCGGCGGCCTTCGCTGCGGATGTGCCCATACCCGCAGAATATAAGATCGGCGACAAAAAGCGGAACATACCGGCAATTGTTAAGCTGATCAATTCGTGCCTGAAGGATTATGACAAACATATTGACCATTTTGCAGCTTACCGGGAATGGATCTACCAGGAAGAAAAGGCGTTTGAAAATGATATAGACAGGATCTTTGTTAAGGTGCAATAGGTTGTAAATGAATTAGATAATTCGCCGAAGAACGGTGTTTTAAATAATGGAAGGGATCCCGTAACAGGATCCCTTCTATATCAGTATGTTATTTTTAATAGATTTGCACCGGATGTTCCCAAACGGCAGAAAATAGTAAGTCGTTCCTGGTGGCATTTCAAAAGAATAACAAAATTAAGGTTGATTATTAATGCTTAGACATACCAATTTTAAGAGTATGTGTTTCGGGCAGATAGAAAGCCTGAAGGGTTAATAATTTTCAGATTAAAAGCATTAATGTGTCTTCAATAAAGAAAAATTTCTTTTATAATTCTTTATTATCGGTCAGCAGAATAATATTCCCGCTTATAAGTTTTCCTTATTCTTCAAGGATATTAGGCCCTGATGGAATAGGGAAGGTGAATTTTATCGATAGTTACTCTCAATATTTTTGCTTACTGGCCGCATTGGGCATTCCGTTATACGGGGTCAGGGAAGTAGCTAAAAGCAAACATCAGCCGGAAGAATTAAGCAAACTCACTTCCGAATTGATGCTGTTGAATTTTATGGCATCGGTACTGGCTTGCGCGATCTATTTCGGATTTGCGATAGTTACTAATAAGTATGCTGAGTATAATCACCTGTACCTGTTGGGGGCTACCAGTTTGTTACTAAGCGCCTTTCCCGCAGAATGGTTTTTCCAGGGCATGGAGAAATTCAGATATGTTGCTACCCGTAGTTTTTCCCTGAACATCGTTTCTCTTATTCTGTTATTCACCCTTGTCAGAACGCCCGCAGATCTTTACTGGTATTATGGGATCACGGTCATAATACTGGCATTGAACGTAATAATTAATCTCAGTCAGTTAAGGAAAGAAACCCCAATTACCTTCAAGGGCCTGGAGTTTAAGAGGCATCTTAAGCCGCTTACATACCTGTTTTCATCCCAGATCGCTATTAGTGTTTATGTATTACTGGATAAAGTGATACTGGGTTATATGGTAGATGATAAATATCTCGGCTATTATGCTTCCGCACTGAAGATCACCAAAGTATTACTGACGGTTATCAGCGCATTGTCTATCGTGATGGTGCCTCAGATGTCGAAAGCATTTAAGAATAATGATGCCGCACGTGTGAACCATTTATACCGGAGGGCAGTATCATTTGTTCATAGTATCGGTTGTCCTATTACAGCCGGATTAATGTGTTTGTCAAATGAGATCATCCTCGCACTTACAGGAGAGGCTTTTTTACCATCTGCATTATGTCTCCAGATAATGGCGCCTATCATTTTCCTGATAGGGTTAAACAACATTTTCGGTGTACAGATCTTAACAGCAAAGGGTAAGGAAAAACTATTACTCAGGTGTGTGTTAATAGGAACAGTTGTGAATGTGGTCGCCAACTTAGTGCTGATACCTTACTGGCTGCATAATGGAGCTGCATTTGCTATCCTGCTTACAGAACTTTTTGTAGCCCTGCTGACCGGTTATTTTGCGGGTAAAGAAATAAATATCAGTTACGATTGGGGGCAACTGTTACTGAACTGCGTATTGTGTTTGCCGTTCTGGGGAATATATTATCTGGTGAGGTCAGAACAACTATTGCTTACAATATTTGGTACTGCTGCGTTGTGTGGTAGCTATTATACTTTGGTGCAGATCTTTATTGTCAGGAATAGTTTGTGGGTTGATAGTTTTGATAAGATAAAATCGAAACTTCGTGGGGCGAATGTCTAAGCAGCGTTATTAATTTTATACCAGCAAAAGTATGATTGAAGTTTACAGTAATTCAAAGATCTATGTGATGTGTCCTCCGCAAACCGCAACAGGAGGACCGGAGCTGTTACATCAGCTGGTATATAAATTAAGCCTACAGGGATTTGATATCAGTATGTACTATTATCCTGCTATGGAAAATCCTGTGCATGAAAATTACCTGAAATACAATTGCCGGTTTGTAACCAGCATTGAGGATAATCCATCTAATGTGCTTATTATTCCCGAAGCATTGTTATTCCGGGCGGGAGAATTTAAGCATATCAGGAAATGTATATGGTGGCTGAGTATCGATAATTTATTCAAGGCGCCGCTTGCCCCCAGAGAGCTTAAGATCTTTAAGAAGCTGGGCTGGGAGACACTTTACAGATATTGCCTGATCATGGGTAAGGTGAAGGGGAAATTCACATATCATCTAGCGCAATCCTACTACGCAGTCGATTATTTAAAGAAGAGAGGGATACATGCCGGTTATTTATCAGATTATCTGAACGCAGCGTACCTGGACGAGTCCCGTAAGATCGCAACGTTTGATAAAGTACCGAAAGTGCTTTACAATCCGAAGAAAGGGTACGAGTTTACCCAAAAGATCATGGCCGCTCTTCCGGAAGTGGAGTGGATACCATTAATAGGACTGAAACCGGTAGAGGTGGCGGCGTTGCTCAGAGAGGCAATGTTGTATATTGACTTCGGCGAGCATCCGGGAAAAGACAGATTTCCCCGTGAGGCGGCCATCTACAGATGTTGTGTAATAACAGGAAAGAAAGGTTCGTCTGCTTATTATGAGGATGTCAGCATTCCTGACGAATATAAAATAGCCGACAAGGAAGCCAATATCCCGGAAATTGCCCGGATGATCCGCGCCTGCCTGTCAGAATATAATACCCGTGTAAGCGATTTTGACGTATACCGGGACAAGATCTATCAGGAGGAACATAGATTTGAGAAAGATCTTAACACCATTTTCTTAAAAGCTTAAAGACTGTCTGCCTAACCGGCTTTATCATTTGTACGTATGAAGGTATATGCTGTTATAGTAATTTTCAATGGGTTAAAATGGATCGACAAATGCCTGGGAAGCTTATTAAGCTCGCAGATGGGTGTCGGGCTCATTGTTATTGATAACGGATCTACCGACGGGTCCATTGATAAAATTGAAAAGGACTACGCACAAAGTGTCAGGTTCATTAAATCGGGTGCTAACCTGGGATTTGGAAAGGCTAATAATATCGGGATGCAGATCGCACTTGAAGAGGGGGCCGATTATGTATTCCTGTTGAATCAGGATGCCTGGGTGGAACAGGATACTATCGGAACACTGGTAGATGTCGCGGAAAGGAACAAAGGATACGGTATCGTCAGTCCGGTACATTTGAACGGCAGTTACACCGGACTGGATTACAATTTTTCACTGAACATCACACCTGAAAAGTGCCCGGGATTCTATTCCGATACTTTTGTAGGGAAACACGCTGACATCTATCCGCTGGAATTTGTCAACGCTGCTGCCTGGCTTATTTCCCGGGCCTGCCTGCAGAAAACCGGGCTCTTTAATCCTGCTTTCTTCTTTTACGGAGAGGATAATAACTATCTGCAGCGGGTGAAGTTCTATGGATTCGGCATCGGGATAACGCCAGCCTGTACCATATGTCACGACCGGGAGCAAAGGAAAGGGAAATTGAACTTCAAGTCCCTGAAATTAAAAGAAAGGACCCAATCACTTATTATACTATTAAATATCAACAGTAGTTTCCCCCGTGCCATTCTTTCGTTTATGAAAGAGCGGATCATCGGAATTATCCGTAGTATTTTTAAAAAGGAGGCCCGGATGGCCGGATATCATTTCGGGGAAATTGCCTTTTTAATAACCCATGGGAGAATGCTTAGAAAGAACCGGCAGGCTTATTCCAGACCATTTTCCTGAAATTAGGGTCTACTACTCATCATTATTTTTGCCGGAACTGGCGCCCGTTTGTTGATGGCATGTTATAACCTGGTGTCACTTCTCCCAGGATGGGGTCATATGATGATATTTAATGGACTGTAAAACACGGACTGCCTGCCAGAAAGCTGAAGTAATCTGTAAAACTGATAAATTGGGCCGCTATTTGCATGTTTTTACCCACCATATTATAATTATTTAGTTGGTTTCCATCCTCTTAACATTTATATGTTATTTTTAATAGATTTGCACCGGATTTTTGCTGCAATCTGGATACGGACAATTGTGGAAGTTGAACTGATATTATTTAAATGAATAGTTATTATCTGATAGTTCATGTTTAAGAAAATAATACTACTACTGTTACTCATTACTGCTGGATACCATGTTAATGCCCAGATGCCTACTTCATCTCAATTAAGCCAGATGAAAGTGGACAATCTGTCAGATGATCAGATCAGGCAACTGGTTGGCCAGATGAAGAGGAACAATGTAAGTTATTCACAAATAGATCAATACGCGGCTCAGAGAGGTATTCCCGATACTGAGGTTGCAAAACTGAAAGCACGTATACAACAATTAAACCTTGATCGCGAATTAAGCGGAAGTCAGAGTAGAAATGATAACTTCTTACAGACAGATTCTACCAGCCGCAGATATGACGGGGAAGACGGAGATACGCTGTACTACTGGCAGGAAAGGTACAAAAAGATAAAGTCGAAAGAAGAGTTTGAGAAAGAACTGAAGAGGAGGAAAATATTTGGTACTGAGTTATTTAGTAACCAGAACCTGACCTTTGAGCCCAATCTTCGTATGGCGACGCCACCTAATTACAGAATAGCCGCGGAAGATGAACTGATCATAGACGTATATGGTTATTCTGAAGTACAGCATAGACTTAAAGTGAATCCCGAAGGATATATAAGAATTCCTTATCTGGGGCCGGTTTATGTGAATGGATTGACGATGGATGAGGCAAAGGAGCGTATCACTAAACAACTAGGGACTATTTACGGGGGCATAAGGACAGGCAACACATCTGTACAATTATCCCTGGGCAATATCCGTAGCATCAGGGTCACCCTGATAGGAGAAATTACCCGTCCCGGTACGTATACCTTACCATCACTGGCTACTGTGGCAAATGCATTGTATGTGTCAGGCGGACCTAACGAAAATGGGTCTTTCAGAAGCATCGATGTAGTGCGGAATGGTAAGAAAATGGCGACTTTTGACCTCTATGATTTCCTTTTGCACGGTGATCTGACTAACAATCTCGTGCTTCAGGATCAGGATATCGTGAAGGTGAATCCGTATAAAATGAGGGTCGAACTTGCCGGTGAAATAAAACGCCCGGCAATATTTGAAGCAAAGGAAAATGAATCCCTACAACAGGTGTTAGATTTTTCAGGAGGGTATACGGATAATTCTTTCAGAGATGTAATACGGGCTTTAAGGGTCAATAACAAAGAAAGAGAATTTGTGAACATACCCGCAGATTCTGTGGCTTCTTTCAAATTAAGATCGGGTGACAGGTTCTTTGTAGATTCTATCGTGAACCGTTTCACAAACCGTGTAACAATAGCCGGAGCTGTTTTCCATCCTGGCGACTATGCGCTGGAAGATAAGATGACGGTGAGTGACCTTATAAAAAGAGCTGACGGTTTACTGGAAGTCGCTGCCACATCAAGGGGGGTAATAAGACGCTTAAAGGACGATTTTACGCCGGCAATTATCAATTTTAATGTACTGGACGTTCTGGCAGGCAAAGAAAATGTGCCATTGCAAAGAGAGGATAGTGTGATCATATTTTCGAAACTGTCCCTTCGCGAGCAGTATCTCGTAAAAATTGACGGAGAAGTAAATCAGCCGGGTTATTTCGCTCATGGAGAAGGGATGCGCCTGGAAGATCTTATTCTGCTGGCGGGAGGTCTGAAAGATGCAGCAAGTTTGAAGCATGTTGAAATTGCCCGCAGGATACGTTCAGCTGGTGCTTATGACTCTACTGATTTCAGACTGGCCATCACGGAGCAGTTCGATATTAACGCAGATCTGTCAACTAATCCATCAGCGGCAGAATACGTTTTACAACCATTTGATGAGGTAACAGTCCGCAGGTCTCCTTCTTACAGGGAACAGGCAAATGTACTCATAGACGGAGAGGTTGTTTATCCCGGTATTTATGCCATCAACACACAGAAAGAGCATATATCTGATATCGTCCGCAGAGCAGGTGGGCTGAAGCCGGAAGCTTCAGCGGAAGGTGCTGTTTTGCTGCGGAGAACTTTCAATAATCAGGAAGACAGTACTTTCCTGTTAAGCAAGCTGGAGATCTTTTATAATAAAGTAAAGGATAGTATTGACGTAGAAAGAACAAGAGCTACTGTAAATCGTAATGAGCAATTACTGGGAATACAGCTTGACGAGATCCTGGCTCATCCCGGATCTAAATATGACCTGTTCCTGGAACAGGGTGATGTGATCAGGGTACCTAAGAAATTACAGACAGTTCAGTTCTTTGGAGAGGTATATTTCCCTAAGAAAGTAAGATTTGACAGAGGCTTCACATTCCGTAATTATATCCGTGCTGCTGGTGGGTTTACATCGCAGGCGTTAAGAAGAAGAAGTTATATAGTGTATGCCAACGGGGAAGTTAAAAGCACCCGGAAAATGCTCTTCTTTAATAGTTATCCTAAGGTTAAACCTGGAGCGGAAATATATGTACCGACCAAACCGGAGCGGAAAGGAATGTCTGCAGCAGCAGTGACTGGCCTGGCAAGTGCAGTGGCTTCCATTGCACTGGTTATCGTGACTATCATAAACACAACTAAATAACGAACTGACACGAGCCACCCGGTTAATCGATAAAGAAAAACTTATGGAACAACATTCGTTACCTGCAACGGACACTAAGGAAGAAATTTCATTAAAGGAGCTGATCCTGAAATTTCAGCAATGGTGGCGCTATTTGCTGAGTAAGTGGTTGATTATATTTATAGTGGGCATTACATGCGGTGCTCTCGGCCTGACGTATGGCTGGCTGCAGAAGCCTAAATACCTGGCGGAGCTGACATTCGTGCTGGAGGAAGGCAATAAATCCGGCGGGCTGGGAGCATATGCCGGTATTGCCAGCCAGTTTGGGATCGACCTGGGGGGAATGTCTGGTAGCAGTGGTGTTTTTGCAGGAGATAACATCATTGAATTCCTGAAGTCCAGGCTAATGGTAGAAAGGGCGTTATTAAGCCAGGTGGTAGCGAATGGAAAATCAATGACCCTTGCGGAGTATTATATCGACGTGACCGATATGCGTGCGAAATGGGTGAAGGATGCTGCACTTAAAAACCTTCATTTTCCGCTGAACCAGGAAAGAGCAACATTTACCTTAAAGCAGGATAGTATTTTGCGTGAGATGTATAACGGGCTGTTGATGTCGAACCTGGTGGTGGAAAAAGTGGATAAGAAACTGAGCTTTATATCAGTTAACTGCATTTCAGGCGATGAGTTCTTTTCCAAAGTGTTTACAGAGCATCTTGTAAAAGAAGCGACCACCTTTTATGTGAATACAAAAACCAAGCGTTCCAAGGCAAATGTTGACTTGTTACAGAGCAAGGCTGATTCGATAGAAAAGCTCATGTACAAGAAAACCTACTCTGCCGCCCTGAGTCAGGACCTTAACCGGAACCCCGGCAGAAGTGTGGCATCTGTTGAAACTGAAGTAACTACCCGTGATAAGATCGTTTTGCAAACGATGTATACGGAAGTGGTAAAGAACCTTGAGTTGAGCAAGTTGTCAATGGCACAGGAAACTCCACTGATACAAATAGTGGATACACCTATCCTGCCATTGAAGAAGCAGAAATTAGGCAAATTTAAAGGATTGGTAACAGGAGGTATTTTAGGTGGTTTCCTGATCGTTGTTTTTTTAATTCTTAAACGGATCTATAAGGATATCATGTCTTAGCCGATTGGTTTGGATATTGGCAGCAATGCTGATAGTGACGGATATGCCTTATTTCATATACAGCAATTTTGATGGAAAAAAAACAACCACTGGTATCAATTATAACGGTAGTTTTTAACGCGGCGGAAGTTCTGGAAAAAACAATAAAAAGTGTTCTGGACCAATCCTATACTAATATCGAATACATCATCATAGATGGTGGTTCCAAAGATGGGACCGTTGACATTATCAAAAAATATGAAAAAGATATTGCCTACTGGGTGAGTGAGCCGGATAAAGGGATCTATTACGCCATGAATAAGGGAATAGACAGAGCGACGGGCGAATGGATCAATTTCATGAATGCGGGCGACTGGTTTTATAACCGGGAATCCGTAGCGGCTGTTTTCGGCGGACGTGAACTGAACGGCTATGATATTGTATATGGGAATACGGAAAAAAGAAGAGCAGAAAACAGCCTGATATATATACCTGGTGACGCCAGCAATTTCTACAAGAGACTGATGATACACCAAAGCACTTTCTCACGGGCGGAATTGAACAGGAAATATAAGTTTGATACGAGCTACAGAGTGTCTGCTGATTTTGATTTCATGTTCAAAGTTTTCTTCTACAAACATAAAGCACTGCATGTGGATGTTATTGTGTCGAGTTTTGATCTTGTCGGATTTTCTCACCATAACAGGTACATTGGATTTAAAGAAGATATAAAGATAGCGTTAAGTCATAAAGGCAATTTCTGGCTTAGCCTGAGAGTTTGCCTCTTCTATATTTATATCATCGCAATAGGCCGGATAATTGACTTTTTGAAAAGGTATTTCCCTACAGTATATGCAAGATTAAAGAAGCTCAAAGGATAAAGGTATTTGCACATATGGTTCCATACTATCTTTTTTTTATGTTTTTTGGCTTGTCGGCCTGCCTGGATTATTTGAGGCAGGATGACTACGCGGTCCAAAAGCTAAAAAGGGTAGTGTTTATACTGGGATTCTTTTTTATACTTTTTTTTGTAGGCTTCCGGTATAAGATAGGTAGCGACTGGTTAGTATACATTCAGCTTTATGAGCACGGCACTCCTTTTCTAGACTTATTGCAAGGGCACAATCTGGCATTCACGGAAGATTTTACCGAACCTGGATATAAGCTGTTCGCTGCCTTGTGTCATGATATTGGATTGGATTTTGGAATGTTTGTATTTCTGATCACATTGTTCAATACAATATCCTTATTCACCTTCCTGCATAAAAATGGGATCAGGAACAAGCTTGTTTTCCTGGCCATTGTTATGATATTGACAGCCATTATCGAATTTGATATTCTGAGACAGTCCATCGCCTTTCACATTGTGTTGTTTGCATTTATCGGAGAACGGATAAAACCACTCAGATTCTGTTTACTTGTAGTACTGGCGATGATGTTCCACTATACAGCGGTGATATACGTCGTTTTTTATTTTTTCCAGAAATGGAATCTTTCGAAAGGAGGAATGATATTCACTACTGTACTATATTTCATATCATTATTTGTCACATTACCCCTGATCACCTCCTTTTTACAGCTGTTACAACCACTTGCAGGCGGGGTGCTTGGAGCGGTTATTGCTAAAGGGCAAGGTCTTATCCAGGGGTTTGGATTTTCGCGTAATATCAGCTTTACATCGCTACTGAACCTGATGTTCCTGGTGCTTCTTAGCATTAACATAAAAAAGCTGAAGCTTACATTTCCGGAATCAGTGCTTGTAAAGATGTTCATATTTTACATTCTTTTGAATGTAGGCCTGAAGGAAGTGCAGGAAGTGGCAGACAGGTTTTCCTATTACTTCACCTTTGGGACTGCCTTTATGTTTGCTTTGCTGACGGGACTTATCAGGATCAGGGAAAAGAAAATGTTGCTGATGCTGACACCTGCGATATTTATAATGATGCGTTTACAACTGCATTTTAAGCGGGAGTCGATCAGGATCGGGCAAACGCCGTATAGAAATTACTTTTTTATAGATGAAGCTGATGAGAAAGTGATCAAAATGCGGTATGATTTGATGCACAGCAAGAAAATAATGGAGGATGAGGGAAAGAAAAGCTAGTATAACATTTTTAGTACCGGGAAGAGGGACGAAACCTGTGGGTGGCTTTAGGGTAGTTTATGAATATGCCAACCGGCTACATGCTGAAGGATATCATATATCAATAGTACACCTGGCGTGGCTATATAAGACGAATCCACTGTTGGCGGGTATCGGAAGGTATTTTTATTGCCTCTTCTTTTACCCGTTCCATAAACAATGGTTGCCACTGGCGAAAGGAATAAAGAATAAATGGATTTTCGCACCAGTATCTCCGCTTATTCCTGATGCAGACTTCATAGTGGCTACATCATGGGAAACGTCAGAGTATGTAGCAGCGTATCCTGACAGCAAAGGAAAGAAGTTATATCTTATACAGGCCGACGAATCTGAGTTTACCTATGTGGCTCAGAAAGGTCAGGTACAACGGGCGCTGGACACCTGGCGTTTGCCATTGCATATGATCGCTATCTGCACATGGCTGAAGGATAGGATACAGGAGATGGGAAGCGCCAGTACAGTGATCTTTAACGGGTTGAATTTTAAGGAGTTTTATGTGTCGACGCCTCCTGCAGAACGTGACCCGGCCACTGTGATGATGCTTTACCATTTTTCGCCTCACAAAGGCTGTGAAGAAGGTATCCGTGCATTGCGTCTTGTGAAAGAGAAACTACCTGCATTGAAAGCAACATTTTATGGTATACCCCCTCGACCTGAAGGCCTGGACGAGTGGATTGAATACTATCAGACACCGTCAAGAGAGAAGCTCCGGGAGTTATATAACCGGACGGCAGTTTTTTTGTCGCCTTCGCATTCAGAAGGATGGGGCTTACCTGTTTCAGAAGCAATGCAATGTGGTTGTGCTGTAGTGACAACCAATATCGGAGGGTTCAGGGATTTTGTAAGTGATAATGTAAATGGGCTTTGTTTCAATGTGAGCGATATTGAAGGAATGGCCTCATCCCTGCAGAAATTAATTACAGACGACGACCTCAGATTGGCTTTTGCAGAACGGGGGCATAGTGATATCCAGCAATTTACCTGGGAACGGGCTGTTGCTAAATTCATACACCTGCTTAAAACGATCGACTGAGATGATTTCTGTATGCATGGCTACATATAACGGTGAATTGTTTATCAGAGAGCAGATCAACTCCATATTACCTCAACTGGGGAAAAGTGATGAATTGATCATTTCTGATGACGGCTCTACAGACAGGACGGTGGAAATAATTAAGGGAATAGAGGATAGCCGGATCAAATTGTTGCATGGCAATTTCCGCGACGTTATAAAGAATTTTGGCAATGCATTATCTAATGTTTCAGGCGATTTCGTCTTTCTGGCAGATCAGGACGATATATGGGTGGAAGGGAAAGTGAAACGGAGCCTCGAAATATTAAAAGAGTATGACCTTGTAATTAGTGACTCGGTCATTGTTGATGAGAATTTGCAGCCGTTATATCCTTCCTTCTTCGATTTCTATGGATCAGGAAAGGGGATGCTAAAAAATGTTCTCAAAAGCACCTATTTTGGCTCATGCATGGCATTCAGGCGTTCGCTTCTGCGGCAATCATTGCCTTTTCCCAATACGAGAGAGATCGGACATGATCTTTGGATCGGATTGGTAGGTGAAATGACCGGAAAGATCTGTTTTCTAAAGGAGCCGTTGATTAAATACAGGCGGCACAATACGGCATTCACAAGCGCAGGTACAGGCAAAAGTAAGCGGCGCTTGTATGTGAAATTGAAGGGAAGGGTTATTATGGCGTGGGAAATAACAAAGTTTTATTTGAATTATAAGTTATGCAAAAAGGGTTAGTGTCTATAATTACCCCTGTTTATAATGCAGGGAGATTTGTACATGAGACAATTGAGTCTGTAATGGCTCAGACATATCCGCATTGGGAAATGATCCTGATAGATGATGGGTCAAAGGACAACAGTGCAGATATAATTCGCAGTTATGTACAAAAGGACAGCAGGATCCAGTTATTTTCACAACCTAACGGAGGCTCCGCAGCTGCCAGGAATAATGGTATAAGGCGTGCCGCCGGACAATACATTGCATTGCTGGATGCGGATGACCTTTGGAATAATAATTTTCTGGAGAGCCAGCTCGCGTTAATGAAGAAGCATGATGCATGCCTTGTATATGGTTCTCACAGAAGAATTGATGAACACTCGAAAGAGTGTATGAAGCCATTTGTAGTGCCTGAAAAAGTCAACTACGACAGCTTGTTGAAAACATGTTCAATTTCCTGTCTGACCGGCTTGTACGATATAACCCAATTTGGCAAAATGTATTTACGCGAAGACCTTAGAAGTCTGCGCGATGATTACGTGTACTGGCTGGAAATTTTAAAGAAGTGCAAAGTAGCATACGGAAATAAGGAAATAATTGCCAGTTACCGAGTGTTGAGCAATTCTACTTCTGGTAAAAAGAAAAAGGTGATCAAACCTCAGTTCCTTGTCTACTACAAAATAGAAAAACTGGGACTGCTTAGAAGTATTTATTACCTGTTACATTGGGCCGTTAATGGCTACTCAAAATATAGAGCATGAAAAATTATGATTATTTGGTAGTTGGAGCTGGATTATTTGGTGCGGTATTTTCCAACGAGGCACATAAAGCAGGAAAGAAATGCCTGGTTATTGACAAGAGAAATCATATCGGTGGTAATGTCTATTGCGAAAATGTAGAAGGTATCAACGTTCATAAATATGGCGCTCATATATTCCATACAAGCAACAAAGAGATATGGGACTATGTAAACTCTTTTACTGAGTTCAACAGGTATACCAACTCTCCTGTTGCTAATTATAAAGGAGAATTATATAACCTTCCATTCAACATGAATACTTTTTATCAGTTGTGGAAAGTGACTACTCCGGAGGAAGCGAAGAAAAAGATCGATGAGCAGGTTAGCAGGCTTGGTATTACAAATCCACAGAACCTGGAAGAGCAGGCCTTGTCGCTTGTCGGAGAAGATATCTACCATAAACTGATAAAGGAGTATACTGAAAAACAGTGGGGGAGGCCCGCCAGGGAATTACCTGCTTTTATTATCAAACGGCTTCCGTTACGGTTCACGTTTGACAATAACTATTTCGACGATAAATACCAGGGAATACCTGTAGGTGGTTATAACGTACTGGTGGAAAAGATGCTGGCCAATGCAGATGTGCGACTGGGTGTTGATTTCTTTGAGCAGAGAAATGAGTTGTGCGCACTTGCAGACAAAGTAGTTTACACAGGTATGATAGATCAGTATTTTGATTATCGTTTTGGTAAACTCGAATATCGCAGCCTTCGTTTTGAACATCAGCACCTGCCCATCGCTAACTACCAGGGTAATGCTGTGGTAAATTACACTGATAAGGAAACGCCGTTCACGAGGATAATAGAGCATAAACATTTTGAATTCGGTACACAGCCAAGTACTGTTATTACAAAAGAATATCCGGAAGAATGGACTGATAAACAGGAGCCTTACTATCCGATAAATGATAGTAAAAATGACGATCTTTATAAAAAATACAGGGAGCTTTCTTTGAACGAGAGTAACGTAATATTTGGCGGACGGCTGGCTGAATACAAATATTATGATATGCACCATGTTATTGCACATGCCCTGAAAAAAGCAAGAGTTGAATTAGACAGTGCTAAATAATGTTATGAAAAAAGCGTTAATCACAGGAATTACTGGTCAGGATGGTGCATACCTTTCTGAATTGTTATTAGAGAAAGGTTATGAGGTGCACGGTATTAAACGCCGTAGCTCGTTGCTGAATACAGACCGTATTGATCATCTCTACCAGGACCCGCACGAAACCAATGTACACTTTAAGTTGCATTATGGTGATCTGACGGATTCCACTAACCTTATACGTATCATTCAGCAGGTGCAGCCTGATGAGATATTTAACCTCGGTGCAATGAGCCACGTTCAGGTAAGCTTCGAAACGCCTGAATATACAGCGAATGCAGATGGAATTGGTACGCTCAGAATATTGGAAGCTGTTCGTTTGCTGGGGCTCACGAAAACTACTAAGATCTATCAGGCGTCCACGTCCGAATTATATGGACTGGTACAGGAAGTGCCGCAATCAGAAAGAACGCCGTTCTATCCACGTTCGCCCTATGCAGTGGCAAAAATGTATGCATACTGGATTACGGTGAACTATAGGGAAGCCTACGATATGTATGCCTGCAATGGCATTTTGTTTAACCATGAAAGTCCTTTGCGCGGTGAGACATTTGTTACCAGGAAAATTACCAGGGGAGTAGCAAAGATCGCGCTAGGCATGCAGGAGAAGCTATTTATGGGTAACCTGGATGCAAGAAGGGACTGGGGGCATGCAAAAGATTATGTGGAAGCGATGTGGTTAATACTTCAGCAGGAAAAGGCGGAAGACTATGTGATCGCAACGGGCATAACAACCCCTGTCAGAAGCTTTATAGAAATGGCTTTTGCGGAAGCAGGCATTGAAGTGGTGTTTGAGGGAAAAGGAGTGGAAGAAAGAGGCATTGTGAAAAGCGTTGTGTCAGGTAATACACACGTGAAACCAGGACAGGAAGTAGTGGTGATCGATCCCCGTTACTTCAGACCTACAGAAGTAGATCTGTTGATCGGAGATCCTACAAAGGCAAATGAGCAACTTGGATGGAAGCCTAAATACGATCTTCCGGCGCTTGTAAAGGAAATGGTAGCAGCAGACCTGGCGTTGTTCAAAAGGGAAAAATTATTGAAGGATGCCGGATATAATGTCCTGAATCAATATGAATAAATAGCATGGAAAGGCATAACAAAATATATGTAGCTGGTCATCGGGGAATGGTTGGATCAGCCATTGTAAGAAGACTGGAGAAAGAAGGTTTCGGGAATATTGTTACCAGGACTTCCTCCGAACTTGATCTCAGAGATCAGGCGGCTACAGCGGCCTTCTTTGAGCAGGAAAAGCCTGAGTATGTATTTTTAGCAGCGGCTAAAGTAGGTGGTATTGTTGCAAACAATACCTACAGGGCCGAGTTCCTGTATGAGAACCTGATGATACAGAGTAATATCATTCATTCCGCATATCAGCAGGGAGTGAAGAAGCTGATGTTCCTCGGCTCTTCCTGTATATATCCTAAAATGGCGCCGCAGCCATTAAAAGAGGAGTACCTGCTGACAGGCCTGCTGGAACCTACTAATGAACCATACGCTGTTGCGAAGATAGCCGGTATCAAAATGTGTGATGCCTACAGGGCGCAATATGGTTGTAACTTCATTTCTGTGATGCCTACCAACCTGTATGGCCCGAACGATAACTATGATCTGAATAACTCCCACGTACTGCCTGCATTGCTGCGGAAGTTTCATGAGGCAAGAACACAGGGAGCACCACAGGTAGTAGTATGGGGAACAGGTAGCCCGTTAAGAGAATTCCTTCATGCAGATGATATGGCAGATGCATGTTTCTTCATCATGCAGCATTATAACGAAGAGGGACTTGTTAATGTCGGTATAGGAAAAGATCTCAGCATCAAAGAACTGGCCATAATGATAAAAGATATCGTGGGGTATGAAGGGGAGCTGGTCTTCGATACGTCAAAGCCTGACGGAACACCTAGAAAACTAATGGATGTTAGTAAACTCAATGGCCTCGGCTGGAAAGCAGGTATAGATCTTAAAGCTGGAATAAGCAGCGTATATCAGGAATTATTAAAGACTGTCTGGAAGTAACAACCAGACAGTTTTTGTTTAACCCTGGGCTGTCTTGATACATTTGAGATAGAGGTTATAAACCGAAGCGGAACACTGCTCTATGGTATATTTTTCAACCGTGTTCAATGCATTCTTAATAAGGGATGCGTACCGACTTTCGTTATCTACAAGGGACAGCATTTTTTCAGCAAGTTCACGATAGCCCTGATCGTACAAAAAACCATTATAACCATCTGTGATAATTTCTTTCGTACCGGCAGCATTAAAGCCTATCACCGGAATGCCATGACTCATCGCTTCTATTGTAACCCTTCCCAGCGCTTCGTTTTTAGAGCACATCAGTAAACAGCTGGCAGATGAATATACGGCTTCAATATCTTCTATAAATCCTGTGAATGTTACCCTGTCTTCAAGATGATGCGCCCTGGTAAAGTCGATAAGTTGTTGGACGTAAGCATCTGCTCCTGTACCGACAATCATTAGTCTGACCTTATCTGACCGCTGTTGCAGAAGATGAAATGCCTGTAAGGCCTCCATTTGATTTTTCTCGCTGTTTATATGACCTACTATCGCGAAGGTGAACACAGCATTGGTCTGAACGGTATCCAACATACGAAGGACCTCCGCTTTATTGTGTTGCAATGCCTGATAAGATATAATGCCGTTGTAGATAAGTTCTTTATACCGGGGCCGGGCTGTTGCAACCCGTTCGTCATATATCGCTTTACTGATGCCTATAATAGCGACAGCTTTATTCAGCCAGTATTGGAAATAGGCATATCCAAAATTGTATTTGATCCTGTAATCAGCCCAGCCGAATTCACGTATATGCCATACCAGTGGCTTTTTCATCCGCCATGCGAAATATGCTCCAATGAACGTAGCAGATGAATTAACATGAATGATATCACAGTCTTTGAAGAAAGAGGCGTGTTTTAAAACAACGTAACAATTGTATAGAAACTTGATAACTCCTTTACCTGTTTCCTTGATCTTTGTTATCGATCCGGCATTACCTTTTTCCCTGACATGGATCTCATTATAAAAAGGAATAACAGTGTAAGGAATGTTTTTCGCAGCGGCGATTTCAGTTATTTTACCGGTCGCAGGAACTACCAGATGAATGTCAATGTCATAAGAAGACAGGCCCGATAACAGATTCAATAGGGATTTATTGGCGCCATATAGTTCTGTATAATGGGTAATGTAAATTATTTTCATTTCCGGCTGTATATACCCATGTTATGGATCTTTGTTATCTGTTCCATGCAAAGAAAACTATTTTACATCTATTTATCTATTTTTCATCCCCCGGCACCTCGTCTCATCCATTCTTTTCTTAATATATTTATTGAGCGTATAAGCTTATAAATGATTGAATCTATAGAATATAGTACTATGGCTAACGCGCCTAAACACTTATATTTGCAGCTGGCAAGCAAATTCTTCCTTATGTTCAAGAAATGTATTACCCCTGTGTTTGTTCTGGTTTGCTTAAGTATCCCTTTTAGCTTAACTGTGCAAGCACAAATCGGCCGTCAGTATTCACTGGGCTTTTATCAATCAGGATCAGACAGCAGTGGTTACCACTCCTCACTGCGGGACTATTCCATCGAACCTCATTTTGATCTTCCCACGGGAGATACGACACGTAAGCAGAGCTGGTTATACAGGAAACTGTTCCGAGAGCACCTGCTGGAAGTACACGAGGACGACTATACATTTTATGCCAGCATCCTGCCCGACCTTACCGTGGGTCACAGCAATGACAATGGTACAGTGTGGTTAAATACCCGTGGCGTTATTGCCGGTGGTACCATAGGAAAGAACCTGACGTTCCGTGCAGAGTTTTATGAGAACCAGGCTAAATTACCTGCATACCTTGATGCGTTTGGCCGTGCTAATAAGATCGTACCGGGACAGGGCGAATGGAAGGGGTATTCAAATGGTAAAGCATTCGACTATGCGTATTCATCAGCACTGATCGATTATAAGGCAGGAAAACATTTTACATTCCAGCTGGGCTATGACAGGAACTTTATCGGGGACGGTTACCGCTCTATGTTATTGTCTGATGCTTCTTTCAATTATCCATTCCTGAAAGTGATCGCCAACCTGGGTAGAGTGCAGTACACTACCATGTGGGCACAGTTTATAGATATGCAATATCCTAAGGCCTCTTACGATAATGGCTACAGGAAAAAATGGGGTGTATTCAATTACCTGGACTGGAACGTAAGCAAGAAGGTTTCCATCGGTTTATTCGAGGCCGTGATCTGGCAGGATTCTGATTCTACCGGTAAACGTGGCTTTGACGCCAGTTATCTGAACCCGATCGTGTTCCTGCGTCCTGTAGAGTTCTCCGTGGGTTCTCCCGATAACGCGCTGTTAGGCCTGAACGTTAAATATGCACCGTCCAGGAACAGTACCTTTTACGGACAGTTTATTCTTGATGAATTTAAGTTCAGTGAAGTTACTGCCGGTAAAGGCTGGTGGGCCAATAAATTTGGAGGCCAGGCAGGTTTCCGTTCCAACAATATCTTTAAGGTGCCTAACCTGAACATCCTGACGGAGGTGAATGCCGCCAGGCCATATACTTACTCCCAGCGTACCACTTTAAATAACTATGGTCACTATAACCAGCCATTAGCCCACCCGATGGGAGCTAATTTTGTGGAATGGGTGAATATTGCGGACTACAGGTATAAACGTATTTTCCTCCGTGGACAGATCACGCTGGCTAAATACGGACTGGACACAGCGGGTACGAACTTCGGGAAAGACATTAATAAATCCTATACGACCCGTACATTGGATTTTGGGAATCACATCGGGCAGGGGCTCAAAACCAACCTTTTATATGTACAGGGCACAGCTGCTTATCTGCTGAACCCAAAGTATAATCTCCGTCTGGAAGCGTCAGTTACAGCCAGAAGAGAAAGTAACGACATCTGGAAAACACGCGAACTGGTTTTCCAGGTAGGATTGAGAAGTTCCTTCCGACAGTTGTATTACGATTTGTAAGTACTTGAAAAATAAGTCATAAAAAGCCCTCCGGTTCGCCCAGAGGGCTTTTTTATTTCCGGTAGTGAGGCGTCCTGACATTTTACTAACTTCGCGCCATGCATTATGTTACGGTTGAAGGACTAACAAAAACTTTTGGCGCAGGGCCGCTTTTCAAGGACATTTCTTTCCATATTGAAGAAGGTGATAAGATAGCGCTGGTAGCCCTGAATGGCGCCGGTAAATCTACATTGCTCCGTATACTGTGTGGTCAGGATACGCCGGATGCCGGTACGGTCTGGATCCATAAGGGCGTGACCGTGGTAATGCTGGAGCAGCAATCTGAATTTGACGCGGGGAAATCTATCTCCGAGAATATATTCTCCCAGACACATCCGGTACTGGCAGCGATCAGAGACTATGAATTACTGACCGACGATGAGGAACAGGAGCCGGATATCGACAAGCTTACCAGTGCTATCGAGCGCATGGACGAGCTGAACGCATGGCATTTCGACTCCAAAGTGAAACAGATCCTCGGGAAACTGAATATTCATCACCTGGACCAGAAAATGGGCAGCCTTTCAGGAGGCCAGCTGAAGCGCGTTGCATTGGCCAAAGTGCTGATAGATATCGGATTTGAGCATCGTCATACCCTCCTGATCATGGACGAACCTACCAACCACCTGGATGTGAGTATGATCGAATGGCTGGAAAATTACCTTGACCAGGAAAAAGTGACCTTATTACTGGTAACGCACGACCGTTACTTCCTGGACAGTGTATGTAATGAGATCATGGAAATTGACCAGCAGCAGCTGTTTGTTTATAAAGGAGATTACGAGAATTACCTGGAGAAGAAGGCGACCCGTGAGGAACAGGACAAGGCCAGTGTGGAAAAGGCAAGGAATGTTTTCCGGAAGGAACTGGAATGGATGAGGAAACAGCCGAAGGCCCGTACCACAAAATCCAAGTCCCGCATAGATGCTTTTGAAGATGTGAAGGAAAGAGCCAGTGCACGATTGGAAAGACAGCAGCTGGAACTGAACGTCAAGATGACCCGTTTGGGCGGAAAGATCATTGAGTTAAAGAAGGTCTACAAATCTTTCGGTGACCTGAAGATCCTGAAAGGGTTTGATTATACCTTCAAGAAGGGAGAACGTGTCGGTATAGTTGGAAAGAACGGAGTGGGTAAATCTACTTTCGTAAATATGCTGCTCGGGTTAGAGCAACCGGACTCTGGTAAGATCAATACCGGCGAAACAATTGTCTTCGGTAACTACGATCAGCGAGGCCTGATTGTGAAGGAAGACATGCGGGTGATTGAGTTCGTGAAGAATATTGCAGAACACTTTCCCCTGGCTGATGGGACCAAAGTGAGCGCCGCTCAGTTCCTGCAGTTATTCCTCTTTACACCGGAAAAGCAGTATACCTACATTTCCAAACTAAGTGGGGGAGAAAAAAGAAGGTTGCACCTGTTGAGCATCCTCTTCCGCAATCCTAACTTCCTGGTATTGGATGAGCCCACGAATGACCTTGACCTGCCAACGCTCAGCATCCTGGAAGAATTCCTGTTATCTTATCAGGGATGTATTGTAATAGTAAGCCACGATAGGTATTTTATGGATAAACTGGTGGATCACCTGTTTGTCTTCGAAGGTGCCGGAGAAGTGCGTGATTTCCCAGGAAACTATACCCAGTACAGGGATTGGGAAAAAGAACAGTCTGAAAAAGGTAAGGAAGAAGCCCGTAACGAGAGCAAGGCGCCTGAGAAGCCTATAGTGGTAGCAGCACCTGTCGTGGAAGCAAAAAAAATGTCCTTTAAGGAAAAGAGGGAACTGGAATTGCTGGAGAAAGACATGGCAACGCTGGAAGCTGAGAAGAAAGATATTGACGCGAAGCTGGCGGCCGGAGACCTGCCGTATGAAAAACTGGAGCCATTAGCCCGTCGTGTTGGAGAAATTATACAGTTACTTGATGAAAAGGGACTACGCTGGTTGGAACTTAGTGAGATGAATTAAACGTACTCATAAATAAAATAGTAAGGGACGTCTGAACCGACGTCCCTTTGCTATTTTGTTACTGTTCTTCTTTATCCCTTATCTGAGATGGTTTCAGATAAACTTTCTTACCCTTACCATCCACATAGTATTTTCTGTCTTTTCTATCGATATAGACGGTCTGCCCGTCCGGTCCTTCCTTGCCTTTATAAGTCTTATCAGTGACCTTCATGGCGCCTTTCACAGCTACGGAAGCCGTTTTGTTACCCACTTGCTCTCCTTTTTTTCCTATTTTTTTAACTGTGCTATCTATCCCCTGAGCCATAGTCTGTTGGCCAAAGAAAAGGGCAGAAGCCGTAATTGTAGCGGCCAGTAACCCCCTATGCAGTGTTTTTGAGTTCATAACAATAGATTTAAAAGTTGTGTAAAATCAACGCGAATATTATTATTCAATTTTGATGCCAGCAACATCTTATATATTTTTAGAGGCCACCACACATGACATCATATATTAAAAGGTAATAGTTGGAGGAGATCTGGTATACCGAACTTTCAGATCAGGAGCTTTGGAGCAGGCTGATAAATGGTGATGAAGGCGCTTTGGCCTTCATTTATAATACATGGTTCCCATCATTATATAAATATGGGATGAAAATACACGCCGATAGTAGCGTGGTAAAGGATTGCATACATGATCTGTTCGCCGGGTTGTGGCATCGCCGTGCTAATCTGTCTGTTACTGACAGTATTAAATATTACCTGTTCGCCTCTCTCAAAAGGACTATCGCAAAACACAGCCGTAAGGAAGGGATATTCCAGCTATTTGATCAATGGGGGGCCGAGCAGCAGTCCCACATGCCTTCACATGAGCAAAAAATGATAGATGACCAGTCCAGCGATGAACGTAGACGGAAATTGAGCCGGGTAATTGACAAATTGCCAAAACGTCAAAAAGAGATCCTCTACCTGCGGTACTACGAGGGACTGTCCGCCCAGGAAACGGCCGATATCATGTCCTTAAGTGTTAACTCCACATACGTATTATTGTCAAAAGCATTGAATTACCTCAAAAACCACAGTGGGGAATTGATGGTTTTAATCACTTATTGGGGTGGACAACACCGGAGTTTCTAAATATTTTAAGGATTTTTAAAAAAATATCGAAAAAGACGCTAAGATTTTTCGAATTCATTGCTTTATCTACTATAAAGCTTAACTGGAGTAGCTCTGATTATGGATTATAAAGATTACACAGTAAAGGATTTTCTGCATGATGAATTGTTTCGTAAATGGATCGAACGTCCGGACCACGACACTGATACGTTTTGGGAAACCTGGATGCGTGAAAACCCTGATCATCGTGCTACAGTTGAGCAAGCCCGTGACATACTATTACTGATAGGCACGGAGGAGCATATCCCTACTGCTGAAGATCAGGCGGAAGTCTGGAGCAGGATTGCCTATACTATCCATGAGACCCCTGAAAAAAGGGCCGGCTTTGGTATGTGGCGTTATGCCGCAGTTTTCCTGGGAGTATTAGCGATGGCAACTGCTGCCTGGTTTTTCCTGCATAGGGAGAAGCCGGTGATGATTGCTTATTCCACATCTTATGGCGAAACTAAAAGAATAGTATTGCCGGATAGTTCCGTGGTGCGACTGAATGCAAATTCCGTCCTCAAAGGTAGTATCAGCAAAAACGGACAGCGGGAGATCTGGCTGGAGGGAGAAGGTTTTTTCTCTGTTGCTCATGAAACCAATAACGCTCCGTTCTTGGTACATACTTCAGATGTAGATGTACAGGTGCTGGCTACTGAATTCAATGTGAATACCAGAAGGGTAATGACACGTGTCGTACTGAATAACGGAGCAGTAAAATTAAAACTGAATGGAGACGGCCAGCAGGATATTAATATGAAGCCTGGGGAAATGGTGAGTTATTCCACGAAAACCAATCAGCTATCCCGCCGAAAGGTGAACCCTGCAGATTACAATGCATGGCTTGAGAACATGCTCATTTTTAATGAGACACCTATCGCGGAAGTCGCGGTAGCATTGCAAGAGAATTTAGGTGTGAATTTATATATAGAGGATCAGGATTTACAGAAAGAGTTATTTACAGGTAGTATACCAATGTCGGATGTCGATATTTTTTTTAAGACTTTGTCAAGATCCCTGCATGTGGTTATCGTAAAGAAGGACAATAAAAGTTATAGCATCAGAAGAAAGAAGACCTAATCAACTTTAGTTTATAAAAATCGACCAACCTTAATCTATTGCTTATGCCTGGAAATTACTTTAGGTGTATGGGGAGTTATGCTGCCCTGTTATTACTGCTGCCGGCCATGGGACATGCTGCAGCAGATGGAAATTATTATAGTCGACAGCAATCGCTGTTTGCTTCAGTTGGTATTAATCAGCACGAAGACCAGCGGAAAACATTGAAGGATGTTCTTGCTTCATTAGAAACCAGGTACAAAGTACGGATCAACTACATCGGCCAGAATATCGGTAGTATTCAGACAGATGTACCAGCGGCGAAAGGAGCATCTGAGAAATTTATACAGTACCTGAACCGGTTTCTGAAACCTCTCAGATTAGAAGCCGAAGAAGCAGGCACAAACGTGTATATTATATATAAACAGGAAACACCTGCTCCTGCGGCTAAACCTGTAGTAACAGCTGAAAAGAAACCGGCAGAGGAACAACAGAAACCGGTAGCGGTTACTATTACCGGTATTGTTACCGATGATGCGGGCGTATCCCTGCCTGGTGTAACCGTAATGGTAAAAGGAACTTCCAATGGCGTGCATACCAGCAACGATGGTAAGTATGAGCTGAAGAATGTCCCTGAAAATGCACATATCATATTCAGCTATATCGGCTTTAAATCGCAGGAAATAGTCTTAAAGGGACAGACTGTACTTAACGTTAGATTAAAAACAGATGTACAGGCTGTAAAAGATGTAGTAGTAACAGGTTACTATGAAATTAAGAAAGAAAGTTTTACCGGTATTGCCACTGTATTGACTGCTGACGATATAAAGAAAGTGAATCCCCAGAACGTTCTGAGCAGTCTTCAGTCATACGACCCTTCCTTTAAACTTGTTGAGAATAATATACTTGGATCCAATCCAAACAAAATTCCAAATATCAATGTAAGGGGAACCACAGCATTACCTAGTGCAGACGTATCCAAACTAACAAGGAACAGTATGCTGACAGGCGTTACTAACCAGCCTACTTTCATACTGGATGGTTATGAAGTGAACGTTCAGTCCATCTTCGACCTCGATCCGAACAGGATCGCTTCCATTACCTTATTAAAGGATGCTGCTGCAACCGCTATTTACGGATCAAGAGCTGCAAATGGTGTTGTGGTGATCCGTACCAAGACGCCTAAAGAAGGTAAGCTGACGGTAAACTATGGTTACGAAATGACGTTGAATGCTCCTGATCTTTCGGACTATCGTCTATTGAATGGAGCAGACAAATTAGAATATGAAAGGCTGGCAGGGGTGTATTCAGATGCTAATGGTGTCACTTCTGCCCTGGAGCAGGAAATGCAATATTACGAGAAGAAGAAGAATGTATTGAAAGGTGTTAACACTTATTGGTTGTCTCAACCATTACAGGTCGACCTCGGACATAAACACTCCCTGTACCTGGAAGGTGGAACACCAACAATAAGATATGGTATTGACTTGCGTTATCAGAGCAACAACGGCGTAATGAAAGGATCGTACAGAAAACGATATGGTATTGCTGCATCCTTGTCTTATAACGTACAAAATAAACTCCAGTTCAGAAACCAGATATCCATATCACAGGTGGATGGGAGAGAATCTCCTTACAGAGAGTTTTCCAAGTACGTACAGATGAACCCTTATTATCCGAAGACGGATTCTCTTGGCCGCCTGTTACGTGAAGTTGATAAATGGCGTTACAGAGACGGAGAGATCAAAACACAGAGCGTGCTGAATCCAATGTACGAAGCTACTACCGGAAGTTTGGAAAAGTCTGAGTACATAGAACTGATGGATGCCCTTTCCGGTGAGTGGACAATTGATCCGGCATTAAGATTAAGAGGACAGGTAAGTTTAACTAAAAGAAGATCAACAGCGGATAACTTTGTTTCTCCACTGAGCAATGAGTTCTTCTATGTATCAGGTGACGACCTGAAAAATCGTGGCCGTTATACATATTCCGATGAAGATTTCTGGCAGATAGATGGTAGCCTGACATTAAGCTATTCAAAACAGATCCGTAATAATTTCATTAACCTCTCGTTGGGTACGAACATCCAGGACCGGAGCAACGATAACAAAACTTTCGTAGCACAGGGCTTCTCCAATGACAGGTTCCCACAGATCGGATTTGCACGTACTTATGCTTTAAATGGCGCTCCTTATGGAGAGTACACACAAGATCGCCTGCTGGGTACCTTCCTCTATGCGAACTACTCCTATAAGAATAAGATCCTGATGGATGGTACAGTGCGTCTGGACGGTTCCTCTAAATTCGGGACCGATTCAAGAATGGCTACTTTCTGGTCTTATGGTTTGGGCTGGAATGTGCATAATGAAAAATTCATTCCACGTAAAGTGATCTCTCAATTGACATTGAGAGCAACTACCGGTTTAACTGGTGATGTGTCTTTCCCGTCCTATTTATCCAATACCACCTATCAGTATTACAGCAACGACTGGTACTCCACCGGCGTTGGCGCCATATTCAAGGCCTATGGTAATAGCGCCCTGAAATGGCAGCGTACCAAGAACTATGACGCAGGCTTCGAACTGGACCTGTTCAACGGACGATTCTATATCTATCCGCGTTACTACTATAAACTGACGAAAGACCTGCTGGCAGATATCATTGTTCCGCCTTCTGCTGGTTTTACTGATTACAAAGCTAACCTGGGCGAAATGGTGAACAGGGGCTTTGAAGTAAACTTCCGCAGCACTGTGGTGCGAGGAAAGAATTGGTCTTTCAACCTGTTTGCGAACCTTGTAACTAATAAGAACAAGATCACGAAGATCTCCAATGCGCTGAAAGCTTATAATGACAAAGTGGACGACAAACAGGAAACCGATGGTAATCTGAATTCCGTTCCATTATTGCGTTTCCAGGAAGGTCAATCTCTGAACACTATCTATGCGGTACGGTCAATGGGCATTGATCCTGAAACCGGTAAGGAGATCTTTGTTAAGAAAGATGGCACTTATACCCACGTTTATAGTGTTAAGGACATGGTGCCTGTAGGTGATATGACCACTAAGGTTGAAGGTACTTTCGGTACCAGCGTATACTATGGCAACTGGCTGGCAGAGGTAAGATTCTATGGCAAAGGTGGAGGTGATCTTTACAATCAGACCCTGGTAGACCGTGTGGAAAATGCTGATCCAAGGTTTAACGTAGATGCGCGTGTACTGGAGTCCCGGTGGAAAAATCCTGGTGACCATGCACTGTATAAAAATATTGCAGATCATGGAACTACCCGCACTTCTTCCCGCTTTGTACAGCGTGACAATGTGATTGAACTGAGGTCAGTTTACCTGGCTTACAATGTTCCTCCGGCAGTTGCAAAACGTTACAAGATGAATAATCTACGTTGCGCCCTCAACCTGAATGACGTATGGAGAACATCTTCCGTACAGGCTGAAAGAGGAATTGACTATCCGTTCGCAAGAACATTCACGTTCTCATTATCTACTCAGTTCTAAAAAGAAGCAAGATGAAGAAATATTATACACTGATTATAATAGTGACGATTGGCCTGGTGTCCTGTAAGAAATGGCTCGAGGTAACACCTCAGACAGATATAGCGCAGGACGTGTTGTTTAGTACACAGGCTGGTTTTGAAGAGGCATTGAATGGTGTGTACAGTCGTTGTGTGCAGGAAGATAGTTACGGTAAAGAGCTGAGCTTCGGCTTCTTGGATGTGCTGGCACAAAATTATTCTATTACACCAGATGACCCGCTGGGTTACAGACAAACAGTGCAATACAATTATGATGCGGAGCAATTCACAGGAAAGAGAGATGCAGCCTGGCTGGCATTGTATGCAGCGATCGCAAACAGTAACCTTATACTCCATCATATAGAAGGCAAGGAAAGGCTCTTTTCAGGGAGGGAATACGAACTGATAAAAGGGGAGGCGCTGGCATTGAGAGCATATCTTCATTTTGACCTGTTACGCATCTTTGGTCCATCTTATGCGAATAATCCGGTAGCATTGGCTATTCCGTATGTGAAAGATTTCTCAAACAAGATAACACCCATGTCTACCGTAAGTGGCGTGTTAGATTCTGCGATCCTCGATCTTACTGCAGCGAAACAATTATTGAAGGTCGCCGATCCTATTTTGGATGCAGGTTATGAAGTGGGTTATCCGGTAAAAGATTCCAGTACAGAGGACAGTGGTCCCTTGTTTTTGCAGAACCGCCGCCACCGTCTGAACTACTATGCGGTGTGTGGAGAGCTTGCACGCGTGCATCTGTATAGAGGTAATAAAGCAGAGGCTTTGGCGAATGCACTGGAAGTGATCAATTCAAATAAATTTCCATGGACACGTCAGAATGATTTCCTGAATCCTGATGACGAGAAGAAAGACCGCATTCTATACAAAGAGCTGCTGTTTGCGTGGTATATCCCAAATGGTAACCTGACCCGGGTAATTAATGATTGGTTCCGTAAAGGAGAAAGTGCGCTTTTCCTCGAGTCTACCGAAACACGTAACCTTTATGAAACAGGTGGCGTAGGAGGAGAGGATAACCGTTTCAAACAATGGTTCAGTGAAAAGAGCGGAGGTTTAGGCACCCATATGCAGCTGGAGAAATACTACAGGGATCCCGAGGCAAATCTGCATTATCTCGTAGCTCCCGCATTACGGCTGAGTGAAATGTATTATATCGCAGCAGAATGCACATTCGATACTGATCCCGGAAAGGCATGGTCATACTTTAACGATGTTCGCTTCCATCGTGGCATTGGCAGGACTATCACGAATGAAACATCTAAAGATGTATTTCTGAATGAGCTGGTAAAAGAGAGCCGCAAGGAGTTTTTCGGTGAAGGACAGATCTTCTATACATACAAGCGCCTGAACAGACCCATTGCAGGTTTTGCAGGGGCTACTTACCCTGCTACAAACAGGATATTTGTAATACCATTACCTGACGATGAAATCCAATTTGGTAACAGATAATAAAACCTACGGCCAGATGAAAAGATATATTTTATTCAGTGTTCTTTGCTGTATGGTGATCTTTGCCTGCAAGAAAGACGAAACACCTTTGTTCGATACTACACAGAATGTCTATTTCGATTTCGAACCGGATGAAGCCGACGATAAGACAGATAGCCTTCTTTATTCCTTTGCTTATTTTCCAGATAAAGCCGAAGACACCGTTTTTATTCCGGTGAGGCTTTCCGGTTTCCGTACGCCTAAAGACAGGAAGTTTATACTGGCGACCGTTGATAGCTCAACAACAGCGGTTGCTTCAGTACATTATAAACCTCTTGAGAAGGAATACACTTTGGCAGCAGATTCCGGTATTTGTATGGTGCCATTGATCCTCATTAACAAGGACACATTGCTGAGAACAAAGACCCTGACCATTGGCCTTACACTCAAAGCTACCGACGACCTCGGGGTAGCATTCAAGCTGGAAAATAAGGGTATCGTGAAATTTTCTAACAGGCTGGAAAAGCCAACCTGGTGGGCGGTATGGGCTAATGAACTCGGAGAATACTCAAGAGTTAAACATGAGCTGTTTATCAGAGTAGCAGGAACCACAGAGCTGGGCACTAATATGCAGGACTTTAATACTATCCCCAAAGCACTGTATCATATCAGGCGGTTCAGGTCTTTTATACTCGATCCGTTTAAGTGGGTTGAGGTGAATGCAGGTGAAGGGTACGTTGTAACAATGGAAGCCGACGGTTTTTATTATTTCTACAGTAGCACAAACCCCGGTAACAAGTACAAGCTGGTAAAGAACCTGGAAGATGGCAGGTATTATTTTACCGATGAAAATGGTAAACGTGTAGTCTAAGCTAAAAAACTAATCAATGAAAAGATCATTTCTATATATACTGATTATTGCACTGGTACCGTTCTTCTCCGCCTGTTTTAAAGACAAAGGGAATTATGATTACCTGGAACTGGGAGAACCGGTAGTAACCGGTCTTGACTCTGTATACTCTGTTTTTACGGGAGATAGTCTCATTATTACTCCGAAGATCGTCCTGCCTGGTGGCAGAACGGACGTATCTTGTCACTGGACCATCGATGTTTCCCAGGAGGCCCGCTCTGAAGAATATGACGGGCTTCAGTTGAGGATCATTTATGGTCTGGGCGCTAATGTGTACACTGCCAGGTTAATTGTGAAGGATAATAAACTTGATGTAAAGTACTATTACAACTTCATCATCACCGGTAAAACTGAATTCACATCAGGTACCGTTGTACTGACAGACGATGCCGGGCAGGGAAAACTTTCTTTTGTGAAGCCGGATGGCACCGTTCAGACTGACCTTTATCAGGCTATCAATGGCGAAAGTCTGGGAACAGGCCCTATGCAACTGATCCCGTTGAGGAATATCAGTTATATGAATATTATCACTGCTTACTGGATCGTCTGTTCAGGCGGTACCAGTCCTGCCATTCAGGTTAACAGTGATAACCTGAAACGGACAAAGTATCTGAAGGATAATTTTTATTCTGCACCAGGTGATCTGAAGCCATCCTATTTCCAGAAGCTGGTCAATGGTACCACTACAGCTATCATGGATGAGAGGATGTATGTAGGTACTACCGAAACAGCTCCTTTCGGCACCTATTTCGGCTTTTTCAGCAGTCCGGTTGCAGGTAATTATAATCTTGCGCCTCAACTGCTATGGGGAAATGTAGGATCATTCTTTTACTACCTGGGCTTTGATAAAGTGAAAAAGTGTTTTCTGCGCTTTGATCCCAATACATTTTATGGTACAGATTATATTCAGGAAGATTCACTCTTCAACCCGAAAGATCTGAAGATGGACCTGCTCGATATGGAGAAGTTTTCGGAGAATAGTCTGTATGCATTTTGCGATAGTCTCGGACAGACGTATGAGCTGAAATTTGCTTTAAATTTCCTGGACGGTAACTCGCGATTCAAAACAACCTATAAAAGGAAATTCAAAGGCGACAGTCTTCTTACAGCTAATACCAAATGGCAGCTGTCTACCACCGAGATGATCTACTTTACATCGAATGATAAGATCTACCGGTATAACCCGACTAACCAGGAAATACTACAGCTGGAAGCGAACTTCGGTGGAAAGGCGGTAACGATGATTAAAATGCGGGATGATGGCAATGTGCTTATTGCCGGTACTGAAGGGAGCCTTTACACACTTGATATAAGTACTGGTAAGTATGGTAACGTACTTAAGAAGGTAGATGGCCTGCCAGGAAATGTAGTTGACGTTATTCTCAGATAAAGATGTTTTACCATCCTAGGAAACCTATGTAACCAACCATTAACCCTACAACAAAAAGCCCCGCGATAATTATCGCGGGGCATTGTTATTATGGCAGTTACTGTTATTTGCAATCGCCCTTTACGAGAGGTTCATTTCCAAACTTCAGCTTACTTTGATCTTTTTCAAATACAGGCACACCCTGGTTGTCAAAGGAAGACGGGATTGCTTCAAATGCTTGGTTGTTTTCCAGTTTGAATATCACCGGTCTTACACTTGTGGTTCCTTCGCTCATAAAACGGTATTCCGCCTCAATGATATTATTGTTGATCGTACCTGTAATAGCTCCTTGATTTTTGTCTTTTTCGAAGATGCGATATTCCAGCTGACCATTGATCACTTCATTGTCGGTTTCAAACTGCAGGTAGGAAGTATCCTTCCCCGATATCCGGGTGTAACACTGTGGACCGGCCGCAACAATTGATGTAGCCGGAGTAGCCGCGCTACTGTCTTTCTCTGTGGCCTGAGATGAATTGCTGGCAGATTGCTGACAACTTAACATTGTTAATAAGGCTGCAGCGGCAAAATATAGTTTCATGTAACAAGTTTTGCCGTATAGAACGAATAACGTGCCAGAGAAGTTACGTCACTTCCCCCAGAAATTATCTTCTTGTGTAATATCTGCGGAATAGATCTTTGCTTTTACGATCCGTCCACCGGTAACCGTATAAACGTCGATGTTATCCACATCCAGTTTTTGTCCTCCTGGTTTTTCTCCTGTCCAGCGAATGAGACAGGCTACACTGTTGCCGCAGGTAGTAATGCTTTTGATCTCTGCCAATGCAAGGGTATTATTGGTTACCTCAAACATACCTCCCACCATCTGAAAAACTTCTGTCACATTCTTTTTAATGCCTGAGAACGGGTTGTCGCCAGGTTGTTCCCATTCTATGGCTGTATCCAGTAATGCTGCGAGTGTTCCGTTATCGCCTTTTTGTACTGCTGTCAGAAACTGGGTAACTACTTGTTTTACCTGATTTTCCATATTGTTTGTTTTTATTTGGGTGATTTGTTATTGCAAAACTATTTCGTGTACGGCCGGGCATTATTATCTTTATACGACAAACAATTACCATTTGACGACAGCTTATGGAAAATAGCCGCAGACGTTTTGTGTTGAACCTGATCGCCTATGCGACGCTGCGTGACATCCCTGTCATACAGCTTTGCCGCTTGACGGGAATTGATCTTGCCGCACTGAAGGCCAGTGATAGTTATACTATCAGTAACCGGCAGCTGGATGAATTGTGGCAGGAGGCCAGCCAGCTGGCGGACGATCCGTTATTTGGTTTACATTTCGGCGAATCACTGCAGCTGTCAGCACTTGGCATTGTCGGGGAGATCATCAAAACAAGTGATACCGTAGGGATGGCGGTAGAGAAAGCAGCGGCATTATCACACCTGTTGACTGACCTGTTCAGGGTAGTGATCACATCTTCACGGACGACCTTTACTGTTGGCTTTCTGCCTCAAACAGAACGGACAGATACCTTCTCTTTTCGTCAAACACTGGAGTTATTCATGGTCTTTGTCGTACATGAACTGGATGGTTTGTTACTGCGGAAGATTAAGCCTGTTTCGGTAAGGTTGCCTTACCGCCTGGAAAATACAGCGGAATATGCGAGAGTGTTCCGTTGTGATATTGAAAAGAGTGCGGCGGAGTACGAACTCGTATTTGACAGCGCGTATCAGCAGGAACCTTTGCTTACTGCAAACTTTGATATGCAACAGGCGCTGTTGCAAAAGGTGAATAAGATTGTAACGGTAGCGGGAGATGGATTGGTGGAAAAGATCCGTTATTTCCTGCTCACAAACGCTTATCTCGGAATACCTTCGTTGAGTGAGATCGCCGCGAATTTTAGTGTCAGTCCGAGAACATTACAGCGTAAATTGAAAGAGGAAGGTATCAGCTACCAGGATGTGGCTGATGAAGTCAGGAAATCACTCGCTATTCACTATCTCGAAGAAGGTGGTTATCCTGTTAAGGAAATATCCTACATGCTGGGGTATAATGAACTGAGCGCTTTTACCAGGGCGTTTAAACGCTGGACGGGCAGGACACCGGTCAGTTTTCAGAAAGAATAACAATGTTTACAACGCTATAACTATGGAAGCTAATAAGCCAATAGGCTGGTACCTCAAAGAGGCTGATCAGCAGATCACAGCATTTATGAACGATGCCTTTAAAGATCTTTCGATCACCCGTTTTCACTGGATGATACTACGTAATGTCTCAGAACGGGGACATATCAATACCTGGCAGTTTTTCCAGGAAGTGAAGAACTTCGTGACAGTACAGGAATTTGCCGAGATCATACAGTCAATGGTAGACCGTGGCTGGCTGGTCATCAATTCAGAAGATAACTGTTCCTTCACTACTGCAGGAGATGAGGCGTTCAGGCAACTTTCCGATCTGCAAAAAGAAAGGTCGGCGTTAATGATGCGTGGTGTCAGTGATGAGGAGTATAAGCTGACGCTTAGTGTACTGAACCGGATCATAGAAAATATTACGCAGCAACAGGCTTCAATGTAACTGCCGTTGCAGTGGTGAACAGTCAGCAGGGGCCGGGATATCAGGGGTAAACTGTTTTTTGTGGTGTAAATGATTTATCAATACTTTTGTCTGGTCTTTAAATGGCGGTTATTATCAAATAAAATATATTAATATGGCAAAGTTACCCAAGTTTATGATTGCGGATGATCCCGTTACGGATCCTGACAATGAATATATCTTTCATACCGAGCAGCCGCGTTTCTTCGCAAAGCGTGTAGAGGAAGACGAAGAGAAGGCTTATATTGATATTGTAGCGGAAATTGATAATGTGGATGAGTTCTACAAAAACGCGCCTGGTAAGAAAGAGGAATTACTCGAACAGCTGGAAGAATGGTACTATTCTTACCTGGAATGGCTGGAAGAAGACGAGTATGATGAGGAAGACGAAGATTAACTGATCAGTTAAAATAATTGGGAAAGTCAGCAAATTGCTGGCTTTCTCTGTTTACATACAAGACCCGGAAATGATCGAACTTAACTTATACCAGGTAGACGCCTTTACTGACCATGTTTTTGGTGGCAATCCGGCTTGTGTGATCCCGCTGGAGGAATGGTTACCTGATGAGCAGTTATTACTGTTAGCCCGGGAAAATGCTGTAGCGGAAACCGCATTTTTCATTAGGCAGGGCGACCGTTTTTCGTTGCGCTGGTTCACCCCGGATATAGAAATGGACCTTTGCGGCCATGCTACACTGGCGACGGCCCATGTAATCAAGACCTTCCTGGGCTATAAACAGGACAGGATCCTTTTTGACTCCGCCAGCGGCCCTTTGGAAGTCAGCTTTAAGGATGAGCTGTATGTGCTCGATTTCCCTTCCAGGAAGCCCGCAGAAACCACTTTGCCTGAGGGTGTCAGCCAGGCACTGGACAGACAGCCGGTGGCCGTATTAAAGGCCCGGGATTACGTACTGGTGTACGACAGTGAGGAGGATATTCAGAATATACGGATCAACAGGCAGGTCCTGGACCAGATCAACCTCGATCCAGGCGGTGTCATTATCACGGCGCCGGGTAGTACCAGCGACTTCGTATCCCGCTTTTTTACTCCCCAGGCGTCCATTATGGAAGATCCCGTTACCGGATCGGCACATTGTTCATTGATACCCTACTGGAGCGAGCGTCTTCAAAAGAAGGAATTAACGGCGAGACAGTTGTCTGAACGTATCGGAACACTTTACTGCACAGACAATGGTGAACGCGTCCTGATAGCCGGGAATGCGCGCACTTATTCAGCAGGGAAATGCTGGATATGATAGTTTTTATATAAGTATTATATGAGGCGTCCTGAAACGGGCGCCTTTTTTATTGCTCTTTACTTTGGGTTGTATTAATTCAGGATCATTCTCGCTTAGATAACGCTTAGATAACGCTAATCCTACGTTAATCCTACGTTCATGAACGTAGGATTAACGTAGGATTAGCGTTATCTAAGCGTTATCTAAGCGAGAAATGATGAACGCTTGGTAGGAGATTAATCCTGTCCTGGTTGACACGCTTGATCTTTGGTCCTGAAGGGGTTAACACCGGATCCTAATGATATGATAAATGCATTTCGTCCCCACGATTTTGCGTTTCATGTACACGTTTTTGCGTCTTATGTACATTGTCGAAAAGCGCCTTGTAATCTTCCCTAAATTGCAATACAAAAGGCTGGATGCCTTATTCGGGCTGCTTTTGTTGATACCTCTAATGTTTAGGACTGTAAGCAAAGATCAATGATTTTTTACAATTCCCGGCTCCTTATCGCTGGTACTTTTGTAAAAACAAGATCAATGAAATCTTTACTATATCTGGTACCGGTAATGCTGTTATGTCAGCTGACCATTGCCCAGGTTTCTAACAAAAAAGATGCAAAAATGGAAAACAAAGAAGTATTAAGAAAGCTCTATGAAGAGGCAATGAACAAGAGGAATACGGCCTTACTACCTGAGTTAATATCGGAGGCTTATGACGGGCCCGATTTTAAGCAGGTGCTCGCTGGCCTGACAAGCGCATTTCCGGATGCATATTGGAAAGTGAAGGACATCATAGGTGAAGGCAGCAAAGTAGTAGTATTCCAGCAATTTCAGGGTACACATAAGGGTGCCTTTCAGCATATCCCGGCTACCGGAAAAAGAGTAGCGACCGATGGTGTGGTGTCGTATGAATTGAAAGATGGAAAGATCATTCACAGTGAGACGCTTACTAATCGGCTGGGGTTCTTACAGGACCTTGGCGTCCTGCCCCAGAACGTCAACGGCAGTCCGGACAATGTGATCTTTATTGATAAATTCATTGTTCCTAATGCTGCGGCAACTGAGTTCTTTGACAGAGTGAAGATTAATCGCGATCTTATCAAAACGCTGCCTGGATTCATCCGGGATGCGGCTTATTCGCATAATGATGATGATGGCAACCTGGTTTGCGTAACAGTGGCCGTATGGGCTGATGAAGGGGCATTCAGACAGGCCAGGGAAGTGGTACAGGCGTCGTATAAGAAGGAGGGATTTGATATGCCCGGGATGTTGAAGAGACTGAATATTGCCATTGACAGGGGAGTGTATAAAGAGATATTGCCTTAAAAGGCAGTATCTCGTGGGGATAATAAATGCTGGACCATGTAAAAAATATAAGCAGTTTTTTATTTGTTGATGTTATGGAATAGGGGAAATTGCGTCATCATTATATCAAATCGCTATACTGAATGAACTGGAAAACACTATTTATCGCCATGAACATCCTTCCTGTACTGGGATGTGCTCAAGTACAGCAGCGTGTGCCCGTAAAATTCCGAAGCAACGCCGGCAATTTATTTGTTACCAAGGTGGGGGCACTGGTCATTAGCACAAGGGCCGGCGAGGTGGCCATGGCAGATTCGGTAAACGGGTATTGGCACAATTGCCCTCCTGTTTCAGGAAATGACCTTTTGAGCGGCGTGACCATTGATCAGAGTGATTTCTTCAACCGGGATACCGGGTTTGTATCAGGGTTTATTAGTAATGGTGGTAAGTACAACATCATATATCATACTACTAATGGCGGACAAAGTTGGCAAAAAGTTGACTTTGGACTGGACGGATGGGTAGATGCAACCAGTAGCCTGGATAATGGCGAAGCGTGGATGAGTGTAAGCGGCAAAGGAATGGCGTATACCAAAGATTTCGGGCATACCTGGCGGGCGTTAAATGTGGCGGATACCAAACAACGTTATGGCTCGATCTTTTTTAACAACCTGCATGAAGGGATAATAGGGGCGTTGTGGAACATGATCGCATATACCGATGATAATTGTGAGCATTGGAAACTGATACCAACTCCGCTCGATCAACAGCGGTACAACAAGACTGATAAAGCCCGCCGCCCGGAGATCAGTCAGGTCGCTATTTATAAAGACTACTTACTGGTCAATCAGGAAAGCATGGTCTTCTATAGCAAACGGGACGCTATCAACTGGGTACCACTGCCGGATTATATTGACTTCTACACTGACGCCGCAAATGACGCCATCTTCTTTTATAGCAAGAGCGGTAAATTTGTAAAGGCTGATGAGCATCTTGCTCCGGTATTTACTTATGATGAAAAGTTTCAGTATCCGGATGCCTTTTGCAGGAGTGGAAATCTGTTTCTGATGAATGACGGTGCCATCAGCCAGCTAACCAGTGATAATAAGATCAGACGGTCCCCTATGCTGACAGACAGGATCGAAGAGATGGAGCCGGAGTACTTTGCGTACGATGAAAATGGAATACTTGGTGTATTGGGGAGTATGATATACAGGAAAACATCCGACAGTAGTAAATGGAAATACGTTGTTACATTACCGGTGGAGATAAATAACAGTAACAATCTGTCCCACTTGAATGCCAATACCCTGGTATACCGTAAAAACCTGGACACGGTATACTATTATGACATGGAAACGAAATCAGGGAATTTCACTTCAATTGCTGATATACTGGATGATTTTGGGAAGAAAAATATTACCGAAATATCATTCAGTAAAGGTTCTCAGGGATGTTTTCATAGTGATCGGCAGGAAGCTGTCTATATACTCAAAGGTGAGGACTATGTATTGGTAAATAAAAGGAAACGAAGGTCTGAGCAATCCGGGCAGTTGAAGCCTGATGTAACAAAGATAAGCGGTGCAGTTGTAAATAGGTTTGCTGACAGAGTATGTTATCAGTATAAAAAGCAGGCTGTTATCGGCGATATGAAATTCACTGAAAAAGATTACGCGCAATGCAAAAAAGATATTCTTGAATTTCAGTCAGCCACAAAAGATAAATATGATCTTTCCGACAGAAAGGTTTTTTATCTGGGTCAGAATAATATAGACTACCAAAGGTTGCTTGCAACGGTTGACAGTGTTAGAAATATTGATTCGGTTTCTTTAAATGCGATATGGCCGCAAATATCCGGATTATTCAGTACGACTACAAATTGGATCAAGGTGACCCTTACTGCCCTTGACGGTAGCAAAATCGAAGTGGTAAATGCGGTCAGCGATGAGAATGCAATGTATTTTCCGTGGACAATAAGTGTCAATGGGGCATCTGTGATTTCTGTGTCGCCAGATATTACTGCTTTTTTTAGAAGCTACTGTTCTTCCGTGATGTCGGAGAATGATAAGGTGCCTATCATGCACGCACTGGTTAAGCAAATATATCGATGACATCAGGCTGCTGGCTATTCTTGTTTACGGCTAACATGAGTTGTTTTATAGCGCCAAGATGATACGCCGCATGTGGTAATAAAGAGATCGTTCCTTTCAGAAGATAAGGGTTTGACCAGTCTTTGACAGCAGCCACTGCTTCTCTGATCTTGTGATAGCTGTTTAGTAATTCCTGCTGTAAGTCGGCCCATTCATTCTCATTGACTTCTTTTATACGCCAGCTCTCCGGCCAGTTGCCGGTGGGCTGGTTTCCCTTATAGAACTCCATCGCAAAGTCGAGGCTCCATTTCAGGTGATATGTATGTGCCGCTATGGTGGACCCGCCATCTACGATTGGAGTGGATGCGTCTTTTGCTGATATTGTTTTTATGGCCCGTGTAAACCCGTGTCCCGGCTTTGCATCAATTACCCAGGATTCATCATTTTCTGTTCCGATATAAAGCTCGTTCAGAATATTGAGCAGGGGTGATATCATGGTTTCCATAACAGATGTATTGTCAGATAAATATACAAAAGCGGGACAGTAAGGCCATGGCTCAGTTCTCTTTAGGTTTTCAGAAGCTATGATATTTTTTAACTTTGCAACGTATAAACAGCCCGCGTATGAAAATTGCATTAGCTTCTCCACCTTTTCCAACATCTTTGAATGACGGCTTATCCTGGCTTGAAAAATTGGTCAAAGAAGCAGCTGATCTGCAAGCAGAAATAGTTTGTTTTCCAGAGTCATATCTTCCAGGTTATCCGGGCATGGGATATGACGCGGAAGATCGCTCTGCGGAGAGATTGCGGGCGGTAGGTGTGATAGTGGCTGACATTGATCCTTCACAGGCGACGGGATTGCTGGCGAAGCGGTTTAAGAATGCACTTTATTACTGATAGCATTCAAGGAATGAACGGTACTACAAATAAAGATTTATACCATTGAAGGGGCCATCCCAAACAGTTTTTTAAAAGATGCGAAGAAGTGTGAGTAATCGTTAAATCCAACTTCAATATACACTTCGGTTGGCTTCATCTTTTTCTCTTTTAGAAGCAGGTGTGCTGCTTCCAGTTTTTTCTGCACCAGCCATTTGCCTGGAGTAGTATGATATATCTTCTCAAAGTCCCTTTTAAATGTAGAAATACTGCGCCCTGTGAGATATGCAAAGTGCTGCAGGTCCCCGTCATACTGATAATGTTCTTCCATGAACGCCTGAAGGTCTATTTTGCCCGGCTCACTGAAATCAAAAAGGAGGTTTTTTAAATTGGGATTGGCGTCGAGAAAAATGAGCACCGCTTCTTTGATCTTTGTTTTCAATAGTTCTCCTGTGATCTGATTGCTATGTTCAAGATAGGGTAACAATGAATCCATGTAATTCCTGAAAAGCCTATTAGGCTGTAACAGGAATACATTGTCGTAATGATGGGTGGCTGAAATACTCCGCTGGTATGGCGCTGATAGTTCCAGCAAGGTATCCTGATCAATGCAAATGGAAATTGAACGGTATTCGCCACCTTCGATAGGCTGTTTTATAAATTTGCTTAACCTGTTTTTTACTGCAAACCGGAAATCGCCCGACTTATATACCTGCGACTTACCGCCGAAATACACCTCTGATGATCCGGAAATAATATAGTCTATTACATGCTGGCGAATGAACAATTCGCCGTCTATCGCCCTTTTGGAAACGCAGGAGTAAACGATCTGGGGAAGATTTGGATCTGTTGTATTTGCCATGATACCGAATATACTCAAAACAAGGCTATTACCATACAGGATAGCCTTGTTTAAGAAGTTAATTAATCGCTTACTGTCCTAAGAATAACGCCGCCATTTCCTTGCGGGAAGCCTCCGGCCCAACTTCCAGGCGCCTTTCATACATACTTTTAGAATCACTGCCTGCTGTATAATGTACCTGGTTCTTTCCGTCTGTTACAGCTTCATATACCACTGTGGCTACTTCTTCCGGAGTCAAGCCACTTGTAGCAGGGTCCATCATGCCTGATACCACTCCCAGGTACTTGTCCAGTAATTCCTGGTAAGGTGGGGTCGATGAAACGACCATATTAGTGGCAAAAGAGCTTCGTATAAAGCCGGGAGCTACGGTCTTGATACTTATCCCCCAGGGAGCCAGTTCATAGCTTAATCCCTCGCTAAATGCTTCTAAACCCCATTTTACGGTATGATAGATACTATCAAAGGGAAAAGTGACTAGCCCGGCAATGGAAGTTATGTTGAGGAACATGCCGCTTTTCTTGTTTCTGAAATGAGGGATAAAGGCCTGAGTGATCCTGATGGCGCCAAGTAAATTTGTATCGACCTGTTTTCGTAATTCTTCGTCACTTACGCTTTCCAGTGGCGCTATTATGCCATAGGCTGCATTGTTCAGTACTACATCTATTTCGCCCAGTGCAATAGCCTGTGAAACCGTGGTATTGATCTGTACAGGATCGGTAATATCAAGCGGTAAAACAGTCACCCTTTCCAGCTCGCTGAATTCCCTGCCTTTTTCAGTATTACGCATCGTTGCGATAACCTTCCATCCGTGGTTATGAAATACGCGGACTGCTGCCTGTCCGAGTCCGCTTGAAGTTCCTGTAATGAATATTGTTTTCATGTTTACGTTCGTTTTGTTTTGTGATACAAAGAACGGCAGGATTGAACTGGAAGGGATTGTTATAAAGTTCAATTAATATGGGTAAAAAGTTCAAATGCAGAATGGTTTAAAAAGGAATGTATGGGATTGAATTTCTATATTTGAACTGGCGATGGCATATACCACTAAAGCCCGCGAATACCTATAACAATGAGATCAGCAATCCTTTTCCTGGCAGTTTGCCAGCTGTCCTGCGGGCAACCTTCTCCAATAGATAAACAGGCTAAAGACACAATCCCTTCCGATAATATAGTTGATGATTTTGCAGCGGGAAAGGCTTCTTTGCAGAACGACTTTTTACTGAATAAAGACTCTGCAGAATACAGCTCGCAGGATTTACAGACAGCAATACTTATCGGGTATCTATTCGAAAAGGAGACTATTGTGAGATAAAGGTGTTTGGACAGGAGCCGCTTATGGTCCCTGCTCAGAAGGCATATAAATATGTGCCGGAAATGTATACGGAACAGGTGAAGGAGAAGTGTGCAATGGGAGGAGGTAGCCGTAATACGGCAATACGTTATCGTTGATGTATTGGTAGAAGATGGAATACTTATTAAACATAAACTAGGGAGAGATAACTATTTTATTAATCAAGCTTTGTTTGCGTTATTTAGCCGGAATTAAAGGGCAATGGGACTTGCGTGATTTAGCAGCCCTGGCAGCGTTTATTCCATAAACGCCACGACCTTTTTCACCACTTCATCATTCCGCATAATCCGGAAATGACCTTCCCCTTTGATCTTCAGGGATTGTATAGTAGGTGACTGTTGCAGAAAATTATCAATCTGCTCCTTTTTCACAATGCCATCGTTCTCGTCATAGATCACCAGGATCTTTTTGGCTTTTATCTTATCAATATGCTTAAAAAGGTCTAGCTGCAACAAGTCGTTTTGTAGTTTTTTGATGACGATTCCATGTACTTTGGGCATCACTTTATCAGGTATCCGGAATTGATCAAATGTTTCCTGGAAAAACACCGGAGCGCTTACTGCGGAACTTACCATCACCAGCCGGGGTACGTGTAGTCTTTTATGCACCAATGCCAGTGCAGCACTTAATCCGCCAAGAGAATGGCCTACTATGGCATGTACAGGCCCAATGCGTCCCAGCAATTGTTCAAGTGCGTGCATCCACTGAATGAGGTTAGTTTCTTTACCTTCTGAGGCGCCGTGTGCCGGTGCGTCCCAGCCTATTACTTCGTAACCAGCATTTACCAGGGCGGTTATCATCTGTTTAAAATCAAACGGACTGCCACCCCATCCGTGCAGTAACAAGACCTTTTTATCTGATTGTCCCCAGTGATAAATTTGCAGGTTAATAACCCGCTCATCAAATGGGTAACGGCTAAAGCTCATCTGCTGAGTAGTTGCTTCCCTGCCTACTGCCAGATGCGATTCACGTAGCTTTCTTTTTGGCGGACGACTGTACATAGAAAGGAACATGCGCGCTGTTAAACCCGGGAAAGGCTTACCTAGTTTTGACAACATAAATGCAGATACCCGGAGGGCCATTGGTAATACGAATTGCTCCATAAAGTCTATTGTTTTTTTATGAGCCGCTGGTCGATGATCTTCATCAGCTCATCCTTGTAATTCTTGCTTACCGGGAGCTTGATCTGTCCCAGCGTGATCTCAGTACCGGTAAAGGATTGGATCTTATCAATAGCGACAATATAAGATTTTTGAATACGCAGGAATTTACCTGCTGGCAGTTGTTCTTCCAATGTACGCAGTGTAGTAAGCGTCATGAACTTTGCACGTATTGTGTGAATGGTGCTATAGTTCTGCGTAGCTTCAACAAACAGTATCTCCTGATACAGGATCTTTTCATATCCATTATTGGCGCGTATAAAAAAATAATCAACTGGATTTCCCTGTACTGATGTTTGTTTGGAAGCCATCAATTCCTGGGCCCTGTTCACTGATTTCAGGAAACGTTCTGGTGTAATGGGCTTTACCAGATAGTCCAGCACATTCAGTTCAAAACCTTCCAGCGCATAATTTGCGTACGCGGTGGTGATGATCACCAGCGGTTTGACGTCCAGGCTCTTTAAGAAATCAATGCCTCTTACTTTAGGCATTTGTATATCCAGAAAAATAAGATCTACCTGTTCTTTTGCCAGTATAGCGTTCGCCTCAAGTGCGTTGCTGCATGTTGCCACCAGCTGAAGAAATCCCACTTCTTCTACCAGCAGTTCCATGCCATCCCTGGCAAGGGGTTCATCATCTACTATAATACAACGTATATTCATAGTATCTGTACGATTAAAGTCACCTCGTATTTACTACCGGTGTTGTGAATGTTTAATTGATGCCGGCTTTTGTACAAAAGCTCCAGCCTGCGTTTTACGTTTTCTAATCCGATGCCGCCATAAGTTTTATCTTCCGCCTCAGTAATATTATCATCCACAGTGTTTTCTACATATAGTTTGAATAGCGGCGCCTCATACGTGAGGGTAATGCCTATCCGGTTAGCTTTATCCCTGAAGGCTGATACATGTTTAAATGCATTTTCCACAAAAGGGATAATGACCAATGGTACAATGGAAAAGTTGTTTACCTGTTCGTCTACCTCATAGTGAGTCGTCACCGTATTACCCTTACGTAGTTTCTCCATTGCAATATAGTTATTGAGATAAGCTACTTCTTTTTCAATAGCTATTTCTTCTGTGTTGCATTCATATAACTGGTAACGCAGCATATCTGCAAATCTTGCCAGTGTACTTGCTGCCACTTCTGGATTTTTACGGATAAGGATGTAAATGCTATTAATAGCATTGAACAAAAAATGCGGGTTCATTTGTGATCTTAAAAAGCGTAGTTCATTTTCCGTTTGCTCCTTTTCCAGCAGTTGCGTTTTACGATCACCTTGTATTTTATCTTTTATTGTTTTTAAAGCAATTAATAGGAACAGCGTATAAAAATTAGCCAGCACGTTATACAGGAGCATAATGCGTATGCCGGGAAGCTGTTCGTCAGTAATATATTGCAGTACCGGTGCCAGGCAAAAGGTGGTAACTATTGCTCCTGCCAGGAATACGGCAATGAGTGATCCTGCAAATGCAAAATAACGCCTGGTAACAAAAAGGCGGGGCATGAGCCAATATAAATAAATATAAAAGGTGCCTGCTTCTGCGAAAAAATAAGTGGTGGTAATCAGCAGCGCCCATAAAAAGGATGCATCAAAACTGTACATGATGTAACCTGTCCAGAAAAGGAAATAGACGGTCCAGAACAGCAGGTGGTAAAAATTACGCCGCAAAAAGCCAGTTACCATAAACGCGTGCATTTACAGGTACTAAATTACAGGCACTGGTATAAGTTAACAATATTTATTGATGAAACAGGGTTGGGTATTGATGAAACCCCAGTTTTAATAAACAAATTAGGTCCAGCGAGCACTGTTCGGAAGTAGTCGAAGTAGCGCGGTTTGAAGTTATCAAACTTCAATCTAAGGAGTTTATTGTAGGAGAAACCATTCCCAAAAAGGCATAGAGAAATTTTGAATAAAGATGTGACCTAATATATAGCAACGCAACTTAAGCCATGCGTCATAAGCATTGTTTCAATGGTTTGATTGTGATAACTGGGAAGGTATTCTCAGTACAATAATTCAATATTATTAAATGCATCCTTATTGGATAGATAGTGAAAAAAATGTTATCGGTAAAATTTTTCCTAAGGGAAAGTTGATAATTATTAACCTATAGCTTAATTTAGTGGAGAAGAGAAAGGCATATATTATAAAATCTTCTTCGGTAACCCGAAGGGCAGTTTGCGTCGATGCTTTGAATGAAGACGAAATTCTTTCCTTTTTACGAGAGGATGAAACTAGAATTAAGAAGTTTAATCACGTCATTGAATTGTTAATCCAGGGGATTAGAGTCTCTGAGTTATATGACAAAGAAGACATTGACGAATCTTGCAAAGACGTGACGGCTATTAAGATGTTTAAAACGGGGCAAAATATCCGTCTATATTGTAAGGAACAGAAAGACAATAGCGGTACATTTTATGTAATAATAGGAGAGCTACTAAAGAAAAAGAAATCAAATAAAAATACTGCAAAGGAAAAATCTCTTATCTCAAAAGTATCAAAATATGAATACGAAGTCGCAGAACGATAAGCTCCAAGTCAATCCTTGGGAAGAAATTTTGACACCCCCTAGTGGCAAAGAGAGAATAGAGCTTGATACGCAAATATTGGCCTTTAAATTTCTTTCCCTTATCGAAAAGTGTCAGGATATTAAGAAAGTTTCTCGTAAAGAACTGGCAAAGAGAATTGAGACTTCGCCAAGTTATATAACACAATTATTTAGAGGAGATAAGTTGCCTAATCTTGAGATACTTGCGAAAATGAGCAATGCGCTGAAATTCGATTTTCAAATTTCTGTCTCGGCAGAGGATGAAATATTAGACGATTTTAAAGAAGAGGAACTACTTAATACAATGAAGAAGGTGAGATCCGAACGGATGCGAATGGTATTGAAGAATACAGGCAGCTATAACGAAGAACTATACAGCAATTGTGCTACCATATATTCAATTTGTAATGAAGAATTAAACGATGAAAATAAAGCCATCCCAGCTTGAATTAAAGGAATTTGTCGTGTTGGATTTTCATTATGATTTTAGTCATTTTGAAAAGGAATTGTCCATTCCTGAATTATTCAAAGAATATACATACGATCTCGATTTTGCAATAAGAGCAACCGACGCCTCATTAATACAAATCTTTGTAAAGTCGAGTATTAATCATGGGCATTCTGCGCTATTACCCGGATATTCATTGAAGGTAGAATGTATGGGAATATTTTCTATAAATAACCCTGATGATATCAAAAGTGAAGAAGAAAGAGAGACGCTGTTAGTTAATTCTGGACTGGTGATGACGATTAGCTATTTAAGAACCTTTTTAGCTGGAATAACAGGACATTTTCCATTGGGAAGATTATTGTTTCCATCCATTGATTTAAAGGATTTAATGAGACAGAAAAGGGAAAAAATTACAGACAGTGATCCCAAAAGTGAACAGAAGAAAAAGACTAAGAAAAAAAAGGTTTGAAGACCTACTTAATTTATAAGGTTGTAACTAAATTTTTGCCTCCATCCCTCTGACAGGCTTCCATAACGGATTGGAAGGGATATGGCGTTTTGAACCTGAATTCCTTCATAGGCAAGCTGCAAAGGTGATGTAGTTTCGTAGTAGCCCATCAGGCTCATAAGCCTCCATTTGATTATCAAATGGGTATGCTCCCAAATTAATGGTCCAAAAGTTATTATGCCGGCATTGAAATTCATAGAGTATTGTTTGACTTGCTCCCTTCTGTTGTCAAAATATAGTGTGGTAAGAAACTAAAAGCAGGCAAAAAAATGAAACAAAAAAAGCCAGCAATCTGCTGACTTTTCTTTTTCGTAGCCCGGACAAGAATCGAACTTGTATCTAAAGTTTAGGAAACTTCTATTCTATCCATTGAACTACCGGGCCATAGGGTACAAACCCTAAAGTGGAGTGCAAAAGTAAACGTTTTTTACATATTTCGAGCATTCAGCTCAAAATTTGGCACTCCTATACCGTTAATTGTAAATTTTTTCTATTTGTTGATCGTACTTCTGTGTGATCACCTTCCGCTTGACCTTCAGGGTAGGGGAGAGCTCTCCATTGGCGATGGTCCATTCTTTAGGCAGTAGTTCAAACTTCTTGATCTGCTCAATATGGCTGAAGTATTGGTTATATTTCTCCACTACCTGTTTGTAAAGCTGCTGGATATCATTGTTTTGCAACAGGTCTTCGTGAGAAGATGATGCGAGGCCTTTTTTAGCTGCCCAGCTCTCCAGTTGAGGGAAAGAAGGGACGATGAGTGCGCCGGTAAATTTACGTCCTTCGCCTACGACCATGATCTGCTCAATAAAGGGCGATTCTTTGAACTTATTTTCTATAGGCTGCGGAGCAACAAATTTACCTCCAGAGGTCTTGAATAGTTCTTTCTTACGGTCGGTGATCTTAAGGAACTTATTGTTAACAAGTACCCCTATATCGCCTGTATGGAACCAGCCGTCTTTGATGGAGTCGGCTGTCAGGTCCGGACGTTTGTAATATCCCAGGGTGATATTTGGTCCTTTACAGAGAATTTCTCCGTCTTCCGCAATACGGACCTCCACATTACTGATGAGCGGGCCGACAGTTCCGAACATGCGGTCGGATTCATCTACACGATTGACGCTGATCACAGGGGAGGTTTCCGTCAGACCGTAGCCTTCCAGGACGGGGATTTTGGCAGCGGTAAAGATCTTTAATAGTCTTATCTGGCAGGCGGCGGAGCCAACGACAACAGCGTCAATATTACCGCCCAGTGCTTCGCGCCATTTTTTAAATACCAGTTTATTGGCAATGGACAACTGGAAGTTGTACCACCAGCCCATCGATTTATTGATCTCATATTTTTTACCCAGTTCTACTGACCAGAAGAAAAGCGCACGTTTGATGCCCTTCAATTCCAGTCCCTTCGACATGATCTTCTCATATACCTTTTCGAGCAGTCGCGGAACTGTGGTGAAGATGCTTGGTTTTACCTCACGCAGGTTATCGGCGATGGTTTCCATGCTCTCAGCATAATAGATAGGTACTCCTGCAGTCAGGTACACATAAGTGACCATGCGTTCGAAAACGTGATTGAGCGGCAGGAAACTAAGGGCCCTGGCTTCCTGGCTAACGGGAAGGTAAGGCGTACATGCTGTCACATTGCTCATAATATTCCTGTGGTTCAGCATAACACCTTTGGGCGTGCCTGTGGTACCGGATGTATAGATAACAGTGGCTAATTGTTCAGGATCGATCTTATCTCTGATCACTTTTATCTTTTCGATATCTTCCTGTTTAGCCATGTCGGGTATTTCCTGCCAGTGACGGATACCATCTATCCTGGTGAAAGAAAAGATCTCTTTCAGGTTAGGCAGTTTATGGCGTATGGGCTGGATCTTATCAAGCATATCCTGTCCGCTTATGAATAGGATAGACGCGCCTGAGTCGTTCAGAATAAACTCCAGTTCATGCTCGCTAAGTGTCGGATACAGCGGGGCAAGCACGACACCTGCCTGTTGACAGGCAAGATCTGTCAACACCCATTCAGGGCGGTTGGGAGACACAATCGCAATCTTGTCAGAACCTTCAGGAGTTGCATCCCCGTTGCCTATGCCTAGTTGCAGCAGCCCTGCGCTGAAACGCAGAGTAAGATCGGCTACTTCCTGTGTACTATATTTTTTCCAGACATTGTTTTCCTTTCCTACCAGCATGTCTGATTTTGGGAAATTCTTTAGCTGGTGCTCGATGACATCAAATAATCTTCGTGGCTGCTCCATAATGTAGATCTAGCTTTGGTGGTCGCTTTTGATAAAGGTATAGGATTTATTATACGCCTCTGCGTTGCTTTTCTTCCTGAAGTTTTTCGTATTCTTTTATTGTGTCTCCGAATGGATCACGGTGCCAGGCATTGAAATACTGGAATGCCAGCGCAAGTCCCCATCCTAATGCAGGCCATATAGGCCAGGGAATACCGCCATTTCTAAGACCGCCGGTGATAAGCCAGAGCGCCCAGAAAAATGCATTCATGACAAGATAACTAATAAGAGAAGTTTTAAATGACGCCCTTGACTTGGCGATCTTCCAAAGTCTTTCATCACGTTGAGAAGTTGTTTCCATATGTATGTGGTTTAAGCCCTGACTAAATATAATAATTTTTCCTGAATAGAAATGTCTGGCGGGGGTTAGAAGAAATATGCAGAAGATAGGGGTAAAAAACGTTGTCCAGTCCGGAACTGCAATGCTATTTCAGCAGCACCATCTAATTTTGGTTAACGACCTGATGGACAGACTGCATAACGCGATACAATATTTTCCCGGTATTCCACGAATCACATATAAACTTATTGCTTTAAACTTCTTTACATACTTAAAGATTGTGTCTTAATGGTTATTTAATTGATGAAACCCAGAGCGTTTTATCTAATAATGCACTCACCAGTCCCTGGTGATAAAGATTCTTTTGGCACCAGGGACCGGTGAGCTGGTTTTTATTTCGATTTACTTCCATCCACATCAGGAAGCAAACCTGTAAGCAGGCCTATTAAAGGCAGATAAGCACATACGTCAAATACATACGCGATGCTTGTGCGGTCAGCCAGTTCACCCAGCAAAGCAGAGCCTACGCCGCCCATACCAAATGCCAGTCCGAAGAACAGGCCGGCTATCATACCTACCTTACCAGGTACAAGCTCCTGCGCATACACGAGAATAGCTGAAAAGGCAGAAGATAATATCACGCCAATAAATACACTGAGTATAGATGTCCATAAGAGATTAGCATGTGGTAGCAGCAGTGAGAAGGGAGCCACGCCCAGTATGGATATCCAGATCACATATTTTCTCCCAATGCGGTCGCCCACAGGACCGCCAATGAAAGTACCTGCGGCAATAGCAAACAGGAAGATGAAGAGGTATACCTGTGCGCCCTGTACAGACACATGGAACTTGTCAATAAGATAGAAAGTATAATAGCTGGTCATACTCGCCATGTAGAAGTATTTGGAGAATATCAGCACCAGCAGGATGCTTAACGCAAACACAACTTTTCCTTTGGATAATTGCAGATGTGTGGCAGTGTCAGCACCTTTTGATTTGCTGCGTATGCGATGGGTATTGTTCTTATACCATGAGCCGATATTGATCATTACCACAATGGCCAGCAGGGCCGCCAGTGAGAACCAGCTGATGCTGGATTGCCCCTTTGGTACGATGATCATAGCTGCCAGCAGGGGGCCTAGTGAGCTGCCTGCATTTCCTCCCAATTGGAAGAGTGATTGCGCCATGCCATGTTTTCCTCCGGATGCCATGTACGCCAGGCGGGAAGCTTCAGGATGAAAGATAGATGAGCCTACGCCAACTAAACCTACAGATAGCAGCACAAGATAAAAATGGTGGGCCTGGGAAAGACTGATCAGCCCTAATAGTGTAAAGCCCATGCCAATGGCAAGGGAATAAGGTTTTGGATTTTTATCTGTATAAAGTCCAACCAGCGGTTGCAGCAGGGAGGCCGTCAGCTGATATGTGAGTGTGATCAGACCTATCTGGCTGAAAGAAAGCCGGAGAGAGTCTTTTACGATCGGATAAATAGCAGGGATCAATGACTGTATGGTGTCATTCATCATGTGAGAGAAGCTAAGCGCAATGAGAATAGAGAATACTGTATTCTGCGCGGCTTGCTGTGCCTGCGCTTTAGCGGTTTCCTTAAATGTTTTTTCCATGTCTGTTTACTTTGCTGGCTCTTCGTTTTTATGAAGGGTAATACGTTGGGCCCATTGCCAGGCCTTCTGGTTGTCCTGGGCGACGATGCTATTTAAAAGATTCTTGTGCAGCTGCTGGCTGTCTCTAAAGGCGGCGGCATTTTGATGCTGTGCTATAAAATGATCCTTCAGATGACCGGCAACCGCCCTGTAAAGGTCTGTCAGGATGCTATTTCCTGATGCCTCGGCGATAGCCGTGTGAAAGTTGATATCGGCCTCAATGGCAGCAGCGACATCGTCAGCAATAGCAGCGTCCTTTCTTCTTTTCAGATGGTCCTCCATTTTCTCAATATCTTCCGCCGTTCTGTTTTGTGCTGCTTTCTGCGCAATTTTCATTTCCAGTAATAACCTGACTTCATCAATATCATCTATTGCAGCCCGTTTTATGCGTTGAGGGAAAGGTTCTTCAATACCGGTATTGGCCTCCACGAAGGTGCCCAGTCCCTGCTGTACCCGTAGCAAGCCACTGTTCGCCAGTATGCGTACAGCCTCCCTTATGGATGATCTGCCTACGCCGTACGCCTGCATCAGGGCTGGTTCCGTAGGCAATTTCTCACCCGGCTTGTAAGTACCGAGAGATATCTGTTCCTGTAGCCGCTGCGCTACTTCGTCGGCAAGACTGTTTCTCTTAATAGATGTCATAGCTAATCATCATATCATCTGATGATTCAAAGGTAAAGAATCTCTCCGTTTCGTCACATCTTTTTTTATTTATCTTTGCGCCTCTTACAACAAGTAAGCTATAAAACGTGCAACTTTGTAAAGGGTTCCACCAGATTTTAAAAACAAGATTCACAAATGAAAGCATTTAACATTTTTATTCTATATCGTCTGCCATTGGGTATCCTCTTCCTGGTAGGTGGTGTTGCACTGGGGGTGACCATAGGCTGGTGGGAAGCTACTATTCCATTGTTGATTGGTGTGATATGTCTTGTTACGCACGTTATGTTCGGGCCTATGAGGCTGGTGCAGGAAGCGGTGGAAGCCGGAGACCTTGATAAAGCTATGGGCATGATGAACAAGATCAAGTTCCCAAAACTGCTGTACAAACCGATCCGCTCCGTTTATTACTTCATGCAGAGTAATATGGCGATGTACAATAAAGATCTGGACAAAGCCGAGGCCACTATCCGCCAGAGTATCGCGTCCGGTAGCCCGATGAAGGAATATGAAGGCATGCAATACTTCCAGCTGGGTACCATTGCTTACCAGAAGAATGATCTGAAGGAAGCAGACCAGAACCTGAAGAAAGCGGTAAGAATGGGACTGCCAGATAAAGAAAACACCGCTGCCGCATTACTCACCCTCGCTTCTATCGCGATGAGCCGCAGGGACTTTAAAACAGCCAAAGAATACTTCCGCAGGGCGAAGGCGCAAAAGCCAACTACTGCGCAGATAGTAAGCCAGATAAAAGAAATGGACAAATACATCTCCCGTATGCCGGGTTGATGGACCTGCTTTATACCAGAAAAAGCGTCCTGTTTTAAACAGGACGCTTTTTTATTGCCGTAAATATTTATATCTATGATACTATATCCAAATATGTAATAATCAATTAAACCTTATTTTTGTTTAAAACACGCTACTCCTATGTTCAGTTTCGACCAGATATTGGCTATTACCTTTACACTTTTTGCAGTAATCGATATTGTTGGGTCCATTCCCGTACTGATCTCCCTGAAGGAAAAACTCGGGCATATTGATTCAGGAAAGGCGACCATCGCCTCCGGTTTCCTGATGATATTGTTCCTGTTGGTAGGAGAGCCCTTCCTGAACCTGCTGAGTGTGGATGTACACTCTTTTGCAGTAGCGGGTTCCATCGTGATCTTTGTAATAGGTCTGGAAATGATCCTGGGAGTGGAGTTTTTCAAAAGCGAGAAAGATACGAAGACAGGTAGCCTGATACCTATCGCCTTTCCGTTAATAGCCGGTTCCGGTACCCTTACGACCATCATGTCACTCAAAGCCAACTATGAAGAGACGAACATCCTGGCAGGCATCCTCCTCAACCTGGTGATCATCTACGTCGTGTTGCGTTCCCTGAGTTGGATAGAGCGCATACTTGGTAAAGCCGGTCTGATGGTGGTGCGTAAGTTCTTCGGCGTGATCCTGCTGGCAATAGCCGTGAAGATCTTCAAAAGCAATCTGAATATGTGATTTAAAATAAGTAGGGGTGCTTTTGTAATTGATCACCAAATACATTAGTTTTGCCTTCCTTTCCTGGTGAACAGGATGGTTTTCGGCCTCGTAGTACAATGGATAGTATAAGAGTTTCCGAAGCTCCAGATACAGGTTCGATTCCTGTCGAGGCCACAAAATAAAAAGCGCTGCATTTATGCAGGGCTTTTTTGTTTTACCCACTCTTGCAGATCCATAAATGATCTGCCTTTTTTCTCCCTGGTGATCTGCTTTTTCAATCATCCGCTTAATTCGCTTTAGATCAATCTGATAGCTTATTTGCCCATATTAATATTGCAGATGTATACAATTTGTATACATCTATTTTTCGGAATTCTTCCCCAAATTCCCTCTCTTTGCGGAACCTTAAACAGGTACAGGTACTCTATACCACGCAAACAGGTGATACCAGATCCAATGTAGATGCTACCTATGAAGTAGGTGCATCCATTAATCTCTTCAGATAAAGACCACTTTAGCATATCTATTATGAAGCATATTTTACACAGACTATCATTTATCCTGATACCTATCTTATTTACTTTTCAGGTCATAGCCGCAACGACAGCCCCGCCATATATATACATCGGCCAGGCGCCTGCTGTCTATACAACAAGCAAGGACGCAAATTTTACTTTCACTTCAAATGCTGTCCAGTTTAAAATAAGTCTGGACGGTGGTGCATATTTCTTTCAAACCAATGCCGCTTATAATCTGAGCAATCTTACTGATGGCGCTCACTCGTTGAAGGTGTGGGGAATCGCTGCTGATGCTACCGAGTCAACATCACCCGCCAACTACTATTGGACTGTCGACAATACCGGCCCCGTGGTGGCAGATGTAAGGGCTGATGGTTATATAGCAAAGGCCGGCGAGCGTGCCCGCGTGACTGTTATTTTCGATGAGGCAGTGAACTTTGCTGGCACGGCTTCGCTTTCAATTGTTACGGGTAACAGAACGATAGATGCTACTTGTACTTCTGTCGTCAATAATATGTCCATGTTATTTGAATATGACGTGGAACCTGGCGACTATGATATAGATGGGATCACGGTGTTAAGCCCTATCAGAATAAACTCAGGTACATTAAAGAACAATACCGGCCTGACTGCCACACTGGACCTGCCATGGACAAGTAACACATTCGCACAACAAACGCTCAATGCAACACGACCGGTAACAACTATCACAGGGCCTGCAGTCGTTGCTGATAACAATTTTGAGATCGAACTCATTTTTACCGATTCCCTTTCAGGATTATATACGTATATGACTGGGCTAGCTGCCTCGGACTTTCAGCTAAGTGGTATTCCAGGCGCATATGTAGAGGACGATTTTAGTAATCATACAGTTAATGGAATATTGGCAAAGGTACACGTGCCCACGCCATCAGCAGGGAGTCTTACCATTAAGCTACAGCAGGATGCAGCGATAAGTTCCCGTTCACTTATGGGAAACCCGGAATCTGATCCATTGGTTGTTGAAATTAGCAACGCCCCTCCGGTTATTACTGCTGTAAACGTCCCCCAGGATGCTTATTACAGCGTAGGTGCTGAGCTTGATTTTGATGTTCAATACGAGGATAATGTCACGGTAACTCCCGGAGGAGGAATGCCATACCTGCCACTGACAATAGGTACAAAAGCAGTAAAGGCGGAATACCTGAATGGTTCCGGATCAAATGAGATCAGGTTCCGGTATATCGTACAGGCTGGAGATGAGGATGCTGATGGTATTACTGTTGGCGCTAGTCTGATCACCGCCGCTGGCGTGATAAAGAATGCCAGGTTTGATGCAGACAACACATTAAATAATATTGGTGCAACAACAAGAATACTTGTAAATACAAGCTCGCCTGGAGTTGCCTTATCTACAACTGTTACAGCTTCTAACGATCCATTTACAGTACAGATCGTTTTCAGTGAGCCGATCACTGACCTTGCATATCAGAGCTTCGATGTTACCAATGCAATCCTTAATGATCTGCAACAGGTAGATCCGGTAACTTATGCAATATCTGTTATACCTGGTAGTACCGGACAGGTAAAGCTTTCAATGCCTGCTAACCGGGTAATAGATGTCGCGGGGAATTTCAATACCGCTTCAAATGAGATAAGTGTTACCGCCGATTTTTCCGATCCTGTAATAACACAGGTAGATGTACCCGCGGATGGATACTATCATCTCAATGATACCATGAGCTTTACTGTTCACTTTGACGAAAACGTAAACGTAGATACTACGGCCGGAGTTCCTTATATGGCTATCAATATGAACTCTGGTGTCTTGCCGGCATTCTACAAAGGCGGTAGCGGTACCGATACGCTGATATTCAGTTATATTATACAGGCTGGAGATATGGATATGGATGGAGTATCTCTCGGCGCAGGCCTGTCCCTGGGAGGTGGTGGTTTAATACAGGATGTTATGGGTAACTATGCCAATTTGGTATTTAACAACGTGGCCAATACTCAAGGCATTTTTGTAAACACCACTTATCCAGCGGTAAAGCTTTCCACTGCAGCTGTAAAAGTTAACAGTCCGTTCACTGTAACAGTTACTTTCAGCGAGAAGGTGACCGGGCTCACGCTGTCCGATTTTACTAGAACAAATGGTACGCTAAGTGATCTGGTATCTGTAAATGATACTACGTATACCTTGCTTGTAACACCACAAACCGACGGTACAGTAACAATATTTCTACCGGCAGATGCAGTAATGAATATGGGACAAAATGGTAACAGTGCATCGGATAATCTGATCATCACATATGATGCAACTGCACCTGTCATCACCGCCGATCAGCATTTCAATATCAATGAACATTCTCCGGCTGGTACAGTGATAGGACGGTTGACTGTAACTGAAGCAATCGGCACTTTACAGAACTGGACTATCACATCGGATGCTTCCGGAGGTGCTTTTGAGATTGACGGTAATGGGAATATTATCGTGAAAGACGCAGGTATATTAGCGGGCAAGGTGAACACAACTGTTACAATTTTGGTAAGTGTCGGCGATGGACTGAATACCAGTGTTGCTACACCCGTTGATATTACAATCACACATGTGCCTATCGCACCGACCGATATCATCATAGATAATCATTCCGTTGATGATAGAGCACCTATTCATACAGTTGTTGGTAATCTTTCTGCTGTTACAACAGAGCCGGGTGCTACATTTACTTATACACTTGTAACAGGCACCGGTAGTATTGATAATAATTCTTTCAGAATTGTTGGAAATGTCCTGCAGACAATGGAGGTGTTATCGTCCTCCGTTAAAAGCACTTATTCTGTCCGGATACTTGCTACTGATAATAATGGTTTGACGATTGAAAAGGTACTGACCATCATCCTTAATTTCATTAATCAACCTCCAGTGCTTGATGTTATCAATGACCAGGAGGTCTGCAATGATGGGAAAGCTCACACCGTACAACTAACGGGTGCTTCTCCGGTAGAGGCAGGGCAGACATTAACCTTCACCGTTACTGCAGATCAGGACTACTTCAATACATTGACTGTTGATGCAAATGGACTGCTTTCTTATAACCTGAAGCCGCAAATAAGCGGCATAGCCAACATTACTATAACTCTAAAAGACAATGGTGGAACTGCTCATGGCGGTATAGATGCTATACAGCAAACCTTTGCGCTTACTGTTAATAGTCTGCCGACAGTTACTATTACCAGCAACAAAGGAACGGACATTTCAAAAGGTGATATACTGACGCTGAATGCAAGTGGTGGCGATAGTTATCGCTGGGCGAATGCAGATGGTATTATTGGCGGATTAGAGAAAGATAACCTGACAGTTAAGCCTGAAAAGAATACTACCTATCAGGTAACTGTTACTAATACCGACGGTTGTACCAATACCGGAGAAATCGACATTGCCGTAAAAGAAGACGAAGATAAAGAAGTCAATATCACCAATATACTAACTCCCAATGGGGATGGTATTAATGACAGATGGATCATTAGTGATCTTAACAACCAAAACAATGAAGTGACCATTTATGACCGTGCGGGCCGTATCGTATACCATCAGCAGAATTATATGAATGGCTGGATGGGTACTACTAATGGCCAGCCGTTGGCACAAGGTACTTATTACTATATACTGACTATAGAGGGCGTAAGCCATACATGGAAAGGATATATTTCGATCATCAGAGATAAATATTAAGTGCTTCTTCTTTTGTACTTAAACCCCCGGTATAGGCTTGACCTTTATCGGGGGTTTTAATTTTAAATGGTTACCCACAAATATTTAATACTACTTTAACATGAGATTGAATGAGGATGGCTCCATTTATTATTACGGCCTTAATGCCTTTTTTCTGCATATAGGAGCAATGATCATTCTGTGTGGTGCTATCCAGCTGACGAGATCCTATTGATGAATAATCCCGAAGTAGATAATTAGCTGGAAAATATGTTTGCGTAAGCACTGTAGTTAGCCCTGTGGCTTCATTTTGAAGAACATCTTTATACAGAATAAGAATTTCCTGAATGCATTCCGTTTCTTCATTGCCAGAAAGTAATGCTGGTATTTGAAGAATAGTCGCATACGCTTAAAGTTGTTCAGGAGCGAATAGCTTTCATAGCTGTCATGTAATTGCTGGAAGATCTTTCTTTCCTTGTCAAGTGCCGGCGGACAAGCATCCCGGTACATTAGAAATACCGTCCTGGTTTGCTGCAGTTTGGCCTTCAGATCATACTTTTTGCCTGTGACATTGTAACTATGTTGCCGCCACTGTACAAAAGCTGTATTGATGTATTGGATCTCGCCATAGAGGGTAGCGAAGAATGGCAGCCAGAGGTCGTATGCCGCCTCTGTAGGATAAGGCATGGCCGCAACCGCAATAGCCCTTTTCATAATGAGAGAGTGACCCGCTATACAATCGTCTATAGCAAAATAGAGGCAATTGTCAAAGGGTGTCTGGTTTTTAAGATCAGAATGTTTCCGTAGTGGCTGAAGTTCTTCCGTTACCAGTTGGGAGTCACTATAGATCATAGGATGATCTCCTATGGCATTCATTAACAACGTTGTCTTTTCTGGCGCCCATATATCGTCCTGGTCAGAGAATGAGACATATTCTCCTACAGCCAGGCTTACCGCTTTTTCGAAGTTCCTGGTATAACCAAGATTGGCAGCATTCCGGAATACACGGATATGTGCATGCAGCCTGGCATATCTTTCGAGGATCTCAAATGTATTGTCCTTACTGCAATCATCTACTGCAACGATCTCAATATTGGGATAGGTTTGCGCTAGTAGCGAATCCATTTGTGCTTCCAGGAACCTTGCCCCATTATAGGTTGCCACGACTATCGATACGAGAGGAAGCGTTTTAGTTTCGCCAGACATAGAAAAAGAAAAGTACTGTTAAAAAAGCCCGTGTTATCCGGTTCAGACCACGTAAAAGTACATAAAAAAGCGCTGAGGATCATATGATCTGTCCTCAGCGCCATCTATATATGCCAGCTATTATTTCTCTAAGTTTGATTTCAGGTTGTTAAGCCCCGTCTGCAGATCATCTCCGATCATTTTCTCAAAGTCCATGCATAACAGCATCAGGTTCATCGGATAGTTCATATGCCCGTCAAATCCCCATTTAACTTTAGTAGACGCCGGGGAAGCCTCTTCTGTCAACATATAAGCGTGTTCTGTAGCTTCAAAAGGTTTAATGAAGCGGAGTTCAAAGTCAAGTCTTTCGCCTTCCGTGATCTTTTTGATCTCCTGTTCGCCCTTACCCACATCTTTCTTATCACTATCCCACGCAGAAATGAAACCAACGGTGCCATCAGTACCCGTATAGGTCTTCTTCATAGCAGGGTCCATCATCGCCCATTTACTGTAATTGTCCTGGTTCTTCAAGAGTTTTACGTAGTCAAAAACTTCCTGTTTAGGTTTGTTGATCACTATTTCGCGTTCAACTGCATAGCGTTTTTTCGTAAAGGCGGCTACGATCAGCAGAATGACAACAAGAACGACGATTACCAGTAGGATCTTCTTTAATACTTTCATGTGTGTAGGTTTAAGTTGCGTGAAATGTTTTAGAGGTCTTTTTGATTTGTATCAACAACGCAAAGTAGGAATTGTTTTTGATGAAGTTAGGTCGGGATACCGTGGCAGTTCTTCCATAAAGCTGTAATAAGTACCACACCATTATCCACATCCGTTCTCAAATCCATTTTTTTTAACCAACTTACAGGCCTTTGGGGAATTTTTTATGAATAAAGACGATCTATATTGGTTAATATCCACCTCGCCAGCTATACAGATGTTGCGGTTGCGTAATACGCACTGGATCTTACCCTTCTTATATGGTGTTTTTAAAGAGGAGAACAGGTTTTCCATTTCAGAGGTCCAGCTGGTGCGCCTGCTGGCCGAAGCCCTGGGTCAACAGGACGATGGAACAGAAGACCTGGAAGAAGCAAAGATCAACTTTGGAGAGGATGAGGAAACCCGTGCCCGCAAATATATCCTGAACTGGGTGCAGAAAAGGCTCCTGCAGGACCTTCCGGATGCCGAGGGGAATACCCAGTACCAGCTGAGCGCCTACACGGAAAAGGTGTTCCAGTGGATGCAGACCTTGCAGCTGCGCCAGCACGTAGGTACAGAAAGCCGGTTTAAGCTGTTATTCAATTCCTTACGGGATATAGTGGAGAATACGGAAGACGACAGGGCCAAGAAGCTGGAAATACTGAAAAACAAACGGGCTGACATCGATAAAGAGATCAAAGCCCTGGAACTGGGTATTGTGCCTGACAGGTATAACAATGCGCAGGTGGAAGAACGCCTGGAGTTGTTCACCCGCCTGTGTTATGAGCTGATCAGCGATTTCCGGGAGGTAGAAGACAACTTCAAAGCTATCCACCGTACTATCGTAGAGCAACATACCAAAGCTGAACAGAATAAAGGGGCTATCATCGGTTTTGCCTTTGAAGCGTATGACTCTCTGCGTAACAGTAATCAGGGTAAGAGCTTCTATGCTTTCTGGGACTTCCTCATCTCCCGTGCAGGACAGGAGGAGTGGCGGGAATTGACGGACCAGCTTGTGCATACGATGAACGAAAGAAAGATCGGCGGTGATGAGCAATTCCTTCAAAACATTAAATCCCTGTTGCTGCAACAGGGTAAAACAGTATATGATGCCAACGATAAAATGGCTGAAAAGCTCAGCCGTATTATCTCCGAAAAAGAAATAGCCCGGCACAGGCGTCTCCGTAAGCAGATCCTTAACATTAAGGAATTTGTGTTCGACCTGATCGAAGAGGAAGACAGTATAGACTGTGGCATTACGCTGGATGACAGCGCCGGTATCAGGATGGTGATGGATAAGAAACTGGCGCTGGAGCAAAAGAAAGGAACCGTAGAAGTAAAACAACCGGCAAACGCGACAGAGCAGATTGAAGACATTACAAGGTTTAGCAGGTTATTGAATACTTCCTTTATCAGCCGGAAACAGCTATGGGAGAAAGTGGAACATGCGTTGAAAGACAAGCAAACGGCTACATTGAAGGAAGTACTGGAACATTCCCCGCTGGAGAATGGGCTGGCGGAGATCATCAGTTATTATGATTTCCTGCGAGAAAAAGCGAGTCGTGCATACATCGTGAAAAACACGACAGAGCTGATTCCGCTGAATGCTGAACAGACGAAATTTGTAGAAGTTCCCTATTTATTATTTGGTAAATAACAGAGCGGATTATGAGCACACCTAAAATATTACCTTATGCGTCAGTAGTGGTGAAACTGCTGAAAGGCCCGGTGGAGTATGTGGAGAAAGGCGCCTGGGAAAAATTGCTGCAATACAAGGTCGAACTGACCGGTTTCCTGCAACAACTGGGATTGCTCCTGATATTGGACGAACAGGACGGCTACGCTTTTGTAAAACACTCGCTTAATGAAGATGATGAAGCACACGTAAGCTGGACACAAAGACGTTCATTCAGCTACGAAGAAAGTATCATGCTGGTACTGCTGCGGGAAATGATGGCGGAGTTTGAGATCAGTGAATCAGCCTCCCGTGAGCTCATCAAAAAACGCCGGGAAATTAAAGAATACGCAGAACTCTTCTTCAAAGAGGGCGCCAGCCGTATCAAATTCCTGAAAGAAATAGACAGGTTAATAGATAAAGTAGAAGAAAGCGGTTTCCTGCACAGAATAGAAAACCATGAAGTAATAGACGAACAGAAGTTCAGGATAAGAAAGATCATCAAGTCAAAAGTTGACAGTGAGGCGCTGGAGAGTTTTCAGCAACAGCTAATGGCGCATGCCGGTGTTGTAACAGCTGAATAATATACCTGTAAAAACCTTTTATTAGCACAATGCAGTTAAACGTTTTTAGTACTGACAATCATAAGAGTGGATTCCGCCTGCAATACCTTGAGGTATTCAACTGGGGTACATTCGATGGACATATTCATAGTATCAAACCTAACGGTGAAACCAGCCTGCTGACTGGCGCGAATGGTAGTGGTAAGACCACTTTCATCGATGCCCTGTTAACACTGATGGTACCGGAAAAGAAATACCGTTTCTACAACCAGAGTAGTGGTAGTGAAAAGAAAGGGGACAGAACGGAAGACTCTTACGTGTTGGGTGGATATGGTATGGTCAACAACGAGGCGACCGGTGTGACCAAAACCCTTTATCTCAGAGAAAATAAGGAAGATGCCTATAGCATCCTGCTTGCCAGCTTCGCCAATGAAGCTGACCAGGCAGTGACGCTTTTCCAGGTAAGATATTTTGTGAACGGGGACATGCGTAAGATCTTCGGCGTGGCCCACCGTGCTATGCATATCGCTGACGATTTCAGCCCTTTTGACCTGGGCGGTGTATGGAAGCGCCGTATCGACCAGTTGTACAATAAAGGCGGCCGCCGCCAGGTGGAATGGTTCGATGCTGCCAGTAAGTACGCACAACGTATGGTGGACGCTCTGGGTATGCAAAGTATTCAGGCGTTACAGCTGTTCAACCAGACGGTCGGTATCAAGGTATTAGGTAACCTGGATGATTTCATCCGTACCAATATGCTGGAGCCCCGTAATATGGAAGAACAGTTCCAGGAACTGAAGAAACACCTTACCACCTTACTGGACGCCCAGCGCAATATCGAAAAGGCGGAAGAGCAGATCCGCTTACTGGAACCTGTAAGAGATCATCATGAGAATTTCTCTTCCTATCAGACGAGTATTACGCAGTTAAAACAGGAGCTGAACACCGCAACTATCTGGAATAGCTTTACACGTAACCAACTGCTTATGCAGGCCTTGTTTGAACGCAGACAGGAAGTGCAGACGCTGCTGAAGAAAATAGAAGAGGCTAAGATCAATATGGCCGATCTGCTGGAGCAGGAACGTACTACACTGAACCTGTTAGAGCAGAATAAAGCCGGACAACGCTTACAGCAACTGGAAAAAGAGATCCAGGACTTTGAAAAGAGAAGGGTAGAAACAGAAGAGAACCTGAAGGAGTTTTCCGCCTGGTGCGAAACGCTGCACCTGAAGGAAAATGATATGAGCGATGAAGCAACCTATCAACGGATATTGAAAGAGGTGCATCGCTCTTCCCTGAAACTGGAAACAGAACAACGCCTGAATGAAGAAGATGACTACAGCGCCAAGAGGGTAAAAGAACGTGCAGAGAGTGAAAAGGAAACACTGGAGAAGGAGATAGAAATGCTGCACCAATCGCGCAATAACATTCCTTCTCATCTTGTTGCCTTACGTAAGGAGATCTGCAATAGCCTGAAGATCGATGTAGGTGAGATCCTGTTTGCAGGAGAGCTGATCCAGGTAAAGGCGGAAGAAATTGAATGGCAGCCTGCCCTGGAAAAACTGCTGCATTCTTTCTCATTGCGTTTACTGGTGCCGGAAAAGCATTACAAGAAGGTAACTTCCTATGTAAACAGTAACAACCTGCGCACACGCCTGGTATATTATCAGATCAAGGAATCAGCACTGACGCTGTATCCTGAAGATGACACCGTATATCATAAGCTCGATTTCCATCCCGATCATAAGTTGAGCCCCTGGGTACAACAGCAGATCATTCAACACTTCAGTTATGTATGTGTTGACAGTGAAAAGGGATTACAGCGTAATGATATGGCCATCACTGTTGAGGGTTTGATCAAGAACCGTGACAGGCATGAAAAAGATGACAGAGGTGGTAGCAACGATGCTTCCCGTTATGTAATGGGCTGGAATAACGAACGTAAAAAGGATGCCCTGATCTCAAAGAGGAATAAGCTCAATGAAGCGATCATTGCCTCTAATGAGATCCTGCAGACCTGCAAGTCAAGGTCCGCCCGTTTACAGAAACAGTTCTATGCAGCAGGACGTCTGAAAGAGCATAAAGGATTTGACGAGATCAATGTCGGCAAGATCCAGAAGAGTATCCGTAAGGCACAGGAACAGATAGGTTCACTGACAGATGAGAACCAGGAACTGGATGCGCTGAAACAACAATTGCTGGACATCGAACGGCAGAAGGAAGACAACCAGGAAACACAGGCCATGCTGATCAGGAATGAAGCGCTGGAACAGCGTAACATTACTGATATGGAAGAAGAACAACAGGCTATGCAGCATTTGTTGCAGCATATCACTGAAACCGATAAGGACGAGTTGCTGAATTTCCAACAGCAACATAGTCATCTGTTGGGGAACGTCACGTTGGAGAATATTGCAGGGATCTATAAATCGCTGCGTGAGAATAAAGAACAGGACCTTAAACTGGCGGAAGATGCCCGTCATAAGGAAGAGGTGATGTTGAACAGGAGTATCAACCGTTTGAAGAGCCCTTCTGCGGAGGTATTACAGAAGTTCCCTGACTGGATAGCAGATGTACAGGCGCTTTCTGATGATGCCGTACACGCTACTGAATACATCGAGTGGCTGAATAAGCTAACGACCGACAACCTGCCGAGGTTCAAAAAAGACTTCGAAAGTTATATCAACGTTACGATCACTTACAAGATCGGTGGATTGAATGAAGAAATGGAGAAGTGGGAGCGGGATATCACCAACACGATCCAGAAGCTGAACCACTCGCTGAGCGGTATCAACTTCAACCGTTTGCCTGATACTTATATTCAGCTGGTAAAACGACCAGCAGCTTCCGGTTCTGAAGTGCGGGAATTCAAGGGGCGTTTACTGGATGCATTGCCACAGGCAGCTAACTGGCAACAGAGCAGCTTTGAAGAAAAGGCGCAGCATTTCCGTGAAAAGGTACAGCCGCTTATTTCTGCATTGGAAGAGAGTGAAGCTTATCGCTCCCGCGTACTGGATGCCCGTAACTGGTTCGAGTTCTGGGCAGATGAGCGCTTCAGGGAAACGAATGAATCAAAGAAGATCTACCGGCAGATGGGGCAGTTGTCCGGAGGTGAAAAGGCACAGCTGACGTATACCATTCTGTGTAGTGCTATTGCTTACCAGTTTGGTATTACCAGGGAAGGAAAGAATGCGCGGAGCCTGCGCTTCATTGCAGTAGATGAAAGCTTTAGTAACCAGGATGAGGAAAAAGCAACTTACCTGATGGAGCTTTGTAAACAGTTGCATCTGCAATTGCTGGTAGTAACACCGAGCGATAAGATCCAGATCGTGCAGCATTTCATTGCACACGTACATCTGGTGCAGCGTGTGAACGGACGTCATAGCGTGTTGTATAATATGACAGTGAAAGAATTGCAGGATAAGATAGAGGATAAGGAAGTAGCCGTCTGATATAACAGGATATCATTTATTAAACTCCGTCAGTAAACCTGAGAAGGTCACTGACGGAGTTTTTTATTTTCATCAATAACTCATTTCTACTATTTTCTCGACATCGTCGGGTGTCAATGTCTTTCTTTCACCTAAACCGTTCCAGCCTCTTTCTGTAAATCTCCGGGAGATGGTTTGAGCCGTTCCTTTATACGATTCAGTATATTCGGACAGCCTGGTGCTAATGTCCAGGGAGTGGAAGAATTCTTCCGTCATTCTGATACCGGCAGTTGCTTGTTCTTCCAGGCTCATCGCAGTTACATTCCAGACACGTTCAGCATATTGCGCCAGTTTCTCTTTTTTGCTGTTGAAATTATAGCGGTAGTGAGAGGGTGCAATAATGGCCAGCGTTCGGGCATGGTCTATTCCAAACATAGCAGTTAGTTCATGTCCCATTGCATGTACGGCCCAGTCAGTAGGCACTCCTTTCTGTATCAGTCCGTTGAGGGCCATCGTGCAACTCCACATAAAATTGGCGGCAGCCTCGTAGTCAGACGGATTCTTTATTACCCTGGGAGCCACTTCAATGAGCGTTTGCATAATACTTTCCGCGATCCTGTCCTGCAGTAATGCTCCGGCAGGATAGGTCATGTATTGTTCCAGTACATGGGTGAATGCATCAGTAATACCATTGGCAAGCTGGCGCTTTGGAATGGATGCAACTACCTGCGGGTCAAGAACGGAAAACTGTGGAAAGAGTCCTGGTCCGCCCATAGAGAATTTCTCCTGTGTTTCTTTTCTGCTGATCACGGCTCCGGAGTTCATTTCCGAAGCGGTAGCCGGTAATGTTAAAACAGTACCGAAAGGCAGGCCTTGTTTGGTGACGATCTTTTGGGACAGTATATCCCAGGGATTATCGCCCTTATAGAGGGCTGCCGAAGATAGAAATTTCACGCCGTCAATAACGGAGCCACCGCCGACCGCAAGCATAAAGTCGATCTTTTCATCTTTGATGACCTTGAGGGCTTTGAGTAATATCTCGTATTCCGGATTAGCGGGAATGCCACTAAATTCCAGTACGGTAAATCCCTGTAAGGCACCTTTTACCTGATCGTAAATACCATTTTGTTTAATGCTGCCGCCACCATAAAGCATCAATAGTTTTGCGCCGGCAGGAATTTCCTTCGCGAGATTGGCAATCTGTCCTTTGCCAAAGAGGATCTTTGTTGGGTTCCTGAATTCAAAATTTAGCATGTGGGCTCTGTTTGTTAATATATCTGTGTAGCTCGGTTCAACACACCGTAAATGTAAAACCGTGTGTAATATGATTAACATGCTGCTGGAATAAATAGTTGAAAGGAACAGAAAAATAGCAAGAGAAGCTGGTGCATGGGTATGCCAGAATGGCCTGAAATTGATATTTGACGTGGTCAATAATGTGTTTGCTGTCGATTGGCTGTGTTTTACTATTTATTGATTATTAAACAGATAAAATATTGACTTAATCAATTATGTGTCTTTTCGGGAAATTCAAGACAGATCAGCGGTTTTGGCAGTTAATACATTACTGATACTTCATGTTTTTTAGCAAAACTTTAGATTTAACAGTTCTATCTTGTGCATGAAACAGGAAACAACAGACTATGATCAGAGCATATAAGCTATACACCGGCGAAGATGGACATTCTCATTTTACAGTAGGAACAGTAACGAACCGGGATGTCAATGAAGCAGATTCTATCATGTTCAACGAAACTGCCCCACGTTCAACCTATGACTGGCATCCTGCGCCAACTACCCAATACGTTATTACTCTATCCGGCACTTTATTGTTTGAGACTCATCTGGGAGAACAATTTACCCTGAGACCCGGAGAAATACTTATTGCAATGGATACATATGGCACCGGTCATAAATGGGCGATGGTGGGTGATGATCCATGGAGAAGAGTGTATGTGGCTTTTAAGGACGGTGTGGATATCAATTTTGTACCTGACGCGCAGTGATATTAACGAATAAACAGGCGCTTTACTTTCCATCTGGCGCGTGTGAAAAAGCTGGCACGTACGGTGACGATCACGTCGCCTGACATCCTCTGATCATCTTCTTTCAGTAGGATGCGTATTTTGCTGTTATCTGCGTATTTATTCACGGGGTATTCGAACGTATTAAACCCTATGAATGAAACGCGGACACAGATTTCATCAGAGGTATACTTCACATTTAACCTAAAACTTCCATCGCTATTTGTTTGCGTACCTGTCGTTGTTCCTGAAACCATGATTGTTACACCCGGAATTGGAGTATCATTTTTATCTGACACGATACCCTTGATAAGATAAGACGAGTCATTCCCGATCACATGTTCTTTTTCAAACGCGGTTGCCGGATAATAAACCTCTTCAGGTAACTGAACAAGTTCAGGTTTCGTTTTGGCAGAGGCATTGGTGGTAGATGAGAAAAAGAAAGTTGTCATGGATGCAAATACAACGGCCGGTAAAAATCTTTTTTTATCGGGCTGTGATACTTCAATAGGACGGTTAAGCTGAGATGCGTAATAGTGTCCACAACTTTTACCAGGATTGTTTTTGTAAAAGCTGTGTATTTGTTCATCACTCATTTGTGTAAAGTCAACCACTACCTTTTGGCAGTTCTGGCAAAACCTTCCTTTTTCCGCAGGCGTCATTGCATCCCATGACTCATGGCACGCCTTAGGTATGGAAACAACAAAAGAAGGTTTTCTCATATCGGCAATATATTCGTGAAGCTAATGTTTATTTGTTAAGGACGCATTTGTCATCCGGGTGCTATCAATGAAAGAGCTGCCCCACTTTATATTTGAAGCGTCCCCACGGCGTCCTTCTGTTTGGAATAGTATCTATAACTACTACAGCTGCGGCTCCCATCATTAATGTTATTGGCTTTATATCTGGATCCAACTGTATGTCTAAAGTAGCTACTTTAACTTTCAGCTGAACAAACAGCTCATGTGCTCTGAAACCAGGATATTCTACTTGCAATACAAACCTTTTTTCCGCAACATTTTCCGGAATTCGAAGTTCGTAGTTTCCACAGCTGTCAGTGGCTGATAAGATAGCCTGGCCTTTTATCTTCACGATGGCTCTCTGGAGAATGGAGTTATCAACGCTGTTTTTTACAGTGCCCGTTAAAATTACCATATCCGATGGCTGCGGATCAAATGATGTGTCAGGAATTAACTGTATTTGAGCTGGTTTATTTTTAGCCTGTACAGATGGAATTGCAACTGTCAATGCTGCAAGCATAGCGGCGAAGGGCATCAAAGGCTGTCGGCGTGCATTGACAGGTATACTAACCTCTCTGTTCAGTTGCTCGCTATGAAAGCGGCCACAAATATTCTTCTGAGGATTACTGAAAATTGAAATGATCTCCTTATCACTCATCATAGAGAAATCAGTAACAGTCTTCTGACAGTTTTGACAAAACCTGCCTTGTTCAACAGGCGTCATCTTATCCCATGATTCATGGCATGGAGCGGCAATAGATATTATAATTGGAGCCTTTTTCATGTTGAAATAATAATGCGTTAATCAATAGAAGAGACGTTTTACTTTATATCTAAGACGATACCATAGAGGTGCTTTGCGCATTACTCCTCCTTTTTCGGTTGGCTGCATAGTAATACACAACATAGGTTCATCAGCGACGGATGTATTGCCTGTCAATGGAAGAATAAATTCCTGTGTATAGAATCCGACATATTGTACCGATATCCTGACAGCCCTCTTCGGATAATTTGATGGAATTTGTAACTCAAATCTTCCCGAAGTATCCGTTTCTGTGCTTATTGCTGATGTATCTAATCTTATACTAACACCAATAAGTATATCACCTGTGTGCTCTGTTACGATACCTGTTATCCGGGATAGTGTGTCGGACTGTTGTTGTATGATTATATCAGCATCAGATCTGTCAGGTGCCGTCTGTATTTTCTCCACGTTGCTTTTGGCTTTCACTGATGGAATGGCAACGGTAAGTGCTGCTAATATCGCTGCAATAGATATCAAAGGACGTCTGCGTCTATCAGCAGTTATGCTGATCTCTCTGTTCAGTTGTTCCTTACGAAAGCTACCGCAAATGTTTCCACGGTTGGCGTTAAGAAATAATATGATTTCTTTATCGCTCATGCCTGAAAAATCAGTAACAGTTTTCTGGCAACTTTGGCAGAACATGCCCTGTTCTGTTGCAGTCATTTCGTTCCATGATGCATGGCATGGTGTAGGTATAGATAAAATATAGGATCGTTGCATAGCGGTAATGAATTTTTGTAGTTAATCAACTGAAACAGGTTCTCATCTTATTGTTGAATCTCATCCATACAGACGCTCTTTTCTGGCTTTTGTCATCGAAATGAATATCATATCCGAAGTGAACAAACACTATCTGATTTTTATTAGATCAGGTTTTTTAACTAAATCTGTGATCTTCTGCTGTTTGGTCGGTGTTATTACAGGGCATCCATAGTCTCTGGGATCAAGAACTAAACATATTTTAAGATAATCGTTCTCCTGCAGTGACCACCAGCATTCCTGCGTAATGCAGCCTAAATATGCTATTCTTAGCATAAGGGAATCTTTTGTGTATGAAGACGGTATCTCAAAGTAAAATTCCCCATTTTCATCTGATGCAGTGCCGGTCTTTTCGTTATCTAACTGTACCCGAACCGAGACGCCCACGAGGCTATCTCCTGTATTATCTGTCACGATCCCTTTTATAAATCTCCTGGATGTAACAGATTGTGGGATGGAAGGTGGATGACTCGTCTCTTTTTCGACCATTGACGGTTGTACATCCAACTTTGCGCGTTGTGCGCTTGCCTGTTGTTGAAAGACAAAGGATGAAACAATTGTAGTTACAAGAAAAAACTTGCGCCTGGAACCGGAAAGCATTAGGGCAAAAGATCGACGTTGTTTCATAGCTATAGGATGCACTAATTTACCAAATTGCATAACGTAATAATAAAAAAGCCCGGATCTCTCATCCGGGCCTTCGATATCATTGCGTTACGTTCCGTAAGAACCGCTCAACCGCGTAAGTGGATAGCTGTCCGCCAGGTCCTTTCAGGTTATAATCAAAACCATGTGTACCCCAGGGCAGGGAGAGGAAATAATGTTTGATCCCCTTAGCGCTCAGTTTTTTATTGAGCCTGATGCTATGTTCATAGGCGACCAGCGGGTCATTCTCCCCGTGTATAATAAGCGTCGGCACGACATGTTTATCAGCAAATTCGATTGGTGAACTGGCGGCATAATTGCCGGGAACTGCATTATATGTACCACCCAGGTAGTTCTCCAATACTTTACGGGAATCCATCACCAGGGGATTGGCCGGTAGGGAATAGCCCCACACCATATCTGCCGGACCATAGAAATCTATGACACCTCTCAGGCCCGGTACTTTCTGGCGGTATGCGGCCAGTAATGCGATCTGTGCACCGGCAGAGCGGCCCAGCAGTACCAGGTTGTTTGTATCTATCTGTAAGGCCGCAGCATGTTCGCGAAGGTAGTCCATAGCAGCGTATACGTCTTCAATGGGAGAGGGGCAGAGATAGGTGGGGGCCAGCCTGTAATTGATAGCGGCGACATGATAGCCGGCCTGCGCGAGATAGTTATTCAGCTCTGGCAGTTGTTTGCTATCGCCACTACTCCAGGAACCTCCATGTATCACCATCACACAAGGGCGCAGGCCTGTTTGTTGTGCGGGATAAAGATCCAGTGTGGAAGAAGGCAGGTCGTCCGGGCGATAAGAGAGTGTCTTAACAGGTACCGGTTGCTGCGGATAGTCCGTTAACATGGTCAGGAAGCTGAAGGGCGATGTAACGGTATCACTGTCATGTTCGTCCAGGGCAGTATTCATTGCCTCTGGCAGTTCTTTGGCGATGGAATAAGCCCTGAAAATGGGAGTGAGTAATATGATCAGCGTGGCGATCCCGATCAGGGTGCCGGCCAGCTGATATTTTCCGGGAATGAACCCTGCTACCAGCAGTACGAAGGTAATAGTGATAAACACCCAGGCAAATTCCGCCACACCGATGGCCAGTAACCACAGGTGATAGGTAGGCGCCCTGAAGATGGCTAAAAGAGATACCAGGAAAGCGATACTAATTAAAGTAAGACGGATCATATTTAATATTTACGGAATAGGTAATACCTGGGTCACTGTTATACGGAATGACGGTATAACGGTGGTTTTATTGTCAGGCAGACGCTATCCCGTAAAGATACGAATGATGCGTATTTCCTGTGTTCAGCCATCCATCCAAAACCACTTTGATGTCTTAGACAATAACAGTAAATTGAGGGAATAGTACTAAAAAAGTGTGTATATGGCTGAAAGAAAAACCAATTCGTCAAACTTCCAAAACCAGTCTTACCTGGAAAGTAAATGTCCGCTAAACGAACTGCTGTTTACAATGAGCAGGCGTTGGACCACAGATGTCCTCTTTTGCATAGAGGAAGGTAATAACCGTTTTTCCGGTATCCGTGAAGAGCTGGCCTATATTACCGATCATATATTATCTGACAGGTTAAAAACACTGGAGAAAAGTGGATTGATCACACGCCATCAGTTCCCCGGCATGCCCCCGAAAGTGACTTATTCACTGACTGAACACGGAGTAGAGCTGTGCAATCTGTTGAGCAAACTGTGCGATTTTTCGAGTCTGATATATGAAGACAAGGCCATCACTGCCTGAGCAGCTGGCTTCCACGTTATGAAGAACTACGGATTTAAGTAATCTTTTCGTTATTTTAGGCTAACTAAACACCCGCTATGAAGAAAGTTAGCCTGTATCTAAGCCTCTTGCTGGCTACCCTGTACGCCAGCGCACAAACTAACGATAAACAGCAACAGCAACGTTTTGCCGGCATCGACAAGATGGTGGAAAAAGTATTGTCCGACTGGCACGCCGCCGGTGTGGCCATTGCTATTGTGGAAAAAGATAAGATCATTTATGCCAAAGGATTTGGTTACAGGGACTATGAAAAAAAGCTCCCGGTTACGCCAAACACCATTTTCGCTATAGGCTCCTGTAGCAAGGCCTTTACTTCCGGCCTGCTGGGTATATTAAGGCAGGAAGGTAAACTTGATTTTGAAACACCTGTACGTCAGTACCTCCCGGAACTTGTGTTCAATAACGATGATATGAACGCCCATGTAACCTTACGCGATATGATGAGCCATCGTACGGGTTTATCGCGCTATGACCTGTCCTGGTACCTGTTTGGCGCCGGTAGCCGGGATTCACTTTTATACCGCATCCGTTACATGGTGCCGAATGAACAGCTACGGTACAAATGGCAGTACAACAATTTTATGTTCATGGCGCAGGGTGTTGTCGCTGAAAAACTGACCGGTAAGAGTTGGGAAGAGAATATCAAAACGCGCATTTTCGACAGCCTCGGCATGTCTAACAGTACTACGTCCCTGGCTGGTTTCAAAGCGGGGGATGCTGCTTTCGGATATAGTGTTATAAAAGACAGCGTAATCAAGAAACGTCCATACAAAGATATCACCGCTATTGGCCCCGCAGGTAGTATCAACAGTAACGTCAACGATATGGCGAAATGGGTAATAGCCTGGATCAATGGAGGTAAATTTAACCGGAAGCAAGTGCTACCTGCCAGTTACGTGTCAGAAGCCATTAGCTCACAAATGCCAATGCCAGCTAGTCTGCCGGTAAAAGGTTTGCCCGATGACATCTTTGGAGACGCCTATGGCCTGGGATGGATGTTATCTTCCTATCGCGGCCATTACCAGGTGGAGCATGGTGGAAATATTGATGGATTTTCTGCCAATACCTGTTTTTTCCCTTCAGACAGTATCGGCATTGTTGTCCTGACGAACCAGGATGGATCGCCGGTACCGGGTCTTATCAGAAATTTATTATCTGACAGATTACTGGGTGCAAAATACTATGCCTGGAGCGATACTGCCCTGAAGAGAAGAAATGACATGAGAGCAAAGCAAAAAGACGTTAAAAAAGATACCACGGAAGTGACGGTAAAAGGGGCAGAAGTGATCCGTAAAGACCTGAAAGACTATGCAGGTACTTATGCCAGTAACGCTTTTGGCAAATTTGAAATAGTTATAAAAAACGATTCCCTCTTCGCCCTGATAGAGAGTGATAACGCATATCTTAAGCATGACCGGTTCGATATCTTCCAGACTTACTCAGTAGATAAAGAAACGGCGCAGATAGATACCACCGAGGTAGGAGGAACAAAAGTGAAATTTAACACAGATCTTAATGGCGATATTACAAATGCTGAACTGGAACTTGGAGTAAAAGATCCCGTGATATTTGCGAGGACAGCAAGGCCTATTCCACTTACCAAAGAAACATTACAGAAATACATTGGCGTATATGATTTCGGTGGTATGGAAGGGACGATCCATTTGAAGGGAGAGGACCAACTGATGTTTGATGTACCAGGGCAAATGGACTTTACACTGGTGCCTGTTGAAAAAGATAAATTTGCTTTGAAAGAGGTGAGAGGATTTACAGTGGAATTCAGTGTAAATGATAAGGGAGAGGTGGTAGGAATGACATCTGTCCAGCCAAATGGAAGGTATAAGGCCAATAAGAAGAAATAAATAAAGGGAATTAATCTACTATAAATAAGAATGCCGCGAAGTACTTCGCGGCATTCTTATTTATAACTCCCGTGGATCATCTTGTGGCTTTCAGCCGGAACTCAATGTTCACCGCTGAATTGATCAGTTTATCCTGCATTGATTTGTCAGCCCTGTAGGTCATTCCCCACAGCGTTCTGTCAATATTGAAGTTTGCCAGTGCAGTGATCTCACCTTTCTCAAATTTAATGATAGCAGGGAAGGAGATATTTTTAGTAATGTCCTTAATTGTCAGATTACCCTGTACGGTATAATTTGCGTTCTTCATTAATACTTCATTACCTACAGAAGGGGTAAAATCGGATACGCTGGTGATCTCAAAAGTAGCGACAGGGAAGTTGGTCACGTCAAAGAACAACGGCCCCTTCAACTCATTTTCAAGTTTGCGTTGCAGTACGGTATCTGTTTTAGAAAGATCGACATTTCCGAGGGAACTCATTTTGATAACGATGTTCCCACCTGTGATCATTGTATCTTTCACAAACAGTTTTCCTCCCTGTACTTTAAAATAGCCCAGGTGTTTGCCGGTTGGCTTGGTGCCGATCCACTGTATTGTACTGTTAGTGGTATCTACCAGGTACGGGTTTCCTTTACTCTCTTTTACCGGATGAGCTTCTGTAATGGTTGCTTTATCAGCTTTGGGCGCCTGTTCGCAGGCTACCGCAAAAATGATCAGCATGATGGAACGTATATATTTCATAAACAAATTATTCGGTCAGCTACCGGCCACTTCGCGGTTCCCAACCCATACAAATCTCCTCAGTATGAATTCAGGGTTGGTGAAGCTCGCATTTCCCGCAGGATTACCTCCTGTCACATGAAAATCAGAGAACGCCGCGTGTTGGTTTACCCAGATGAACCCGGTAAAGTTAAATGATACAGGCGTAAAAACGTTATTCATTTCCTCGGTTATCTTTTCCTTTACTTCCGGGCTGGTCGTATAGGCAGCACAGGTAATGGCGCCATGTTGTTGGGCCATCTGCCGGGCCAGCTGGATGGATTCATTGGTATCCTTCGTTTTTATCAGCAACAAAACCGGGCCAAATAGTTCCTGTTCGAAGATGTGTTTATCGGCACTGCTCACCTCCAGGATGGCAGGCGTACAACCACGGGCATGGGTAAACTCTTCATTTACCAATGGTTGCCCTTCGAGGATCACTTTAGCACCCAGTTTACCGGCATTATGAGCCCTTTGCAGCGTGTTTTCGTTCTGTAATGCGCCAAGTGTACCAGCTCCCATTTTAGGATTGTTAACGAGGCTTACAACTGCATCTCTGAATTTCTGTACTACTTCCTCAAAGGATAATTTTCCGTTTGCGGTATTAATACCCTGTTCGGGGATGAAAAAGTTCTGCGGAGCGGTACACATTTGTCCGGAGTAAAGGGACACGGAGAATGCCAGGTTCTGCATCACGGCGTCAATGTCAGCTACACTGTCTAGTATAACGGAGTTCACACCTGCTTTCTCGGTAAAAACGGTCTTGTTCGGCAGGGACTCTACATAATTCCCGAACTGGCTGCTGCCGGTATAGTCTATCAGTTGGATGCCAGGGTGTTCGCACAGCGTTTTCGTAATAGGTGCTGCAGAGGTATCTGCCGCCAGCTGACAGAGGGCGGGGCTGAAGCCTTTTTCCTGCAATACCTGCTGGATGGCGCTTACCACGATAGCTATCGGCAGAATGGCCTTAGGATGTGGTTTCACGATCACGGGATTGCCGGTTACCAGGTCAGCATATATACCAGGGAGTGAGTTCCATACCGGGAAGGTGGAACATCCTATCACCAGCCCGACGCCTTTCGGAATAGCCCGGAAATGTTTTTTGAGCTGCAGCGAGGTCTTGCCCATTGGCTTTTCCCACATCAGGGATGCCGGATAGCGGTTACCCTCATGATATCCCATAGCGATAGCTTCCAGCGCTCTGTCATTGGCATGTGGCCCTGACGCCTGGAAACTCATCATGAAACTCTGGCCGGTGGTATGCATAGTGGCATAGGCGATATCAAAGAAGCGTTCTTTTACGCTTTCCAGGGTCTCTACCAATATGTCAGCGCGTACGTCTACCTGGGTATTGCGCCATTGCGGGGCAGCGGCCATTGCCCTGTTCACCAGCTCATCGGCAGTGAAAAGAGGATAGTTGATGCCCAGGGCCTCCTGGGTGTAGGGAGATACTTCTTCTCCTGCCCAGGTAGTTTCTCCCGTTTGCAGCAATTGTTTGTAAGGCTTCTGCAGCATGTCTTTATAACGGGCTTCGCCCTGTTCTGCTGCATTTTCGCCATAGGCTTTAGGGTGTTCCGGATACTGTGAATAGAAAGCGCGTTCATGATTCGCCTTAACGGCGCTTTCAATTGTGTTTTGGTGTTTGATGTTAAACATATGTGGAATTTGTGGATTGATTAACTGCTAATGGTCCAATCACCTCACCAATGAAAACTTGTTGTCATTGTAATATTCATCCGGTCTGAGTTTCAAAGGGTGGTTACGCTGATATTGTAAAAAGGTGTCGTATTCTTTCTTGTGCATGGTCGTCCAGGCTCTGTAGGCCGGCTGATTAGCTACCGGGCCGAACATCCACTGGTTGTAGGCTTCGAACATACCCTGTTTCAGCAGGCTGCGTTGAAAATCGAACAGCGCGTATGGGAACTTCACACCGGCAAAGGTATACCAGTCCAGCAGGAAACGGGTACGCAGCATGATCAGTGTTTCAGGATCTATACCCGACATTACCACACTGGCTTGTTTACCCATGGAAGCTTTGTAAGAAGAGAGAAAATCAGCAGTAGGCTTTTTCCTGTTCTTCAGATCGTTCTCGTCTTCTATGGCCTTAGTAAGCAGGGACGGATCGTTATATAATGATTTATAAGCGTCCAGTAATAAATTCCTTACTTCGGCCGTACGGGCGGTATAGCTTTCGAGGTTCACAAAGACTTCACCGTAAATGATCACCCATACCGGATTGTTCATGTACACATAGGCCTTGATGGCGTTGTAGTAGTTACCGGGGAAGTTCGGTGCGTTTTCAATGCCTTTCAGGTAACTGCCCATACCACCTTCGAATACCTTTAGGAACATGAGCAACTGTCCGTTATCATTATAAAGCTCCCCGCTTTCCGGAAATTTTCGCAATGCCTTTTCATACAGCTTCTGGGCTGTTTTCCATTCCTGCCTGGATTGATAGATGTTTCCGGCTATCTGGAATGTCTGTTCATCGGCTTCTTTCTTATTCAGTAAGGGCTCTATGATGTTCTTGGCCTTGTTCATATCTCCCTGGAGATAATAAGCAAAGCCGAGTTGTTTTTTATATTCAATGTTGTCCGGCTCCTGTTGCAAGGCCTGGTTCAGCACCAGGATAGCATTGGAATAATCGCCGTCGCGTATAAATCCTGTGGCTGTGTTATACAATTCTCTTGCATCCTGAGCGGATACACTTATTACAGATGAAATTAATATGGCTGTAAATAAGCCCATTTTCAATAAAGATGCCCTCATATTCATGCCTGTCAGACGTTTGCTGTAAAAATAAAGAAAAAATGTGCCAAACATTCAGAAGGGGGCGGAGAAAGCAATGTTTAGGCAACAGGGCGTTATTGTCTTTGTAAAGATACGTCTTATGCCAGATCAGGATCGATCTCTATATCCAAAGGCCCTCTACGCCGTTGTTACGCCGTACTTTCTATATCGATCGATATAGAAAGTACGGCGTAACAACGGCGTAGAGGGCCTATAGGATATAGGATGAATCAGATTTGGTTGCTGTATGAAGGCTGTTTCGGTTAAGGATGTCGTGCCGTTTGAGGATAAAACACACGTTAAACAGAAACGCCTGCCAGGAAGTGGTACACTTTCCGGCAGGCGTCATAATGTATGATCAGGATACTTAGATCGTGTGTGAAATCAGGCCGTCACGCAGTTTCGGCTCGAACCAGGTGCTTTTTGGCGGCATTACGTTGCCACTGTCGGCAATGTCAAACAGCTGCTGGATGGTAACAGGATACAGTGCAAAAGCCACTTTCATTTCGCCGCTGTCCACTCTTTTCACCAGTTCCTGCAGTCCGCGGATGCCGCCTACGAAATCGATGCGTTTGTCGGTACGCTGGTCTTTGATACCCAGGACCTTGTCCAGCACATTGTTGGAAAGGATGGTCACGTCCAGGATGCCAATAGGATCTGTGGTGTAAGTGCCTTCTTTGGCCACGAGGCGGTACCACTTGCCGTCCAGGTACATGCTGAATTCGTGCAGCATGGTCGGTTGTTGTGGCAGGTGACCGATCGCTTCTACGGTAAAGTCATATTCCAGGCGGGAGATCAGGGCTTCTTTGGTCAGTCCGTTAAGGTCTTTAACCAGCCTGTTATAATCCAGGATCACCAGCTGGCTGGCAGGGAAGATCGTGGTCAGGAAGTAATTGGCAGGATCATCCGTAGAGATCATCTGTTTTTCTTCAAATTCTTGCTGTACCAGGGAGGCGGAAGCGGCACGGTGATGGCCGTCAGCAATATATGTATGAGGTACTTTGGAAGCGAAGAGGGAGGAGATCTCATTTACGGCGGCTGGATCATTCACTACCCAAACGGTATGCTGGATACCATCGGCAGCGGTAAAGTCGTAAGCCGGTTTATGGGCATGTACCCAGTGCTCTATGAGAGAGTTCACTTCAGGAACATCGTTATAGGCCAGGAATACGTTTCCTGTCTGTGCGCGGGTAGTTTTGATATTATTGATACGGTCCAGCTCTTTATCGGGACGGGTAAATTCATGTTTTTTGATGATCCCCATATTGTAGTCGGATACAGAAGATGCACATACCAGTCCTGTTTGCGTGCGGCCATTCATAATGAGGCGGTAAATGTAATAGCAGGGAGCATCATCCTGGAAGAGGGTACCTTCTTTGATAAATTTCTGCAGGTTCTCGGCAGCTTTATCATATACAGCCTGACTGTGCGCATCGGTACCTTCAGGAAGGTCAATTTCCGATTTGGAAACATGGTAAAACGAGTACTGGTTACCGGCAGCTTCTGCTTTGGCCTCTGCTGCGCTGAGCACATCGTAAGGGCGGGCAGCTACTTTTTCTGCGAGTTCCTGAGTAGGTCTTAATCCTCTGAACGGTCTGATGATTGCCATGATATTAAATTGTTAGGCCGCAAAAGTAACTAATTAATTTTTTCCGTCTAAGTACTTGCATGTGTTTGAATTGTCGAAAATAGCAAAGGGCCCTGCAGCGCAGGACCCTTTGTTTATATGATATTATAATATTCTAAATTACTATGCTTTCTTCAGGCTGAAGTATTTCATGGCTTCCACCAGTACTTCCACGCTTTCGTAAGGCAGTGCATTATAGAGAGAGGCGCGGAAGCCACCTACGAGGCGGTGTCCTTTAATGCCTACAATATCTTCTTTCTTGCAGAACTTGAGGAATTCTTCTTCCAGTTCAGGTTTATCCATAATGAACGATACGTTCATACGGCTCCTGTCTTCTTTTTGCACGGTACCACGGAACAGTGGGTTCTGATCTATCTCACTGTACAGCAGTGCAGCTTTCTTTTCGTTCTGTATTTCCATAGCAGCAGCGCCACCTTGCTCTTTGAGCCAGCGGAGGGTGAGCATGGAGATGTAGATCGCAAATACGGGAGGGGTATTTAACATTGAACCATTCTCAATATGATTGCGATAGTCCAGAATGGTAGGAATCTTACGGTTTACCTTACCCAATATGCTTTTACGAACTGCAACGAGCGTAGTACCTGCAGCGCCCATATTTTTCTGTGCGCCTGCGTAGATGAGAGAGAACTTATTAAAGTCCATGGGGCGGCTCAATATATCTGAGCTCATGTCTGCAACCAGTGGAACATTCGTTTCCGGGATCTTCTGCCATTGCGTACCATAAATGGTATTATTGGTCGTAATGTGCAGATACGTAGATTTCGGGGAAATGTTAAACTGTTTGGGGATGTGATTATAGTTGCTCTCTTTTGAGCTGCCAGCTATATCCACGAAGCCGTATTGTTTGGCTTCCTTAATTGCCTTATTACTCCATACACCGGTATCGATATAAGAAGCTGTGCCATCATTTTCAAGGAGGTTCATGGGTATCTGCATGAACTGCGTAGTTGCACCTCCATGAAGATAAAGCACCTCGAAGTCATCCTCGAGTTGCATCAGCTCTCTTACAAGATCCCTTGCCTCATCCAGTACAGCCTGAAACAGCGGTGTTCTATGCCCTATTTCTAAAATTGACATTCCTGAACCCTCAAAGTCAATCAAAGCTTTACTGGCCTTGTACAGCACTTCGTTTGGCAATATGGAAGGCCCTGCGTTAAAATTGTGCACCTTCATAGGTCGTTCTAAGTTAAATAAATTGTTTGCTTGTTCCACTTTGCTTGGTTTTGTCAGAGGAATGGAAAAAAAAGTATGGCATTTCACTTATGATGCTGAACGCGTGTAGGATAAGGCTAAAAAGATAGTACTAACAAAGATAATTTATATTTTTTTAAAATCGAAATTAATTGGGTCGCGTTTTTATTCTTCCTGCCGGCCTATCATAGGCGCTTTGGACGGTGGGATGGGCGCGTTTGTTATCCTGCCTTTCTTCAGCCTGTTTAAAGCCGGCATACCGGCATTCACCCATGCGGTGTACCAGTAACTGGCCGTGGCATTGATAGCCGCCCGCATACGACGTTCCACCATTCCATCCAACACTGAATGATAGATCTCCACATAAGTTGTTGCATAGTTTCTCACAAGTTTTCCATTGCGCCTTTCGTACGCAAATTTCCTGCCGGAGGGATACCCGTCGCTTACTATTTTTTCCTGCCGCAACACGGTATCCGCTGCCATTGCGCTTTCCAGCACTATCTTCCACGTACTGGCGCTGATATCATTTATATAATGCGCCTTGCCTGTCCAGTACCGGAAAGCCTTATCCGCTATCAATTCGGGGATCCTGGATTCCCACAGTCCATGGATTCCCTCCTGGCGGGTAAGCTGTCCGTTATGATTGGAACAGGCATGCAGCGGTACATGGGCATCTCCCACATAGTGGCCGATATCAGCACTCAGCTTCATGATCTTGTCCGCATCGCCATCGCGGAAGGCCTTTGTTAGCCGTAACACCATCTGCCCGATATACCAGGGCAGGATGCCATACCTGTTCAGCGTATCTGCCGTGTACCGTATCACGGCTTCCTGCCAGGAACGTGGCAGCGCAGGAAAGGGGGACTGTCCGTAATGATCGATATCTATATAATGACGTGGCCCTTCTTCGGGTATGATATATCTTCTTTTATCTGCATCTGTGGCGTGTGTGGCAAGATATTCAAGATTGGGTTTGTACAGTACCAGCATATCCGGAGGTAATGTAAATACTGCAAGCCGGTTAATGCGTTGATGAGCGAAGAACCCCCAACCGTGTACTGGCTGGGAAAAGATGATCAACAGACTGATCGTCCCCAAGATGTGGTGCATGATTATTTTGAATGATAGGTTAACAAAAAACGGAGCCCGATGGACTCCGTTATAATATTAAATAAAAATGCTGATATTAAACATGTGCTTCTTTCTTCTCATGTACTTCAATGTTCGTTACACCCCCGCTCACCGCGAACTTCATAGCTTCGCCGGCAGAGATATTGGTCAGCGGTTTTACCTTGCCGACAGGCACCATAAATACCTTCCCGGTAATAGCATAGGCATGTGGTACATATACGGCTGTATATCCTTCCAGGCCAAGACTGGAAACATCTGTCTGTGTAATGAAACCCATTTCCCACACGTCCACACCATAGACCTGTACCAGCACCGGATGATCAAACTTCTTTTTCTCACCCACAAAAGCATCAAAGACATCTTTGACGGACGAGTATATATATTTAATAAAGGGCGTCCTTTCCATCAGGTGGTCGAACAACGCAAAGATGCGGCCTACAATAAAAGAAGAACTCAGGTATCCCACTACGATCACGAGCACCAGTACCAATACAAATCCTACCCCTTTGTAGCGTAGGTATCTCAGCGGAGTTTCAAGCGGAAGAAGTTCTTTTGGGATGATATTGTCGATGGTGACGAAAACCCAGTACAGCGTCAGCGCCGTAACGCCAATAGGTGCCAGTATCAGTAAGCCCTGGAAAAAATACCGTAATACGCGGGCCGCCAGTAGCTTAAGACGTGTTTTAGGAGACATATAGTTTAAATGCAAATACGTGAATAATCCGGGAAACCCAGGAAAATGAATATCTGACGGCGTCAAAGTTACATCGTTTATTTTATCCGGCAGGGCTGATATGTATAAGTCTGTAAAACAAATCGTTATCTAAACAACTAAGCAGACTGGATAACTATATTAAAAATAATTACGCTGGAAACTATTATCGTTTAAAAAGTTTCCATAGTTTTGTCCCAGCATCGCAAATCAAGTTGGAGACCACTAAGAAAACTATGAAGCCGGGAATGGAATAACAGCCGCCATTATAAGATTTACAGAAAAAACCAAGAACGAACACAAATCACAAGATGGAAATACAGGAACGTATTCTGGATACTGCATTCAGTCTGTTCTGTCAATTCGGAACACGCTCAATCACCATGGATGATATTGCCCAACGTATGGGAGTATCAAAAAAGACCCTGTATGCACATTTTGCTGATAAGGATGAACTGGTGATGCACGCCATAAGCCGTTACCTCGACAATATGGATAAGGAGTGTGTCGAAAATCAGGAGAAGGCCTCAAACGCAATTGACGAGTTGTTCCTGGTCATGAAAATGATGGATCAGAGTTTCCGTAACATGAACCCTATTATCCTGTTCGATCTTCAGAAGTTTCATGCCAGGGCTTACCAGGTATTCCAGAATTATATGAACAACAACCTGCAGAAAACAGTAAGACAGAACCTCGAAAGAGGTGTGCGTGAAGGGTTGTACAGAACGGATTTTGACATAAACATTATGACACAGTACCGCCTGGCTACCTCCATGCTGTGTTTCCAGCCAGATGTATTTCCTTACGGGAAATACGATATGAGTAAAGTGCAATGTATCGTGCTGGAGCATTTTCTGTATGGCCTGGTATCAGCCGAAGGATATAAACGCGTAGAAGAGAACAAACTACAACTACAGAAATAAACCAATGACCTTTATGCAACTTGACAAAAAGCACGCGGGCTTAACAGGATTCCTGCTGCTGATGATCTTTCACCATGGGATGGCCCAGCAGCAACCGAAACCACCGCTGCAGGAGAATGTTCCCCTGTCTGTAAAACAGGCAGTCGATTACGCGCTGGCCAATCAGGCTACCGTGCGTACCGCCAAACTGGATGAGCTCATTCAGCTGGCCAAAAATAAAGAAGTAAGTGGCCTGGCCCTTCCAAACGTGGCTGGTTCAGGAACCTTCCAGCATAACCCAATCGTACAGAAACAATTGATCGATGCTTCCAACTTCAGCGATACAGTGCCTAAAGGCACCCTGGTGCCTTTTTCATTCGGACTGAAGTTCAATGTTATCGGTGAAGTAACACTGAAACAGGTGCTCTTCGATCCGAGCGTACTGGTAGCCCTGCAGGCCCGCCAAACCCTGGAACAGCTTGTCGCCAAAGGTGTTCAGAAGTCAGAGATCGATGTAAAGGCGAACGTGTACAAGGCATATTATAATGTACTGTCTGCACGCCGCGCACTTGAGATCCTGACCAATAACATCACCAATCTGGAAAAACTGCTGGGCGAAACACAGGAGACCTATAAAAACGGTCTTGTTGAAAAGCTCGATGTAGACAGGCTTGTGGTACAACTGACCAATCTGCGCACAGAAGAAACAAAACTCCGCAATGTAACAGAAGTGGGTATTGCTGCGTTGAAGTATCAGATGGGCATGCCTATTCAGCAAACTATCACACTCACAGACACGCTGACAATAGCAGAGATTAAATCTGCCGCTACCGCTGAACGTTTTGATTATTCACAGCGCATAGAGTACCAGTTGCTGCAGGAACAGCGGAGAGCGTATGAGTATGATCTGAAACGTTACAAATTAGGGGTATTGCCTACACTGTCGCTTTTCAGCACTGCCGGTATCAGTCGTGCGAGTGATGTATTCAACTACTTCGACCGTCAAACCTGGTACGGGTATGTGGGATATGGTGTGAATCTGTCATTTACCATTTTCAATGGCTTGCAGCGCAGACGTAAAGAAGATCAGGCGTTCCTGCAGGTAAAGAAAGCAGAGATCAGCCTGGAAAATACCAAACTGGGTATTGATATGGAACAGGCACAATCCTCTTCCAATCTCAGGAATAATATCCTGACACTGGAAGCACAGGAAAGTAACATGGCGCTGGCGCAGGAAGTATACAATACGACGCAGGTCAAATACCGTGAAGGTGTAGGTTCCAGTCTGGAAATGAGCACTGCTGAAAATGAATTGCTCAAGGCACAGAATAATTATTTCAACGCGTTGTACAATGCGGCGATCTCAAAAGTGGATTACCTCAAAGCGTACGGCAAACTGTAAGCTACGCACACAACAACTTAACTATTAACTCTTAATTATATGTCTAAGATATATCGTCCCGCTCTGTTGATCACTCTTCTCATGGCCGCTTGTGGTTCACCTTCGCCTGAGGCTAAACTGGCGGAACTGAAGAAACAGGAAGCTGATCTGAAACAGCAGATCGCTACACTGGAAAAAGGTATGAAGAAAACAGATACTACTGAACGTAAAAAGAAATCGGTAGTAGTAGCTGCGGTAGAAGATACCGTATTTGAACATTACATAGATGTACAGGGAAGCGTAGACGCAAGAGAAAACGTGAATGTGTCTTCCAAAGTACCTGGCACTGTCACTGCTATTCACGTAAAGGAAGGCCAGTCTGTAACCAAAGGACAGGCATTGGCTCAAGTGGATGATCAGATATTACGTGCTAATATGGCGGAACTGCGTACACAGCTGGACCTGGCTAATACCATGTTCCAGAAACAGCAGAACCTCTGGAACCAGAAGATAGGTTCTGAAGTGCAGTACCTGAATGCAAAAACACAGAAAGAATCTCTCGAAAGAAAGATGGCTACCCTGCAGGACCAGATGGGACAGGCAAGGATCATATCTCCGATCAATGGTACCGTAGATGCGGTGATCATTAAACTGGGAGATAATGCAGCGCCAGGCAGCCCTGCTTTCCGTGTGGTAAATGGCAGCAACCTGCGCGTTATAGCAAATGTTGCTGAAGGTTACGCCAGCAAGGTAAAAACAGGCGATCCTGTAGTACTGGAGTTCCCGGATATTGACAAACAGGTACGTACTAAAATAGGGTTCGCTTCAAAAGTGATCGATCCCGTAAGCCGTACTATCAGAGTGGAAATACCTTTGCAGAACGATCCGTTACTTCGCCCGAACATGATCACCCGCTTGAAGATAGTAGATTATATAGCACCGAAAGCAGTGGTAATACCTGTGAACATCATTCAGTATTCCCTGGGTAAACCTTATGTTATCCTGGCTGATAAAGAAGGTGGTAAAATGATCGCAAAGAGAAGAGAGATCGAAATGGGACGTACCTATAATGATAAGGCGGAAATAAAAACCGGACTGCAAGCTGGCGAACAGATAGTGACTATCGGTTACCAGGGATTGAACGATAATGACCTTATCCAGCTTTAATACTCTAAAACTGGTTTATGCAAGATAATCTGAATAAAGAATTTAAACCTACCAGCTGGTCGATAGATAATAAAGTGAGCATTTATGTAGCCACCATTATCCTGGCCTTTGCAGGTATCATGTCATATCAGAGCCTGCCGAAGGAACAGTTTCCGGAAGTAGTGTTCCCCCAGTTCTACATCAGCACTATTTATAGTGGTACTTCTCCGGAAGACATGGAGACACTGGTATCAAAGCCTATTGAAAAACAACTGGGAGGCATCTCCGGCGTGAAAGCTATCAAGAGTACTTCCATGCAGGATTATTCCGCTATCACTATCGAATTTGACGCCAGTGAGAATATGGAAACTGCGCGGCAGGAAGTACGTGAGAAAGTAGATGATGCAAAGAAAGACCTGCCCAACGACCTTACACAGGAGCCACAGATCATCAAGATAGACGTATCGCAGATACCTATCATGAACGTAAACCTGTCGGGCGATTTCGATCTGCAGTCACTCAAGAAGTATGCGGACGAGATGCAGGACCGTATCGAAGCATTGAATGAGATCACACGTGTTGACATCGTTGGCGCATTAGAAAGAGAGATCCAGATCAACGTAGACAAATACAAAATGGATGCGTCCAGGATCAGCTTTGATGATGTGGCTAATGCTATTGCCATGGAAAACCGTACTATCTCCGGAGGTCTGGTATCAATGGATGGACAGAAGCGTACGTTAAGCGTGAAAGGTGAATATAAAGACGCATCAAAGATCCGCAACATCGTAATACGTGGTATGTCGGGTGCGGTAGTATATCTGAAAGATGTAGCAGAAGTAGTGGATGGTTTTGAAGAGCAGGAAAGTTATGCGCGTCTGGACGGTAAGAACGTGATCACGCTGAACGTTATCAAACAGAGTGGTAAGAACCTGATCGACGCATCTGATAAGATCCATGTGATCATTGATGAAATGCGTAAGGATTATCTGCCTAAAGGACTTGATGTAACGATCACTGCGGATCAGTCTACCAAAACACGTGTGACCCTGCATGATCTGATCAACACGATCATCATCGGCTTCGTTCTGGTAACAGTGATCCTGATGTTCTTCATGGGAGCTGTGAACGCGATCTTCGTAGCATTATCGGTGCCGATCTCCATGTTCATTGCGTTCCTGCTGATGCCGGCATTCGACTTTACTTTGAATATGATGGTATTGTTCTCCTTCCTGCTCGCATTGGGTATTGTGGTGGATGATGCGATCGTGGTGATCGAGAATGTGCATCGTATTTTCTATACAAGAAAAGACCTGGGTATTGTAAAGGCTGCGAAAATGGCTGCGGGAGAGGTGTTCCTGCCGGTGTTCTCCGGAACGCTGACGGTATTGGCGCCGTTCTTCCCTTTGCTTTTCTGGCCTGGTATTATCGGTAGTTTCATGTTCTTCCTGCCGGTAACGTTGATCACTACACTGGGAGCATCATTGATCGTAGCTTATATTATCAATCCGGTGTTTGCGGTAGACTTCATGGACCGTCATGAAGGGGATAATCATCCTAAACCGACGTTCAACAGGAAGTTTGCAATAGTTACAGGCATATTTGCTTTAATCGCACTCATTGGATATGCATCAGGTAGCGTCGGTGTAGGCAACTTCACTGTATTCATGTACCTGCTGGTCGTATTGGAGCGTTTCTGGCTTGGTGGGGTAGCCCGTCGTTTCCAGACCAAGGCATGGCCGCGTGTGCAGGAGCGTTATAAACGTGTTCTTAAATGGTGTCTCGTAGGATGGCGCCCAATCTGGATCATGCTGGCTACATTCGGGTTGCTGGTGTTCAGTATTATGCTGACTGTGATCCGTAGTCCTAAGGTTGTGTTCTTCCCGCAGGCAGATCCGAACTTCATCTATACTTATATAGAGCTGCCAATGGGTACTGATCAGAAATATACAGACTCGATCACTCATATTATAGAGCAGAAGATCACTGCAGCAGTAGGAGAGAAGAATCCGATCGTAGAATCTATCATCTCCAATGTGGCAGTAGGCGCCGGCGATCCATCGCAGATGGACATGAGTGTGCAGCCTCATAAGGGTAAGGTGACAGTAGCATTCGTGGAGTTTGGACAACGTAACGGAAATTCAACTGTACAGTATCTGGATAAGATCCGTAAAGCGGTAAGAGGTCTTCCGGGAGTTGATATTACAGTAGAGCAGGAGCAGGGTGGACCGCCAACAGGTAAGCCGATCAATATCGAGATCTCCGGTGATGAGTTTGAAGAGCTGACCGCAGGTGCAGCAAAATTAAAACGTTACCTGGATTCTCTGCAGATAGGTGGTGTGGAAGAATTGAAGTCAGATTTTCAGAGTAATAAGCCTGAGATACTGGTGAATATTGACCGCGAACGTGCAAACAGGGAAGGTATTTCGACTACGACTATTGGTATGGCATTGCGTACAGCGTTATACGGACAGGAAGTATCGAAGTTCCGTGATCCGGAAGATGATTATAAGATCATGGTACGATTCAAGGAAGATCAGCGTAATAATATCAATACACTGATGAACCTGAATCTCGTATACCGTGATATGAATATGGCTGGAGCGATCCGTCAGGTACCATTGTCAGCGGTAGCCGATATCAAGTATTCCAACACGTACGCAAGTATCAAACGTATTGATCAGAAACGTGTAGTGACATTATATTCCAACGTACTGACAGGCTTTAATACCAACGAGGTTGTACAGCAGATCCAGACGGCGGTGCAGGATTTTCCGAAATCGCAGGGTATTACGGTAAAGATGACGGGAGAGCAGGAAGACCAGCAGGAAACTTCAAACTTCCTGGGTATGGCTATGCTCGGTGCGTTCGGTCTGATCCTGATGATCATGGTAACACAGTTCAACTCTATTGGACGGCCGCTTGTTATTTTCATGGAGATATTATTCTCGATCATTGGTGTGTTCCTGGGCTTTGCCATCTTCGGAATGGATATTTCGATAGTAATGACGGGTGTGGGTATCATGGCGCTGGCGGGTATTGTGGTACGTAACGGTATCGTACTGGTGGAGTTTACGGACCTCCTGGTACAGCAGAAGATGCCGGTATATGAGGCGGTGATCGAAGCCGGCAGAACACGTATGACGCCGGTATTGCTGACAGCTATTGCGGCCATTCTGGGTCTGATACCGTTGGCAGTAGGGTTTAATATTGATTTTGCGGAGTTATTCTCATCATTTGAGCCGCACATCTTCTTCGGAGGTGACAACGTTGCGTTCTGGGGGCCGCTGGCCTGGACAATGGTGTACGGTCTGGTGTTCGCCACCTTCCTGACACTGATCCTGGTACCGGTGATGTACGCTATGAACAAGCGTTCAATAGATGTACTGGATTACTATAAGATACCACGCGCCTTTAAATATATGCCGTTCATGGTCCTGGTACTGAAGGTGCTGATGCCGAAAGGGGAAGTGCGCAAATTGCATGATCCCAAATACGTATCATCTAAGCCTTATAACTTCTTCCCTAACGGGGATGAGCATGAGGAAACACCTGTACACAGGCATCATCAAGATAAGAAGGTAGCCGAAAGAGTTTAGTTCACACTATATACAGTGTAACAGTTGTAGGTTTAACAGGTACCGTCTCGTGTCCACGAGACGGTTTCTTTTTTTTACACCTTAACAAACTTTAACAATTGACTGCGGGTTCAATTACTTATTTTTGACCTACAAGAACCATTCTTGTTAACCTGGTTAATATATCATACGCTATGCGACGCAACCATGAAATAGATTACCGTATCTATGGCGAAGAAATACAGATTGTCGAGATAGAATTGGATCCTCAGGAGACTGCTATAGCTGAAAGCGGCAGTTTCATGATGATGGACCAGGAGATTCAGATGCAAACAATGTTCGGGGATGGTTCACAACCTAATCAGGGACTTCTTGGAAAATTGATGTCAGCCGGTAAAAGGATACTGACAGGTGAGAGCCTGTTCATGACTGCATTTACGAATGCGGGGAATGGCAAGCAGAAAGTAAGTTTTGCTGCGCCTTATCCGGGTAAGATCATTCCGATGGACCTGCAGCAGATGGGAGGGAAAGTGATCTGTCAGAAGGATGCGTTCTTATGTGCAGCGAAAGGTGTTAGTATTGGCATTGAATGGCAGAGAAAGCTGGGAACCGGCATTTTTGGCGGGGAAGGTTTTATAATGGAGAAGCTGGAAGGAGATGGTATGGCGTTTGTGCATGCAGGGGGAATGGTTATAGAGAAGCAGTTACAGCCCGGTCAGGTATTAAAAATTGATACAGGATGTGTGGTAGCGTATACTGCGGGAGTGCATTTTGACGTTGAATTTGTAAGAGGTATCAAGAATATGGTTTTTGGCGGCGAAGGTTTGTTCTTTGCCACATTAAGAGGTCCGGGTAAAGTCTGGATACAATCCTTACCTATTAGCAGAATGGCCGCGAGAATTGTTTCTTATGGTACAGGAAAGCGCAAGGAAGAGGGTAGTATACTGGGAGGAATAGGAAATTTACTGGACGGAGACTGATTGGAGACACGTTATAGCGGTCCCGTTTGCCCCAGGCAGGGAAAAGTACTCATTTTTTTAAGTAGAGTACCGGATTAAACGGGATCGGGTAAGAGAAACCTGGAATTTTGACTTATGTTTGAACTATCAAGGCAGTTTGCTGAAGAGCAGGACCAATCGGACCCATTAAAGACGCACAGGGAGCAATTTTATTTTCCTCAAAAAAATGGAAAGGATGCTATTTATTTTTGCGGAAACTCTTTAGGATTACAGCCCAAGAAAGTAAGACCTGCTATAGAACAGGAATTAAATGACTGGCATCATCATGCAGTAGAAGGATATTGGAATGCGGAGAATCCATGGCTTTATTATCAGCAATATTGCAGCAAGCCGTTGACAAATATAGTAGGAGCCAGCCAGGATGAGTTGACAGTAATGAATACGCTTACTGTGAACCTGCATCTTTTATTGATGAGCTTTTACCGTCCAACGAAACAGCGTTTTAAGATATTGATGGAGGCAGGCGCCTTTCCGAGTGATCAGTATGCGGTGGAAACACAGGTACGGCTGCATGGTTTTGATCCGGAAACGGCGATAATAGAAGTGGCTCCCCGAGCCGGTGAGTATTTGATCAGGGAGGAAGATATTTTTGATATTATTGATCAGGAAAGTAGTAGCTTAGCAATAATATTATTGGGGGGAATAAACTATTATACCGGCCAATTGTTTAATATGCAGTCCATTACGGAAGCGGCCCATAGAGTTGGGGCTGTAGCCGGGTTCGACCTGGCGCACGTAGTAGGAAACGTACCTTTGAAGTTACATGACTGGGAAGTAGATTTTGCCGTTTGGTGCTCATATAAGTATTTAAATGGAGGCCCCGGCGCTGTAGGTGGAGCATTTATACATGAAAGACATGCCCGAGATATAGACCGGCAACGACTAGGTGGCTGGTGGGGCAATGAAGAAAGTACCCGTTTTAAAATGGAAAAGGGTTTTAAACCCAAGAGCCGTGCAGAAGGCTGGCAAATTAGCACGGCACAGGTATTTAACATGGTAGCATTAAAAGCCTCACTGGAACTTTTTGAGTCCGCTGGGATGGCAGCTTTAAGAGATAAGAGCATAAAACTCACCAATTATCTTGAATTCCTGTTAAAACATATAGAAAACATAAAATTTGAAATAATTACGCCAAAAAATTGTAAGGAACGCGGTGCTCAATTATCTTTGCTTTTCCATGACAAAGGGAGAGAAATCCAACAAAAGATGACTGACGCCGGTATAATCGTCGACTGGCGGGAACCCGGAGTAATTCGCATTTCACCGGCGCCCTTATATAACTCTTATGGAGACGTATTTCATTTTTATGAAATCATAGCTAATATTGATTCAAACGCTTAATTAAGTAAGATGACTTTTGAGAGAAACGAACGCCCCCGCAGGCCCTACTCTCCTCCTGGTACAGACAAAGACCAAGATCCCAATAAGGAGAGACCAAGCGGTTACTTCAAACCCGATTTTAATAGTGAAAGAGAGGGTAGACCCGGCGGTTACAACCGGGACAATGACAGACCTTTTAATTCTGACCGTGAAGGCGGCGGCGGTTACAATCGTGGGGATCGTGATGGCGGCGGTGGCGGTGGATATCGCCCGCGCGACAATGGAGGCTACGGTGGTGGCGGTGGCTACAATCGTGGTGATAGTGATGGCGGCTTCAATCGCGAAGGCGGTGGTGGTGGCTACAACCGTGAAGGCGGTGGTGGTGGCTACAATCGCGGCGGCGGTGGTGGTGGTGGTTACGACCGCGGTGGCGGTGGTGGCGGCTACAATCGCGGTGGCGGCGGTGGTGGTGGTTACGACCGCGGTGGCGG